>JBMYSY010000005.1:0-202791 GCA_049603795.1 Magnetovibrionaceae bacterium
TTCTCCGCCAATGCGCGCCAGTCTTCCAAGGTCTTTTTGTCAAAGCCGGTCATGACGAATGCCTCACCTTCTTGACCAACTTCCAGGCGGCCTGCAACAGGGCAGCGGCGAGCAAGGTCTTGAGCACGGTCGCTGCGACAAAAGGCGTGAAGCCGACGGCCATGGCTTTTTCCAGGCCCATGAGGGTCGCGAGCCAGGCGACGCCCGGAATGAACATCAGCAGATGCCCGATGGTCAGCGCGGCCAGGGCTTTCAGCCAATGCCGATCCCAACCCCGTTCAGCCATCCATCCGCAAAAAGCCGCCGCCATGACGAAGCCCGCCAGATAACCCGCCGTCGGACCCATCAAATAGGCCGGACCCGCGCCGGCACCCGCAAAGACCGGGATGCCGACAAGGCCCTCACCGAGGTAAAGTAGAACGGTGAAGGTGGCGAGCTTCATGCCGAAAGCCATACCAATGGTAATGATCGCAAGGCTTTGCAGGGTCATCGGCACGGGCCAGAAAGGCACCTGGATCTTGGCCGAGAGGGCAAGAACCAGGGACCCGAGAACAGCCGCAATCAACCCCACCGGCAAACTAGCGGGCAGGACATATGCGGAGAGTGTCGTCGTTTTGTTCATGATCGTTTCCTCCTCTATCTCGGGATTTCGTCGTCTCAAGCGAATTCAATGATGATTTGGTCGACAGCCAGGTTGTCGCCCGGTTTGGCGGAGATCGCCTTGACCGTGCCATCGCGTTCGGCGCGCAGGATGTTTTCCATCTTCATGGCTTCGACCGTGGCGAGTTGGGCACCGGCCTTGACCTCCTGGCCTTCCTCCACCTCGACCGAGACCAGCAAGCCCGGCATCGGAGAAAGCAGATATTTGGACATGTCAGGTGCCTGCTTGACCGGCATCAGGTCCCAGAAGCCCGCTGTCCGGGGCGTCATGACATGGGCCACGACAGAGGTCCCCCGATGGGACAGCCGGCTCCCCGCCACTTCGCGGCTCACCTGCATGGCGATGGCCTCGCCGTTCACGGTCGCGTTGAACAGGGGCTGGCCGAACCGCCAGTCGGAGGCAATCTCGAAGCTGGATCCGTCCACGCGGACCGTCCAACCGCTCTGCGATGTATCGATCTCCACCGTGTGACGTTGACCGTCGATACCGACAACGAAATCACCACCAACCTGCTTCTCGTGTCCGGGAAGCTGGCCTGAAATCTTGGCGGCGCGTTCCATGGCCTTGCGGTGGATGACCGTCGCCACCGCCGCGAACAACTTCGGATCCTCAGGCGCCAGATGATCGGCACTGAATCCGTCCGGGTATTCCTCGGCAATGAAATTGGTCGTCAACCGGCCATCGACGAAGCGCGGATTGGCCAGCAGGGCCGCCAGGAAGGGAATATTCTGCGCGACCCCCTCGATGTAATAGCCGTCGAGAGCTTCGCGCAGATTGGCGATGGCACCGTCCCGGTCGGGACCGTAAGCGATCAGCTTGGCGATCATCGGGTCATAGAACATCGAGACCTCGCCGCCTTCGTAGACGCCGGTATCGACGCGGACCACTTCGTCTTCTTCCGGCGGCATATAGCGGATCAAGCGACCTGTGGATGGCAGGAAGCCCCGGAACGGGTCTTCTGCATAGACCCGGCCTTCTATGGCCCAGCCGGTCAGCTTGATGTCGTCCTGGGTGTAGGCCAGCTTTTCGCCGTAGGCGACGCGGATCATCTGTTCCACCAGGTCGATGCCGGTGATCATCTCGGTCACCGGGTGTTCGACCTGCAGGCGGGTGTTCATCTCCAGGAAGTAGAAGTTGCGGTCGGCATCGACGATGAATTCGACCGTTCCCGCCGAGACGTAATCCACGGCACGCGCCAAGGCGACAGCCTGTTCGCCCATGCGCTTGCGGGTCGCCTCATCCAGGAAGGGACTCGGTGCCTCTTCGATGACCTTCTGGTGGCGGCGTTGGATCGAGCATTCGCGCTCGCCCAGATAAAGCGTCGTGCCATGGCGATCGGCCAGCACCTGAATTTCGATGAGGCGGGGTTCCTCGATGAATTTTTCGACGAAGACCCGGTCATCAGCGAAAGAGGCTTTGGCCTCGTTGGTGGCGGACTGAAAACCCTCGCGGGCCTCTTCATCGTTGCGGGCGATCCGCATGCCCTTGCCACCACCGCCGGCAGAGGCCTTGACCATCACCGGATAGCCGATGTCGCGGGCGATCTTGACGGCCTCTTCGGCATCCTTGATCACGCCCATGTAGCCAGGCACGGTCGAGACCCCGGCTTCCGAAGCGAGCTTTTTGCTCTCGATCTTGTCACCCATGGCCTCGATCGCCGGACCGTCCGGGCCGATGAACTTGATTCCGGCCTCAGCCAGGGCTTCCTGGAAACCCCGGTTTTCGGACAGGAAGCCATAACCCGGATGCACGGCCTCGGCACCCGTGTCGATACAGGCTTGGACAATGCGTTCCGCCACCAGGTAGCTCTGGGCACTGGGTGCCGGGCCGATCAGGACAGCCTCGTCGGCCATTTCCACATGCAGGGCGTTCTTGTCGGCTTCGGAATAGACGGCGACGGTCTGGATACCCATCCGTCTCGCGGTCTTGATCACGCGGCAGGCGATTTCGCCCCTGTTTGCAATCAGAATTTTACTGAACATGATCGCTGTCTCCTTAGAGCGGCACGTTGCCGTGTTTGCGCCAGGCGCGGTCCGCTTCCTTGTTCGCCAACATGGCAAGCGAGCGGCAGAGGCGCTTGCGGGTGGCATGCGGCATGATGACGTCGTCGATAAAACCGCGGCTTCCGGCGATGAAGGGATTGGCGAACTTTTGGCGATATTCCTCGGTTCGCTCGGCAATCTTGTCGGTATCGGCCGCGTCCTGGCGGAAGATGATCTCAACCGCACCCTTCGGGCCCATCACCGCAATCTCGGCGCTCGGCCAGGCAAAATTGACATCGCCGCGCAGGTGTTTGGAGCTCATGACGTCATAGGCACCGCCATAGGCTTTGCGCGTAATGACGGTGAGCTTGGGCACCGTACATTCGGCATAGGCGTAAAGCAGCTTTGCACCATGCTTGATGATGCCGCCATATTCCTGTTCCGTCCCCGGCATGAAGCCCGGCACATCGACGAAGGTAACCACCGGAATGTTGAAGGAGTCGCAGAACCGCACGAAGCGCGCCGCCTTGACCGAGCTATCGATGTCCAGGCAGCCGGCCAGCACCAGCGGCTGGTTGGCGACAAACCCGACGGTCTGGCCCGAAAGGCGTCCGAAGCCGACAATGATGTTCTTGGCGTAGTCCGGCTGCAGTTCGAAGAAGTCGCCCTCGTCGACGACTTTCAGGATCAGCTCCTTCATGTCGTAGGGCTGATTGGGATTTTCCGGCACCAGGGTGTCGAGAGACATCTCGACCCGGTCCGCATCGTCATCCGTCGGGCGGACGGGTGGTTTTTCCTTGTTGTTGGCGGGCAGGAAATCGACAAAGCGGCGCAGCATCAAAAGCGCTTCCACATCGTTCTCGAAGGCCCCGTGGGCGACACCCGACTTGGCGGTGTGCGTCCCTGCGCCGCCCAGCTCTTCCTGGGTGACTTCTTCATGGGTCACCGTTTTGACTACTTCCGGGCCGGTCACGAACATGTGGGACGTGTCCTTGACCATGAAGATGAAGTCGGTGATCGCCGGGGAATAGACCGCACCACCGGCACAAGGCCCCATGATCAGCGACAATTGCGGAATGACCCCGGAGGCATCCACATTGCGCTGAAAGACCTCGGCATAGCCCGCGAGGCTTGCCACCCCTTCCTGAATCCGCGCGCCGCCGGAATCGTTCAGCCCGATGACCGGAGCGCCGACCTTCATGGCGTGGTCCATGACCTTGCAGATTTTTTCCGCCTGGGATTCGGACAGTGAACCGCCAAAGACCGTGAAATCCTGGCTGAAGACAAAGACCAGTCGACCATCGATGGTGCCATAGCCCGTCACGACGCCGTCTCCCGGCACCTGCTTGTCGGCCATGTCAAAGTCCGTGCAGCGATGCTGGACGAACATGTCCCATTCCTCGAACGTACCGGGATCAAGCAACTGCTCGATCCTTTCGCGGGCGGTGAGTTTGCCCTTGGCGTGCTGGGCTTCGATGCGGTTTTCACCACCGCCCAGGCGCGCGCGTTCCCGTTGCGCCTCGAGGGCGTCAATGATCTCGTTCATTTTTGATCTCCGTCTGGAGGGTTTTCGAACCCGGGTATCGCTCCGCAGGCACCCTGGCTAGACCAAGGCCAAAGGACCTGCGGAACGATGACGGCGGGGGCGTTGCCGTCGGTCCCCCCCGGGATGAATTCCGCCTTAGGGGTTGGCGTATCCGAGCGACTTCAACGCATCGGTGATCTCGGGCAGGATCGCCGGATCATCAATGGTTGCAGGCGCTTTGTAATCTTGGGAGTCTGCGATCTTCTTCATGGTGCCGCGCAGGATCTTGCCCGAACGCGTTTTCGGCAGGCGGTCAACGATACAGGCCTGCTTGAAGGCGGCCACGGGGCCGATCTTCTCGCGGACCAGTTTGACGACTTCTGCGACCACCTCGGCCTCGGGGCGATCAACACCGGCTTTCAGGACCAGGAAGCCAACCGGCATCTCGCCCTTCAGCTTGTCGGCGGCACCGATCACGGCGCATTCGGCCACATCAGGGTGCTGGGCCAGAACCTCTTCCATCGCACCGGTGGACAAACGGTGGCCGGCTACGTTGATGATATCGTCGGTCCGTCCCATGACGTAGACATAGCCATCGCCATCGATCATTCCGGCGTCCGACGTGCTGTAGTAGCCTTCAAATTCGGCCAGGTAGCTGTCGCGATAGCGCTGTTCGGCGTTCCAGAGCGTCGGGAAGGTACCCGGCGGCAACGGCAGTTTCACCACGATGGAGCCGATCTCGCCGGGCGTTTGTTCTTCGCCCTCATCGGTCAGCACGCGGACGTCATAGCCGGGCACGGCCTTGGTGGGAGATCCCGCTTTGATCGGGAATTCGTGCAGGCCGAGACAGTTGGCCGCGATGGCCCAGCCGGTTTCCGTCTGCCACCAGTGATCGACCACCGGAACCTTGAGTTTCTCAATCGCCCAATTGAGTGTTTCGGGATCGGTGCGTTCACCGGCCAGGAAGAGCGATTTCAGGCTCGACATGTCGTATTTCGCAATCAATTCCGCTTCCGGGTCTTCCTTGCGGATGGCCCGGAAAGCCGTCGGAGCGGTGAACAGCACGTTGATCTTATGCTCGTCGATCATCCGCCAGAAGGCACCGGCGTCCGGGGTGCCGACGGGCTTGCCTTCGAACATCACGTTTGTACAGCCGGCCAGGAAGGGACCATAGGCAATGTAGCTGTGGCCAACGACCCAGCCCACATCGGAAGCGGCCCAGTAAACATCCCCGGCTTCCACATTGTAGATGTTCTTCATCGACCATTTCAGGGCGACCATATGACCACCGTTGTCGCGGACAACGCCTTTCGGCTGGCCCGTGGTGCCCGAGGTGTAGAGGATGTAAAGCGGATCGGTCGCGGCCACGGGCTCGCAAGGCGCAGGGGTTGCGGCACCGACGGCTTCGGCCCAATCGAGGTCCCGGCCGGGCGTCAGATTGTATTCAGCCTGCGGGCGCTTCAGGATCAGGCAGTGATCCGGCTTGTGCTCGGCAATCTCGATCGCACCATTCAGGAGCGGCTCATAGGCAATCACCCGGCTGCCCTCGATCCCATTGGAGCAGGAAATGATGGCCTTCGGCTTCGCATCATCAATGCGCACAGCCAATTCCTTGGAGGCAAATCCACCGAAAACAACGGAATGAACGGCACCCAGACGGGCACAGGCCTGCATGGCCATGACGGCTTCGGGGACCATCGGCATGTAAATGACGACGCGGTCACCTTTCTTCACGCCCATATCGCGCAGCGCACCAGCGACCTTGGCCACCTCGTCGCGCAGTTCCGCATAGGTGTAGCGTCGCTGTTCGCCGGCAGCCGGGCTATCCCAGATCAGGGCGAGTTGGTCACCCCGGCCCCGGATGACATGGCGGTCCAACGAGTTGAAGCAGGTGTTGCAAAGGGCACCGGGGAACCAGCGGTACAGCGGCGCATTGGAGCGGTCCAGCACGGCATCCCATTTCTGTTCCCAAACCAAATCCTCGGCGGCTTCCGCCCAGAAGGCTTCCGGATCGTCGAGAGAGCGTTTGTGCGCGTCTTCATAGGCGTTCGTCATCGGCTTGTCCTCCCGGGGACTGATATCTCTAGTTTCTCTTGTGCACCGTTTTCCAAGGCCCGGTGTCCTTCGCAGGTTTTGCACATACGCCTTCGCAGGTCTTGTAAAAAAGTGTTATATTGCATAGGGTTTCACAAAGCGCGCTACGATTTTGCAAATCTTGCAAATCTCATCGGCGGTTGAACTTGGGGGTGTTTTCGTGGCCAGCCAACGGGCGCCAAAACTGTTTTTGGGCCATAAGGTCAAACGCTTGCGGGAGGGCAAGGGATTGAACCAGGCCGCCCTTGCGCGCGAATTGGAGATCTCGCCCAGCTACCTCAATCAGATCGAAAGCAATCAGCGGCCGCTCACACTGCCCGTTGTGATGCGGATCTGCAGTTTCTTCGACGTCGACATTCATGCCTTCGCCGAGGACGACGACACCCGGTTGCTGGCCGACCTGAAGGATGCGGTCGCCGACCCCAGCTTTGGTGGTGGATCGCTCTCCATGGGGGAGTTGCGCAACGTCATCGCTGCCTCCCCCGAGACGGTTCGGCGTTTTCTCGCGATCTATCAGGCCTATCAGAAAACCCGCGAGCGCGCCGAAAGTCTGGCCGACAGCCTAGCCGAAGCCGACGACGAACCAGAGGTACATGGCCCCCAGTTTCCTTACGAGGAAGTGCGGGATTTCTTTTACTATCGGAACAACTATTTCGGCCCGCTGGACGAGGCGGCCGAAGCCCTTTGGGATGACGAAGGATTTCCACTGGGCGACATGCTGACCGGTCTTACCGACTATCTTCGCCGCAAACTGGACGTACGGATCAAGCTGGTCAGCGACGAAGATGGCGTCAACGCCATGCGTCGGTTCGATTCCGAAAACGGGACGCTCTATCTTTCTGCGCGCCTGAACGGCCCCAGCCGAACTTTCCACATCGCCCACCAGATCGCGCTTCTGTCGCAACGCGACACCATCGAGGCCCTAATCGACGAGGCCAAGTTCACATCCGAAAACGCCCGTTCCATCTGCAGGGTGGGACTCGCCAACTATTTTTCGGGCGCACTCGCCATGCCCTATGGCGTTTTCGCCCGGCAGGCGAGGGAAGTTCGCCACGACATCGAACTTTTGCAGAGCCACTTCGGGGCCAGTTTCGAACAGGTCTGCCACCGGCTGAGCACCTTGCAAAAACCCCGCTCCCGCGGTCTGCCGTTCTTCTTTGTCCGCGTCGATCCGGCGGGCAACATCAACAAACGCCATAGTGCGACACGTTTCCATTTCGGTCGCTTCGGGGGGGCCTGCCCGCTTTGGAATGTCCACGAGGCTTTCGCCCAGCCGGGCAAAATTCTGGTGCAATTGGCCAGCATGCCTGACGGCGTGTCCTACATCAGCATCGCGCGCACCGTCACCAAACCGGGCGGTGCCTATCACCGCCCTGCCCGGCGCTTCGCCGTGGGACTGGGCTGCGAAACCGCCTATGCGAAGGACGTGGTCTATTCCGAAGGGCTGGACATCTCGAATAAGCAGGCGGCCATCCCCATCGGTGTGAACTGTCGAATCTGTGGACGTCAAGACTGCCAGCAAAGGGCCTTTCCGCCCATCGACCGATCCATCAAGATTGACGTCAGCCACCGGTCCTACGCGCCTTACGACTTCGAAGAGATCTAGGCCCCGAACCGCATGAAAAGACGGGCCTGAGAAGACGGATTAAAGCCCTTGAACCTGAAACAGATCGAAACCTTCGTCTGGATCGCGACCTTGGGGAGCTTTCGAAAAGCCGCCCAGAAACTGAACAGTTCCCAACCGGCGGTCTCTTCCCGGATCAATGCCCTGGAGACGGACCTGGGCACCCGGCTGTTTGAGCGCAGGGCCGGGTCCATAAAGCTCACCACGCAAGGCGTGGATCTGCTCCCCCTGGCTCAGAAAATGATGGCCCTGGGCGACCGGTTCAGAGAAGCCGCCTCCGAGCAGGATGCGGTTTCCGGCCTGCTGCGGCTCGGCGTCTCCGAAACCATTGTTCAAACCTGGCTGCCCGGCTTTTTCCAGCGTGCGGCAAAGGTTTTTCCCAACCTTGATATCGAGCTAAACGTCGATGTGACCTCCAGCATGCGGGATTCCTTGATCGAAAGGAGCCTGGACCTGGCTTTTCTGATGGGTCCGGTGTCCGACTACCGGATCGAAAACCGGCCTCTTTGCTCGTTTGATCTGGCCTGGGTCCACAGCCCGGCTCTGGACCTGCCGGACGGATTTGCAGAGCTCGATAAACTGACCCGTTGGCCGATCATAACCTTCGCCCGGAACACAAGGCCCTTTGCGGAAGTCCACGCCTTGAACAAGCGCGACGACATTGATCGGCTTAGGCTTTTTCCGTCCACATCGCTCGCGGCCTGTCTGCGGATGGCAGAAGATGGCCTGGGGGTTGGCATCCTTCCTGCGGCCTTCATTGACGAGGCCGTAGAGGCTGGAAGACTGAAGCGGGTTAACAGCACCTGGGTACCTTCCGACTTGATCTTTACGGCATCTTTCCCAAGAGAACCTTTCGACCCAAAGGCCGAGCGTCTGGTGGATCTCGCGGTGTCCGCTTCCCGAGAATACCTACAGTCCGATAAAAAAAATTGATCGGTATTGATCTAAAAATTCCGTTCGTTTTTATCGATAGCCTATGACAGGCTCTTCTTCCAGAGGCGGCCATGGTGGCTCGCCAAACCGATGGGAGAGCGCCCCGTGTCCATCAAGGCAACCCTGACAAAGGCTTCGCCGGAAATCGTAAGAGCCGCCATTCGCCGCAACGAGCCCATCGGGGATACGGCGGGTCTTTGTGGCGGCTACCTGCAGGGCAACCTCGCGATCCTGCCTTCTGCCTATGCTTTGGACTTCCTGAAGTTTTGCCAGCGCAACCCGAAACCCTGCCCGGTCCTGGCGGTTTCCGAAACCGGCGACCCGATGCTTCCGACGCTGGGCGACGACATTGATATCCGGACGGACGTTCCCCGCTATCGGGTCTTCGAAGAGGGCCGGTTGATCGACGAGGTGGACCACATCTCCGACATTTGGCGCGACGATTTCGTCAGCTTCGTGCTGGGCTGCTCTTTCAGCTTCGAAGAAGCCTTGGTGGCGGAGGGCATTGAGGTGCGCCACATCGCCCAGGGCCGGAATGTCTCGATGTATCGGACAAACATTTCCGCCCTCCCGAGCGGCCCTTTCCGGGGCGAGTATGTGGTCAGCATGCGCCCGATGACGGTTGCGAATGCCATACGGGCCATCGAGATCACGGCTCGGTTCCCCGAAGCCCATGGAACACCTCTGCATTTTGGAGACCCGGCAGAGATTGGTATCCAAAACCTGGAAAAACCCGATTTTGGCGACAGCGTCGAGATCAAGGCCAACGAAATCCCGGTCTTTTGGGCCTGCGGTGTAACGCCCCAGGTCGCGCTGACCTATGCCAAGCCCAGCATCTGCATCACCCATGCCCCCGGCTACATGCTGATCACGGACCGCAGAGGTGCCGCCGGTGCGCCTTCCCCCACAAAAATGCCCCAGGCAGCCGTCGCTTGAGGCCAAATCTCGTCATCTCTTTTCCCCCACCACAACAAAGAAGCACGCAGAGGAGCAAAAGCATGTTGAAGTCTCTCAAAGGCCTGAGCCTGGGTGCCCTGGCTCTCGGCATTCTGGCCACGGGTCCGGCCCTCGCCGAAGACGCACCGATCAAGATGAACGTGATCGGCACCTGGAACAGCATGACCAACTACAACGACCGGGAAGCCCCGTTCTGGCGCAACCTGCCGAAAGAAACCGGCGGCCAGATCATTTCGACCATCGGTTCCTACTCCGAATTCGGCCTTAAAGGCTTCGAAGTCATGCGGATGCTGAAACAGGGCGTGTTTGATTTTGCCTATGGTCTGCCGGGCTACGTCGCTGCGGAAAATGCGATCTTCGAAGGCGGTGATCTGTCCTCGGTCACGCAGGATATCGACACCCAGCGGAAGGTTGCCGAGGCTTACTTCCCGACCCTCGAAAAGGCCTTTGCCCAGTACTACAACGCCAAGCTCCTGCAGCTTTACCCCTTCCCCAGCCAAATTCTGTACTGCAAGACGCCCATCTCCGGCATCGGCGATCTGAAAGATAAAAAGATCCGGGTCTATGCCACCTCCCTGGGCGACTTCGTTGAAGGTGCGGGTGGGACCTCTGTGACCGTTTCGTTCGGTGAGGTTATTCCAGCGCTGGAGAAGGGCGTGGTCGACTGCGCGATTACCGGGACCATGTCCGCCTATACGGCGAAATGGTTCCAGGCCGCTGAGTATGTTTACTCCCTCCGCGTCGGCTGGGGCCTCGCCTTTGGTGCCATGAACATGGACAAATGGAACTCCATGTCGGCTGCCCAACAGGCTGACCTGAAAGGCCGCCTCGACAAACTGACCGACAGCATGTGGGAAGCCACGGCCAAGGAAGACGACGTCGCCATCGCCTGCCTGACGAGCGACAGCTGCCCGATCGAAGGCGGTGCCCTGGGCGGCATGAAGCTGGTCAGCCCATCCGAAAGCGATCTCGCCGCACGCGACAAGATTGCGAACGACGTGGTTCTCGCCCGCTGGGCCGAACGGTGCGGGGCCGAATGCGCCGAGAACTGGAACGAAACGGTCGGCAAGGTTCTTAACATGAAAGCTGTTGCGAAGTAATCGCCCCCTCTGCCACGCCTTATGGGGTTCCGGGCGGCGTTCAAGCTTCTTGAATCGCCGCCCGGCCCCTTGTTGGCCCGGATCGAAGGACCTCCGACATGCCAAAAGCCAATCAGTTTATCATTCATGCGTTGGTCCAGGTCGGTGGCTGGGCGTTGATGGCCGCAGCCCTGCTGGTCACCTATGACGTCATCACCCGCAAAATCCTGGGCCTTTCCATCGCCGGAGCGGACGAGATTTCCGGCTACGTCTTCGCCGTCTCGACCGCATCCGCCTATTCCTATGCGCTTCTGACACGAGCCAACATTCGCATTGATTTTATCTATAACGTCCTGCCGGAGATCGCCCAACGCATCCTGGATATCCTGGCCATGGTGGCACTTGCCGGGTTTTTCGCGATTGTCTGCTACCACGCCTGGAACATCGTTGCGGACGCCTATCAATACGACAGCCGGTCGATCACGCCGCTGCGCACCCCGTTGATCATTCCCCAGGCGCTCTGGTTCGCAGCCCTCTGTTTTGCCCTTTTGACCGCTTTGACCTTATTGGCCGTCTCGATCCTCTCGCTGCTCAAAGGCGACTTCGCGGCGGTTCGCAGCCTGATCGGCATCCCCTCTCTCGATGAAGAAATCGCTGAAGAGATGGGCGGTCACGACGCATCCCCCAAAGCCAAGCCAGAGGAGACCTGAGCCATGCTCGCGACAGCCGTTCTCCTGCTTTTGGGCCTGATTGCCGTTGGTATTCCGGTCGCCGCCGCGCTCGGTTGGCTGGGTCTGCTGATGGGCCATTTCTTCACGCCAATGCCCGTCCACCGCGCTATCGGAGATATCGTCTGGCAGAACTCCATCGAGTACCTCCTGGTCGCCATCCCCATGTTCGTGATGCTGGGCGAGCTGCTGCTGCGCTCCGGTGTTACGACGCGGATGTACGATGCCATGGCAAAGTGGCTGTCCTGGCTGCCGGGCGGACTGATGCACTCGAACATCGGGGCCTGTGCCCTGTTTGCCGCGACCTCCGGCTCCAGCGTCGCGACGGCAGCCACCATTGGAACCGTGGCAGAGCCGGAGATGCGCGAACGCAAGTACAACGCGCCGCTTTTCCTGGGCACCATCGCTGCTGGCGGCACGCTCGGCATTCTGATCCCGCCTTCGATCAACCTGATCGTCTTTGGCCTTCTGACCAACACTTCTGTCTCAGAACTTTACCTCGCCGGGTTTATTCCGGGTGTCCTCCTGGCGCTTCTGTTTATGGCCACAGTGATCGTCGCCTGTCTCTGGAAGAAGGAATGGGGCGGCGAGACCGTTCGGTATTCCTGGTCTGATCGGATGGCAAGTCTGGTTCACCTGCTGCCGCCCGTCTTCATCTTTCTGGTGGTTGTAGGCTCGATCTATGCGGGCTGGGCGACGCCGACGGAGGCCGCCTCGCTGGGCGTTGTTGCGGCCCTTGTCCTGGCAGCTTTCTACCGGACGCTCACCTTGGCCATGCTGCGCGAGGTGTTCAAAGGCACCATGCGCACCACCGCGATCATCATGCTGATTATCCTGGCTGCCATCTTTCTCAACTTCGTCCTGACGGCCATCGGCCTGACCACACAGTTGACGGATTTCATCTCGGGCCTTGGGCTCTCGCCTTTGGGTACCCTGCTGTTAATCATCGCTTTCTATGTGATCCTGGGATGCTTTATGGAGACTTTCTCCATGCTGATCACGACAGCAACCATCGTCACGCCCATCGTGGTCGGCCTCGGCTACGATCCGGTATGGTTCGGGATCCTGCTGATGGTTCTGTTGGAGACCGCCCTGATCACACCGCCGATCGGCATCAACCTTTTCGTGGTCCAGTCTGTCAGGACGGGTGGCGAGCTCAAAGACGTCATGATCGGTGCCAGCCCCTTTGTCATCGCCATGTTCGCCATGATCGCTCTTCTGATCGCCCTACCGGATCTGGCCCTCTGGCTGCCCAGCCTGTTCTACTGACGCGGCCCATACAAAGATGTCCATCAAACATCAGATGCGCCTCGAGATGCGCCTCGTGGGCGACACGGCCTTCACCATCGTTTTCGATGAGCTGGAGGGCGCTGCCGGTGCGCGGGCCATCAGACAGATGTGTGACCGGCTTGGGCGGGCCCAGGCGACGGGCCGCTTTCCGGAGGTGGTCGATCTCATCCCTGCGACCCGTTCTCTCACCGTCTGCCTGGAACCCGGGGTCACCGACGAGGATGCGTTGAAAGACGATCTCCTCTCCGTCGCCATGGCCGACGACGATGACACAGGTTCCGAAATCCGGCTGTGGGAGCTACCGGCCTGCTACGATATGAGCCCAGGTTCCCAGTGGTCCCCCGATTTGATCGAAGTCTCCGAACAGATCGGGCTTTCGGTCGAAGACATCATCGCCTGTCACAGCGGCGAGCTCTATGACGTTCTCCTGATCGGGTTCCTGCCGGGCTTCCCCTTCCTCGGTACCTTGCCGGAAGCACTCCGGCTTCCAAGGCGAAAATCACCAAGAACGCGTGTGCCACCCGGTTCCATCGCCATGGCCAACGACCAGACAGCCATCTATCCCTGGGAAAGTCCCGGCGGATGGCACCTCCTGGCCCGATGTCCCGTGCCCCTGTTCGACGCCGGATGGAAAAGCCCCTGCCTTCTGAGCCCGGGGGACAAGGTTCGCTTCATTCCAACGTCGGTGGAAGACCTTCAGACGATTACCGCAGAACTTTTATCAGGGAACATGATGGCCCAGGATTTTGCTCAACCCTGCGAGGGGTTTGACTGATGGCGGCACTGCGAGTCATCAATCCCGGGCTACAATCCTCGATCCAGGATTTGGGCCGCCCCGGCTTCGCCCGTTTTGGCATACCGAAAAGCGGCGCTGCGGATCCCGTTTTCCTGCAGTTGGCTAACGCCCTCGTCGGAAATGATCGAGGCGCGCCCGCGATCGAGTTCCGCTTTGCCGGACCGACATTGGAAACCGTCGATGGGCCGATCCGCGTTGGACTGGCGGGGGACGTGATCGCGCATGTGACAGGATCGGAACAGCCGGATAAACGCCCCTGCCCGCCTTGGACCAGCTTTCTGCTGAAGCCAGGCGAACGGCTGAGTATTATTGGCCTGAAGACCGGTGCGACGGGCTACATCTCGGTTGCGGGGGGGCTCGACCTCGAGACCACGCTGGGAAGTTCCGCGACCTATCCCCGGGCAAATCTGGGCGGTCTGGGAGACGGTCGGCTGTTGCAAGCGGGCGATACGATTCCGCTCAAGGCAAAAGACCCTTCGGGCGAACGTGACCTGGTTCTCCGAAACCCGCCCCCTGCCTTCGAAGATCCCTTGAGAGCCATTCCAGGGCCTCAAGATGATCATTTCGACGACCAGATCGTTGAGGCCTTTTTTGCACAGGCCTTCCGTGTCAGCCGCGAACAGGATCGCATGGGCATCCGACTGGAGGCATCAGAGCCCCTCGTCGCGAAGGCGGGGTTCGGCCACGACCTTGTGTCGGATGGCCTGGTGAGCGGCTCCATTCAGGTTCCCGGTTCCGGCCAACCGATTATTCTGGGCATCGACTGCCAGACGATCGGCGGATACCCGAAGATCGCAACCGTCATCAGTGCCGATATCCACCGTTTGGGCCAACTCCTGCCAGGTCAGGAAATCCGTTTCCAGCGGGTGAGCCGGGTGGAGGCCTTGAAACTGCGGAAGGAGAAGGAAAAAGGCCTTCAGTCCCTGATCGGCACGATTTCCCCCTACCTCGGCGCGGGTCAGGTCGATCTTGCCGCCCTATACAGCACGAGCCTGGTCAGCGGCATGGTCAACGCCCACCAGCCGGATGATCCCATCGACATCAAGCCCACCTGAGCCGGAACCTGGAACATGAATGAAAAGTGCATCAACCTGAATGCGGACCTTGGCGAGAGTTTTGGTGCCTATTCGATCGGCGACGACGAAGCCATGCTCGATATCGTGTCCACCGCCAACGTGGGATGCGGTTTTCACGGTGGCGATCACCTCGTGATGCGCAGAACGGTCCAACTCGCCGCCGAAAAGGGGGTCAGCATCGGTGCCCATCCCTCCTTCCCTGACAGACAGGGGTTCGGGCGTCGCCGGATGGACCTTGATCACGAGGAAATCGAAGCCCTGATCCTCTACCAGACAGGTGCCTTAATGGCCGTCGCAAAGGCCGCCGGGACCGAGGTGACGCACGTAAAGCCCCATGGCGCGCTGAACACGATGGCCGCCAAGGACATCCGGCTTTCGCTGGCCATTGCGCAGGCCATGAAGGCGCTTGATCCACACTTGATCCTTCTGGCCCCTGCGACAAGCGCGATGGTGGAAGCCGGCGATCAGATGGGCCTCAGGGTCGCCGGTGAAATCTTCGCAGACCGGACCTACGGCGAGGACGGCCATCTGACCCCTCGATCGGAGCCGAATGCCTTCATCCATGATGCCGCCGAGAGCGTCCGGCAGATCATGACCTTCCTCAAGGCAGGCGGCATCGTCACCCCGTCGGGCAAGGTCCTGCCGGCCTCTCTTCACAGCGTCTGCGTCCACGGCGACGGCCCCAAGGCGGTCACTTTTGCCGGGCAGGTCCGCAAGCGCCTCGTCGAGGACGGCTGGCAGGTCCCCCCGCTCCCGGCTGCCCTGGCTTGAGGTCTCCGGTCATACACCAATCCGATCCCTGAGAGGCCCCGAACGGAATTGCGCTCGATAGGAGAGTATGTGAAGCTAAGGTGATTGGATCGGCTTCATAAGTATCTCTTTCTCAAGCTCATTCCGAAACCGGGTGCGGTAGGCATAAACGGATCATCCGGGAGGGGTACAAACCTGGGGAACGGGATTTGACTGCGACCGCTCAACAACTGTTTTCGAAAACGATGGCCGTCTGTCGGGGTGCGTTTCTCTATGTCGCCCTGTTCAGTTGCGCCATCAATATCCTGATGCTGACGGCCCCGATCTACATGATGCAGGTCTTCGACCGCATTCTTTCCAGCCGAAGCGTTGAATCGCTGGTCACGCTCCTGACAATCGCCATCTTCGCCCTGCTGATCATGTCCGCTCTGGAAGCCGTTCGCAGCATGATGCTGATCCGCGTCGGTGCCTGGATGGACGACCGTCTGAGCACCGCGGTCTTTGCCGGGCAGGTCACACAGGCCATCGCCGGGGAAGCGAGCGCACAGCCGCTGCGGGATCTATCCACCTTCCGGACCTTCCTGACCGGTGGCAGTATTTTTCCGATCCTGGATGCCCCCTGGACGCCGATTTTTCTGTTTGCGCTCTTCGTGCTTCATCCCGCGATGGGTGGCCTTGCCATGGGGGGCGCGGCCCTTCTGTTTCTGATTGCCGTCATCAACGAGGTAGCGACGCGCGGCTTGTTGGCCAAGTCCGGCCATCTCTCGGAGCAGGCTTTGACTGCGGCCGAACAGGCCGCGCGCAACGCGGATGTGATCCAGGCCATGGGTATGATGGGTCGCCTGCAAGAGCGATGGCGCCCGATTAATGCAGAATCCCTTCGGCTGCAGAATCTGGCCAGCGACAGGGGGGCCCGGCTGACCGCCACAAGCAAGTTTATCCGCATGACCCTCCAGGTCGGCATCATGTCGCTGGGTGCCTACCTGGTTTTGTTGGAACAGGTAACACCGGGCGCAATGATCGCGGGCTCGATCCTGATGGGGCGCGCACTGGCACCTGTCGAACAGGCCATCGGCACCTGGAAACAGGCGGTAGCCGCTCGCCAGTCCTATGGCCGTCTCCGTCGTCACATTGCGAAGACCGATCTTGATCAGGACCGCATGGCGCTTCCGGCACCCGAGGGAAAGTTATCGGTCACCGGCGTCGGCTACTTCCATGCCGGCCATGACGACCCCGCCCTCAACAAGGTGAGCTTTGACCTGGAACCGGGCCAGCACCTGGGTGTCACCGGCCCGACCGCCTCGGGTAAGACCACACTCGCCCGCGTTCTGGTCGGCAACCTTAAGCCCACGGTTGGTCACGTTCGGCTCGACGGCATGGATGCCGCCGAATGGCAGGCGGAGGATTTGGGCCAGTTCATCGGCTACCTGCCGCAGGACGTGGAACTCTTTCCCGGCACCATTGGCGAGAACATCGCGCGGCTCGGCGAGGTCGATCCGGACAAGGTAGTCGAGGCGGCAAGGTTTGCCGGCGTCCACAATGATGTGCTGAAGCTGCCGGGCGGCTACGACTACGAGATCGGTGAAGCGGGTCGCGGCCTTTCAGGCGGTCAGAAACAGCGCATCGGGCTCGCCCGCGCGCTCTACGGCGACATCCGCCTGGTGGTTCTGGATGAGCCCAACGCCAATCTGGACTCGGATGGCGAACTGGCTCTGCTCTCCGTCCTGGACAACCTGAAGCAAAAGGGTGTGACCACGGTGATTGTCGCCCACCGCCCCTCTGTCATGACCAGAGTTGATCACATGCTGGTCCTGAAGGACGGAGAGGTCGCAGCCCTTGGCCCACGTGACGAGGTTCTGGCGCAATTGTCCGGTCGGCCCCAGGGTGCGCCCCAACCCAGTCTGGTCAGGAAAGGATAGGTCAGTGATCAAGCCTGATGGCCTGGACGATGACAGTTCCGAAAGCGAAAATCCTCTCCGCGTGATCCCGAACCTGGGCCTGCCGCTTGGCATCGGGTTGTTCCTGATCACCCTGTTTTTCGGTGGCTTTGGCGCCTGGGCCCTTTTGACCGAGCTGGATAGCGCCGCCGTCGCCCCCGGTGTCCTGATTGTCGAGAGCAACCGCAAGACCGTGAACCATCTGGAAGGTGGCATCGTCTCCGACATTCTGGTTCGCGAAGGGGACCGGGTTGAAGCAGGTGACATCCTGCTCAGGCTCGATCCGACACAAGCCGAGGCCTCGCTCGAGTTGCTGAACAGCCGACGCATGACAGCGCTTGCGCGCATGAGCCGGTTGGAAGCCGAACGGGACGGGCTGGAAACGATCTCCTTTCCCGACGCACTGGCCCAAGCCCCCGAAGGAACCAATCTGGCCAAACAGCGCGAAAGCGAGATGAACATTTTCCGCTCGAGAGCAGAATCCCGGGCCGGGCAGGTCAGCATCCTGGGCCAACAGGTCGCCGCTTTTGAAGAGGAGATTGGTGGCCTTGAAGATCAGATCGAGGCCGAAACCCGACAACTGAGCCTGATCAAGAGCGAAATTGACGACCTGGATACCCTCTACAAGAAGGGCCTCGCGCGGAAGTCGCGCATGCTGGCGCTCGAGCGCGAACGTGCCCAGATCCAGGGCCAAAGGGCACAAAACCGGGCCGAAGTCGCCCGCATCCGCCAATCCATCGGCGAAACCCAAATCCGGGTCCGCGAATTGGAGGTCGAATTCGTCAACGAGGTCGTCGCCGAACTGGCCGCCGTGCAGAGCGAACTTTTCGATCTGGAAGAACGCATCCCCGCTGCTCTCGACGTGTTGCGCCGGACAGAGGTCATCGCCCCCAGTGCCGGTATCGTCCTGGGGCTTCAGATCCATACCAAAGGGGGCGTCCTGGCCCCAGGGGAGCCGATCCTGGACGTGATCCCTGAAGGCGAAAAACTGGTCATCGATGCCCGGGTCGATCCCGCGGACGCCGATGTTGTCCGCCCCGGTCTTGACGCCATGGTCAGCTTTTCCGCCTTTTCCGGACGGGACAGCAAGCCGTCGGGAGCCCGCGTTACCTGGATTTCAGCCGATGGCGTACAAGACGAACAGACCGGGGCCAGCTACTACCTGACCCGAGTGGAGCTCGACGTCGACCGGCTGGAAGGCATAACGCTCGCCGACCTGCGCCCCGGTATGCTGGCGGATGTCTTTATCCTGACCGGTGCGCAAACGCCCTTCGATTATTTAACCGGGCCACTCATGCGGAATTTGCAGAAATCCTTGCGGGAACAGTGAAGGCTGCCAAGTGCTGAGCGCCTGGTAGGAGGCTGAATTTTCTCTCCGGATCACAGCACCATTAATACTACATGTTGAACATGGGGGTCGGGATCGCCCACAATTACTTGATTGCGATTCGCATCAAGGGGTTGAGACCGGGCCAGTGAAACTGGATTCACGATTACGCGTTAACGCGGTACATGAAATGCTGTGCCAGATCTTTGCCGGAGGCCCCTCCGCACCGCTCGCCTTGGGCGATGAAGATCACATCATCGTCACGGACCGGGGCTACCTGTTTCAGGAAGAGTTGGAAATTTTCGTCGAGGTCCATTTCCAGGGTGACGCCCTTTGGGTCGAGGCGAATTTTGAAGACATCACCCTGATGTGCATCTTCGGGCCGGAACCCGTCCTCTACCTCAACTGATCAGGCTTCGGCCTCCATGGCGGCCAATTGGTCGGGCATGTCGTGCTGGGCAAAGACCCGCTCGGTGTTGACCAGGGCGATCATGTTGCCGTCAACGGTGACAAGGCCATTCAGGAAGGTGCTCTCTCGACCGAATTCCATCTCCGGCACGGGGCGGAGGTCGGAGGGCTGAAATTCGATGATATCGGAAACGGCATCAACCAGAATGCCGATCATGCGCTCTTCGAGGGCGACAACAATCACCACATGGCGCTTACTGGGTTCAGTGGCCCCCTTGCCGAACCGCGCGCGCAGATCAAAGACCGGGACGATGATGCCGCGCAGGTTGATCACGCCCATGACATAGGCTGGGGCATTGGGCAGTTCGGTGGTTTCCGACCAGACGCGGATTTCCCTGACCGATAGAATATCGATGCCGTAGATATCATCGCCGAGGGTAAAGGCAATCAGCTGGGCCGCCAGCGACTCATGATCTCCCTCGGCCAGCGCCCCGGCTTGAGACTTTAAGGCGTTATTCATCGATCAAAACTCCTGCCATTCCGCATCATCTTCGAGCAGCTCCGCATCCGCCGGATCGGATTCGACAATAGCAGGCTTTGCCACCGGCTTCCTGCTCGTTTTCGGGGCTGACTTCACCACGGCGACCCTGGCTTGCCGCCGGGGTGCTGCTCCTTTCCGGACGGGCTGCGGCTTGGGTGCCGGTTCCGGCATGGCCGCTTCCCCTTCCGGGTCAGACTGATATTCGCCACTGAAGAAGGCCACCTGGCGGGTCAGTCCCGCCGCTTGATCTTCCAGAGACTGGGCGGCAGCTGTCGTTTGCTCCACCAGGGCGGCATTCTGTTGGGTCATTTCGTCCATGCTCGAGACCGCCGTATTGACCTCGTCAAGGCCGGTCGCCTGTTCCTGGCTGGCCATGCTGATCTCGGCCACAATATCGGCCACGCGCTTTACGGCTGTCACGATTTCGCCCAAGGTCTCCCCGGTCCGGTTCACCAGATCCACGCCCTCGTGGACCTGACCGGAACTGGTCGCGATCAGGCGACTGATCTCTTTCGAGGCCTCGCTGGAACGCTGGGCCAGAGCCCGCACCTCTGACGCCACGACGGCAAAGCCCTTGCCCGCATCGCCGGCACGAGCCGCCTCGACCGCCGCGTTGAGGGCCAGAAGGTTGGTCTGGAAGGCGATTTCTTCGATCATGTCGACGATTTCGGAAATCTTGTCGGACGATGACGAAATCCGCCCCATGGCAGCGACGGCATTGCCAACGATTTCGCCGCCCTTTTCAGCCTGTTCACGCGCCGATACCGAGAGCGTACTGGCTTGACGCGCGGAGTCCGCATTCTGGCGAACGGTTGACGTCAATTCCTCCATGGCCGCAGCGGTTTCTTCGAGGTTGGATGCCTGCAGTTCCGTCCGTTCCGCCAAGTCGCTCGTACCGCTGGCGATCTCGCCGGTTGCAAGTTCAACCTGTTCGGCAGCTTCGATAATCGCGCCGACAATTTCGGACAGCTTTTCCGCCATCACGTTGGAATCTTTTTTCAGCCGGTCAAAGGCACCCTCGTAGTCGCTCTCCATGCGGATGTTCAAATCCCCCTGGGACAACGCCGAGACGACATCACCGATCTCGCCGAGGCCCAGTTCAACCACACCGACCATGCGGTTCAGGCTCTCGCAGACCGCCAGCAGTTCACCTTCCTTGCCCGCCGTATCCAACCGCACGGTCAAATCTCCTGCGCCCGCGGCATCCGAGAGGGTATTGATTTCGGAAGTAAGATCGGAAATCGCGCGCCTTTTGTCGGCTTCGGCCTGCTCTCGGTCAGCGGCCTGTTGGGCATTGAGGCGCTTTACCTCCTGGGCGTTTTCCTTGAACACCTGGACGGCTTCAGCCATGGCACCGATTTCATCACCCCGCCCGAGGCCGGGTATTTCGATCTCCAGATCCCCCTCTGCCAAGGCCTCCATGGACCGCTCGAGAGCCAAGGTCGGCTTGGAAATCGACCGGGTGGACAGGAACAGGAACAGAATCGTCAACAGCAGGATCAAGGCCATCACCGCAATGGTGACGATCATGTTTTTCTCTGCATCCGACTTCAACTGATCTGCCAGGGCGCGCAGGTTGGCGGCAACGTTGTCTTCCAGCCCCTTCAATCGATCAATCTTGGCCGTGATTTTCTTGAACCACTCCGGCCCGGTCACCCCTTGCAGATCGCCGCCAAAAACCGAAGCCAGCGCGATCGCGCGCAAGCGATCAACCTCTTCGTAGTCGGGCGTGAAGCGAATCCGATCCAGCGCATTGATCTCTTCAGTGGCCGCGTATTTCTCGAAATTTTCCAGGTAGTTGTCTTGAATGGCGATCAGCCGGACGAAGCGTTGATAGATTGCGTCCCGAAACTGTCCTGAACCAAAACCGACAGCGCCCATTGCGCGCTCCAGCCCCGCCTTTTCCTTGGCCCAGAGCAAACTGGTGTAGGCGATCACGCGGGTTGAAACCTCGGCCTGATCGGAAAGAATGGTCATGCTATCGACAATGTTGAGATAGCTCTCGATCGTTCCAGTATAATAGGTCGCCATCTGGGGCACCGTGATCGACCGGCTGGAGACTTGGTTCCGATAGCTGCCGAGGTCTGCGATCATTTCTTCCGCAAGCTCGATCCGGGTCTCCAGGATCTCGTCAAAATCCCCCGGATCGATCAGGCTCTGCCCTTCCTCAAAGGCGCGGATAGCCGCATCGGTCGCAGCGCGCTGCCCGGGCAGTTGATCACCGAAGCGCGCCCCTTTGCTGCCGATGAAACCGGCGGACATGCCCCGTTCTTTCTGCATTTCGTGTACAACGCCGCTCGCGAGGGGCGCAAAGTTCGCCAGTTCGCTGATGTGGAGCAAATTCGCACGGGTTTGCATGGCGTTTGAGAACAAAACCCCGGCTGCCACCAGGAAGGCCAGACCCGGAATGACAGCCGCCACGGCCACTTTGAAGCTGATCGATCGGTTGATGAAAAAACGCATGGAGAACCCGTCTATCTCTAAAGGGGAAGCCGACAAGACAAAGTGAATGCCGTCAGGTCAGAACTGATTGCGAATTAGAATGGTTCAAGAGGGGGGGGGAGCGGAAAAAGCCAAATTTCCGTGATCAGCCTCATGTTCTATCTAACGCGCCTTTCGTCCCCTCCTACTGCCTAGACCGTCCCCGGCTGGGCTCAAAATTCCTGCCATTCCGGATCATCTTCGAAAAGTTCGACGTCACCGCCATCCGAGTCAGCCATGGCCGGGGCTGCCTTCGGTGCTGGAGCGTTTATCTGTTTCTTCGCCGGTGTCCGCTTGGCTGCAGTCTTGACCACAGTTGTCCTGGCCTTTCTGACTTTGCGCTTGGGTGCCGGCTCCGGTTCCGGCTCGATCTCCGGTTCAAACGCCTCGCCGTCTCCGAAAAAGGCCACTTGCCGCGACAGGCCCGCAGCCTGGTCTTCCAGGGATTGTGCGGCGGCTGTGGTCTGCTCGACCAGGGCTGCGTTTTGCTGGGTCATTTCGTCCATACTGGAGACCGCTGTATTCACCTCGTCCAGGCCGCCCGCCTGCTCCTGGCTGGCCATGCTGATCTCGGCAACGATGTCGGCAACCCTTTTCACCGCCGTGACGATCTCGCCAAGGGTCTCGCCGGTCCGGTTCACCAGGTCCACGCCCTCGTGCACCTGAGAGGCGCTGGTCGCAATGAGACGGCTGATTTCCTTGGAGGCTTCGCTGGAGCGCTGGGCCAGCGCACGAACCTCGGAGGCAACCACGGCAAAGCCTTTACCCGCATCGCCCGCCCGAGCGGCCTCGACGGCTGCGTTCAGGGCCAAGAGATTCGTCTGGAAGGCGATCTCTTCGATCATGTCGACAATCTCGGAGATCTTGTCGGACGAGGACGAAATCCGGCCCATGGCATCAACGGCGTTCCCAACGATCTCGCCGCCTTTCTCCGCCTGCTCCCTCGCCGTGGAGGACAGCGTGCTGGCCTGACGGGCTGAATCGGCGTTTTGCCGGACGGTCGCCGTCAGCTCTTCCATGGCAGCAGCCGTCTCTTCCAGATTGGAAGCCTGTTGTTCTGTCCGTTCGGCCAGATCGCTCGTTCCGCTGGCGATCTCGCCGGTCGCCAGTTCCACCTGCTCGGACGCCGTCATGATCTCGCCGACGATCTCCGAGAGTTTTTCGGCCATCACGTTGGAATCGCGCTTCAAACGGTCAAAGGCACCTTCGTAGGTCCCTTCCATGCGTGTGTTCAGATTGCCCTGGGAAAGGGCATGAACCACCTCGCCGATCTCGCCGAGACCCTGTTCGACGACTCCGACCATGCGGTTCAGGCTCTCGCAGACGGTCAGCAGTTCGTCGGTCTTGCCCTCTGTGTCCAACCGGACGGTCAGATCACCGGCCCCTGCCGCATCGGACAGGCTGTTGATCTCGTTTGCCAGATCGGAAATCGCTTTCTTCTTATCCGCTTCGGCCTGGGCGCGGTCTTCTGCCTGCTTCTGCTCCAGGCGTTCCACCTCCAGGGCATTCTCCTTAAAGACTTGAACGGCATCGGCCATGGTGCCGACCTCGTCGCCGCGATCAGCACCCGGCACCTCTGTATCCAGCTTGCCTTCCGCGAGGGCTTCCATCGATTTCCCGAGCCTGTTGATCGGCACCGTAATGGACCGGCTGATCAGGTAACCGATGATGGCCACGATCAGGATTACGACAACAGCCAGGATCACCATTTGCCAAGCCAGTTCGCGATTTGGTGCCACGACCTCGGATTCGTCGGCTTCGGCCAAGACCGCCCAGGTCACACCTTCAAACTTGAAGGGGCTATAGGCTGATACGACGGGGACCCCGCGGTAGTCATCAACGATCTCCACCCCGCTTTTCCTGTCCAGGGCTGCGCGAACGGTTGGGCCGTCCACCTTGGTTTGCAGGATGGTTGATTCGTCCGAGAAGCGGGAATCACTGCGCATCAGGAAATCACCGCCCACGATGTAGGTTTCGCCGGTCTCCCCCATGCCATCGCTGGACTGCATGATCTTGTTGATCCGTCCAATCGGCATCTGGAAGGCCAGGACGCCGACGGCCTCCCCATCGGCATCATGAATGGGGGTCGCAATGAAGCTCGCAGGCGCGCCCGCTGAAGGTCCATAGGGCCTGAAATCCAGGAACGTGACCTGACCCGGTGCCAAACTGCGCGCGTTCCGGAAAGCGTTGCCGAGATCCGTATCCCGCCATTGGCCTGTCATCAGGTTGGTTGCGTAGTCCAACTCCTTGAAGACGGAATAGACAAGGTCTCCTGCCATATCGAACAGAAAGATGTCGTAATATTCCCGTTTGCGCAGGAAATCCCGAAACCAGGGATGATAGCGGGCGTGAAGATCCGAATAAAAGGAATCGTCATCCGCCCGGTCCAGATTTTCCTTCGCCCCCGTGGGATGTGGATTGTCCGTGATATACAGCCGCTGAAGAATTTCCGTCGGATCGCCCGCCGCTTTCACATTCGCCCAGGCCAACTGGAAATTGCTTACCGCAGATGCGGTCGTCGGGTTGGACGCCACCGTCAGAAGATCTTCGCGGATGGAACCGAAATAATTTTCCAGGGCATGGGCCCGGGTGACCGCCAGAGCGACCAGCTTGTCCTTGTTCGCATTCAACAGGAAGGTCGAAGAACTGTAGAAGGCCACCAAGGCTGCAGCGATCAAGGCCGCAGCCGCCAGGGTCACCATCATGATCGGCAGTTTGATCGATATCCGGACGCGCTTTAACACCTTATCTGCCCCTTGTTACTTTTGTCCCCGGCACGAAAGAACCGGGAGTTGAGACGCTAGCTTTTTCATTCCAAACCGTCCACCTAGCCAGATGGCTGCAATGGTCCCCATCGCTACAAACCCAGCATCGCGTCGATTTCGTCTTCCGTGATGTCCCCGCTGACATCTTCGGTCATCATCTGTTCGGCCTCTTCGTCGGCCTTACGCCGAGCCTGGCCGACAAGGAAGGGATCGTGCTTTCGACGCCGGTCCGGGCCCACGAAGCCGTCACTTTCGATGAAGGTCCGGGGCTCAACGATGACCGAACTGATCCGCGCGTAAATGGTGCTGGCCCGGATCGGTTTGGCCAGGTATTCCGTCGCACCGACATCGCGCGCGCGCATCACCTGGCCTTCCCGTGTATGGGCCGAGAGGATGATGATCGGTGTCATGCGCACGGTCCCGATGGCGCTTCTGCGAATCCGAAAGGTCAGCTCGATACCCGAGGTTTTCGGCAGTTCGAACTCGGTCAGGATGACGTCCGGCTGATACATGTCCAGCATCTTGAGCGCCGCATCCCCATCCTCGGCTTCACGCACGTTCTTACAGCCGAAATGACGCAGTACATCGACAACGGTATCGCGGATATGCTGATCGTCATCGACGATCAGGAATTGCAGCAGTTGGATATTGATTTCGGGGAGTTTTGGCATGGCGTCGAACGAACCGGATCAGGATCCCAGTACCCGGGTGTGGACCTCCTTCAAACTTTCAATCAAGGCTTCACCCTGGGGTCCCCCGTCCCCGGTGAAGCCGCCTACGACGACGACTTTGAGCGCATCCACATGGACACGTAAGGTTTCCACCTCCCGAGGTCCAAAGGATTCGAGCGATTCAACCATTCGGCAAAGATAGGTGCATACTTCCGAGACAAGGGCAAAGCCATAAGTACCCCCTTGACCTCGTACCTTGTAACTCAGGCTGAAGAGTTCTCTTGCGAGGTCCAGCAATTTTTCGGGCTCATTTTCCTGGGCTGCCTCCATGGAAGTGACCAGTTTGTTCATGCTTTCCAAGTCTGCCAGGACCCAGTCCGGGAAGTCTTTCCCTTTCTCGTTGATGATCTCCTGAGCCGACATGATCAGCTTTTCGGTTACCTGACCGGGCGGCCTGAAGCTGACACGACTGGCGATGCTTTTTGGTGGGCGAAGGCGCATCCAGCGATCACGGGTCAATCCGCCCCCGGCGATCAGAGCCTTGGTCGCCGCCTCATCCGGCAGGTCTTGGCCTTCTTCCAGGCCCAGTTGGTAGAGTTCCAGCAAGAAGATGTAGTTTAGCTTTTTCGACGCATCGAGCGCCCGATCAACAGCCCGCGCCCAAATCCGCTCCGCCAGTTCGTCGCTGCCGAAGGCATTTGCCGTCTCGATATCGTCGTTCTGGACCACCCGCAGCGCCCAACCGCCACTCGCCCCTACTTTATCGATCATCTCGTCTCCGCCCCGTTCGGCGCTTTCCTAGTCAAACAACTCGACCGTACCCGGCGTCGTGGTCTTCTTGACCTTCACAGCTCGGCTGATTTCCTGGCTGTGAATCTTGTCGGCATGAGTGGACGGCAGCTCCCGCATGCGGACCCTGCCTGACCTGGGAAAAAATAGAACCTTGCGGGCAGAGTTGCCCCGAAGATGCTGACTTGCAATCATAAAACCTTCGTTGGCGAGGTATTCTTCAATGAAGTCCGCATTTTTATGGCCGACCCCGCTGGCAGCCCTGATGACATTTCCGCCGCCAAAGACCTTGATCTCCAGGTTCTCGCGCCGCCCCCCCCGGGAAAGGATGGCATTGATCAACTGCTCCATGGCAAAGCTGCCGTAGCGGAGCGATGTGTTGACCGCCGACCCCAGATCACCCGGGCTCGGCAGCAGGAAGTGATTCATGCCGCCGTAGCCGATTTTCGGATCCCGGACACAGGCCGAGATGCAGGACCCCAGGATTGTCGTCAGGACCTCGCCAGGCTGATTGGTGACGTAAAAATCGCCCTGGACCACCTGAACGACGGTCTTGCTCATGGCCTTGTCGAAATAGCGACGTCGGTTGTCGTCTTGATCGAGGATATCAGTCGGTGCCATGTGGATCACTTCGGCCCCGTTTCGTCGTCAGGTTGGCCATCATCAAACAGGGCCCCTTCAAGTCTGGCATTCTCAAACCGGCAGTTCTTGAGTTCCGCGCCCCGGAAGTCCGTTGGAACATGCCGGGCTTCCCCCGCCAGCCGAAGCTCCCCTGCCCGAAGGTCGGAGCCCTCTAAATCGCACCGGTCAAGGCTGGCACCCCTGAACTGGCCGCCCCGGATATCCGATTTGACGAAACGCGTGTTTTCCAGGATCGCATCGGCAAAATTCGACAGGATCAGCCGGGTCCCGGCGAAATTGGCCTCGGTCAAGTTTGCGCCCTGGAAACTGGCACCGCTGAGGTCGCGGCCCGAAAAATCAAACCCCTCGAGATCTAATCCGTTGAAGTTGGCAATGCTTCCCCCTTTGCCTTTGATGAAGGCGGCATGGCTTTCCAGCAACTGGTTGACATCCGGCTCCACCGGGAGTTCCGGAACGGGAGCCCCCTCATCAAAGGTCGCCCCGTGCAGGGTCGCCGATCCAAGATCAACCCCGTCCAGTTGCACATCCTGAAGGCAGGCCCCTGATAGGTCGGTATCGGCCAGAACAGCTCCCTTCAGCGAACAGCCGGTCAGGTCGGCACCTTGTAGAACGGCACCGGAAAGGTCCGCCCCACCAAGGTCAGCCCCCTTGAAATCGGCCCCCACCATGCTTGCCCCGACAAGCTTGGTATTGTGCAGGGTCGCCCCGGCGAAATCAGCATCCAGTGCGTCGATGTTGCTCAAGTCCGCACCGTCAAAGCAGGCACCGGCGAGGTTTTGTCGAATCACGACCGGCGGCCCATCGCGGCCCTCTTCGAAACGAAGTCCCCGGCGCAGGTTGGCCCCGGCCAGGTTGGCATCCGACAGGTTGGCCTGGGCCAGGTTGGCATCCCGCAATTCTGCATCCCTGAAATCCGCGTGGGTCAAATCCGCACCGGCAAGATCAGCCGAGAAAAGATCGGCACCGGCAAGGTTGCAGTTGGCCAGTTTCGCTCCGGTCAAGGTCGCCCCTCTGAAGATGGCATCGCGAAGGTCAACCTTTGCGAACTGGAACCCAGACAGGTCACGATCCGTGAAGTCCGCCTGTTTGCCCGACGGGCTGCCGAGGAGCCAAAGCCGGTGCAGGTGCACCGCATGTCGCGGATCGTCTTCGATTGCCATACCCGAAGTCCGGTATCCTGTTTTTGTTTCGACGGACTGTGATGATACCGCCCGGAAGTCCCAAGGCGACCAGCCATTAGGCCCACGACTCCAGGCCACTGCAAAGGGATCAATTGCTGGATAATGGCCGATTATTCCTGAGCTTGTGAAGTACCTGTTTGAATAGGTATTGTCTGATTCTTAAAGGAAAAGGTGTTGTGAAATGAATGCGGACCTGACGCAGGATCTCGCTTTTGCTACTAAGGGGTTAGATGTCGCCCAGGCTGAGATTACGGCCATCCGTGAAGAATTTTCGCGGATCGCGGCTGAGGTGACCGCAGTCGCGTCCGAAAAGTCCGCGCAGATCGCCCAGGCCCTTCAGGGCGAAGACCTTCTGAACCAAAGGCTCGATGGCGTTCTCACCCTGATTGCCGCCTCTCAGGCCGCGATAAGCCCCCCCAAAACGGATATCGCCGTGCCGGAAGAACGCATTGATGCCTTGTTGGAAGTCTTGCTGCTGGAAGCGCAGCGCCGCGACGTTGCGCATGCCTTCGGCAGAGCTCTCCCCCCCACCGAGGACGACAGCGCTCCCGGCGAAATCGATCTCTTCTGACGCAGCAGGACGGCTCCTGATTTCGCTTCAAGCCAGAAAGCGAAAGGTCAAATCGCTGTTCTCATCCCGCGCCGAGGCTGCGGATTCGGCGATTCCCGCCAAGACACGGGCCCGATCGGCATCCGCTTCTTTTTCGCTCAGCCAGAGGCTCAGTTCCGCGACGTTGGCCGCTTCCTCTGCATAGAAGCAGGCCTCGCCAGCCATCATCAGGCTGACCAAAATACCGCCGATGTTTCCGCTGGCTTCGCGAAGCCCCACGCGCTCTTCCGGCATTTCGATATCCCCCACCCAGTCGATCATCTGGGCACAGGTGGCCTTGAAAGCATCTTCATCCGACCCTTGAAACGGATTGGAAATGGTCCGATCTGCGCTCATGTCCGCTCCCCGCGTCAGGTCAGTTGGCCGACAACGGCCTCCATTTTTTTCTTTAAGGTCGCGACGTTGAAGGGCTTTACGACGTAGTTGTTGACGCCTGCCTTGATCGCGGTCTGAACCTTCTCGCGTTCCTTGTTGCCCGTCGACATGATGAAGGGCGTCTTCTGGGTCAGCGGATTGGCCCGGATGGTCTTCAACAATTCCAAACCGTCGATGCCTTCCATATTCCAATCGGAAATGATCAGATCAAACTTGTTCAGCTTCATCTCGTTCAAGGCCGCCGCCCCGTCGTTGGCTTCCGTCACGTTGCGGACGCCCATCTGTTCGAGGCAATAGCGGGTCAGGCCGCGCATGCTGGCTTGGTCATCCACGATCAATACTCGGAGACTTTGTGCTGCAGGCATTTAAGTCGAACTCCTACTTGCTCGTTATCACACTTCAATTCATCGCCCCGGCTTAACGCCCAAAGCAGTCGATCACTTCCTTGGCGACCTGGCTCAGCGACACTTCCTTGGCCACCCCGCCGAGTTCCTTCGCAACCCGAGGCATGCCGTAGACCAAAGACGAGGCTTCGTCCTGGCCGAAGGTCGGCGCACCGGCATCCCGCATGGCCTTCAGCCCTTCTGCACCGTCACGGCCCATGCCGGTCAGAATAACGCCGACGGCATTCTGGCCGGCTTCCTTTGCGACCGAGTGGAAAAGTACATCCACGGATGGTTTATGGCCCGAAACCAGGGGCGCATCCGTCAGCCGACAGTGATAGTTCCCGCCCGAACGTACAAGTTCAAGGTGCATTCCGCCTTTGGCGATATAGGCATGTCCCGGCAACACCCGCACACCGTCTTCCGCCTCGGAGACGTTCATGGCGCAGAGCCCGTCCAAGCGGTTGGCAAAGCTGTTGGTGAAACTGCCCGGCATATGTTGGGTAATCAGGATCGCGGGCACATCCGCCGGCAGACTTTGCAGCACCACCTTCAGGGCCTCAACCCCACCAGTCGAGGCACCGATAGCGATGATTTTTTCCGTTGATTTAAACCCCGGCCCCATGGTCAGCCGTTTCGGCCCCTCGGCTCTTTTCTTGTGCTGCGTCACGCGGGCTCGGGCAGCGGCCTTCACCTTGCTGATCAGCTCGTCCTTTTTTTCTTCCAGGCCCTGCTGGACGTCGATAGTTGGCTTGGCGACGAAATCCACGGCACCGATTTCGAGCGCCTGTAGCGTCACCTCGGCATCCTTCTGGGTCAGCGTCGAGACCATGACCACCGGCATGGGGCGCAGCCGCATGATTTTCTCCAGGAACGACAGCCCGTCCATGCGCGGCATTTCCACATCAAGCGTGAGAACATCCGGGTTCTCCTTCTTGATCATCTCGCGTGCCTGATAGGGGTCCATGGCTGTTCCGACGACCTCGATCGCAGGGTCGCTCGCCAGCAACGAACTGATCATCCGGCGCATCAGCGCGGAATCATCGACGACGGCTACTCTGATCTTTTCGGCCATGCTTTGTCTTTATCCCCTAACTCGATCCCGTCCAAAGGCGCTCAGGTCAGTCCGGCTTTCTGTAAATCGTCTTGCCGACAAGTTTCAGCTTCTTTGTGACGTTGAACAGGTTTTCCGAATGGCCGATATAAACATAGCCGTCGTCAGCCAGCAATTCAGCGTAGCGTTCGAAAAGCCGCGTTTGGGTCGGTCGATCAAAGTAGATTCCGACGTTCCGGCAGAAGATCGCGTCAAACGGCCCTTTGATGGGCCAGGGCCCCAACAAATTCAATGACTTGAAGGTGATTAGATCCCGTAGATTCTGCTTGATCCGGACCTGACCTTCTCCGACTTCCTTGGACTCAAACGCGCGCTTTTTATAGGCTTGCGGAATCTTCTCCAGGCTCGCCGCCGGATAGATCCCGGTCTTGCATTTTCGAACCATGTTGGTGTCGATGTCGGTGGCCAGGATTTTTGCATCCCAGCCCCGGTTATTCTCCAGCCATTTGTCGATGACCATCGCCATGCTGTAGGGCTCTTCACCCGACGAGCAACCGGCTGACCAGATCCGAAAGCGCTTTGGATGGCCCGCCTTCGCTGCTTTCGACCGTTCGTTCAGGAAGCCCTCGAGATGGTCGAAATGATGCGATTCCCGGAAGAACTTGGTCAGGTTCGTCGTCAACGCGTTCATGAAATTGTAGAACTCGTCCGAACCCTTTGGCGAAGAAATCAGGGCCAAATAGTCTTTGAAACTGGAGATACCAAGTTCCCTCAGCCGCCGGGACAAACGACTGTAGACCATGGTCTCCTTGCCGGGACCGAGCACGATGCCGACCCGTTCCTTGATCAGGCCGGCGATCCGATCGAAATCCTGCTCATCGAAATCGAATTCGCGTGCGGCAGCACGCGGCATCGCCCGCTTGCGCTCTCTCATTGCAGGGCTCTCTCGATCAAGACCTTATGCACCGGCTGCAGACTGCGGACCGGGTAGCATCGGCACCTGCTCCGGCAGCATCCGATTATCCGTGTGCATGCGGTTGACGATGGGCTTCAGGCCCATGGCGTCCAGGATAAGGGCAACCTTCCCGCTGCCGAGGATAGTCGCACCTGCGACGCCATCGATCTGGCCGTAGTTGTCCTCCAGGCTCTTGATCACAACCTGCTGCTGGCCAAGGATCTCATCCACGACGATGCCGATTTTGCCCTCTCCCTCGGCTTCGGCAACGATCACCAGCCCCTCCCAGGGGTTCATGGCCGCCCCTTGAAGATTGAACACTTCACGCAGGAAGATCAGCGGCACATAGTCGCCCCGAAGATGCAGAACCGTGCTCTCCGATTCACCGGCGACCGTATGGATGTCCTGTTCCTTCGGGCGCAGGCTTTCGGACACGATGGCCAGCGGCAAAACGTAAGAGCCACGACCGCAACGCAGGATCATGCCGTCGAGAACGGCCAAGGTCAGCGGCAGGGAGAGCGAGAAGCTTGAACCCTTGCCCGGCGCGGAGCGCACCAGAACGCGCCCCCCCATGGACTGGATGTTCCGCATCACCACATCCATGCCAACACCGCGTCCCGATATGTTGGAAACCTTTTCGGCGGTCGAGAAGCCCGGTTGGAAAATCAAGTTGTCGATGTCTTCATCGCTGAGGACCGCATTCGGCGGCACAAGGCCCTTTTCGATGGCTTTTTTCAGGACTCGATCCCGATCCACGCCCTTGCCGTCGTCCCTGATCTCGATGACGATCCGACCGCCACGGTGTTCGGCGGACAGGTGGATTGTCCCTTCGCGCGATTTGCCGGCGGCTTCCCGCTCATCCGGTAATTCAATGCCGTGATCACAGGAATTCCGGATCATGTGGGTCAAGGGATCGGAAAGCTGTTCGATCACCGTCTTATCGATCTCGGTGTGTTCCCCACTCATGACCAGGTTGATCTTCTTGCCGGTCTGGGAAGACAGTTCGCGTACCAATCGCGGTATCTTCGAAAAGACCGCCTTCACGGGCTGAGCCCGCATGGCCATGACGTTGTCTTGCAATTCGCGGGTATGCTGAGACAGCTCTTGCAGGCCTTTGGTCAGTTCGGGGAACTGGTCTTGCGGGATCAACTCTCCCTGCTCGGCCAGCATGGCCTGCGTGATCACCAATTCGCCGACCATATTGACCATACGGTCGAGCTTTTCCAGATCGACACGGATCGACGTGGCACCCGGCTTCTGCTTTGAGGCATCGGCTGCAGCAGGCTTGGCACCCGCAGGCGGTGGGGTTGGTGCCGGTTCCCCAACCATAACGGTCGGGGATGCTTCGCCCGGTGGAACAATCTCTGCTTTCGGCTCCGCGACAACCGGTTCAGGTTCGGGTTCCGGCTCGGGCTCCGGTTGGGCGGGCTTGTCTCCCCCTTCGACCGAGATCGCCAGTTCGCAATCGTCCTCCACGAACTCGAATACTTCCCGGATGCTGTCTTCGTCCTCGTCGCTGATCACGTCAATGGACCAGCTGATATAGGCCCCTTCCGGGTCCATGTCTTCCAAGCTCGGCATGGCAGACAAGTCGGCCCGCGCTGTCACGGCCCCAAGATCCTTCAGTTCCCGAACAAGCAAAAGCGGCTCGTTGGCACGCTGAAGCATCTCTGCATGTGGCTTGAACTGGACCTTATAGGTCTTGAGCCCACCGGCTTCTTCAGCCGCTTCCGTTGCGGCTGCGGCAGGCTCATCCGCACCGACCGCGACGGGGACAAAATCAAAATCGTCGAAATCGTCATCGTCTTCTTCAGCACCTTCGCCGTCTGGTGCTTCACTGCCGGTCAGGTCTGCCAAGCGCACGGCAACGGCCTGTTCCCGGTCGGCGGGAAGGGGCGTACCCGTTTGGGATTCCTTCACGAGATCCGCCATGATATCGGCGGCGCTGACGCTTAGGTCCACGAGATCAGAGGTAACCTCTAACGATCCCTCTCGCATCTGATCCAGAAGGGTTTCGAACTGGTGGGTAAAGGAAACCAGCCGGTCAAAGCCGAAGGCACCACCACCGCCCTTGACCGAGTGCACAGCGCGAAAGGCTGCGTGCAGGGATTCGATGTCCGTATTGTCGTCCTGAAGCGTAATCAGGTGCTCTTCCAGGTCGGCCAGAAGCTCATCACATTCCTGAAAGTAGGTCTGTTTGAACTGATCGAGATCAGACATAACCTTCGAGCCCTTCCTTTAAGCCCTTCCCTTGAAGCCGACTGGCATCCATCAAGGCGTCACCTTACGGACAACGGATATCAGCTTGTCCGGATCGAACGGCTTGACCAACCATCCGGTCGCACCGGCATCCCTGCCCTTTTGTTTGATGTCGCCGCTGCCTTCTGTTGATAGCACCAAAATGGGCAAGCGCCGGTTGGCCGGATCGCTGCGGACGTTTTTGATGAAGGTTATGCCATCCATCACAGGCATATTGATATCGGTGATAATGACGTCAACCGGACCGTTGGAGGCAAGGGCATCCAGTCCCTGCTGCCCGTCTTCGGCCTGCACCACGTCATACCCCGCACCTTCCAGGGTCACGGCCAGCATGTCGCGGATGGTTTTTGAATCATCAATCGTCAGGATGCGTTTCGTCATGTTTCGACTTTCCATTTCAGGAGCGAGGCAAAAAGACCAAGATCGTCAAAGGCCTGAACCACGGCTTCCTGAGGTGCTTTAAGGGCCGCTTCACGGCTGGCTGCAGAAATCGCCTCCTCGGCGGCAATCAGAACCTGTATGCAAGATGTCGAAACCCGCTCGACAGCAGACATATCGACAAGGACGCGTCCTTCTTTGCCCAGGGCATCCAGAAAGGCCGAACGCAGGTCCGCCGCCGAGTCGATATCGAGCACACCGGGGCAACGGATCAGGACTTCGCCATTCACCTGCTCGACAGGCACTTTAAGGCCCGGAACATCGGCCTCTGCGCCATCCAGATCATCGCCCAGTTCAACAGTCATCAGGTCATCCATATCTGCGGCGAATTCGACAGGCGCCTCGACCTCTTCAGCTTCGCTATCGCTCGTGCGGTCGTCTGCGGGCGGCGGGGTGTCCGGCCGCCGGACGGTGATTTTGAACCTGCGGCTGGGATTCTTCATCGTGCCGAGCACTTTCCTTACTTGTTGACCCTAAAGCCCTGTCGTCTAACGTCCTTGCGGGTCGGCCAGAATATTCGTCTGGCACCCACTATGCCGCGATGCCCCCAGGCCGGGCAACCCGCTCTATCCGTCTGGATGACCCTAAAAAGCCGGGGCCCCGAATAGGCCTTAAGTTTCCTGCTCGCCTGCACCAAAGAAGGCCACCTGATCGGACAGGCCGACGGCTTGGTCTTCCAGCGATTGGGCCGCCGCTGTCGCCTGTTCCACCAGGGCTGCATTTTGCTGGGTGATTTCCTCCATCTTCGAGATGGCGGTGTTGATATCGTCCAATCCGATAGCCTGTTCCTGACTGGCGGCACTGATCTCGGATACTCTGTCGGCCACTTTGGCGACAGCCGTCAGAATCCCGGCCAATGTCTCGCCGGTTTTGTTGACCAGCAAAACGCCATCCTGGACCTGCCTGGAACTTGTATTGATCAAGCCACTGATTTCCTTCGAAGCCTCGCTGGACCTCTGGGCCAACGCCCGCACCTCGGCTGCGACGACGGCAAAGCCCTTGCCCGCCTCGCCCGCCCGAGCGGCCTCTACGGCGGCATTCAAGGCCAGTAGATTCGTCTGGAAGGCGATTTCCTCGATCATGTCGACGATTTCGCTGATCTTGCCGGACGATTCTGAGATCAGGCCCATGGCCTCGACCGCCTCGCCCACCGTCTGACCGCCTTTTTCCGCCTGCTCCCGTGCTTCCGACGAAATTGCGCTGACTTCCGCAGCCGCATCGGCGTTCTGTCTCACCGTCGCGGTCAGTTCTTCCATGGCCGAAGCCGTCTTCTCGAGATCGGCGGCCTGTTCTTCGGTGCGCAGGGCAAGATCGTCCGTCCCGGCGGCGATCTCCGACGTTGCGTCCTGGACAGCCGTGGCCGCCTGTGTGATCTCGCCGACGATCTCTGCCAATTTGTCTGCCATGGTATTGGAACTGTCGGCCAGACGGGCAAAGGCCCCCTGATAGTCTTCCGACATGCGAGCCTCCAGATCACCGACAGAAAACGATTGAAGGACACCGGCTGTTTCATCGAGGGCCTGCTCGACGGTCTCGAAGATCGTGTTCAATCCTTCGGCCAGATCGCGGTAAAAGTCTTGCTTGTCCTCGACCGAAAGCCTGCCGGAGAAGTCTCCAGCGGCTGCTTGGGATACGAGTTCCCTGAGCTCGGCCTTGATGACCGCTTCGTTCTTGCCGTCGTTTTCCATCGCGGCAATGGCACTGTTGATGCGGCGACTGTTCTGCAAGTAGGATCCGGGCTTTCCGTCCTCGATGATGCGGCGGAAGTAGCTTCCCTGATTAATCGCCTGCATGGCGGCCCCGACTTCGCGCGAGAAGGCCTCGGTATAGTCCAGCATCCGGTTGATGTTGGACTGCAGGTGTTCGGTCTCGTGGTCGGCCTTGATATTTGTGACCCGAATGCCGAGTTCCCCCTTGGCCGCCTGATCAAGAACCGCAGAAGCCGTGGTGATAATGGAGGCGATGCCAACCGTTTTCAGGGAAATGATGATTGAAATCGAGATAGCCAGAACAGCCAGCGTGATCATCAACCAAAGTGCCACATCGGCAAATCCGACAGCATCTTCGAAAGCGAGGACAGTTTCTTCCGAAACCCGGGCGCGATAGGCATCGACTTCCTCGGCGAGGGAATGCAGCTGGCTGTCCAACTGGGCGGCCAACTCGTCGAAACGTAGCTTTCGGTCCAGACCAGATGCCAGCCCCCCAGCTTCGTAGGCCTCGAGAACCCGATGGCCCTGCTCAAACAGTCCCGGGACCATCCGTTCAACATCGGAAAGGCTTCCGAGGACCCCGGCCAAATCCAATGCCGAGGCCAGTTCTTTGACTTCGGCCAGATCCTTCAGGAGAACAGCTTTCATCTGATTGCTGGAATCGAACGGGACCTCGCCGACCGCTGCCTTGACCGCAGCCTCCGCATACCAAGCCCGCGCCCGGATCAGGTCTAGCTGGATTTGCGTGCTCTTCAACACCAATGGGGCGACCTGTTGAGAAACCCTCTCAACATCGACGGTTCCTTCTGTCAGGGTTGCGTCGAGTTTCAAGGTCACACTTGATGCACAGACCCCCAGGAAGATCACAGCCGCCAACGAGATGATGCAGCCTGCTACCGCCCGGGCTTTCAGATTGGCATTCATTACACCCGCCCCGCAGCCATCTGTTTCGCCCCTGCACCGCCATTGATCAGAGAAAAGATGAACTCATCATAGGTAACCCCTTTGTCGGCAAGCACCTTGCCCAACAGCGCAAGCCCCTTTTCCAGCCCTTCTTTTCGGTTGGAATGGCTGTTCTCTTCGTCCAGGAGCGCCTTATAGACCGGCTCGATCGCCTTCACGCAGGCCGGGTCCGGTGCATAGCGGGTGGAGTGGTATTCCATCACCTGGCCATCCGGCCCGAAGGTGGGTGTCACATGGGCCAGAACCCAATAGTGGTCGCCATTTTTACAGCGGTTCAACACATAGGCGAAGATTTCCCGCCCTTCGGCGATGGTGTCCCAGAGCACGCGAAACACGGTCCGCGGCATGTCCGGGTGGCGCACCAGATTGTGCGGCTCGCCCAGGACTTCTTCTTCGGTATAACCCGCGACCCTCAGAAAGACATCATTGGCGTAGAGAACGCGCCCCTTGAGATCGGTTTTCGAAACAATAATCTCTTCCGGCGCGAAGGTCCGCTCGATCCCTGTAATTCTTGGATTTTTGGCCACCCGTCCCTCCTCGGCTTGATGGGTCCTGTTAACGGGACGTTCTTATCAGGCGGTAAACGACAGGGCTACTTTTTCTCGCACCAATCTCGCCTGAGTTGACCAAGCCGCCGACAGCGGAAATGGCAGTATCCTTATGCGCCGAGCGCGCCAATCGCCTGCTTGAGGCGCTGGCGCACGACGGAACGGCCCAAGAGTTCCATTGAATTGAACAGCGGCAGGGACCGGTTACTACCCGTTAGCGCGATGAACAGGGGCGGCATGAATTTTCGCATCTTCCTGCCCTGTTCATCGGCAATTTCGCGAATCGCCGCCTCGAGCGTTTCCGTATTCCACTCGGCCAAGGTATCCACCAGCGGGGATACCGCCTTCAGAATAGCCAGGCAGTCTTCGGGCGAGGTCTTCGATTTCTCGAAGTCAGCAGCGGAAAGATTTAAATCACCCCGGAACAGGAAGGCTGTCAGGTCCGGCAGATCGCTCAGTTTGGTAATGCGCTGGCGGGCGAGATCAAGCCCCCCTTCGAGACGGGCATTCATCATCGCCCATGCCAGGACACGGCTGCGGTATTCCTCGTCATCCAGCTTTTCGCGGATCCAACGCCCGTTCAACCAATCCAGTTTCTGCATGTCGAAGACGGCACCGGCCTTGGCCGTGTTGGCGGGGTCGAAGGCTGCGATCAATTCGTCCATGTCCATCATCTCCTCGCCTTCGGCAATCGAGATGAAGGCCAGGCCCAAGAAATTCGTCATGGCCTCCGGCAGGAAGCCCATGGCCTGGAAATAGGACATGGAGGTGGGATTACGGCGCTTCGACAGTTTGGTCTTGTCCGGATTGCGCAAAAGCGGCAGGTGATAGAACCGCGGCGGTTCCCAGCCCAGATACCTGTACAGAAGCAGGTGCTTCGGCACCGAAGACATCCATTCCTCGCCGCGCGCCACATGGGTGATGCCCATCAAATGGTCATCGACCACATTGGCCATGTGGTAGGTGGGCATGCCGTCGGATTTCATGACGACCTGCATATCGACCGTGGCCCAGGGAATGCTCACATCGCCATAGATCGCGTCCGAGAACTGGCATTCACCCTCTTCGGGAATGTTCATCCGGACCACATGGGGGATGCCAGCGGCTTCCTTTTCGGCCACCTGCTCCGCCGAGAGGCTCTTGCAGAGACCGTCGTATTTCGGCTGCTGGCCAGCCTTGCGCTGATCTTTGCGCATCTCATCCAGCCGTTCCGGTGTGCAGAAGCATTTGAAGGCATTGCCTTCTTCGAGCATCCGGTCGACATACTGACCGTAGGTGTCGCGCCGCTCTGACTGCCGGTAGGGACCGAAATCACCGCCCTTGTCGGGGCCTTCAGTCCATTCGAAGCCCAGCCATTCCAGCGCTTCGAGGACTTTCCGTTCGGAATCCGGTGTGCTTCGGGACTGGTCGGTGTCCTCGATCCGCAGGATCATCTCGCCGCCCAGCTTTTTCGCCAGCAGCAGGTTGAACAGAGCCGTGTAGGCGGTCCCCACATGCGGCTCGCCAGTCGGCGATGGGGCGATACGAAGTCGGACGGGTGCAGTCATGGAAGCGGCCAATCGATAGCGTTTGGAAGTCCGGTTAAATACCGGCAGCCGCTGGCGTTAGCAATCCCAACCTCGCGGGCACATCAACCGGACTCAACCAGCCGCCCGACTTGCCTCGCAGGCCAAGCCAACCGGGGACCTTCAAGCGGATTGCGCGGAAAAGCCGACCGCCTGAGCCGCAGCTCTGTCCGCGCCCCAGGCTTCCCCCAGGGCCATGCCGGTCAGAAGCATGACAGGCCCGCTGCGCGGCAGGGTTCCGGCTGCGTCACCCAGGGTACCGATCGTGCAGCGGCGCACCTCTTGGGCCTCTGTGCCGGCACTTTCGACCAATCCGACCGGGCAATCTGCGGGCATGCCTTCGGCCAGCAGGTGATCCGCCACCTCGGCCAATTTCCGCCCGCCCATGTAATAGGCCGTCGTAATGGACGGATCGGCCAGGGTCGACCAATCATGGCCCGCAAATGACCCGTCTTTCAGCCTCACCGTGACGAGACGAAGCTCCCGTGCCACGCCTCTGTGAGTCAAGGGTGCCCCCAGGATGCTGGCAGCGGCCGAGGCCGCCGTCACGCCGGGGACGGTCGCGACACGGACCCCGCGCTTGGTCAAGTAGGCGGCCTCTTCGCCCACCCGGCCAAAGACGAAGGGGTCGCCGCCCTTCAGGCGGACGACCTGCAACCCATCACGGGCCAGTCGCACCATCAGCTCATTGACCTGATCCTGGGTCATCCGGTGGGCTCCGCAGCGACGCCCCACGGCGATGGTCCGCGCATCCCGGCGGCAGTGGTCCAGGATGGCCCCCGAGACCAATTCGTCGTAGAGCACCACATCAGCTCGTTCGAGAGATCGCAGGGCGGCCAGGGTCAATAGGTTCGGATCACCCGGACCGGCTCCGATCAGCGAGACCGAGCCTTCGGGTGCCGCGTCTTCCGACAGGCGCTGTTCCAGGCGGTCTTCGATTTCCTCGTCGGAAGCATTAACCGCCAGGCTCAAGGCTTCTTCAGCAAACAGATTTTCCCAGAAACGGCGACGGCGTTCCGGTGCCAGGGCCTCGGCGACACGGCCCCGGAAGGCCCCGGCTGCGCGGGCCAAGCGGCCCATGCCTTCGGGCAGCCAACGTTCAAGCTTTTCGCGCACCATCCGGGCGAGGACCGGAGAAGCGCCTTTTGTCGATATCGCGACCACAAGCGGTGCCCGATCAACAATCGCCGGTGTGGTGAAGTCACAGCGTTCAGGCTGATCGACACAGTTGACAAGGACCCGTTGGTTGCGTGCGCGCTCCGCCAGCCGGGCATTGAGCCCGTCAGTCTCGGAAGCACCGATGACGATCCGATAGTCGGTCAAGTCTGCCGGGGGCAGATCGCTTTTGCGCCAGCGGGCAGCCCCCGCCTCGACCCAGGCTTGCAGATTGGCGGTCAGAGCCGTTGCACAGATTTCCACCCGGGCACCGGCTCGCAGCAAGAGTGCGGCCTTCGCTTCCGCTGCGGCACTGCCGCCAAGGACAAGCGCCGCCTGGTCCGTCAGATCGAGGAAGATCGGCAGCCCGCCAAGCGAGCCGGGTTCACGCGGCAGTCCGGGAAGAGCTGACATCCGTGCTGATCGTGTCATGCAAGACCTCCTTGAGTTCAGGCAGGCAGGAGCCGCAGTTGGTGCCGGCGCGCAGGGCGGCGCTGATTTCGCTGACGCTGGTGAGCTTTTGATCCAGGATGGCATCGACGATGGTGTTGATGCCGACCGAGAAACAGGAACAGACAATCCGGCCCTGGTCGGGCAGATCGGCGTGAGCCCGCCCGGCAAGAACAGAGAGCCTGGCATCGTCATGGAAGGCTTCCAGCCCGAACAAACTCTCCAGCCAACCGGCGGAAGGCATTTGGCTGCCTTTCGCCAAGTAGACCACGGCCAACAGCCGGTCACCATCAGTCCGCGCTAGGCGCCAATCCCCGCCTGCGGGATCGGCATAGTGAATCCATTCACCCGGGCCATCGCAGAGCGCCATCGCGAAGGCCTCTGGGTCATCCGGCATCTCTTGGCCGGCGAGGCTCATGAAATGCGCGCCCCGGCGAGCCGCCCGACACCAATAGGCCGCCCCTTCCGGATCGCGCGGCGGATCAATCATCATCACCAGCCCCTGATAGGCGGGAACCCAGGCCTTTACCGAACAGGGCGTGTGTTTGGATTCAGGCTGACCGGAAACCGGATCGGTTGCCGGATTGACCAAGGGCCCGACGCCTGCGCGCGCCGAAAACGCCTTTGACCAGTGCATGGGCAGGAAAACCTCTCCCCGCCGCTGACCGGGCTCGAAGCGCACGCGGACCAAAGCCTGCCCCCAGTCGGTTTCAACCTGGACGTATCCATCGTCTTGCAACCCAAACTCGGCTGCATCATCGGGGTGGACGTCCAAGGACGGTTCAACCCGATGGGCATTCAAGGTCGGGGACAGGCCCGTGCGGGTCATCGTGTGCCATTGGTCCCGAAGCCGACCGGAATTCAGGACCAGCGGGCGCTTCAGACTGACCGGATGGGCCGGGTTTTTGGCGGCCACGGGGACGAACCGGGCTCTCTGGGAAGGGGTGAAGAAACACCCATCCCCGAAAAGCCGCGGCTCCCCCTGCGCTTCCCCTAGCGGCAAAGGCCATTGAACGGGCTGCAAATCGTCGTAGGCTTCTTTGGAAAGCCCCGTCAGCCCGCCCAGATCAAAGTCCCGTTTGCCGTCGTTCTCGAAGACCGACAGCTGGGCATGTTCCTCGAAAATCTCAGCGGCATCGGCGAATTCAAAGGCTTTTTCAAACCCCATCGCCTTGGCCACCTCGCAAATGATCCACCAATCAGGTTTGGCCTGGCCCGGCAGATCCATGAACGGCTTTTGGCGCGAAATGCGCCGTTCGGAATTGGTCACCGTGCCCGACTTTTCGCCCCAGGCCGCCGCCGGCAGGGCGACGTCGGCAAAATCGAGGGTATCGGTTTTCTCGACGACGTCTGAAACCACGACAAATTCGCAGGTCTTCAGCGCATCTCGAACACGTTCCGCATCCGGCAGGCTGACAGCGGGGTTGGTCGCCATCACCCAGACCGCCTTAATGCGTCCGTCCGCCACGGCCTCGAAAAGATCAACGGCCTTCAGCCCCGGTCCGGCGACCATGTTGCTGGCCTGCCAAAAACGGCCCACCCGGTCGATGGAGGCTTCATCGAAGTCCATGTGCGCGGCCAGCATGTTGGCAAGGCCACCGACCTCTCGCCCGCCCATGGCATTGGGCTGGCCGGTGACGGAGAAAGGTCCCATGCCCGGCTTGCCGATCCGGCCCGTCAACAGATGCGTGTTCAGAATGGCGTTGGCCTTGTCCGTACCCTGGCTGGATTGATTGATACCCTGGCTGTAGGCCGTCAGGGTCTTTTCCGTCGCTTCGACGAGGGCAAAAAATCCGGCCACATCGGAGACGGCCAGACCACAGGTCTCGGCCACTTCCGGGGCCCCTTTCGGCCCTTGGGCGGCAGATGCCAAGGCTGCTTCCAGTCCTTCGGTCGACGCCTCGACAAAATCGCTATCGATGCAGTCCGAGTCCGAGAGATGGTGCAACAGGCCATTGAACAGCGCCACATCCGTGCCGGGTTTGATCTGGAGATGCAGATCCGCGATCTCGCAAGTGGCTGTCCGACGGGGGTCGATGACAACAACGGTCGTCCCCCGTTCCTCCCGCGCCTTCTTCAGGCGTTGGAACAGAACGGGATGGCACCAGGCGAGGTTTGATCCAACCAGTACGACGAGGTCTGCCAGTTCCAGGTCTTCATAGCAGACAGGCACCGTGTCGGACCCGAAGGCTCGTTTGTAGCCCGCAACCGCAGAGGACATGCAGAGCCGGGAGTTTGTGTCCACATTGGAGGTCCCAATGAAGCCCTTCATCAGCTTGTTGGCGACGTAATAGTCTTCCGTCAACAATTGGCCGGAGAGGTAGAACGCCACCGAGTCCGGGCCATGTTCAGCAATCAGGCTGGAGAATTTGGACGCAACGGTCTGAATGGCCGTATCCCATTCGACCGTTTCGCCCGCGATGGAAGGGGTCAGCAATCGCCCTTCCGGGCCTACCGTCTCACCCAGGTGCGTTCCCTTGGAACAGAGGCGGCCAAAGTTCGCGGGATGGTCCGGATCGCCCTTCACCGAAATGCCGCCATCGGCAGCCGGCTCGATCAAAACACCACAGCCAACCCCGCAATAGGGGCAGGTCGTCCGGACCAATCCCGATTTAGCCATTTGTTCCCGTCCCCGCAGCCTCGATGAACAAACGAACGCGACCGGCGCTGAGTTCAACATGAACTTTTTCGGCACAGCCCTCGTCGGCACCCGTGGCGTCGCCGCTGGTCAAGTCGATCACCCAGTTGTGCAGAGGGCAAGCCACCTTGCGGCCATGGACGATGCCCTGGCTCAACGGCCCCCCCCGGTGCGGGCAACGGTCGTAGAGGGCAAAGACATCGTCGTCCAGGGTCCGAAAAACGGCGATATCGCCTCTTGCGGATTTCACCGTGCGGGCCCCCTGACGGGGGATATCGTCCAAGGCTCCGACGTCAATCCAGCTGGTCATGGTTTCGGTTCCTTTTGGTTCATCAAGCCACGATGGCAAGTGGGGTGAATTCGGATTTATCCTTGCCTGCGGCGCGTTCGGCCCAGGGATCGGTCTGCGAGAAGGATTGCGAGAACAGGAAGCGCCCGAAAAGTTCGCGACGGCCCTTGTCATCCTCGACGATACGCGCCTTCACATGGTCAAGACCAACCCGTTCCAGATAGGGCGCGGTGCGCTCCAGATAGCGGCCTTCCTCGCGGTAGAGCTGCATGAAAGCACCAGCGTATTCCATGGCTTCGTCTTCCGTATCCACCTTGCAGAGGAATTCGGTTGCCCGAACATGGATGCCGCCGTTGCCGCCGACGTGCAACTCGTAGCCGCTGTCGACACAGACAACGCCGAAGTCCTTGATGGTGGCTTCCGCACAGTTCCGAGGACAACCGGACACGGCCATCTTGAACTTGTGCGGCGTCCAGGACCCCCAGGTCATCTGTTCCAGCTTCACGCCGAGGCCAGTTGAATCCTGGGTACCGAACCGACACCAATCTGAACCGACACAGGTCTTCACCGTGCGTAGCGATTTGCCATAGGCATGGCCGGAAACCATTCCGGCGGCGTTCAAATCTGCCCAGACCGCGGGCAAATCTTCTTTTTGGACACCCAGAAGGTCAATGCGCTGCCCCCCCGTCACCTTGACGGTCGGTATATCGAACTTGTCCACGACGTCGGCAATGGCCCGCAATTCCTTCGAACTGGTCAACCCGCCCCACATCCGGGGCACAACGGAATAGGTGCCGTCCTTTTGGATATTGGCGTGCGCGCGTTCATTGATAAAACGCGACTGGGCATGGTCGACATATTCACCGGGCCAGGCGCAAAGCAGGTAGTAGTTGAGTGCAGGGCGACAGGAAGAACAGCCATCCGGCGTCTTCCATTCCAGCTCCTGCATCACTTCCGGAATGGACTTCAATTCCTTGGCAACAAACAGTTTTCTGATGTCATCGTGACCCAGGTCGGTGCAGCCACAGGCGGGCTTCACGGTTTGGACCTCGTAGTCTCCGCCAAGGGCATCCGCCAGCAATTGTTCGCAGAGACCGGCACAGGACCCGCAAGAGGCCGAGGCCTTCGTATGGGCCTTCACACCGTCCAGGTCCGTCAGGCCTTTTTCGGTGATGGCCTGGACGATGGTGCCCTTGGAGACACCGTTACAGCCACAAATCTCCGCGTCATTCGGCAGCAAGGCTACCGCTGACGCGGCTTGCGACTCCCCCGGCGCGGAAAACCTCGGACCAAAAGCGATCGTCTCGCGCATGTCGGAAACGTCGGTGGCGTCTTTCATCATCTGAAAGTACCAGGCACCATCGACGGCATCGCCATAGAGCACGACGCCTTCGATCTTGCCGTCCTTCAGGACGATGCGCTTGTAGACCCCTCTTGCGGCATCCCGAAAAACCAGATCTTCGGTGCCGGGCCCGCCCTGGAAGTTGCCGGCGGAGAACAGATCAACGCCTGTCACTTTCAGCTTGGTGGAGAGGACTGAGCCTTCGTAAGCAGCCTCTTTCTCCCCATCGAGGTATTTGGCGAGCGCGCCTGCCATGTCGAAAAGCGGTGCCACCAGGCCATAACACATGCCCCGGTGCTGCACACATTCGCCGAGAGCGAAGATGTCCGGGTCCGAGGTCTGCATGTGGTCGTCGATCAGGATGCCCCGCTCGACATCGAGACCGGCGGCCTGGCCCAATTCCACATTCGGGCGAATACCAACAGCCATGACCACCAGGTCAGCCGGAAGCTCGCGGCCATCCTTGAGCAAGACCGAGTTCACCTCGCCGTCCTTGCCCTGGATGGAGTCCGTATTGGCTTCCAGCAGCACGGTGATACCGCGCCGCTCCAACTCCCGTTTCAGGAGATATCCGGCAGCGGAGTCGAGTTGGCGCTCCATCAGGCGGTCCATCAGGTGAATGACGGTGACATTCATGCCCTTGGCCCGCAGCCCATTGGCAGCCTCAAGCCCCAGCAGTCCGCCGCCGATAACAACCGCGTAGCGTTCCGTCTCCGAGGCCTTCAGCATGGCGTCCACATCGGCGAGATCGCGGAAGGTGATCACACCTTCCAGATCCGCCCCCGGCAGAGGCAGGCGAATGGCATCCGAGCCGGTTGCCAGCAACAGTTTGTCGTAGGCCACCTCTTCGCCGCTCTCAGAGATCACCTTCTTGGCGTCCCGATCAATGGAGGCTACCGCATCACCACAGTGCAGGGTGATGTCGTTCTCGGCATACCAGTCGACAGGGTTCAGAATGATCTCGTCGATGGTCTTCTCGCCGGCCAAGACAGGGCTCAACATGATCCGGTTGTAGTTGCCGTGCGGTTCGGCACCGAAAACGGTGATGTCATAGCCTTCGCGATCGCGGTCCAGCAGGTTCTCGACGAAGCGCATGCCCGCCATGCCATTGCCGACCACGACAAGTTTCTGTTTGGTCAAATCCTTAGGCATTGCCGATCCCTTCCTTTCAGGCTGCTTCTTTGGGTTCGACCGGAGCCACTTCGGCTGCGGTCTCTTCGACCAATTCGGGCTTCGGTTCCGGATTGGCACCGCCTTCGTACTCTTCCAGGAAGGTCAGGAGCTGTTCGCGGTACTTATAATAGTCCGGGTGTGCCAAGAGTTCCTTGCGGGACCGGGGGCGCGGCAGGTCGACCTCCATGATCTTGCCGATCTTGGCCTTCGGGCCGTTGGTCATCATGACCACCCGGTCGGCAACTAGGATGGCTTCGTCCACATCGTGAGTGACGCAGATGGCGGTCACCTGGGTACGCTTCCAGACATCCATCAGGACTTCCTGGAGTTCCCAGCGCGTCAAACTGTCGAGCATTCCGAAGGGCTCATCCAGCAGGAGCAGTTTTGGGCTGAGGGCAAAGGCCCGCGCGATACCGACCCGCTGCTGCATGCCGTTGGAAAGCTCAGCCGCCTGCTTATTCATGGCGTCTGCCAGGCCCACACGACCCAGGTAGTATTCGACGATGTCGAGGCGTTCCGCATTGCTCGCGTGGGGGTAGACCCGATCCACGCCGAGCGCCACGTTCTCGCGGGCGGTCAGCCAGGGGAACAGGCTCGGGGCCTGGAACACAACGCCCCTGTCGGGCCCGGCATCAGAGACTTCCTTGCCGTCCAGAATGATCCCGCCGGCGGTGATCTCGTTCAGCCCCGCAGCCATGGAAAGGACCGTGGACTTGCCGCAGCCGGAGTGCCCGATCAGGCTGATGAATTCACCCTTGCGGATTTTCAGGTCCACTTCGTCAACAACACAGAGCGGCCCTTTCGGCGTGGGATAGACCTTCGTGAGTTTGGTCAATTCCAGGTATCGATCTTCATGCGGCGTATTGGCCTTCATGGCTTCGCGTGCCGCCACCGGCAGGTTGCCGCCCTGGGTGATCGGCAAGACGTCCGGCAGGTCCGGCCCACCCTCCAGGCTGGCCCCCTTCTCCATGCCCACGTCCATCAGGTACTGGGTGATCTCGGCGCGGAGGCGCTTGAAGGTCTCGTCGTGGTTCATGGCAGAGCGATCGCGAGGCCGCGCGATATCGACCTTGAACACGGGCCCGAGCGTCGCGTTCGGCCCCGGGGTCAGCGGAATGATGCGGTCGGCCAGCAGCAGAGCCTCGTCCACATCGTTGGTGATCAAGATGACGGTCTTTCGCTCCTGCTCCCAGATCTGTTCGATCTCGTCTTGCAGATTGGCCCGCGTCAAGGCATCCAACGCGCTCAAGGGCTCGTCCATCAACAGAATTTCGGGGCTCATGGCAAGCGCCCGTGCGACAGCCACCCGCTGGCGCATCCCCCCGGACAGCTCCGCCGGCCGTCGGTCGATGGCATGCGAAAGGCCCACCATGTCGACGTACTTTTCGACCTGCGCCTTCCGCTCCGCCTTGGATTTGCCCTTGAAGACAGAGTCGACGGCGAGCCCGATGTTGCCGCCCACCGTCAGCCAGGGCATCAGGGAGTAGCTCTGGAACACCAGGCCGCGTTCCGGCCCGGCGCCCTCGATTTTCTTGCCGCGCACCAGAACCTCGCCCTCGTCGGGCTCGATCAGTCCTGCAATGGTCGACATCAGCGTGGTCTTGCCGGAGCCCGAGAAACCGACGATGGCGATGAACTCACCCTCTTCGATTTCCAGGTTGATGTCCTTCAAAACCTCGGTCCGGCTGGAACCGCTGCCATAGCCTTTTGAGAGGCCTTTGAGTTCGAGGAATGCCATCGGAGCTACTCCTTATCCTGAGTTGATCAGCGGTTGGCCGAGAAGGTCAGCAGGTTCTGCAGCGTGTACATCACACGATCGAGCAGGAAGCCGATAATGCCGATGGTGAACACAGCGACCATGATCCGGCTCAAGCTGTCGGAGCTGCCGTTCTGGAATTCATCCCAGACGAACTTTCCGAGACCAGGGTTCTGGGCCAGCATTTCGGCAGCGATCAGCACCATCCAGCCAACACCAAGGCTGAGACGCAGGCCGGTGAAGATCAGCGGCAGAGCGGACGGCAGGACCAGTTTAAAGACCGTCGTGGTCCAGTTCAGCTTCAGAACCTTGCCGACGTTCACCAGATCCTTGTCGATGGAAGACACGCCAAGGGCGGTGTTGATCAGGGTCGGCCAGAGGGAGCAAAGCGTCACCGTGATGGCCGAGGTCAGGAAGGATTTTTCAAACATCGGGTCGCTGGAGACGTAAAGTGCACTGACTACCATGGTCACGATGGGCAACCAGGCCAGCGGCGAGACCGGCTTGAAGATCTGGATCAAAGGGTTAAGGGCCGAATTCACCACTTTCGACAAGCCGCAGAAAATCCCGATCGGCACGGCGAAAATGGTCGCCAGCAGGAAGCCCATGAAAACGGTCTTCAGGCTGGTCAGAATCTGGTCAAGATAGGTGGGCTTGCCGGTATAGGCGCGAACCTTGATCTTTGCATCGGGGTTGCGTTCCAGCTTGGCGGCGTTGCGCTTTTCCTGGCGTTCGTAGAAGGCATCAGCCTTGGCGCGCTCGGCCTTATGGTCTTCCCAGAGCGCTCCGGCCTGTTCCATCACCTGCACAGGGCCCGGGATCGCTCCGAGGCTGGTATGGATGTGCTGGGCACCTTGCGCCCAGGCCACCAGAAAGATGGCGATGGCGATCAGCGGAATGCCAATCATGTGCCACATCTGGCGGAATTGTTCTTTCGGGCTTTCACCGGCGGCCAGGCGGGCGAAGGGTTCCAGCCAGGTCAGACCGATGTTGTTAAACAGGCCCCCCAGCCTGCTCAAGGTTACGCTCATGCTGCTCATGGGAAAGTCTCCAGTCGGGTTTGGGTGGAACCAAAAAAAAGGGTTTAACGAATGAAACGAATGATTTGCTTCAGGGCTCTCCATGGGCGGACCGCTCGGAGAAGAGCTTCAGCGGTCCGCCCCCACTAAACGAGCTAGTGGCAGGAGAGAACGGTTAGAAGTTGACCTGGATTACTGCACCATCGCCACGTCGCCACCTTCGACTTTCTGGCCTTCCTTCAGGCCGATCGGGAACTTGGCGAGGTAGTCGTTCGGCTCCCGGCCATCGAACACGATGTTGTCGATGAAGTGCTTCTGCGGGCCGCGGTAACCGTCGGTATCCCAGGGAAAATCCTTCTCGCTTACCTTGCCTTCTTCGAGCAGAAGCTTGGCGGCGGCGAGGTAGATGTCCGGGCGGTAAACCTTCTTGGCGATGTCGTGATACCAGCTGTCCGGCTTGCTATCCGTGATCTGGCCCCAGCGGCGCATCTGGGTCAGGTACCAGATGGCGTCCGAGTAGTAGGGATAGGTCGCGAAGTAGCGGTAGAAGACGTTGAAGTCGGGCAGAGGCCGCTTGTCGCCTTTTTCATATTCGAACGTGCCGGTCATGGAGTTGGCAATCACATCGGCGTCGGCACCCACGTACTGGGACTGAGCCAGGATCTTGACGGCTTCCATGCGGTTGGCGTCGTTGTTTTCGTCAAGCCATTGAGCGGCTCGGATCAGGGCCTTGGTCAGAGCCAGAGTGGTGTTCGGATACTTTTCGGAAAACTCGTTGGTGATGCCGAAGACCTTTTCCGGGTTGTTCTTCCAGATTTCGTAATCGGTCACGACCGGAACGCCGATCCCTTTGAACACGGCCTGCTGGTTCCAGGGCTCACCCACGCAGTAGCCATAAATGGTGCCGGCTTCGAGGGTGGCGGGCATCTGCGGCGGAGGGGTCACGGACAGCAGAGCGTCGGCCTTGATCTGACCGGTAATGTCGGTCTCGGAGTAGTAGCCCGGGTGAATGTCACCGGCGGCGAGCCAGTAGCGGAGTTCATAGTTGTGCGTGGAGACCGGGAAGACCATGCCCATGTTGAAGGGCTTACCTTCGGAGCGAATGCGATCGACCACCGGCTTCAGGGCGTCAGCCTTGATCGGGTGGATCGGCTTGCCGGTTTCGTCATGCGGCACGTATTGCTTCATTTCTTCCCAGATCTCGTTGGAAACGGTGATGCCGTTGCCGTTCAGATCCATGGAAAACGGGGTAATGATGTGCGCCTGCGTACCGAAGCCGATCGTGGCGCCAAGCGGCTGACCAGCCAGCATGTGTGCACCGTCGAGTTCCCCGGTAATCACACGGTCGAGCAGAACTTTCCAGTTCGCCTGAGGCTCGAGCGTAACGTAAAGGCCTTCATCTTCGAAAAAGCCCTTCTCGTAAGCGATGGCGAGCGGCGCCATGTCGGTCAGCTTGATGAAGCCGAACTTCAACTCTTCCTTTTCAAGCTCCAGGTATTCAGCCGAGGCCGGGGCCGGGTTCAGACCCGCCACCGCAACGGCAGCACCCAGCGCCAAGCCCTTGAGCAGGCTCCGACGGCGGACGCGGTTGTTCAGACGCAATGCCTTGATCATGTTCAACTCCTTGAACGTGGTGTGATGAATTGGGGCTTCCGTCCTGGAAGCGGCTTCGTGAAGCGGTGAGGAGCTTGTTTTGCGGTCTAACTGCCGCTGCCCCCTGTCAATTGCTCCAGGTCGATTGCTCCAGACCGATCTCTGGGCCCTCATCGACAGAAACACACAAAAAAACGCCGCGGCTCATATCCTGATCGCTGAGAAAGCGAATTTTCGGATAAGAACGCGACGCTGCGCTGTGTGACCTATCGACAGGCCTGAAAATCTGGAAATCGAGGGTCGCCGTTGACCCGTCTGACACTGTTATGCCTGAGTCTTTTTTGCGATGCAATAAGAATTTTGCAAAAAATATGGGCGAAAAGTATTGGCTTTATCGGCCTGCCCAGAAACTAGGCAGTACCTAAGGGGTCAAAAGTCTCATCACCGAAGAAATCGTGGCGCCCCTCCCCCTCGACCCGCCAATCGGATTCCGGCAGAGCCGCCTTCGGCCCTAAGGCGGAACGCAGCAAATCCGGGCGATAGACGGCTTCTGCCGTCGCACGGACGTTGGTCGATTTGTCGATCTGACCCCAGAGTTTCATCTGGCTAAGGAACCAAGCGGCATGGCTTCGCCAGGGGAAAATTGCGTGCTCCGCATGAAAGGTGGGCCTATTGGGTCGGTCAAAAGTACTACTTCCTGCTCCTAGGATATACTCGATCAAATTACTCGAGATACCCAAAATGGAGGGATCGGCCATCAGCCCTGCAAGACGGGTTTGATTTTCTTTGGCGTCAGCCCAACGGGCGGCTTGCGCCAGGGCGCGAAGAAGCGCCGACAGGCTATGGGGATGCTGTTCCGCCCAGGCAGCGGGCACACCCAGCACTTTTTCCGGTCCGTTCGGCCAGAGCTCGGCCTTGGTCACCACGACCCGGCCATAGCCTTGCGAGACGGCCAGTTGGTTCCAAGGCTCTCCGACGCAATAGCCGTCGATCAGGCCGGCCTTCAGGCTTTCGGCCACCATCGGCGGCGGTATGACGATCAGGCGGATGTCCTCGTCGGGCCGTGCGCCCCCCTTCTTCAGCCAGTGGCGAAGCTCCAGATTGTGGGCAGAAAAAGGAAAGACCATCGCAAAGGTCACGGGTTCCCGGCCCGAAGCCGATCGCGCCCGGGCCGCCGCCGCGACGGCACGTGCGCGGTCAAAAGGCCCACCGGATGCGGCCCTTGGGTCCGCTTCCAACATCTCTTCAAAGAGGGCATTAGAAACCGTGATCGCGTTGCCATTCAACGACAGCGACATGGGCACAATGGTGGGAACCTTGAAATGCGCGGCCCCGAGTGAGGCCGCCAGAGGCATCGGGGCCAGCATGGCCGCGCAATCCAACAGACCGACACTCACCTTATCGCGCAGGGCCGACCAGGAGGTTTCGACCGAGATCTCCAGTTCCAAGCCTTCTGCCCGGGCAAAGCCTTCACGCGCCGCAACCACCAAGGGAGCCGCGTCCACCAGGGGGAGGATTCCCGCTCGGATCCGGGTTACTTCCAGATCAGTCGCCATTGCCCGCTCCTTTCGTCGTGTTGCCACCCCCCATCAACTCAAATGTTGTAATGACGCTATCGGCCACTTCGGCCATGCGCTTTTTCTGGTTCATAGCGGACCGGCGGAGAGCCTGATAGGCATCCTCCTCGGTCAGGCCGCGCTCGCGCATCAACAGGGCTTTGGCGCGATCAATGACTTTGCGCTCCTGCAACTCGCTGCGGGCTGCATCCAGTTCATTCTCCAGCGCCGAGAACGCCCGAAAGCGCGAAATCGCCGTCTCAACCACGGCATGAATACGTTCTTTCTTCAGACCATCGACCACGTAGGCGCTGACCCCGGCCTCCACCGCTTTCTGGATCATGCCGGCTTCAGACTGATCGACGAACATCGCGACGGGCCGTTTGACCAGCTTGGAGACCTGGAACAACTGCTCCAGCATGTCCCGGCTGGGGTTTTCCAGATCAATCACGATCATGTCGGGGTCGAGCGCATAGAGTTTGCGCAAGAGATTGTTCATGTCGTCAATGCGCGTGACATGGGCATAGCCCGCCTGGCGCAGCCCATCCTCCAGGATGGCGGCCCGAACGGGGTTTTCATCGATGACGGCGATTTGGACGATGGGGTCGGACAAGCCGGATCACTCGGTCGGTTGGCGGGATCAGAACGATCGGAAATCGGTACAGCGAACACGCAGCATGGAATGGCTCCGCTATCGTTACGTGGTCTTCCGTTGCGAGGCAACCCTGTTCAAAAACCATACTTTAGACCCATGAGGCAAGACTTTACCCCTAACCGGCCTAACCCTCCTCTCCCTGTTAGGCTTCGCCCGAATTCCATTCCCTTGGCTCATTCGCACTCAAATCGGCTGACAAAAGTTTCCTGCATTTGCATCGCGAAACGGGCCGCAGCAACGGGCAAAATACGGTTCTGCAACTGGCCGAAGTAGAGATAGCCCGGAGCCACGTCGCGTTCGTCGAGGGGCCGATGGACCATCTCCGCCCCCTCTTCTTCCGGCGGAAGACCAATCGGGAGTTGAAAGGCCAGCATCTCGTCGTCGTGGGTATAGTTACGGAGGAATTCGAAGCTATCGGATTGAATGGCGGCCTTGAGCTCGAGCGACGTCCGACGCACGGCCAACTCCAGCAAGTGACGGACGCCGTATGGCGCGGTCGGCAAAGCCAGGGGAAACTGCAGACAGTCCCGCAGACGCACCTTTTCCAGGCCCGCCAAGGGATGACCGGCGGGCATGATGACATGCACGGGCTGAAGGATGGTCAATAGGGTATGGAATTCCGCCATTCGGACAGGCTCAAAAACCAAGGCCAGATCGGCGCTGCGGTCGATCAGTGCCTGTTCAGCCGCCGCCCTGTCGCGAACAAAAACGTCAAAGGTGACAGCCTTGTGCTCCCGCCTATAGCGCGAGATCTGCTCGGGCAGGAAGAAGGGCAGGAGCGCCTGAGAACAGGCGATACTGACATGGCCGCGGCGCTCCCCGATCAAATCAGCGATCTGGCTTTTCACTCGCTCCATCTCGCTCAATTGGTTGCGGATGTGGTGGATCATGATCTCGCCCGCTGCGGTCAAGCGCACGCCTTGGGGAACCCGCTCGAACAGGGCCACGCCGAGGTCTTCCTCCATAGCCAGGATTCGCCGATTCAGCGCCGTCGAGGTAATGGACAAGGTTTCGGCAGCCTTGCGGATCGAACCCGCCTTGGCGACGGCATCGACGTATTTCATCGGCATCTGGTGGCGCATGGACATTGCCTCATTTGGTTGTCAGTCGCAGAAATCCTGGACTTAGAGACTGATGCGTTTTTTGCAGCAGCCAGGCCTTAAAATAGCAGCATACCGCAGCGCTTTTTCCTGATCTAGTACTTCGAAGCAATCAATGAAGTGCGAGAACCCCTTGGAAAACCAACCTTTCGATTTGGCTTCGTTACATCAGGCATATGATGCCGGAGCCACCCCTGAGCTGGTTGTTCGTGAATGCTATCGGCGCATCAACGCCCTGGGCGATCCGGGTATTTTCCTTCACTTGCTGCCCCTGGAAGCAGCCTTGGAACAGGCAACCGGGCTTGGAACCTTCGACCCCCTGCTCAAGCCGCTTTGGGGCATCCCTTTCGCCATCAAGGACAATATTGATGCCGCAGGCCTGCCAACAACAGCCGCCTGCCCGGCCTATTCCTACGAAGCCAAGCAAGATGCCTTTGTCGTTGCCCTGTTGAAGGCAGCCGGTGCCATTCTGATCGGCAAGACCAACCTTGATCAGTTCGCGACCGGGCTCGTCGGGGTCCGCACCCCCTATCCCGTACCAAAAAACGCGCTCGATCCGGATGTCGTGCCGGGCGGATCAAGCTCGGGTTCGGCGGTGGCCGTGGCCCACGGGCTGGTCAGCTTCGCGCTGGGAACCGATACCGCCGGTTCCGGACGGGTACCGGCAGCCCTGAACAACATTGTTGGCCTTAAGCCAACCTTGGGCATGCTGTCGAACAGTGGGGTCGTCCCCGCCTGCCTGACGCTCGATACCGTCTCGGTCTTCGCTCTAACCGTGGCTGACGCCCACAAGGTTTTCGGCCTTACCGCTCAATTCGATCCCATCGATGCCTACTCCCGCCCCCTGCCGGCCTCGCCCCTGGGGGCCGCGCCGCCGGACTTTACGGTCGGCGTGCCGAGCCCGGAGAGCCGGAAATTCTTTGGCGATCAGGTTCAGGCAGACAGCTTCGCGGCTGCGCTCGACCTCCTGGCGGCGCAGGGCGGCAAGATCGTCGAAATCGATTTCACGCCTTTCTACGCTGTTGCCGAGATGCTCTACGAAGGACCCTGGGTCGCAGAGCGTTATGCGGTGATCGCGGACCTGCTGAAGCGATCCCCGGACGATGTTCATCCCGCGACGCGCCGCGTGGTCAAAGCAGCAGAGAAATTCAGCGCGGCGGACGCCTTCAAGGCCTTTTACAAGCTTCAAGGCATGAAGCGGGGCCTGGCCGGTGTCATGGCATCGGTTGATCTGTTCTGCGTCCCTTCCATCCCGACCTTCACCTTTGTGGATGAGGTTCTGCAAGACCCGATTGAGCCGAACTCGCGGCTTGGCACCTATACCAATTTTGTCAATCTGCTGGACATGTGTGGCCTTGCGGTACCGGTCGGGCCGCGGAGCGATGGCCGCCCTGGGAGCATCACTCTACTGGCGACAACCGGAAAGGATCACCTGCTGGCCTCGATTGGTGCTGCCCTGCATGGTGCCACGACGGAAGATCTCGGTGCCACGGGTTGGTCAATCCCCCGTCTGTCGGAACACAGGCCGGTCCCGAGCGCAGACGAAATCGAGGTTGCCGTGGTCGGCGCTCACATGTCCGGCCTACCCCTGAACAAGGATCTGACCAGTCGCGGCGCGCGCTTCCTGAAAGCAACCCGGACGGCCCCCCAGTACAAATTCTACAGCCTGCCGGGCGGACCTCCATTCCGCCCGGGTATGGTCCAGGCAGAGGGCGGAGAAGCCATCGCTCTCGAGGTTTGGGCCATGCCAAAAGAATCCTTCGGCGATTTCATGACCACCATCCCCAAGCCGCTCGGCATCGGTACGGTGGTTCTCGCCGATGGCACCTCGGTCAAGGGCTTCCTTTGTGAGCCATACGCGCTGGATGAGGCGGAAGACATTACCCGCTTCGGCGGCTGGCGCGCCTTTATCGAGGAAAAAACGAAGCCCGAAACGCCTGTAAAGACCCCGCCCCCAACAAAATCCTCCACCGCAGAAAGGGAGAAATCCAATGCGTAGACGTGAGTTCCTTAAAGTAGCAGGTGTCGCTGCCGGCGCAGCCGCTCTGCCCTTGTTCCGCCACTTCCCGGCCCATGCCGCCGGGCGCGATGACACGCTTGTGGTGGTGACCGGCAACGGCCCCAACAGCATGGACATCCAACGCAAAGGCACCAACCGCCCGAGCTACCAGATCGCGGTGAACCTTTATGACCGGCTGCTCGGCTGGGGCACCAAGACGCTCGAAGACGGTACCTTGATGTACGATTACACCAAGCTGGAGCCGGAACTGGCGGAGTCCTGGTCCACCTCTGAAGACGGTATGACCCTGACCTTCAAGATCCGCAAAGACGCCACTTTCTGGGACGGCTCGCCGATCACGGCGGCCGACGTAAAGTGGTCCTTTGACCGTGCGGTCAGCCTGGGTGGCTTCCCGACCGTGCAGATGAAGGCCGGGTCTTTGGAAAAACCCGAACAGTTCGAAGCGGTCGACGACAAGACCTTCACCATCAAGCTGCTGCGCAAATCCAAGCTGACGCTGCCCGATCTCGCTGTCCCCGTGCCGATCATCTTCAATTCCAAGGTGGCCATGGAAAACGCCACCAAGGATGACCCTTGGGCGACGGAGTACCTTCACCGCAACCCGGCTGGCGGCGGTGCCTTCATGTTGGAACGCTGGGATCCGGGCCAGCAAACCGTCTACAAGCGCTACGACGGCTGGAAGAACGGCGAATTGCCGGGCATCTCCCGCGTGATCATCCGCGAAATTCCCTCCGCCTCCACCCGCCGGGCCCTGCTGGAAAGGGGCGATGCAGATGTGTCGCTCGATCTGCCGCCAAAGGATTTTGCCGAACTCAAGGCTTCGGGCAACTTCACGGTCAATGCGGCTCCGATCGAAAACAGCCTCGCCGCCATTGGCCTCAACCTCACCTTCGAGCCGTTCAAGAACAAGAAGGTCCGTCAGGCCATGGCCTATGCCATGCCCTATGACCAGATTTACAAGCAAGCGGCTTTCGAACGCGGCATTCCGATGTGGGGGGGCAAGTCCTTCACGCCTGAAACCATCGAATGGCCCCAGCCCTTCCCCTATGACACGGACCTGGACAAGGCCAAGGCCTTGCTGGTTGAAGCCGGTTATGCCGATGGCTTCGAGGTGCCGCTGTCGTTCAACCTGGGCCTCGCCCAATGGTCAGAACCCATGACCCTGCTGGTTCAGGAAAGCCTGGCCAAGATCGGCGTCAAGGCCACCATCGACAAGATTCCGGGTGCCAACTGGCGGACCGCGGCCTTGGTCGAAAAGCGCCTGCCGATGCACGTGAAGAACTTCGGCGGCTGGCTGAACTACCCTGACTACTATTCCTTCTGGGTCTACCAGAAAGGCCGGTTGTTCAACTCCATGAACTATCACAACGAGGAAGTGGAGAAGATCACCGATGCCACCCTGCACCTGGAGGTGGATCACCCGGACTATGAGGCGAACATCAAGAAGCTGCTTTCGATCTTCTTCGAAGATGTGCCGCTTATCCCGATCTATCAGCCCTACCTGGACGTGGCGACGCAGAAGTCTGTGACGGGCTACGAGTACTACTTCCACCGTCAGCTGGACTGCCGCTCATTCAAGAAGGCTTCGGCCTAAGCTCATTCGGGCGGGCTCCCGGCAAAGGGTATTGGATCAATCATGAAGACCAACACGAAACTCGGGATCATCGGCGGACGGCTGTTACAGGCCATACCTTCGATCATCGGCATCATCGTGGTGACCTTTTTGTTGACCCGTGCCCTGCCGGGAGATCCGGCCGTCTACTTTGCAGGTCCGGCGGCGGACGAGAAATCCATCCAGGAAATTCGAGAATCCCTGGGCCTCGACAAATCATTGCCGGAACAGTTCCTGATTTATGTGCAGGATCTGGCGACCGGCGACCTCGGCGTTTCCATCAGCACCGGCATACCGGTGTTGGAAGAACTCATCCGACGGTTGCCGGCCTCGCTGGAACTCACGCTGCTGGCCCTTCTTTTTTCCCTTTCAGTGGCCATCCCGCTCGGTATCGCGGCTGCCACAAGACCCAACAGTTGGATCGATCAGGCCTGCCGTTTGATCGTCACAGCGGGAGTCTCCCTGCCGGTGTTCTTCACCGGCCTGTTTATGGTCTACATCTTCTATTACCTGCTCGGCCTGGCCCCCTCACCGCTCGGCAGGCTGGATATCATCTATCTTTCACCGCCACCGGTGACGAACTTCTACACCATCGACGCCCTGATCGCGGGCGACTTCGAAGTCTTCATTGCCGCCCTGGCCCAGCTCGCCCTGCCCGCGATCACGCTCGGAACCTTCACACTGGCACCGATTGCGCGGATGACCAGGGGGGCGATGCTCCAGGTGCTGTCGAGCGATTTCATCCGTACGGCGAAAGCTTCCGGCCTCGACCGTTCCACCGTGCTTTACACTTATGCCTTCCGGAATGCGCTGCTGCCGATCCTGACCACGCTTGGCATGGTCTTTTCCTTCATGCTGGGCTCGAACGTACTGGTCGAGAAAGTCTTCGCCTGGCCCGGTATCGGTTCATACGCCATCGAGGCGCTGATCGTTTCCGACTACGTCGCGGTGCAGGGTTTCGTGCTCGCCATGGCGATCCTCTACGTCCTGCTCAATCTCACCATCGACATCCTCTACACCCTGATCGATCCGCGCATCGGGCTGGACGGCTAAGGCGAACCCATGCTCGCATTTCTCAAACACCTTCGCTATGTGATGACAGAGAACCCAGTGACCCTGGTTGCCGGATCGCTCTTCCTCGGCTTCGTGATCATCGCCATTTTGGGGCCCTGGATCGTGCCCTACGATCCCTATGCCAGCAGCGTCTCCAAGACCTTGCAGCCCCCCAGCTGGGAGCATTGGTTCGGTACCGATCAGTTGGGCCGAGATGTGTTCAGCAGGGTCCTGATCGCGACGAGGCTCGATCTTGCCATCGCGGTTTCAGCGGTCGCCCTGTCCTTCATCATCGGCTCGGTCCTCGGTGCCCTGGCAGGCTTTTACGGCGGTTGGACCGACAGGCTTGTGGGCCGCATGGCAGACACGATCATGGCCTTCCCGTTGTTCGTACTGGCCATGGGCATCGTCGCCGCGCTGGGTAATACGGTCGAAAACATCATCTACGCCACAGCCATCATCAACCTGCCGTTCTATGCCCGTGTCGCCCGCACAGAAGTGAACATCCGGCGCAACGCCGACTTCGTTCTGGCGGCAAGGTTGGCCGGAAACTCGTCGCTGCGCTTGCTCGCCATGCACATCTATCCCAACACCCTGCCGCCGATGATGGTTCAGGTCTCGCTCAACATGGGATGGGCCATTCTGAATGCGGCAGGCCTGTCCTTCATCGGACTGGGCGTCCGCCCGCCCACCGCCGAATGGGGGATCATGGTGGCCGAGGGGGCGGGTTACATTGTCTCCGGCGAATGGTGGCTGGCTCTGTTTCCAGGGGCGGCACTGATGCTGGCGGTATTCTGTTTCAACCTGTTGGGTGACGGACTTCGCGACCTGATTGACCCCCGGAGGCGCACATGATGGCGAACATGAACAAGCGCGTTCCCGTTCTCGACATCCAAGGCCTCTCGGTCGAGTTCAAAACCCGCAGCGGTATCGTCCACGCACTCGAACATGTCAGCTTCGACGTCTTCAAGGGCGAGATGGTCGGCATCGTCGGGGAAAGCGGCTCCGGAAAATCGGTCTCGGCCCTGACAGCCCTTGGCATCCTGGATGAGGCAGGCCGGGTTACTGCAGGCTCCATCACACTCGGCGGCCTGGATATCCTGAAGGCCAAGCGCCGAGAGTTGCAGGCCATGCGGGGCAGCGAAGCCTCGATGATTTTCCAAAGCCCGCGTACGGCCCTGAACCCGATCCGCACTGTCGGCAAGCAGATCGGTGACGTGCTCCGTCGGCACGGTTTTGCGACCCGGAGCAACATGAAGGAAAAGGTCGTCGATGCCCTGAAGACCGTGCGCATCCCCGACCCCGAACGCCGGGCGGAAGCCTATCCGTTCGAGTTGTCAGGCGGTATGTGTCAGCGGATCATGATCGCCATGGCGCTTTCCTGTCAGCCGGAACTGCTGATCGCGGACGAGCCCACAACGGGCCTCGACGTCACCACCCAGGCCGCGATCATGGATTTGATCAAGGATCTGGCCCGAGAACGCAACATGGCGACACTGCTGATCACCCACGATCTCGCCATGGCCGCCGACTACTGCGACCGGATTGTTGTCATGCACGCGGGCCATGTGGTGGAACGCGCGGCCTCGGACGTCTTGTTCGAGAGCCCGCGCCATCCCTATACCCAGAAACTGATGAAGGCGACGCCGCGCAACAGCGGGACCCTGGACGATATCTCGTCGATTGATGGCGGGGTGCCTGACCTGCGCCGCGACGACCTGCCCGCCTGTCGCTTTTCCGCCCGCTGCGACCGCTATGACAGCTCCTGCGACCCGGCTCCTTTGCTGCTGGACATCTTGGAAGAGGCCCATGCCGTCGCCTGCCGGAGGCCCCTATGACCGAACTGCTGACCGTCGAAGACCTGAAGAAGCATTATCCGCTGGGCGGTTCCGGCGGAATGATGAGTGGCCTGGTCACACTCTTCCGAAAGGCCAACGCCAACGTTTCGGACAAAACGCCGATCCTTCATGCGGTGGATGGCGTGAGCTTCACCATCGGGCGGGGCGAAAGCCTGGGGTTGGTGGGCGAGTCCGGTTGCGGCAAATCAACCCTGGTCAGCATGCTGGCCCGCCTATCCGATCCGACCGAGGGCGTTATCCGCTTCAATGACCAGGAGATCAGCGGAATCCCGGCGAACGATTTCTATGCCCGGCCCGAACGCACCGACATCCAGATCGTCTTCCAGGACCCCCACGAGAGCCTGAACCCCCGCTTCACCTCGTTTGATACCATCGCCGAGCCCCTGAAGCGCCTGAAGGGCTTCAAAAGCGGGGCGGAACTGACCGCCAGGGTGGCCGAAGTCGCCCGTCAAGTGGACCTGCCGGAACAATTGCTCAGCCGCTTTCCGCACCAACTTTCCGGCGGCCAGAAGGCACGGGTGAACATCGCGCGGGCCATTGCGGTCGAACCGAAACTGCTGATCCTGGACGAGCCGACCTCAGCGCTTGATGTCTCGGTCCAGGCGGTGATCCTGAAGCTGCTGGTGCGGCTCAAGACCGAACTTGGCATGAGCTACCTCTTTGTCTCACACGATCTCAATGTGGTCCGCCTGCTCTGCGACCGGGTGATCGTGATGTACCTGGGCCAGATCGTGGAATCCGGAACCGCCAAGGCGATCTTTGATCAACCTTCGCACCCCTACACACGGGCGCTGATTTCGGCCATTCCGGGTCTTGCGGACCCGTCAGCGCGAACCGGGCGGCTGACCGGCGATCCGAAAAGCCCGATCAACCCGGATCCTAACGCCTGCCGGTTTCATGGCCGCTGCCCGGAAGGACAGGAGCTCTGCGGGCGCAAGGCACCCCCGACCGTGAACCGAGAAGGCAACCACTTCGCCGTCTGCCACTTCGTAGATGACCAGGCCAGAAAACGGGATTAAGGCCGGAGGCTGACGTGGGCACTGATGATGCGCCAGGTGTCCCCGCGCTTTTGCCAAACCTGGCTTTGCGCGCCGAGACGCCCCGAGTTTTTCCGCTGATACTCCGCCGTGGCGACAACGATGTCAGCGGCGAGAACGGTCAACTCGACCCGGGTAAGATCGCGCTCGATGTCTTCGACGTTTCTCCCCCTTCGGAAGGCGGCAATTTCGTCGTAACCATAGGCCCCGCCATCGGGCCCCAGACGGATGCTCGCCGGATCATCCCAGAAGAAGCCGATCAGGGCATCGACGTTGTTGGCATTCAGGGCGATCTCGTAAGCATTAAAGCAAGACTGGACCTCTTGCAGGACGGTAGCTTTTTCCTGATCGTTCATGCGGATTCTCCTTCTGGCCAGGGGCCAGCTTAAGCGACAGGGAAAGGGGCTGTTAAGATGACAAAATGGCAAAGTGACCAGGACGTGGAGGCCTATATCGATGCGGCCTCGAAGGCACTCGATCTGCCGGTGGACGAGCCTCACCGCCCCGGCGTCATCCAGTTCCTTAAGCTTGCCGCCGAAATGGCCGAAACCCTCGACCGAGCGCCGATCGCCCCCTTCGAGGCAGAACTCGCCCCCGTCTTCCGTCTGCCGGAGCCCGACCAATGATTTCAGCAATCGAGACGGCACGCGCGATCAAAGCGGGGGAGATCAAGGCTGGCAATCTTGTTGAGGAAACCTTGGCGCACATCGAGGCCGATAACCCGAAGATAAACGCCTTCACAGACGTCACCGCCGAGAGAGCCCGCGCGGAGGCTCGGGCGGTTGACGAAGCGGTCAGCGTCGGGCGCGATCCGGGCCCCTTGGCCGGAGTGCCCTTCGCCGTGAAGAACCTCTTTGACCTGGAAGGCCTTGTGACGCGCGCGGGCTCCAAGATCGCCCGTGAGAACTCTCCCGCCCGGCGCGATGCGGATCTGGTCGAGCGGCTGAAGGCGGCGGGCGGCATCTGCCTCGGGGCGCTGAACATGGGCGAGTTCGCCTATGACTTCACCGGCGAGAACGCCCATGACGGCGATTGCTGTAATCCGCATGACCCGTCGTGTATGACCGGCGGCTCCTCCTCCGGGTCCGGGGCTGCGGTGGGGGCCGGACTTGTGCCGATCACCCTGGGATCGGACACCAACGGTTCGCTCCGGGTGCCGGCCTCGCTCTGCGGTGTCTACTCCTTGCGACCGACCTACGGGCGATTGTCACGGGGCGGCAGTTTTCCCTTCGTGGATGGGCTGGATACCGTCGGCCCGTTTGCCCGGTCGCTGGACGATTTGGCCGCCGTCTACGACGTGCTGCAAGGCCCGACGAACCGGGATCACGCCTGTCGCAACCTGCCCCCCGCCCCGATCAGCAACACCGCGACTGACACTGGGCAACCGCTTCGCCTGGGCGTGCTGCGCGGCTGGTTCGAGACCAATTGCGATGGGGAGGCCCTTGCACGGCGGGACCGTCTTTTGTCCGACCTGCCGGACGGTGTAACCCTTGTGGACATCAATCTGGATCAGGCCGAGTTCGGTCGAGCGGCGGCCTTTTTGATGACACAGGCGGAGAGTTCGGCGCTTCACCTCCCCACATTGAAGGCCCGTGCGACGGACTATGACCCCGATACCCGCGACCGCTTCCTTGCCGGGGCGCTTCTGCCCGCGGCCTGGGCACAGAAGGCCCAGATTGTCCGAAAATGGTGGCTGGCAGAAATCTTGGCCTGCTTTCAGAACGTCGATGTGCTGATCACACCGGCCACCCCTTTTGCGGCCCCGAAACGCGGTCAGAGAACCATACTTCTGAATGGCGAGGAAAGACCGACCCGGCCCTTCCTCGGGCTTCTCGCCCAGCCCTTTTCGGCGGTCGGTCTGCCGGTTGTCACCCTCCCCACACACCAGGCCGGCGAATCTCCAATCGGCCTTCAGGTCGTTGCCGCCCCTTGGCGGGAGGGGAAGGCCTTTGCCGCAGCCCAGCTTTTAGGCTCTTCAGCGTGATTGGCGACTGTTGTTGTTTCTGCGGATGACGATCACTACGTTTTTTGCTATCGGATAGTCGCATTCTTGCAATTTTAGGAAGCTTTCATGTCGCGCCTCATCATCGCTACTGCCCTGGTCTTGGCTCTCGGATCCTGCCAGACGACGTCTTCGTTCAAGGTCCTTGGTGCCTTTCCGGTTGAAGGCAAATTCCACGAAATGACCCTGAATTGGACTGATGGCGGCACGACAACCATCATGCTGAAACCCTTTGAAAATCTTGGGAATCTTGGGCTGTGCGGGTACTATCATAATGCCGGAAGAATGCGGAGCTACGTAGCCGAGGCCTGGATCGAACAATCGACAATCATCCTGACCATGGGTGAAAACAGGGTGGAAAAGGTCGCAGGTCGCTTCATCTCGCCCTACAATCCGGAAGGTGGCGGAAAGCCGAACGCCACTTGCATCGAAACGGATATTACCGGGCCGGGCGAGCTGACCAATGTTACCCTGGACGGCCCGAACCGGATCAGCCTGCGAATCTGACCGCGCTTGATCATCACGGATACTCTGGCGACATTTCTGATCAGTGATCCCCGGTCCCACCGAAGTGGAACTTGGCACCTGATCGGATGCCCGTGGGCCAGCGTTCGGTCACCGTCTTCAGGCGGGTATAGAAGTTGATCCCTTCCGGGCCATAGATCGCATGATCGCCGAACAGTGACCGTTTCCAGCCGCCGAAACTGTGGAAGGCGACCGGGACCGGGATCGGCACGTTGATGCCGACCATGCCAACTTCGATCCGGTCCGCGAATTCACGGGCCGAATCGCCGTCGCGGGTAAAGATGGCGACCCCGTTGCCGTATTCGTGGCCATGGATCAGTTCCACCGCCGCGTCGAAGTCGGGAACCCGCACGGTGCTGAGCACGGGCCCGAAGATTTCTTCACGCCAGATCGACATGTCGGGCGTTACGCGGTCGAACAGGCTGCCGCCGAGGAAGTAGCCGTTTTCGTAGCCCTGCAACGAAAATTCGCGCCCGTCGACGACCAGCTCCGCGCCCTCTGACACACCGGCGTCGATGAAGCCCTTCACCTTGTCGCGGTGCAGGGCGGTCACGAGCGGCCCCATCTCGGCCGCAGGGTCCGTAGAGGGCCCGATCTTCAGGGCTTCGACCCGGGGGGCCAGTTTTTCGATCAGACGATCAGCCGTCTCCTCCCCAACCGGGACGGCGACAGAGACAGCCATGCAGCGCTCGCCGGCCGAGCCGAAGGCGGCCCCCATCAGGGCATCGGTCGCGGCATCCAGATCGGCATCGGGCATGATCACCATATGATTCTTCGCCCCACCCAGCGCCTGGACACGCTTACCGTGGGCGGTGCCCGTGGCATAAACATATTCGGCAATCGGCGTGGAACCGACAAAACTGATCGCCGCCACGTCGGTATGCGTAAGCAGGCAGTCCACGGCTTCCTTATCGCCCTGGACGATGTTCAGAACGCCGTCCGGAAACCCAGCCTTGCGGAACAGGTCGTAGATGAAGATCGAGGCGGAAGGGTCCCGCTCCGACGGCTTCAAGACAAAGGTATTGCCACACGCAATGGCGTTCGGGAACATCCAAAGCGGCACCATGGCCGGAAAATTGAAAGGTGTAATACCGGCGCAGACTCCGACGGGCTGGCGCAGGGTATAGCAATCGATGTGCGGGCCGACGTTGCGGGAATAGTCGCCTTTCAGCAGTTCTGGAATGCTGCAGGCAAATTCCACATTTTCAATTCCGCGCATAACCTCGCCCAGCGCGTCATCCAGCACCTTGCCATGCTCGGACCCGATGATGCGGGCCAGCTCCTTGCTGTTTTCCTCCAAAAGCAGCTTGAACGTCATCATCAGGCGGGCGCGCTTCAGCGGCGGCGTTTCCGCCCAAGCCGGCAGCGCCGCCTTGGCGGCAGCGACCGCGTCGGAGACTTCTTTTGCCGTTGAGAGATGCAGCCTCGCCGTTTGCTCCCCCGTTGCGGGATTGAAGACAGGGCTGGTGCGCGAACTTTCGGAAACAGCCTCGGCCCCATTGATAATGTTCGGCAGGTCAAACGGCATGGTGACTTTCCTCGCGGTTACATGTTGTTTTTGGGAACACGGCAAGCCCATCGGCGCGATTGAGCGTTCCCTTGTGTCGGTGCCATGTTTCGGCCATGACAGGTGGGTATTGCAGGGGGCAAAATCAACGCATCCCAATTGGCATCTCAGCCCTCACGGAGACAACTGACCGATGCTCAACGCTATGCGCCACCTTGTTTACGGAACCACTTTGTGTCTCGCACTTGCCTTCGGATCATCGCCTTCCGCTGTCGCTGATGAACGGGTGCAGATCGCGGTGGCGGCCAATTTCACGATCGTGGCAAAGGAACTGGAGCAGGCCTTCGAAGAAACCCGGGATGTGGACCTGATCCTGAGCTTCGGCTCAACGGGCAAGCTTTTCACCCAGATTGCCCTCGGTGCGCCGTTTCAGGTCTTTCTGAGCGCCGACTCAGATCGCCCTGAACGCGCAATCGCGCAAGGCCTGGCAATCGCGGAGAGCCGCTTCACCTATGCCACGGGTCGGATCGCCCTGTTCAGCGCGAATAAAGCCCTCGTGGATGACAAGGGGTCGATCCTGGCCAAACCGGACGAAATTGGACGGATCGCCATCGCCAATCCGAAAACCGCACCCTATGGCCGCGCGGCAGAGCAAGCCCTGGCGGCCCTAGGGGTTCTGAAGGCGTTACGTCCCAAACTGGTTCGCGGCGACAACATCGCACAGACCTATCAGTTCGTATCCACCGGCAACGCCGATCTGGGTCTCGTCGCCCTGTCCCAGGTTTTGGGACCGAAACTGGACGACACTGTAGTCGGGTCCCATTGGATCGTCCCCGAAACGCTCTACGAGCCTATCTCTCAGGACGCGGTCCTCCTGCAGAGGGGGGCCGATAGCCCGGGTGCCAGGGCCTTTCTCGACTTCCTGAAATCGCCGGCTGCAAGCGCAATCATCACGCGCTATGGCTACGGCACGGATTAACCGCTCAGGCGATCCGGCGAGCTGTTTACGGGTGGTGAAAAAACTTTCTTCCCTTCGCCGATATTTTCGTTTTAAAGTCATTTTAATGAACAACGAAAGCCCGGGGGAAACGGGATGCACTTGGGGCCACGGCAAGCGGCAATTGTCGAGCTTGCCAAAAACAACAGCCGCGTTCAGGTCGATGATCTCGCCCGGCAGTTTGATGTGACGCCGCAGACCATCCGCAAGGACCTGAATGATCTTTGCGAACGAAGGTTGCTGGTTCGCGTCCATGGCGGAGCGGAATTTCCGTCTGGCACCGAAAATATGGAATACGAACAGCGCCGCCTGATCGCAGCCGACGAAAAGACCGCGATCGGACGTGCGGCGGCAGCCCTTATTCCGGATGAGGCCTCTCTGTTCATCAACATCGGCACCACGACAGAGGCCGTCAGCAAGGCCCTTCTGGATCATTCCAAGTTGATGGTCATCACGAATAATATCAATGTTGCCAACCGGATGCGTATTTTTTCGCAGTTCGAAGTTATCATCGCGGGTGGGGTGGTAAGGGCGACCGATGGCGGCGTGGTCGGAGAGGCAGCGGTGGATTTCATCCGCCAATTCCGCGTCGACTACGCCGTCATCGGTGTTTCCGCCATCGACCCCGACGGGGCGCTTCTGGATTTCGATTTTCGGGAAGTGAAAGTCGCCCAGGCCATTATCGAAAACGCCCGCCATGTCATCCTGGCCGCCGATTCGACAAAGTTTGAACGATTGGCTCCGGTCAGGATCGGGCATCTGGCCCAGGTTGATACCCTGGTAACAGACAACTGCGCTTCTCCCGTTTTGCGCCGGATCTGCTTCGAAAACGAGGTCAGATTGATTGAGACAGTCGGATCGGTTACAGGTTCGTGAATTTTCGATTGACATTCGTTTTAGGTTCATTTGTAGTCATTCTGGTTTCGTGTCCGGCAACAAGCCACCGCAAAAGCGGCATAAGAACCGAAACCAGGGAGGTAGGATTGGATCAGGCATCCTTCGATGTTTTCATCATCGGCGGCGGCATCAACGGTTGCGGGATCGCCCGTGACGCGGCGGGACGGGGCTATTCTGTCGGGCTGGCGGAGATGAACGATCTCGCCTCCGGCACGTCCAGTTGGTCAACCAAACTGATTCACGGCGGCTTGCGCTATCTTGAGTTCTATGAGTTTCGTTTGGTTCGCGAAGCCCTGCTGGAACGCGAGGTGCTCTGGTCGATGGCACCGCACATCATCTGGCCGCTTCGTTTCATTCTGCCCCACGCGAAGGGCATGCGACCCGGCTGGATGTTGAGGCTTGGCCTCTTCCTCTACGACAATCTGGGCGGTCGAAAGGCCCTTCCCGGCACCTCGGTCGTCGATCTGCGCAGAGGTCCTTTCGGCGCAGCCTTGCAGCCCGGGCTGGTCACCAAGGGTTTTGAATATTCCGACTGCTGGGTCGATGACGCCAGACTTGTCATTCTGAACGCCATGGATGCGGCCCGCCTAGGCGCAGACATCCGGGTCCGCACCAAGGTCGTCGAAGCCCGGCGGGAGAAAGGCCATTGGATCATAACCCTGGAAGACCAGGCGACGGATGAGCGTTCGACGATTGAGGCCCGGGTACTGGTGAACGCTGGCGGTCCATGGGTGGACAAAGTGCTGGCCGGAGCGATTGGCCAGAACAAGCCGGCGAATGTGCGGCTTGTCCAGGGCAGCCACCTTGTGATTAAGCGCAAGTATGAACATGACCGCGCCTTTATCTTCCAGAACGAAGATGGCCGGATTTTCTTCACCATTCCCTACGAAGGCGACTTCACCCTTGTCGGTACGACGGACCATGATTTCGACGGCGATCCCGGGGATGCGAAGATTTCGAAAACCGAGACCGAATACCTTTTGGAAAGCGCCAGCGCCTATTTCAAGGAACCGGTCACAGCCGATGACATCGTCTGGACCTATTCCGGCGTCCGCCCCCTCTATGATGACGGGGCCAGCAAGGCCCAGGAAGCGACCCGGGACTACGTCTTGAAAGTCGAAGGTTCCCCAGAAGACGGTCAGCTTTTGAACATCTTCGGCGGAAAAATCACCACCTACCGACGATTGAGCGAAAGCATGCTGGAGCGGATCGAGTCAGCACTCGGACCGAAAGGGCCCGCCTGGACGGCGGGAGCATCACTTCCCGGCGGCAATTTCCCGATCCAGGGCCGCGATGCGCTCATCGCGAGACTGCAGGCCGATTTCCCGTTCCTCGATGAGGGCCAGGCTGACCGTCTGATCCGCCTCTACGGGACCCAGGCAAGGACGATCCTGGACGGCGCAGAGACCAAGGCCGACCTGGGTTGTGATTTCGGCGCCGGGCTCAGCCAGGCCGAAGTGAGCTACCTGATGAAACACGAATGGGCCAGGACGGCGGAAGATGTGCTCTGGCGGCGCACGAAGCTGGGGCTTCGCCTGACCAGAGAAGAAACCCAAAAGCTGGATACCTGGATGCAAGCCAATCCGGTGAACAAAGAAACCCGCGCAGCCTGAGGCTCGCACCAAGGCACCCCGACCGGTGCCGTTAGGAGACGAAAAGACGATGTTGGAACTGGAATCCGTTGGCAAACGGGTCGGCCCCGACGAACACATTTCCGACGTCACGATGACGTTGGAGGCGGGCACGCTCAACGTGCTCCTGGGCCCGACACTCGCCGGCAAAACCAGCCTGATGCGTCTGATGGCGGGGCTCGATAAGCCGACGTCGGGCGAGATCCGCTTCAACGGCGAGAACGTGGTCGGGAAGCGCGTCCAGGATCGCAACGTCGCCATGGTCTATCAACAGTTCATCAACTACCCGGCGCTCACCGTATATGAAAACATCGCCTCGCCCCTGAAGATCGCAGGGCACGACAAAGCTACCATCGACCGGGAAGTGCGGGCTGCGGCAGAGCTGCTGCGCCTGGAACCCTATCTGGAACGAACACCGCTCCATCTCTCCGGCGGCCAGCAGCAGCGGACGGCTTTGGCGCGCGCCATCGTGAAAAAGGCCGATCTGGTGTTGCTGGACGAGCCGCTTGCGAACCTGGACTACAAACTGCGCGAAGAACTGCGCGACGAACTGCCGAAGGTTTTCAAGGAATCGGGTGCCATCTTCGTCTATGCCACGACCGAACCGACGGAGGCCCTTTTGCTTGGCGGCAACACCGCAACCCTGCACCAGGGCCGCGTGACCCAGTTCGGTGCCACGGTCGACGTCTTCCGCCAGCCGGTGGACCTGATCACCGCCAAGACTTTCTCGGACCCGCCGCTTAACATCATCGGATCGACCAAGCGGGGTGGCAGGTTCATTCTGGAAGGCGAGGCCGAAATTGATGCCCCCGCCATGTACCAAGGCCTTCCCGACGGCCCTTGCATCGTCGGCTTCCGCCCTCACCACCTGTCCTTGAGTGCCGACAGCGAACATGCCGTGCACCTGAAGGCCAGGGTCTCTGTCACCGAGATTACGGGATCGGAAAGCTACATTCACCTCGACCACGGCGGGGAGCGCTGGGCCCTATTGACCCCTGGCATCCATGACATCGAAACGGACGCCGACATCGACATCTATCTCGACACCCGCCACCTGCTGATCTTCGATCAGGATGGCCAGAGCCTGGACCCGGCGATCAGCCGGGCCGCGGCCTGAGGAAGCGCGACATGGCCAGGATCAACCTCGATCACATTCGTCATTCCTACCTCCCCAACCCCAAGGGAGATGACGACTACGCCCTGAAGGAAGTCCACCACGAATGGGAAGATGGCGGTGCCTATGCCCTACTTGGGCCCTCCGGCTGCGGCAAGACGACGCTCCTGAACATCATCTCCGGCCTTCTGATCCCCTCAGAAGGACAGATCCTGTTCGATGGCCGGGATGTCACCAAAGAGACCCCGGAAGGACGCAACATCGCCCAGGTGTTCCAGTTCCCCGTGGTCTACGACACCATGACCGTCTTCGATAATCTGGCCTTTCCGCTGCGCAATCGCGGCGTCGGCGAGACGGACGTCACGGCCAAGGTAAACGAGACCCTCGAGATGCTTGATCTCGCCGCCATGGCGGACAAGCGCGCCCAGGGCCTGACGGCTGATCTGAAACAGAAAATCTCTCTGGGCCGGGGTCTGGTTCGCTCCGACGTCAATGCCATCCTGTTCGATGAACCCCTCACCGTCATCGACCCGCACATGAAATGGCAGTTGCGGACCCAGTTAAAAAAGCTGCACCGCCAGTTCGGCCATACCATGGTCTATGTCACCCATGACCAGACCGAAGCACTGACCTTCGCCGACAAGGTGGTCGTGATGTACGCCGGCGAGATCGTGCAGATCGGCACACCGGAAGAACTGTTTGAACGACCAAGCCATACCTTCGTCGGCTATTTCATCGGCTCGCCCGGTATGAACGTCCTGCCGATCAACATCGAGGGGACCACGGCTCATCTGGGGGACCTTTCCTTCAGCCTTCCGGGGACAGCCGCTCCGATGGACGCCAGCCGGACCGAACTCGGTATCCGGCCGGAGAACGTCTCGCTGTCCTCCGACGGGCTGCCGGCCCGCCTCCAGAAGGTCGAGGACATCGGTCGATTGAAAGTCGTCCGGCTTAAGATCGAGGGCCATGACCTGGCCGCCGTCGTCAGTGAAGACACCGAAATCCCGACAGAGCCCCGGGTCAGCTTCAACGCCGCAGGCATGAACGTCTACGCCGATGACTGGCGCATCGAGTTGGAGACCTGAGCCATGAACAAGACCTGGAACAACAAGGCCTGGTTCATGGTTCTGCCGGTGCTGCTGATCGTGGCGCTGAACGCCGTCGTGCCGCTGATGACCGTGGTGAACTATTCGGTTCAGGAAACCTTCGGCGACAACCTCTTTTTCTTCGAAGGAGCCCGCTGGTTCCGCGATGTGCTGGACTCTGAACGCTTCCTGGACGCGCTCGGTCGGCAGTTCCTGTTCACCGGGATCATTCTGGCCATTCAGATCCCGCTTGGCGTCTTCATCGCCCTGAACATGCCGAAATCGGGCAGCTGGTCGTCGGTCTGTCTGGTGTTGATGGCGCTACCGCTGCTGATCCCCTGGAACGTGGTCGGCGCGATGTGGAACATCTTCGCCCTGCCCGACATCGGCCTTTTGGGATACAGTATCAATGCCTTAGGCATCGACTACAACTTCACCCGCCAGCCGGTCTCCGCCTGGTTCACCATGATCCTGATGGATGTCTGGCATTGGACCTCGCTTGTGGTGCTGCTGGCCTACGCCGGGCTGCGTTCCATCGACGAGGCCTACTATCAGGCGGCGCGCATCGACGGAGCGTCGCGATGGGCCGTGTTCATCTACATCCAACTGCCGAAGATGAAACACGTCCTGACCATCGCGGTGCTGCTGCGCTTCATGGACAGCTTCATGATCTACACCGAACCCTTCGTTCTCACGGGTGGTGGCCCCGGTAACGCGACGACGCTCTTGTCCATTGATCTCGTGAAGGCCGCTCTCGGCGAATTCAACCTCGGCGTGGCCGCCGCCATGAGCATCATCTATTTCCTGATGACGCTGCTGGTCTGCTGGCTGTTCTACACGCTTACCATGCAGGGGGATAAGAAATGACCCGCGCCCGCTGGCTGATCCCGACACTCTACATTCTGTTTTTGATGCTGCCGATCTACTGGCTGTTGTCGATGTCCTTCAAGACGACCAACGAGATCCTGGGCGGCTTCAGTTTCTTTCCGTCCGAGTTCACTGCGGCCTCCTATGTGGAGATCCTGACGGACCCGACCTGGTACATGGGCTACGTCAACTCGATCACCTATGTGGTGCTGAACACGGTCATCTCGGTCGCTTTTGCCCTGCCCGCAGCCTACGCCTTTTCGCGCTATCGCTTCATGGGCGACAAGCACCTGTTCTTCTGGCTGCTGACCAACCGGATGGCTCCGCCCGCCGTCTTCGCCCTGCCCTTCCTGCAGCTTTACTCGGCGGTCGGCCTTTTCGATACCCATTTGGCCGTGGCGCTGGCGCACTGTCTGTTCAACATCCCGCTCGCCGTCTGGATCCTGGAAGGTTTCATGTCCGGCGTGCCGAAGGAAATCGACGAGACCGCCTATATCGACGGCTATTCCTTCCCGAAATTTTTCGTGAAGATTTTCATGCCCCTGATCGCGAGCGGTATCGGCGTTACGGCCTTCTTCTGCTTCATGTTCTCCTGGGTCGAGATGCTTTTGGCCAAGACCCTGACCTCGGTCGAGGCCAAACCCATCGTGGCAGTCATGACGCGGACGGCCAGCACGTCCGGCTACGAGCTTGGACTGCTGGCTGCAGCGGGTGTTCTGACCATCATCCCAGGGGCCATCGTGATCTACTTCGTCCGTAACTATATCGCCAAGGGCTTTGCCCTGGGCCGCGTATAAAGGGGGCTCGCGCCATGGATCTCTCATGGATGGCCTGGACTTGGCAAACCGCCACCTTCTTCTGCGTCATCGCGGGCCTGCTGATCTCGATGACCATCTGGGAATTGGTGCGCCCCGGCGGCGCACCGCGCCACGGCATCCTGGGCCTCGACACGACCCGAGGAGACCGGCTTTTCATTTCGCTTTTGGGCTCGGCCTACATTCATCTGGCCTGGCTCGCCTTCGCCTCCGGACCACTTTGGGTGGCGACCATCCTCTGCGTCGTTTACGCCGCAGCGATTTTTCGCTGGGCTTGAACCACGGAGAACCGAGACGTGCAGACAAACCAAAAGGGAACGCTCAACACAGCGTTACGTAAGACAGGGAGTACTGGAAGATGAGGCAAAGATTATTGGCTTCAATCGCGGCAGTTGCCGTGTTTGCCAGCGCCACAACGGCCTTGGCGGACATGAACGCGGCCAAGAAGTGGATCGACGAGGAATTCCAACCCTCTGTTCTGTCCAAGGACGAACAGATGAAGGAAATGGAGTGGTTCATCAAGGCTGCCGAACCCTTCAAGGGCATGGAAATCAACGTGCTGTCGGAAACCATTCCGACGCACGAGTATGAATCCAAGACACTGACCAAGGCCTTCGAGGACATCACGGGCATCAAGGTGAACCACCAGTTGCTCGGTGAAGGCGAAGTGGTTCAAGCCGTCCAAACCCAGATGCAGACGAAGCGGAATCTGTACGATGCCTACATCAACGATTCCGACCTGATCGGTACGCACTCCCGTCTGCAATTGGCCGTGAACCTGACTGACTTCATGGCTGGCGAAGGCAAGGCGGTAACCAACCCGATGCTGGACGTGGACGATTTCATCGGCAAATCGTTTACCACCGGACCGGATGGCAAGCTCTACCAGCTGCCCGACCAGCAATTCGCCAACCTTTACTGGTTCCGTAAAGACTGGTTCGACCGCCCCGACCTGCAAGCCAAGTTCAAAGAAATGTACGGCTATGATCTGGGCGTGCCAGTCAACTGGTCGGCCTATGAAGACATCGCTGAGTTCTTCTCGGTCCATGTGAAAGAGATCGACGGCGTTCGCGTCTACGGCCACATGGATTACGGCAAACGCGCCCCTGACCTGGGCTGGCGCATGACGGATGCCTGGCTGTCCATGGCCGGTGCCGGTTCCGCTGGCCTGCCCAATGGTCGCCCGATCGACGAATGGGGCATCCGCATGGAAGAAAAGTCCTGCAACCCGGCAGGTGCTTCCGTCACCCGCGGTGGGGGCACGAACGGCCCGGCTGCGGTCTACGCGATCCGCAAATGGGACGAATGGCTGCGCCAATACGCCCCGCCGGCGGCCGCTTCCTACGACTTCTACCAGTCGCTGCCTGCGTTGAGCCAAGGCAACGTGGCCCAGCAGATCTTCTGGTACACCGCCTTCACCGCATCGATGGTGGCACCGAAGTCCGACGGCAACAACACGGTGGACGATGCCGGCAAGCCGCTCTGGCGGATGGCTCCGTCACCTAAGGGCCCCTATTGGTCCGAAGGCCAGAAGCTGGGTTATCAGGATGCCGGTTCCTGGACCATCCTGAACTCCACACCGATGGACCGTGCCAAGGCGGCCTGGCTCTATGCCCAGTTCGTGGTTTCCAAGACCGTGGACACCAAGAAGAGCCACGTCGGGCTGACCTTCATTCGGGACAGCACCGTGCGCCACGAAAGCTTCACCGAACGCGCGCCGAACCTCGGCGGCCTGGTGGAATTCTACCGCTCCCCGGACCGGGTGATGTGGACTCCGACCGGCGTCAACGTGCCCGACTATCCGAAGCTGGCCCAGCTCTGGTGGCAGAACATCGGTGACGTCAACTCGGGTGCCTTCACCCCGCAGGAAGCCATGGACCGTCTGGCCGGTGAAATGGATCAGATCATGGCCCGTATGCAGGCCGCCGATGAGCGCGCCAATGTCTACGGCGGCTGCGGCCCGCGTCTGAACGACGAAATCGACGCCGCCGACTGGCTCGGCAAGGGTGGTGCCAAGGCGAAACTCGCCAATGAGAAGCCCCAGGGCGTCACCATCGCCTACGAAGACATCATCAAGCGCTGGCAGTAAGCCCCAGGCTTGACGACGACTGAGAAGCCGGGGTCCTCTTGGGCTCCGGCTTTTTCGTCAAAGAAGAAGGAAAAAGACTATGTCAGGAGCCATTCTCGCCATTGACCAGGGAACCACATCGACGCGCTCGATCGTGTTCGGTGGCCCTGCGGAAATCCTGGGTGTTCACCAGTTGGAGTTTCCCCAGCACTTTCCGGATTCCGGCTGGGTCGAGCACGATGCCCACGACATCTGGAATACCACATTGGAAACCGCCAAGCGCGCCATGGCCGCCGCCAAGCTTGACGCCTCGCAGGTTTCCGCCATCGGCATAACGAACCAGCGGGAAACCACCCTGGTCTGGGACCGCGAGACCGGTGCGCCACTCAGCCGCGCCATCGTCTGGCAGGATCGCCGGACAGCAGATTTCTGCGCCAAGTTGAAAGGTGACGGCTATGAGGACCTAATCACCCAGCGGACCGGACTGCTCCTCGACCCCTACTTCTCCGGCACCAAGCTCGCCTGGATTCTGGACAACACGCCTGGCCTGCGGGAGAAGGCCGAAGCTGGGAAAGTCTGCTTCGGGACAATCGATAGCTGGCTGGTCTGGAAACTGACCGGTCACAAACGCCACGTGACGGATGCCACCAACGCATCGCGCACGCTTTTGTTCAACATCGCGACCCAGGACTGGGATGCCGATCTTTGCGAGCTGCTGAATATTCCCGCCGCTATCCTTCCGCAGGTGTTGGACAGCGCAGACGACTTCGGAACGGCAGATCCGTCGCTGTTTGGTGCGCCCCTTCCAATCCTCGGCATCGCGGGCGATCAGCAGGCGGCCACCATCGGCAATGCCTGTTTCGAAGCCGGCATGCTGAAGTCCACCTATGGAACCGGCTGCTTCGCCCTTTTGAACACGGGTGCCGAACAGGTGACCTCCAAGAACCGCTTGCTGACCACTGTGGCCTACCGGCTGGATGGAAAAGTCACCTATGCGCTCGAGGGATCGATCTTCATCGCCGGTGCCGCCGTGCAATGGCTGCGGGACGGCCTTCGTATGATCCACTATGCGGAACAGAGCGGCAGCCTGGCCAATCAAGCTGATCCGCACCAGTCCGTCTATCTGGTTCCGGCCTTCACGGGGCTCGGCGCGCCGCACTGGGACGCCAATGCGCGCGGAGCCATGTTTGGCCTGACCCGAAACACCGGTCCGGCGGAATTTGCTCGCGCCGCACTGGAGAGCGTCGCCTATCAAACCCACGATCTTCTGGAAGCCATGAAGAAGGATTGGCAGGGCTCCGGCTCCGATACCGTGCTCCGGGTCGATGGTGGCATGGTGGCCTCCGACTGGACCATGCAGCGCCTCGCCGACATCCTGGCCGCCCCTGTCGATCGACCACGCATTCTGGAAACCACTGCCCTCGGTGCTGCCTGGCTCGCCGCCCACAAAGCAGGTGTCTGGCCGGATGCCCAGGGCTTCGCTTCCAGCTGGGCGCTGGACCGCCGGTTCGAGCCCGAATTGATAGAAGAAGATCGAAGGGCGCTTCTGGATGGCTGGCAAGATGCGGTCCGCCGTACGCTATCAATCCAATAAAGTGCTTGGCCTGGGCGGGATTCTGTTATGTAACTCATGACCTTCATAAGCTTGGTTCGTGTGGCGGGCATGGACTCGATCAATACTGCAGGGGGTGCCTCCGGGCATGCGCGACTTGAACGAACCTGTTCCGCCCGTTTTAAAGCCGGGTATAAGGTCAATGGCTTGGCTATCTCTCGGCCTTCCATCTCGACGGCGCTTTGCTTGGGTGCTGGCCATTGTCTTTTGCGCCATTTTCTATTCGGACGCCGGTAGAACGCATGAGGCGCTGCCGCCCCATCAGGCCAACATCGCAGATCGCCTTGCCCAACAACTCGTCCTGACCGATGCGGAAAAAACCTGGCTGAGGGATCACCCCGTCATTCGTGTGGGCATCGATGGAGACTTCGCCCCCTACAGCAATGCGAAGGCCCGAGGGTTCGAGGGCGTGGTCCCGGACTACCTATCTGTCTTGACCGAAGTATTGGGCCACCACTTTCTGCCTCAATCGGGCCTTTCCTGGTCATCCATTTTGGAGGCTGCCGAAGCCCGCGAGCTGGATATGATCGCCACGGCAGCCAAGAATGAAGATCGCGAAGCCTATCTCTCCTTCACGGAATTCTTCATCCCCACCCCGCTTGTGATCATGGCGCGCGATGATAACGCTGACGTCTTTCGCGCTTCGAAGGACTTGGCAGGCAAGCGCGTCGCCCTGGTACGGAACTATGCCGCATCCAAGCGCGTCATGGCCGAACATCCCGACGCGATCGAGGTCGTCGTCGAAACGCCCTTGGAAGGCCTCCAGGCCTTGGCTGCGGGGGAAGTGGCGGCCTATGTCGGCGTGCTTGGAGTCAACACCTACCTGGCGCGGACACATGGTCTCGACAACGTGGTCGTGGCGGGGCGCTATGATCTGGAGCCGACGGGCCAGCGGTTTGCCGTCAGAAATGATTGGCCGGAACTGATCAACATTCTGGACAAGGCCTTGGCCCTGCTGACCGTCGCGGACCAAAGCGCGATCATGGAGCCCTGGATCCCGGTTGTCGCACCTGTGGGCCGGGTCAATCCCGACGGGACCCTGGCCTTGTCCGACGCCGAGCGCCAATACATCGAAGACCGTCGTTACGTCACCATGTGTGTCGATCCGAACTGGATGCCCTATGAACGGATCGACGAAAGCGGCCAGCACATCGGGATCGCGGCCGATTATATCAAGGCCTTTTCTGACATGCTGGGATTACCGGTCCAGCTGGTCAAAACGGAGACCTGGGCCCAGAGCGAGGCCTTCGCCGAACAGCGCAAATGCGACATTCTGTCTTTGCTGAATCACTCCGAAAAGCGGGCTCGATACCTGAACTTCACCGACCCTTACGTTGAAGCGCCGGTGGTCCTCGTGTCCAACCAGGACGTGACCTACCTGGACGGCTTGAAGTCCGTGAACGGCAAGACGCTAGGCATCGTCGAAGGCTACGTCTACGAGGACATCATCAAGCAGGACTATCCGGGTATCGAGATCGTCTATGTCGCCACCATGGACGAGGCCCTGACAAAGATTTCAGAGGGCGAAATCTTCTCTACCATCGCTTCGCTCTACATCGTCACGACGCAGATCCAGCAGCTGGGGCTCAGCAATCTGAAGATCGCGGGGCACACGGAATTCACCAACCGTTTCCGGGTAGGGGTCCGCAACGATGATCCGATGATGCTGCAGCTGTTCCAGAAGGCCGTATCCTCGATGGATCCGCAGACCGAAAACGAGATTCTGCAAAGCTGGATCTCCGTCCGACTGGAACATGGTGTCGATTACGAATTGCTCTGGCAGGTGTTGGCCGTGGTCGGGGTTGCTCTCTCCCTCCTGCTCTATCGCCAGAGGGAAGTCGGGCGCTACAACCGGAAACTCAACGCCGCCTATGGGGAACTCTCCACCCAGAACGAAGCACTGGAGCGGCTCTCCGCAACAGACCCGCTAACAGGTGCCAACAACCGGCTTAAAATCGATGAAATGCTTGCCTATGAGATCGACCAGTCCAACCGTTACGATCATGCCTGCTCTGTGATCCTGTTGGATATTGATCACTTCAAGCGCATCAACGACACCTATGGGCACCAGGCAGGCGACGCCGTGCTGAAGGCCCTGTGCGACGTTCTGAGCGCACATGTCCGCAAGACCGACACATTTGGGCGCTGGGGTGGAGAGGAATTTATCGTCATCTGCCCTCAGGTTGCGACGGAAGGGGCTGTGCAATTGGCCGAGAATCTCAGGGCGCTGGTGGAAACGGTCTCCGTTGAGGAAGGTCTGCGTATAACCGCAAGCTTCGGTGTCGCGACCTATCGGACCGGTGACAAGGCCAACGATCTGATCAAGCGCGCGGACGAGGCCCTCTATGCCGCCAAGACGGCAGGCAGAAACCGGGTGGAATTGGCAGCTTAGAGGCCGTCTTGTCCGGTCGGTCGGGCTTTCCTGCACTGCTTACAACGGCCGCGCAGTTCCACGGTGGATTTCCGCAAGGCGAACCCCTGGTCCCGAACCAGTCCACCGAGGCGATCGCTTAAATCCGGATCACTGAGTTCCGAAACATCACCGCAATCCTCGCAGATGGCAAAGGCGACGAGTTCGTGGTCATCACAACCCGGATGGCGGCAGGCGACGAAGGCATTCAGGCTTTCCAACCGGTGGACAAGTCCGCTCTCCACGAGCTTGTCCAAGGCCCTGTAGACCTGGAGCGGTGCCTTCAAACCTTGATCGCGAAGTTGATCCAGAATGGTATAGGCGCTCAGAGGTCCATCGGCGACCTCCAGACGGCTCATCACCAAAGATTGGTTTCGCGTCAGCTGCGGTGCGGTGTGGCTATGGTCGGTCATCAGCGCGGCTCTTCTGGGGCGAAGGACTTGGCAGACTTCCGATCCAGGAAGCCCGCGATGGGGGTCAGACTGACGATAAACAACAAAAGCGCCGCAACGACAATGCTGGGTCCCGAAGGGGTATCCCATTCCAAGGATCCGAACAGACCACCAACCACGGCGAGGCACCCGACCAAGGCCGCCAGGACGGCCATCTGTTCGGGGGAGGTCGAGAAACGGCGCGCGGCAGCGGCCGGGATGATCAGCATGGCCGTGATCAAAAGAACCCCGATGATCTTCATGGCCATGGCAATCACCAGGGCCATCAGGAGCATAAAGACCAGATTGGCACGGTCCGGCTTCAGGCCCTCCGCGCGGGCGACCTCGGCACTGACCGTCGCCGCGAACAGGGGCCGCCAGATACGAACCAGCACAATCAGGACAAAGGCCCCTCCCCCATAGATCAATGCCAAGTCATCCTTGGCGACGGCCAGGATATCGCCAAACAGAAAGCCCATCAGATCGACCCGTACCCAGGTCATGAAGGCCAGAACCACAAGCCCCAAAGCCAGGGCGGAATGCGACAACAGCCCCAGAAGCGAGTCCGCCGAGAGCGAGGACCGGCGCTGCAGCCACAAGAGACCCACCGATATCAGCGCAGAGACGGCAAAGACCGTCACCGTCAGGTTCATCTCCCACAACAGCGCAAGAGCGACGCCGAGCAAGGCGGCATGGGCCAGCGTGTCGCCGAAATAGGCCAACCTTCGCCAGACGATGAAGCAGCCCAATGGTCCGGCCACAAGGGCCACTCCAAGACCGGCCAACAGGGCGCGAATGAAGAAATCATCCAACATGGCGGATTTCCCCCGGCTCTTCATGGTGGCCATCCTCCGGATGGCAGTGATCGGTCACCGAACCGTCGGCATGCTGAACACGCCCGTCCGGCAAGTGGGTATGGTCATGATGATGTTCATAGACCGCGAGCGCTGCGGCAGCCTTGGCACCGAACAATTTCCGGTATTCCTCGCTTTCGGCGACGGCATGGGGCGAACCGGAACAACAGACATGACCGTTGAGGCAGATCACCCGATCGGTCGCCGCCATCACCAGGTGGAGATCATGAGAGATCAACAGGATGCCGCAGCCAAGGTCATCCCTGATCTTCCCGATCAGGTCGTAGAGCGCAATTTCACCCGCGAAATCGACACCTTGAACCGGCTCATCCAGGACCAGAAGATTGGGCTTTCGCGCGATGGCGCGGGCCAATTGCACCCGCTGAAACTCGCCCCCCGACAGGGCGCTCATGTCCGACGTTTCCAGGTGCCTCACGCCGGTAGCCTCCAGGGCAGCGCGCATGTCTCCCACTGGCAAGGGGCCGGTCAGGCGCATGAACCGATCCACCCTTAGCGGAAGGGTCCAGTCGATGCTGAGCCGCTGGGGCACGTAGCCGACCCGACAATCGGATCGTAAGCTCGCGCTTCCTTCATCCGCCTCATGGATGCCAAGCACCAGTTTTGCCGTCGTCGATTTGCCCGATCCGTTGGGCCCGATCAGGGTGACGATCTCAGCGGCTTGCAGGGCGAGGTCGACCCCCCGCACCAGCCATCGCCCGGCGCGGCGCACCCCGGCCCCCGCCAGGCAGACCAGTGGGTCCGGGTTTTGTTGAAGAGATCCAACCATCTCGGCATTAACGCTCAAAAACTTATCCAACCCGTCTTGTCGTTCATAGGTAGGGACGTTATATCATAACGCAACGATGTTATAAAGTAACAACCCAAAAGGGAGAGCAGCAACAACCTGCCCCCTTCGAAGGAGATCGGCACGATGAAATTCCGACATGCGACTTCCGCGATGGCGCTTGCTGTATCTGCTCTTCTGGGCTCCACCAACTTAGCCCGAGCAGACGTGCCTGATGTGGTTGTTTCGATCAAGCCTCTTCACTCCCTCGTGGCAGGCGTCATGGCGGGCGTCGGCAAGCCGACCCTGCTGATGGATGGGGCCTCCTCTCCCCATAGCTTCTCTCTAAAACCTTCACAGGCCCGGGCTCTGGAACAGGCAGACAGGGTTTTCTGGATCGGAGAGGAAATAGAGACTTTTCTGGTCAAGCCGGTCGAAACCATTGTGGGCAAAGGCAAGGCAACCGCCCTGATCGACGCCAATGGCATCCGTAAACTGCCCTTCCGGGACGGTGCAACTTTCGAGTCCCATGATCACGCGAAACATGACGACCATGGGCACGAAGATCACGGACACAAGGATCATGAACATGACGAACATGCTCATGAAGAACATGCTCATGAAGAACATGGTCACGAAGAACATGGTCACGAAGAACATGCCCATGAAGACCGGGAGCATGGCGACCACCATGAAGGCCATGAAAGCGCGCATTCGGAACACGACGCTCACATCTGGCTGGACCCGGAAAACGCCAAGGCGATCGTAGCGGAGGTCGCCCGCGTATTGAGCGACGCTGATGCGGAAAACGCGGATGCCTATCGGACCAATGCCCAAGATGTTCAGGCCCGGCTGGACGACCTGCTGGCGGAAACGGCGAGCAGCCTCGACGGTCTGGCTGACAAGCACTTTGTTGTGTTCCACGATGCCTATCAATACTTCGAGACACGCTTTGGACTGGAAGCGGTGGGAGCCCTGACCCTCAATCCGGAGATCACCCCGGGCGCCGACCGTTTGAAAGAGATCCGCACGAAACTAACGTCACTTGAAGCAGCCTGCGTCTTCGCAGAGCCCCAGTTCGAACCCGCCCTGGTGGATGTGGTCATCGAGGGAACAGCAGCGCGATCCGGTGTCATCGACCCGCTGGGCAGCGCCCTCGAGGCCGGACCGGATCAATACTTTGGTCTGATCCGAAACATGGCCGGGTCGATCCGGTCCTGCCTGTCCGAGTCAAGCTAGGCCGACCGAAAAGTGGTTCTGCCAGTACCTTTTACGGATATTGGCAACTACTTTTAGGCCATTCGGATAGGTATTTAAGACCCATAGAAACGAGGTATGTTCATCATGAGGAGTCAAAAATTCGTTAGAACTTGATTTGAAAGCTTTTTGCACTTTCCGCGCGGACCGCTTATAAGGCTGTTCGATTATCGTAGAGAGGGTTGCACTTCCGCCATGCGTATTCTGATTGCCGACGATCATGCCATTGTGCGAACGGCATTAAGATATGTAGTTGCCGAAATTGATGCAGAAGCAGACGTTGCCGAAGCCGGATCGTTTCAGGAAGCCTTGGCGGTCGTCGAAAATGCGGCCCCCGGCCATTTCCGGCTGCTGACCCTGGACCTGCGAATGCCTGGGCTGGAAAGCCTGACCGACGTCCGAAAGCTCGTCGAGGCGGTCACACCGGCCCCCGTGGTGGTGTTCAGTGTCCTGGAAGACCCCGATGAGATTCGGGCCATTCTGGCCCAGGGGGTTCAGGCTTACATTCCGAAATCGACCGATGACGGACTGATGGTCAACATCCTGAAGCTGGTGCTCGCCGGGGGAACCTATGTGCCGCCCGTGCTCGGGGGTGTTTCGGGCCATCTGGGCAACGGCCAAGTGGACAGTCCCTCTTTCGGTGCGACGTTTGATCAAGGGCGGGACCAGGCTGCCGGCCGGGATGACGCGCTTGCCGGTCTGACACGGCGGCAGTTGGAAGTTCTGGAACTGATGGCCAAGGGCCATTCGAACCTGGATATCGGTTCCGAGCTGGGCCTGAACCTGTCCACCGTAAAAAACCACGTCTCCCGGATCTTCAAGGTGCTGGACGTGGAAAACCGGACCCAGGCCGTGTTGCGCTTTAACGACGAACGCCGGGTCTGAAACAGCCCTTTTCGGAAAGGGCCCTAGCCGAAGGCCCGCGCGACGGCATCCACTCTGGGCAACCCCAACTCGAAACGCGAGCCCCGACCGGAGACGCTTTTCAGGCTCAAATCGTGACCCAGAAGGTCCGCATGCCCCTTCACGATGGATAGGCCGAGCCCCAGGCCCTCGCCCCGATCCCGGCCGTCGGTCGGGACCTGTTCAAACTCTTCAAAAATGCGCGAGTGGTTTTCTTCGCTGATGCCGGGGCCGGTGTCGAAAACCTGCAGGCGGACCATTTCCCCCGATTTCCGCGCCGCAACAAGTATCTTCCCACCGACAGGCGTATAGGTGATCGCATTGCTGATCAGGTTGCGCATCATGCGCTCCAGCAGATCCGGATCGGACTCGACGGCAAGTGCGCTGACCTGCAGCTTGAACGACAGTCCTTTCTCTTCTGCCAGGGGTGCGAACTCCGCCGCCATCTGATCAAACAGGGGTTTCAGGGAAAAGACCCGGACATGCGGACGAACGACGCGCGCCTCCAATTTCGACATGTCCAGGATCGATCCCAGAAGGTGGCGCATGGAATCGAGTGCGCGGCGCATATCCCGGATGATCAGCATGGATCCGCCGTGATCGCCCGTATCCCGGGCGAGCTTCTTTTCGAGAATGCCGTTAAACATCCGAAGTGCGTCAATCGGCTGGCGAAGGTCGTGACTGGCGGCAGCGAGAAATCGTGCCTTGGCCACGTGGGCGCGTTCCGCATCTTCCTTTGCGAGACGGAGTTCGGAGGTGCGGGCCTCGACCTCCTGTTCCAGGCCCTCCTTGGATTTTTGCAGCTCGCTGGAAATCTGCGTGATCTGTTTGATCTGTCGTTGGGTGAGGCGAACCATGGGCGCGAAGATCAGGGTCGCCTCGAGCAGAAGCGTGATCAACGTGAAGGCAACGACGGCGGATTCCAGCTTATCCAGCCGACGGAAGGCCTCCTCGCCCTCGACCTGGTACTGGGTAACCATCCGGTCCAGCCGTTTCACCAGAACACCGGGTGCCGTCTCCAGGACATAGGCGACGTCCTCAGGCGCGGCTGCCTCCCCGGCCTGAACCCTGGATAGGATCCGCCTCAGCCGATCGACATAGGCCCGGACAAGCGGATCGACCGGAGCCGGCCCATCGAAATAGAGACTGATGATCGTGGGTGTCAGTTCCTTTTCCGCCCCGGGCACGCGACCGGACAGGATGTCGTGCGATTCCTCGAACAACAGGGTTGATGCCTGAAGGCGTTCGGCATAGCGCTTTCGAGCTTCCGGCTCCGTGGTTTGCGTCAGCAGCGAGACATAGAGCGCCGTTCGCTGGGACAACATCCGTTGTCGCCCCGACATGTTGACCACTTGCAGAACGTCCTGGTGATTGCGCAGAAGCGCCTGAAAGGCGGCGAAGCCCGAACAGACCAGAATGGCGATCAGGGTCAGCGCGAAGATGTAGCGCCGCGTCATCCAGCCCTGGTCTTCGATGCCGGGCACCCAATTGAAGAAACGCCCCCATCCCCGGCTTAGCGGCGCAGGCTCTTCCGGTCGGGGGTCGGTCATGGCGCAGGCCCCATCGTTGGCAGAATATTCTGGCTGCGGTGGCGAAACCCACACCCGACCCTTGTGGATCGACCTGCCCTCGACGGGTTCTTATAAATGTGACAAAGAATGATTTACCCCTGGCACCGGACACGATTTTCAGCCCTCTTGCAAGACCAACAATTCAAACAGGAGACGCCCGTTGAACGCGCTGAATAAGACCGATGGCAAACCTTCCTTCGATTGGTCGGACCCTCTGCTCTTGGACGATCAACTGGCAGAGGACGAGAGGCTGATCCGGGACACCGCCCAAGGCTTTGCCGAATCCGAACTGCGCCCCGGCATCGTGGCCGCCTATGCGGATGAAAAAACAGACATCGGCCTGTTTGCCAAAATGGGGGAACTCGGCCTTCTGGGGGCCACGATCCCGGCGGCCTACGGCGGCGCGGAAGCTTCCTACGTGGCCTATGGTCTGATCGCGAGAGAGATCGAGCGCGTGGATTCCGGCTATCGGTCGATGATGAGCGTGCAGAGCTCCCTGGTGATGTATCCGATCCATGCCTACGGCACGGAAGAACAGTGCAAGCGCTATCTGCCCCGCCTCGCGACGGGGGAATGGATCGGCTGCTTCGGCCTGACCGAACCGGATGCCGGCTCCGACCCAGCGTCCATGCGCACGAAGGCCAAAAAGATTGATGGTGGCTATCGGCTGACCGGTTCCAAGATGTGGATCACCAACAGCCCCATCGCTGACGTCTTCGTCGTCTGGGCAAAGTCCGAAGCGCACGAGGGCAAAATCAAGGGCTTCGTTCTTGAAAAGGGCATGAAAGGGCTGAGCGCACCGAAGATAGAGGGGAAGCTCTCGCTCCGCGCCTCGATCACCGGCGAGATCGTCATGGACGGCGTTGACGTTCCGGAAGATGCCCTGCTGCCCAATACCGAAGGCCTGAAGGGCCCCTTCGGCTGCCTGAACAGGGCGCGCTACGGCATCGCCTGGGGCGTGATGGGCGCGGCGGAAGACTGCTGGCATCGCGCGCGCACCTATGGACTGGAACGCAAACAATTCGATAAGCCGCTGGCCCAGACCCAGTTGTTCCAAAAGAAACTCGCCGACATGCAAACTGAAATCGCACTCGGCCTGCAGGCTGCGCTCCAGGTGGGACGCCTGTTTGACGAAGGACGCGCCGCGCCCGAAATGATCTCGCTGATCAAACGCAACAACTGCGGCAAGGCGCTTGATATCGCCCGCGCTGCCCGGGACATGCACGGCGGCAACGGGATTTCCGGCGAATACCAGGTCATGCGCCATCTCTGCAATCTGGAGACGGTCAACACCTATGAGGGCACACACGATGTCCATGCCCTGATCCTGGGCCGCGCCCAGACGGGCCTACAGGCGTTCTTCTAGCCCCCCTGTTTCCAGCAGGAAGGCGATGATCTGATCCAGGCCGTCACCCGCTTTCAGGTTACTGAAGACGAAAGGCTTGGCCCCGCGCATCCTTTTGGTATCGCTTTCCATGACGTCGAGGTCGGCACCGACCAGTGGGGCCAGATCGGTCTTGTTGATCACCAACAGATCGGAACGGGTGATCCCCGGCCCGCCCTTGCGCGGGATCTTTTCGCCCGCCGCCACGTCGATCACATAGATGGTGATGTCGGCAAGTTCGGGCGAAAAGGTCGCGGCCAGATTGTCGCCGCCGCTTTCGATGAAGACCACTTCGAGCTTCGGATAGCGTGCCGCCATATCAGCCACGGCGGTCAGGTTGATCGAAGCATCTTCGCGGATCGCCGTATGCGGACAGCCGCCGGTCTCGACGCCCTCGATCCGTTCCGCCGGCAGGGCACCGGTGGCGGTCAGGATGCGTTGATCTTCCTTGGTGAAGATATCGTTGGTGATGGCCGCAATGTCATAGGCACCATGCAGGCGACGACAGAGGTTTTCCAACAGCGCCGTCTTGCCAGAGCCCACCGGGCCACCGACGCCGACACGAAGCGGGTTTGCGGATGCACTTTCCGTCATGATCGAAACAACCTCGAATATTGGGTTTCATGGGCTGCCGAGCACCAATCGTTGACCAGCGCTGCAGTACCGGGAAGAGGATCGCCCAGGGCCCGGCCAAGGGCTGTTTGGGTTAAGCCCACAATTGCAGGCTCCAGCGCCGCCAGGGCGCGTATACCGTCGGTCTGGCCGAGAGGAATGGCGCGAACGGCAGCCGAAATCAGGTTGGCAACGAAACTGTGCAGATAGCCCTGCAGAGCCGCTTTGCTTGACACCTCGAACAACGCTGTGACCGCCCCGAAAGCCACCACGAGGCTCACCGGCTTTGCCAACGGCAGGTGCTCCACTCCGCCCCAGGCACTTGCCACGGCATCCAGGAAAGAACCGCCCTGCTGCTGGGCTTCCAGTGCCAGTTCCGACGTCGGACGAAGCGCATTGGCCCAAAGGGACAGTTCTTCGAGTCTAGCCCAGTCTTTCGCCCGGGTCTGTCCGAAGGCCTCGACGAACAGCGCCGCATCCTGGGAAGCGGAACCGAAGGCCAAGAGCCCTTCGATCCAGATGGTCAGGGTTTCGGCATCCCTCACCAGGCCTTCTTCGATGGCGTATTCCAGCCCGTGGGAATAGCTGAAAGCCCCTATGGGAAAAGCCGGAGAGGTCCAGGCGAGAAGCCTGAGCAGGGCTTGATCTGATACTGCTTCAGTCATGGCTGTGATAGGCCCCACCTTCAGGTTCGAAGGCTGCTTCATGCCGTTCGACCTCCGCCCCCAGGCCTTCACACATTGCCTCTATCACATGGTCCTGAGAGATGCGCAGCGTCACCTCGTCGATCACCTGGACGGAAAGATGCCGGTTGCCGAGATGCCAGGCCAGCCGCGCGCAATGAACCGCATCCCGGCAGGACAGTGTCGCCACGGGCTCTGCCGCCGCCTGGACAGCGATCACGCCCCGATCCGTCACAAGGCCATCGCCGCCGCGCAGCAATCGGGCCTCAACCAGGTCGAGCAGAAAGGCCTCCCCCGCATCGTCCTGAAGCCGGATGCGTCGCCGATGACGTTCGGAAAAGGGCAAGGTGACAGAGGCGGACTGATCAGCCGCATCCCAATGCCCCTTCGCCTCGACCCTGTCAGCGCGCCGCATGACCAAATCAGTAAAGATGATAGAGCTGGGCCAGCGGCAGAACCTCTGCCGGTTCGCAGGTCAGCAGCTCCCCGTCGGCCCGAACCTCGTAGGTTTCCGGATCGACCTCAATCGATGGCATGGCATCGTTCAGAACCATGTCCGTCTTCTTCACTGACCGGCAGCCTTTGATCCCGATCACCTCTTTCTGCAGACCGAATCGACCCTTCACATTCGATTCGACGGCGGCTTGCGAAACGAAAGTTACAGACGATTTCAACAGGTTGCCGCCAAAACCTGCGAACATGGGTCGGTAGTGCACGGGCTGCGGCGTCGGGATCGACGCATTGGGATCACCCATGGCTGCCGCAGCGATGGAACCGCACTTCAACACCAGATCCGGCTTGGCCCCGAAGAACATCGGCTTCCAGAGAACCAAGTCCGCCAGCTTGCCCACCTCGACCGAACCGATATGGTCGGACAGGCCGTGGGTAAGCGCCGGGTTGATGGTATATTTGGCGATATAGCGACGGACTCGCAGGTTGTCGTTATCGCCGGTCTCACCCGCCAGCGATCCCCGCTGGACCTTCATCTTGTGGGCCGTCTGCCAGGTGCGACTGATCACCTCGCCCACCCGGCCCATGGCCTGGCTGTCGGAAGCGATGATCGAGAAAGCCCCCAGATCATGAAGAATGTCTTCCGCCGCGATGGTTTCCTTGCGGATACGGCTTTCGGCGAAAGCCACATCTTCCGGGATCTTCGGGTCCAGGTGGTGACAGACCATCAGCATATCCAGGTGCTCGTCGATGGTGTTCACCGTAAACGGCCGCGTCGGGTTGGTGGAGGACGGCAAAACGTTGGCTTCACCGCAGACCTTTATGATGTCCGGTGCGTGCCCCCCGCCCGCTCCCTCGGTATGGAAGGCGTGGATCGTGCGGCCCTTGAAGGCAGCGACCGTGTTCTCGACGAAGCCACTTTCGTTCAGGGTATCGGTATGGATGGCGACCTGGATGTCGGTTTCTTCGGCAACGGAAAGACAGCAGTCGATAGCCGAAGGTGTCGTGCCCCAGTCTTCGTGCAGCTTCAATCCGCAGGCTCCGGCGACGACCTGCTCCAACAAGGCATCCGGCTTGCTGGCGTTGCCTTTTCCGAAGAAGGCCAGGTTCATCGGAAACCCGTCTGCCGCCTGAAGCATGCGTTCCATGTGCCAGGGTCCGGGGGTACAGGTGGTGGCATTGGTGCCTTCCGCAGGTCCCGTTCCGCCGCCCAGCATGGTGGTCACGCCGGAATAGAGCGCGTCTTCCATCTGTTGCGGACAGATCCAGTGGATATGGGCATCGATGCCGCCGGCGGTGACGATACGTCCCTCACCCGCGATCGCTTCCGTGCCTGGACCGATGATGATATCGACGTCGGGTTGGATGTCCGGGTTGCCCGCCTTGCCGATGCCTGCGATACGGCCGCCCTTCAACCCGATGTCGGCCTTGTAGATACCGCTGTGGTCAACGATCAGCGCGTTGGTGATGACCGTATCGACGGCACCGCCCGCGCGAGAGACCTGGGATTGTCCCATGCCGTCACGGATGACCTTGCCGCCGCCGAATTTCACTTCCTCGCCATAGGTGGTCAGGTCTCGCTCGACCTCAATGACCAAGTCGGTATCGGCAAGACGGACCTTGTCACCCGTCGTGGGCCCGAACATGGCGGCGTAAGACGCGCGATCAATCGAATAGGCCATGATCAGTCCTCCAGTTTGCCTTGAACCTTGGCATTGAAGCCAACGGAAATGCGATCCCCCGAGACAGCAACCAGCGTCACTTCGCGGGTCTGACCCGGCTCGAAGCGAACGGCTGTTCCCGCCGGAATGTCCAGGCGGTAGCCACGCGCCGCATCGCGATCAAAACTCAAGGCGTAATTGGTCTCATAGAAATGGTAGTGGCTACCCACCTGGACCGGACGATCACCGGTATTGGCAACCGATAGGGTCAGCGTCTCGCGGCCCTCGTTCAGCACGATTTCGCCTTCGGCGGGGATGATTTCACCGGGTATCATTGTAGGCCCCTCCTCAGCGGATCGGATTGTGGACGGTGACCAGCTTGGTCCCGTCGGGGAAGGTCGCTTCGACCTGGATTTCGTGGATCATTTCCGCCACGCCGGGCATGACCTGATCCTTCGACAAAACTTCGCCACCGTCGCGCATCAAATCGGCGACGGATTTGCCGTCGCGCGCGCCCTCGACCACGAAATCGCTGATCAGGGCTATGGCCTCCGGATAGTTCAGCTTGACGCCGCGCTTCAGGCGCCGTTCGGCCACCATCGCCGCCACCGAGACCAGCAGCTTGTCTTTTTCTCTTGGATTAAGGTTCACGCGCCCTCTCCTTGCTCCTCAATACCCCGTCACACCCGCCAGAAGCGTGGTAGACGCGGCGGCAGGTTTCCCGCCTTTGATCGGACCAGTTCCCAGGTCGATCCAAAATCTTCGCGCATGGCAGCAACGTTTTCGCCCAACCAGCGCATCACCAAAATGCCGTTCACCATGCTCGCACCGAACCGGACGGATCGGTCGCGGGCCAGCGTGCGGACAGCAACGAGTAAATCTTCGCCCGGCTTGTTACCGTTATCCGGACCCGCAAAAACCACTGTGGCGCTTGCGCGCGCGCCTGCCAAGCCCGCAGGATGGGCCAGGACCGCGGAAACATCTTCGCCGAGTTCCAGAATATCGGCCCAGACCAGTCGGCCGGCCCGCCGCACTTCCCAGGTTTCCTTGAGAACCACCGAAGTCAGGCTTTCCCCATGGGCCTCGCGCCCGAAGACCAGCATTTCTCCGGCGAGCACTGTGGAACCGGGAGCCATGTTGATGACGTTGCACCGTCGCAGGTCGGAGCCTTCGAAAAGGATGGTCTCTTGGGGCAACCATTCCGCCCAGGCCCCGTCTTCAGCCGTGATGGAAACGTCCACCAAAGAGGACTGCCCGGCGGAGCGGTAGACCTTTTCAGCGGCCTGCTGACAGGCCAGGATCCTGGCTCCCTTCTCGGCAATCAACTCAACCGCCAACCGGTCGCCGCCGACCAGTCCGCCCGAGGTATTGGTGATGGCTGCTGTCGTGATGTCACCCTGGGCCGGATAGGGAAAAAGGACCCGAAGCGGCGCTTGCTGAAGCAGGCTGGACGTCTCAGCCCCGTTTTTGCCGGCCTTGAACACCAATCTGGCGCGAGCGTCCGCCCTCGGCAGCTTTGGCACCTGTGCGGTCAGCGGTTCTGGGGCGATTTGGGGTTCCGGCATGATGCCCTCAGACGGTGAGGTGCCATCTAACATCGTCTTCCCCAACCTTCGCCCCGGACCATATCGCGTTTTGCTTCATTTTGTTCTCCAGCGCGCCTCAAGGATATCCACTCAATCTCGATTGTGGCGAGGTTCGCTGGTTTATGCCCATCCCGTCAAACCGTCACCGTGGCGAGGATCTCATCGCGAGTGAACTCGTCCCTAGTCCCATCCAGGATCACGCGTCCCCGCTCAAGGGCGACGAAATGATCAGCCAGATCATAGGCAAAATCGAAGTATTGCTCGACCAGCAGAATGCCCATGGTCCCCTGGTCGCGAAGGTATTCGATCACGCGACCGATCTGCTGGATGATATTGGGCTGGATGCCCTCGGTCGGTTCATCCAACAGGAGAAGCTTCGGGCGTGTAATCAGAGCCCGTCCGATGGCGAGTTGCTGTTGCTGCCCGCCGGACAGGTCTCCTCCGCGTCGGCCCTGCATTTCCTTCAAGACCGGAAACAGCTCGTAGATTTCATCTGGAACCCCGTATTCGGATTTCGGCAGGCAGGCGAAACCCGTCTCGAGGTTCTCACGCACGGTCAACAACGGGAAGATCATCCGGCCCTGGGGCACATATCCGACACCAGCGGCGGCAAGCACGTGGGGTGCGGGTTTCTGTATCTCGTTGCCGTCCAGCATATAGGTTCCAGACGACCGGTGATGGGTCCCGGAAATGGCCTTCAGAAGGCTCGTCTTGCCGACACCATTGGTGCCCATGACGCAGGTCACCTTGCCTTGAACCGCCGTCAAGCTCACGTCGTAGAGGATTTGAGATTGCTTGTAGTGCAAACAGAGATCGCGGATTTCCAGCATGAACCCTACCTCCCCAGATAGACGTCGATGACGTCCTGATTGCTGGTGACGAAGTCATGGGACCCTTCCGCGAGCACCGAGCCCTCGTGCAAAACGGTCACGCGGCAATCCAGACGGCGGACAAACTCCATGTCGTGCTCGACCACGACAACGGCATGTTTGCCAGCCGTGCGTTTGAGAAGATCCGTGGTGTGTTCCCGCTCGGAAGGGGTCATGCCCGCAGCCGGTTCGTCCACCAGCAGGAGCTTTGGATCCTGGGCGAGCAACATGCCGATCTCCAACCACTGCTTCTGTCCGTGCGAGAGCTCACCCGCGATCCGACCCAGGTTTTCGAGCAGCCCGACTTCCTCGGCCAATTCATGAACCTTTTCCAAGTCGTCCCGCCCGGCCTTATAGAACAGAGCCGACAGCGGATCGCGGTGCTTTTTGAGCGCGATAATCAGATTGTCGTGGACGGACTGGGATTCGAAAACCGTCGGGCGCTGAAATTTGCGGCCGATGCCAAGCCGGGCGATCTTGCTTTCCGACATCTTCAGCAGGTTTTTGGCCGGTAGCCCCCATTCGACCTTGCCCTTGTCGGGCCTAGTCTTGCCGGTCACGATGTCCATAAAGGTGGTCTTACCGGCGCCATTGGGGCCGATGACCGCGCGCAGTTCCCCTTCGTTGATCGAAAAGGACAGGTCATTGATGGCCTTGTAGCCATCAAACGACACGGAAACACCAACGACTTCCAGAAGTGCTTCCATCAATCAGCTCCCTTCCGGACAAGCCGGTCAACCAGCCCGCCAATGCCCTTGGGCGCATAGAGCGTGACCAGCACAAACCCAAAACCAAGAAACACGGTCCACCAGTCCACCCATTGCAGGGTCGCAAAGCCGAGCGGAATATCGGGTACCTGTCCGCCGGTGAAGGCCGAGGACAAAAGCGACACCAGAGCCGCGCCGATCACTGCGCCATAGAGCCTGCCGCGCCCGCCGATTGCGACCCAGACCGCCAGATAGATGGAGGCGATGGGGGCAAGCTCCGCCGGGTTGATAATTCCGGCCTGCGGATAGTAAAGCGCACCGGCAATGGCCGCGATCACGGCGGTCAGGGTGAAGACGAACAGTTTGTAGGTCTCCACGGGGTAGCCGAGGAAACGCACCCGGGGCTCATCATCACGAATACCCCGGATGATGTTGCCGAATTTCCCCGACACCACCCAAGCCGCAAGCAGATAGCCGAGCCCAAGCGCCAGAGCCGACGCCCAGAGGAACCAGACGGATAGGACAGGCTGCGAGATGTCCGTCAAACCAGGAATGTTCTGAAGACCGGACAGACCGTTATTGCCCCGAAGACCGGAGTCGTTCTGGAACAGGTAAAGCGCAAGAGCCAAAGTCATGGCCTGGGTGAGGATCGAGAGGTAAACCCCGGTGACGCGCGAACGGAAGGCCAGCCAGCCAAAAACCAGCGCCAGCAGGCCCGGCACGAGAACAACGAGAGCAAGCTGGGCGGCCAGACTGTCGGCGAAATACCAGATCGCCGGGATCTCGGAACCACCAACCACACCAAAGATCTGGGTGCCGATGGCATCCGTAATCTCCTGGGGTGTGGGCGGCAGGGGCTGGCCGACATAGGAGTTTAAGACGATGTCCTTGGTGCGCTCGTACATGAGCCACATGCCGATCATATAACCGCCCAGCCCGAAGAAGGCGAAATGACCGAGCGACAGAATACCGCAGTATCCCCAAACCAAGTCCATGGCCAGGGCAATCAGGCAAAGACAGAGCGTCTTACCCAAGGTCTTGACGAAGGCGGTCGACAGCAATCCAACGCCGAAAGCTTCCGAAAAGAGAGTGGCCCCGATCGTCAACACGGAGAGTGCCAGAAGGAACACCAGAATGGATGGATGGCGCACAATCAGGGGCTTGGCTGGTTGCATCGGGGCCGTTTGTGCGGGAGACGGCTGCGAAAGGACCGGTTTGTCGCCCATGGCTCAGTCTCCTGCCGCGCGGCCCTTGAGAGCGACGATGCCTCTCGGGCGGAACTGAATGAAGATGATGACGAAGATGATCATGTAGGTCTGCGCGGCGAGGGTGTTGGATGGGTTGAACCATTCAATGACCTTCTGCAGGGAACCGATCATGCCGGCCCCGGCCAGCGTTCCGAAGATGCTGCCCACACCACCCACAACAACCGTCATGAAAGACTGGACGATGTAGTTGGCACCAAGCTCCGACGTGACCTGCGCAAACAGACCGATCGTGACCCCGGCAACGCCTGCGATTCCGGACCCGAGACCGAAGGTCAGCATATTAATCCGGTCGGGATTGATCCCCATCGAGGAGGCCATGGACGGGTTCTGGGTCACAGCGCGGACCTCAAGGCCAAGCCGAGTGCGCTTCAGGATGTAGAGCAAGAGCACAAAGAACACGGCGGCGAGTACGAAAATAGCAATCCGGATGTACGAAATCCCGACGATATCGTTGAAGATCAGGGACCCATCCAGCCAGTGCGGTGCGGTCAGGGGCACAGCCTGGGTACCGAAGATGTTCTTCGCCAGCTGCTGCAGAGCAATCGAAATACCGAACGTCGCCAGGAGGGTTTCGAGCGGTCGGTGCATCAGGTGCCGGATGACAAGCCGTTCCATCACAACACCGGCAGCGAAGGTGACGGCGAAAGCCAATGGCAGGGCGACAACAATGGAAAGGGTGTAGTCCGTAATAACCTGCTGGACGACATAGCCCGTATAGGCACCCATCATGATGAATTCGCCATGGGCCATGTTGATCACCCGCATGACCCCGAAGGTGATGGCGAGGCCGATGGCCGCGAGGAAATAGATGGAGGCCAGCGACAGGGCATCGAGGCCGAGATCGAACACCTGGTTGACACCAACCGTCGTGTTGATGGAGCTCAGGGTTTCCTGCGCAACAGCCGTTACCTTGGGATCAGCCTCGGCATAATATTCGAAGAACACATGGTCGCGAAGAATGGCGTCACGTTCGGCTTTCGTCATGGTCGCCGGGACTTTGCCGGCTTCCGCCAACGCCTGGTAGGCCGCATCACGGGCCTCTTCCGAATCCAGGCTGGACATGGGACGCCCTTCGATCATCCCATCTGTTCCATTTGCGACGAGGGCGGCATCCCTGGTCGCGCGATCAAGCGGTGCCGGAGCCAGGCCTGCTGCGGCGAGACGCGCGTAGGCCTCCTCTGCGTCAAGGTCGATACCGACGACGAGGTTGCGCGAGATGTTCCGGTTAGCCGGGATTTCCTTCGCCACGTCTGAACTGATGGCAAGCAAGGGGTTCAGGACAGCGCGTACATCGATCCCGATATCCCCGTCGAAGCGCCGGATGGCAGCAACGCGTTCTTCGGTTGCCTCGCCGTGTGCGATGGTGAGAAGACCTTCGAGCCTCTCCTTACGGGCCTTCAGGTCGGGATCGGTTTCGCCGTCCAGAGAGGCGCGCAAGGGGGCGAGTTGGCTGGCATCGGCGTTGCGTTCAAGGGTCTCAAGCGCCGATGCACGGACAGTGGGATCCGGGTCGGAAAGTTGGAAGCGTACAAGGGCCGCGTTGATCACGGCGCGTACTCCGGAATTCGGCTTGACCTGCTTCAGGGACCGGGAAGGAAAAGTTCCGGCCGGCACACCGGTATCGATGTCGGTCAGATCGATATCGCCTCGGGCATCCGGGCCGAAATAGAAAACGCCGTTGTCCTTGTTCAGCCAGACCTGCTTGTCGCGCCAGCGTTCGAGAAAAGCGGGCACGCCCACTGCGCCAGAGGCAAACAAGGTGTCAATGACCGCCCCGACAGCGCGGCGGGACGGGCGTTCGATGGCTTTGGCATTTTCTTTCAGAACCGGCTGGAGGTCCTGTGCAGCGGCTGAGGGGGCCTCGATTACAGCAAAAAAGCTGGCTGTCAGCAGGCAGAGAAGAATAAACCGCATATCACCGTCGAACCATGTTGGAACATAGCCGGGGTGCGAACACCCCGGCCAGTCATTCGGAGTCTCGTCAATTGGACCAGATCAGTAGTTGGACTTCTGCTGGACGCAGGTTTTGGTTTCCGTGTTGTACATGCCGCAGCCAAGGCTTGCCCAATCGGACTTCAGCACGGCCGATTCCGGCAGGAAGTCGGTCCAGGCGTCGCCCGGAACCGGTTCGGTCTGGGAGATGATGTCGAACTGGCCATCAGCCTGAATTTCACCGATCAACACCGGCTTGGTCAGGTGGTGGTTCGGCAGCATTTCGGCCATACCGCCCGTCAGGTTGGGGGATTTCTGGCCATACATGGCAGTCCGGACAGCGTCCACGTCGGTGGTACCGGCAGCGGTAACCGCATTCACCCACATGTTGAAGCCGATGTAGTGGGCTTCCATCGGGTCGTTGGTCACGCGGGCATCACCCATGCGGGCTTTCCAGGACTTGATGAACGCGGCGTTCGGTTCGGTGTCAGCGGACTGGAAGTAGTTCCAGGCAGCCAGGTGGCCGACCAGGTTGGACGTATCCAGACCGGCGAGTTCTTCTTCACCAACCGAGAAAGCGACCACGGGGATTTCGTCAGCGGAGACGCCGGCAGCAGCCAGCTCTTTGTAGAAACCGACGTTGGCATCACCGTTGATGGTCGAAATGACGCCGACCTTCTTACCATCGGCACCCAGGGCGACGACATCAGCAACGATCTTGGACCAGTCGGAGTGGCCGAACGGGGTGTAGTTGACGAAGATATCGTCTTCGGCAATGCCCTTACTTTTCAGGTAGGACTCCAGGATGTTGTTCGTGGTGCGGGGGTAGACATAGTCGGTGCCCAGCAGAGCGAACTTCTCGACGCCCAGCTCTTCCAAAAAGTAGTCGGTGGCCGGAATGGCTTGCTGGTTCGGAGCCGCACCGGTGTAGAAGACGTTCTTGGAGGACTCTTCACCTTCATACTGCACGGGGTAGAACAGCAGGGAGTTCAGCTCTTCGAACACAGGAAGAACGGACTTGCGGGATACCGAGGTCCAGCAGCCGAAAACGACGGAAACCTTGTCGGATTCGATCAGCTGACGGGCCTTCTCGGCGAACAGCGGCCAGTTGGAAGCCGGGTCAACCACGACGGCTTCAAGCTGCTTGCCCAGCAGGCCGCCCTTTTTGTTCTGCTCGTCGATCAACATCAGCATGACGTCTTTCAGCGTGGTTTCACTGATCGCCATGGTGCCGGACAGGGAGTGCAGGATGCCGACCTTGATCGTATCGGCTGCCTGGGCCACGCCCGCCGTCAGCGTCGTTGCGGCGAGAGCGCCCGCGACGGCCAGACTTTTGAGGGATTTCTTCATGATTGCTCTTCTCCGGATGGTTATCGGATGTTTTAGGAATGCCCATCGCCTTGGGCAATTCGCGTGCCACATGGCAGAAACCTTGAGGTTTCGGCCACGAACCCCTTACAGCCAGCCTTCAAGGGCCGCCCATCTTTTGTGCATTGCCGAGAAGCACGATTTGCATTGCACAATTTTTATTCATTTTTCCCGACTGTTTCTGTCGGAAATCCCTTGGAACAGAAATGTTCCGGACATGGAGCGGAAGGGTTTTTGAAAACGTTCCTGACCGGAAACTCCCCAGACCAGGCGTAATCATATTTATTTCTGGTTTATTTCCATCCCAGGTCTTCGCTTTATCCTGATCCTCAATGCGGTTATTTTGAAGATGCACCGATATCAGGTGCTTGAGCCCGCCAACGCGCAAAAATGTTTCTGGACAGATAACAAAGAGCGTCGCAGGCTAGGGAAAACGCCTTCAAAGGGGAGCGCCGATGTCGATGCCGATCGATTTGCCACTTGGAAAAAAAAGAATTCTGGTGGTGGAGGATGATCCGGCAATCCTCGACATGATTGCTGCCTATTTGGGCAATGCGGGGTTCGAAGTGGTTTCTGCCGCCTCAGGAGCCGCCATGCAGGGTGCTTTGGCTGACGGCGATTTCGATTTGCTGTTGCTGGATCTCAACCTACCCGACTCCGATGGTCTGGAATTGGCCCGCGCGGTCCGCAATCAATCGCGTATGGGCATTATCATGGTGACCGAGCGAGCCTCTCCTGATGAACGGGCCACGGGCCTGGAAATCGGTGCTGACGACTATATCCCGAAGCCCTTCTTCCCTCGCGAATTGCTGGCGCGGGTCCGTAATGTTCTGGAACGGGCTCGCCCGGCGACCGTCGAGACAGAGCCCACGTCTTCCGAAGTGCTGATGTTTGATCAATGGATCGTTGATCCGGCAAATCGTCGTGTTTCCAGCATGGATGGTCGGGATGCGGGCCTCACGGCTGCCGAATTCGAACTGCTTGCTTTCTTTCTGCGTCATCCGCAGCAGTTGCTCAGCCGTTCGGCACTGGCCGAGGCCATCGAGGCCAAGAAAGACAATGCGGGCGAGCGCAGCGTGGACATCCTGATCAGCCGCATCCGCAAGAAGCTGGGGGCCGCTGGGGTCGAGGGGCCGATCATCGAGACCTGCCGGGGACACGGGTATCGGCTGACAGTGGCGGTCAAACGCCCGATGGCGTAAGGCTCAGCCTGTCCACCCAGGCCTTTAGCGCGGCCAAGGCCAGCTCGGCCTCCGCCGCCACGTCTTCCTCTGCCAAACCTCCCCGTTCTTCCGCAGCCTTGGCCATCTCTCGAAGCGCCGGGAATCCATAGATCCCCGAGACGCCAGCAAGACGATGCAAGGCCTTGACGTCACTTCGGTCGACGTCCAACAGAGCCAGCTGCTCCCGGATTGAGGCCTCCGCCTTTGCAATGAGATCCAACACATCCGCGGTCGGCAAGTTCAACGCCAAATCGTCCAGATTGGCCGGATCGAACGTCGGCGCGGGCCCGCTCACCTTGTCGAGACCGGCATAGGCCTCTCCCTCCCCGGTACAGGCCAGGCGGACCGCTGCCCGGATATCCGCCAGCACCAGCGGCTTCGGCACCACGGACAGCACACCGGCATCGTGGCAGGCCGTGACGTCTTCGGGCATCACATTCGCCGTCACGATGATGACGGGCAGGCCGGATTTCTGAAGACTTCTGGCCACGTCGATCCCGGACATCTCCGGCAGGCGAAGATCGCTCAAAACCAGGTCCACATCCAGTTGGGTCAACAGATCAAGCCCGGCTTCCGCCGTGGTCGCCAGGTGCACCTCGTGATCGTCCTTTTTCAGGAAGGCACTGATGACTTGCGCGTTAACGGGATCGTCCTCGATCACCAGGATGGACTTGCCGCGGATGATCTCCAGGGCTTCTTCCGGCTCTTCCTCGACCGCCGCCGCCAAGGGAAAGTCTATGGTAACCGAGAACACAGTGCCCCGGGTCGCGGCATCCTCTACGGCAATGAGCCCACCCATGCCATCTACCAGACGCTTGCAAATGGCCAGTCCAAGGCCCGCGCCGCCGTAGCGTTGTGACCGTTCGCGGCCGAACTGCTGGAACGGCTCGAACAACTGCTCCCGCGCCTCGGTCGGCAGGCCGATACCAGTGTCGGAGACACGAAAGCAGAGCCTGGCCCTGTCCGGCCCGGCCCGATCCACAGTCACGGCGAGGCGGACCTCTCCTTCCGCCGTGAACTTGACGGCATTGCCCATAAGATTGAGCAAAACCTGGCGCAGGCGACCGGGATCCCCGACGACACGATCCGGCAGGCTGCCGGAAAGGTCCACCTCCAGCCTGATCCCCTTTGCCCGGGCGGTCGGTTCAATCAATTGCACCAGGCCCCGGATCAGTCCCGCGGGCTCGAACGCACGGTTTTCGATCGTCAGCTTGCCCGCTTCGATACGCGAGATGTCGAGCACATCGTTCAACAGCTCCGACAGTGCCCGTCCCGACTGGCCGATGGTCGAGACATAGCCCCGGGATTCGTCGTCCAGAGGCTTTTCGCGCAGCAACTCCGCCATCCCGATCAAGCCGTTGAGCGGCGTGCGGATTTCGTGACTGATCATCGCCAGAAATTCGGTCTTGGCCCGTGTCGCACTTTCTGCCTGTTCAAGTGCCTGCCGAAGCGCCGCCGTACGTTCATCGACCATCTGGCGAAGGCCCGTCTGATAGGCCTGGATGCGGCCCGCCATATTGTCGAAAGCGCGGCTGAGCGACACCACCTCCCGCGCACCCATATCGTCCTCGCGGAACTGAGGCACGGTCCGGCGCGAAACCACACCATCGGGCTCAGCGCCACCCGGATCACTAACACCCGGATCGGCATCGCCCAGGTTGGCGTCAGATGCCAGGTGGCCCGCAGCCTGTTCCAGGTCGCGGATTGGCTGGGTAATGGCGCGGGCCATCAGGATCGAGACACCGATGATCAGAAGGCTAACGATCCCGAGACCGGCAAGGCCAAGCAGCCTCAGCTGGTCGATAGACTGGAACCGTTCTTCCACATCCACCTTGACCAGCAGGCCCCATCGCAGCGAAGGCAGGTAGCGCCAGGCCGCGACCACCTCGCGTCCCCGGTAGTCCGTCTCAAAGCCCGCTCCGCGGCGCCCATCAAGAGCCGCCAGGAAAGGTTGGGCAGCCGGATGATCCTCGGCCATCATGCGGGTCATCGGCGTTCTTTCCAAAAAGTCGCTCTCATCCGGAAAACGCATCGGCCCATGCAGAACCAGACCGCGCGCACCCCGCCCGGCGACCTGGGCCTCGCCCGACCGGCCAAGACCGGTGTAATCGCTGATCACGCGGAACAAAAAGGATCGATCAATCTGCAAGGCGACGACACCCAACACCTGCCCTCCCCTCAGGATCGGCGCTGCCGTGAAGGCGGCAACGTCGCCCAGAGGCAGATCAAAAGCAAAGTCGGAGTTCTGCGGCTCGAGCAAGGTCCGGGCCCGGTCAAAGGTATTGGCCAGTGTGGTTGGCACCTCAATCCCGGCGGCTAGCTGCTGGCCGGTGCGCAGATCACTGGCAACCGAATGGAGGATTTGCCCGTCTGCAGAGATCAGATAGAGGTCGATGGCCTGGACGCTCTCAAGCAAACGACGCAGCGCTTCAGAGGTTGCCTTGTCGATGACTTCACCCCGGCTGAGATCCGAGACCCCCTCGGACACCAGAGGGTTTTCGGCAAGCATGCGCACTTCACGCAAAGAATCCCGCGAGAAGGCTTCGATACGGCCTGCCTTGGCATCGGCCAGCGCGTTCAGGCTTTGAACGATCTCCTGCTCGAGTTGATCCTCCGCAGCCTGAAAAAATCGAAGCCCGATGAAGAACAGCGGCAGCAATCCCAAAAGGACAAACATCACCCCGATTTCGGTCGCCAGACTGAAGTTCGGGAAGCGCAGAATGGCCGGACCCTTGGATACTCTCTCCGTCATGGCGTTATATCTTCCAGCGCTTCCTGAGCCGCCCAGTGGTTGCCCCAACCGGTATAGAGGTCTTCAAGGAATGCCTCCCATTCGGCCTTGCTGCGAAAGCCCGGATAGGGCACGGGCCGGATGGGGCGCTGACTGTTCCAGACGACTCTAAAGGTGCCTTCGGGTTGGGCCTGGGCGATCAACACCCGGCGCCAGGTATGCTGGTTTTCAGGATCGATATAGACAATGCCACCGGGTGCCCGCATGCTTTGGCCCGGCAGGGTCGCGCGATAATCACGAAACTGAGCAGAGCCCGCCTCTTCCACTGCCTGGGCCCACATCAGGACACCGAAATAGGCTGCCTCCATCGGGGCATTGGTAACAACGTCATCCCCGAACCGGCCCCGGAGGCGCGCCAGGAAGTCGCGATTTTCCTGACTGTCCACGGTTTGGAAATAGTTCCGTGCGGCATAGTCACCCGCCACCAGCTCAGGCCCGATGGCTCGCGCCTCCGACTCCGCCAGGCTGAAGCTCATGACCGGGATGGCTTCCGGCAAGATCCCGGCATCGCGAAGTTGCTGATAGAAGGCAACGTTGCTGTCGCCGTTGATGGTGTTGAAGATGACATCGGGCCGGGCCAGCTTGATCCGCTCGATGATGGGCGCGAAATCACCGCCACCCAGCGTCTGGTAATCCTCTCCGACGATCTCGCCGTTCAGGGCCGAGACCTGCAAGCGGATGATGGCGTTGGCTGTACGCGGAAAGACATAGTCCGAGCCCACCAGAAAAATCCGCCGCCCCAGGTTATCAATCGACCATTTTGTAGCCGGAATGATCTGCTGGTTGGGTGCCGCACCGGTGTAGATGATGTTCGGCGATTGTTCGAGCCCCTCGTACTGCACGGGATAAAACAGGACGTGATCATGACGTTCGAACACCGGCTTCACGGTCTTCCGGCAGGCCGAGGTCCAGCAGCCGAAGATGGCCGAGACCTCTTGCTCGGCGATCAGGCGATCGGCCTCTTCGGCGAATACGGTCCAGTCGGACCGGCCATCCACGAGGATCGGCTCCACCTTGCGGCCCAGAACGCCACCCTTCGCATTCAGTTCCCGAATGGCAAAAATCGTCGCCTCCGCCACAGGGCTCTCGCTCAGCGCCATGGTACCGGAAAGCGAATGCAGTACTCCGACCTTGATCGGACTTCGCTTCGGGGCATCGGAAATGTTCAGCAGGGTCGGTGCCAGGGCGGCTGCGATAAATCCGAACATAGCCGCCAACAAGGCACCCAGGTAATACCGGTGCCGCGCGCCAAAGACGCGGACGACGCGGGATGGACTTTCCGTCGGGCCTTCAGGATTTGTCATCCGGCCACGTTAGCCCTCCGCCTCGACAATCGAAAGCCCAAGGCCGCCTTCCCTCACCCCCCAGGCTTTGGACGCTCCGGCCCGTTTCAGGGTCTCCCGACTGGGAGGGGAAGCCGACAGGGCCAGACCGGTCGACAGGGCGTCTGCGACCGTGGCGGACTTCGATGCCACTGTCATGGATCGCCAGACCAAGGGCCCGGGGCGGCCTGATCGGCCATCCAACAGGTGATGATCACGGGGATCATCGGAAAAGAGCGTACCGCCGGGGCTGGAGGTGGCAATTGCCCCCTCGGACAGGTCGAGGACCTGATCACCCAGACCGATTGCCCAAGGGCGACCCAGACCGTTTGGACCATTCGCCTGAAATTCACCCAGATTGACCAGGACCCGGTCGAAACCTTCGGCTTTCAGCAGGTTGGCAACACCTTCGGAGATATAGCCTTGGGCGATGCCGTTCAGCGTGATCGCCATGCCGGGCCGGTCAAAGCGAATTTCGTCTTCTGAGATCCGAATCTCGCCCTCGGCCAAAGCCCTTGCGCGTTGAAGCTCGGCACCCGGTGGGTGGCCCCGATACGCCTGATGCAGAAGCCAGAGGGGCTGCACGGCAATGTTGAACGCGCCTTCGGTCAGGTGCCTGAAGCGTTCGGCCTCCCGCAGCAGATAGACCAATTCGTCATCGGGCCGAGCCAAGGAACCCACACGGTTCAACTGGCTGACAGCCGACCAGGGTCGATAGAGACTGAACAGATTTTCCAGCCGGTCGATCTCGGCCACAGCCCTCCCCAGCACCCGCCGGGCGGCCCGGCTGTCGGAATGATGGAGGGTGATAAAGACCTCTGCGCCAAGCGCCCTACCCTGCCAGTGATGCTCACCGACGGTGTTGGCCTTCGCGCTCAACGGCGCGATCCCGGCGAGAGGAGCCCCCGCCAGAAGGCTGAGAACCCGACGCCGCGTCACGGGATAGGTCATTCCGCTGCCTCCCTGACGTTTCGTTTTCCCGCCTGGACAAGCGGCACGCAGGTCTGGGGGTCCTGATAAATCGTCACGCAGTCGAGGCATTGGAAGCATTCGCTATAGCGGACATCCCCGGTCTGTTCGATTGCGCCATAGGCACATCTGACCTTGCACAGCTGACACGGCGAACCGCAGTCCGCCCGGCGCGCGATCCAGCCAAACCGCCGCACGCCTGCCATCAGAGCCAGGAGGGCTCCAAGCGGACAGAGATAGCGGCAAAAGGCCTTGTGCAGAAACAGCCCCGCGACCAGCAGGCCTGCGGCGTAGACCAGGAAGGGCCAGGCCCGATCGAAACCCAGCGTGATGGCCGTCTTGAAGGGCTCCACCTCGGCTGCCGTCTCGACCTGGTCCGGTCTGATCAGAACGACCAGGACGAGACCCGTCAGAACGCCGTATTTCACCGTCATCAGCCGCCTATCCCAGGCCCCGGAAACCTTGATCTGTGGGATCTTCGTCCAGGTGGCGATCCGTGCCATGGCTTCCTGCAGGACACCAAACGGGCAAAGCCAGCCACAAAAGGTCCCCCGGCCCCAAACAATCAGGCTGACCAGGACGAAAGCCCAGAGGACAAGCGACATCGGATCATACAGCAGGAAGACCAGCGATGACCCGGCGAGCAGCGTCTTCACGGCACCCAGGACGGTCACAATGCTAAGCTGTGCCTGGGCAATCCATCCGACCCAGACCAGGGTGACGGCAAGAATGCCTGCCCGCAGATAGGGAAACCAAACAGATGCCGAGACGGCATCCCGTTTCACCAGAACCAGGCAAAGAAGCCCCAGGAAGACCGAAAGTGAAAGAAGCGGCAGCTGCTGCGCCCGCCAACTGGCGACCCAGGGGGCCTCTTCGACCCTCTCTTCAGGCTTTTCGAAGAACCGGGCCGGGGGGCGGTAGGCAACATTGAACGGCCTCAGCCCGCGTTCAGGATAAACGATCCCCTTCAGACGTTCGACAGCGTAGACAAAGGACCAGTCCCCCGCCGGATCGAAGCCAAGTCGCCGATCCACGCGTAACACCATGGCTTCGTCGAAGAATCCAACTGCGGGCTTAATGTCCACAGGAACGTCGGCGTCGCGCAGGTTGACCGGCAAACCATCCTGTTCGATGGACAGCCAGGCCGGGGTCGCGTTGCGCACGAAGTCCGGCCCGGTCAGCGAAGCCGACCCCCGGGCCATGACCAGGATCGGCTCTTCTGTCGGTTGCAAGGATTGGAAAGCCGCCTGCCGCCCCGCCGCCGTCAACAGGCTATGGGCAACCGTCGGAATGCCGAGATCGGCGACGAAGAGTTCCAGATAGGGCGCATCCGGTTTTGCAAGGACCGCCTCGTCCGCGCCTTCCAGGTCGGAACCGGCAAAGGCGGCTTCCACGTCCCGATTCAGGATCAGGCGGCGGCTGATCAGGCCCATCTCGATTAAGGCGTCGACGTCATGGTTTTCGATCAGGTCGACCCGTGGCTTGCCCGCCGGCCGGGCTGCAATGCCTGCGAGCCTTTCCCGGGCAACCTGCAGGCTGGCGGCCATGATGGTCTCGTTGGCGATGCGCACGCTGGCGGTCGCCTTGGCGACGCCATCGATCACCACATGAGCCGAAGAACCGCTGTCGCTCTTCAAAAGCGTGCTTGCCACCTTGATCGACGTACCGACCGACAGCCCATGGTACTGGCGGAGAAAGCGATGCAGCGGTCGTACGCCGAGGCCACTGACGAAAACCGGCTCGTTCTGGTCAATCAGGCTGACCTCCAGAAGGCGCCCTTCCCGATCCATGATGACGAAGAGGTTGACCGGCGTGCCGGAAAAACCCGGCAGTTGGATCAGATCGATGGTCTCAAAGGCATAGCCCGCAGGAGCACCGGCACCGTTCAAGACCTCCCAGATCGGCAGATCCGGGTCTTTTTCACCGAGCGCCATGGGGGCCACGACGCGGGATGCGATCTGTTCTTCGGTCAGCTGACCGGCAAGGGCAAGTGATGCGTTACAAATCATCAAGGCGGCCAAAAGGGAGAGCAGCCGCACCATGGCCTAGTTGTCACCCAGGCTCGGCCAGGCCCGCCCCTGCGGCTTGCCCGGCTCCAGGGGAAACCCGGCCTCTGCCCAGCCGTCAGTACCGTCGGCCAGCCAATAGATGGTTTTCCGGCCCTTCCGGGCGGCGCGCTTCACCGCGTTCCAGGACATCCAGCAGTTGCGGATGCAATAGAACAAGGGTGCCTTGTCTTCGGGCAGGGCTGCGAGTTGGGCTGCGAAAAAATCTGCCTGGGCCTCCGTCAGGGCACCCTTGCCGATATCGGGCCACCAGAGCGAACCCGGTATGTTGCGCCTTTCGTGATAGACCAGCCAACCACCCTCCAGGTCCTCGGTCAGGTGCGGAGCCGACGGGATAACGTCGATGGGGATAGCCTTGCCGGCATCGATCAGCACCTTGGCCTCAGCAGCATCCACTGGAATGCCACCGGGAACGCTCGCGGGCACCGGTGCCCCGTACAGCGTCATGCGATATCCGTTGTTCTTGGGCCAGGGCACGTCCTCTGTGGCGACCGCCAAAGCGGGTATCAGAAAGGCGAGGAGCAGTGCGGTCAGCTTGATCATTTGGGGCCGCCCTTGCCACTGGCCCTGAAGGCTCTTTCCGGTCGATACCCCCGGAGCGCCAGGAACAGGAAGACGACCGTGGCACCGGCCACCACCAACAAGGCCTGGCCGTTCAGATCCCCATAGAGCGCAAATCGGATCGCCTCGACGGCATAGGTAAAGGGATTGGCGAGGCACAGGTCTTCGAGAAAGGGGGAAGACTCACCGATCTTCCACAGCGGATAGAGCGCGCTGGAGAGGAAAAACATCGGAAAAATCACGAAATTCATAATGCCCGCAAAGTTTTCCAACTGTTTGATCCAACTGGCGAGCACCATCCCGAGCGCGCCCAGCATGATGCCCGTCAGCACCAACACCGGGACCACCAGGACATAACCCCAGCTCAGCATTTCGATCCCGAAGGCATAGGCAATCAGAAGAAAGATCGCGACCTGAAGGATGGAGACCACAGCCCCCGCCACGAGCTTTGACAACAGCAAAAACCAGCGCGGCAGCGGGCTGGTCAGCAGGATGCGCATGGAGCCCATCTCCCGGTCATAGATCAACGAGAGGGAGCTTTGCATACCATTGAACAGTTGGATCATCGCGACCAGCCCGGGGGCCAGGTACACCTCGTAGGTGATATAGGTCTCATAGGGCGGGATGATGGCAACGCCGAGAACAGCGCGAAAGCCGGCGGCAAAGATGAAAAGCCACATCAAGGGCCGAACCAGAGCAGCAAAGAAGCGTTCGCGCTGTTGCAGAAAACGCAGTACCTCCCGGCGGCTGATGCCAAGAAAAGCCCGGAGGTAATGTGGCTTTCCGAAACGAGGATCAGCTCGGGTCATAGAGCGACGACCTCCGGCTGATGGCGGCCCGTGAGGCGGTTGAAGGTCTCCAGCAGGTTGTCGTCCTGGCCTTCGCGGACCAGTTCACGCGCGGACCGGTCGGCGATGACTTCTCCCTTGTGCAGCAAAATCACTTGGTCATCGGGCTGGATTTCGTCGATCAGGTGCGTTGCCCAGAGCACCGCAATGCCGCCGCTTTCCGCCAAGGCGTGAACATGATCAACGATCCCCTGGCGGGTGGCGACGTCCAGACCGACAGTCGGTTCGTCCAGGAGGAGAACGTCCGGTTCGTGCAGCAGGGCTCGGGCGATTTCGACCCGGCGGCGGTGCCCCCCGTTCAGCCTGCGCAGGCGTTCATCGGCGCGGTCCGCCATCTCCAGGCGTTCCAGTTCCTGTCCGATGCGCCGCCTCGCCGTGGCCCCGTCCATCCCCTGTAAAGCCGCGAAGTAGGTCAGGTTTTGCCGGACGGTGAGGTCCAGATCGAGGGTCGATTGCTGAAACACGACGCCAAGCGATGCGAGCGCCGCTCCGGGTTGGCGGCCCAGGTCATGGCCACCGATGACAACCTTTCCGGTGCCGGAACTCAACAGTCCGGTCAGAATACCGAAGAGTGTCGATTTGCCCGCGCCATTCGGGCCCAGCAGCGCCGCAAAGCGGTTCCGCCTGACCGAAAACTCAACCTTTGTCAGCGCGGATTTATCCGGCCCATAGGCATGAGAGAGCCCCGTCACCTCGAGCGCGTTTTCACCACTTTTACCAGGCAATCCGGCCATTCAGCCCCCCCAAACCGTCAGCCGTCGGTCATAGCAATCGGCACCTTAGCGGATAAGGTGGGAATTAAGAACGCCCAGGCCACGCCCCCCGACGAAAGTAGAATGGCTCGCCGAAGCCCCTGAAATATGATGGTCGAAAATCAGGCCAAACGAGCCTGTTTGGGGAGGAAATACCTGGTGATCAATCGATTCCCGGCGGCCGTTCGGCGAACGGTTGGCGTTGTTCTCGCCAGCCTGTTGCTTGCGGTCGGGCCTGCCCGGGCGGAGGAGAGCCTGACCATCGGTTATCTTTCCGTCGGCTTTCCGCAACCGCCCGCTCTGTCAAACCTGGATGTTCCGCCCGAGGACTTAGGCCTGGCCGGGGCCGAGTTGGGCTTGGCCGATAACGCCACAACGGGCCGCTTTCTGAAGCAGTCCTTCAAGCTGGAGATCCGTCGCCTGGATGAAGGTGCGGATCCCCTGGCGCACCTGCGCGATTTGGCTGAGGCCGGGGTCCAAGTTGTCGTCCTCGACATGCCGGCGGTCAGTCTGGACCGAGTGATCGGTGCCAAAGACCTGGACATTCCGCTTCTGATCAACGCGGGGGCCCCGGACAACCGGTTTCGCGAAGCCGATTGCCGGGCCAACCTGCTGCACACCCTGCCCAGCCGCGCCATGCTGATGGACGGCCTGGCCCAGTACCTGATCAAGAAGCAGTGGTCGGATTGGTTCCTGATCACCGGCCCCCGGCCTGAAGACAGGCTCTTTGCTGCCAGCGTCAAGCGGGCCGCCAAACGCTTCGGGGCCAAGATCGTCGCGGAAAAGGCCTGGACCGGTGAATACGACGCCCGTCGAACCGCCCAGACGGAAATTCCGATCTTCACCCAGGGTGTAGATTACGACGTGTTAATGGTCGCCGACGAAATTGGCGACTTCGGCGACTACCTGATGTACCGAACCTTCGAGCCAAAAGTGGTAGCCGGGACCCAGGGCCTGGTCCCTGCCGCTTGGGGCCGCGCCGTCGAACAGTGGGGGGCGGCTCAACTGCAGGAACGCTTTTTCGCCTCGAAGGGCCGCCCGATGCGCCCCCGAGACTGGGCGGCCTGGATGGCGGTTCGCACCTTGGGAGAGGCCGCGACGCGAACCAAGTCGATCAAGATCGACGACCTGAAGGCCTTCATCTATTCCCCCAAGCTGCGCCTTGCCGGGTTCAAAGGGCGAAAGCTGCAATACCGGCATTGGAACGGCCAACTGCGCCAATCGATCCCGCTTTTGACCGCACGTTCCGTGGTCAGCCTGTCGCCGCAAGAGGGCTTCCTGCATCCAACGACCGAACTGGATACGCTCGGATTTGATGAACCAGAAACCCAATGCCCGACACCGCTCTGGAGTGTTTCTGAATGACCAAATGGCTCGCTTTCGCTTCTTTTTGTACATTCCTGGCCCTGGGCTGCGCTCCCGCCGGTGCCATGACGGCTTTCGTGACCAACGAAAAAGACGATACTTTGAGCGTCATTGATGTGGAGACCCTGGAGGTCGTCCAGACCATCGACGTGGGTGAGCGCCCGCGCGGTGTCGCCATGAGCATCGACAACAAGACGTTTTTTGTCTGCGCCAGCGATTCCGACACCATCCAGGAATACGACGCGGAAACCCTGGAATGGATCCGCGATCTGCCCAGCGGCGAAAACCCGGAGACCTTTGCGGTCTCGCCCGATGGCAAACGGATCTACACGTCCAACGAAAGCGATGACATCGTCACCGCGATCGACCTGGAGACCGGCACGGTTGCCGCCCAGATTGATGTTGGCATCGAGCCGGAGGGCATGGCGGTCTCGCCCGACAGCCGCTACGCGATCAACACCTCCGAGACCACAAACATGGCCCACTGGATCGATACCGAAAGCCTTGAGATCGTCGAAAACAGTCTCGTCGATCAGCGCCCGCGCCATGCGGAATTCGACCATGACGGCAAGCGGCTTTGGGTCACAACCGAGATCGGCGGCACCGTCCACGTGTTCGATGTGGAGAGCAAGGAAGAGCTCCAAACGCTTCGCTTCGAGATCAAGGGTATCCACCAGGACCGGGTTCAGCCCGTTGGCATGAAGCTGACCACCGACGGCAGGTACGCCTTTATCGCACTGGGGCCCGCCAACCACGTGGCCGTCGTAGATGCACAGTCGTATGAGATTCTCGACTACCTGCTGGTGGGCCGCCGGGTCTGGCACATGTCGTTCACCCCGGACGAAAAGCTGCTTTTCACCACCAATGGAATCAGCGGGGATGTCTCCGTGATCGATGTCGAGGAAATGAAAACCATCAAATCCATCAAGGTCGGACGCTTCCCCTGGGGCGTTGCCATTCGGCCCTGAAAACCAGATCCATGAGAGAAAAATATCCCCTGAAAAGGAAGCCTCTGACAACCATGATGAAAACACTTCTCGCCGCCGTTCTTACCCTGGGGCTCGCTGTGACTCCCGCCATGGCCGACGATGACGATGCACCGAGCAAAGGTCGCCAGAAATTGCCCGAACTGGTCTTCGGCGATGGTGCCGAAAATGACTTCGCCGTTTCGATCAAAGAGATCGAGATGAAACCCGGTCGGGAGACGGTCCTGAAGGTCACAGCCAAGGGCTACAAGGAGTACCGCCTGGAAGCGCCGGAATTCTACGACGCCATCGAGGTCTATCAGGCCGTTGTAAACGACCTGGAAATCCACACTAGGACGCTGGTTGCCCTGGAGTTTGACGACACGGGCACCATTGAGCTTGAATTTACACCGAAAAAACCCGGCACCTACACCTGGGTCGTCAAGGGTCTGGAAAGCAAGGGCATGACCGGCACCTTTGTCATTGAAGACTAAGCCGCCGCCGTGGTCCAAGGAGCAAAAATGAGAGCACAGCTCTTCTTCTTATGCCTGGTCGGTCTGCTGATCAGCCTTCCGCCCCTGGATGCCAGGGCGGAAGGTCGACTGGTTATCGAAAACAAGACCGAACACAAGCTCCGCATCGCAGGCCCCGGCGGTAAGGGCCGGATGGATAGCGGTGTCGAGCCCATGGACGTCTTCTTCGATACGAAGGACGAGGCCATAGAGGTCAAGATCTGGTTTGCCGACGACCCGCGTCAGCTCTGCATCGTTTATACCCCGTTCGAGCGCAAGGTGGTCGTTTCCGGCAAGACCATCATCGGCTGCCTGTCGCGCAATCCGTGATTTCCGTTCTCCCATCTCAAGGGTCCAAGCTCATGCTGAAAAGGCTTCTCTTCGCTGCAGCCATCGTCCTTTCCGCAGGCGTCATGGCCACCTCGGCTTTCGGGACCGCCAATAACAAGGGTGCCGGACTGCCGAACAACCTGACCTTCGATGAAATCCAGGATCGGGGCAGCATTGGCATCGCGGTCTATCGTGATTTTCCGCCTTTTTCTTATCGGGAGTCAAAACATGGCCCGGTGAAGGGCATTGATGTCGAGATCGCCCGCCTGATTGCGGAAGGCCTGGAGGTCGAACTTGAAATCTATGAACTGACCGCAGACGAGACGGTGGACGACGATCTGCGCAACGCGATTTGGAAAGGCCATTACCTGGGCAGCCGGATCGCTTCGGTCATGATGCACGTCCCCTACGACCGGGAAATGGATCACCGGAACGAATTCGTGGTGCTGCTGGGCCCCTACTACAACGAGGATGTTGTCCTGGCGTCCGATCCGGAAAAGGTCGGCAAAAACGCGACGCTGGCCCCCTTCCGTTTCGAGCCCATCGCGGTCGAGTTGGACAGCATCGCCGACCACTACCTGTCCGGTGCCTTCGGCGGCGCGATCCGACCGAATGTGAAGCACTACCGCTATTTCGAACAGGCTGCCGAAGCGGCTCTCAAAGGAGAGACCGCCGGGCTGATGGGACCGCGATCCCAGGTGGAACGGGGCATCCAACCAAAGGCAGAGGCCTTTGACGTCAACAAGGTTCCCATGCCCGGCATGATGAAATCCGAATGGCTGGTCGGTGTAGCGGTCAGCCACAAGACGCGCCAGCTGGGCTATGCCGTCGGCGACATCCTGTCCCAGCGGGTCAAGGACGGCTCTATCAAGGACATTTTCGAGGCTCATGGCCTGACCTACATCCCCCCGCCCGCCGATCTCCTGCCCTGAAGGTTTCTTGCCCTGAGGATCTCTGGCTTAGGGCCGCTTCGAGGCGTCTCCGACCAAAGGCCTAGGCCCGAACGTTCCCGATTTATGTTAGATATATGGAAAGTACGGGATGTCGGTAAGAAGCCGTATCAATGGGGGTGGACGATGAAAAATGCCATATGCGCGATTGCTTTTGCTGTGGGCCTGGGCCTGACCTCGCTGGTCCCGGGCGCCGCATCCGCCGACCGGATCCCGTCCGACCCCTATCATTCGCCGATGTGGGAACACGTGGCGAGTGAATTCCTGCCCGGCAAAATCGTCATGAGCGACAAGGTGAAGGTCTTCGCCCCCGCCGATGCCGAAGACAACTTCCAGGTTCCCATAGCGGTCGATGCGACGGAACTGGGCGACGTGGAAGAAATCGTTCTGATCGCAGACCAGAACCCCATTCCGGGCATTCTCCGGTTCCTGCCGAAGAAGGCCAAGCCCTACCTCGCGACCCGCATCAAGCTGAACGAGGCCAGCGTGGTTCACGCCGCCGCACGCACGACCGACGGCACCTGGCACGTGGGCGGTGTCTATGTGGATGCAGCGGGTGGCGGCTGCACCGCACCGGCAATCGCTGTCGCCGACGGCACCTGGGCCGATCATCTGAATGAGGTTCAGGCGCGTGTCTGGTCGAAAGAAGACGGCTCGGACCGCATGCGCTTCCGCATCATTCATCCGATGGATACGGGCCTTTCCGGCACCATCCCCGCCTTCTATCTGGACGAACTGCGCCTTGCCGATGCCGAAGGCAACCTGCTGGCCGAAATCCTGCCTTTCGAGCCGGTGAGCGAGAACCCGGTCTTTACGCTGGAAGTCGCTGCCGGGGCCATTTACCGCGACGGATATGGCCTGGAGGGCCGGGACAACAACGGCAACACCCTCGACGTCCGGGTTAATCGTTCGGCCTTCCGGTAAGCGCCAGATGACAGGTCTTTGGGGGTGGATTGCCGGTTGTTTGATTGCCTTCAGCTATCTGGCAGGAATGACACTGCCGGGTCCGGCCTCGGCCCGCGATCTCGATTATGATCTGCAGCCGGTCATGGTGACGGAAGACGTCTACGCCTTCATCGGATCCACCAAACATTTCAGCCGCAAAAACGGTGGCAACATCGTCAATACCGGCTTTGTTGTCGGCGAGGACGGTGTCATCGTCATCGATACGGGTCCATCTCGGCTCTATGGCGAACAGATGCTGGCAGCCATCCGGACGATCACCGACAAACCGATCGCCAAAATCTACCTGACCCATCACCACCCGGATCATTTCCTGGGCAACCAGGCTTTTCCGGGTGCTACCATCGCGGCCCTGCCCGAGACCATCCAGGCCATCAAGGCGGAAGGAGAAGGCCTGTCCGAAAACATGTACCGGCTCGTGGGCGATTGGATGCTGGGGACCGAGGTTGTCGTGCCGACCGAGGCTGTCACCGCCTCTCCCGTCACACAGGCCGGCAGGACACTGGATCTGATTCCTGTGAACGGCCACACGGCTGCGGACCTTGCGATCCTGGATCGAAAGAGCGGCGTGATGTTCGCCGGAGACGTGGTGTTTCACAATCGCACAGCCACGACCCCGCATGCCACTTTGGCAGACTGGTACCTGGCCCTTGAGACACTGAAAGCCCAGACCTTTCAGTTCCTTGTCCCCGGCCATGGGCCCGTCGAGACCGACGGGCGCTCCATCGAACAGACGCTCGCCTATCTGAAGTGGCTGGAAGCGACACTTCGGACCGCTGCCGAAGAGGGGATGGAAATGACAGAGGTCATGGCAATCGAAATCCCGTCAACCTTCGACAGCCTGGATGTGCGCAATTTGGAGTTCAAACGCTCCGTCTCCCACCTCTGGCCGGCCTTGGTGGAGGAAACCCTGCCGCAGGCACCACCGAAGTGAGGACACTCGGTACCCTTTCAGCCCTGGCCCTCAGCGTCATACTCGCCTTCCCCGCAGCCGCTGACGCTCCAATGGTCCAACGGTTCAAGGCCTATGCGGTCTACAAGATGGGTCAATACGACGAGGCCCGCGCGATGTGGGAACGGATGGCCGAAGACGGCGATCCGGATGCCTGGTTCAATCTGGGCACCCTGGCCGAGGACGGCCTGGGGGAGCCGCGTGATCTCGACCTTGCCAAGGATCGGTACCGCACCGGTGCGATCCGGGGTAGCGGACGGTCGCAATACCGGTTGGGCCTGTTGATGGCCTGTGCCGATCCGCCGGAACCGGAAGCGCTCGACTGGTTCGCCAAGGCAAGTGCCCAGGGTATGGAAGACGCTGAAGCCTGGGCCCTGCACTTGGCCAAAGGGGCGGAGAGGCCTTCGGATTGCCCGTGATCCGGTCCCCGGGAGTGGTCTTTAGCCGCACCCTGCCTGGAGCCTCCGACCTTTGGCCAATTGCGCGCTCCCGATGGCTTGGAGATGATGGGCCAAGAGGGTCGCTAGGATCCTCGGCTTGGAACCTTTTGGGGAGGAATTCTGATGAAGACTTGGAAAAAGCCCGTTGTGGTCGAAATCGCCGTTGGCATGGAAATCAACTCCTACGCCTGCGCCGAAGCCTGATTTGCCGAAGGCCTGATTTCAGGCAACCAAACGGGGGACCCGGCTAGAGCGAGATGCGCCAGTTCAGAGTCACTTCGTGGTTCTGTAATTGGTGTCGAATCGTCCTCTAATTAAGTGAATAGAGGCTGATTCAGGCTGTTATGCCGGCCTCCACCCGTTATCGTGAGACCTCGCTCAAAGGCGGCTGGTCAATCGGAAAACGAAAATCAAAGAGCGGGTAAACCCGCTGTTATCGGTTTTGATGACCGTTTGGGGGGGGAACCGAATGGAAATCGTCGTCCTCGGCTCTGGTGCCGGTGGAGGCTTTCCGCAATGGAATTGCAATTCACAAGCATCCAACCGGGCCCGCCACGGCGACCCCAAGGCGAAGAGCCGGACACAGTCATCATTGGCCGTTTGCGCGAACGGCAAGGATTGGGTCCTGCTGAATGCCTCGCCCGATATCCGACATCAAATCAATACGACACCTGCCCTCTACCCGGCAGAGGGTCTTCGGCATAGCCCGATCTCGGCCGTGCTGCTGACCAATGCGGATGTGGATCACGTCGCAGGGCTTCTGACCCTGCGGGAATCGCATCCCTTTGCCATATACGGAACGGGCCGGGTGCTCGACGTGCTCGGTGCCAATTCAATCTTCAATGTCGTCAACCCGGATCTTGTCCCTCGTCGCCCGTTCGGCCTCGGGCAAACGGTCGATATCAGGGGGACCGACGACAGCGACCTGGGCTTACGCGTTGAGTTGTTCGGCGTGCCGGGCAAGGTCGCCCTCTGGCTCGAAGATGAGAGCAAGGGTGCCAACTTCGGTTCCGTTGAAGAAGACACCATCGGGCTGCGGATCGAAGAAATCCAGTCCGGTAAATCCTTTTACTACATCCCCGGCTGCGCCGCTGTGCCGAATGAGCTAAAGGCCCGCGTGAATGGCACAGACCTCTTGTTCTTCGACGGCACCACCTGGACCGACGACGAGATGCCTCGAATGGGCCTGGGCCCAAAAACCGGCAAGCGCATGGGCCATATCTGTATGAGCGGCGCGGAAGGATCGATAGCAGCCTTTGCAGAAGTGTCCATCGGCAAGCGCGTTTTCGTGCACATCAACAATTCCAACCCCGCCCTGCTGGAAGACAGCGAAGAGCGCAAAGAGGCCGAGAAGGCCGGTTGGATCATATCGGAAGACGGCATGGAGTTCAGATTATGACCGAACTGTTGAGCCCGGCTCAGCTGGAAGAAAAACTGCGGGCCATGGGGGATGCGCGCTATCACAACCGCCACCCGTTTCACAAAATGCTGCACGGCGGGGAAATGACCAAGGGCCAGGTCCAGGCCTGGGCGCTGAACCGCTTTTGCTATCAGGCTGCCATTCCTCGCAAGGATGCGGCGCTGATGGCGCGCACCATGGACCGGGAGTTGCGCCGCGAGTGGATCCACCGCATCACAGACCATGATGGAGAGCGCGAAGACGAGGGCGGTATTGAACGCTGGCTCGTGTTAACCACCGGCCTGGGGCTTGATCGCGACGACGTTGTCAGCCAGCGGCTCGCCCTGCCCGCCACCCGCTTCGCCGTGGAGGCCTATGTTCGCTACACCTACGAACAGCCGATGCTGCAGGCCGTCGCCTCCTCTCTGACCGAACTGTTCGCACCGAAGATTCACCAGGAACGTATCGTCGGCATGCTGGAACATTATGACTTCATCACCGACGAGGTTATGGCCTACTTCAAGCGTCGGCTGAACCAGGCACCGGTGGATGCCGAGTTTGCGCTTCGCTATGTCAAAGAGCATGCCCGCCGTCCGGACCAGCAAGACGCCGTCTGCGATGCGCTCAGCTTCAAACTTGACGTGCTTTGGGCCCAGTTGGACGCTCTCTACCTGGCCTATGTCGAGCCCGGCATGATTCCGCCGGGGGCTTTTGACCCGGCCACCTATAAATCAGAGGGGTCTTGAATGGCCGTCGAAGGCAACTGCGTTCCAACCTTCAAGCCGCATGTGAAGTTCCGGTTCGATGAACGCCGCGACCAATGGCTGGTACTGGCTCCGGAACGCATGCTGGTGCCGGATGAGATTTCCGTCGAGATCCTGAAGCTGGTGGACGGGGCACGCTCGCTCGACCGGATCGTCGATAACCTGGCCGAGGCCTATCAGGCCCCTCGAGCGGAGATTTTCGGCGATGTCTCCGACCTGATTGACGACCTGAACGAGAAAGGCGTGTTGCAGCTGTGAACAACTTGGCGGATGGCAGCAAACAACCCGAAAACGTCGTCACCGCGCCTCTGGCCTTGCTGGCGGAACTCACCCATCGCTGCCCGCTGCACTGCCCCTACTGTTCCAACCCGCTGGAACTGGCCAAGCGCTCTGACGAGATGGACACAGATGCCTGGGTCAATGTCCTCGACCAGGCCTATGACCTCGGCCTCGTCCAGGTGCACTTTTCCGGCGGCGAGCCGACGCTGCGCCCTGACCTGGAAGACCTGATCGACCATGGTGCGAAAAAGGGCCTCTACACGAACTTGATCACATCAGGTGTGCTCTTGGATGCGGATCGCGCCCGGCGGCTCGCAGATGTCGGCCTGGAGCACGTGCAGCTGGGCTTTCAGGACGCGGAGCGGGCCGGCGGCGATTGGATCGCCGGGCGGGAGAACGCTCATGAAGACAAACTCAAGGCCGCCCGGATGATCACCGATGCCGGGCTCGCGCTGACCGTCAACGTCGTCTGTCACCGCCACAACATCCATAACCTGCCCAAGATGATCGACATGGCGGTCGAACTCGGTGCCGGCCGCCTGGAAGTTGCCAATGTGCAGTACTACGGTTGGGGTTTGACGAACCGCGCCAGCCTGATGCCGAGCCTCGAGCAATTGCAGGAAATGACGCCCATCGTCGAAGAAGCCAGGCAGCGTCTGAAAGGCAAGCTTGTCATCGACTACGTGATTCCGGACTACTACGCCCGCTTTCCGAAAGCCTGCATGGGTGGTTGGGCCCGGCGGTTTGTGGTCATCCATCCCAGCGGCAAGGTATTGCCCTGCCACGCAGCAGAGTCCATCCCGGGCCTCGAATTCGAGAACATCCGCGACCGATCACTCGGGGCCATCTGGGCGACCGGCCAGGCGTTCGAGGCCTATCGCGCCACGAGATGGATGCCCGAGGGCTGCGAGAATTGTGAGCGCAAGGAGATCGATTGGGGTGGCTGCCGTTGCCAGGCTCTTGCACTGGCAGGCGACGCCGCAAAGATGGATCCCACTTGCCAATATTCCCCCGATCACGAGGCCGTCCGCACCCTTGCCGCCAGGGAGGCGGCAAGGGCGGAAACCGATTTCGCCTATCGCGGCCTGAAGGCGAAATCCTGACAAGAAGCCCGATTTTTCATCTGGTTATTTTAATCAATAAAATCAGTATGTTAAGCCTTATACTTTTTGCCAATTGGCCCTGACCTGCGACCTGTCCATGATCAACCTGCTCAGAAGGGGAAGGTCGATACCTTCGCCCTTTCAGAGCGATGGGAGGCCAAACATCCGGGTGACCGGATCGGGGGGTTTCAGACATTCCGACCAGGGGCATCCCGCCTTTGGGCAAAACACCGTGGGGCGATCTACGTCTCCAGGGAAAACAGGGGAGCAGCCATGAAAAAGGCTTTGCTGTCGGCAACCGCTTTGGGCTGGTTGGCGGTATCCGCCATCACCGGCCCGGCCATAGCCGCGGACGTCACTGACGAAGACATCTTGAACGACCACTCGACCACCAATCAGGTCGTGACCAATGGTCTCGGTCTCCAGGGCCAGCGCTACAGCCCGCTGAAAACGATCAACACCGACAACGTCGGCAAACTGCTGCCGGTCTGGTCGTTCTCGTTCGGCGGTGAAAAACAGCGCGGCCAGGAAAGCCAGCCGCTGGTCCACGATGGCGTGATGTACGTGACGGGTTCCTACTCCCGCCTGTTCGCCATCGATGTGAAGACCGGTGAGGAAATCTGGCAGTACGATGCCCGTCTGCCGGACGGCATCATGCCCTGCTGTGACGTGATCAACCGCGGTGCCGCGCTCTACAAGGATCTGGTCATCTTTGCCACCTTGGACGCGCGCCTGGTCGCCTTGAACCGTGAAACCGGCAAGGTGAAGTGGAAAGCTAAGATCGGCGACTACAAGGCCGGTTATTCCGCCACTGCCGCCCCCTTCATCGTCGAAGGCAAGGTCATCATGGGGAACTCCGGTGGTGAATTCGGCATCGTTGGTGCGGTCACCGCCTATGACGCCATGACCGGTAAGGTCGTCTGGTCGCGTCCGACCATCGAAGGTCACATGGGCACGCTGAACGGCAAAGAAAGCTCCATGACGGGGACCAAGAACGCCACCTGGCCCGGCGACATGTGGAAATGGGGCGGCGGAGCCACCTGGCTCGGCGGGACCTATGATCCGGAAACCCGGACGATCTTCTACGGTACCGGCAACCCAGCTCCCTGGAACGCGCACCTGCGTCCGGGCGACAACCTCTACTCGGCCTCCCGCCTGGCGATTGATCCGGATACCGGTGAAATCAAGTGGCACTACCAGACCACGCCGAATGATGGTTGGGACTTCGACGGCGTGAACGAAGTCGTCTCCTTCGACATGAACAAAGACGGTAAGACCATCAAGGCCGCGGCCACCGCCGACCGGAACGGTTTCTTCTACGTGCTGGACCGCACCAACGGGAAACTGCTGGGTGCCAGCCCCTTCGTGAAAGACATCACCTGGGCGGAAAGCATCAATCTGGAGACCGGTCGTCCGAACTACAAGGATGGCGGTCGCCCCGGAGACCCGACAAAGTCCGAAGACGGCAAGAAGGGCAAGTCCATCTTCTCCATCCCCTCCTTCCTGGGTGGCAAGAACTGGATGCCGATCGGCTACAACCCCGATACCGAGCTGTTCTACGTGCCTTCCAACGAATGGGGCATGGACCTCTGGAACGAACCGGTCACCTACAAGAAGGGTGCCGCCTACCTCGGTGCCGGCTTCACCATCAAGCCCTTGTTCGAGGACTACATCGGCGCTCTGAAAGCCATCGACCCCAAAACCGGCGAGATCAAGTGGGAATACCGCAACAACGCCCCGCTCTGGGGTGGCGTGATGTCCACCGCTGGCAATCTGGTCTTCATGGGCACCCCGGAGGGCTTCTTTAAGGCCTTCAACGCCAAGACGGGTGAAGAGCTGTGGAAGTTCAACACCGGGTCCGGCATCGTCGGCTCCCCGATCACCTGGGAAGATGATGGCGAACAGTATGTCGCGATCGTCTCCGGCTGGGGTGGTGCTGTTCCGCTCTGGGGCGGCGATGTTGCGAAGCGGATTCGCAACCTGAACCAGGGTGGTAGCGTCTGGGTCTTCAAGATCCCGAGCTGAACAACACCATAGGTTATGTCAGGCTCACGAATCCTGACATAACCGCCATTATTCTTTAGGGGGGGATGGCAGCAAAGGCCGTCCCCCTTCGTTTTGCGCTTTCGAAAAGACAGGTCTCCTGATTAATATGTTGATAGAACATAAAAAGATGGACTACCGGCCCGACATTGGATGCCAAATGGCCGGTCGCCGACGAGGGGGAGACACCGCAATGACGGTGTGTCGATCATGCTAAAACTATTAGTTGCAGATGACCATCCATTGTTCCGCGACGCCCTGACCAGTGTCATTCGAGGGGCCTGGGGCGAGGTATCGATCCAGGAAGTCTCCAACATTTCCGATGCGGAGCATGCGGCCAAGGCCGATCCGGACCTGGACTTGATCATGCTTGACCTCAACATGCCGGGATCAGAGGGCTTTTCCGGCCTGATGCAGCTTCGACAGGCTGCTCCGACCATCCCTGTGGTCATGGTCTCCGCCGAAGATGATGCGGAAGTGATTCGCCGCGCGCTGACCTGCGGGGCGGCCGGTTTCATTCCTAAGTCCGCGAACAAGGACACCATTGAACAGGCCATGCGCCACGTGCTCGACGGCCAGACCTACGTTCCCGTCGAAGCCGAAGCCGCGCTGAAGAAACCGCCACGAGGCGACGTGGAAATGGAAGACCGACTCAGCCTTCTCACCCCGGCGGAGCGCGGCGTCCTGCACCTTCTGACCCAGGGCAAGCCAAACAAGATCATCGCCTACGAACTCGATATCAAAGAATCGACGGTGAAGGCGCACATTTCGGCAATTCTGCGAAAATTGGGCGTGCACAGCAGGACCCAAGCGGTGCTTGCGGCGAGGAATCAGCTGGAAACCTGACCGAGGTCTGGACCACAATCGTTGAGAACGTCACGCCACCTTGGCGGAAGGTATTTCATCGATACGCGGGAAGACGATGCGGAAATTTGATCCTAAGCCTTCGACGGATTCCATTTGAATTTCGCCGTCCATGGCTTCAACCAGGAATTTACAGATCGGCAACCCCAGGCCGGTTCCCTTGTGGCGGCGTGTGGTTACGTCCTCGACCTGGGTAAAGGGCTCGAAAATCGCTTTTTGGAGCCTCTCCGGAATTCCGATGCCCTTGTCTTTGACCTGCACTTGAACCCTCTCCCTAAGGTTGGAGACTTCAACCAGGACATGTCCCCCTTCATGGGAGAATTTGGCCGCGTTGGAAAGAAGGTTGTTCAGAACCTGCTCCAATCGATGTTCATCAACCTTTGCCCAGCAAGGCCTATCCGGTGGAATAAGATCGAAAGAGACCCCTTGGGTCAGGGCATATCCCTTGTTCTCGGAAACCACTCTTGCCGTGATGGCGGCGATGTCATGGGGCTGACAGATGACGGAAAAACGCCCTGAAAGGACTTTCTCGAAGTCGAGCAATTCATTCACGAGGCGAAGCAGGCTCTCGTTATTGCGGATGGCCAGGTCGACCAGTTTTTTCACTTCCTCGGGCAGTTTGTCGGCATGCAGCCCATCAATCAGCTTCAGTCCGCCGAGCGCCGAAGTCAGTGGCGTTCGAAGTTCATGGCTCATTGTCGCGAGAAACTCCGACTTTGACCGATTGGCAATTTCTGCTGATTTCCGCGCTTGGCTCAACTCCTCATACTGATGGGCCATAACCTTCGAGCAACCCTTCGAGAAAGCAACAAGGCAGATGTAGAGCAGGACAAATACCACCGTAACAGAGCCCACCAACTGGACCGTATGGTCGAAGATCTGGGCCCGCTCTTTGGTTACGTCGGAATAGAGTTCAAAAACCCAACTGATCGTCCCGTCACCCAACTTGATCGGCAGGTAGGTCTCGATCAGCCACCTTTCGGCCACAGGCCCCTCAAAGCTCTGGAAATGGTCCCGAAACGACGTGTTCGAGTATTCCACTCCCGACCTTATGACCGCCTGAAAAACCGCGCTCTTCGCTTTCGACGATCCGATATCGTTCAGGTTCGACGAATAGACCGTCAAGCCATTGGGGGCGTAGAGCTTGATCTTGAGGATCGGCAATCCCTGGATGAGCTGAAGCAAAGGCGCGTCGATGGTTGGAGCTCCCTCGCGCAGGAGCTGCACATCGGGAGAAGACGCTTTCGCCGCCAAGACGTATTCCGTGATCTGTTGAGGCAAGGCATTCGACAGGACCTGGGCCAGCTGCTTGTTATTCGCTTCCGTGGCCTCAGTCAGGCGACGGATCGAAAAATCCCAGAAGGAATATGAAATCGTGGCCAGCGATAGGATCATCGCCACCAAAGCAAAGACAGCAAACCTCGATACCAATGGATACATGCTCGGCACCCCAATAGACGACCCTGCCAGGGTAACACCGCTTGCCTGGAATGGGAATCCTATGCCGTCCGGCAGACAGGGAAGCGAGCTGGCGGATTTTTCTCGAACAAGGGCGATCACCCCCTTTGTTGCGCGATCCAAGCTCTCAGCTTAGCGACCTTCACCGGCTTCGTCAGATAACCCCTGCCCGCCTCGGTGATGGCATCGCGCACCTCGTCCGAAGCATCTGCGGTTATAACGATTCCGGGAAGTTCCTTTCCACAGGCCTCCTCCAACTGTGCCAGGGCGTCGATGCCTGTCTCGTTATCGTCCAGGTGATAGTCGGCTAGAACCAGATCGGGGCATTGGCCTTTCTTGGCAGCCGCACGGACGATTTCCTGATGCGTCGCGCCCACCAGAACATCACAGCCCCAGGCCTCCAAGAGCACCTGCATGCCGATCTGGATCTCCGCCTCATTGTCGATCACGGCAACCACGGCACCATCGAAGGGATTATCGGAATGGGTCGCCGGCAAGACATCGGCCTGAGCCTGCGTCAGCTCACCAAAAGGAACAAGCACCGTGAAACAGGCTCCCCGCCCCGGCGATGAGTCGACCCTGAGCGGGTGGTTGAGCATCCGAGCGATGCGCTTCACGATGGCCAGTCCGAGTCCGGCACCGCGTTTGGCATGGGTGCCCGCATTGTCGAGGCGACGGAACTCTTCAAATATTCGAAGCTTGTCGTCTTCGGAGATGCCGGGTCCCGTATCCCAAACACCGATCTCGATACCATCCCGGCGGCGGCGACATCCCAGCAGTACCTTGCCGCTCTCGGTATAACGGATGGCGTTGCTGAGGAAATTTCTGACCACGCGTGACAGAAGCTTGGCATCCGAGCGGACAACGGCGGAACACCCGACCACGGTAAGGTCCAATCCGTTCTCTACCGCAAAGTCCTTGTATTCTTTCTCAAGCCGACCCAGCAGGTCATCCAGTGCGAAATCACTCACCACGACCGGCACGGCACCGGCATCCAGCTTGGAAATTTCCAGCAGGGTCGATAGCAGCCCTTCCACACCCGCCAGCGCAAAGTCTGCGCGCTCGGCAATATCTTTCGGTTGATCAGCCAGGGCCAACTCCAACAATGTCGAGATGAACAGGCGCGCGGCATTGAGGGGCTGGAGCAGATCGTGGCTGGCCGCCGCCAGAAAACGGGTCTTGGAAAGATTGGCCTCTTCGGCCGCGTCTTTGGCGACCTTCAATTCATCGGTGCGTTCACGCACCCGGTGTTCCAAAAGTTCCTTGGCCTCGCGCAGCTGCTCTGCGGCCTCGCGTCGCAGGGTCGCATCGGTGTAAGTGGTTACAAATCCGCCGCCCGGCATGGGATTCCGCTGCAGCTCGATCACGCGACCATTGGGGCGCGTGTATTCGAAAAACAGGGGCGCACGGTTTTTGGCGCGGTCGAGGCGTCGGGCCACGGCCTGGTCTCGATCCTCGCCGTACTCGCCCCTGTCGGCGTTGAAGCGGATATAGCCCTCATAGGTCATGCCGAGGCGAACCATATCGTCAGGCAGGTCCAGCAACTCGACAAAACGCTGATTCCAGGCAACAAGCGCCAGATCGCGATCAAAGACCGCAACTCCCTGACTGAGTGAGTCCAAGGAGGCCTGCAAGACGACGGATTTCTCCGCCAGTTCCCGTTCCCGTCGCTGTGTCTCCTGCTGCTTGATGTCGGTGATGTCGGTGTAGATTCCGACACGACCGCCTTCTCCCGTGGGGCGTTCGTTAATCTTCAGCCAGCGGCCATCATGGAGTTGGACCACGAAGGCCTCGCCTGGATGGCGGTGGCGTTGCAGGCGTTCCTCCAGCCAGGCTTCGAGGCCATCCTGGCCGCCGGGGACCTCGTATTCGACAATCAGCTTGCGCGCCACCTCGGCAAAGGGTGTGCAGTAGGGAATCTCGTCGCGATGGTCGCCCCAGAAATCCCAGAAGCGCTCGTTACAGAGCACGAGCCTGTCGTCTTCGTCGAACAGCGCAAAGCCTTCCGAGATGCTTTCCACGGCATCCGACAGGCGGCCTTTTGCCCGATTGGCTTCGGCTTCGGTCCGGGTCAGTTCCCGGTTGGCGCGCTCCAGCTCCGATAGGGCCTGCTCCAACTCGCCCGTGCGCGCCCGCACCTTTGAATCCAGCAAGATCGCTGTCTGGAACAGGGAGAAGGCACCGCCCCTGACGTCCATCGAGCGCTCGACCTGCTTCATCAAGGCCTGGACGATTTTACGCAGTCGCTCCGCTTCGTCCGGGGTCCCTTCCGGCAAATCCAACGAATCGATCATGGACGGTTACGGGCCTTGATCTTGCCAGGCCCCTCCCCACTCGTCAGATTCTCCGGCCATCCTATGCCAACCCCGGTGAAAGTCTGGTTGACGTGCATGCCGCCGAATTGCTCCCCGTAAGTGCTGAAGCCTACGACGCGGTTTTCCTTCATGAGGTTCGCGACCAGGGGCTCGGTCCCCTCGGTCTGGTCGATTTCCAATTTGCGGAAAACGCAATCGCAGCCGATCACCAATTGAAGATCGCCGACCCTTTGGCGCAGGTTTGAGAAGGTCTGTCGAAGATTATCGACGATATCGCCTGCGCGGGCGATGGTCAGGACCAGCCCCTCATCGATGGCACAGAAAAACCGAAGCTTCTCGTCTGCGTCGGCGCGCTGGATGGAGCGCACGTAGTAGTCTCCGCCCACCCGAACCATGACGGGATGGGCCGCAAAGGTCTGCGGGTCCAGTTGATCCGGCTCCACCCCGATCAGCCGGGCGTATTCCGTCGCGGCAGGAGCAGCATTGATCTCTGACACCAGACGACCATGGGCATCGGCTTCGGTAATCACCATCTTGCGGTCGGTGGCCTCGAAATGTTGGGTACAGAACACATGGAACGGGCAATCCGTATTGACGAAGACCAACAGGGCCGCATCCGAATTGGATCGCCCGTCATGGAAGATCGCGGTGTTCTCAAAATGCAGATCGTCCGCCGCCGAGCCGCCGAAAAGCTGGATCATACCCAATTCCGAATTGACGGCGGTCAACACGGATTCCTCTCGCAGGCTCATGCCGTCGACCATCATCACGCCGAAAGTCTGTTCGGGGTGACGGGCAACGCCGATGTTCTGGATCGCCGCGTGCAGTCGCTGAACAACAGCCCGTCCCTCCTGAATGTCCAGCTCGGACAGCGGCGTGATCACCTCGTGAGCAACGGCAAAATGGGCTGCTGGCAACGAGAAAGCCGTGACGGTGCCCTTGCCGTAGCCATCGGGTCCTATCTCGCCGGACGTTGTGCATCCAAAGACCTTGGCACCGGGATAGGCCGCTTCGAGCGCGAGGCCGAGCTCGGCCAGATCGTAGTGGGCCGAGGCAAAAAAGAAGATCGCAGAAGCATCCTCCCCCAACAGGGCGCAGAGCTTATCTGCGGCCTCTGTCGAAGAATCAGCGACAATCGCCGCCCGTTGGACCGGGCCGGTACCCGGGTCCCCTTGCTGTCCGTCACCGGTTGTGCCGGTTTTCGGGATATCGCCCCCTTCGGGCACATCCACGTGGCATTCCCCTTAACTAAAAATGGCGCAGGTCACGTCTTCCCTTATCGTCAAGCTAACGCCTTAGTCTTCCGGACGCGAGTCGATATAGGTCCGAATAGCCCAGAGGCCTTCTTGATTGATCACGCCTTCGAAGGCCGGCATGTAGACCTTGCCATCGCGCACGGCACCGTTTGAGACGCGCTCGATAAACCATTCGTCCCCGTCGAAATCTTCTTCGAGGTAGCGCAGATCCGGAGCGATCCCACCCGAGATGACCTCGAGCCCATGACACCGCGCGCAGTTCTGGTTATAAGCGCTGGAGCCGATTTCGATCGCCTTTGGCTTCAGGGCGTCGTCTTCCCGGAACGGATTGGTGTCCACCCATTCTTCGCCCAGTTCAGGCAAACCGGTGGTATCGACCGCCTGCGGTGTCACATCGCCATGCGCAATGGCAGGTCCGGTGGATCCCGCCAGGGTCAGGCCGGCACCAAGTGCCGTCGCCAGTGCGGCAGCAAACATATACCGGGTCGGTTTCGAAATCATGGAATCCCCCATCCTGTCTTGTCTTTGGTGTCTGGCTCTAAACGGATCAACGGGCTCGGCGTTCCCCCGCCCCGCCTGACCTCCAAAATGGCCTTGGCACCCGTCCTTTGTTTCGGCTTTTTTATACGTGGCTTTTGGCCATTCTTCATCTCGACTTTGGTCTTATCGGTAGGGTGAACAATCCGTCCATCTGGGCACCGTTTAGCCAAAAAAAGCCCGGGATCTGGAAATCCCGGGCTCTCAGGTTTTGGCTCCATGAAGTGGAGCTCCCTTGGGAGGGCCTGCAGTTTCTTCGAAGCCTGATCCGCTGTTCTACTCGGCGGCCTGAGCCGCTGTCTTGACGGCCAGAGTAGCCCTGTTCACGGCAGCCTTTCCCTGGGTCGCGATGTAGGCTTCCATGATCCGGTGCGGGTCCTTCAACAGCTTGTCCTTCCATTCGCCGAGCGGCTGATTGGACTGGATAAGACCGCGAAGCACACCGACATGCTCGGTCCGGCCAAGCGTCTGAGCCCCGACCAGGAACTCCCCGTCGAATTCCAGACGGATGTACTTGTAGTTCTCGGCATCCAGTTCCTGAACACTGTCGCCACCCTCGACGCCGTCCCAAGCGCCGTAGGAAACGCTGATCAGACCCAGGGTATCGAGGACGTTCATCACCAGGCTGCCCTGGTATTTCGCGCCCCGGCCCAGCATGTTCAGGGCCGCGATGCGACCGTGATCAGCTGCTGTTGGCTGAATAGCATGCACGGACCAGCCACCGGTGGTGAAGTCCGGTCCCTGGGCCACGTCGCCGGCGGCGTAGACGTCCGGTGCCGTTGTTTCCAGGTATTCGTTGACCTTAATCCCCTGATCCAGTTCCAGCCCTGACCATTCGAGGAAGGAGACATTGGATTTCACTCCGGCCGCGACCACGACAAGGTGCGCCGGGATCTGATGGCCGTTGTCCAGGTCGACCAGAAGCGTGTCTTCCGGCTCGCCCTTGTTTGGTTCCAGCTGGGTAATCTTGGTCGAGGTATGGACCATCACGCCTTTGTCCTGGCACCAGGTCTTCAACAGACCGCCCGCGTTTTCATCCAGCATGCGCGGTACCATGCGGTCACCCATTTCGACCACGTGCAGATTCACGTTCCGCTCGGCCAGGGCTTCCAGGATAATGCAGCCGATGAAGCCCGCGCCCATCAGGACGACATGAGCCCCTTCATGGGCCAGGCTGATGATGTTACGGGCATCTTCCAGCGTCCAGCAGTGGTGTACACCCGGATTGTCCAGCCCCTGAATCGGCGGACGGATCGGCGAGGCTCCCGTCGCAATGCAGAGCTTCTCGTACTTGACCGTGTCGCCGCCGTGCAATTCCAAAGTATGGGCCTTCGGATCCAGGCCGGTGACCTTTGCCTGTTTATAGGTGATACCCAAAGCATCGTAGTGGCCGTCCGTGTGGCGCAGATGCGTCCCCTCTTCCTTGATGTTGCCCACCAGGTAATAGGGAATCGCCATACGCGAATAGGGCGGTTCGGGTTCGTTGCCGATCAGCAGGACCTTTGCGCCCGGCTGTTCCTTGACGATGGTCTCCGCGCAGACAACGCCGGACGGTCCGGCACCCACGACCACATAACTTGCTTCCAAGATCGTTCCTCCGGTGGCAGGAGACGGTTCGGGTTCAGCCGGAACCGCCGGTGCTGACGCTGACACCGGTGGCGCAGTTTGCGTCGGTGTACTCGGTCCAGTCGGTGCCTCGCCGCCGCCAAACAGTTTCTTCAGGAACCCCAGCATCTCTGCCACTCCTCAAATGATTTTGATTTTTTCTATTCGGCCGTGACACGTCCGGCCAAACGCCGCGAACCCACATTGACGGGTCCGGATAAGAAAAGGGCGCCTCCCACGAGGCGCCCTGATCTTTCGGCCTTAGAGCGCTAGGCGACCCAAGGTTTCGTTGGTCGGAACACCTTCCGCCGTCCAACCACGAAGTTCGTAGTATTCCGGCAGCATCTGTTCCAACCCGTTGACCTTACCTTCCGCCGGACCGGTTTTGGCCGCGTCCTTCAGAAGCCGCTTCGGCAGGGTGTCATCCTTGCCCGTGAAGCCGGCCGCCAGGTTGTACTGACGTTCCATGTTCCAGATCCGCTCCCCGACTTCCAAGAGCCGTTCGGCGGACCATTCCCCTTCACAGGCCGCATCCACTTGCGGAGCGATGTCTTCCAGGGTCCAGGCGAAGGTCGTGAAGACACAGATGCCGGCACTGTCGACAGCGGCGGTGGCGTCCTGGAAGGCCTTCACCAGACCGGCCTTGCCGGTGGTCTCAAGCGGGTCGGTCTTTTCCGGAATACCCAGGATTTCCGAGGCCACCGTGTAGGACCGCAGGTGGCAGGCACCCCGGTTGGACGTGGCGTAGGTCAGACCCATGCCTTGAATGCCGCGGCTGTCATAAGCCGGGAATTCCTGGCCCTTCACGCTCATGGAGAGTTCGGGACGACCGTACTTTTCGCAAAGCAGCTTGGAGCCCAAGCCGATTTCGGCACCGAAGCCCTCTGCCTTGCCGCAAAGTTCGGCCAGATCGGTCAGCGCCTTGGCGGAGCCAAACTTCAGCTCGATGCCGCCCGTGGTTTCAGACGTGATCGCGCCTTCCTCGTACAACTCCATTGCGGCACCGATGGTGGCGCCGAAGCTGATCGGGTCGTAGCCCTGTTCGTTGCAGATGAAGTTGGCGAAGGTCAGGGCATCAAGATCATTCACGCCGGTCGCGGCACCAAGTGCCCAGGCGGCTTCATATTCCAGACCACCGGAAGCACCCTGGTACTGCGGACGATCAACAACCGTGTAGTGCGAACGCTCGATCTGGCTGACCCGACCGCAGGCAATGGTGCAGGCGAAGCAGGCCGCATTGGTGATCAGATTGGCCTTACCGTCGCCCGGACGCTTTTCCGCCATGGCTTCAGCGGAGATCGCATGCGCGCCTTCAAACTGGACATCCCGGTGGTTCCGGGTCGGCAAAGCACCTGTCTCGTTGATGACGTTCATCAGCACCTGGGTGCCGTAGGCGGGCAAACCCTGGCCGGTGACGGCATTGTCGGCCAACACCTTCTTGCCAGCGTTGGTGGCTTCGACAAAGCGCGGGTAGTCCTTGACGGCAACACCCTTGGTACCACGGATGGCCACGGCCTTCAGGTTTTTGGAACCCATCACGGTGCCGACACCCGAACGACCGGCAGCACGGTGCATGTCGTTCACCACACAGGCAAACTTCACGCCCTTTTCGCCGGAAACACCAATGGAGGCGACGCGCAACTGGGGGTCCTGGTGCTTGGCCTTCAGGCCCTCTTCCGTATCCCAGACGCTGGTGCCCCAGTATTCGGAAGCATCTTCCAGGCTGATTTCATCGTTCTGGATCAGCAGGTAAACCGGTTTTTCGGCTTTCCCTTCGAAGATGATCATGTCCAGACCGGCGTTCTTCATTTCGTTGCCGAAGAAACCACCGGAGTTGGAGCAAGCAATCGCACCCGTGAGCGCGCCCTTGGTCACGACCGAATACCGGCCCGCGGTGGACGCGCAGGTCCCGGTCAGCGGACCAGTCGTCATGATCATCTTGTTGTCCGGAGAAAGCGGATCGACCTTCGGATCCGTCTCTTCGATGAAGTACTTCGTCGCCAGACCACGTTGACCGAGGTACTTCTCGGCCCATTCCATGTTCAGCGGTTCTTTCTCGCAGGTCCCATTGGTCAGGTTGACCCGAAGAAGTTGTTTAGCCCATGCCATAGGTTCGTTCCTCCCCTTACTCAGCCGGTGCCGCGTTCGAATCGGTGGCGGCTGCCCACTGACGCATTTTGTCGAGGCCGGTCCAGTTGGCATCCACAAAGGTGATCGCATCCGTCGGACAGGCGGTGGCGCAGGCGGGATCGCCATCGCACAGATCGCATTTCATGACCTTGCCGGTATCAACGTTGTAATTCACCGTACCGAAGGGGCAGGCGATGGTGCAGACCTTGCAGCCGACGCAGAGCGCGTCGGACACGACCTTGGCACCGGTGCCGGCGACCGTAATGGCTTCCACCGGGCAGGCGTGCAGGCACCAGGCCTCGGCGCACTGGGTGCAGGTGTAGGGAACCTTGCGGCCCTCTTCTTCGAAGTTAAAAACCTTTATCCGGCTTTTTGCCGGGTTGAACACACCCTCGGTTTGGTACGAACAGGCCATCTCGCACTGCAAGCAGCCCGTGCACTTCTCCGGCGATATGTGAAGCGATTTCTGCATGATGTCTCCCCCTGTGAGGACGCTCCCCGATAGGAACAACTCCTATCGAAACGCTCTAAAAATCCCGTTCCGGCACCTGACGGTTAAACCCGTTTCTGCTCCCTGATGACAGCGTTAAGCCGCCGGTTCGAGACGGTGTCGGAAGTCTAGTCCAACCCTCCCTTGGTTCAATTCGACCAAAGGCGGATTGGCACCGGCGTTCACCGGCGCGATAAACACTTAAGCATGAGGGAGGCGCGGAGTTGAAGTGTTTGTTTCGTGAAGCAAGCGCTCTGGTTCGGAAGGCGGGACGCGGACTCCCGCTCTTGGTTTTTCCCCTTGCCTTCTCCGCCTTATCTTTTCAATCCGCCCTGGCTGAAGACAAGACAGCTCTGCCTAGCGGCGAGCGGACAATCACCCTTTCCTCACCCAGCGGTGCCTCGCTGGTCATCGGGACGGTTTCCTTCATGGACGAAGACGGGGGTGGGGGCGAAGGCGAGACCCGCTCTTTCAAGGTCCAATGGGCCGAAGAACCGTTCGGCGACCATTTCCTATCCATGCGCCCGTTCAAGTGCCTGGAGGGCGAGGTCCAGTACCTCTGTCACGTCCCCTACCCTTACGAGACAAAGCGCACGATCAGCTCAGATGATCTGGTCGATCTCGAGTACGCATTCTTGTTCATTCACAAGTCGCCAAACGAATATGGCATCAACATGTGGAACGGGCTGTACTGGCGGATGGAGCAAAAAGGAAGCGGCTTTTCCGGACGGCTCTACGAGGTCGATATGGACATTCTGGCCGCCCCGCCCGATGACGGATCGCTCAGGCCCATCACACCCGATCATTTGACCGAGGCTGATCCCGATGCCTATTGGCTGCCGGTGCTGACGATTGAGTAGCCCCCTATAGCTCCCCCCGCCAGCCAAGCAGAGCTTGGTTCCAACAATCGGATTGCGGGAGGCGCCATTGCGGGAGGGACTAGGGCGTTCGTGTGAGACCAATCCCTACTTGAAGGATTTGAGGAACTCCAGCAGGGCCTTCTGTTCGGCCGGATCCTGAATGGCGATATGGCGCATGCGCGTATCGGCGACATAGGAGGTATTGCCCGAAATCCAGGCTTTCAGCGAGGCGTCGTCCCAGGTGATACCCGAAGCCTTCAGCGCATTCGAGTACATGAAACGCGGCAGGCTGGCCGCTTCGCGCATGTAAACTCCCTTCAGGCTCGGCCCGAAGGTATTCAGCGCCGGGTTCATTGAGTGGCAGGCTCGGCAATTGCGGAAGACTTCCCGGCCTTGGGCCTGCAGCTCGTTTGCCGGCTCCCAACCAAAGTTGCCTTCATCGGCGGGAGCACCACCCTTGGCGACTTCGGCAACCTGATGGTCCCCTTGACCGGTCCGGGCCGCATCAGCAGCAATGGCAGGCGTGGCAACAACGCTCAGAGCGAGCGCGAAAGCGGCGAATGTCTTACTCATAGGTTCCCCCTGGATGCCCTTCTGTCGAGCCTGACCATGAGGCTTCGACCACAAAATCGATTGGAACCAGGCTGTTTCATCTATCGCTGCGCCAGTGGGCTCCCCCAAAGAGCCGGATGATCTGGTCGCGAAGCCCAAGAAAGAAGCCTGGCCGCGCGCGGAGTATAAGCGCACACCCTGGCCGTTTCACTTCGACCTTTGGCTTAGAGTTGATCCCGACAAGTCAGATACACCGGGGCCCAGAGCCTCATCCGGTCTCTTTCAACCAAGCCTGCTTCTTGCGGTATATGGTCGCCGAACTGATTCCCAGCTTTACAGCGGCCATGGGCACGTTGCCGTCGCAAAGCCGGATCGCATCCTGGATGGCATCGCGTTCCAGATCGGCCAAAGGCCGGATCTCTTCGGCGGAGTTCGGTCTTGGCTGCCCCGAAGAATCGTCACGGTCCGTCATCACCGGACTTTGCTTCGGAAACGGGGCAGCAACGGCATTCTCGTCGGGAAGGGTTATCCGGTCCAGGGGGGCCGGCAGCATGTCGGGCGTCACCGCCTCTCCATCATTCATCACAACCACATTCCGAATGACGTTCTGAAGCTCCCTGACGTTGCCGGGCCAGTTGTAGGCACGAAAGATCGCTTCGACCTCCTTCGACAACTGCTCGAAGGCCTTGTTTTCCTCGCTGGAGAACTGGGCGAGGAAATGGCGCGCGATCTCCAGGCAGTCGTCCCCCCGGTCTGCCAAGGGTGGCAAGGGAATGGGCAGAACATGCAGCCGATAGTAAAGATCCTCCCGAAACCGGCCGGCTTGAATTTCCGCCATCGGATCACGGTTGGTTGCCGAGACCAGGCGAATATCCACGGCGCGCTCGCGGGTCTCGCCGACCCGTTGATAGCGCCCGGTCTGCAAAACCCGGAGCAGCTTGGGCTGCAGGCTGATGTCCATCTCACCGATTTCGTCCAGGAAAAGGGTGCCGCCATCGGCCTGGGCCAAAGCCCCTTCCCGATCCTGAACCGCGCCGGTGAAGGCCCCTTTGACATGGCCGAACAGCTCGCTTTCCATCAACTCACCGGGGATGGCACTGCAGTTTAGTGCAATGAAAGGCTTTTGATTCCGGGCGCTCTGCGCGTGGATGGCTTCGGCGCAGACTTCCTTCCCGGTCCCCGATGGCCCCGTGATGAAGACGCTGGCCTTGCTGCGCGCCGCGTGGGAAACGATGCTGTAGACAGCCTGCATTTCGGGCGAAGAGCCGATAAATCCCTCGAAAGTCGGCTTGCCGCGCATCTCGCGCAGCTGTTCCACCTCGGCCTTCAACCGATGGCGCTCGCCCGCGTTCCGAAGGGTCGTGAGCAGGCGTTCCTTGGCGAAAGGCTTGACCAGAAAATCCCGTGCGCCAAGCTGCATCGCCTCAATCGCCGTGGTCATGGAGGCATGGCCGGTGATCACGACAGAGGTGACATCCATACCCTCTGAAGCGATGTGACGCAAAATCTCGAACCCGTCCATATCCGGCAGCTTGAGGTCGAGCAAAAGAATGTCCGGCTTCTTGCCAGCCAGGGCCTCCAGAGCGGACTTCCCATCCCGGGCGAGGCGAAGGTCATAGGCCTGAGCAGGTTCGCCTTTTTCGAGATATGTTTGATAGAGCCGCGCCATGGGTGCATCGTCTTCGACGAGGAGGAGCGACAAAGGGCGGGACTGGGACATGCCGAAAGCCTGCGGTGTGAACGTTAGAGATATAAGGGGCTTAAGGTACGAATCAACCGGCACCAATAATGCGTCGAAGTCCCGAGAAGATAAACCTTCCGGATAAGATGGGCAATCGTCTAGTGGGCTAGATTTTTCATCCTATGGGCGATCAACAACGCCCAAGCTGGGCTGCTGCCAACCAGCGGCACGGCATCTCTGCGCCCCCCGACAGGCCAGTCAAGGCTTGAGAGCAGCCTGCCAGGCCTGGGCCATCAGGATGCACCAGAGTTGATGGCGCCGGTCGCGCCGACCAGTCAGATGTTCAGACCATGCACGCCGCACCACCGTCGGGTTAAAGAGCCCCGCTTCGACAAGGGCCCTCTCGCTGATCAAGTCTTCCACCCAGTCCCGCAAGGGCCCGCGCAGCCAGTCGCCAAAGGGAAGGGCAAACCCCATCTTCGGACGTTCAAACTGTTCCGGTGGCAAGCGCTTCGCCAAGGCCTCCCGCAGCAGCCACTTCCCCTTCCCGCCACGAACGACATGGTTCGGCTGCAAACTCCAGGCAAAGGCCACCAGGCGGTGGTCCAGTAAAGGTACCCGGGCCTCCAGTCCAAAGCCCATGGTCGCCCGGTCAACCTTGGTCAGGATGTCATCAGGCAGATAGGTCATGGCATCCAGATATCGCATGCGGTCGACAGGCGACAGCCCTGAGATGGCTTCGTCCCGCCACAGCACGCCCTTCCGCTCTTGGCCCGAGCGGACAACCTGATCCGGATTCAGCCAAAGACTGGTCAGACCACGATAGAGGTCGTCCAGATCCGCAGCCCCCAAAAGAGGTGCCACTTTGTTGATTTTTTCGGCGAGCAACCGTGGTCTTTTGGATTCAGGGAAAAGTGCCGCACCGGCAGACCAGAAACCGTCGGGAATGGCGGACAGCATCGCTCCACCGGCTTTCCGTATTGAAGGCGAAAATCGCTCTGCCTTTGCCCAAATGGCCGGTGCCAACCGATGGCGCTCATAGCCGCCAAACAGCTCGTCCCCGCCATCGCCGCTCAAAGCCACCGTCACGTGCTCCCTGGTGAAGCGCGACAGAATGGCCGTTGGGACTTGGGACGAATCGGCAAAGGGCTCTGAATAGAGCTCGGGCAAGTCTGGGATCACTTGGAGTAAATCATCAGAAGAGACGATCAATTCGTTGTGATTGCAGGAAAAATGCTTAGCGAATCGGCCGGAAAACTTCGATTCGTCAAACGCCGGATCGTCAAACCCGATCGAAAACGTACGAACCTGCTCCGGTGCCCGCTGGGCCATCGCGGACACCACAAGGGAGGAGTCGATTCCACCGGAAAGAAAGGCACCCAGGGGGACATCAGAGACCAGGCGGTCGGCAACCACCTGATCAACCAGGGCGCTCAGCTCTTCCAGCGCTTCTTCATCGCTCCGGGCCTCGCGAGGCCCAGTTGCCAGGTCGCTCAAGGACCAGTAGGAATTCTCCTGTCCTTCACTCGTCGCGCTGTCAAACTTCAGGATATGGCCCGGGGCCAGTTTCGATATGCCTTCGAAAATCGAAGCCGGCGCCGGGACATAGCCATGTCGAACATAGGCCCCAAGAGCCCCCTGGTCGATCGGCAACGGCCAGCCGTCCAGGGGTCGTAGGGCTTGAAGATCGGAACAGAAGACCAGCTTCCCCGCCATTTGCCCCCAATAGAGCGGCTTGATCCCCAAGCGATCCCGGACGAGCCAAAGCCGCTTTTCCACGCCATCAAAGAAAGCAAAGGCGAACATGCCGATCAAGCGGGCAACACAGCCTTCCACGCCCCATACCCGTAGCCCCGCGAGCAGGACTTCCGTATCCGATCCACCCTGAATCCGTTCGCCCAGGCTTTGCAGTTCCAGTGCCAGGGCCTGGTAGTTATAGATTTCGCCGTTATAGGTCAGGGCATAGCGACCGCAGCCGCTTGCCATGGGCTGCGCACCACCGTCTCCCAGGCCGAGCACAGCCAACCGCCGATGAGACAGTGCGAGGCCGTCCTCGGCAAAGGCAAGAACACCCTCTCCGTCGGGCCCTCGGCGGGCCAGCTGGCTTGCCATTGCCAAAGCGCTGTCCCGAAGCTGCTCCGCGGGGGCCGGTCCAGGCTGCCAAAATCCGGCGATACCGCACAAGGGGCCGAGATCTCCTCAAAAAGCCAGCGCAACCCGCCGACGACTGGACACAAAAAAACGCCGCCGGAGTTTGGCCTCAGGCGGCGTTTTTGTCGAGCACGCCGGGAGAGGCGCGTCGTATTCTGGAAATTTACGCGGCGATGATATCGCCTTCCCGCCAAGCGGCAGTGCCCTTACAGGTCGGACAGATGCGCTCGCCATAATGATGAGAGGTGAAGTTCTCACCACACATCAGACAGGTGCGCTTCTTGATCTGTTCAGGACGGTCGCTGGTCGGCTTCTTATTGTCTGCCTTCGAACGCGCCATTATGCAGCCTCCTGCATCACCGGCATATCGACCACGACCGAACGGGCGTGACGGTTGGTGATGTTGGCGCTCAGAGCAAAGAGCTCGGCAGCCTCGTCCAGCAAAGATTGCTTTTCAATGCCTTCGACGGCTTCTGCGGATTTCAACAGCTCCCCTGCGGATTCCGACAGGTAGCTGACAAGCGTGAGGTGTTCCATAGTTTCCCTCCGAACAAAACGAGCCTGACCATTCGACCAGGATGGTCAGCGAATAGGCGACATTCATCGTCGATGAGGTGCCGCGACAGAAAAGCCGCCCCAAGCCAGGGCGGCCCGCGTGTTTGGATGAGGTGAATTTAGACAAAGGCGTTACAGAATTCCAGTGGTTTTTGCACGAGCGAACGCTACGGGCCATGCGAAAATTTTTTTTCTTTTATGTTCAACATTTTATGTGCATCACAACGCCATTTGAGAGTGCCCGAATTTTGACAGAACAGTGAAACGATTGTCGCCCGGCGGGCGACAAGTTAGCATGGCTCATAAGGGAAATTGCCGTTTCCACGTGCCGCAAGGCCTGGAATCGCGGCGGCAGAATTACTCAACGGGCGGTAGCGGCTATCGGAGTCGGCTTTTCATGACAAAAGGCACTGACATCATTGGGCAGGGGCAGGCTTTTGTGGAGGAACGCCATGCCATTGGCTTGATGTTGAGCGGACCGTTGCTATCTGCCGCCATGACGGCTCAGAGGCTCCTTGCCGGCGGTCTCGGTTTAAGCCTGCTGGCGGAACGCTCACCTTTTCCCCACATCACCCTGGCAGCCGGACGAGCTTCGGAAGCCGCTGTTTCCGCCTTGATGACAGTGGTTGCACGCAAAACAGAAACTTTTGTCTGCGAAGGCGTCGGTCTGGATGTTTTGGGGACTGACACCCCGGCCCTGGTAATCCGATTTTCTACCGTCGGCCCGCTGGGCGCGCTGTACCATCGCCTGAACCGCACTGCGGGCGACCTTTGGGACCCGGTGGAGCCCAGCATGGAACCTGACATCTGGATCGCGAAAGCCGCCCTCGCCTTTGGAGATTTGAAGGCGGACCAGGTCCCTCAGGCCCTTCGCATTCTAGGATCCCTGAATTTTGAAGGTCCACTGACGGTTGATCGACTTGCTCTGCTGGCCTACGGACCGGATGGAGAGCGACTTGTCACTGTCGAACCCCTGCGGGAACCGGACCGCATCAAGCCTTCGGGCGGGTCTGCGACGGGTCAGGCCGGTGATCCGGGTTCCTGACTTCTGATCGGCGGACCACCGATAGGATCGGCGTCACTTTGACGTAGGGCCCGCCTTTCCAGCCTAAGAAAGCCCCCTGATTTGAAGGGTTTTGAGTGCGCGACAGCCTGTTGCACAGAAACACGGTTCGGGTATTATCGGAGTTCAATCGAAAGAATGTGTTGGTTGAGGGGAGGGCTTGTCGGTGTCGTTCGGTTTCGTGGTTATCCAGAACGCCCCGCTTCTGACGCCCCCCTCGGAAAGCTATCGATCGGGGCGTGCACATGACAGCTGAACGCCACGATCGAACGGGTCTCGGTCGCCGCCTTCGCATTGATGTGATCTTCGATGTGGTATGCCCCTGGTGTTTCATCGGCAAGCGCCGACTGGAAAAGGCCATTGCGCTGCGGCCTCATCTGAGCGTCGATGTATACTGGTGGCCCTTTTTGTTGAACCCGGAGATGCCCCGAAATGGCATTGATCGGCGAACCTACATCATCCGGAAGTTTGGTGGCGAAGAGCGCGCAAGGCGCACCTATGCGGCCGTCTCTGATGCCGGAAAGTCGGTTGGTATCCTCTTCGACTTCGACGCCATCAAAACCATGCCACATTCCGTCGATGCCCACCGCCTGATCCGCTATGCCGAAGCCCATGGCGTGGCGGGACTTCATGACTCGGCCCGCATGGCGGAGGCTCTGTTCAACGGCTTTTTCCTTCAGGGCAAGGACTTGGGCCGGACGGAAGTTCTGCTGGAAATCGCGGAATCCCAGGGCTTCGATGTTGATGAGACCTTCCGGTTCCTGGCAGGCGGCGCGGACGAGGATTTGGTCTTCGATGCCAACACCCGTGCCCATCAGCTTGGCCTGAACGGGGTTCCCAGTTTTGTCTTCAACTCGTCGATGATCATCTCAGGTGCCCAGGAGCCCCAAGTCCTATCGCGCATGCTGGACGTGGCGGACCAGTTGTCTTCCGGGCCGGATGGCCTTTCCGGTGGAGCAGCCTCTTTCCAGGGAAGTACGGCGGAACCCTTCGACGGGGGGCTTTGACCCCGGCGTTTTCTGCTATTCCGCCGCCTCGCGAACCGCGCAGCCGGATTTCACAATATCCAACAGTTGCTGGAAATCGTCACAGACAAGCAAGTCCCAACCGGGCAGTCCGCGGGCCATATATTTCCCGGGCAAGGCTTTGGCCAGGCGTACCGTAAAGGCATCCGTCAACGCCCCGTTCTGGGCAAACCGCATGGTTACGGCAATAACATGCCGACCTTCGGGGGTGTAGCGAACCGTCCAGTTGGACCATTCCGGAGCCTTTTCCGCAGCTTCCGAGAACAGGTCTAACTCGTCGGACGAAAAATCAGTGGATTCCATGTCGGACCTCCTAAAAAACCTAGGATGCCCTCCCAAATTACCGGGCGGTTGATCCGCACTCGGCCGAACTGCACTCTTAACGGCCTCTGTTTCCCCACACCAACTAAGGACCGCTTCACTCTATGTTGCACTGCAATATAATGAGATTCGGTTAACCCCGCAAGGCTCTCTCTTGAAATTTTTATAATACTTGTGAGGGATATCACCTTCCTCAAGATACCTTGAGAGCTTGTTTAAAATCATTCAAGAGTCGACGAACACCGGCAAGCCGTGCATCCGGCGTCGGCCAATCGCGAATAAAGACCAGTTTTTGGTCGGGTCGAAGCTTGGCGGTACCGGCCTGAGCAGCGATAAAGCGCACCACACCCTCGGGATTATCGACCGTATCATTTCTAAAGGACAGCGTGGCCCCTTTCGGTCCCGCATCGATTTTTTCGATGTTGTGGGCCTTGCAGACGAGCTTGAGCGAGACGGTCTGCATCAGGTTTTCGGCTTCGGGCGGGAGTGGACCGAAACGATCAACCATTTCTGCCGCCAAGCCATCGACCTCCTCCGGCCCGCCGAGGTCGGCCAGGCGTCGGTAGAGGTTCATCCGCAGATTCAGATCGCCCACGTAGGCCTCCGGGATCAACACCGGCATCCCCAGGCTGATTTGCGGCGACCAACCAGCCTCGTCTCCGGCTTCCTCCATGCCGCGCGCCTCGGCCACCGCCTCTTCCAGCATTTGCTGGTAAAGCTCGATACCGACTTCGCGTATATGGCCCGATTGTTCCTCGCCCAGGAGGTTACCCGCCCCCCGGATATCCATGTCATGGCTGGCCAGCGTAAAGCCGGCACCCAGGCTGTCGAGCGTCTGCATGACCTCAAGGCGTTTTTGCGCAGCCGGGGTGAGTTTTTTCTGCGGCGGGAGTGTCAGGTAGGCATAGGCCCTGGTCTTGCCCCGCCCGACCCGGCCCCGCAGTTGGTAAAGCTGCGCCAGACCGAACATGTCCGCCCGGTGCAGAATGATCGTGTTCACGCGTGGAAGATCGATGCCGGACTCGATGATATTGGTGGACAGCAGAACATCGTATTCCCCGTCGTAGAAGGCACCGACGGCGGCTTCCAGATCCTTCACCGGCATCTGACCGTGGACCGCGACGACCTTCACCTCCGGCACCAGTTCGGCCAGTTGATCATAGAGACCCGCCAGGTCTTCGATCCGGGGGCAAACGTAGAAGGTCTGGCCACCGCGATACCGTTCCCGCAGGATGGCTTCGCGGATCACAACGGCGTCGAAGGGCAGCACGAAGGTCCGCACCGCAAGTCGGTCCACCGGCGGGGTGGCGATCAGGCTGAGCTCGCGCACCCCGGTCAGTGCCAGTTGCAGGGTCCGGGGGATCGGTGTCGCTGACAGGGTCAGCACATGCACATCGCCCTTCAAGCGCTTCAGCTTTTCTTTGTGCTTCACACCGAAATGTTGTTCTTCGTCGATGATCAACAGGCCGAGATCCCGGAACTGAACATCCTTGGCGAGCAAGGCGTGGGTGCCGATGACGATATCGACCTGCCCGTCTTTCAGGCCTTCTTTGGCGGCCTTCGCCGTGCTGGTTGTAACCAGGCGCGAGAGCTGCTCGATCCTGATCGGCAGGTCCTTGAAGCGGGCCTCGAAAGTTTTGAAATGCTGACGTGCCAGCAGGGTCGTCGGCACGACGATGGCGACCTGACGCCCGGCCATCGCGGTCACGAAGGCGGCACGCAGCGCCACCTCGGTCTTGCCGAAGCCCACGTCGCCGCAGACCAGGCGGTCCATGACCTTGCCCGAACCCAAGCCTTCCAGAGTCTGTTCGATGGCCCGCAACTGATCTTCGGTTTCCGAGAAGGGGAAGCGCGCGCAGAATTCGTCGTAGAGGCCTGTCGGTGCCTCGAGCGGTGGTGAGGATTTGAGCGCGCGCGCGGCCGCAATACCGATCAACTCATCCGCCATGTCGCGGATGCGCTGCTTCATCTTCGCCTTGCGCGCCTGCCAGGCGGCCCCACCCAGCTTGTCCAGGGTCGCCGCCCCGGAGTCCGAGCCATAGCGGCTCAACAGCTCGATGTTCTCGACCGGCAGAAACAGGCGATCATCCCCGTCGTAGGTCAGCTTGACACAGTCGTGCGGCGCACCGCCAACCTCCAACGTCACCAGCCCGTCGAACCGACCTATGCCGTGATCCACATGGACCACCAAATCTCCCGGAGCCAGGCTCGCGGCCTCGGAGATGATGTTTTCCGCCTTCACCCGCTTTCGGGCCGTGCGGCTCATCCGCTCGCCCAGGATGTCCTGTTCCGTCAGAAGGCTTAAGCCCCCATAGGTAAAGCCCCGCTCCAGCCCGACGGCACAGAGCGCCACGTCGCCGGGTTCCGCACCCAAGGCCTCTTCCCAACTATCGACCGTTCGCAGGCCCGTAACCTGATGGTCGCCCAGAAGCTTTGCCAGCCGGTCCCGACTGCCTCGCGTGAAGGCGGTCACGATCATGCGTCGCCCGGCCTGGCGCAACCCCGCCAGATGATTGGCGACGGCGTCAAACACATTGGAACCCGGCTGCACCCGGATATCACCGAAATCCCGACCGGCACGCCCCCCCGCATCCTGGGCAGAAGCACTGTCAGGCAAGGCAAAGGGGCTGAACCGGATGACCGGACGACCATCCAAAGCCCCTTCCCAACCGGCTTGGTCCATGAACAAACGTCCAGGCTCAAGGGCCTTGTAGGGCATCCCGCCAGCCAGGGTCTCGGCACCCTTTCCGCCACCCATGGTCGCTTTGCGGGCCTCAAAGTAGTCCTTGATCTGTTCGAACCGCAGATCGCGGGAATCTTCCGCCTGATGGTCCAGCACGATTGCCGCTTCCGGCAGGTAATCGATCAGCCGATCCAGGTGATCATGAAACAGCGGCAACCAGTGCTCCATGCCGATGTGACGCCTGGCCTCGGACACAGCCTCGTAGAGCGGATCATCGTCGCCGGCACCAAAGGCCTCCCGGTAGCCGGAGCGGAAGCGGCTGATGGCGTCTTCGTCCAAAGGAACTTCACTCACCGGCGTGATCAGGGCTTTTTTGAGCTGTCGCAGGGTCCGCTGGCTGGCCGCATCAAAGGCACGAAGCGAGTCCAACTCATCGCCAAAGAAATCGAGGCGCACGGGCTCGGCTGCACTCGGTGGGAAGACATCGATGATCCCGCCGCGGGTGGCATATTCGCCGGGTTCCATGACGGTGTCGGCTCGGGAATAGCCGATTTTCTCCAGCCCCCTAACCAGAGCATCAGGTGCGATACGCTGGCCGGGCTTCAGGGTCTGCGCCACACCTTCAAAGGCATCGCGCGGTGGAACGAACTGGGCAAAGGCACTGGCCGTGGTGATGCAGATCACCGGCTTGCGGTCCGGCTCGATCAATTTGGTCAGGGCGAGAACACGTCGCCCCACCACATCCCCGTTGGGCGAGGCACGGTCGTAGGGCAGACAGTCCCAGGCGGGAAACCCGACAACGGGCGCATCCGGTGCAAAGAAGGCCAAGGCCTCGGTCAATTGCACGAGGCGGCGTTCATCGCGGGCAATAACCAGGATATCGCGGCTGAGCCGATCCGCAGCGAAGGGCTCAGCCAACAAAAGCGCATCGAGGCCTTCCGGCACGCCGCCCAGGTCGTGGGGCCGGGCCTCACTCAGCAGGTTCGAGAGATCAAACACGAGGGTGTCAGGCCAGCTTGTTGTATTCGCGGATCAAGCGCATGACGTCGGTTTCAAGATGATCCGGCGTCGGTTCCTTGCGCAGAATCCAGTTCATCAGGTCCTGGTCGCCCTCGTCGAGCAGAACCTCCAACCGGTCGAGCTGTTCGTCCGATAGCTCGTCTGCCCGGGCCGCAGCGAAGTGGCCGACCAGGATATCCATCTCTTTCATGCCACGATGATTGGAGCGATAGATCAGGCGCTTGCGACGGTCGTCCAAGGGCTGCATCCTTACGTCTTGGGGAGGTCATTCGATGTTCTCCCCGCATATAGAGCCTTTCACCCGGCTTGTCAGCCCGCCTGTATCCAGAAGAGTTCCGGCCCAGCCCCGATGCGTCCCGACGTTTTGTTCCCCCTGTTTAGCCCGGTCACCAGCCTGAACGGGGTCGGAGCCAAGCTGGCCAAGGTTTTGGAGAAGCTGGGCATTACCCGCAAGGTGGACCTGCTTTGGCAAAAGCCCGTCGGACTGATCGACCGGCGCCATTCGCCGAAGCTGTCCCAGGCGGAACCGGGTCGAATCGCAACGCTGACACTCGATATCGTCCATCACCGACCGGGCCCGACCAAGCGCGCGCCCTACCGCGTGGCGGCCAAGGACGATACCGGCGGGATCGAACTGGTTTTCTTCCATGCCCGGTCGGACTACCTGAAGCGCATCCTGCCCGAAGGTGGTCAGGCGGTGGTCAGCGGCCTGGTGGAAGATTATCAGGGTCGCCTGCAGATGACCCATCCGGACCACATCGTCGCGCCATCAGAGGCCGAAAGTGTGAGGCGGGTCGAGCCTGTCTATCCGCTCACCGCCGGTTTGTCCTTGAAGGTTCTGTCCAAGGCGATCGCCCAGGCCTTAGATGCCCTGCCCGTCCTGCCCGAATGGCAGGACCCTGGGTTTCACCAGAAGCGGGCCTGGCCCACTTTCGACGAGGCTGTCCGCGCGCTGCACCACCCGGCATCGGAAGAGAGCCTGAATCCGCTCGATCCGGCCCGGTCCCGGCTCGCTTTTGACGAACTGCTGGCCAACCAGTTGGCCTTGGGACTCATGCGGCGCTCGCTCCGGGCCACCAGCGGACGCGCCCTTGATGGCGACGGACATCTGCGGACAAAGCTGAAAGGAATGCTGCCCTTTGAGCTGACGGGAGCACAATCGAAGTCCATCGACGAGATCACAGCGGATATGGCCTCCGACAAACGGATGCTGCGCCTTCTTCAGGGGGATGTGGGCTCCGGCAAGACTGTCGTCGCCCTGTACGCCCTGCTGGCCGCACTGGAAGTCGGCTGCCAGGGGGCCTTCATGGCCCCCACCGAGATCCTGGCCCGCCAACACTTCGCAACGCTGGAGGCCTGGTGCGATCAGCTGGGTCTCCGCCTCGCTCTGCTGACCGGCCGCGAAAAGGGCAAAAAGCGCGATGCTCTGCTCGCCGACCTGGCCGATGGCACAATCAACCTGATCGTCGGCACCCATGCCCTGTTCCAGGACGACGTGGTCTTCCGCGATCTCGGCCTTGCCGTCATCGACGAACAGCACCGCTTCGGCGTCCATCAGCGCCTGACTTTGGCCGCCAAGGGTAAAGGGGTGGATGTCCTGGTGATGACGGCGACACCGATCCCGCGCACACTGATGTTGACCAGTTACGGCGACATGGATACCTCGCGGCTGACCGACAAGCCGCCGGGCCGACAACCGGTGGATACCAGGGCGGTCAGCGCCGACCGCCTGGATCAGGTGATTGAGGGCCTGGGCCGGCAACTGGGTCGCGGTGCACAAGCATACTGGGTCTGTCCCCTGGTCAGCGACAACGAGGACCTCGACCTCGCTGCAGCGGAAGAACGCCAGGAGTTGCTTTCCCGCCAGTTCGGCGAAGACAAGGTCGGCCTGATTCACGGCCAGATGAAAGGCAAGGAAAAGGACGCCGTCATGGCGGACTTTTCGGACGGCAAGCTGCGCCTGCTGGTCGCCACGACAGTGATCGAAGTCGGTGTCGATGTGCCCAATGCGACCGTCATGGTCATCGAACATGCGGAACGCTTCGGCCTCGCCCAGCTCCATCAATTGCGCGGACGGATCGGGCGCGGATCAGGAGCCTCCACCTGCCTTCTGGTCTACCATCCCCCCATCGGGCAGGTCGCAAGGCGGCGGATAGAGATCATGCGGGAAACAGAAGACGGCTTCCGGATCGCAGAAGAGGACTTGAGACTTCGTGGCGCGGGCGAACTGCTTGGCACGCGCCAATCGGGCCTGCCGGAATTCCGGGTCGCCGAGTTGGGATCCCACGACGACCTGCTGGCGGTCGCGCGGGATGACGCGGAGCTGATCCTGAACCGCGACCCTGAACTGAATTCGGATCGGGGTCAGGCGCTCAGGACCCTGCTCTACCTCTTTGAACGCGACGCCGCCGTGCGCCTATTAAGGTCAGGATAGCGCCCATGCGGCTCGCCTTCATAAATCCAAACCGTCACGACTACGACGTCGATACCCCTTACGAGCGGCCTCTGGCCGGGGGTGAATCAGGCCAAGTCTATCTGGCCGCCGCCCTGGCTGCGAAGGGCCACGAGGTACACCTGTTCACAGACACCTCGCAGCCCGGCTTCAAACGCGGCGTCCATTGCCGGTCCTATCATGATGATCCGCCTTGGGACGACAGGGCGGCGTTTGATGCCGTCATCGTCTCCAGCGGAAACAACATGAGCCAGCCGCCGCGCAGCCTGTTCGGGCCGGAGCCTCTCATCCTGGCATGGCCACAAGATATCTGGCACCCCGACCCGACCGTAACCGGCTGGCTTACCCTGATGACAGGCCCCAGAGACTTCATCCTCTGCGTCAGCCCCTGGTACCGCCAGCATATCATCGCGGAGGGTGCCATCCGACCGGATCGGACGGTTATTCTGGGCCATGGTATTTCACCGGTGTTCGAAAGCCTGTTTGCCGCTGGCGAGCCCATCCTCGCAGCCAAACCGAACCCGTCAGAGGAAATCGTACTGGCCTTTACGTCCAGCCCCTACAAGGGTTTGGAACCTGCCCTGGCCCTGTTCAAGGCGTTGAAGCCAGCCATCCCCAAGGCCGTATTGCGGATCTATTCCGGCTTTGACCACTATCCGCCGGACAACGTCTTCCGAAAATCCCCCGATCAGTGGGAAAGTCTCTATCGGGCCTGCCGGGACACCGAAGGTGTCGAAATGGTGGGTGTCATCCCACAAGGCGACCTCGCCAGGGCTCTGAAGGCCAGCCACATCTATTTTTATCCGAACGTCGCCCGTGAAGGTTTCGGGATCGCGGTGGCCGAGGCCATGGCCGCCGGCTGCCATGTGATCACCTCCAACCTGGGTGCCCTGCCCCAGGTGGTCGGAGGCTTCGGGGATTGCGTCGCCTTCGAAGGTGGACAGCTTCCGGCGGGATCCTTCCTGCGGGCAACCACAGGGGCCATCGCCCGGTTGATCCAGGACCCGGAAGCCACGGAGGTCCGCCGCCGCCAACAGGTCGATTTCTGCCGGAACAGATACAGTTGGACACAACGCGCGGCGGAATTCGAGGCGATCCTCGCCCGGCTTCAGGCGTCCTGATCGCCGGGCTGTGGCCTCGCGATCAGAACCGGTGCCGCCTCTTTCTCGCGCAGAATGTCCATGTTTTCATATGTCGCGGCAGCCACCTTCGGCTTTTGCTGTTCCTCAACGGGGCGGAGATCCGGTGGCGTCACGATGCCGCCCGAAATCACCATCTTGATCGCTTCTTCCACATCCATGCTGAGCGGAACAAGATCGCGCTTCGGGACGAACAGCAAGAAACCGGAGGTCGGGTTCGGAGTAGTGGGCAGGAAGATGTTGATACACTCATCTTCCGTGATGTTTTGCACCTCCCCCTCTGTCCGGCCGGTGATAAAGGCGATCGCCCATATACCGCGCCTCGGGTATTCCACCAGGACAGCCTCCCGAAAGGCATTCGACTGCTGGGCGAGGACGGTCTCCAATATCTGCTTGAGAGCGGAATAGATGTTCCGGACGACCGGCATTCGGCTGAGCAGGGTCTCGTAGACCCGCAGCAACATGCGGCCCAGAAAACCCGCCGTCAGCATCCCGATCAGGATCAGGACAATGATTACCAGCAAGAGACCGAGCCCGGGCACGCCAAAGGGCAGATAGGTGTTGGGGTTGTAGGCCTCCGGGATCAGCGGTTTTACCTTACCGTCCACCCATGTAATGAACAGGTAGGCGAGGTAGAAGGTGATCGAGATCGGAGCCGTGATCAGGATACCGGCAAGAAGGTAGTTCCTCAGCCGACCGGCCAGGCCGAGTTTGGGCTTTGCCGCTTTCTCATCAGCGGCCTGCTGGGCATCATTCTGATCATCTGTCATGGGGGAATTTTCCGACGAAGCTTCTCTGTTGGGTAGGTCTTCTTTCTTTTGATTATCTAACCCGTGAAGAAGCCGCGTAAAGCGCTAACGGTCTGTTCCGGGGCCTCTTCGGGAAGAAAATGGCCGGAATCGACCGGCATGCCCCGCACGTCGGTCGCTTTCTCTTCCCAAGTGGCCAGAACGTCGTAGATCCGGGCCATCGCACCATGGGCTCCCCAAAGGACCAGAAGCGGAACGGAAAGCTTCGTCCGCCGGTCTGCTCGGTCGTGGACCAGGTCAATCGAAGCCGCCGCGCGGTAATCTTCGCAGGAGGCGTGGATGGTTTCCGTCCCGAAGCAGCGTTTGTATTCCTTCAAGGCCTTGGCGTCGAACTTGAACCCGTCGCGGCTCCAATGGCCGAGCTTGGCCATCAGGTAGGCTTCGGGATCGGCACCGATCAGTTTTTCCGGCAGGCCATCGCCCTGGATCAGGAAGAACCAGTGGTAATAGGCGGTGGCCAGGGCCTGGTCCGTCGTCTCGAACACGGTCAGCGTTGGGACGATGTCCATGACGGCCGCCTTGATGACCCTGTGGCTGTGATCCAACGCCAGCCGGTGCGTCACGCGTGCGCCCCTGTCATGGCCCGCTACATAGAAACGCTCGAACCCGAGCCTGTCCATCAGACGCACCTGATCGCGGGCCATTACCCGCTTGGCGTAGCCGCCGTGGTCCTTCCCGGCGTCCGGTTTGTCGCTGTCTCCATAGCCGCGCAAATCCGGCGTGATCACCGTATAGTCCCGGGCCAATTGCGGGGCCACCTTGTGCCACATGGCATGAGTCTGGGGGTAGCCGTGCAAAAGCAACAGCGGCGGACCCGAGCCCCCGATTTCATAGGTGATGCGCACGCCATCCAGGATGGCTTCCGTTCGCTCGAACCCCTTGATGATGGCTTTCGGTAGGCTTCTGTTCACTGCTGCTCACTCAATCGGCGGACGTGGTCGGCAAGGATAAGCAGCAGCCCGCGCAAAAACGGATCGGCTTTTTCCATCTTCGCATTGAACATCATGCGGGTGACCACGATCAAGGTCACCCCTTCCTTCGCCCGGGCGCTGGCCATTCGGCGCTTATTGTCGAGCAGGGCCATCTCCCCGAAGATACCGCCCTTGCCGATTTCGCCCAGAACCTTCAACTCGCCATCGATGTCCTTGACGATCTCGATCGTGCCCTGTTGCACCACATAGGCCCGATCCCCCTCATCCCCGTCGCGAAACACATAGGCGCCAGGTTGATAGGTCGACCGTTCAAGCACGCCATGTGCCCTGTTGGTTTCCATCTGGTCTTCCCTCCCACTCCCCGAGACCCATGTATATCCGATAATCCCAACCGCCGGGCAAGAGATATGACCAGCGTTACAAAATCATCGATTGGCGACCAACGAGCCTTCCCCTCTCGCCCCATCGTCGGTGTCGGAGCCGTTGTCTGGAAAGAGAACCAGATCCTTCTGATCCGCAGAGGCAAACCGCCCAACCAAGGGGCCTGGAGCCTACCCGGCGGGGCGCAGGAACTGGGCGAAACCGTCTTTGAGGCCGCCCGGCGGGAAGTCCTGGAAGAGACCGGAATCACCGCGCGCATGATTGGCCTGGTGGACACGGTCGATTCCATTTCACGTACCGAAGACGGCCGGATACGTCATCATTACACGATTATCGATCTGGCAGGACTTTGGGAAGCGGGCGAGGCAAGAGCGGGCGATGACGCGGAATCTGTCACCTGGGCGGATGCCGATCAGCTGGAATCCTATGACCTCTGGTCCGAGGCGATCCGCATCATCGGGTTGAGCCGAAACGTCATCAGGCGGCAGGCCGATTGATCAGCGTTCGCGGAAGCTTTCCGAAACCGAAGAGTAGACCGGTTTCAAGAGGTATTCGAACAGCGTCTTCTTGCCCGTATTAATGTCCGCCTGCACGGTCATACCGGGCCGGACGCGGTTCTGTTCCGGGTCATAGCCGACGTAGTTCCGATCAAGCGTGACCTTGCCCTGGTAATAGGGTTCCCCCTGTTCATCCAGGAATGTGGTCGCCGAGACCGAGCGCAGTTCACCCGTAATCCCGCCGTACCGCGCATAGTCATAGGTGACGACTTTGACGGTGACCGGCTGGCCCACATCGATATGGCCGACATCACGGGTGGTGATCCTGACCTCGACTTCCAACTCCCGGTCCATGGGCACGATTTCCATCAGGACGGCCCCCGGCGCGATGACGCCCCCGACGGTCTTGACCTCCAGGCCTTTCACAAAGCCGCGAACCGGCGCGCGCACGTCCAGGCGGCGCACGCGATCCTCCAACTTGATCAGATTTTCGCGCACCTGGGCCAGTTCCTGCGTGACCCCGCCCATCTCGTTCAGGGCCTGTTCGCGCAAATCGGTGTTCAACTCTTCCAGGCGCTGGCGGGCTTCCTCGAGGGCTTTGGAGGTTCGCGAGATTTCGTTGCGGTTATTGGTGATCTCGCCTTCCGCATTGTTCACTTGGCGTTGAATGTCCAGCAGCACGACCTTGCTGGTCAGCCCCTTGTCGAACAACTGCTGGCGCAAGCCCTGTTCCTGTTCCAACAGGTTCAATTCACCCCAGAGGGTTTCGGCCTGTTCCTCGAACAGGGCAAGATCCGATTCTCTTTGGCTGATTTGTTCGATCAGGACCTGACGGCGGTTCTCGGTGGCTTCCAGGGCGCTGGCATAGATTTCTTCCTGGTCGGCCACCAGTTCGGGAAAATTGGGTCCGACGATGGAGAAATCAGGCTCGCGCCCCGTGCCCACCGCCCGAAGTCTCTCCGCCTCCAAGAGCAATCCCGCATAGCGGGCCCGCGCCTGCTTCAGATCGGCGATCACCGCCGAAGGCTCCAGGCGGACCAGGACCTCTCCCTGCTCGACCTCGTCACCGTCCCGAACCCGGATATCGCGGACAATGCCGCCTTCCAGGTGCTGAATGGTCTGGACGGACCCGCTGGGGACAACCTCCCCAGACGTGACGGCGACCTCTTCGACCTCGGTGATGGCCGACCAGCCGATGAAGCCCGCGATCACCATGCAGATCGTGACCATGGCAATACGCACAAGCCGCGACGTCCCGCCTTCTTCCAGGATCACCGACTGGGCGAGGAAGCGGCTTTGCCGGTCGCCGCGATCGACACCTTTTTTGCCTGAGGCCTTCTGGGACATGTCGTTCATGGCATTTACGTCCTCACAACAAATCCTTGGGCATCTGGGCACGAACTTCTTCCGTCGGCCCGAAGCCCCTCACCGCGCCTGTATCCAGCCAGAGCAGCTTGTCACAGATCCGGATATGACTGGGTCGGTGGGTTACAAGTAGCATGGTGGTGTCGCCGCGCAAGGCGTTCACCGCTTTCATGAATAACTGATCCCCCTCGAAATCCAGGCTGTTGCCCGGTTCATCGAAGAGCATGATCGGGCTGCGTTTCAGGAACCCGCGCGCGAGGCTGAGTTTCTGCTGGAAACTGGAGGGCATCTGGCCGGCACCTGAGTCCCCGACCCGCACGTCAAAGCCCGTCCGCTTCCATTTACCGGAACCCTGTTCGAGGGCCAGAACCTCGTTCAGGCAGCCCGCCCGTTCACAGGCCCACTCCATTTCCTCGACCGTCGCCGTCGGCTGCGCAAGCCGCAGGTTCTGGCCGATGGTGCCGTAGAAGAACTCGGCGTTCTGCGGCACGTAGGAGATTGCATGGCGCAACTCGACCGGATCAAGCTGCCGGATATCCAGATTGTCGATGCGGATCGACCCGGCTTGGGGCTGGTACATCCCGACCAGCAATTTCAGCACGGTCGATTTCCCGCAGCCATTGGGGCCGACGATCCCGATCACCTCGCCCGGCTCCGCATCAAAGGAAATCCCCACGAGCGCCGGGTCCGCATCCGCCGAATAGCGCAGCGAAACACGACCGAAACTGACATGCCCCTCCATGCGCGAGATCGGCGTGATCTGTGCGTTCTGTTCGCGTTCGGCCCGAAGCTTCATCAGGTTGTCGATCTGCTGGATCGAGGACTTCACCTGGGTCACGCGGGTCAGCGCCAGGAAGCCTGTCTGCAAAGGCGACAGCACCCGCCAGACCAGAATCATGGAGGCGACCAGCGAGCCGACGGTCATATCGCCTTCCAACACGCGCACCACCCCAAAGGTGATCACGCTCACGCCGGAACCGATCATCAACACATGCGCGATGGTATTGGTAATCGCCGATAGTGTGGCGGTATGGAATCCGGCAAGCGCGGTCTTGGCCGACAGGTCCCTGAACCGATCCATCCAGATGCCTTCGGCGCCGGAATATTTGATCGCACGCATGTTGTTCAGCGCTTCGACCAGGAACTCCTGCTTTTGGGAGCCTGCCCTGGCCGCCCTGGAAACCCCATTGCGGATCAGGGGGGCCATGACATAGCCCAGCACGGCATAGAGGGCGAGCATGATCAGCGGAATGATCACCAAAGGCCCGCCAAGGACCAGGATCGCCACCACGAAGATAAAGACGAAAGGCAGCTCGAACAGCACCAGGGCCATCGGCCCGGTAAAGAAGTCCCGAACGCTTTCGAAATCCTTCATCCGGGCAACCTGGGCACCGATCGTCGCCCTCTCGGTAAAGGCTGGCGGCAGGAAGAGAATGCGGTGGAAGACAGCATTGCCGACGATGTTATCGAGGCGCGCTCCGATATAGGCCAGGATGCGCGACCGCACGCTTCGCAGAACGATGTCACAGGCCAGCGCGATCAGAACGCCAACAGCGAAGTACCCCAGCGTCGGCAGGGATTTTGTCGCGACCACCTTGTCATAGACCGCCATCACGAAGAGCGGTGTTGCCAGGGCCAGCAGGTTCAAAACCAGCGTGATCCCGAGCGCCTGATAGATCAGTGGACTGAACCGTTCGCCCACGGCCTTGAACCAACCGACCTTGTTGGCGGCGGCGCGCATATCGTCGACCTCGGCCTCAGCAAAGAAGTAGGCCGTGCCCTTGGCTCGGGATTTCGGCTCGTCACGCTCAGTATTCGTGCCGCCATCGAAAACGCGGAAACTGTCGCCCTTATCTTCCAGCACCACCATGGCATCACCGTTTTGCGGCAGGAACAGGCAGGGCAGGAGACGGGGGTCCAACCTTTTAAAGGTCAGCGGCACCGGGCGGCTTTCAAAATGCAGGGTCGCCAGGACATTGCGGAATGACGTGATGTCGATCCCATCGATGAAGTGAGGTAGGGCCTCGGCCACGTGACGCGGATCACCCCGCCAGTGCAGGGCTTCCAGGATCGGGACCACGCAGTTTGAGAGATCGGTCTGAACCTTGAGGTTCCGCAGGGCCGCCCGCGCCGCATCCAAGGGATCATCAGGGATCGGCGGCGGTTCTCGATCAACCGGCCTTTCCTCTCCATCATCCGGTGCCGCCGCTGCGGCTTGCGGGGGTGCGGCGGGCGGCGGCGGAGGTGGCGGCGCTGATGGTGGCACCATTTGAGGCGCGGCCTGCTGGGGTTGCGCCGGGCCCGGATGGGGTGCCGGCGGCGGTGCAGGTGGAGGCGGAGCAGGCTGTTGGGCGGGCCGCTGAGGTTGGGGTGCCTGGGGCTGTGGGGCCTGGGGTTGTTGGGCCTGGGGTTGTCGGGCCTGGGGGGCCCGGCCAGCAGGAGGTTGCGCCGATGAGGACGGCGGGGCGGAAGGCGGCGCGGAAGGCCGCGAGGGCGGCGCAGCGACAACAGCCGGCCTCTCCTCATCAATGAATTCGTATTCCCACTCGTCTTCGTCCAACTCGTCGTCGGACCATTCGCCTTCCTCCCACTCGTCTTCGCGCGGGGCATCGGCCGGTCTCAGTGCTTTTTGGACAGGCTGTGCGGGTGCTGGCGGAGCCGGGCGGGTAGCCTTCTCCTCTGCCGGCGAAGGCGGTGCCTTCTGGGGCGCTGTTTGGCCCGATGGACCGGAATCAGCCTTCAGTTGCGGCGGCTTCGGCTGGGCAGTTGGCGCAGCCGCCGGAGCCTGGACCTTCGGGCGCGCAGGCTGCTTTTTGGGTTCTGGGGTCCGTTCGGAAGCCGGTTGCTGAGCGGCTTCCGGCTGTTTCTTGGCCTGGGCTCGACGTTCCGCATGTTTCGAGCGCCGACGGGCCTTTTCTTGCCGGTCCTGAGCCGTCCCCTGTTGGGGTGCCCCCCCCTGGGGTTCCGGCTCTGCCTTGGCCTCTTCCGGCTTCTCGACCGGGGGCTGGGCCTGGGCCTTAGCCTGGGCCTGGGCCTGGGCTTGGGCTTTTGCTTCCGCCTGAGCTTTGGCGCGGGCCTCGGCTTCCGCCTTTTGGGCCCGCTCTCTGCGTTCGTGCTCTGCCGCTTCGCGCGCACGATTGGCCTCGGCTTCCTGAGCCTGACGACGTTCGTGCTCTGCCCGAACCTTGGCTTCCCAGGCAGCCTTGGCGCGGGCCTCGGCCTCTTTGCGTTCCTGTTCTTCGCGCTGTGCTAGCTTTTGTTTGAAAAGGGCCTGCTGGGCCGCTTTCCGTTCTGCCCGGCGCTTGTCGGCCAGAACCTTTTCAGCCGCTTGTCGCTCCCTCTCAATGGCCTCCCTCGCCTCAGCCTCGGCCCGGCGCTTGTCCTCGATCCGGCGTTCGACGATCTTGCGCTGGGCCGCACGACGCGCCTGTGCGCGTTCTTCCGGCGTGGTCCCTCGGAAGGAAGCGTTCTGGAGCCCTTCGGGCGAGGCAAAGGCCTCGCTCTGGAAAGCGTTCGAGCGATCCTGGGCCGGATCGCGGAAGCGGGGCTGGCCATCCGTCTCTTCGTCGGCCGCTTTCTTATTGTACAGCCAATCGATCATTGCGGCGGCCTCACACTAAGGCCTGCATGCGGTGCCTGGGGTTGAGGCTGGGCCTGAGCGGGGGGCTGGGCCTGAGCGGGGGGCTGGGCCGGAACGGGTGCCATTGCGGGTTGCGGCTGAGGTGCCGGAATGGGCGCTGCCGCAGCAGCCGGTGCGGGTGCGGGCGGCGGCCCCTTGGGTGCCGGCAGGTCGCGCTCGATCAACAGGCCGTCTTCCAGATCGTAGAGCCGGTCGCCGAGGGTCAGGTATGACGGGCGGAGCGAAACGACGACCAGGGTGATCTTGCCTTTCAGGTCGGCCAGAAGATCGCGCAGCATCTGGTCGCCCGCGCCATCCATGGCGGTGTTGGCCTCGTCGAACATCAGGATGCGCGGCTTGTCGACAAGCGCGCGCGCGATGGCGATCCGCTGCTGGACGCCACGCGGAAGCCGCTCCCCCGCCCCATCCCCGACAGGCGTGTCGTAACCCGCCGGCATGTGCGCGACCACGGCATCAAGGCCGAGCAGCCGAGCCATGCGCAAAGCCGATTCCTCGTGCTCCTTTCGCCACATGGTCAGGTTCTCGAGCAGGGTGCCGTTGAACAGGATGGCGTCCTGAGGCAGATAGGCGATCTGGGACCGGATGCTGACGGGATCGTACTGCTTCACATCCTTGCCATCGATGGTCACGCGCCCGCTGGTCGGGCTCAGAGCGGACATCATCAGGTAGAGCAGGCTGGTCTTACCGGAAGCATTCGAGCCCCGGATGATCACCGTCTCGCCCGGCGATATGTGGAAGTTCACGCCCTTGAAGATATCGGGAAACTTTTCGCCGTAGCTATTGGAGCCATAGCCGAAGGTCACGCCGCTCATTTCGATGTGACCTTGCAGCGGCCCGATCTCGGGCAGCCCCTGCGGGGCCTCCTCCTGCATCTCGAAGATCTTGACGACACGTTCGCGGGCCAACTGGATCGACTGAAAACGTGTCCAGATGCCGACCGCCTTTTGCAACGGCTGCATGGAGCGCCCGGCCAGCATGGTACAGGCTGCCAGCCCCCCGACGGTGAGGTCCTGGCCGATGACCAGTTGTGCGCCAAAACCCACAACGGCGAACAGGGTCACCTGGCTGAACACCGCGCCCAGGCTGGTGGCGGCTGCGGAGTTTGCGGCAACCTTGTAATCGGCACCGGCTGAGGTTTCCTGCAGACGCTCGTAACGGCGCAGCATCTGCTCTTCCATGGCCAAACCCTTCACGGTGTGGATGCCGCCCAGTACCTCGATGATGAAATTGAACCGGCGTTCGTCAGATTGCATCCGCCCTTCCAGGCTGCCCCGAATACGCCGCCCGATAACAAAGGCGCAGAGTGCAAAGATCGTGATGAGAACAACCGGCACCCAGACCAGCCAATCGGCGAGGTACCAGATCAGGCCCAGAAAAATGACGGCGAAGGGAAGGTCAGCGAAGGAGAGGATGGCCTGACCCGCATAGAACTCCCGCAAGGTCCCAAGCGCGTTCATGCGTTCCAGGTGCACGCCGGACCCGGCCCGCTCGAAATCCGGGATGGAGGTATAGAGCAGCCGGCCCACGGCCGAGCAGCCAGCCATATGATCGAAACGCGATCCCATCCAGCCGGTCACATAGGACCGCCCGATGCGCAGGAGTCCCTCCAGGATGAGGGCTGAGCCTACCCCCATGATCAGGAGAGACATGGTCCCCAAGGCATCGTTGGGCACAATGCGGTCGTAGACCTGCAACAGCGTCAGCGGCATTGCGAGGCCAAGAATGTTGATGAAGACCGTGGCGATGATCAGATCCGACATTCCGCCAGGCAAGGCGGCGAGCGAGAACAATCCCTGATCACCGGACAGCTCGACGCCGTCCGGTCCGGGTTTTTTCGCCTGTTTCTTTTTGTCGGTCTTTCCCGCCATGGGGGACCACTCGCCTTACCGTCTCGCTCAAAGGGGCTTCGGCCAAAATGACCGGGGCCGGACACGTCTGCCCGGACCACCCCACCTCATTGTTAAGGGCCAGCGCTTCAAGAAACCGTTAACGCCTGTTATCCGCCAAAAACTGGCTTGAGAAACCATTCGGGCCATACCCGTAATATGGCCGCCTCCGGCCTGTTTCTCGACCCCCGCCCGTAAAACACCTGCGAAGGCTATCAATCCTACCTGATCGGCAACTGACGGTCCCAATCGGCGATGATCGGGCGGATGGCTTTTAGGGCCTCGGCCCTTGGCAGTCCGGGCTTGAGCCGACGATCGTAAAGAGTCCGGATCAGGATCTCGTCCGCCCGGCTCGGTTCGAAAAGCATATCGAGATCGGAAAAGATCGAGGGACGAAAGCTGTTAGAATCATTCGGCAGCCCCATCGCCTGTATGGTTTCTTCCAAAAGGCAATGGTTCACGCGCGCGGGCGGAAGTTCGATGTTGACCACGATAATGGCCCGCCGAAACCGGTCTTCCGGTTTGCGAAAGGTAATGAAATAGCAGGCGGCCCCCCGCGCCGTACGCCGAATGATCTCCGGGTCGATGCCCTTCACATTGGTCATTTCGTGCTGACGGGCGAAGAAATAGGTGATGTTCGGGTTTGCCTGATCCTGCTTGATCGGCACCCCTGTCAGGCTCCTGACTGTGCTCAGATGAGCCTGGAGAAAGCCCTGGATCTGCTTCGACAAACGGCCGTGAAGGCTGATCCTCAAACCTTCCTGCCAGCGGGTAATCACGGTCTGCGCTTTGGCGTGGGACAATTCGGTCTGGAAGACGATTTCGTCGAAATAAGCCACGAGCGCGTCAACACGCTTTTGCGCATCCGCCCGAGCGGCCCCTGAAAACAGCAGCATCAGCAAAACGGCAAGGAGGAACGTCAGGCGGTGTGACAGATGTAGCGTCATAAGGCGCAGGGTGCCATGGACGCGCGCCCAAGTCACCCGTCAGCCATCACCACGGAGCGCCAGCGTGCGAAGTGTTCGTTCGGCGATGGAGCGGTACTTATCGAACAGCGGGGCCGGAGCTGTATAGGACCAGATCAGATAGCTCGAGCCAGGTCGGTCCGACGTCACCCCTGACGAGGCCTGGCCGGGCCGGGGAATAATGATGGTCCACTTTCGGGTCTCGGCTCCGAGATGGGTGTAGGTTGTGACGATTTCGGTCGCCGAAAGCAGAATACCGCCCCCCCGGACCTCTCGGCCTGTTTCCCGAAGCACCCGCATATCCGGGGCCGCAGCAGCCAACTGACGGCGGAAAGCTTCCGACTGGGCGGCAAGGGTGCCATCACCGGCAGCCCGTCGCGCCTCCAATGTCACTGTCGTGAAGTAGGTCTCCTGGCCGCTCGGCCCGGAGAAGACGACGGACGTCGGCCCCGCCCTCTCGTCAATCCACTGGACCGGCAGATCGAGCGAAGCACCGAGTGTGCTGTCTTCAAAGCGACGAAAATCCCCCGCGCCCCCGGGAGGAAGGGATGCCTGCTGCTGGGGCTGCTGGGGTCGGAACCCTTGAGGGGTACTGGCCATGTCGGCGGCTCCCGGTCGAAAACTCGCCAAGACCCATTCGAAGTCGTTGGACAAGACTTCGTAGGCACCGGGGGAGGCAAAGAACATGAAGACGAAATCGTGGACCGAACCGCGCACGATCACCACCCGGATCCGCACACCATTGCCATCGTAGACCGCATCATAGGCCGGAAGGCCTGCGAGCGTGATCTGGCGTTCACCCAGCTTTCTCTTCCAGGCCTTCTGCGGCCCCAGATATTCCGCTTCCAGCTTTCCGGCCATGTGATTCAGGGATTGCCCCGGATTGGCGGGGCCCGATTGGATGTTGATGACGAAGCCACGCCGCGACCGCAGGGCAACGACCCGGTCGTTGTCCCCCCGCTTCAGGAGTTGCGTATCCTTCGGGACAGCGATCACGTAGCCGGTCGCTTCGTCCGTATGAATGCGGGGTGTCGAGGGGTCTCCGGCCTCAACCTCCGCCTGAGCCCATGCGGACACAGGCGGCCCCAAGACAGCCAGACAAAGTGCCGCAGCCAACAATCGACCAAGCAGGCGCGGAAGATGGTTTAATCGGGCGCGATTCGCATATTGCTCCATGGGGACGAGCCTACTACGGTTGCGGGCAATCAAGAAATGTTCGTTGGCGCTTCGCTCGATAGGCCGACCAGGACGGGGGACCGTATCTTGCCTCACATGGCTCTGATTTCGCTGAAAACTTCTGATCGTGTCGGATTGATTTCCGATCTGGCTGCGCGCCTGAATGACCTGGGCGTCAACCTCGGCGATGCCGGGTTTGCGGTGCTCGGATCGACAGCGGATTTTTCCAGCCTGGCCGAGGTGCCGGATGACGTGACATTGGCACAGGTCCGAGACGCCCTGATCAGCCTGGGCGGGATCGACGCGGATGAACTTTCCGTGACGCCCCAGGGCGGTAGTGCCGCCAAGCCCCCGGAAACCGCCATTACCCACTGCCTGACGGTATCCGGTCGGGACCGTCCCGGCCTCGTTGCCCGCCTTTGCGAAGTCCTGGTCGAGTTCAAAGCCAACATCGTGCAAATGAACGCCTCGACCTTTCATCACGCCGACGGCGACCGATACGCGGTCCGGTTCGAGGTCTACCTGCCGCCGGAACGCGCCGCCGTGGCCCTGGCGGCACTGGCGAATACCGCTGAACAGATGGGGCTTGATTGGGAATCCGAGGCCCTCTGAGCCGCCTTAACGGACGGTGACTTCTACCCGACGGTTTTGCGGTTCGGCTGCGTTGTTCCCGCGATCAATCAGCGGCGCACTCTCTCCGAAGCCCCGCGCCGTCAAGGCATCCGCCTCAAAACCCCGAGCAATCAGCAGGTCCCTGACGGCCTCTGCTCTGGCCAGCGACAGCCTGGCGTTCAAGGGCGCGCGGCCAACGCTGTCGGTATGGCCAATAACCACCACCTGATAAACCGGTCGCCCTTCGATATCAGCCGCAATGTCAGCAATGCTGTTCAACGAGTCTGTCGTCAGGTCTGTCCCACCGGTCTGAAAATAGAGCAGAAAGGTCTTGGGTGGGATCGGTTGAGCGTTCAGAGCGGTTCCCCAGATTTCGGAAATATCGCGCTCGTCCAGTTCAAAGGCAGCCTCGGCGGCACCTTCCGCAACCCTTGTGGCCTGGTTGGGCTGATCCAGCTCGACACCCGCACTCCCGTCTTGAGGTATCACGACAAGCGCACCGACGCCCCCATCCAGATCCGGCAACAGGGCGATCAGATCGGCACCGAGGGTCTCCTCGATCCGTTCAACGGCAGCGAAGAAGGTATTGCGGCACAGATCGATGTCCGGCTGCTGAAGAGGGACAATGTTTTCCTCCTGCTCTTGCATCCAGCAATCGAAGCGGGTCTGTGCGCGCGCTGAGTCCTGTGGTGCCAGTGTTCGGGCCCCCCGCGCAAAAAGCCCCATCAGCTTTGCACGGGCATCCGTCAAGGCCTGCACATGCTCAGGCGGCAATTCCCTGTTCTCCAGCTTGTCCGGTTCCGGGCGCTGACCGGCGGCGGCCGCTCGGGCGCGTTCCAGAAACTCACCGGCATCAACCCAGTCGTTCTCGTCGCGCTCGATCACCGCCAAATCGGCGTAGTCTGCCTGGAGCGCTTGATCGAAAGCACCGCCTTGATTGGGCAACTCGCGGACGGCGTCGAAATCCCAGTTCATGTCGGTCCGCGGAAGTTCACAGGCCGCAAGGGCGAAAACCAGACCCGCCAGGAGGCCAAGGTTCCGAAGCATCATCATTGTCCACCCTCCGCATCCGAATTATCGATCCGAACCACAAAGCGGGTGCCCCGAATACCAATCGTTGCCACCGGACTGCTGATCGACATGTTTTCGGGTTTCAGCTTGGCAATCGAGCCCGTGACGAAGGCAAAAGTGCCCTCTGCCAGTTTGGCGGAAAACGACATGTTTCCGGCCGCGGGATCAAAGATCATCTCGTCGATCACCATCTCTGAACTTTCGCCCATGGAAAGCGTCGTATTGTCGATAAAGGTCACGCCGACCGCACCATCCGAGCCGGTTTTCAAGGTCACGTTCTGGAAAATATCGGCCCCTGCGGCAAGGGGGGCCTCCGTCCCGTTATGAACCGCCGAGACGGTACCGGTCACCGTTTTCACTTGGCCGATGGCTTCTTCCGCTCCCGCCGGAAGGGCGATGAGTCCAACGATGGACATTGCAATAGCTGATTGCCTGAACATGGTTGTGCTGGCCCCTTTTTATTGTTTGCTTTTTACTTCTTCAGAAGCATGGCACGGACCGGGAGCCGGGTAAACCATGGGTTGATTAGCGGATCCTCGCTTTTAGGAAATCCAGCATTGCCCGTACTTTGGCCGGCAGATGCCGACGGGCCGGATAGAGCGCATAGGCCGCTGTCTCGAAAGATGTGGCGGTCGCAGCGAAATCTCCAAACAAACTGGCCAGTTCGCCCGTTTCCAACTCGGACCCGATCTGCCAGTCGGCCAGCAACCCGATCCCGGCACCGGCAAGCACTGCAGCCTTCAGGCCCGCCGGGGAAGAGACCTGCAAAGCCGGGGCGATGGGAATCAGGCTTTCTTCGCCGCTGGCATCGCGGAACCGCCAGGCATCGCGAAAACCAGGTAGCGTCAGGCTGACCAGGTCCGGTCGACCGGCCAGGTCCTTCGGATGATCAGGCGTGGGCCTGCGCTCCAGAGCCGCCGGAGCTGCCACAACGTGATAACGGGTATCCATCAGCTTGACGCAGATGCCATCCCCGCTCGGGCCGTCTCCCAGGCGGATGGCCAGATCAATCCCCTCCCCGACCAGATCAATCCGCGCGTCGGTCAGTTGAACCTCAAGCTTGATCCCGGGATGAAGCGAGCGGAACTCGACCAAAAGCGGCATCAGGATGGCCTCCCCGAAGGCAATGGAGGCTGTCAGCCTCAACCTCCCCCGCAGTTCGCGCTCTACCCCCCGGGCCTCGTCCACCGCCCGGTCAAAATCCATCAGAAGGTCTTCCAGCCGATCGCAGAACCGGGCACCGGCCTCCGTCAGGACCATCCGGCGAGTGGTACGCTGAAACAGCTTGAGGCCAAGCTCCGTCTCCAAATGGCCGATCGCCCTGCTGATGGAGGAAGGGGCGACACCTCGCGCCTCCGCCACGCTGGTAAAGCTGAGTCGCCGGGCAACGTCCTGCAGAATTTCGAGGTCCTGGATATCCATGCCTCATAATTAAAGCGAAAATCGCAAAATTCAAATACGAGAACGCTTATTTATTGCGTTTATGGCCTTGCGTAGGTTCTCAGCATCGGATGAACCCTGACGGAGGTTGGATCATGGCAAAGCTTGGTTTCATTGGGCTGGGTGCGATGGGCTCGCGCATGGCCAAACGGTTGATAGAAGCGGGAAACGAGGTGCAGGTCTGGAACCGCTCGCCTGAACCGGCGGCGCTGATGGCCGCCGCTGGGGCCAGGGTTGTCGAGAGTCCCAGGCAAGCTGCAGAGGGCGCGGAGGCTGTTCTGGTCATGGTGCGCGACGATGCGGCCTCGACGAGCGTTTGGCTGGACTGGGCTTCGGGAATCATCGCAGGGCTCAACCCTGGCTCGCTCTGCCTTGAATGCTCCACCGTCTCGACTGCTCAGATCAACCGCTTGAAAAGCCCCATTGAGAAAGCCGGGGGACACCTCGTCGATGTCCCAGTTGCGGGCTCCCGTCCCCAGGCCGAGGCCGGCACCTTGATCTTCCTCGCGGGCGGGTCGCCCGAGGACCTGGAAGCCGCAAAGGACCTCACAAAACCCTTGAGCCAGGCTTTCCTCACCTGCGGACCATTGGGCAGCGGTGCCGCGATGAAGCTGATCGTGAATGCGGTCTTCGGCGTTCAGGTGGCCTTGATGGCGGAGGCGCTTTGCCTGAGCGATGCCCAGGGCCTCTCCCGTGAACGGACTATCGACGTGCTGCCCAAGCTCCCTGTCGTCAGCCCGGGAGCAGCTGCCGCCCTGGCTGCCATGGACAACGGCAACTTCGCTCCGGCCTTTCCTGTCGACTTGGTGGTGAAGGACTTCGACCTGATTGAGCGGGCCGGCGGACAACAGCTTTCCATCATTGAAACTGCCGGGGACGCCTATCGACGGGCCTTGAGCAATGGATTGGGTTTGGAAAACATCACGGCCATCGCCAAATCGATCGGTGCCGCCGCCAGAGCCCCGTAAGGGAAAGGCTCAGGCCTCACCGCCCAACACGCCGAACTGCTCTTGCAGGAAGCGGGTCGCCTTGGGCGATGGCAGGGGCGGGCTGAAGAAGTAACCCTGGATTTCGTCGCAGTCATACTCGCGCAAGATATCCAGTTGATCCTCTGTCTCAACGCCTTCGGCGACGATCCCGCGATTGAGCGTTCGTCCCATGGTGATGATGGTTCGAATGATCTCGGCGTCATCGGGGTTTGTCGCGATATCCGAAACGAAGGACCGGTCGATCTTGATGGTATCGATCGGGAACTTTTTCAGATAGCTGAGCGAGGAATAGCCGGTGCCGAAGTCATCCATGGCGATCTTCAGGCCCATGTCAGAGAGTTGACCGAGGGTCTTCACCGCCTTCTCGGCGTCCGACATCAACATGCTTTCGGTAATCTCGATCTCCAGGCCGGATGGATCGGTCTTGGTCTCCGCGAGGATCGACTTGACCCGATCGACAAAGCCCGCCTCCCGCAGCTGTCGGGCGGACAGGTTGACCGCGATCCGCACCGGCGGCAGGCCCAAATCACGCCAGGCCTGATGTTGCTGACAGGCGGTCACGATTGCCCAGGCACCAACTTCGACCACCATGCCGGTCTCTTCCAGAATGGGGATGAAACGCGCCGGGCTGACCAGGCCCAGCTCGTCATTCTGCCAGCGCATCAGGGCCTCGGCACTTTGAATGCGGCCGGTTTCCAGGTTCAGCTTCGGTTGGTAGTAGAGTTCGAACTCGTCCCGCTCGAGCGCCTTGTTCAGGTTGTTCTTGAGAACCAAGCGTTCCTTCACCTCGGCATTCATATCGGCGGTAAAGAACTGATAGTTCGCCTTGCCCTGTTCCTTGGCACGATACATGGCCGCGTCGGCGTTCTTGATCAATTCGCTGGAGGTCTCGGCGTCATCGGGGAAGATGGTGATGCCGATGGAGCCGGAGACGAAAACCTCGTGGCCCTTCAGCGTGAAGGCCTTGGCAAGGCTGTCGAGAGCGCGCTGTGCGACAATGGGGGCGTTCCGGGGGTCTTCCAGGTTGGGCATGATAACGGTGAATTCATCGCCCCCGAGGCGGGCGACCGTATCGCCGTTGCGCACACAGTCACTCAGCCGGCGGCTGGCCTCTTTCAAAAGGTCATCGCCGACGTCGTGGCCGAGCGTATCGTTAACCAGCTTAAAGCCATCCAGGTCGATGAACATCAGCGCCAGATTGCGCTTTGAACGGGCCATATGGGCCAGATCCTGGTTCAACCGGTCGTGAAACAGCGCCCGGTTCGGCAGTCCCGTCAGGCTGTCGTAGTTGGCCTGATAGCGGATGCGTTCCTCGTCTTCCTTGCGCTTGGTGATATCGCCGCTGACCAGCGCATATTGCGTCACCTCGCCGCATTCATCGGTGATGGCGGATACCGATAGACGTTCCGCATAGCGATCACCGTTCCGCCTCGCGTTCCAAAATTCGCCTTCCCAGCGCCCCGTTCGATGGATATCCGCCCACATGCGGTCAAAAAGATCCGGTTGTCCCTTCAAGATATCATCGGATGGCGGTTTTCGTCCGATCACATCGTCCGCTTCGTAGCCGGTTATGCGGCTGTAGGCGGCATTGACGCTGCGTACGATGAAGTCGGGATCAGTGATGGCGACACCCTCTGTCAGGTTGTCGATCACCAGACCTGCAAGCCGCAATTCTTCTTCGGCACGGCGACGGTCGGTCACTTCCTGGGTCAGTTCCCGCGTGCGCTCCTGGACCCGGAGTTCCAACTCGTCTCGGGCTTTCCTGAGAGATTCCCGTGTGGCCACTTCCTTTGTGATATCCCGGACCAGACCGGTGAAAAGGCGCTGGCCGCCCAAGGAAAGTTCCGCAATGGAGATCTCGATCGGGAAGACGCTGCCATCCTTGCGCAGCCCCTGTTCTTCCCGCCCCCGGAGATCCAGAACTTTCTTGCGCCCGGACTCCCGATACTGACGCATGAAGGTATCATGGGCGTCTCTGATCGGAGAGACCATGAGCATGCTGACGTTCTGGCCCACCATCTCTGTCTGGGTGTAACCAAAAATCGTCTCCGTCGCCCGGTTCACCGCTGCTATCTCGCCGTTTTCATTGATGGTGATGATCGCATCGCTGACGGTATCCATGACCCCGCGAAGACGGGCTTCCCGGTCACGCAGGGTCTCAGCCGCCTTCATCCGCTTGGTGATGTCGCGCGCCTGCACAAGCGCCACCGTAACCCCGCCGATCACCATCGGCGTGATCGACAGATCAACGTTCAAGGTCGGTTGGCCGTCTTTCCCGCCGAATTTGGCTGGCATCCAGCCGATATCGTCGTCGGGTTCGGCAACCAGTGCCTCGACCACCTCCTCATAGTCCGGATGGACATAAGCCTGAAGGGGCTTCGCATCTTCCTGCGCATAACCGATCAGGCTGGCCCCAGCCCCATTGATATAAAGGATCGATTGCTCGTCACAGAGCGCGACCATTTCGCGCGATTGGCCGACCAGACGGGCCGCCCAATTGTCACCCTTGATGATGTGGTTAGTCGCGCTTTTGGCGTTGCCGTCCATAGGATTGCGGTCCCTCAACTGCCGCCGCTCTTCTCAGTCTTCGCGCATTGCCCTCTGTGCAACGCCCTTCCCCAGCAGCTTTTTATCATAGTACACGGGATTGGAGCAAAAAAAACCTGAAGATTCAGTGGGATCGTTAACCATATGACCTGCGGAACGGGCCGTTTGGCCGACCTGAGGCATTGACTTGACAGCCCCGAGAGCGACGGCTACAACATATTGAATTTACAAGGATTTTGCGCGATTCATATCGCCAAGCGGGATAGACACCCCATGCCCAATTCCCCTGCCGCACGGGCAAGCCTCTGATGGATATCTATCTGCCGATCGCAGAGGTATCGGTCAATGTGTTCCTGATTTTGGGGATGGGCGGCGGCGTCGGTTTTCTCTCCGGGCTCTTCGGCGTCGGCGGTGGGTTTCTGATGACCCCCCTGTTAATCTTCATCGGCATTCCTCCGGCCGTCGCCGTGGCGACAGAGGCCAACCAGATCGCGGCATCTTCCGTATCCGGGGCTCTTGCGCATTCCAGGCGCGGGAATGTCGACTACCGCATGGGACTTGTGCTCCTGGCCGGGGGCTTGGCGGGTTCCTTCCTGGGCGTCTGGCTGTTCACCTGGCTGAAAAGCCTGGGGCAGATCGATCTGGCCATCAAACTCTGCTACGTGATTTTTCTGGGGATCATTGGCGGTTTGATGTTGATTGAATCGGTCAAGACCCAGTTCTCAGGCGGCAAGCGCAGCGGCAGAAAGCTGTCTCATCACCCCTGGATTCAAAGCCTGCCCTTCAAGATGCGGTTTCGCCAGAGCCGCCTTTATATCTCGGTCCTGCTTCCCATCGGCATCGGCCTTCTGGTTGGGGTGTTGTCCGCGATTATGGGGGTCGGCGGCGGGTTTATCATGGTTCCCGCGATGATCTATCTTTTGGGCATGCCGACCGTGATCGTGGTGGGCACCTCGCTGTTCCAAATTGTCTTTGTGACCGCCAACGTCACCGTTCTGCATGCGGTCAACACCCAGACGGTTGATGTGGTCCTGGCCCTTCTTCTGCTGACCGGTGGTGTCGTTGGGGCGCAGATCGGTGCCAAGTTCGGTTCCCGCCTGCGGGGAGAACAGCTGCGCGGACTGCTGGCCCTTCTGGTGCTCATGGTCTGCATCAAGCTGGCCTTCGACCTGATCGTGACGCCGACAGACCCCTACTCCATTTCGTTCGAAGGAGGGCACTAGGCCATGCGCATCCTACCCGCCCTCTTCTTCAGCCTCGTCTTCTGCCTCGTCCTGATCGGCACCGCGCCGCTCGCAGCGCGGGAACTCGTCGTCGATCTGTCGGAGGCCGTCGTTCGCGTCACCACAGGATTCACCGGCTCGAACCTGCTGCTTTACGGCCATGCCGCCGGCCCCGGCGATGTCGTCGTCGTCGTCCGCGGGCCGCAAGCGGACAAGACGGTGCGCAAGAAAGAGCGGATCATCGGCATCTGGGCCAACCGGGGATCCATGACCTTCAGCGCTGTTCCGGGTTTCTATACGATCTCGTCGAACAAGCCGATTGCCGAAATTCTGGGAGGTGAACAGAGGGCCTACCACCAGATCGGAACCGACTACCTGCCGCTTAACGCCGAGGAAGAGAGCCTCGATCCGCCACCGGACCGGCGCGAAATCATCGCCTATCGCGAGGCGCTGATCCGAAACATGGAACGGGACGGCCTGTTCTCGACACAGACCGGCAACCTGCTTTTCCTGGGCAACGGGCTTTTTCGAACCCGTATCGCTTTTCCCGCGAACGTTCCGATCGGAACCTATGGGATAGATGTCTACCTGGTGCGCGACAACGAAGTCGTGGCCTTTGAGACCACTTTGCTGAGCGTACGAAAATTCGGGCTGGAGGCAGAGATTTTCGACCTCGCCCAGCGGCATAGTCTGGCCTACGGGGTCCTTGCGATCTTGATTGCAGCCGGTGCAGGATGGGCGGCAAGCGCGGCCTTCCGGAAATCTTAAAACGAGAACAGCGCCAGCGTACAGGCGAGGAAAGAGGCTCAGGCAAAAGCCATGAAAAGCCCAAAACACAGCACCCCGGAGAACAAGGGATCCGACCAGGCAGAGCGCATCTATTTGTGCGTGGTGGACCGGTCAGAGGAACTCAGCAAGGCCTTGCGCTTTGCCTGTCGGCGGGCCGTCCATACCAACAGCCGGGTGGGGCTGGTCACCTTTATCGAACCTGCGGATTTCCAGCACTGGATGTTCGTCGGCAACCTGATGCGCGACGAGCAACTGGAAGAAGCCCAGGAGATGCTCCACGTGGTTGCCAACGTGGTCGAGAAGCGGACGGGTCGAAAACCCCTTGTCTATGTCCGTGAAGGCAAAATCCATGAACAGCTGATCGACCTGATCCGTGAAGAGACCGGTATTGCCCTCCTGGTCCTGGGTGCGGCCACCGGCCCGGAAGGTCCGGGCGATCTGGTCAGTTCCATGGTCCAGAAGCTCGCCGGGCGGCTGCGCTGTCCGATCACGGTCGTGCCCGGCAACCTGTCGGACGATGACATCGACGCGATTACCTGAAGCGGCAGTCGCGAACTATTCTTCAGCGACCGGCTGCTGGGAGCCATCCAGGAAAACCACACGAACCGGCTTGTTCTCGGCCTGTCTGAAATCGCGGGCCTTGCGTTCGGCCTGATCGCGGCTGGGATAGTCGCCGATTCCGACCGAAAACCAGGTGCGCCCCGAGGCATCAGGTGCACCCAAAACCTCGGACGGATAGCCTTTGGAACCCAGGTCTTGGGCCAGCCTGAGAGCACTGGCCTGAGTGGCGAAGTACCCTACCTGAAGCGAATACATCAGATCCGGTACCAGCGGCAGAGCGGGCTCCGGCGCACCTTCAGCAACAGGGAAGTCCGGCGGCGGCAGGCTGGCCATCTGGGGCTCAAAAGCGGATTGCGGCGGCGTCGCCAGCGGCAGTGTCATGCGGATTTCGGGCGCTGCAGGCGGCTCTTCTTCCGCCTGGGCGGCCACATCGGCCGGTGGAGAAGCGGCCTCCGCCGGGACTGCAGGAGCAACAGCGGGTTCAAGCGCCATCGGTGCCGGAGGAGCCTCTGGAGCCGGAGGGGCCTCAGGTGACGGCGGGGCTGTGGTTTCGTAGCCGTCGGAGGCCATCTGATCGGAAGCGGGCTCTTCGGTCGGCATCGGAGCCGTTGCACCGGTCAGCTCGGCAAGCATGGCGTCTGCGGGGGAAGCTTCTTCCGTCGCAGAGATGGAACTTGGGCCCGCCCCCCTTTCAGAAGACTGATCAGTGCCCGGAAGAGCGGGCACGCTGGGCACGGCGGGGGCGGTAGGTGCGACCGGCGCGGGCGATCCGGACACCGTGCCGGTTGAACCGCCGCCCATCAAAGCCTCGACGCCACCACCGACTCGCCCGGCTTGGCCCGCTGTCTTTGCGGCCTGTCCGATGGCGGAATTCAGCGGCTTCAGAACCTCGGAACCGCCGGGCACCATGGCTCCCAGCTGGTTCACCAGCCGCTGGCTCTTGGCCAGTTTGCCCTGGGCGGCACGAGCCTTATCGGCCAGGCTTTGCGCGCTGGCAGCACTGGAGGCTGCGGCGGCGGCCTTGTCCGCATGGGTCTCCCCGGTGGAATCCACGTAGCGGACCTCTGGCGGCTTGGCCGTGCCGATCAGAAAGCCCGACAAGAACAGCAGGCTGCCCGCGACCAGCAGACCGAGTACCAAAAGCAGTTTTTGACCAAGCGTGAACAAAGCGCGCGACTCGCGAAACCATCAAGACAGGCGAACAGGCTACACCATTGTTTGCAGCGCTTAAAATAGCGGTGCTAAACTGTCGTTTCGAGGGAACGGGAGCAAGACATGCCACCTGCCGCACGCCTGGGCGACCTGATCAAGCAGGATACCCCTCATTGCCATGCACCGATCCACCCACCGGCCCTAGTACCGACGCCGGTACCACACCCGGGATTGCCGCTGGCCATCATCAAGGGCGCGCCCACGGTGATGACGGGTGGTCCGCCACAAGCAACGCTCACCTCGAACTCTGTCCCCTGCATGCTGCCGGGCTGCGTCCCTGCCGGACCGGGTATGGTCGCGCTGGGCTCGGCGACCGTCATGGCCGGGGGAATGCCGGCGGCCCGGATCAACGACATGACCGCCCATTCTTCCTGCGTAGCACCGATCCCAGGGCCGGTTGGCAAGGTCATGCCGCCGGGATGCCCGACCGTTCTGATCGGGGGCTGATCGCCTTTGCGCGCTGACATTTTTCGCCAGTTACGGCCCGTCTGCCCGCTTGCCCGCCAAAGATTGGGCCAAGTGGCCCCCTTGCTCGAAGGCCCCGTCGAGGCCCGGCAGGGTGACCATGTTCTGGAAGGTGCGCTGATCGGCAGCCATCCTGACCTTCCGATGGAATACCCCGTCCTGAATGGCCTGCCGGTCCTGATGTGTGATGTGGGGACCTATCTGACAGACAATCAGGTGGCGCTGATGGCCCCCCTGTTCGGCGATGCTGCCTGGGGTGCCGTGGCGCAAGGGCGGTTCGGTGATGCCCTGGGCCCCGGAACGGCTTTTGATCAGATCCGCCAGAACCTGTCGACCTATGCCTGGGAAGGCTACGGTGCCCACGACCCGGCGGAGGAAGCCTCGACCGACCCGCAAAGGTTGGAACCCGGCAGCCTGAAAGCCCTGATTGATCGCGGTTTCGACCTGCTAGGCGAGGTTCGTGGCCCCGGTCTCGACCTTGGATCAGCCGTCGGCGCGGGTACATTCCACCTGGCCGAGAGGTTAGACGGACCCGTGGTCGGTCTGGATGCCAGCATCGCCATGTCCCGCCTTGCGGCCTCCATCTTGAGAACGGGCGAGGTTCGCTACCCCCGGCGGCGGGTCGGCCTGGTCTATGATGAACGCCGCTTTTCCTTTCGCTCGCCAGCCCGGGAACGCGTGGATTTCTGGCTGGGTGATGCGCTCAACGCCCCCTTCGCGGACGGCACCTTCGGTACCATTCAGGCCCTCAACATCCTGGATTGCGTCCAGGATCCGGCAGGACTGCTGCTGGAGATCGAAAGGCTTCTGATGCCGGGCGGAAAAGCCCTGATCGCAAGCCCCTACGACTGGTCACCGGGGGCCACGCCGACGGCGGCCTGGATTGGCGGGCACAGCCAGAGAGGCCAAGACAGGGGTGCCACCGAGCCGCTGTTGGCCCGCCTGTTGGGTGGGCAACACCCCCGCGCCGCGACAGGTCTGAAGATCATCGGCCAGGTCAATGATCAGCCCTGGAATGCCCGCATGCACGACCGATCCGTGGTCTGCTACACGACCCAGGTCATAGCGGTTCAGAAAGCAGGCTAATTTTCCGTTTCGTGATTCTTGCGCCAGGTGGCGAAGTCGATGACCTCGCCAGCGTTCTTGTCCACCTGGGCGGGGCGAAACCGCATCATCTCGTCAGCAAATCCGGATACAAGACTGCGCACACTGTTGTCGCCGGTTGCCGGTTCCTTCTTCGCCTTCGTCAGATTTTCGGCCGTATCGAGGATCGCGCGCTCCAAGGTCCGGGCCGCCAACCCGACGCTTTCGATGGCGCTGTCCAGCGCCTCTTGGCGGGCCTCAAGCGGATCGCCGCCGCCTGTGTCATCTGCGGCATCAAGCGCCCCTCTGGCTTTATTTTCTGCCGAAAGCTCAGCTCGAAAGGCCAAAGCCGATATGACGACCTTGTGAAGCAGCGCCTTCTGCTCCGCAGAGAGGCTCTCCCGTTGAAAAGGGCCGGACCCGCGCTCATCTTCGCGCAGGTCCGTCGCGACCTTGTCCGGTCCGCGATCTTCATGCGGCGTATCAGGCGGATTATCGTCGTCCGTATGATCTGTCATCAGGCGGTCTGAAAGTCCGGCTAGGGTGTACCCGAGTGCGCGAGCAGCTGTAGCCAAGGCAGGTCGAAGTCGAGGTCCGTCACGGCCCGGCATCCGTTGATCAGCCCCTAGAATGGCCTTTTCCGGACTTTCTGTCGAGGGAGGGGTTTCCCCGATACCCGTTTGCCCGACACCCGTTGGCCCGACGCCGATTAGAGAGCGGCGGTTTGCCTTGCCTTCGTCATCTCGGCCACGACATCGGCCAGGAAATGGACAACCAGGGTTTCAGAATCCTTCATCTGATCGGCCAGATCGGCCACCCCTTTAAAATCACCCGCACCGGCGAGCCGTCGCTTCAAGGAGTCATCGAAAGGAACGTAAGCCATCGACCAACCGGAGAACAGCCGATTGGTATTCTCTTCCTCGAACAGATATTCGAGCGACCTGTTGCGAGGATCTTCCGCTATTTTCTCCATAAGGCGGGAGACAGTGGGTTTCGCCCCCTCCAGGACCTGGAGAAAGCGTCCGTTCTGAAACAAAAGGATCCCGGTCAGGCCAAGTTTGGGATTGCGGTCATGGGCCTTCGCCAAGATCGCTTTCAACGCTTCATCCGAGACGGTTTCAGTCGCTTTGGAGGTATAAATCAGGCGATAGACCATGCCGTTTCTCCGCTCATTGAACCGGACGCGCGTAATTATTGCGCTGATCTCGCCAAATCCTTCAAGAAAAACAAACAGCCCTATCCATGTGGATAGGGCTGTTCAGCACCCCCGGATCCATCGCCCCCCCCGACGAGGGAAACCGGGTGCGGTGCCTTTCGGCTCCCTGGCTGACTTAGGCGCCGCCGGGTTCGCCGGTAAATTCAACAAGCAGGTCTTCGTCGGTCACCATCATCTGGCAAGCCAGGCGATAGGTCGGCGGCAGGTCGGTCAGGGCCGCCTTGTCGTCTTCCTTCTTGGTGAGTTTACCAACGGACTTCAGGACGCTGCGTTCCTTGTCAGTCAACATGGAGCCTTTCACGCGTTCCCCGTCAAGGTGCGTCACCTTGACCAGGCAGGAGCCACATTCGCCGTCTTCACATTCGAACGGAATCTTCACGTCGTTGGATTTTGCAAGGCCCAGCAAGGTCTTACGGTCGCCAACCACGGCTTCGACTTTCTTGTTCTTCGCCATGATCGGGGAAGAGAAATACAGGTTCGCCATAGCTACCCCTCTTTGGATTTTGGCACGGCTGTGCCACTGGTGGATCAAGCGCGCGTCCATGCAAGATTCTCACCAAAATTGCGTTTTTACGACATATCAATAAGATAGCAGAATTCTCAACCCCTGCGGCAACCCGCCTGGGTCGGAAAACCAACAATAGTTGCTGGGACCAACCTGTTCCCAACAGGAAAGTCTGAACGCTCGCGGCGGTTTTTGTCTCCTGGGCCTGATGGTTGAGTGTCGGCTCACTCGCGTGACCCGACGTTTGGCCTTAATCAGCCTGTATTCAACCCCGCTTTAGTCTCGGATCACCAACACCGAACAGTTGGCGTGACGAACGACCCGGGCCGCGTTGGGCCCCAGCAGGTAATCCTTCAACTCCGGCCGATGCGCAGAGATCACGATCAAATCCGCGCCCACCTTTTCCGCCATTTCCAGGATGCGGTGATAAATCGATCCCTGGGCCACGATGTGTTGGACCGGAATGTCGTCCGGGATTTCCGCGTTGCAGACATCGCTGAGCGCGGTCTTGGCACCCTCGATCAACTGTTTTTCGGCATCTTCCGGGAAGTATTGCCCCACCAAGGGAAAGCCGAACTCCGGGACCACGGTCAGCACGTGCAGTTTGCCGTTTCCGTTGCGTGCCATTTCGACACCGGCCATCAGCGCCTTGGTCATGCTTGCCGGATCGGAAAGATCCACCGACAGCAGGATGTGTTTGAACATCGTCTTATCCTCCCCGCTCCGCTCTAACCGGCGGCTTCCTTCGCTTTCAGACGTCTACCCTGGTAGAAATACAACAGCGCCATCACGCCTAGCATCGCTGCCTGTACGAACTGGCGCGCGATACCCGTCGGGTCTTCGATCAGGCCGGGCCGGAACAGGAACAGGCAAACCAAGCCCAAGACAATCCGTTCGGGCCAGGTGCAGTAGTCGTTGAAGTAGCCCTGCAGCAGGGCGGCAAAGGCGAACATCGCCATCAGCGAACAGGCAAAAACCCAACCCACTGTCAGCCAATTGTCGATCCAGATCGGATGACCGGCGTCATTGACCCCGGCGACCATCAAAAGCTCGGTATTCAGAATGAACACGAAGGGCAGGATGGCGGTGCGCATATCATAGGTGAAGCCCTGGATCCCCGTCCTGATCGGATCGGTCTTGGCAATCGCCGCCGCCGCATAGGCCGCGAGCCCAACCGGCGGCGTATCATCCGCCAGGATACCGAAGTAGAAGACAAACAGATGCGCCGCGATCAGAGGGAAGACCAATCCCGCATCTGCCCCCAGTTCCACGATCACCGGTGCCGTGAGGGTCGCCATGATGATGTAGTTGGCCGTCGTCGGTAACCCCATGCCGAGGATCATGCTGGTGACTGCCGTCAGCACCAGCATGATGTAGACATTGCCGAAGGACAGCACGTCGATGACATTGACGAAGCGCCCGACAAGGCCGGTGATGGTCACCGTGCCGACGATAATACCGGCAGCCGCAGTGGCCACACCGACGGACATCATGTTCCGCGCACCGGAAATCAGGCCTTCCCAGATATCCCGCAGCCCGGCCAGGAAGGCCGCCTTCATGACCATCATCAGGTCGAAGTCAGCCGCCAGATTGCCAGCCTTCTTCTGAGCGCCGATACCCAGCCAGGCAATGATCGGACGCTGGATCAGCATGATCACGATGATGGTCTCGATCGCTGCCAAGCAGGACGCGATCGCCGAGCGCCTGAAGACCACCAGATAGAGGATCAACATGGCCAAGGGCAGGATGTAATGCAGGCCTCGAAGGAAGGTCTTGCCGAGTTCGGGCAACTCGTCCTTGGAGAGCGCGCGGATATCGAGCTTCCGGGCCTCCAGATGGACCACGTAAAACAGCGCGATGTAGGAAATCACCGCCGGGATCAGGGCGGCCCGGACCACGTCCAGATAGGGAACGCCCAGGATCTCCGCCATGATGAAGGCCGCAGCCCCCATGATCGGCGGCATCAACTGACCGTTGGTCGAGGCCGCAACCTCGACCGCGCCCGCCTTGTGCGGCGGCAGGCCGACCTGCTTCATCAACGGGATGGTGAAGGTACCCGTCGTCACCGTGTTGGCGATGGACGAACCGCTGACCATCCCGGTCATGCCGGATGCCACAATGGCCGCTTTGGCGGGCCCCCCCCTCAAACCCCCGAGCCCTGCGAAGGCCACGTCGATGAAGTACTTGCCTGCACCGGCCTTATCCAGAAAGGCACCGAACAGGACAAACAGGAAGACAAAGCTGGTCGAGACACCGAGCGGCACCCCGAAAATCCCCGTTGTCGACAGGTACATGTCGTTGACGACGAAATCGAGCGGAATACCCCGGTGGCGCAGGAACTCCGGCAGGTAAGGCCCGACGAAACAATAGGCCAGGAAGATAATCGCCAGAACCGACAACGCCGGCCCGAGCGCGCGCCGAGCCGCCTCCAGAAGCAGGATGACCATGATGACGCCCATGACCACATCCAGCATGCTGGGCAGCCCCGAACGCATGATGATGCCATCATAGTCATACCAGATATAAAGCGCCGCCCCGGCTGCTACGGCGGCCAGGACAATGTCATAAATCGGAATGTAATCGCGAACGGAGCGGCCCTGGCCGAACCCGGGGAATAACTTTCGTAACCAGCGCACCCAGAAGGCGGGTTCGTATTCCTTGAAGGCCGGATAGGCCAGGAAGACCAGGGAGATGGCAAAGGCCAGATGCCAGGATCGCGCAAGAGTCGTATTGATGGGGTTGTAGGCGATGTAGAGCTGGAACAACGACCAAGCCAGGCAGAGAATCACCAGCGCCCACTGGGCAAAGCGATGCTGTGGATCGCGCGGGCCGGTCTCGACCATGGCGACGATGTCTTCGGCCGACAATCCGTCTTTCGCCCCACCATTCGCACCATCAATCGCAGGGGTCTCATCCGGCTTTTGTGCCGAATTCTGGGCGGACTCATCCTGTTGACTGGCCATGCTCTTGCCCCTCGCTCCGAAAACTCAAAAAAACCGATGAACGGTAGTCCGTCCGGTATCGGGTGACCCGGTAAGGGGAGGCCAGAAACAGCCTCCCCGCACCCGATGAGCGGCTTACATCAAGCCGGCTTCCTTGAAGTACTTCGCGGCACCCGGGTGCAGCGGAGCGGTCAAGCCCTGGGTCATTTCCTTCGCCGTCAGATTCTTGAAGGCGGCGTGAAGGGTTTTGAACTCATCCAGGTTTTCAAACACGGTCTTCACGTAGTCATAGACCAGGTCTTCGGACACATTGGCGCTGGTCACGACCGTGGCCTTAACGGCGTAAGTGGTCGTGTCGTCATCAATGCCCTTGTAAGTGCCGCCCGGAATGGTGGCCATCACATAGAACGGCTTGTCAGAGATAAAGTCCTTGATGCCGTCACTGTTGACGTCAACCAGGTCAACGTCCGTGCTGTTGGCCGGTTCTTCGATTGCCGCAGACGGGTTACCCACGGTGTAGAAGAAGGCGTCGATCTTTTTGTCGATAAGAGCACGCGAGGCTTCACCTTGTTGCAGGCCTTCCGCCTGGATGTCCTTGTCCTTGTCGATGCCGTAGATCCGCAGGACGTCTTCGGCGTTGCCGCGCTGACCGGAACCCGGGTTGCCGATGTTGACCCGCTTGCCCTTGAGGTCGCCGACAGATTTGATGCCGGAATCATCGCGGGTCATCAGCAGAACCGTTTCCGGGTGGACGGAAAACACGCTGCGCAGATCACCGACAGCCTTACCTTCCCAATCGGCTTCGCCTTTGGTCGCCTGGTAATTCCGGTCCGACTGAGCGACGCCGAAGTCCAGCAAGCCCCGGTTGACGGCGTTCACGTTGAACACGGAACCCAGCGCCGGGCGACCCACGCAGTTGTACTTGTCGGCCATGTGCTTGTTCATCAGTTTGCAGGTCTGCAGGGCCACCTGATAGTAGACACCGGTGACCGAACCGCCGCCGATCAGGATGTCCTGTGATGCCTGCGCCGGTGCCGAGGCCAGACCGGCCGAGAGCACGCCTGCGGCCACCAGGCCCGTAAGGTTCAGTTTATTCATGATTTTAGCCTCTCCTAAAAGCTGGGTTCCCAGAAACTGGGTTCAATGCAGAGGCCAAGACACGTTAGGCCCTGCTGACTGGCGTTGAGAGCTCTTCCGGAATTCACCGCCGATTTTTTGGCGAGAGACTGAGATCGCGCCTTTTCTGAAAAAGGCCGAAACCGGCATCGTCGCCAAAATGAGGCACGGATTGATTTCCGGGCTGCACTCAACCCCTGTCGGTGTTTGCGGCACTCCCCGGCTTTGGGCAATCCGACTTGGGTCCCGCAGCCTTTCTGGTTTACACCATTGTTGTTGCAAGCAACCGAGGGTGTTCAAGGCAACCCTCTGAAGCCTGTTTTGCACGCCCCTTATCGATGAGCGTGGAAATAGCCTAATCCCGACTAATTTCCTTGGCAACCCTGTTGAATCATTTGAATCAAGAACATGCCCAGGTCATTGGAATTTAAAGAATTCAACGTTACAGTGCGGCCAGGATTTCTCGCACCTGATCGGCCCCGGCCAGCGCTCGCCCGGCGAGGCCGACAGCCCCTCTCGCCTGGGAAACCAGATCGGCATTGTGCCGGGCTAGCCCGCCATCGGCCATCAGCAGGTTGTTTTCGAAGCCGACCCGGGCATGTCCGCCAAGCGCCAATGCAGCGGCAGCGCAGGCGCTTTCCCTCGCACCGAAAGCGCAAACGGCCCATATGTCACCGCCGGTCGCAGCCCCAAGAAAGGGCAATAAATCCAAAGGATTGGATTGCTGATCGGCGCTGTATCGTCCGAGGACATACAAGACAAAGGCGCGCTCGCCCGGTATGACCCCCCGCTTGCGCAGTGCATCGAAGCGTTCCACATCCGCCGCATCGTAGAGAATGTATTGGGGCGAAATATGCTCCTTGCCCAACCATGCTAGGAAGGCGGCCCCCTGCTCCAATGACTCCTCGTCGGGCAAGATCTCGCGTACCGCCAAGGAGACGGCCTCGGGCCGGGCTTCGCGTACGACAGCCATCTGCTCGTCCGGTGAATAGATTCCGACGGCTTCCGTCGTGATCTGGACAACCATATCCGAGCCCACGGCTTGGCGAATGGCCTCGGTCGCGGCTTTGTAGGCCTCGGCATCCAATAAGTGACGCCCGTCGGCCTGGCGGACGTGGAGATGCAGCATGCTCGCCCCGGCCTCCCGGCATCGCACCGCCTCCTCCGCGATTTCTGAGGGACCGATCGGCACTGCGGGGTGATCCGCCTTTGTCTTGCGCGCGCCGTTCGGCGCGACCATCAGGATCGCAGGGTCCGCCTCGCCCATCATCCTTCAGGCTTTCGGCAACTGATCGAGCGCCGCCGTCAGTGCGGCGTCCAGGCGATCAACGATCATCGTGATGTCGGCGTCTGTGATGATGAACGGCGGTGCGAGCAGGATGTGATCGCCTCTTTCACCATCCATGGTACCGCCGCCGGGATAGCACATCAGTCCGCGTGCCATGGCTTCCGCCTTGATTTTCTTGTGCAGGCCGAAGGCGGGGTCGAAAGGTGTCTTGGTTTCCCGGTCGGCCACCAGTTCCAGCGCCCGGAACAGCCCGCGGCCCCTGATATCCCCCACATGGGCATTCTGACCAAACCGGGCTTCCAGGGCGGCCTGCAGCCGCTCGCCCATGGTGGTCACGTTTTCGAGCAACCCCCGATCACGGATGGCCCGTTGCACCGCCAAGGCCGCAGCAGCAGCCATGGGATGACCCTGATAGGTGTGTCCGTGCTGAAAGCCACCGGAACCGTTGCGGATTGCCTCGAACACGGTTTCATTCACCAAAACGCAGCCGATGGGCTGGTAACCCGCCCCCAACCCCTTTGCCGCACAGAGAAGATCGGGGACGATGCCGTCCTGTTCACAGGCATGAAGGGTTCCGGTTCGGCCCATGCCGCACATGACCTCATCCAGGATAAGAAGCACGCCATGCCGGTCGCAAATCTCCCTGATCCGTCGGAAGTAACCGGGAACCGGGGCCAGCGCGCCCGCCGTGGCCCCGACCACCGTCTCCGCCACAAAGGCCGCGACCGAACCCGGTTCCTGGGCCTCGATTGCCGCCTCCAGTTCATTCGCGACGCAGAGACCATAGGCCTCAGCGGTCTCATCTGATCCCTGATCCCGATAGGCATAGCAGGGCGCGATATGTGTCGCCGGGGTCAGCAGGGGACTGAACGGCTCCCTGCGCCAAACGTTGCCTCCAACGCCCAGGGCACCCAACGTATTGCCGTGGTAGCTCTGTCTCCTGGCGATGAAATGCCGTCGCCCGGGCTGGCCTATTTCCAGGAAATACTGACGCGCCATCTTCAAGGCCGACTCGACCGCCTCCGACCCGCCGGAGGTAAACCAGACCTTGGTCAAACTGCGGTCATCGCCTTTTGGCGCATGGGCCACCAGATCATCCGCCAGGGCCTCGGTCGGTTCGCTGGTAAAGAAACCGGTATGGGCGAAGGCTAAAGCATCGATCTGTCGGTGCAGGGCCGCGCGGACATCCGCATCGCTATGACCGAGGCAAGAAACCGCGGCTCCGCCACAGGCATCCAGATAGCGCTTTCCCTGGGCGTCGATCAGGAAAATCCCGTCACCGCCGACGGCGAGAGGCATGTCGCCTCCCAGGCTCCGGTGAAAGACCGCTGTCATGCCTCGTCCTCCGTGTCCGAGCTGAGGACGGATTTTCCCAGAGGCTCGTCATCCTGAATCAACTTCCGCTTCGCCAGCGTGCTGTCCGCCTGCCAATAGGCCCCGAAGTCAGCCAGATGGCGTTCGCTGTCCTCAATCGACTTCAGCGCCTTTCGACCGCCTTTACCGATCAGCAAAGTGACCAGAGCTTCGACCAAGGCCATCGAGGCAGCGATGGACTGGAACACGGACAGGCTCTCAGAACGGACAACGAGGACGTCATCCGCCTGTTCGGCAAAAGGCGACAGACGAGAATCCGATATCGCCAGACATTCGGCTCCGCGCTCCCGAGCATAGGCCATCGCGCGCACCGTCAACTTGGTGTAGGGCGAAAAGCTGACGGCGAGCAGAAGATCGCCTTCCCGAATGTCCCGGAGCGAGTCCGCAAAGGTGCCCCCCTGGCCGTCCAGAAGCACCAATCCTTCTCGGAACAGGCCGTAGACATAGTGGAAATAAAAAGCCACCGGATAGCAGCTGCGAAGCCCCAAAACATAGACCTTGCGCGCATTGGCGATCCGATCTGCTGCCGACGATAGCCGCGCGGCGTCATTGGCTTCGAACGTCGCGGCCAGATTGGCCACATCGGCATCGAAGACGTCTTCCAGCAACCCCGGTTCCTTGTCGGTCTTGGATCGGCGCTGAACATCCTTCGCCCGCTGCGTTAGCCCGCCCGGGCGCAGACGTTCGCGAAATGGCTGACGGAAGGTTTCGTAGCCTTCGAAGCCAAGGGCCTGGGCGAAACGCACCATGGTTGCGGGCTGGACGCCGGCGGCCTGGGCCACCTTGCGCATCGACATCAGGCCGACGTCTTCCGGTCGGTCCAAAACGTAGCGAGCGGCCAGTTGAAGTTGCGGACTGAGATGGCCGTAGGTATCGGAAATCTGGCGGGAAAGAACGTCGAAATCCATCGGTTCGTCAGTCTTCTTTTTGTCGCGTTTCAACCACCCTAAGGGGATTGAATGCAGCATGCAACAAAACGAAACAACGAACGGCCAAAGTGGTTCATCTTGACACTCCCCCCCTGATGCCCGTTCCGCGCACCTGGTGTCGTGGGTCCCTGCTACAGGCCAAGGGTCAGCTGATTGGCGGCTTTCCTCGGCCCTGTCCTACGGCGGCCTGAGGGCGGCAAACCGCTGCGCCGACTGCCATGGCGCTGCTGGATTCCGTCAGCCTCCGCGTGGAATCCATCCTGCTTGCGAATGGCTCCGATCCGCGCCCGTGCTTCCCTGGCCGCAGCCAAATGATCGACGATAGGGTCTGGATAGCAAAGGCTTAAGTCTCGGCGCTCAATGGGTGACAACCGCCAGGGCTCATGCAGGACGGGCAAGGGAACCTGCCTCAATTCCGGCACCCACTTGCGAATGAAACGACCGGTTTCGTCCTGGTCATAGGATTGCTTGACGGGGTTGTAGATCCGCAGCGTGTTGATGCCTGTGGTCCCGGACTGCATCTGCATCTGGTTCCAGTGTATGCCCGGTTCGTAGTCCGTGAACTGGCGCGCCAGGTGTTCACCGGTCTCCCGCCAATGGAGCCAAAGGTGATAGGAGGCAAAAGAGACCAGGAGGGCGCGCATGCGGAAATTGATCCAACCGTGGCTGTTGAGGGCGCGCATGCAGGCATCGATGAGCGGAAAACCGGTCCGGCCCTCGACCCAGGCTTGAAAGGCCTGCGGCGACGAACCCGGAACCCGCAGGCCCTCGAAGGCGCTGTGGACGCAGCGGAATTCGTGATCGGGGGAATCCTCTAATTTCTGAATAAAGTGACAGTGCCAGTGGAGCCGCCCGTCAAATGCCGATAGGGCGCGCTTCCAGGACGGATCCGCCCCCATGTCCCTTTTCACATCCTGTTGTCGGGTTCGCGTCGCGACCAGAACTTCTCTCAAGGACAGGGTGCCATAGGCGAGATGGGCAGAAAGACGCGAGCAACTGTCGAAGGCGGTGTTCGGGCTGGAGAGTTCTTTGTGATAGGCCCGCCCCCTAAAGCGCAGGAAGCTATCCAGGGTGGCACTACCCTCCGTCCGACCCCCTTTCTGGCCCCCTTTCTGGCCCAGAGCGGCTCCTTGGCAAGAAAGCCCCAGTTCAGAAGGCGAAGGAAACTTCCCTGGCTCCAGGCAGAGGAGCTCCGGACACGCGTCCTGCTTCGGTTCCGGAAGAATGGGCTCCGCCATCAGGTCCTCCCAGCGCCTGGCCCACCCCGCACGATCGCTAGGACCGCGCTCGACACCGAATTGGCGATACTCTGTCCACCTCAGCCCCTGGGACCGGGCCCAGCGCCCGACGGCCTTGTCGCGTTCAAATGTCCAGGCATTGCCGGTTTCTTCGTGGGCATAGAGCGCCGCGAGGTTCAGCGAGGACCTCAAGCTCTCCAAAACCTCTATGGCTTCGCCCCGCCGAACCAACAAGGGCACGCCGATGGCGGCCAGGTCTTCGCGCAGTTCGGCCAACGAGTCACGGATGAACAGCCATTGCCGCTCGCTCGCATCCGGCTGCGACCACAATCCCGGTTCGATGATATAGAGCCCGAGTGCAGGGCCCGAACGGGTGGCTTCGAACAGGGGCCGGTGGTCGGCAACCCGAAGATCACGCTTGAACCAGACGAGATGGACCGGGAGCTTTCCGTTCAAGTCAGGCGAGCCAACCGACGGCCAGACAGGCGATCACCGCCGATGTCAGCGGAACACGCAAGGCCGGATACCAGGCGGGGGCTTCCTCATGCCTGGAGGTGATCCAATCAACGCCGAGCCAGATCAGAAAAGAGGCACCCAACAGGAAGAAAGCCGGCTCAACCGGTACCAAAAGCGCGACCCAGGCCACCAGCGACGGGATGACACTCAACGTCAATCGCCGAAATCCCGGCCCCGCATCGAAGCCACCGTACTGGGCAATGGCGAGCCCCCAATGGACTCCACCGAGAAAGGACAGAATAACAGCGCCGTAAGCAATCAGACCAACGCCCGCCAGGGAAAGGACGGTCGGCGCGATCCAGCCCGGTTGCAGCGCCTCGATCATGGCGAGGCCGGCGAAAGGGATAACCCCCAATCCACCGAGCCAACGGGCCGCAAGGGGAACACGTCTTTGGGAATCCAGCATGAGATTGCTCCTGTCCTGACCTGTTGAGACAGATGGGATGGAGCAGCGCAGAATTGTAGGGGCTGGCTGAATCAGTCCGCAGGCTCAAGCGCGAAAGAAGAGCCAAGACCGGCGGACTGAAGAATGTCGCCGTCTTCGGTCACGAGAAGCACCCGCTCGACACCCATCGCTTGCGCGACCTCTTCCCAGGCTTCAGGCCCGGCGACACTGAGCGCCGTCGCAGCCGCATCGGCGAGAGCGCCGCTTTCATGGATCACGGTCGCCGAGGCAATGTGGGTAACCGGCATGCCGTCTCTGGGATCGAGGATATGGGAATGTCGAACCCCTTCCACTTCAAGGAAGCGCTCATAGTTGCCCGAGGTATAGACGGCTTCCCCGTCCGCTGCCTCGACCGCGCCAAGAACGCCCCACCCCACCGGATGGCGTATGCCGACGCGCCAGGGACGGCCATAGGCTTCCCCGATCACATTCAAATCGCCGCCAGCATTCAAGATCGCGTGCTTGATGCCGAGAGTTTTCAAATGCGCCATACCGGCATCAAGGCCGTATCCCTTGGCAAAGGCCCCAAAATCCAGCTGCACGGCCCTGTTGGAAGAAGACAAAACACCATCCGTGATGGTGATCTGACTGATCGAAGGCCGTCGGGCCGCCAGCGCCCTGATCTCGTCCAGGGGTGGTTTTCGCCCCTTCGGCGGTTCGTCCGCATGAAACCCCCAGGCACCGACGATGGCCCCGATGCCAGGGTCGAAAAGTCCGCCGGACAGGGCGCTGAGACGTTTCGCCTCCTCAATCATGCTTGCCATGGCGTCCGAAACCGCGATGGACGATCCGTCGGCAATAGCCTTGTTGATGCGATACAGCTCCCCGCCCGGTTTCCAGGCGTGCCATTCCCGGTGCTGGTCGCGCAGAAGTTCCACCACCGCGACGATGGCTTCGCGCGCCTTGGTCTGGTCCGGATTGCGGATGACGATCTCGACCAGGGTGCCGAAGATGTAATGGCTTTCGTGAAGCGTTTTTTCGGGCGGATCGCAGGCTGAGGCCAGCAGAACAAGCAATGCCGCAAAGAGCGGCTTCAGCCGTTCAGCCATCGGCGCGCCTCAGGTAGACGGGGCTGCCGCTGCCCCGGTTGCGCCGCGCGGGCCAGAAACCGACAAGCCCGCCAATCAACGCCCCTGCGCCGACGACAAAGGGATTGTGGCTGATCAGATCACCCAGGATTGCCCCGATGATCAACCCGACTGCCGGCAGGAAATAGAGCAATGCCGAGGCACCGAGCACGGCCCTGTGGGACAACCCGATGACGATCCGTTCACCGACATGGGCATCAAAGGTATTCGGCAAGGAAAAACGAACGGGTTTTCGACCGAAATAACTCGCGGCCGCCGAGACGCCGCAGCCTTTCTGGGACGAACAGGCCTTGCAGGCGGACTGAGCTTCGGCCTCGACCCAGACAAAGGCTTCACCAACGGCAACGACGCGGGCGTGACCTTCGGTGCAGCCACCCGGCCCGTTCAGCGTCATGCCGGAGGCGGCCTCAGTCATCCGGGGTGTCCCGACGGTCGACCAGTTCGGGGTCGGCGGTGATGGGGCGATAGATTTCAACCCGATCCCCTTCTGCCAAAGGCTTGTCCAACTTGGCGACCTTGCCGAAAATCCCGACCTTTTGTGTTTCCAGGTCAATATCGGGGAACATCCCCAGAATGCCGGAGAGTTCGATCGCATCTTTAATGGTCGAATCATCCGGCACGTTGATCTTCAGCCAGACCTGCTTGGTTGTCTTACCATAAGCGACGCCGACGTTCATCTCAAAGTCCCCCTATGCCTGGCCTTCTTCGGCGGCGGTTTTGACCGCGCGGCGGGTCTCAAGCCAGCCGCCGACGGCCTCGTCCAGCACACGCTTGCCGGCCAGCAGAAGCCCCAGCACCAGGAAGGCACCCGGCGGCAGGATAAACAGCAGAAAGCCCCGATAATCCGGGATCAGCGTGACCTCAAGGAAGCCCATCCCCTCGCCCAGCAGCAGCGCCGCATTCGCGAACAAGGTTCCCGATCCGACGATCTCGCGCGCGGCGCCCAGGACCACCAGGACCAACGTGAAGCCGAGCCCCATCATCAAGCCATCGAAGGAAGCCCGCAGCGGATCGTTCTTGGAGCCAAAAGATTCCGCCCGGCCCAAAATGGCGCAGTTGGTTACGATCAGCGGGATGAAAAGGCCCAAGACCTTGTAGAGTTCATGCAGCCAGGCATTGATCGCCATATCGACCAGGGTCACCAGGGTCGCAATGATCAGCACGAAGGCCGGAATGCGCACATCCGGCGCGATCAGGTTCCTGAGCAGGGAGACCGCAAGACCACTGGCAACCATCACGGCGGTCGAAGCCAATCCCATGCCGAGACCGTTTGTCGCCGTACCAGTGACGGCCAGAAGCGGACAGAGCGCCAGCATCTGGGCAAAGACCACATTATTGGTCCAGAGGCCCTCTTTGCTCATTTCGCCGAAGGTGGGCTTGCTCATTGTTCGGTTCCCTCTTCTGCCTTGCCGACGACGGCAGGCGGCGGAGCCAGAAGGGTCTCCTTGTTGGCGCTGAAGAAGTCGAGACCATCGCGAACGGCACTGACCACGGCGCGAGGCGTGATGGTGGCACCCGAAAACTGATCAAAAATGCCGCCGTCCTTCTTTACGGCCCATTTGTCGCGGGCCAGGTTCTCCAACGAACGACCATCAAAGGCCAGGATCCAGTTGTCGCGTTCGATTTCAATCTTGTCGCCGAGGCCCGGGGTCTCTGCGTGCTTCAAGACCCGAACACCCAAGACTTCGCCATTGGGCTGCACCGCCATCAGGACCAAAATCTCACCGGCGTAGCCAAAACCGGACGATTGAAAGGCCAGGGCTGTCAGTTCGCCTTCCTTGGTCGCACGGTAGACGGTCTTTTGTCCTGCATCCTGGCTACCGACCGCCATGGCATCGGCCAACAGGTCGTTGTCATGATGATCGGTCGGAATGACCTGGGACAGAGAGGCCTGAAGGTCTTCCGCCATCCGCAGCGCAATGGTATCGCGTGTCACGCCATCACCGACCGCCAGGGCACTGGCGGCGGCCAGAGAGAAAACGCCCAGCATGATCGCCGGATAGACCAGCTTATCGCGCAGGCCCGGCTTCGCCTTGGCTTCTTCAGCCCCGGCCTCGGGTTCCTTTTTCTCGTCTTGAGGTTTGGCTTCTTCAGTCATTGAACCGCCCCTCCAACTCTTTTTCGTCGTAGTCCAAAGGGTCGCCCTTCGCCGTCCGGCCAAAGACGCGCGGCGTGATCCAGCGGTCAATCAGCGGCGTGCAGGCGTTCATCAACAGAACGGCAAAGGCAACGCCTTCCGGATAACCGGCCCAGGTCCGGATCACCCAGGCGAGCAGGCCAACCCCCGCACCGAAGATCAACTGTCCCCTCAGTGTGGATGGCGAGGTGACATAATCGGTCGCGATGAAGAAGGCACCGAGCAAGGTCGCACCCGAGACCACATGAATGATCGCACCCGGATAGGCCTCCGGCGCGATCAGGTTGGCGAGACCGGCACAGGCGGCTATTGTCGCGATCATGGAAACCGGGATCGACCAGGAGATGATCCTGGTCGCGATCAGGAACAGTCCGCCCAGCAGGATCAGCAACACGGAGGTTTCGCCCATGGACCCCGGAGCATTGCCAAGCGTCATGTCAAACCAACCATAAGTGCCGGAAAGCGCCTCCGTCAGGGTGTTGCCCTGGCCCAGTTCTGTCTTCACGTGGCCCAAAATCGAAGCGCTGGAGACCGCATCAAGGTCATAGCCCTTGAGAAAGGTGATATCGAGGCCTTCACGGAAACCCGGCGCGCCATCTGTCCCGAGGGGACGGGGGCTTAACCAACTGGTCATTTCCAGCGGAAAGGAAATCAGCAGCACCACTCGGGCGACCATGGCCGGGTTGAACAGATTCTGGCCGACGCCGCCGAAGACATGTTTGGCGAAGACGATGGCGACGAAGGCACCGACGGCGCCGATCCACCAGGGGGCCCAGGGCGGCAGGGTCAGGGCCAGCAACCAGCCTGACAGAACCGCGGATCCATCCATCACGCCGAAGGCAACCGGCTTGCCCGCGATCTTCAGACAGATCGCCTCGAAAAGAATAGCGGCTGCGATGGTCACCACAAAAAGGTTCAACGCCGGCCAGCCGAACAGATAAACGCCATAGGCCGTCGTCGGCATCAGGGCAACCATGACAAGCGTCATGGTCCGCGTGATGGAACCACCGCCATGTGCAAAGGGCGCGGCACGAAGAATGGCGGGCATGCTCATGCGCTCACCTGCTTCTCAACTGTCGGCTCCGTTGCAGAAGCTTCGCCAGATGCCTCGGCGGCTTTTTTGGCTTCGGCTTCCTTCTTCTTTTGTGCGGCCCTTGCGGCCTTTTTGCGCGCCATGGCCTCTTTCTTCTCTTTGGCGATGCGTTCCATGCGCACGTTACGGGCTTCCGCCAGGCGCTTGGTCTCTTCGGTCTTGTGCTTGGCGCGTTGGGTTTCGGTCAACTTGCCCTTGGCATAGTTGAAGTACTGAACCAGAGGGATCGATGACGGACAGGCAAAGGAACAGGACCCGCAAGCCACGCAATCCATCAGGCCGACATCCACGGCGGCATCCAGTTGTTCTTTCTTGATCCGCGCCGCCATCTCAAGCGGCATCAGACCGCAGGGGCAGACGGAAACGCAGGTGGCGCAGCGGATGCAGGCGGTTGACGTCTTGGGTTTGGACTCGGCGGCTGTCAGAGCGAGGACACCATTCGAGCCCTTGACCAGCGGTGCCCGCATCTGGGTGATCGGCTGGCCCATCATCGGGCCGCCGAGAATCATGCGCTCGGCCTCCTCGGTCGTTCCGCCGGCATGGGCCAGCAGGTCTTCGATGGTGGTGCCGATCAAGACATCATAGGTGCCGGGGTTCTTCATCGCCCCGCCGGACAGCGTCACAAGACGGGAAATCAGCGGCCGTCCCAGGCGGATCGCATCGCGCACCGCCTTTGCTGTCGCTGCGTTGTGGACCACGACACCGATATCGGCGGTCAGGCCTCGGGCCGGTGTTTCCAACCCCGTGAGCGTTTGCACCAGGTGCTTCTCGGAACCCATCGGATACTGCACGGGCACGCCGACGACGCGCAGACCTTCGAACTCCTTCGCGGCTTCCTTCATGGCGGCCAAGGCTTGGGGCTTGTTCTTTTCGATCGCGATGATCGCGCGTTTGACCTCAAGGGTTTTGCGCATGATCGAAATGCCGTCGCAAACCTCTTTGGTGAAGTCGCGCATCAGGCGATCGTCACAGGTCAGATAGGGTTCGCACTCGGCACCATTGATCACCAGCGTATGGAGGTCGTAGCGCTTCCCGAGATTGAGTTTTACCGAAGACGGGAAGGTCGCACCGCCCATGCCGACAATACCGCATTCGGCAACGCGCGCCGCGATGTCGGCGGGCTTGGCAGTCTCGGGGTCCATGGGCTCCAGGCCCTCGCCCCATTCGTCTAGGCCGTCCGGCTTGATGGTAATTGTGCGGCCCGGCAGGCCCGACGGATGCGGGGCCGGATACTGGCCGATCTTCGTCACCTTGCCCGAGGTCGGCGCATGAACCGGTGCCGAGATCATGCCCTGTCCCGACGCCAGCAGTTGGCCCTTCTTGACCAGATCGCCCTTGGCGACAATGGGGTCAGCCGGTGCACCAATGTGCTGCTGGAGCGGTACGCGCAAGAAATCCGGAATGAAGACCGGGGTTACCGGGGCCTCGCTGGCCAGTTCCTTGCGGCCCTTCGGGTGAACGCCGCCACGGATCTTGAACAGTTTCATATGTTCCTCCTCAAGCGGCTTTTTTCTCGAGCGGAGCAGGCTCCGAGCTCGGTTTGGGCCAGTACCAGTTGCCCAGCGTTTTCGGCTCTTCCTTCATGACGATACATTCGGTCGGGCAGACATCGACGCACTGCTCGCAACCTGTGCAGGCATCCGGGATGACCACGTGCATCTGCTTGGAAGAACCCAGGATCGCATCGGTGGGACAGCGCTTGAAACACCGAGTACAGCCGATGCAGAGATCCTCGTTCACAAAGGCGATCATCGGTGCGGAATCTTCCATGTTGGACAGGTCCGCATCGACGCCGAGCTTATCGGCCAATTCGGTGATCAGGCTGCGACCGCCCGGCGGGCACATGGTGACCTCCGCCAGTCCGTCGGCAAGCGCTTCGGCGGCGGCGGAGCAGCCCGGGTAGCCGCATTGGCCGCAGTTGGTCCCCGGCAGCATGCCTTCGATCTCTCCGGCTAGCGGATTGCCTTCGACCTTCAGAAACTTGGCGGCAATGGTCAGCAAAACCCCCAGGATGATGCCCAAGACGGTCAGGCTGGCGATGGCGGACAACATGTCTGATCAATCCCCTTTACTGGACCGCTTCAAGAGGCCACAAGGCCCGAAAAACCCATGAAAGCCAGGGCCAGGAGCCCGGCGGTGATAAAGCCGATCGGCGCGCCCTGGAAAGCCACCGGCACGTCGTTGAGCGCCAAGCGCTCCCGCAGGCCTGCGAACATCACCATGACCAGCGTAAAGCCGGCCGCCGAGCCGAAGCCGTAGAGCAAACTTTGCAGAAAGGTATGGCCTTCCTGCAGGTTCAGCAGGGCGACGCCGAGCACAGCGCAGTTGGTGGTGATCAACGGCAGAAAAATGCCCAACACCTGATAAAGCGCGGGTGAGACCTTGCGAACCGCCATCTCGGTGAACTGCACCACCCCGGCGATCACCAGGATGAAGGTCAAGATCCGCAGATAGCCGATATCCAGCGGCACCAGGACATAGTATTCCAACAGCCAGCTGGCACCGGCGGCCAGCGTGAGCACGAATGTGGTGGCGAACCCCATACCGAGCGCCGTGTCCACCTTGCCTGACACCCCCATAAACGGGCAAAGGCCGAGGAACTTCACCAGGACAACGTTGTTGACCAGTACGGTGCCGATAATGACCAGAAGGTATTCCTGCATGCAGATCTCTCCTTGATCTGCTCGCAGATGCACAAGGCGTACCAAACCTGGATCCCACAGCGCGGTTTATTCTCAGGCCCAAGGTTAAGCCCCGGAAACATGGGGGAAATATCGATACAAAAATGCTCCAGTCGGAAACCGTCGACGCCAGCCGCTATCGATCTTTGTAGCAAACCCGACAAAAAAATCGCGACTTGGGCCTGCCAGCCCTTTTCAGAGCCCGGACACTCATTTATGACTGGACTTACAGAAGGTTGGGCCCCGCTTTTTTATTTCCGGACAGGGATGATCCGTGACTGGCAGGGGCGATTTGGGCAGGGGTATCTCGGTCTGTCGGGCTGGATCGGATTTGGGTTGGTCCGGCTCTTTCTTCGAGAGCCAGGGGTCTTTCAGGCGAAGGCCGATTGTATGCAGTGCCGCCTTGTATAAGGGGCCGTCTTGGTGAGAGGCGGTCAGGTCTGGCCTGGATGACCTGTCGGTTATGGTACGCCTGGGGCTGGTATGGATGAGTTGGTGTGGGAAGGTAAGGCGTGAGCGAGCCTAGACAGTTTTCCGATAAGGACGAACTTTCCCGCCTGCTGGACAGGCTGCCGGGTGACGTTCCCGATGCACTCCGCGATCTGATTGCCCAGGCTGCGAATGATGCCGAAAGCGGTTCAGCCAACGAAACGGGCACCGCCCTACCGCCTTCTGTCTTTGTCGAGACCGTGGAGCAGCTTCCGCTCGCGATTTCCATCACCGACCGCAAAGCCATCATCATTTACGTTAACGCGGCCTTCTGTGGCGTGTCCGGATACGCCCCAGAAGAGCTTGTCGGGTTCAACCAGTCCATGAATTCGGCCTCTGAAACACCGGCTGACATCTATCAGGGGCTTTGGGCGTCGATTACCTCCGGCCAGGTCTGGAATGGCCAGTTGGTGAACAAGCGAAAGGATGGTTCTCGCTACGTCGTCGACCTGACCATCGTGCCGGTCAAGGGGCCGGACGGCGATGTCCAATTCTATGTGGGCATGCACAGGGACATCTCCGAGGTTCATAAACTCGAAAAAGAGAACCTGAACCAGAGGACACTGATCGAGTCGGTGATTCAGGCCGCCCCGGTCGCCATGGCCGTGCTGGACCGGGCGGATAACGTCGTCGTCGTCAACCATGCTTACGAACAAATGGCGGCCGATTTTCGGGGCGATCCCCCGGCACCGCGCATTCTGGATGCGGTAGCAGACGCGCTTGGCACCAGTACGGAAGCGATTTTCCAGGACCAAACGAAATTCGCCCATATCGAAGTCCGGGTCGATCCCGGCGGCAACCGGGAACCGAAATGGGTCTCCTGTTCCGGCACCTGGGTCGATGAACACGACAGTCGCGCGGATGGCTTTTTTTCGGGTTCGAGCCGCAGCGGTCTTTTGATGGTCTGCAACGACATCACGCTGCAGCGAAAGCGCTATGAACAGGCTCGCACCGCCCTGGTAAAAGCCTTGATGGCTGACCAGCAACGCATTGATTCAATAAGAGAAACCATCGCTGCTGCGATCTTCCAGCTGCAGGTGCCCATGAACATGGTGGGGGCGGCGCTGAATGTCATCGAGCGCCAGGGCCAGGGCGAAGGCGCGCTTGCCGGCGCTCTCCGCGAGGTGGTCAGTACGGCTGATGAGGCCCTTGATCGATTGCGGATGGCCATGCCGAGCCAAAGCCTGGAAGGCATCGAGCCGATCAACCTGAACGAAGTCGTGCGCGACGTTTTGGACGTGGAATTCGACCGCTTCCTGAAGGCGGGCGCTGTGGTCAACTGGCAGCCCACCTCGGTCCTGGCGAAAGTGCCGGGGCGGTCCAGCGCCCTTCGGACCGCCATCAAGCATATGCTCGACAATGCCGTGGATGCGATCAGCGAGAGCAGTTCTCCTGATCGGGAAATCCTGGTGAGAACGCGGGCAACTTCCGGCGGCATGATCGAGGTTTCGATCTCGGATTCCGGCCCCGGGATCAGCGACGATGACAAGCTGAAGCTGTTCGAGCCGTTCTATTGCGGCTGGAAACGCCGTCGCGGTCACTCCGGCATGGGCCTGTCCATGGCCCAACAGATCATTTCCGATCAAGGCGGCGGGATCGTGATCGAGAACCGGGCGGAAGGCGGGGCGGTGGTCAAGGCTACCTTCGCAACCCGCCCGCCCGGCGAAGACTACTAAGCGCAAAACGGATTGATAGAAGGAAAGACCCTAAATTGTTTCCGATTTTTATCTCTTTTGCGTGTGACTGATGGACTGGAACGGGAAAGCCTCTGCAACCATGCCTTATGAAAACAGACAGGCAATGCTGGAAGCAGAACTGTCCACCTTGTACGAGGTGAGCCAGATGCTGGGCCGGTCCTTGGACCTGCACCGCACGCTGCGCGACGTGTTGATCACGCTGCATGAACGCGACATGTTCCGCTTCGGCATGATCACCGTCGCAGACAAAGAAACCGGCGATCTGGCCATCAGCGCCTCGGTAAATGCCGATTCCAGCCCTCGCATCAGCTATCAGCAGGGAGAGGGCATCGTCGGGGTCATTATGGAGAGTGGTGAGACGATCACCCTGCCCCGGATCAAGGATGAACCCCGTTTCCTCGGCAAGCGCGGTGTCTACGATCCCGAACTCCCGTTCATCGGTGTTCCGCTGTTTGATGGCGCGGGCTCGCCGTTCGGTGTCTTCGCCGCCCAGCCGCCGGGTGGGGACGATCACCTTGCGGATTACGCGCGCTTCATGGAGATGATCGCGACCCTGATCGCCCAGACCGTACGCTTGCTGAACGAGGTCGAAACCCAAAAGGCGGAATTGACCGAAGAGCGGGACACCCTTCGGCGGGAGGTGCGAAACCGCCACGGCTTCGACCAGATCATCGGTCAGACCCGCGAGATGCGGGAAATCTTCGAACAGGTTCGCCTGGTCGCCAAGTGGAACACCACTGTCCTGGTGCGTGGAGAGTCCGGTACCGGCAAGGAGCTGATCGCCAGCGCCATTCACTACAATTCGACCCGCCATTCCGGCCCGTTCGTGAAACTGAACTGCGCCGCGCTTCCCGACACCCTGTTGGAAAGCGAGCTCTTCGGGCACGAGAAGGGTTCGTTTACCGGTGCCGTCAATCAGCGCAAGGGCCGGTTCGAGCAGGCTGACGGAGGCACCATCTTCCTGGATGAAATCGGTGAGATTTCGCCCGCCTTCCAGGCCAAATTGCTGCGCATCCTCCAGGAAGGTGAGTTCGAGCGGATTGGCGGCATGAAGACACTGAAAGTCGATATCCGCGTTATCGCCGCCACGAACCGCGACCTGGAGCAGGAAGTGGCCGAAGGCAATTTCCGCGAAGACCTCTATTATCGTCTTAACGTGATGCCGGTGAACCTTCCTGCCTTGCGCGAACGGGTCGAAGACATCCCCGAACTTGCCAACTTCCTGCTGGCCAAGCTGGCCGCCCGCCAGGGGCGGGTGCTGACGATTTCAGATCCAGCCATCCGGTCGTTGATGCGCTACCCCTGGCCCGGCAACGTGCGGGAACTGGAAAACTACGTCGAGCGCGCAGCGATCTTAAGCGAAACCGGCGCGATCGAAGCGGAAACCATCGAAATGATGGGTCTCGGCCGCGCGCCCGGTGCACCGGTCATGCCCAAGCCCTCGATGGCATCGAACGGCAACGGGGGCTTCGAGCCCCCGCAACCTCCGGCGGCGGCGGGCAATGCCTCTTACGACGAGGACCCGCTCAATATAGACCTCGAAAACCCGGACCTGGACGAGCGCGAACGCGTCATCGCCGCTTTGGAAAAAGCCGGTTGGGTCCAAGCCAAGGCCGCTCGGCTGCTGAATATGACGCCGCGCCAGATTGCCTATCGCATCAAGACACTGAACATCAACGTCCGACAATTCTAGGGCGGGTTTCCAACCTGTCACGAATGTGACATTGGCGCTAAGCCGCCAAGGGCCTGTCGGGAAAGCGCCAAATCAAAACAAGTAAAATCAATGCTCTAAGCTCTTTTCGATGGCTTGGCACGCGGTTTGCGATGACCTGGGCAATCGTAAACCCTCTTCGTGCCAAGGAGATCCGTGATGGAACTGACGGTCCTCGGACAAGATGCCGAAACGTCCCCCACCGAAGCCTCCGGCTGCTCAACGAGCGCCTGCGGCTCCACAGACGATCAAATGTCCCACCTGCCCGAGCACATTCGGGAAAAAGTCCATAACCACCCCTGCTATTCCGAAGAAGCGCACCACCACTATGCGCGGATGCACGTGGCCGTGGCCCCTGCCTGCAACATTCAGTGCCACTACTGTAACCGGAAATACGACTGCGCCAACGAGAGCCGCCCGGGTGTTGTCTCCGAGCTGCTGACCCCGGATCAGGCCGTGTCCAAGGTGCAGGCGGTTGCCGCCAACGTGCCGCAGATGACCGTTCTCGGCATCGCGGGCCCCGGCGATCCGCTGGCCAACCCGGAGCGGACGTTCGAGACCTTCGAACGCCTCGCCGAAGAAACGCCCGACATCAAGCTCTGCGTTTCCACCAATGGCCTGGAATTGCCGCCGGTCGTAGACCGCCTGGCCGCCGTTAACGTCGACCACGTGACGATCACGATCAACTGTGTCGACCCGGAAGTCGGTGCCAAGATTTACCCCTGGGTGTTCTGGAAGAACAAGCGCGTCAAGGGTGTGAAGGGTGCCAAGATCCTGATCGAACAGCAGCAGAAGGGCCTGGAGATGCTCGTCGAGCGCGGCATCCTGGTCAAAGTGAACTCTGTGATGATCCCGGGTGTGAACGACGAGCACCTGGCGGAAGTCTCCCGCATCGTTAAGGAAAAGGGTGCCTTCCTGCACAACGTCATGCCGCTGATCGCCGAAGCCGAACACGGCACCTTCTATGGTGTGATGGGTCAACGCGGTCCGACCAAGCAGGAACTGTCCGATCTGCAGGACTCTTGTTCCGGCGACATGAACATGATGCGCCACTGCCGCCAGTGCCGTGCCGACGCCGTCGGCCTGCTGGGCGAAGACCGCGGTGACGAGTTCACCATGGACAAGGTCGAGCAGATGGACATCGATTACGAAGCCGCCATGGAAAAACGCGCCAAGCTGCACGAGGCCATCGAAGGCCACCGTGACGCTGAACGTGCCAAGGCAGCCGAGAAAGACGCCATCGACTTCCCGGACCCGGAAGCCCGCCCGGTGCTCATGGCCGTTGCCTCCAAGGGCTCCGGCGTCATCAACGAGCACTTCGGCCATGCGACCGAATTCCTGGTCTACGAAGCAAACCCCACCGGCGTTCGCTTCATCGGCCACCGGAAGGTTCCGGCCTACTGCACCGGTGCCGACACCTGCGACGAGAACGGCGAAACCATCATCGAGAAGATCTGCAAAGAGCTGGAAGGCTGCGAGAACGTGCTTTCCGCCAAGATCGGTATCGAGCCTTGGGAACGCCTGGAACAGGCCGGCATCATGCCAAACGGCGAGCACGCCATGGAGAAGATCGAGGACGCCGTGATGGCCGTCTATCGGGAGATGTACGACGAGGGCCGCCTCGCCGAGAAACCCGAAGTCGCCGCCGTCGCTCTCGCCTCGGCCTGATCCATAGAGCCTTAGACAGACTTAGGAGACCATTCATGGCGCTCAAAATCATCGAAAGCTGCACGAACTGCTGGGCTTGCCAGCCGCTCTGCCCCAGTGACGCGATCTTTGAAGCGAAGCCGCATTTTCTGATCGACGAGAAGAAATGCACCGAGTGCGACGGCGACCACGCCGACCCGCAGTGTGCTACGATCTGCCCGATCGAGGGCGCGATCCTGGACACCTTCGGAGCGCCCATGAACCCGCCGGGCTCGTTGACCGGCATTCCGCCAGAGAAAATGGCGGAAGCCATGGCCGAGATGCAGGCCCGGTAAGGTCTCACGTTACGCATAAGGGGAAGCCTGAAATGGAGGTGGTGCGGTTCTTCGAAAAGCCGGGGTGCATCAACAACACCAAGCAGAAGAAGTTGTTGATTGCAGCCGGCTATGAGCTGGAGGTCCATGACTTGTTGGGGACAAGTTGGACGATGGACTCTCTCAAGCCCTACTTCGAAGGCCGCGCCATCACCGACTGCTTCAACCGCACAGCCCCTCGGGTGAAGTCGGGCGAGGTTTCTCCGGAAGACTTGAGCTGGGATGAAGCGCTCAAGCTTATGATTGAAGACCCGATCCTGATCCGACGCCCCCTGATCCAGACGGATCAAGGACACGCCCAGGGCTTTGATACCGAGGTCGCACTCCCTGCGATCGGTATCGATCTCGAGAGACCGCAAGGCGACGTCGAGACCTGTCCCAGAACGCTTAAGGAGGCTTGAGCGCCATGGCAGCGGTGGAGATAGCGGACGGCATTCACTGGGTTGGCGCCCTCGACCCGAAGCTCAGGAGCTTCGACATCATCCTGAGCACCGCCAATGGCACCACCTACAATTCCTACACGGTTCGCGGCCCCAATGGGGTCGCTGTCATTGATACGGTAAAGCAGGAATTCGCCGACGAATTCTTCAGCAATCTGGAAGAAGTCACCTCCTACGACGACATCACCTCAATCGTCCTGAACCACCTGGAACCGGATCACACCGGTGCCCTGCCCGAGTTGATTCGGCGCGCCCCTCAGGCCCAGGTCTACATTTCTCGGCGTGCGCCCGGCATGCTGAAAGCCCTGCTGAAGCCGGATATGGAGGATTTTCACTTCATCGCGGTGGATACCGGATCCGAACTGAACCTTGGCGGGCGCACACTCACCTTCCTGAACACGCCTTACCTGCATTGGCCGGATACCCAATGCACCTTCGACAATCAGACCGGAACGCTCTTTTCCGGGGACCTGTTCGGCTGCCATTTCTGTGACGAGCGGTTGTTCAACGACCAGGTGGGCGACTTCCGGTTTTCGTTCGAATATTACTTCAACATGATCATGCGCCCGTTCAAGGAGCACGTGATCGACGCGCTCGACCTGATCGAGCCGTTGGAGCCGAAACTGGTGGCCTGCGCCCACGGGCCAATTCTCCGCGACCATCCGATGGAATACATTCAGCGTTACCACGAGATGGCGGCCCCACAGTTGAAGCGGGATTTGTCCGAGGATGAAAAGAGTCTGCTGATCTTCTACATCAGCGCCTATGGCTCCACGGCGCGGATGGCCGAAGCGATCAAGGCCGGTGCGGAAGAAGTCCCGAACGTGCGTGTCTCTCTGTTCGACCTGGAAGGTGGGCAGGTTTCGCCTTTCATCGATCTTGTGGAGGACGCCGACGGCTTGGCATTCGGTTCACCCACCATCAACGGCGACGCCGCCAAGCCGATCTGGGATCTGTTGAGCTCCTGCGCATCGATTAAGACCCAAGGCAAGATGGGGGCGGCCTTCGGCTCTTATGGCTGGACCGGGGAAGCGGTTGAAATGATCGAAGCCCGGATGCGAGGCCTGAAGCTGCGTGTGCCGGTCGCCGGCCTAAAGCTGAAACTCACCCCAAGCGAACAGGAACTCGTCGGTTGCGAAGCCTTCGGCAAAGAACTCGCCGAACATCTGACCGGCCAAAACGCGCCGCGTGTGATCGACTTAGCGGCCCTCGGATAAGTTAAAAACCAGGAGAGACCACCATGGCAAAAGCAGTTCTGACCTTTTCGGACATCAACCTCTCCGTCACCGTGCCGGTCGGCACGCGTGTGATCGAGGTCTCCGAAAAAGCCGGTTCCGGCATCACCTATGGCTGCCGCGAATGTGATTGCGGCACCTGCATGATCAAGGTCGAGGAAGGTATGGAGAACCTCTCCAACCCCTCGATGATCGAGGACAAGGTCCTGAAAGAACATATGGCGGGCAAGAAGTTTCGCCTTGCCTGCCAGGCCCAGGTCCACGGCGACGTCACCATCAAGCCCGCCTGATCGGAACAAAAACCATGGCAGCTGCCGTCACCATAACGGGCGACCGTCTCGCCGTTCGCGCCAAAGCATTGAGCCGAGGCTCCGGCGATACCAACGAAGGCGCGCTGGCGCGCATGGTCGCCAGTTGGGCCGGCGGGACCTCTGCCCTGCCCCGACTGATGGGCCTGACACCGGCCAACTTCCGGATTTTCCTGAAGCATCAATTCCCGGGCCTCAAGCTGCCGGCGGGCCAGAGCCGTTCGGCTGTCATGGATGCAGACAGGGATTGGGAACGCGAGGACCTGATGCGGCTGTTGATGCGTTATCGCGCACGCCGGTCCGCATCAGAACGCTGGGTGGCCGCCATGATCGTCGCCGCCTGCATGGGATCCGACCATCTCTGGCATGATCTGGGGCTTTGGTCGCGGGCCGAATTGACACAGCTGATGCGCCACAACTTCCCGCGCTTGGCCGCCCGCAACAACAAGAATATGCGCTGGAAGAAATTCTTGTATAAACAGCTTTGCGAAGAAGAAGGTCTCTACATCTGCCGCTCGCCCAGCTGCGAAGTCTGCGTCGAATATGCCAAGTGCTTCATCGATACCTGATCAAAATCTCGACCGCCTGAAAAAGCATGCCAGAGGGGCCTATCTGGGCCTTGCCGTGGGCGATGCCCTGGGCGCGACCGTCGAGTTCATGACACCCCGAGAGATCCAGGCAAAGCATGGCACCTTCGACAGCATTGTCGGCGGCGGCTGGCTGAATCTGAAACGCGGCCAGGTGACCGATGATACCGAAATGACCCTGGCCCTGGGCCGGGCGATCCTCGATGCGAGAGAAGTTGAGGGGCAATCCTGCGCGAAAGCGTTTTCCGATTGGATGGCAACGAAACCCGTTGATATGGGCAACACGGTCCGCCGTGGTGTCGTCCACTGGCGTCAGACCGGAAAGGCTGCCGTCGCGGAAAACGAGCATGACGGCGGCAATGGTGCTGCCATGCGATGCCTTCCGATTGCGCTGGCCGGGGTCTTTGCCGATGCGGACTGGCGTAGACAGGCCCATCGGACCCAGGGTCACGTCACCCATAACAACCACCAATCCGATATCGCCTCGGACGCGATTATCGAGATCGTGCGCCTCGGCCTGGTCGAGGAACACAGTGCACCGCCGCTTGAACCCGCGCGCGCGCTGGTGGACGCGGACAAGGCCTTCGACTGGTCAAAACGACGCCAGGAAAACCCAAGCGGCTATATCGTCGATACCATGAAGGCCGTGATCCAGGCTTGTCAGGAACGATCCGGCTTCGAGGCAATCCTGATTGACGTTGTGAACCGGGGCGGCGACGCCGACACAACGGGTGCGATCGCGGGCATGATCGCCGGTGCCACATTTGGGGAAGACGGTATCCCCGACCGCTGGCTGATACGACTTGATCCGGAAGTGGCAAAAGCCTGCCGGGATCAGGCCGACGCCCTGATCGATCTGGCTCGGTCGCGCGTCACGGGTTGATCAGGATCAGGCGGTTTCCATGGCCCCGAGGTGGAAGGCGAGCGCCCGGTCCATCGTCGCAAGGTGCATCTCGAACCAGATCGGCACCTGTTCTTGCACATAGGTTTTGGCTTCCTGCCAACGGCCCTCGGCAATCGCTTCCGACAGGAGATTGAAGTCACCAAGAACCCGTTCGTGCTCACCCTTGTGGCATTCGATCGGCGGAAACCCGGATTGTTCCATCAACCGTCCCTCGGCCTCGAAATGGGCCTCGGTATGGGCCAACAACGCCGCAAAGGCCTCGGCGAAGGCGGCACCATCCGCCTCGCAGGCCTTATTGACCAAGGTGATGAATTCGCGGTGAGTTGAATCCATATCGCCACGGCCCAGCAAAAGCTGACCGTCCGACATCTGGATACCCGTCATGTTCATTTCCCCCAAAAGAAGATGCGCAAACCGGGCTCAGGACACCGTCCTGGTTGGTCCCGCACCTTCCCTGGAAGTCCTGGTGTCCCTTAAGACGCCAGGTGCGAAGCCAGGGCCTGATCCATGGTGATCAGGTGGAGTTGAAACCAACCCGGCACCTGATCCGTAACATAGGCCTTGGCGAACTGCCAGCGCCCCTTGGCGACCCGTTCGGAGAAACGATCCAGATCACCCAGCACCCGGGCGTGATCAGCCTTGTGTTCGCCGATCGCCGGGAAGTCTGATTCGACCATCAGAGCCTCTTCGTGGGCGAAGTGCTCCTTGGTATGTGCGACGAGTTCAGCGAAGGCTTCGGCGAAATCCTGACCCGTGGCCCCACTGGCTTTGTTGACCAGTTCGACAAAGCTCCTGTGGGTCTCGTCCATGTCGTCGCGGCCCAACAGCAGTATGTCGTCCGCGAGATGGATACCGGTCATGCCGCAGCTTCCCGAGCCGCCAACAGGTCCGTCCAATCGGCATCAATGATTTCCAGGTTCTGGCGCTTGCAGAACCGCTCTTCCTTCTTGTTCGGCTCTTTCAGCAGAACATAGCCGGCCGGTTCGCCTGCAGCGTAAATCATGTCAGTCAGGACCATGCGCTCGGTATCGCGGGTCAGACGCAGCCCCATAAAGAGGTATTGCTTGCCCTTGCGCAGTTCCTTGATCGGGCCCGGAATGGCAAAGCCGCCCATCAGCTCGGTGATGTAGTCGACGTAGTCGGCATCGGAAGCGATGTAGGTCGGCTTCGGCAGCGGGCTGCCCATGGGCTTGAACAGGACGGGCTTGGAAACATCCAGGTCTTCCTGGCCGACTTCCGTGTAGGTGCCGTCTTTGTATTCATGAATTTCGAAGCGGTATTCCGTGCCGCCGACCCGCGCGATGCCGCGGATCAAATAGTGATCGGTATCGGCATAAGACTGCTGCAACTGGGTGTCACGGTTGATATCAATAACATAGCCCGGCTTCACAGCTGCCAGCCAGTCGTGCAGCGCACTGCGCGTCCAGCTCTTGGTGCCATAGATGGCATCCAGCGCGTTGGTCACAAAACTGCGGCCCTTCTTGAGCTCCAGGTTCATGGCGGCGCGCGGGAATTCGTACATCAGCTTCGGCGCCATCGGCCGACCGTCGTTCAGCGCCAGGATCAGGCTGTCGCTATCGGCTGGGATGGGTGCGGAACCACCCTGTTCGGTCACACCAGCAAGAACGCCGGGGCCCAGGTAAGGAACGAGAGTGCCGTTGGAGACACCCGCCAGAAGGTCGCTAAAGGAAGTCATGGTTCGGTTTCCCCGAAGTGGATCAGACAAAAAAGGATTTGAACCTTTCAAAGCAAGGTCCGTTCCAATTGAACCCGGAATATCAATATTTCAGATTTTATAATGACTTAAAGGCATGCCAAAGCTGTCGGATATCCGACAAGATCACCCCGACATACCGAGGCTTCGGGCGAATACCGACAAGGATGACACCGTCTTCCGTGGCAAATCAGCAACACAGTCCCCCAAAGCAATCCCCTACTTCAAATAGGGCCTTGCATTGAGCGCAAGATAATGAGACTGAGAGTCATTCTCATTTGAGAGATTGACCATCCTTTTTACCATGAGGGACAGAGTATGAAGAAAATTCTCGCAACGACGACCGCTTTGGTCGGTGCAGGCTTCCTTGCCGGGACGGCGCAGGCGGCGGAACCGGTCAAGCTTAGCGTCTCCGGCTACATGGAGCAGTTCGTCGGATTCTCTGAACAAGGCGACCAGTACGACGCTGCCGGCCCTGGGGGCTCCGACAAAGTCAGCGTCGGGACCATGAGCGACAGTGAAGTCCATTTCCGTGGTTCCACGACGCTCGACAACGGCATCAAGGTGTCCGTGAAGTATGAACTGCAAGGCGATGGCGGAGATGCCGGCATCGACGAATCCGTGCTGGTACTCGAAAGCCCGACCATGGGCATCCTGATGCTCGGCTCCGAAGACAACGCTCACTCTCTGATTCACGCCGGTGCGCCGGACGTCGGTATCGGCAACATGGGCGGTGACGTTGATGACTGGATCGACCAGGGCAACGCCATGTTCAACGAAGATACCAGCATCGAAGGCGGCGGTGACGCTTCCAAGATCCAGTACTTCACCCCGACCTTCAGCGGATTTACCGCTGCTGCCGGCTACACACCGGACGTCTCCGCCGGTGATGCTTCGGAAGGCGGTTACGCGACCACCTCGATGGAAGAGCAGTACTTTGCCGGCGTTCAATACGAGGGTGACATCGCCGATGGCATTGGGCTGCACGTGGACCTGGGCATTGCCTTCACCAACACCGCCGGCAACAACGGCGTTGGCGCCAACACGGGCCGCATCCGCGACATCGCGACCGGGGTCAATGTGACCACCGGCGGATTCACCTTTGGCGGCAGCTACATCAACCGGAACCAGAACAACAGCGGCACGTCGAGCAACGACGGCTACACCGCTTCCCTCGGTGTCTCATACGCGACTGGTCCCTATGGCATCAGCGCCAGCGGCATGTGGGGCGAGTACGAAGGCCTGACGGCGACGGCTGAGGACGACGAGTTCATCACGCTGATGATTTCCGGCTCATACAACCTCGGCCCCGGCATTGACCTGGTGGCCTCCGGCTTCTGGGCTGATTTTGACGACGAAGCCACGACGCCCGCGACCAGCAATGATGGTTACGGTCTGGTCTCCGGATTTGTCTTAAGCTTCTGAGACGTGCCTACCTCGTAGTGTTGTGTTGGAAAGGGAGGGCTTCGGCTCTCCCTTTTTTCTCGACCGAGCGTGATCCGAGAGCGGTTTTGGGCTCTACGACAGCGACACCTCATAGACCCCACCAATCACGACCACCTCGTTTTCGCCGCGCAGCCGACCGGGCAAAAGGTCAGAAAAGCAGAACATCTTCTGGATCGGCACATTCACACTCAGGATCGAGTCCCCGAACTCGTCCGCTCTCTCCCGGCTGGTGGAAAACGAATTCAGGTTGTTGAACAGGACCAGAGCCCGATGATCATCAAGCTTCTTGAGGATCTCGCCGCCCTCGCCCAAGCGGTTGACACCGCGATAAAGCCGCTGGTGGGTCCGGTCCGGGCGGCGCGTGCGGAGTTCGTACTGGCTGTAGAGGTAGAGTAGGTCCAACTGGGCCTCGAGCGCGCCTGTATTATAAAGCCCGCGTGTTCGCTCAGCGATGTAGACTTGGTAGGCCGGCCCCTGGTCGTCACCGAGAGGCTCTTTGTGATGACGGGCCAAGAGACCGAAACGGCTTTCCACCCAACCTTTCAGAACCGCCCCTTCCCGGCCATCGGAATCAAATGACCAGCCCCGCAAAAGCCGCAGGTAGTCGGCCTTTGAGCGCTTGATCCGCTGATCCTCGCTGAAACCCAGATCCTCGGGATGCTCCAGGCGAAAAGTATCCGTCATATAGTCCGTGAAAGCCTGCGCGCGCTCGCCCGCTGCGCCAAAATCGCCGAGGCGTTCGATAAGCCCTTTGTGGGCCTCGGCCACGCCATCCAGTTCCAAAGCCGCCGGGTAGACCTGAAAAGTCGGACCGCCAAGAATGTCGGCGGGCAACGAACAGCGATTGATCGCCAGGCGCGCAGCCGCCGGAAGCCGAACGCCGAAGCGCTCGCGCAGGTCAATGACACCGGGCTTTGTCGTATCCGCCTGTCGCATTGTCGGGTTACCGCCAAAGGCCACAAAACTTTTAGGGCTTTGTCGGGTTTCATCCCCCTTTGTCGTCTCTGCACTCATCCTACAATGCTTAATTTTCAGTAAGTTAAAAGCAAAAAATCAATCTGGCACGGGGCTTGCTGATAGGGCCTTCGAACAAACTCTTTTGGTTTCGACCAAACTGACACTTCGCAAGGAGAAGACTTATGGCACTTCGTCAATGTGCGATCTACGGTAAGGGCGGTATCGGCAAGTCCACCACCACCCAGAACCTCGTCGCTGGCCTCGCCGAGCAAGGCAAAAAAGTTATGATCGTTGGCTGCGATCCGAAAGCTGACTCCACCCGCCTGATCCTGCACGCCAAAGCGCAGAACACCATCATGCAGATGGCTGCTGACGCCGGTTCCGTTGAAGACCTCGAGCTGGAAGATGTGCTCAAGGTTGGCTACGGCGACATCAAGTGCACCGAATCCGGTGGTCCGGAGCCGGGGGTTGGCTGCGCCGGTCGTGGCGTGATCACCGCCATCAACTTCCTGGAAGAAGAAGGCGCTTACGAAGACGACCTGGACTTCGTGTTCTACGACGTTCTTGGTGACGTGGTCTGCGGTGGCTTCGCCATGCCGATCCGTGAGAACAAAGCTCAGGAAATCTACATCGTTTGCTCCGGCGAAATGATGGCCATGTACGCTGCCAACAACATCGCCAAGGGCATCGTGAAGTACGCCAACTCCGGTGGCGTTCGCCTCGCTGGCCTGATCTGCAACAGCCGTAACACCGACCGCGAAGACGAGCTGATCGAAGCCCTGGCTGCCAAGCTGGGCACCCAGATGATCCACTTCGTCCCGCGTGACAACGTTGTGCAACGCGCTGAAATCCGTCGTATGACCGTTATCGAATACGATCCGAGCGCCAAGCAAGCCGGTGAATACCGCACGCTGGCTCAGAAGATCATCGACAACAAAATGCTTGTCATCCCGACGCCTGTCACCATGGACGAGTTGGAAGACCTGCTCATGGAATTCGGCATCATGGACGAAGAAGACGAGTCCATCGTCGGCCAAACCGCTGCCGCGGAAGGCTGATTTCGG
>JBMYSY010000006.1:0-147865 GCA_049603795.1 Magnetovibrionaceae bacterium
CGGTTCCTGGCCCAGGGCTTCGGCAACGGCAAAGCGCCCCGCCATCAGGCCCACGGCAGCGCTTTCCACATAGCCTTCGCAACCGGTGATTTGACCGGCAAAACGCAGCGCAGGCCGGGACTTCAGCCGGAGCCAGCCGTCCAGCAGGCGCGGGCTGTTCAGGAAGGTGTTGCGGTGCAGGCCACCGAGGCGGGCAAATTCAGCGTTTTCCAGGCCCGGAATGGTTCGGAACAACTGCTTCTGTTCACCCCATTTCAGCTTCGTCTGGAAGCCGACCATGTTGTAGAGCGTGCCGAGCGCATTGTCCTGGCGTAACTGTACGACCGCGTGGGCCTTGACGGTCGGGTTGTGGGGGTTGGTCAAGCCGACCGGTTTTAGCGGGCCATAGCGCAGTGTCTCCCGGCCCCGTTCGGCCATGACCTCGATCGGCAGGCAGCCCTCGAAGTAGGGGGTGTCTTTCTCCCACTGCTTGAAGTCGGTCTTATCGCCTTCGATCAGGGCCGTGATGAAGGTCTCGTAGGCCTCTTTGTCGAGCGGACAGTTGATGTAGTCCGACCCCGTGCCCTTGTCATAGCGGGATTGGAACCAGGCCTTGTCAAAGTCGATGCTGTCCTTGTGCACGATGGGCGCGATGGCATCAAAGAAGGCCAGGGCATCTTCGCCCGTTTCCGACCGGATCGCCTCGGCCAGGTCGGGAGCGGTCAGCGGGCCGGTTGCGATGATCGTCGAACCCCAATCCTCCGGCGGCAGGCCGGTCAGCTCACCGCGCTCCAGAGTGACCAGGGGATGGTCCGCCAGGGCCTTCGTCACCCCTTGAGAGAAACCATCGCGATCAACCGCAAGCGCGCCGCCCGCCGGGACCGCGTGTTCGTCGCCTTTGGACAAAATCAGCGAACCCGCGCGCCGCATTTCTTCGTGCAGCAGGCCAACCGCGTTCAGCTCGGCATCGTCGGACCGGAAGGAGTTCGAACAGACCAGTTCGGCCAGACCATCCGTCTGGTGGGCCGGTGTTTCGCGGACCGGGCGCATTTCGTGCAGGATCACCGGCAGTCCGGCGGAGGCGATTTGCCAGGCGGCCTCGGAACCGGCCAGGCCGCCGCCGACCACGTGGATCGGTTTCGTCTTGGGGGAGGATGTATCAGTCATGGCCCCCACATACGGAAAGCGACGGCTTTTCGCAACAGGAGTCGGCAGAAAGGCTTTTCTGAGGCGCGATGAGCGGCTAATTCAAGGTCGGTCACCGTGCCGCTGGATTGGGTCCCGGAGTGGGCTTCCGGGGCGGACTTCGCGCTGAGAGGGAAGAAGCGAAATGGATAACTTGGAAGGCGTCTTTAGCAACAATCTGGTCCTGGCCCTGGTCCTGGTCGCGGCTGCGATCATGCTGAACAGGTCGATGCCGCGTTGGACCGCCGGTTGTCCGTTCATCTCGCCGAAGGACGCGGAGAAGAAGATCGACAAGACCCCGGGTATCGTCGTCTTGGATGTGAGAACCGAAGCAGAATACAGCGGGAAGAAGGGGCATATTCCGGGGGCCGTGAACCTGCCCATGGCCGAGGTGGCGCTGCGCCTGGAAAGCATTGAAAAGAAGCTTTCGAACCTGAAAGACCAACCGATCCTGATCCACTGCGCAGCGGAAGGCCGGGCGGCAAAGGTGGCCAAAAGGCTGCGCAAGGCGGGCTTTTCCGACCTTTCCGTGATCCAGGGGGGATTCAGCGCCTGGCGGCGCGCCGACCTGCCGGTCGAGGTCGAGGAAAAAGAGGGCTGATCAACCTTCCGGCAGTTCCAATCCTAGGTCGTCGATGGAACCCAAAGGCTGCCAGCGGCTGATTTCTTCCAGGATGTTCTGGCGCTGGGCGGGGGAGACATCGGCCTCGACTTCCGCCTGAATCACCTCTGCCCGGGCGGCTGCGGCGCTGCCGGGCTGAAGCCGCTGGACCAGACCGAGCCAGAAATAGGCCCGCCGGGCCTCATAGGCTTTAACGCGGCGCTGGTTGTTTTCTTCCACGGCCCGGTTGTCCGCGAAGTAGGTGCCGAGAGCCAGTTGCGCCGGGCCGTAGCCCTGACGGGCGGAACGCGCAAACCATTCGGCTGCCAGATCGTCCACCGGCAGCAGTCCGCCGAGACCATTCAACCTTGCGCGGCCCAGCAGAAACTGGGCATCCGCCCTTCCGGCCGTGGCCGCCTGTTCCAGAAGGTCGAGCGCCATGGCCGCATTGGCGGGAACGCCGATCCCGGCGGTCAAGACTTGTGCGCCAAGGACCTTGGCCGCGTCATCGCCTTTTCGGGCCCCTTCCAGGCAGAGCTGGGCACCGCGTTCCGGGTCTGTCGGTACGTCAGCGCGGCCCTGGAGATAAAGTCCGCCCAGCGCGCAGAGCCCGGCGACCTGGCCTGCCGCGATGGCGCGCCGGTACCAGGCCATGGCTTCCAGGCCCGATGCGGCCCGACCCCGCCCGATGGCAAAGCAGCCCCCCAGGTCCAGGTAGGCCCTGCTCAGGCCCTTGGATGCCGCGCGTTCGAACCAGTCACAGGCAATTCCGGGGCTGGGGGCACGGCCCAATCCCAGCCAGTGCATGCGGCCGAGATTGACCATGGCGATCGGGTCCCCCTGCAGGGCGCGTGCGCGGAACAGCCCGTCGGCGGTTAACCAGTCGCCGGATTCCACCGCAAGTCTAGCCGGATCGGGCAGGTTCAGGTCGAAAGCAGACTGGGCTTCAACCGGGCGACAGAGCCCGCCAAAGAACCAAAACGTGACGGCGGTCAACGCAAAGACCCTAAAAAAGCTATTGATTTGGCGCATGAATTGGCTCGACGCGATGAAACGGTTTCAAAGGGCAGCATATCACGTCGGGAAGGGTTGAAGAGATGCCAAGAGGTTTAACTTGCGATTTCTTCTTTTTGCCAACATGCTGCGCCTTTCGGGTGGGATGATGCTTGGTCGTTTAGCCTTGATCGGGAGTTCACTCGTGCCGCCGATTTCTCCAGCCGTTCCGCGCGTCCTGGGCCTGGTCATCATGATGATCGGGGTAGGGTTTCTCGCGTTCGGATCGGCAAGGGCGGAGGACCGCAATCCCTCCCGGCAGGTCGAGGACCAAACCTCGTCACCGCTGGAACTGCTGGTCTTTGAGCGTCCACCTTACTATCAGGTCGATCCCATCGACGGCATTGTCGGACTGGTCGTGGAGCCGGTCGAAAGGGCGCTCGAAGCGGCCGGTATCGCTTTTCGATGGCAGGTTTCCCCTTCGTCCGAGCACCTGGATATCGTTCGGCGGAATGATCGTCCCGTCTGCGCCACGGGCTGGTTCCGCACGCCGGAGCGGGAGACCTTTGCTCGGTTCACCAAGGCCGTCTATCAGGATCGCCCCATGGCGATTCTTATCCGCTCCGATAACGAACGCGCGCTGCGCCACGATGCGATAGCCGACCTGATCAACGACCGTGGGCTGACCTTCGGACGTAAGTTGGGCTTTTCCTATGGCACGGCTTTGGACGCTATGCTGAGCGAGGCTCGCCCGCCTGCCTTCACGACGGCGCAAAACATGAAGGGCATGATCCGATTGTTGGTTTCCAAACGGTTCGACTATCTGTTTGCAGCGGCGGAAGAAGCCGAAACCCTGGTCGAGACCCTGGGTGGCAGAAGCGGTTCCGTGAAAATCCGCTTCCCCAAGGGGACCCCGCCAGCCAACACCCGCCACCTGATGTGCAGCCTTTCGGTGCCGGAAGCCGTAATCCGCAAAGTGGATGCGGCCCTGGTTCGCGACCAGCGCCCCTGACGGTCCTATGGTCCCCGCATGATCATCTCTGCCAGCTATCGGACAGACATCCCGGCTTTCTATGCCGATTGGTTTGTGGAGCGATTGGCCCTGGGCCGGGTTGATGTCCGAAACCCCTATTCGGCGCGCGTCGATACGGTGGATCTTCGTCCTCAATCCGTTGACGGTTTTGTCTTCTGGACCCGCAATATGGCTCCCTTCACGGATGCGCTTCGGCTGGTCGAGGATGCGGGCTATCCCTTTACCGTCCAGTACACGGTGACCGGCTATCCGCGGCTGCTGGAAGAACGGGTCATCCGGCCGGAGCAGGCGATCCGGAGCATTCAAGACTTGAGCGATCAATTCGGCCCCCGGGCGGTGGTCTGGCGCTATGACCCGATCATCCTGTCCCAACAGACGGATACCGCCTGGCATCTGGAGACCTTCAGGTCGCTTTTGGCCGAACTGGAGGGCTATGTCGATGAATGTGCCCTGTCCTTCATGGAACCTTATGCGAAGACCCAACGGAACCTGAAACCCGTGGCGGCTGAGCTTGCCCTTCGAGAGCCGGACGAGGCCGCGAAGCTTGATCTCTTGAATGAACTTGCCCCCATGGCCGAAGAGGCGGGTGTGCAATTGACGCTTTGCACCCAGCCTGCCCTGGTCGATGCGTCTGGCTTGCCCGCAGCACGATGCGTCGATGCGGACAGGCTCTCAGACGTCGCCGGCTATGAAATCGAGGCCAAGGTCAAGGGCAACCGGAAGGGATGCTTGTGTCACGAATCCCGCGACATTGGTGCCTACGACACTTGCCCGCACGGCTGCCTCTATTGCTACGCGGTCAATGATCGAGACAAGGCCGTAGCCCGCTACAAGGAGCACCGTCCTTCGGACAAGGGGCTCTGCCTTTAGGCGGACTGTTTGGCTTGGCTTTTTTGCAGATAGGGTGTCAGGTATTTTCCGGTGTAACTGGCCGGTTCCGCTGCCACCTCTTCCGGCCGGCCCGCTGCCACCAGCTGGCCCCCTTTCGAGCCGCCTTCGGGGCCGAGGTCGATGATCCAATCGGCGGTCTTGATGACCTCCAGGTTGTGTTCGATCACCAGGACCGTGTTGCCCTGTTCGACCAGGGTGTGCAGCACCTCGAGCAGCTTGCGCACGTCTTCGAAATGCAGGCCCGTGGTGGGTTCGTCCAGGATGTAGAAGGTCTTTCCGGTGGAGCGGCGGCTGAGTTCCTTGGACAGCTTCACCCGCTGCGCCTCGCCGCCGGAGAGTGTTGTCGCCTGTTGGCCGAGGTGAATGTAGCCGAGGCCAACCTTTTGTAAGGTCACCATCTTGTCGCGGATGGCGGGGACCGCCTTGAAGAAATCCACCGCTTCATCGACCGTGAGGTCCAGCACGTCGGCGATGGATTTGCCCCGGAAGGTGATATCGAGCGTTTCCCGGTTGTAGCGCTTGCCCTTGCACTGGTCGCACTGGACGTAGACGTCGGGCAGGAAGTGCATCTCGATCTTGATCACGCCATCGCCCTGGCAGGCCTCGCAGCGTCCGCCCTTGACGTTGAAGGAGAACCGGCCTGGCTTGTAACCGCGCGCCTGGGACTCCGGCAGACCGGCAAACCAATCGCGGATCGGCGTGAAGGCTCCGGTATAGGTCGCCGGGTTGGAGCGGGGGGTGCGACCGATGGGGCTCTGGTCGATGTCGACCACCTTGTCGATCAGTTCCAGGCCCTTGAGGCTGGCGTGTTCTCCCGGGTGCTCCCGCGCACCGTTCAACCGACGCGCCAGGGCCTTATAGAGGGTTTCGATCACCAGGGTCGACTTGCCGCCGCCGGAGACGCCGGTGACGCAGGTAAAGGTGCCAAGCGGGAAATCAACGTCGATGCCGTTCAGGTTGTTCGCCGTTGCCCCCTTCAGCTTAAGGGCCTTGGTCTTCTTGATCGGGCGGCGCTTTGCGGGCAGGGGAACTTCTCGCGCGCCGGTCAGATACTGGCCGGTCAGGCTGGCGGGGTTGGCCATGACGTCGGCAGGTACGCCTTGAGCGACCACCTTGCCGCCGTGCACCCCGGCACCGGGACCCATGTCCACCAGGTAATCGGCCTTGCGGATGGCGTCTTCGTCGTGCTCGACCACGATGACCGTGTTGTCGAGGTCGCGCAGGCGGGTGAGGGTTTCCAGCAAGCGATCATTGTCGCGTTGGTGCAGGCCGATGGAAGGCTCGTCCAGAACATAAAGCACACCGGTGAGGCCGGAGCCGATCTGGGAGGCAAGACGGATGCGCTGACTTTCGCCGCCCGACAGGGTGCCGGAAGACCGCGACAGCGTCAGGTATTCCAGGCCCACGTTGCGCAAGAACCCAAGACGCTCGTTGATCTCCCGCAGAATCCGCCTAGCGATTTCCTGATCCTTGGCCCCCAGTTTGTCTTCGAGTGCCAGGAACCAATCGCCCGCCTGATCGATGGAGAAGTCGGTGACTTCCGAGACATGCAGGCCGGCGATTTTGACGGCAAGCGCCTCGGGTTTAAGCCGGGCCCCGCCGCAGGCCTCGCAGGGGGCAACGGTCTGGAAGCGGGAAAGTTCGTCCCGGACCCAGTTGGAATCGGTTTCCCGCCAGCGCCTTTCCATATTCGGAATAACCCCTTCAAAGGGCTTGCGGACCTCATAGGAGCGGATGCCATCGTCATAGCGCATCAGGACCGTCTCGCCGCCGGAGCCATAAAGAATGGCATTCCGGACCGCTGCGGTGAGCTTTCCAAAAGGCGTCGTGAGCTTGAAGTCATAATGCTTGGCGAGGCCTTCCAGCGTCTGGCCATAGTACTTCGACGAGGAGTTGGCCCAGGGCGCGATGGCACCGGATTTCAGGCTGATGGTGTCGTCCGGCACGACCAGATCGGGATCGAAAAACATCTCGGTTCCCAATCCGTCGCAGGCCGGGCAGGCACCGAAAGGGTTGTTGAAGGAAAACAGCCGGGGTTCGACCTCATCAATGGTGAAGCCGGAGACCGGACAGGCGAATTTGGCCGAAAAGGTGATGCGCTCTTCCGTGTCCGCGTTGTCCATGAAGACAAGACCGTCGGCCAGGTCGAGCGCGGTCTCCAGGCTGTCTGCGAGGCGGGTTTCCAGGCCTTCGCGGACCACAAGCCGGTCCACCACCACCTCGATATCGTGTTTGACCTTTTTGTTCAGGGCGGGCACCTCGTCCAGGTCGTAAAGTTCTCCATCGACCCGGACACGCTGGAAGCCGCGCTTGGCAAGCTCGGCCATTTCCTTTTTGTATTCGCCTTTGCGGCCCCGGACGATGGGGGCCAGCAGATAGAGCCTTGTTCCTTCCTCCAAGGTCATAACCCGATCAACCATCTGGCTCACGGTCTGGCTTTCGATCGGCAAGCCGGTCGCGGGCGAATGGGGCACGCCAACGCGGGCCCAGAGCAGGCGCATATAGTCGTAGATCTCGGTCACCGTACCGACGGTCGAACGTGGGTTGCGGCTGGTTGTCTTCTGTTCGATGGAGATGGCTGGCGACAGGCCTTCAATGGCGTCAACATCCGGCTTCTGCATCAGTTCCAGGAACTGTCGCGCATAGGCGGATAGGCTTTCCACATAGCGCCGCTGGCCCTCGGCATAGATCGTATCGAAGGCGAGCGAGGACTTGCCCGACCCGGAAAGCCCGGTGATCACTGTCAATGTATTGCGGGGAATATCCAGGCTGACATCGCGCAGATTATGTTCCCGCGCGCCGCGGATAATGATCTTGTCCATGGAGATAACGCTTTCGCCTAGATGCGGCCTTCAGATGGCCAATACGGGATGGAGGGCGGGATCGGGAGAACGGTACGGGACTGAAATCGAAGAGCAACCCGAATTTCGACGCCAGGCCACCTGCTGGTCTCGGTAATATGGGCTTTCAAGCCTGGGATGGAAAGCTTCGCACAAGCCAGTGGTTGTCAATAGCAACAATGAAGCCAGGGTTGTGGAAAACCTCGTGGATGAAAACACCTAAGGCGCTGGTACCACGTCAAAAAGACCAAAGCGAAAGTCCGGAGGCCAAAAAGCGTAAAATCTATAGTGCATTGATTTTAAAGACGAAAAATATCCAATATCATAAATTCGTAACGAGAAATTTCTGAACCCCGGAATGGCCGACTCCCCGGCTCCGACATGTGGAAAGTGTTCACACTGTCGGGGGCTTGTAGCCGTCTTCAACCGCCATGTCACAAAACGGGAACTCTCTGAAACGCAACTGAAAAGGTCCGGTATAGCCTTCGTGCGGAGGTCTCGGTTGTCGGCTTGAAAGTCAAATTTGTTCGTTTTTTGTTCTTGAGTTGAGTGAGCTTTTCGGTCAGGGTTCCGGTTCGGGTTTCCGACTGGTCGGAGGCGAGGTGCCGCGTTAACCTTTTCTCCGACAGCTTGGCTTCGATTCGGGCCGGGCTTTACAAAAATTGAAAGCGTCGAGAGGGCAGATCATGGCTGGCAGCGTGAACAAGGTGATTTTGGTGGGCAATCTGGGCCGCGACCCGGAGGTCCGGCATTCCCAGAATGGCGCGAAGATCGTCAACTTCTCCATCGCCACCTCCGAGAGCTGGAACGACAAGGCCTCGGGCGAACGGCGCGAAAAGACCGAATGGCATCGTATTGTTGTGTTTAACGAGCGCATTGCCGACGTGGTCGAACGCTACGTACGCAAGGGCTCAAAAGTCTACGTCGAGGGTTCCCTGCAGACCCGCAAATGGCAGGGCCAGGATGGTCAGGAGCGTTACACGACCGAGGTGGTGATTGATCGCTTCAAGGGCGAATTGACCATGCTGGACAGCCGCAACGCCGGCGGCAGCGGGGGCTACGCCTCCGGGGACCCTGGACCGAGCGATCCTTACGGCGATTCCTACGGCGGTCCGTCTTCGGGCGGCGGCGGCGGCGGTTCCCAGCCCTCCGGTCCGTCGGGCGGCGCACGCCCAGGTGCCGATCTGGACGACGAAATTCCGTTCTGACTATGGGCCAGACGACAGGAACCAAGTTTTACGATGGCCAATTGCCCGCAGGCGCTGACTCCTGGGAGACTGTGCGCGACTCTCTCCCAAGGTCCCTGCTTGAAAAGTACGAGGTGCATAGTTTCCGAAACGCCGCCATCGTTTTAGGCCAAGCGCTAGCTGACGATTTCGATGAAATTGCTGAGGCTCTTGCCCGCTTCAATCTCACGACGGATATGATAAGGACTGCCGGTGGAAATGAGTCAGCTATTCCAAAGGCGTTTAGCGAAGTCTTGAGGCCTTTGGGTTGGCAGGAGACCAAGATACAAGGGGACTTGTTAGTTCGAATAGAATCCGTCCAGGGAACTGGAAATGCTCGAAGGAAAGTAACGGATACAGTTACAAAAGAGAATTTTTTGGATGGTCATAAAATTGATTACGTTAAGAACCGCATAGCATTTGACCTAGAGTGGAATAGTAAAGATCAGACATTTGACCGCGACCTGTATGCGTTTAGCGCTTTTTTTCAATGTGGCATCATTGATGCGGCTGTTTTGGTTACACGGTCGGCGAGCTTGAATCCAGTTTTTCAAGATCTTGGACATTCGCTAACGGCTACAGGCGAAGTTGAAACAAATCGGTCTGGTGAGCCTAGGCTGGTGAAAGGAAAATTCGGGGCTAGTACAACCTGGATGGGGAAGCTCCTCTATCGTTTGAATGCTGGTAGAAATGGTGGTTGCCCGGTGCTAGCCGTCGGTATCTCTCCAGCTTGTATCTCCGATTTGGAATTGGGAGTTCAAGATGACCAATAAGGCTGCCGTTGATCTCCATGCCTCTCTAGAAGGACTGTCTTTCTCTACGATTTTAGCTGATCCTCCGTGGAGATTTCAGAACAGAACAGGAAAGATGGCCCCGGAGCACAAGCGGCTGAACCGCTATGACACGATGACCTTGGAAGATATTTGTGGATTGCCAGTCGAACAGTACGCGAACGACCCTTCCCACTTATATTTATGGGTTCCGAATGCCCTTTTGCCTGATGGTTTGGCTGTAATGGAAGCCTGGGGGTTTCAGTATAAGTCCAATTTGGTTTGGCATAAGATTAGAAAAGATGGTGGAAGCGATGGGCGCGGTGTTGGATTTTACTTCAGGAATGTAACTGAACTCGTACTTTTTGGCGTGCGAGGAAAAAACGCGAGAACGTTGCCCCCCGCTCGGAGCCAAGTAAATTTGCTGGCGACAAGGAAGCGTGAGCATTCCAGAAAGCCGGATGAATTGTATGACATCATTGAAGCCTGCAGCTCTGGTCCACGACTGGAGCTATTCGCGCGCGGACGTCGGGAGGGATGGCACCTTTGGGGCAATGAATCCGATCATTATGAGATCAATTGGGAGACCTATTCCCATCACAGTCAGGTTGCCGCTACTTGAATGAAATCGGCCCGTAACACCCCTGTCACGTTGTTGTCTGGCCGGGCCGCGCCATGCTATTTTACCGCCTCTTTGAAGGGGCGAATCCGGCTGTGATTTCGGATGGCCGAGCTCCTTTTTCAATAGCTTGATTTGATTGGACTTTTTTCGTGACGTCACCGCCCGATACGCCACCGGAAGATCCCTCCGGCGCCAGCCCCAGTGGATCCGGCTTCGATCCCGTCACCATCGAAGAGGAAATGCGCAAGTCCTACCTCGATTACGCCATGAGCGTGATCGTGAGCCGGGCCTTGCCGGACGCGCGTGACGGTCTGAAACCTGTCCACCGCCGTATCATCCATTCCATGAACGAAAACGGCTTCGACGCGACGAAGCCCTATCGCAAATCGGCGCGTATCGTGGGCGAGGTCATGGGTCGCTATCACCCCCACGGTGATCAGGCGATCTATGACGCCATGGTTCGTATGGCCCAGCCCTTCGCCATGCGCCTGATGCTGGTTGATGGCCAGGGCAACTTCGGCTCCATGGACGGCGATAAGCCGGCTGCCATGCGCTATACCGAGGCCCGCATGGCCAAGGCGGCCCACGCCCTGATCGACGATATCGACATGGATACGGTCGATTTTCAGCCGAACTACGACGAAACGGCGCGCGAACCCATCGTGCTGCCGGCCCGCTTCCCGAACCTTCTGGTCAACGGAGCCGGTGGTATCGCCGTCGGCATGGCGACCAATATCCCCCCGCACAATCTGGGCGAGATGATCGATGCCTGTAAGGTGCTGATCGAACGGCCCGAGACGACCATCGAAGAATTGATGGAAACCATCGTGCCGGGCCCCGACTTCCCGACCGGGGGGCTGATCCTGGGTCGGACCGGTATCCGGAACGCTTTCATGACCGGGCGCGGGTCCGTGATCATGCGCGGCAAGACCGAGATCGAAGATATCCGAAAAGACCGCCAAGCGATCATCGTCACCGAGGTCCCCTATCAGGTGAACAAGGCGCGCATGATCGAAATCATGGCCGAATGCGTGCGCGACAAGAAGATCGAGGGCATTTCGGATTTGCGTGATGAGTCCGACCGCCACGGCATCCGCGTCGTGATCGAGATCAAACGTGACCACATGGCCGAGGTCGTGCTCAACCAATTGTTCCGCTTCACGCCGTTGCAGACCACCTTCGGGGTCAACATGCTGGCGCTCGACGGTGGTCGGCCGCGCATGATGAACCTGAAGGAAATGCTGGTCGCCTTCATCGCCCACCGCGAAGAAGTGATCCGTCGCCGGACGGCCTATCTGCTGGGCAAGGCCCGCGACAAGGCCCACGTCCTGGCCGGACTCGCGGTGGCCGTCGCCAACGTGGACGAGGTGATCCGACTGATCCGCGAAGCCGCCGACCCGCAGGAGGCGCGCGAGGCCCTGATGGCGCGGAACTGGCCCGCCCAAGAAGTTGAACCCTTCATTGCCCTGCTAGATGACCCGGGCCACGCGGTCGTCGATGGCCATTACAAGCTCTCGGAAGCTCAGGCCAAGGCGATTCTGGACCTACGTCTGCACCGCCTCACGGGCCTGGAGCGCGATAAGATCGGCGAGGATCTCAAGAAGCTCTGCGACGAGATTGAAGAACTGCTGCACATCCTGGGTTCCCGCGAGCGCCTCTACGAGGTGATGGTCGAAGAGTTGGACGAGGTGCGGGAGAACTTCGCGGACGAGCGCCGGACCCAGATCGAAGAGAATGAATTCGAACACGATATCGAGGACCTGATCCAGCGCGAGGACATGGTCGTGACCGTGTCCAATGCCGGTTATATCAAACGTGTACCGGTCTCCGCCTATCGTGCGCAAAAGCGCGGCGGCAAGGGCCGGGCCGGCATGGCGACCAAGGACGAGGATTTCGTCGAACAGGTCTACATCGTCAATACCCACACGCCGGTGCTGTTCTTCTCGTCCGCCGGCATGGTCTACAAGCTGAAGGTCTACCGCCTGCCGCTCGGCAACCCGCAATCAAAGGGCAAGGCCTTGGTGAACCTGCTGCCGTTGAGCGAGGGCGAGACGATTTCCACCGTCATGCCCCTGCCGGAAGACGAGGACAGCTGGAATGATCTCTTCGTGCTCTTTGCCACTGCCAGCGGCGGTATCCGCCGCAACCGGCTGTCCGATTTCACCAACGTCATGGCCAACGGTAAAATTGCCATGAAGCTGGATGAGGGCGACTGGTTGGTTCGGGTCCGGACGGCGAGCGAAGACGATGATGTCCTGATCGCGACGGCCGGCGGCAAGTGCATTCGCTTCCCCGTGCCCGATGTCCGGGTCTTTTCCGGTCGGACTTCGACCGGTGTCCGGGCGATCAAACTCGCCAAGGATGACCAGGTGATCGGTCTTTCATGCGTGAAGCATTTCGAGGTCGAGACCGAACAACGCGATGCCTATCTGCAAAGCCGCAATGCCGCACGGCGGCTTCAGGGCGGCGACTATACGGATCGGGCCGGCGATCTGGCGAAGGACCGGGAACTGGCTGCGCGGCTCGACGAACCTGCGTTCCAGGAAATGCTGGCATGCGAAGAATTTCTACTGACGGTTACGGATGACGGCTTCGGCAAGCGGACATCGGCCTACGAATACCGCACAACAGCCCGCGGTGGCCAGGGGATCAGCAACATGGACCTGAAGCGTTCCAGTGGCGAAGGTGCTGGAATTGCTTCGGTTTTCGTGGTCCTTGATGAAGATCAGATCGTCATGGTTTCCAACAGCGGCCAGATCATTCGCTGCCCGGTGGACGGCATCAGCTTCTCCGGTCGAGCCGCCCGCGGGGTGACGTTATTTAACGTCGCTGAGGGGGAAAGGGTTGTTTCCGTCTCGCGTTTGCGAGATATGGAAGGGGATGACGAGGGTGAAGGAGCTGAAGAAGAGGCCGAGTCCGCTTCTGACGCAGCAGAGCCATCGCCATCAGGCGAACCGAGCGAATAGGCGCAAGATCAGCGAAGAAGGCGCGAGTATGCTGATCAGCCTGAAGTGAAAAGTGACCTGGGATGACATCCGGGGCACGACCGCGGGGGAAAGGGTGCGGTCGGGTTCCTTCACCTGGGTGGGAGCGACCTCCATGACATCGAACCCGAATCCGGCCCCGCATGAGACGGCGGCCCCCGACCGCGCCCACAGAGGTGTCTATCCCGGTACCTTCGATCCGCCGACGAACGGCCATATGGATATCATTCGCCGTGCAACCCGGCTGGTTGACAATCTGATTGTCGGCGTCGCCGCCAACCCGGCCAAGGCACCGCTTTTCAGCTTGGAAGACCGCTGTTCCATGGTGCGCGCCGAAATCAACCGGATGGATATCCGCGACGGCACCCTGATCGAGGTGGTGCCTTTCGACAACCTGCTGATGGATTTTGTTATGCAGCAGGGCGCGAATGTGATCGTGCGGGGCTTACGTGCCGTCTCCGATTTTGAATACGAGTTTCAGATGGCCGGTATGAACGCCCGACTGAACCGTTCGGTCGAGACAGTCTTCCTGATGGCCTCTGATCGCCATCAATTCATTTCAAGCCGATTCGTTAAGGAAATCGGACGTTTGAACGGTGATATCTCCGAGTTCGTCAGCGCTGACGTCCGAGAGATCCTGATGGAACGCTTCCGCCTCATCAATGGCAAAGGCCGGGGGTCAAACGGGGCTTGAAGTCTCGGGCCTGGATGGATAATGTCCAGCCTCCGAACGGCACCGGGCTTCATTTGCACCGTCGTTTCGGCCCATGAGCGCGCTTAGCTCAGCTGGTAGAGCAACTGACTTTTAATCAGTAGGTCACAGGTTCGACTCCTGTAGCGCGTACCAATCGGAGAGGGGCTTGGGCTGCGTGTCCAGGCCCCTTTTTCGTGTGCGGCTGTCAGGTTAATTGGCTCGAGAGAGGTGGCTAAGCACTCGGGGGCGACTTTTTTGACCCGCATATTAGAAAAATCTGTTAGCGTCTGAGTTGTTGTCGCTTTCGGCAAATCCGGATGGTGGATCTGGCGAGCACATATTGCCCCAGGTATCATCCATCCAGATAGAGTGCATAGCCCAGTAAATGGGATAGGGTTGCCAGGCATCATCGGGGGATGGGGTATGCCGAGCCTTCTTAGACTTTTAAGGTCCGTGGTCTTCGCCGGAACCTTGTCGTTCGCCATCTGGCCAGCCTGCGCAGTCAAGGCGAATCCAACCTTTCAGGATGTGTTCGACAAGCACAACTCGGTCATGCTGTTGATCGATCCGCAGACCGGAAGCATTGCCGATGCCAATCCGGCTGCCGCTGCGTTCTATGGGTATAGTCGCGATGACTTGCGGACCATGTTTATTCAGAATATCAATCAGTTGACGGCGGAGCAGGTGAAAGAAGAGAGGCAACTCGCCAAGAGCGAAGGTCGGAACTTCTTCATTTTTCGTCATCAACTGGCCAATGGTGATATTCGAACGGTCGAGGTTAAATCGGTACCCTTTACATTCGATGGCCGCGTTCTGCTGCATTCGATCATCCGTGATATTTCACGCGAGCGGAGTATTGCCAATGAGCTCTGGCATTATCAATCGCGGCTGGAAGACATGGTCCAACAGCAGACGGAGGAGATCAGAAAGAAGACGGATATCCTCGTCGTGATCCTGGGTTCGGGTGCCCTTGTCTTATCGGTCTTTGTTCTTCTGCTCTTGCTGTCCCTGCGCCGACATCACCAAGCCGAGCGACTCCTTTTGGAAAATCGCGAACACTACCGAAGCATGGTCAATGGATTGGAGGCCCACTTCCTCTATAAGCACGATACCGAGGGCGTTTTTACCTATGTCTCTCCGTCGATTACGCCGCTGCTCGGATATTCGGAGCAAGAGTTCTTAACGTCGTTTGAGACCTACCTGACGGATTCCCCGCTGAACCATGCCTGTATCAAGCATACGGAAGGCAGCATTCGGGGCGAACAACAGCCGCCCTATATTGTGGAGATTTTTCACAAGGACGGCAGCATCCGAACCCTGGAGGTTTTGGAACGCCCCGTGCGAGACCTCGACCAGAGGGTGGTTGCGGTCGAAGGCATTGCTCAGGACATAACCGAGCGCAAACAGGCTGAGGCGATGATTCTTCAGGCGAAGGATGACGCTGAAAAGGCCAACAAAACCAAATCCCAGTTCCTGGCTTCCATGAGCCATGAACTCCGAACACCATTGAATGCTGTTCTCGGTTTTGCCCAGTTGCTGCAGTTTGACGTTCGCTACCCGTTGAATGCGGTTCAGAACGAACATGTGGAGAGCATTCTGTCCGGAGGTCGGCACCTGCTGGGGCTGGTCGATGAGATTCTTGAACTGTCAAAAATCGAGGCGGATCAACTGACGATCACCCTTGAGGAAGTTTCTGCGCGGGAGGTTATTCGTGACAGCATTGCGCTGGCCAGTTCTCTCAGTGTGGAGCGAAACGTCGAGATCATCGACAATACAGAGGAGACCCTGTCGGCCGCATTGAGGACGGACCGCACGCGGTTGAAGCAGGTTCTTGTCAACCTGCTGTCCAATGCCATCAAGTTCAACGATGACGGCGGCACGGTTATGATCGATAGCGAAGAACTTCCGAACGGCTACCTCAGAATTGCGGTGGCGGATACGGGTATCGGAATTGCGCCTGAAGACAAAGAAAACGTCTTTCAGTTGTTTCACCGATTGGACGCCGATCCTGGTGTTGCGAGGGAAGGAACGGGGATCGGCCTGACCATCACGAAATCCATCCTGGAGCATATGGCCGGTTCAATCAATTTTAGTAGCGAGGTCAATAAAGGAACCAAATTTTGGGTCGAAATTCCTTTGTTCAGCAATGATGACGTCATGATTTGGACGGAATCCATGGTTACAGGCGTTGATGCCATCGATTCTGATCATAAAGTATTGATGGGTTTGTTGAACCGGATCAGTAAAAGTTCCGTCGATTCGGATGGGATTGATGATATTGTCTCTGAACTTGTTGAGTACACGAGCTATCACTTCTCGCGTGAAGAAGCGATCATGGAAATTTGTGAGTATCCCGGTCTGGAAGACCATTTGGAAATCCACAAGTCCATTCGCGCTCAGGTCGCGGGCCTTGCCGACAAGTGGCGCGAGGACAAGGGCGAAGATGCCTTGTCGAACCTCCACAAGTTTATGCAGGACTGGCTCTATTCGCACATCATCCATGAAGACACGAAAATCGAGGGGCATGCGAAGGGGAAGAAGAGAGAGATCAAGCACGCCCTGGAAACCTTGACTTTCCTGGCGGAGGACCGGGTCGCCTGAGGTTCTTATACCACGGAGTGCAGGTAGAGACCGATCAACCGCGCTGGCGTAGGTCCGAGGGCAGGGTGATTGTCGCCTTCAGGCCGCCCAGATCAGATTGATCCAATGCGAGGCGGCCATCGTAAAGCTCGATAATGTCGCCCACGATGGCGAGGCCGAAACCGGTACCGGGCGGTGCCTCATCCAGGCGTTTTCCCCAATTGAGCGCAGCTTCCCGGGCCTCTGGCGCGATTCCGGGGCCATCGTCCTCGACTGTCAGCAGCAGCCCTTCCGCCCCTATTTCTGCAGAAATCCGGATTGTTTCTTCCGCGTACTTGTGAGCGTTGGAGACAAGATTGGAGATCATGGCTTCCAGATCGTGGCGGGGCAGGGCAAACGACAGCTCCTCAGCACAGCGGACCTGTATATCGACGGGTGTGCGCCGGTAGACGATGGAGAAACCTTCGGCCAGGTCCTGGAGCACCGGTCGTACCTCGACCCGACGGGAATCGCCGGATTCCGGTCCGATGGCACGGGCGAGACTGGAATACCGATTCACCAGTCCCGCCATGCGCCTGATCTGCCGGTCCAGTTTTTCCTCTTCCGGGTTGCCCTGGATGGCATTTTTCATGACGGCCAGCGGGTGGTTGATGTCGTGGGCGATCTTGGAAACGTACTTGCGCGTTCGTTCGATCAGCCTCGCGTTCTGGACCAAAAGGCCGTTCACCCGGCTCACCGCCCGGTCGAGTTCGCGGGGAAAGCGTCCTTCAATGGTCTCGGTTTCGCCGGCTTCATAGGCATCCATGGCGCGGGCCAGCCGTTGCAGTTGTCCCCGCAGGGCCAAAATCACCAGCAACATCAAACTCGAAACCACCAGCGCCAAAGGCAGGCTCGCGATCAAAACAAGAGGTTGCAGCCGTTCCGCATGACGGGCGACATAGGCGTCGTATCGATCCAGACCGATGCCGATCAGGTAGTGCACCCGGATTGGGCCGGTTGCTCCGTCCGCTCCGGCGAAGGGCGGTTGTTCATCGACAATCCGTTCCGCAAGCCGCATCGGCCCAAGTTCGGTTTCAGCCTCCCGCAGGATGAATTTCGGTGTCGGCCTGTCCAGCGAAGGGGTCAGGGTCGCGCCGGTCATACCCAGCAGGTCCGATTGATCAATGACCGCGCCGTCTTCCATGATCTGCCAGGTCCAGCCCACGTCGGGCCCACCGGGGACCGAAGAGGCCCTGGGGCGCTGGCGGGTGGCGCGAGACGGCTCGTTCGCATCGATAAAAGAGGCCGCCCAGTAGCCGCGCACCTGATCGGAAAATTCCAGCAGTCGGGTATCGACGACGTCTGCCGAAACCTTGGCGACCGTCGCCTGAAACAGAGCCCAGAACAGAAGGAAGCTGACGGCCGTCAGGGCCAGGACCCAGAGCACGAGGCGCCCCACCAGGGTTTGCAGGACCGGGCCCAGAGGGCTCATGCGCCGTCTTGCTCCGCATCGCCGAGTCTCAGGCGGTAGCCATGGCCGAACACGGTTTCGATCCGGTCCTTGCCGATCTTGTCACGCAGTCGGCTGATGAAGACCGGCACTTCATTGCCGGTCTTGGCGATGTCGCCGTCGAAATTGTGCGAGGCCAGTTCATCAGCCGAGGAGGGGCGGCCCTTGTTCACCATCAGGTAGTGCAGGATGCGGTATTCGGAGGGCGTCAACTTGACCGGCTTGCCCTCCTGCCAGACCTTGATGGACTGGGTGTCCATACGGATGCCTCCAGCCTCTAGCACGGGCTTGGTGACCGTCGGGCCACCGGAATTGACCACGCCGCGCAGCCAGTCGAGCAGCAACTCCAGGTCCACCGGCTTGGTCAGGTAGTTGGTTGCGCCGGCCCGCACACCTTCCTTCATGTCGGCCACTTCCTTGCGGGATCCGGTCAACACGATCACGGGCATGGTCAGCCCCTTGTCGCGCCAGCGGCGAAGGACGCTGAACCCGTCCATGGTGGGCAGGCCGGGGTCCAGAATGACCGCGTCGTAAGGGGTCTCCAGACCGTATTCCAACCCTTCCTCGCCATCATGCACCACATCGACGGCGAAAGATTCGTCGCGCAGCATCTCGGCGATCTGGTCGGCCAGTTCGGGGTCGTCTTCCATGACAAGAATGCGCATGGCGGTTATCTCCTTTGGCCACCCAAGGGGCCGCCCCGGTCGGTGTTCTGCCGGAAGCCGGGCATGCTGGGTTTCACGCTCCGGCCCTCGGGCCCGCTGAAACGGCGTCCGCCGCTGGCCGAATCACCGACAACACCGCCGGTCTCCGGATCAATGTAGACCAAAATCACCCGATCATCCGGTCTCAGAATGCGGACCTCGTAGACAAAGCCGCGACGGGTGTTGCGGATGTGGGTTCCCAGCACGCGACCCCGATACTTAGGGTTATTGGCCAGTCGGGAGAGCGCCCCGGAGATATCGGCGCTGCGCCTGCTTTTGGCCTGAACGGTTTGGGCGAGAGACGGCCCCCCCAGCCCATACGCCTTCGCACCCATATTTGGCGCGGCCAAAGGTTTCGCGGCCAAAGGTCTCGCAACAAGGGGGGCAGCATCCCACAGAAGGAGCGCCCCTCCAACGAGGAGCGCAAGGACGGTTCGGGCAAGCAGCTGTTTCATCGTGATCCGGTCTACACCATTCCCCGTTAACAGGGAACTTCCGGCCCGTTAGGCGATGTTTATGGACCTTACAATCTCCTAACAGCCCCGGCATGCAATCTCAAAACGGCTTGCGTCATGTTGGTCTCCATCGCCGATCAAGCCGCGCCACTGACTGCGGCTTCACATCAGATGATTGATTGAAAGGAGACCGACCATGTTGACCCGAACCCGCACCACCCTGAGGCGCATCGGATTTAGTCTTGTGGCCGCTGCCATGCTGGCGGCATCTCTGCCAATGACCGCCCAGGCCGCTCCCCCGTGGGAACGGGTCGGTTATGAAAACCATACCCATGTCCATGTCTATAACGACAATCGGCCCGATTGGAAAAAGGCCAAGAAGTGGAAAAAGTGGAAGAAGCGTCAGCAGCGACAAGCCCGCAAGCAAACCGTTGTCCACCGCGAGGTCCACAAGACCGTCAATCACTACTACAACACACCGGCTCCGCACCACCAGACCGGCAGCAACACGGCGACAAACACGGGCGGCCTCCTGGACATCAGCAAGCAGACGGGCGGCACGATTATTGGTGCCATCCTCGGTGGCGCTGCGGGAACGCAGATCGGTAAGGGCAAGGGAAACACCGCCGCCATTGTGGCCGGTGCCGTGCTGGGCGGTGTGCTGGGCAATCAGGTCGGCAAGTCCATGGACCGCAATGATCTGGCGACCTTCAATAACGCCCTGGAGACCGCGCCGACGGGCAATCCGGTCAGCTGGACCAATCCGGACAGCGGTGTGCGCTACGACGTGACGCCGACCCGCACCTGGCAGAACGATGCCGGCGCTTTCTGTCGCGACTATTCCACCTGGGTCTTCATCGACGGATACGAGGAAGAGGTCACCGGCACCGCCTGCCGGGACGGTAATGGTACCTGGGTTGCCCAGAATTACTGAGATTCCTGGAACGCCTGATCAAGCCAGCGGGAGGTTGAAATGAAACCCCATACCCTGACCAAGAGGCTGTTCGCCGGCCTGGGCTTGGCCCTTCTGGTCCATGCCGCCGCCCCGGTCGCCGTAGCTGAAGCGGCACCGGTCCGAGATGTTGCCTTTCAGGCCATGGCATCGGAGCTGCTCGACGGCCTGAAGGATGCGGATGTCCGTTCGCTTCCGGCGCAAAGCGGCTACGGCAAGCCCAGCCTTGCCGTGCAACCCTTTACCGAAGCGGCCTCGCCGGTGGGCGCACAAGCGGCCAACGGGTTCAACCGGCGCTTGCTTGCGCATCTACAGGCCAAGGGGCGGGATAACTTCCAGTTTATTGACCGCCAGGCCGTGGAAGCCGTGATCAGGGATATCCGCAGCGACAGTTCCGATCCGCACCTGGTCGATCAGCGGATTACCGAACTGCGGGCGGCCTCCCGCGCTGACATCCTGGTGCTGGGGCATCTGGAAAGGCGGGGTGATCGACTGGTGTTGAGCTATCAGGCCGTCAATGCCGAAGATGCCCGCATCCTTGCCGTCTCACGCCCTCGGGATGTTCGGATGGCGGATCACGATGCGCTATTGGCCGAACGAAGCGGCTGGCCGAATCCGGATGAGCCCGCACCAGGCATCCAGATCCCTCCGTCCCCGCGCGCTCAGCCCGTGACACCGGTCGAGGTCGCGCCGCTCGATCTCTCTGACATCGACCTGGAAACCGTCTCCTTGCCCCGTCCTGCGGACTATCGCCCCCGCGTGGACGAAGCGGAGCAGCTGCTCGCCCGGAAGGGCTATGACCCCGGTCCGGTCGACGGCGTGATGACCCGGCAGACCCGCAAGGCCCTGCGCGCCTACCAGTCCGATTCCGCCCTGCCCATCAACGGCCGTTTGACCCGGCAAGTGGTGGAAAACCTCCGCCGTGACCGCCGCTAGGGCGACCTTAAAGCCGAGGAGAAACCTCATGATAACGCCACCTGCCGACAGCGCCACAGCAGAAAGCGCCATGACCGAGATCGCTCTCGCGCTCGCCATGGGCTTCTTCAGCCTGATGGTCCTCACCCTGATCTCCATGGGTGCGGGCCAGCCCCAAGCGCCAGAGAAAAAGGCCGCTGACCGCTCCAGCCGGGCTGTGGTCCTGGCCGAAACCGCCGATTCAGAGCCCATTACGGGTACCGTTGAAACCGGTGACGGGGATTTCTTTGTCATTTTTCATGGGCAACGCCTGCTCAACGAAGCGCTTGAGCCTTTGGAGACCGGGGCCATCGTGCGCCTTGCCGGGGACCGGCGGGTTGTCTTGGCGATTGACCCGAAAATACCACTCGATCAGGCGCTAAAGGCCAGGGCGAGCATCGGTGCGCCGAACCTGGTGGTTGCACCGCTCGATCAAGCTTGGCTCGACAGGCTCGCTCAACTTCGCAAAATGGAGGCACAGCCATGAGCGGTCCCTTTACGACCCGTCGCCGGGTGTTCTTAGGGCTGGCCGGGTTTCTGGCAGTCTCGACCGTCGGCCCTGCTCTCGGCCATCACACCGGGAATGGCCGGGTAAAGTTGAAAGCCGTCAGCGCAAGGCAGCGCCGCCGCATCCAACGAATGGTCGTTCGCGAAGCCCTGGATCTGGGCGTCCAGCCCTGGTTGGGGCTCGCCGTTGCCCATGTGGAATCCGACTTCAATCCAAGGGCGCTGAGCCCGGCGGGAGCCAGGGGCGTCATGCAGATCATGCCGGCGACAGCTCTCGGCGAATACGGCATCGAGGCCGATGCGCTTTGGCATCCGCGCCTGAACATCCGCATGGGCCTGCATTTTCTCAAACGCTTGATCCATCGCTACCAGGGCCGAACCGATCTTGCGCTGTCCTACTACAACGGTGGATCGCGCGTCGGGCGGCCAGGCAAGGCCCGCGTCCTGCCTTATACCCAGGCCTACGTCGACAAGGTTCATCGCCTCGCCCGGCGCTACGCCCGTGACATCGCCCTCGGGCGGGTCTGAGCGACCTCATGATCGAAAGGAGACCGAAGATGAAACTCGTGCACCAAACAGCTCTTCCTCTGGCCCTGATCGCAACATTGGCGGCCTGCAACATGAACAAGGCGCAGAATCCCATGGACGGACTGGAGTTCAGGGAAGCGCGCTATCAGGAGATGATGCGCCTCAATGCCTTCGAGGCCTGCCGGGAACAGGGCCTTGAACTGGACCGACAAGCCCGGGCTCGGGGCTCCGCCGGAGCATTCCTCGCCAGCGCGGAGGTCTTGGCCGGCTGCAGCGGGGAGTTGTCTGCGGCCGCACCTCAGGGCGAAGAGGCCGAGGTGATGCGCACGGAAGCCCTGGCCATCACGAACTACATCAGGGGCGGTGATGTGGCACGTGCCCGCGCATTGTTCGATGGCTTCCGGGAAAGCTACCCCGACCACGACCTCTACTTCGCGGACGGTTCGTCCTTCATTGCAACGACAGAGGCGCTGCTGGGCCGGTCGGAACCCCGGTCATTCGGCTCTTTCGCTGCTCTCAACGTCAACAAGGTGATCAAGCACGAGATGCGCCGGTTGCACCGTTGGCAGGGTCGATAAGGAGATTTCATCATGAAACCCAACAAAACCATGATCACGGCCCTTGTGGGTGCGGCTTTGATGGGCGGGACGATGACCGCCATTCCCGCAGCGGCCACCACCTGGCAGCCGACTGCCAGCGAGCGCCTGGTGAAGTTGCCGGGCAACCATCTGGAACGTGCCGTCGAGTCGGATGCCCGCCGGTCCGAACTCGGCCTCGCCATTCGGGATGCGGAAGAGCGCATTCAACTCAAAACCCAGGCGCTGGAGGATCTTCAGGGGGCCATAGATGCAGCCGACGGCGACCTTCGCACAGAACTGAATCACCTGTTTCTGCTGGAAAAGCAGGCCTATCTGAATCTGATGAAGGAAAGCCAGTCGCTGCGTCGAAAGGAGGCGCGGACGAAGCTGAAGCTTTACGAACGCCTCCTGGGCAAGATGGACCGCAAGCAGTCCTCCCGCACCTCCGGGCAGGTTGCGCTGAAAGAGAAGCACGATGCAGCGCTCGCCCGCTTCGAACAGACCCGCCAGGCGATCGATACCAAGATCATGCAGTCCAGCCTAACGGCGGAAAGTCCCTACGCGCGGTCCTATGCCGAAAATCTGGCGGCCATCGAGAACCTGCAACGCGCGATAGACGACCATCCCATGAACCGGGCACCCGAACGTTTCGGTGTCCCCCTGACCCAGGCCGACTACCTGCGGGACCTGGTCGCGCGTCATCAGTCCGAGTTGAACATCATCGATCAGGAAAGCCAGATGCTGGGCTTCATGGCCAAGCTGGTCTCCCTCGATGCCCTGGCCCTGAGCGAGGGGATAAACGAGGCCGCCCTGGATGAGGATTGGGCGTCCCCTGAACAGCAAGAGAGTTCAATCTCTTCAGCGGTTTCGCTGTTTACCGGTTTTTGAAAGGAGCCGAACCCATGAAACACCTCCTGTTTGTCTTCTGTGTCCTGGCCTTAAGCATTCTTGCGCTGGGATTCGGTGCCTCCGCCGCTCAGGCCGGTAGCCTGGAAAATCTGGAACGCGAACGGGCGATCCTGTTGGACACCCTGCTAAACGCGGATCTTCCGGCAGCGGAACGCCAGAGCCGGCTCGAGATTTCCCGAAACCGGCTGGTAGACCTGGAACGGATGGTTATCCGGGACCCTTCCTTGGCCGAGAAGAACACGCCCATCGTCAGGGCCGCCTTCGACAACTACGATCTGACCTTCCTGGTCCATGCCTCCGTCGAGAAGGACCGCAATCTGGCGGATCATTGGCTGTCCGAAGTCGGTATCTCCAGCAATGCCATCCTAGGCGCGCGTCGGGGGCGCCGGTGATATGAGCTTGCGAAAAACACCCGGCCTACTGGGCCAGTTTTCACGGACCGCAAGCTATCTGCTGGGAAGCCTGGCCATCCTGTCCGCCTCTGCAGTGGCTCTGACGTCGGGTTCTCCCGGCGACCTGTCGCGCTGGGTCTTGGAGGTCTTGGGCCTTGGCTTTGTCGGCCTGCTGTCCGGCCTGGTCTTCACCGCCGCCTTTTCCTATCTGCGCATGCAGTCCGCAGAAGGAGCGGAAGAGCGCCACTTCTGGCTCGCCTGCGGCCTTCAGGCCGCGAATGGCGTAACCACGCTGGCGCTTACCTTCACCTTGCTGGGGATCAGTCTCGGCATCGGCAGTCTGGCCGGGCGGGATCTCAATCCGGAGACAGTCCAAAGTGTGATCCGGGAACTGACCGCGAACTTCAGTCTTGCCTTCATGACCACCGTCGTCGGCCTGCCCGTCGCCGCCGTTCTGCGCGCCGGGTTGCTGATCCGGCATCAGCGCCTCGATCTCGAGGATTCCCGGCGGATTGAGATCCTCGCCCCCGCAGAGCCGACCAAGGCTACTGTTTAGGAGCTTCCCATGTCACATCTACTCTTCAACATCGCCGTTCTCGCCGCCCTGGTCTATCTGTTCGCCGGGGACCACCCGGCGGTGGAAAAGGCCATGAACCGTATGGAAACTCTGGGCTTGCAGGCAGCCTCGACGGTCAGCGGAAATCAGCCCCAGGCCCCCAGCCTCAAGCCGGGACCCCCTAAGGTACAGGAGGAGGTGCCTTCGCCGCCCGCGGCACCGGTCGAGACCATAGAAGGAGAGGGCGCTTTTGATCCTGTGATTGCCGCAGAACCAGAACGAGCCGGACCGGCTGAAGACCCAGCCGTCGCCAGTCGAAGGGAAGAGGTTTTGGCCTCGACCGGTCCGAGGCAGGCCCCGGCAGAGGCTGATCCCGGATTCATGGACCCGGCCACGCGGGCCGAGGAACTGATGCGGCTGGCCGAGGACCTGGAACTGATGGCGGCGGAACGGTGGCCACAATGACCCGGCAAGGGGGCAGGGTAAGAGGGTTTCGGGCCTATGCTCTGTCAGGTGTAATTCTGCTGGCCTTCCTGGCTTGGCAGCAAGCAAGCTTGCCATCGGAAGAAGACAACAGGCCTCAAAATCCGGAGAAGGCGGCATTCCAGCAACCCCTTGATCATCAACCTCCGCCAGAGATCCTCCGCCAGAGGCCGGTTCGGCTTCCCCCGCCCCCAAGGTTGGCCGCTGTCCCCTCGTCGGTAGGAGCCGAATCACAGGTTAGAGCTGTTTCGCCGGTCACCAGACCTTTGCAACCCCGCGCAGAAGCAGAGGTGAAGCCCGAAACGGTTGTCCCGATCAAGCCCACCCCGAGGCCAAAGCAAACCGATATGGCGCGGACCGAAACGGGGCCGATCAAAGCGGCCAGCACGGCGGAAGATCGCCAGGACAGCCTTCCTGCTGGGCGGGTATTACTCACCTTGATGGAACATGGCGAAGGCCCCAGCATTGAAATTGCTTGGCCGGACGACCGATCGGCCTGGGCACCGCTCTATCGCAGACTGACCGGATGTCATGGTGTGACCACGGTGCTGCTGGCGGGGGATGGTCGGGTCTTTGATCAGGGCGGAACCCCGGGCCAGGGGCGCCGGTTGGACAGGGATCGCTGGAGCACCTTTATTCGCCATCCGAAAGGTGACCTGGTGCACCAGGAAAAGCGCCGGATTCAGGCTATCCGACACCGTCATGGCCTGATCGAGGCTCGCCCGGTCCGGCTCTTTCCCCGCCACGTCGATGCCGCTTTTCTCGGTCAACTGGCCGCAACCCTCGGTGGAAGCTATCGGGATGCCGAGGTGATCCGCGCCACTTATGGCCTCGACGGGGCTACGCTGGTCGTCGGAGACATCACCGTAGACGGCAGGCCAATCAAGAGCGACATGCGCTTGGCATCTCGCAAATCCGGTTGCGGGCGCTGACAGACGGCGACGTTCGAGACTCTGGCAGCAAAAACCCCCGGCGCATGTGACCCGCTGTCGGGTCGCGCCGGGGGGATTCGGTTCACTTGGCGCATCCGCGCCTTAATCCTGTTTCGCGCGTCAGCGCCAGGGAAAACAGCTGTTAATTCGTCAACTGCGAAGCCAGGGCAATGGCTTGGGCCTTCTGGTCTTCCGTCAGGGTCGCCGAGACCTCCAGGATCATGTCTTCGGCATCCTTGTGCCCCTTTTCGCGGGCGGCAAGCAGGTAGGCATATCCGCGGACAACGTCCTGCGGGACACCGGAACCGGCCATGTAAAGGCGGCCCATGTTGAAGGTCGAGACCAGGTGACCTTTGTTGGCTGCGAGTTGGAACCACTTGGCCGCCTCGGCCGGGTCAGCATCGACGCCGCGGCCGTTGAAGAACAACCAGCCGTAATAGAACTGGGCTTCGACATGGCCGGCTTCCGCCGCTGCCTTGTACCACCGGCGGGCTTCAATCAGGTCTTTTTCGATGCCCATGCCCCGGTGATAGGCGCGGCCAAGTTCGAATTGAGATCCTGAATTTCCGTTCTGAGCCGAGGAGATAATCTGTTCAATCGGCTGTGCGCTCGCAGGCAGGGAAATGGCAAGCAAGGACAACGCCAGGATAAAGGTTTTAACCATGATGGAATCTTTCGAACTGGTTCAGTAGGTCAGGGGTCACACGCAAAAGTCTGGGTCATAGGAAGTTGCCATCGCTGGCATCGGTTAAAGGCTGAAACCGAACCCAGCCCCGCATGAAGCCGATACCGGAAGCCCTGCGGACTCCAAATCAACTTCGCTCTTTAGATGTCCGGTTTGACCCCTGTTGTCAACTTACCCACCGGACAGAATTGTCAGTCGGACGATTATCGTTTTGTGTACCAGTCCGCAGCGGAAAAGCGCTCGTAAAGGGCTCCGGCCAGGACCTTGAAAGCGAGCGCGCTCGGGTGGCCGTCGCCGACAATGATCAATTCCGAAGGGTCGATTCCCTGATCGTCAAACAGGGTGGTGAAATCCAGAACGGGCACTCCGCGTTCGGTCAGGGGGGCGATCAGGTTAGCCTGTGCCTCGACCGAGCCGGGATAGAGCGCGACATAGCAGGCAGCACCGTCGGTTTTCGCCTCAAAAAGGCTGCAGGCCTGCGCCAAAAGGGCGGCGGCAAGTCGGTAGCCGTCCCCGGATTCGAACAAGGCATCGAAAGAGGCATTGAAGCGCTCGATCAACCGGCTGTTGGCCGCGATCGCATTCAAGAAGGCGCGCAGCGGTCGACCGGAGGTAAAGTTGCCGGCGCGTTCGACCGAGCCTGTCTCCGTCAGTCGGTAATACGGCATATGGTGGCCCCAATTGGTCACCACATGGTGGGACCCCAGGAGCCTCGGAATGTGGCCATCCTTGAACAGATAGACCGCAACAGGGGTCTGGCCCGAAGCGACAGGGCTGAGCCGACCGGCCTCCAGGAGCGCCAGAATTTGCTGTGGGCCATAGCCGTGAAAGCCGTAATTGCGCAGTTCTGCCTCGGGCATCAGCTGGGCCAGTCGGGCGGCCAGGGTCTCGCCGTCGGCCAGGCCCTCTCCAAAGGCGAAAGAGCCGCCGAACAGGTTGATCTGGACGGTCTTGTCGCCGTCGTTACCGCTTTGTGGTGTCTTGCGGAAACCCAATTCGTTGATGGTGTAGACGGCATCGTAGACCAGTTGGTCGCCCCGGGTCTTACGGGTCGTTGCTGTGATATTGGGGTTTGCGCTGTATCCCAGGTCAGCGTCGAACCGGAAATAGCTTTGATAGTAGGTGCCTTCGGTCCGAACAGGGCCTTTGGGTTGGGATGGCCTGCCTTCTGATTCCTGGCCTGCGCTAGCAGGTGCTGACGAAGTCTCAGGCAGCAGGCGCGCGGCCCCTTCCGCTGCGCCGATCAAGCCGAAAAGAAGGGCCGCGTTGGCCGCAATGACGATTGATCCCGAAGCGAGGACCATGCTCAAAACCAGGACCAAGAGGCCGCCACCGACAAAGATCAACATCCGGTCCGGTGTCAGCTGAATGTCCGGATGAAAGACGGCAAAACCCAGAACGGTCAGGGCCATCGGCAGGGCGCACAAGCCAAACAGCTGAAACATGCGGCGTCCCGGCCGGAGATTTCGTTCCAGTGATCGCGCGGTCCGGGGGGCAATCAGCAGAAGGCTCGCGGCCAAAGTCAGGGCGACGACGACGACCGCCATTTGTTCGTAGGGTCCGAAAGCGGGGTCGCCGATGCCAAACTTCGGCCCCAGCAGGATCACAGCCAGAACCAGGAGTGATCCGCAGATACCCATCGCAGCAACCAGGCGGACGAAAATCACAAGGCTGAAGAGGTTTTTCGCCATGGCGATGAGGGGTCTCGGATAGGGTTCGCGTTTGAAGACGTCCGCGTTCTGCGCGCGCCGGATTTTTGGGGATTTGGGCTTGTCTTCCAAGCATTTTCTGCGTTCCCTAGCCTCATCCTCATCGCCACCCCCACGTTTTGATGCCGGGGGCCTGGAAGACGGACCCATGGAAGCAAGCCTTTTCGATCAGCACGCGCAATTGGAAGACCGGCATTGGTGGTTTACCGCCAGGCGTTCGATTCTATCCGATATCGTGGCGCGCCTTGTGGCGGGTATTCGCACGCCCAAGGTCCTGGACGTCGGATGCGGTACCGGCGGCATGACAGCCTGGATCGGGCGGCGCTGGTCTTGCACGGGACTCGACGTGTCGGAACAGGCGATTTCGCGGGCAAGATTGCTCTATCCCGAAGCGGACTTCATCCAAGGGCGGATGCCGGAGAGCGTCGAACACCTGGCGGGTGAGGCCGATGTCTTCATGCTGTTGGATGTTCTTGAACATATCGAGGATGACCGCGCCTTCCTGGCGGACCTGGTCGCGATCATGCCGACCGGCTCTCGCCTGTTGATCACGGTCCCGGCGGACCCGGCGCTCTGGTCAGAGCACGACGTGACCGCCGGCCATGTGCGGCGATATGTCGGATCTGAACTCAGCGCGCTTTTTCAGGGGCTGCCGCTTCGATGCGATCTGCAGACGCCCTTTAACAGCCTTCTCTACCCCATCATCAAGTTCATCCGCCAGCGAGGCTGGAAAGTGGGACAGGACGGTTCGGATTTCAGCCTGCCATCCCCGCCGGTCAATGGCACACTCAGGATGCTGTTTGCTGCCGAAGGGTTCTTCATCCGTCGCGGGTTGAAGACGGGACGCCCGGCCTTTCCCGCAGGGGTCAGCCTGCTGGCCGTTTTGACCCGTCTGCCCGATCAAGCGGAAGCCTCGTCATGACAAGCCCTGGCGCAAAGCCGGATGTGAAGGGGCCGGACATTCAGGGAAAGCACATTGTCGTGCTGACAGCGGTCTACAACGACTGGGAATCCCTGGCTTTGCTGCTGCCGGAGATCGATCACGCCTTTGCAGGGAGTGGTGCGAGAGTGGATGTGGTCGTTGTCGACGATGGTTCCGCAGAGCGGGGCGGGCGGGACAGCATCCCGGGACTGGAACTGGGCGAAATTCGCGATATCCACGAAATCGAATTGGCCTCCAACCAGGGAAATCAGCGCGCGCTTGCCATTGGCGTGGCGCATATCGCCGAAAACCTGCCTTGCGATTATCTTGTCGTGATGGATGCCGACCACGAGGACAAGCCCGAAGACATTCCGTCTCTGTTGAGTGAAACATTGAGCGAAGAACAACCCTGTATCATCTTCGCCGGACGGGGCAAGCGGACCGAGGGCCGCCTGTTCGCGGCTGGCTATTCGATCTTTCGCCTGCTTTACCGGGCCCTGACGGGCATTCGCATTCAGATGGGCAACTTTTCGGTTGTCCCCGGATCCATGGTGGCAAGGCTGGCCCATCAGGCACCCCTCTGGCACCACTATTCGTCTGCGATTCTCAGATCCAAATTGCCTTACCGGGTGGTTCCGAAGGCGCGGGGTACCCGCAGGCTTGGCCAGAGCGGCATGAACCCGTTGCGGCTGATCGTCCATGCCTTCAGCGGCCTGACGGTTTTCGCCGATATCGCGGCTGTCCGTCTGATCCTGACGTCCATCGTGCTTGCCGGCCTGGTGCTGACCGGCGCGATCGTCGTGGCGCTGTTGAAACTCGGTACCGATTTGCCGATTGTCGGCTGGACCTCGATTTTCGCCGGGATCCTCTTGGTCATGGTGGCTCAGGCGCTGGCGGCTTCTCTCAACCTGTTGTTCATGGTGTTGTTCCTGAAAAGCCAGCCCGCGATGATTCCGGCGCATGACTACCGGCGTTTTATTCTGCGCGAGGCGTCGCTTCGCCCTCTGTCGGAGACTCCGCCGGAGCCCTCTTGATGATCATGATCGTATCCAGCGCCTCGACCTCGTGGCCTTTGTAGCGGAAGGGGCGGGGGATGTCCTTCGGTTCCCGGCTGTAGGCCCTGTCCACGATGGCATAGCGCCAGGGGATGTCATCGATCTGATGCCATTCCTGGTTCATGCGCACCGCATTTCGCCAGATGTTGAACATCTGGTCTTCGGGGAAGATGCGGTTGATCACGTCCCGGTAGGCTTTGACACTGGACAGTTCCACACTGTGCCGCGCGATAAAGGGTTTCGACGGGACTTTAAAGGCCCAGAGGCGGAGTTCCCCTTTTTCGATGGGTAGGGCGAAAACCTTCTCCACCTCGGCGACGCGCGAGCGCGCCCAATCCGCATGGTCATTGTGGGTGCGAACCGCTTCGAAGCCGGCCTGGGCCACAACCAGGAGGACCAGCGCGCAGGTGGCCCGCAGCAGGGTTTTGCCAACCAGTTGGCCAAGGGCCAGCAGCATGACAGGCCAGAGCGCCGAAATGGCGATCAGATAGTTGTTCCCCGGGTGTTTCAGGACCGCCAGCATGCCCAGCAGAATGCCGAGACCGGCGAACAACAAAAGGCAAACCGCCCTGGGGTCAGCCTCGGCCGCGCGTCGCTTTTCCGGGACCAGCAGGTTCAGGGCTACGACGATCAATGCGCCAAATCCAAGAACCCAGGATAACATGGCGAAGAAGTTGAGGTTGCGCCAGCCATTGAGGAAGGCCGTCCAGGCCTTGGCAAAATCCATAAATCCTTCCTCCCCGGCCCCTTGATAGCCCGTGTGACCGAAGAAGGAGAAATGGAACGACAGCATCCTGGGGATCTGATCCTGGCCCAGGAAAGCCATGCAGAAAATCAGGAAGACCAGCGCAAAACCGCCGATGAAGGCCAGGGCGGCGATGGCGGTCTGTTTCCAGCCGGGCCGTGCGAGGGCTGCCCAGAGCACTGAGGCGGCCCCCAGCGCCCCAGCCCAGGGAAGATAGTTCAGCTTGATCAGGTAGGCGAAGCAGGCAGCGCCCCCCACCAGACCGAAGCGGACAACCAGGGTCTTCCAGGCAACCTGTTCGGTCGTGAAGGAACGGTATCCGGCGGCAAACGACATCCAGGCGACGAGAACGGCAAAGGTCTCCGGCATCATCTGCTGAAGGCCCGCGTACCATAGATAGGCCTGGCTGAGCGGTGCCAGGGCGATTGCGCTGCGGACCATGACGTCCAGGCCCCGCGCCAGCCGCCAGAACAGTACGGCGGAAAGGAGGCCGATCAGCAAGGTCAAGGCATGGACAGTGGTCTGGAACGGCTCGGGGTTTTCGATGTGGGCGAGGAAAGCGGCCTCCGCGCCGGGGAAGGCGGGCAGCAGGCTGACGCGGTAGGCCAGCCAACTCGCGATCTGGTAGAACACGCCCGGGTGCATGTACTGGTGAAACCCGTGACGCCGTCCACCGCGTTCAAACAGCCACTGGTCCACATTCAGGCCGTGGCCAAGGGTATGGTAGGCGTATTCCTGGTTCGTGATCCAAAAAGGTAAGTAATTGAAAACGCAAGTATAAAGCCAAAAAACACACAGGGTTAGCAATAGGGTGGCCAGGATAGCCGCATTAAGGGGGGACCGGCTAAGGGCTTCACCCCTGGTATGATCGAAGGACATGATTTTTCGCTCTAGGAAGACGGCAACGCCGAGGCCGCGGAAGGTGGGCGTATAGTGACCATCGCACTGTAGGAAAGCAACACATCCACCTTGCCTGGGCTTCGCCGCCCGGCCTATCTTCTCGAGCCCATAGGTGCCATGGGGGGCACCGGGAGCCGGGCGTTCGGGTATTAAGGGTTTTCCATGGCAGAACCGCAGGCGACACCGATCCCAGGCGGGAAATCGCCCGAGTTCGATCCACATCGGCGGGAAGGGCAGCGGCGGGGGTGGCTCCAGCTCTCGGGTTTGGGCCTTGCAGGCCTCGTCGCCGCCTTTTTGTTTTCGCTTCAGCTTTCCCGGACGGCGATTGATTTCGACCGACCGAGCCTCGGGGAAGATACCGGCTACGTCTATGGAACGGATGACCGGGATTGGCTGCATTGCGGTACAGCAAACCTGGAAATGCTGAGGCAGGCGCCCTGCCGGATGGCCATGGCGAGAGGGGCCGATCCGGCGGTGGTATGGCTGGCCGCGTCCCATCTTCATACCATCACCAAGATGGCTCCCGGCGAAAAGACGGCGGCTGGCCTGCTGGCGGAGCGGCTGTCCCGGCGAGGGGGCTACCTGGCGGCGTTCAGCATGGGGAATGCCAATTACCAGGAAATGCTGACCACATACCTGGCGGTCAGGAAGGACGTTAAACCACAGCTTCTGATGGTCGGAGCGGTCTTGGATGACATGCGCGAGGATGGGCTCCGGAAGAATGCCCGGACCACGTTACTGGCGGATCATGACGATCTTCCCGGCTCCGAACCCCTTCAAAGAATCATGGAACGGCTGGAAGGTCGGTACAGTTCCGCCGCGAACCCCGGTCCCGCAAATCAGCCGACCCGAAGCGATCCTGTTGAAGGCGAGAGTTATCTTCTCGCCGGTTGGCAGGACCGGACGGAACGTGCGATCAACGCCTGGCTGGAAGAAAACTGGTCGCTCTGGGGTTATCGCGATCAGGCGAGGGGGCGTCTTCGGCTTGCTTTGGCCGATCTGAGACACGACATCGGGGTCTTGCGCCATCGGTTGACGGGGGGGGCGGAGACGATCCAGTCCACGGTTTTTCCGGCTGCGATCTATGCGGACAACCTGCTGGCTTTTAGGGCCCTGGCCGATTTGGTGGCAGCGGATGGCGGGAGGCTCTTGACCTACATTGCCCCCCGGCCACCGGAAGGCCTGTTTCCCTATCTGCCGGACCAGTACAACCGGTTCAAAGCAGAGATGCGAGACATTACCGAGGGCGTTGGCGGGGTTTTCGTCAATCTTGAAGACAGCGTTGCCGAAGGGAACTGGAACGGTCGCGTCTATAATCAGTACGGCCAGTTCCGCCAGGATTATTTCCACTTCAGCGGCGACGGCCATGCGGCCCTTGCCGAAGATTTGGCAGCGCAGTTGACCGGCCTGCTTACCGGTGAGGAACGCTGAGCCCGTGGTCTTCAACTCCGTTACCTTCCTGATTTTCCTGAGCACTTTCGTCACGGCCTATTGGCTGTTGCCGGACCGGCCCAGACGGGCGCTGATTTTTCTCGGCAGCCTGACGTTCTATGGGTTCTGGCGGATCGATTTTTTGGTCGTGTTATTGTTGTCCTGCGCGGTGGATTTCATCGCGGCGCGCAGGATCGAGGCGGCGGACAATCAACGGCAGCGGTGCCTCTGGCTGGCCGGCAGCCTTTGCGTCAATCTGGGTCTGCTGGTCTTTTTCAAGTACGCCTATTTTCTGGCCGACAATGCCAACAGCATTGCGGGCCTGTTCGGGATGGGGGAGATCACCATCACCTGGCAGATCCCCCTGTTGCTCGGCATCAGCTTCTATACCTTCCAGTCGATCAGCTACACGATCGATGTCTACAGGGGCCTGATCAAGGCGGAGCGGCGATTCATACCCTTCGCCAACTATGTGATCTTCTTTCCGCAGCTGGTCGCCGGGCCGATCCTGCGCTACCGGGAGGTGGCACCTCAGCTGAAAGATAGGCCTCCCTTCCAGCCAGATGAATTGGCCGAGGGGATCAAGCGGGTTCTGATCGGCCTGTTCTTGAAGGTGTGTTGTGCTGATGTGATCGCTCCCTTCGTCGATGCCGGCTATGCCGTCCCGGCGTCTTCGCTCAGCCCCATCGATGTCGTGGTTTTGGCCTGTCTGTTCGGTTTCCAGATCTACTTCGATTTCGCGGCCTACTCGCATATAGCCATTGGGACGGCGGGAATGATGGGCATCCGCTTTGTCGAGAACTTCAACTGGCCCTATCACGCTACCTCACCACGACAGTTCTGGCAGCGATGGCACATCAGTCTGTCCAGCTGGATCAGGGATTATGTCTATCTGCCGTTGACCGGCGGGCGGTTCGTAGACCGTTCAACGGGAGGTATCGGGGAGGTGCTTCGCGATGATGCGAAGGAGAGCCTGGCCGTTGTGGCTTCCAGCTTTGATCGGGCCAAGGCGTTGGTCTTGACCTGGCTGTTGATGGGCCTTTGGCATGGGGCGAACTGGACCTTCGTTCTCTGGGGTGCCTGGCATGCCATGACCATTTTGCTCTGGCGTCTGCTGCGCCTGCCGGAACAGCCGAAAGGGTTTGCTCTACCTCTCTGCTGGATGCTCACCTTCGGTGCCGCCATGATCGGCTGGCTTCCTTTCCGGGCGGCCTCTCTGGGGGATGCCTTGACCATGCTGACCACCTTGTTCTGGCCGGGGGCATGGGTGTCGGCGCTTACCGGCCAGTCTGCATTGCTGGCGCTCCCGCGCGAGAGTTACTGGGTCTTTATCCTGGTTCTGCCGGTGATGCTTTTAGCCAAACCCGCCTGGGGCCTGGCCAAAAATATCAGCGCAAAGCTTCCCATGGGCTATGCGCTGATCGAGTTCATCGCCCTGGTCGGGCTGATGATCATGGTCTTCCTGTACCTCAGACCCTTGGACCTGTTTATCTACTTCCAGTTCTGAGGCAGGGGTTCCGTTACAGACCCAGATCCATCAGTTTACGGATGTTGTCTTTGCTGGTGTCGGCGACGATGCGACCCAGCTCCGCATCGCCTCGCAGGACGATCAGCGTGGAGCGCCGTGGAATGTCGCGGGAGGTGCGGACCTCTGCCTTCTCGTAGGTATCCCAATCGACCCGAATAAAGGTCATGGCAGCGTCATAGGCCAGGTTTTCGGCGCGCAGTTCCGCGATGGTATTTTCCTGGGATCGGCAGGTGCCGCACCAGGAAGCCGCATAGTCAACGAACAGGGTCTTGCCTTCAGCCAGCAGTTCTTTGATCAGGCCGGGCGAGTAATCCAGTGGCTTGTCTGCGGCGTGGACGGGCAGCGCCGCTGCGCTGAACAGCAAGACAAGGGCGATTGCCATTCTCTTCAACATGGGTAAGACCTTTCCCTCTTTCTTGAACCTGACCGAGGGGCGTGAATATCGATTTCACCCCTAAGCCTGTAGGGTTATACGCCCCCTCATCGAAAGGTGAAAGTTCTTATGATTGAAATGTTTTGATTCGTTTCCGCCTTTTGGGTGAGGTGGCTGTAAGCCCGTCGCCCCATCCGGAAGGCCTTACAAAACGACGGCAGCCCCATCGCTCCGGGGGTCGGTCGCAGCCTCGAAAACGCCTTGGGGGCCGACCCTGACCGCTCCGGCATGGCCCATGGTGCTGGTGAAGGGTTCCAGGATTTCGACATCGTGCCCGGCGGTGGCGAGCGCCTCGATCAGGGCGGGATCAAAGCGGCTTTCGAGCTTCAGGGTCGTCGTCTCCTCACCCCAAGTTCGGCCTAAAAGCCAGCGCGGCGCGGTAATGGCTGTCTGCAGGGGCTGGCCGAAAATCGCATGGCGACTGAAGACGGCGGCCTGGCTTTGCGGTTGGCCTTCCCCACCCATATTCCCATAGGCCAGCCAGGAGCCATCGGCGAGCTTTGCGAGGCCTGGGATCAATGTATGGAAAGGGCGCTTGCCGGGTTCCAGCGCGTTGGGGTGGGCGGGGGCGAGCGTAAAGCCAGCACCCCGGTTCTGGATCACCACCCCGGTTGCGGCCGGAACGCAGCCAGATCCGAATTCCCAATAGGTGCTCTGAATGAAACTGACCGTCCGGCCTTCGGCATCGGCGGCACCCATCCAGATGGTATCGCCCGGTTTGGTGTCCTGGGGCCAGGGCAGGGCGCGGGTCGGTTCGATCTTTGCCGCCAGCTGGTCCAGGATATCAGGGCTCAACCAGGTTTTCGGGTCCTGGGTCATCCAGGGGCCATCGGCGAGGTGGGCGTTGCGCAGGATAAAGGCCTGCTTGGTGGCCTCCACCAGTCCGTGGATATGGGCAAAGCTCTCGGCTTCCGTTATGCCGAGGCGCTCGAACAGGCCCAGGATCATGAGTGCGCTGACCCCCTGGGTCGGCGGCGTCATGGCGTAGAGAGATCCGCCGTAGGCTCGCAGCTTCAGCGGCTCGATCAGCCTGGCCTTCTGACCCTCGAAATCGCTGCGCCGGAGCGGGCTGCCAAGGTGCTCGAGTCCGCTGCCCAAGGCCTGGCCCAGGTCCCCGCGATAGAAACTGTCCAACCCATCCCGAATCAGGGCCTCCAGCGTGTCGGCCAGTTCTGGCTGACGGAAAACCTGTCCAACCTCCGTCGAGCCCTTGCCCAGATAGGTTGTGGCAAATCCCGGCTGGTCAGCCAGTTCCGCCCTTTTCGCTGCTGTCAACTCGGCCTGGCCCCGGGTAACGACAAAACCTTCCCGCGCGCGGCAGAGGGCATCGCCGAGCAAGACGTCCAGCGGCATTGTTCCTTCCCAGTGAGCAGCATGCGCAAGTGCTGCCTGCCAGCCGGAAATCGTACCGGGCACGGTCAATGCTGCCCTGGGGCCACGAGTCGGGATCACTCTGACGTCGGCGTAAGAATTCAGCGTCGCCAGGGCTGCTGCGGGTCCTGCCGCGTCGATCCCGATGGGCTCCTTGCCCGGCTCGGCGATCAGCCAGAAACCGTCGCCGCCAAGGCTGTTCATATGGGGGTAAACCACGGCGATGGTGGCCGCCATGGCGACCATGGCTTCCACCGCGTTGCCGCCCTCTTTGAGGATCTGAGCACCAGCCTCGGCTGCCAGGTGATGGGGGGCGGTGGTCGCGCCCTTCAGGCCACGTCTTGTGTAGAGCATCGACTCGTCTTTCGTCATTGTCGCGACCGGCCTGCCAGCCGATGGCCCAAGAAGCACCTTGCACGAGGTGGGGGCACAAGAAAATCAGAACAAGGTAAGCAGCCCGAAAAATGACAGAGGGTTTTCTGTCCCTCGGCCAGAGAACCATGGATCTACCTATGAGCGATTTTCACCAAAAGGTTGAGATGTTGCCCCTCGCAAAATATCCTGTTGGTAGAATTGACCATTTCACCGTTTTCTGGGATATACTTTCGTGTGCTTTTCGAAACCAGCTAGACGATGACGGATATGACGGACCTGGGTGCAATCATGGCGGGCTTGGCCTTGGTTACCCTGGCCGGTTTCTTGGGATATTTGGCGCTCAAGTATCGCCGACTTCGCCGGGCATATGAAGCTCAGGCGCGAGACGTCTATGACCTGAAAGTCAACGAATTCACCCACCAGCAACTGATCAAGGCCACACAGGAGGGTTACTGGTTCATTGAGCCTTCGGGGCGCACGCTGGATGTCAATCCGGCGCTGTGTCGGATCCTGGATCGTTCCAGGGAAGAGATCATCGCGGGCACGATCTATGACTTTGTTGATGACGAAAATCGCAAGGTCTTCGAAGAGCAACTGGAGAAACGAAAACGGGGTATCAGCGGTGCCTACGAAATTGCCCTCCAGCGACCTGACGGCACGAATGTGATTTGCATCAACAACCCCGCTCCGATCTATGATCTGGACGGCAAACACGTCGGCTCTATCGGCCTTTGGACCGATGTGTCGGAGCTTCGGGAAACCACCCGCCGTCTCGAGATCGCGTTGGGCGAAGCGGAAGCCGCCAACCGGACAAAATCCGAATTCCTGGCGAACATGAGTCACGAGCTGCGGACGCCGCTCAATGCCATCTTGGGCTTTTCCAGCGTGATCCGCGAAGGCGTGTTCGGGAAGCTGGAGAACGACCGCTACCTCGATTACATCAACAGTATCCACGATTCCGGCAGCCATCTTCTGGAATTGATCAACGACATTCTGGACCTGTCGAAGATCGAGGCGGGATCGCTCTCCCTCGACGCTGAACCACAAGACATTGCCCTAATTTCAAAAGCTGTGGTCACTGTCTTGAAGCCCAGGGCGATTGGCTCGGGCGTCATGGTGAACAACCAGGTTACCCTGGGCCTGCCCCTGATCTGCGGGGATGAACGGCGGCTCAAACAGATCCTGTTCAATCTGCTGAGCAATGCCATCAAGTTCACACCCGAAGGGGGCGCGGTGAGTTTGAGTTCGTCTCAATCCGGTTCAGGGGAACTGGCGATCTCGGTTTCCGATACGGGGATTGGCATGACCCAGGAGGAACTGGTTGTTGCCCAGTCGCGCTTCGGTCAGGTCGACAGTTCGCTCGCCCGACAGCACGAAGGAACCGGGCTTGGTCTGCCACTGACAAAAGCTCTAATCGAACTGCACGATGGTAAGATCGTGATTGAAAGTAAGAAGGGGCGTGGCACCACGGTGACGATCACTTTCCCGCCGTCTCGGCTGCTCTTCGAAGCTGCTGAACTGCCCGAAGCTGCTGGCGATACCCATCGCGAAGTGGAGCCGGTGCAGGCCAAAAAGTGAACGGCACGGACGAGCCGATTTTCGAGCCTCCAAACTTCATCCGATCACCAGATCAAACGTCCCTTTGTAACCGTCTTCGGTCTCGACCAGTTGGACCGTTACGGCTTCGCGGGCCGCAGCGCCTTTAAGCCGCCGGTAAAGGAAATCCCGCCCGTTTCCGGGTTCGCCCAGTACATACATCTGGGTGGTCAGGACGGGGAAGCCACGGGCCTTGACCTTGAAATGGATATGCGGCGTACGACCGGGGTAGGGCACCGGTCGGATGGTGCGAAACCGGTAGGCACCATTGGCATCCGAGATCGTCCGACCGAAGCCCTGAAAGCCCAGATCCCAATTGCCGCCCCGATCACGCCGGTGGTGATAGGCACCGTTGGCATCGCATTGCCATAGGTCAATCTGTGCCCCAATGACCAAACCGCCATCGGACGTCTTCACCCGGCCGACCAGATCCAGCGGTGTGCCCTTTGCCCGCTCGGGGTGGCCATCCACATGGGTCAGGTCCGTATCATGTTCCTTGGGCAACAGGTCAGGATAAAACGGACCTTCGGCCTGTTCGGGCGTTCGCAAAAAGCCCAGCCCCATTGCGGGCCGTATCAGGCCGACCCCGGCAACCGCCATCCCGGAAACCAGAACCGACCTGCGGCTTTTCATGGACCGCTCCTCAGCCCAGTTTGACCGCTGTGCCGTTGGCGGAAACCATCAACATGGATTTGTCCTGACCGCCAATCGATTCGTAATCCAGGTCCACCGCGACAATGGCGTCCGCGCCGAGTTCCTGAGCCTCGGCAATCATGTCACCGATGGAAAGGTCCTTGGCTTTCTTCAGTTCTTTTTCGTATGACCCCGACCTGCCGCCGACGATATCGCGGATGCCTGCAAAGAAGTCCCGGAAAACGTTCGTGCCCATGACGGCTTCGCCCGAAACAACGCCCAGGTATTGGATAACGCGCTTGCCCTCGACTGAGTCGGTGGTGGTGACGATCATGCTGTTCTCTCCGTGGTTGGCAGAACCCTTGATGCCGGGTGCCTTGGTAGGAAAATGAAAAGGCTGAAGAGAAACTCTAGCGCTTCTGAGGAGGGCTGCAAGGGTCTGGTGAGGCCCGCAGCCGACTGACGACGGCAGCAGAGGCCAGAAGCATGGCCGCCGAGGCTGCGAGCGCCGCATCCAATCCGCCGATCTGATACAGAAGACCCGAGAGGATGGTGCCCAACAAGCGCCCGACGGCATTGGCTGCATAGTAAAAACCAACGTCCATCGCGACGCGATCATGGTCTGCCAGATGAACAATCAGATAGGAATGCAGCGACGAATTGATCGCGAACAGAACACCGAACACCATCAGGCCGCCCAGGACCACCACCGAGGCGGACTGTCCGGTCCAGACAAGGACGAGGATGACAACCGGGATCAGGCCCAATAGAGAGGCAGCGCCCGCCGCGACGCCTCCGCCCGGATCTTTCGGCAGCATCTTCGGCGCCCCGGCCTGGACGAAGCCATAGCCGATCACCCAAAGGGCCATGAAGGTGCCGGTTGCCGTAAAATCCCAGCCCAGGACACCGCTGAGAAACAAGGGCAGGGCAACCACAAACCAGACATCCCGTGCCCCGAACAGGAAAACCCGGGCCAGTGACAGACGGTTGATCGAGGCATCCTTGGACAGCAATGCCTTGCCGAGCCGCGCGGATTTGGCCCGCCCGAGATCGGTTTTCAAACTGAACAGACTGGCGGCGAGTACCAGGGCCAGGGCGGCTGCCATGGCATAGAGACCGCCCGTGAAACCGAGCCCTTCCAGCAGCACACCGCCCAGGAAAAAGCCGAGGCCCTTCAGGGCGTTCTTGGATCCTGTCAGGAGGGCCACCCATTTGAACAAGGTGCCTTCGCCCGCAACCCGCTTGATCGCGCTTTTGGACGACATCTTGGTCAGGTCCTTGGCCACGCCGGAAAAGGCCTGCGCCAGGGCGACATAGGTGATGGAAAGCGCCAGCGCCCAGTCAGGTTCAACGGCGGACAACATCAAGAGTGCGCCGATCTGGATCGCCAAGCCGGACAGCAACGTCAATCGGAGGCCGAACCGCGCGCCCAACCAACCGCCAAATAGGTTGGTGACGATGCCTGCTATTTCGTAGAGCACGAACAGCATCGCCAAATCAAAGGGCGAAAACCCGAGCCCATCAAAGTGCAGCAGAACCAGCAGCCGAAGCGCACCATCGGTCAGGGTAAAAGCCCAATAGGCTGCCGTGACGCCGGCGTAGGCGCGAAGGTCGGTGCTTGGCAGAGGCGAGGGGGCCTTGGCCTGTGTCACAGGGCCGCGCCCACCTTTCGGGCCAGCTCAACCATGCGGTTCACATATCCCCATTCGTTGTCATACCAGGCGATCACTTTCACCATGGTGCCGTCGGTGACGATGGTCGCCGGTCCATCCACGATGCCGGAACGGGGGTCATTGGTGTAGTCCGCGCTGACCAGCGGTTTCTCTTCAAAGCCCAGAATGCCTTTCAACTCGCCCTTGGCATAAGAGCGGAAAAGCTCGTTCACGTCCTCGACGGTCGTGGGGGCCGAAACCTCGAAGACAGCATCCGTGATCGAAGCATTCAAAAGCGGCACCCGGACCGCGATGCCGTTCAGCCGTCCTGTCAATTCGGGATAGATCTTGGTGATGGCGGTCGCCGAACCCGTCGAGGTCGGGATAAGCGAATTCAGGCCGGAGCGGGCCCGGCGTAGGTCATTCTTGCCCGCTGCCTGCGGCCCATCGACCATGACTTGCGTATTGGTGACGTCGTGGATCGTGGTGATCAGGCCATGGGTGATGCCGATTTCCTCGTGCAGGACCTTGACCACAGGGGCAAGGCAATTGGTCGTGCAGGACGCCGCTGTGACGAGGTGATGGGTCTCCGGTTCGTAGAGGTGATCGTTGCAGCCCATGACGATGTTGAGCGCGCCCTCCTTGACCGGTGCCGCGACGATAACCTTGGCAACGCCCTGATCGAAATAGGTCTGGAGTGTCTCCGTCGTGCGGAACTTGCCCGAACATTCCAGGACGATGTCGCAGCCGGCGGCTTTCCAGTCCACCGCGCCGATCGTACTTTCCTGCGTAAAGGGAATGGTCCGGCCATCCACCGTAAGGCTGTGGGGCGTATTGCTGATCTCATGGGGCCAGCGGCCATGGACGGTATCGAAGGCCAACAGATGGGCAGCAACTTCCGCCGTTCCGCCGGGCTCGTTGATATGGACGATTTCAATCGTCTGATCAGTCGAATTGGTGTCCAGGGCGACACGGGTCGATAACCGTCCCATGCGGCCAAATCCGTTGATGCCAATTTTCAAACTCATGAGGTGGGCTCCCCTTTGTCTTTAACGGGTCTCTCTGGCGGGAAGGCCGCAGATATCGGGTCTGCCCCGGCAGCAATCCTCGGTCAGGAAAGCGACGAGAGATGCCGTACCTTCGATGTTGGCCGTATAGCGAATGGACCTGCCCTGCCGGTGTGCGGAGACCAGGCGGGCGCGTTCCAGAACCGCCAGTTGGTTCGATAGTGTCGAAGCCGCGAGACCCAGCCGATCTGCAATCTCACCGGCCGCAAGCCCTTCGTCGCCGACCGAAATCAGCAATCGAAAGGTGGTCAGCCGACTGTCATGGGCCAGGGCGGAGAAAGCGCTGATGGCTTCATTCATTTCCATAATTCATGAAATAACGAATAGTTTTGGATGCGTCCAATGAAGGTTTTGTGACTTGAAAGAAAAAAACGCCGCTTGGGTTCTGTCGCGATTCTGGAGTACACCAGCCGGATGGATAGCCCACCCCCACTTCCGTTCCGGATTGAATACGACAAGGTCGCCTGCGCCGTGATGACGGTTACCGCAGGCCTTATGGCTTTGCTGGGTGGTTTGTTGGCTTGGGATCCGACAATCTTTGCCGGTACCGAAGAGGCGGTGGATGACCGTGCCGGCCGGGTCATCGGACTGCTCTGCTTGGCCTTTTTTGGTGCCTGTGCCCTGGCCTGGGGCGGGAACTACTTTGCCCGTCACCCGGCCTTGGCCTTCGATGCAGACGGATTTCGGGTCGCCCAACTCGTCTCGTCGGATCCGCTCTTTATTCCCTGGCCAGAGGTGAAAGAGGTCAGGCTGCGCAAACAGCGCCGCCTGCGCCATGTTTCGGTCGATCTGGTCCGGCCCGAGCGCCTGCTCGAGACCGGAACCTGGCCGGACCGGCTGGTTCGGTTCTGGAACAAAAAGGTCTTTGGCACACCGCTCCATATCGCGACATTGTCCATTGACCTGACGGCAGAACAACTGGCTGCTATTTTGCGCCATCACGCCGGTCTGGAAGACGTTTAGCGGCCCCCGTAGAGCGCTTCCAGCCGGTCGTCGAAGGCTGCCTTCACAACATGGCGACGCGCCTTCATGGTCGGCGTCATCATTTCGTTTTCGATGGTGAAAGGGGTGGGGGAGACGCTGATGCGTCGCACCCGTTCGATCACGGACAATTCGGGGTTCACTTTGTCGATGACGGCCTGCAAGGCTTTGCGCAGGTCGTCATCATCGGCCAACTGCTGCAGATCGTTTGGCTTTTCATTGTCTTTGGCCCAACCCTTCAGCCAGTCGGGATCCGGCACGACAAGGGCAACCAGGTGCGGCTTCTTGTCGCCATAGACCATGACCTGATGGATTTCCGGCTCGACCGCAATGATGCCCTCGATCCGCGCGGGCGAAATGTTGTCGCCGCCGGAATTGACGATGATATCTTTCTTGCGATCAGTGATCATCAAGTGGCCGTCTTCGTCGAAGGTGCCGATGTCGCCGGTATGCAGCCAGCCGTCCTTGATCACGCTGGCGGTGTCTTCCTCGCGCCCCCAGTAGCCCTTCATGACCATGTCGCCGCGTGCCAGGATTTCCCCGTCTTCCGCGATTCTGACGTCCACATCCAGGGCCGGGGGGCCGACGGTGTGAATTTTCGGGCTGTTCGGTCGGTTGCAGCTGATCAGCGGTGCTGATTCGGTCTGGCCGTAGCCCTGAAGCAGCCGGAGGCCCAGAGCCGTAAAGAACCGCCCGATCTCCGGGTTGAGCGCGGCCCCACCGGAGACCAGGGCTTTCAGCCGTCCGCCGAAGCGGGCCCGGACCTTGTCGCGCACCATGCTATCGACGGCGGCGTCCTGGACCCGCTCGAAAACGCCCAGCTTTTCGCCGTCCAGTTTCTTCAATCCCAGTTCGAGCGCCTTGCCGAAGAACTGCTGCTTTGTCCCGCCTTCCTTGCGCACGCCGGCGGTAATCCGGGCGTGCAGCATCTCATAGAGCCGGGGGACGGCAGTCATGATCGTGGGCCGCGCTTCCTGCATGTTGGTCGCCAGGCTGCCCAGGTCTTCGGCGTAGTAGATCTGCGCCCCGATGGAGACCGGGAAGAAGTGACCCGCCAGGTGTTCGTATGAATGGGACAGCGGCAGGAAGGACAGAAAGACCTCGTCCTCCAGTCCGAATTCATCCAGTAGATGCTGCGCCGCGCGCACGTTGTGCAGCAGATTGCGGTGGGTCAGCATCACGCCTTTTGGCACGCCGCCGGTGCCGGATGTGTAGATCAGACAGGCGACATCATCGAGCCGGATGGCGCGGGCACCTTCGATGATGTTGTCGTGCCCGTCTTCGCCTTGTTCGATCAAGGCTTTCCAGGGCAGAACCTTAACCTGTCCGGTGTCTTCGAGTTTCCAGTCCTCGACCGCGACCACAAAGGGCAGATCGATCTCAGCCGCAGCCGGCAGCAGGTTGGCTGCGATTTCCCGGGTGGAGCAGATGGCGGCCACGGCACCCGAATCGGATAAGACGTGCTTGTGGTCATTCGAGGTATTCGTGACGTAGGCGGGGACCGTAATGGCACCCGCAGCCATGATCGCGAAGTCGGCGACGACCCATTCGGGGCGGTTTTCGGCAGCCAGGACCACGCGGTCGCCGGGCTTCACACCTTCCGCACGGAGGGCTCGGGCCAGGGCCGAGACCTGGCGCGAGACCTGTGTCCAACTCATCGGCCAGTACTGACCCCCGGATTTGGACCAAAGGAAGGGCTTGTCCCGTAAGTTCTCAACCTGGTCGAAAAACAGGGTTACGAGGTTGGGGCCGCTGGCATCTGCGCGCATGTTGTCTCCCGATCAGTTTCGTGTTTCCCCCAAGAGCCTACGTTGCGGCCTATTGGCGGGGGTGAGTGGGCGGGCACTCTTATTGTATTCTAAGGAGCGTTCGCAATTTCCGCCTTTTGTACGACGCCTGTTTGGTGTTGGATGGGTTCTCGTAAGTCCCCGACGGCCTGTCGACGGGAAAAGAACGCGCCCTTTGACGGGTTTTGACCTTGAGCAATCGATGGTCGGCGCACACTCTTCCGACAGAAGCCGATAGCCGACGACAGATCAAAATATGGAACGCGAGCACCGGAGCGACAAGTCATGGATGCGCCTTCGCCGCATATGATTGAGACCGATAGCCAACCCCCGGTCGGGGAGGTTCCGGAATGGAACTTGAGCCAAGTTTACCAGGACCCTGAAGACCCGGCGATCCGCAAGACCCTGCGAGAGGCGATGGACCGGGCTGTAACCTTCCGCGACGCGTACCGGGATCGGCTGGCTGAACTCTCGGGTCGGGAGTTGGGCGAAGCGGTCGAGGCTTACGAAGTGATCAGCGAAGCCGCGCACAAGGCCATCGGCTACGCGCAGCTTTTGTCGGCGGCCGATGTCAGCGATCCCGTGCGTGCCCGCTTTCTGCAGACCATGCAGGAGAAGGTGAACGACATCTTCTCGGAGACGCTTTTCTTCGCCCTGGAAATCAACCGGATTCCGGAAGAGGTGTTGGAAGAGCAACTGAAAGACCCGAAGGCCGCGCGATACGCCCCCTGGCTGAACGACATGAGGGTCTACCGCAAGCACCAACTGTCGGACGAATTGGAACAGCTGCTGCATGACAAGTCGGTAACCGGCCGGTCGGCCTGGTCGCGCTTGTTCGAAGAACAGCTGGCCTTCATGCGCTTTGATCTGGATGGAGAGAAGAAAACCCTCTCGGACGTCTTGAATAACCTTTCCGACAAAGACGCCGCTCTGCGCGAACGGTCGGCCTTGTCTCTGTCGCGAGGGCTGACGGAAAACATCCACATCTTTACGCTGGTCACCAATGTGCTCGCCAAAGACAAGGAAACCGAAGACCTCTGGCGGGAATACCCAAGGCCCATATCAGCACGGAACCTCGGCAACCAGGTTGAGGACGAAGTAGTCGAGGCCCTGGTGAACTCCATCAAGGGGGCCTACGAGACTTTGGGCCATCGCTACTATCAGCTGAAGGCACGCTGGTTCGGCGTAGACAAGCTGAACTGGTGGGACCGCAATGCGCCCCTGCCGGACATTGACGAGCGCCTGTTCACTTGGGACGAAGCCCGCGAGACCGTCTTGTCCGCCTATCACGCTTTCGAACCTGAAATGGCGAGGGTCGCGAAACGCTTCTTTGACGAGGAATGGATCGACGCCCGTCTGCGGCCGGGCAAGAATTCCGGTGCCTTTTCGCATTCCCTGGTACCCAGTGTGCACCCCTATATCCTGATGAACTTCCACGGCAAATCACGCGACGTGATGACGCTGGCCCACGAGTTGGGCCATGGCGTCCATCAGGTCCTCGCCGCCGATCAGGGCATGCTGATGGCGAATACGCCGCTCACGCTGGCCGAGACGGCCTCGGTCTTTGGGGAAATGCTGACCTTCCGTTCGCTCTTGGAGCGCGAGACCGATCCCGCCCGGCGGCGCGTGCTGCTGGCCGGAAAGGTCGAAGACATGATGAATACGGTTGTTCGTCAGGTCGCCTTCCACCAATTCGAAGAGGCGGTCCATGCCGAACGGCCCAACGGTGAACTCTCCGCCGACCGGCTGGGGGAAATCTGGCTGGATGTGCAGCGCCAGAGCCTGGGCCCGGCCTTCCGTTTCGATGATGACTATCGCTGCTATTGGGCCTATATCCCGCACTTTGTGCATGCTCCCTTCTATGTATATGCCTATGCCTTCGGTGACTGTCTGGTGAACAGCCTTTACGACACCTTCCAGAAGGGCTTTCCCGGCTTTCAGAGCAAATATCTTGAAATGCTCCGGGCCGGTGGGACATTAAGGCACAAGGAACTGCTGGCACCGTTCGGTCTGGATGCCAGTGATCCGGATTTCTGGCGTCGGGGTCTCGGCGTCATATCGGGTTTCATCGACGAGCTGGAACAAACACTGTAAAGGCCAGCACCGTTCGATTGACAGCCGTCGACCCGCGCCTCTGGGGGAGAGGCAGGCCCATTTTTGAGGGGGACGAAAATGGACGCCAGTGCCTATCCTGAAAGACTGTCTTCGGCCTTTCCGACCGGCCTGGAGGTTCTGCACGAGCCGTCCAGATGGTCGGATGGCCGCTATCGCCCGCCTTTGGTTTTCCTGCATGGGGCCTTTTCCGGGGGCTGGATTTGGGCCGAAAATTTTATGCCCTGGTTTGCGGAAGCGGGCTACGACTGCTTCGCACCCAGTTTTCGGGGGCATGGCAAGAGCAGCGGCATAGAACGGCTGCATGAATTCGGCATCGACGACTATGTGGAGGATGCGCTACGGGTGATCTCGGCGCTTGGCGATGCCCCGGTGCTGGTCGGCCACTCCATGGGTGGATATGTGGTCCAGAAACTTTTGGCCCGCATTGACGTGGAAGCCTATTGCCTGATGGCTTCCGTTCCACCGACCGGCCTGATGGGGCCTGCGATCACCATGGCGTGGTTCCAGCCCTGGTTGCTCTGGCGGATCGGAGAAATTCAGCATCAGGGCGTGGACATTGCGCGGCCCGAGACCTTCCGCGAAGCCCTTTTCCGTGAAGATATTCCAGAAGAGCTTGCGGCTACCTATATGTCTAGGGCGCAAAATGAATCCCGGCGTGCCACGCTCGATATGTATGGTCCGGCGGTGTCGGATCCCTGGCGGCTCCGTGTCTTTCCGGCTCTTGTCATGGGTGCGCAGATGGACCGTCTGATCGCACCGATGCACGTCCGCCAGACAGCCGCCATTGTCGGCACCACTGCCAGACTGCTGCCCGACCTGGGCCATGGTATGATGTTGGAGCGGGACTGGGAGAGTGCGGCAAAGGTATTATTGGAGTTTCTGGAGGCTTTATGACCGAGACGAATTCCCTTCAAGGCCGGGTCCGACGATATGCGAAGGTGGGCACGGCGATGGGGGGACTGGCCGCCAAGGTTGCGGGCAGCCGGCTGATGGGCCGGGAGATCGGTGACGTCGCCAATGCGGAAGATCTGAAAGAAGCCCTCGGCGGGCTTAAGGGGCCGCTGATGAAGGTGGCTCAGATTCTGGCCACCATTCCGGACGTGCTCCCGGAAGAATACACCAAGGAACTGGCTCAGCTTCAGACCAATGCGCCGCCCATGGGCTGGACCTTCGTTAAGCGTCGCATGTCCGGCGAACTGGGTACCGATTGGCGCAAGCGCTACGGCAGTTTCGAGCACGAGGCCTGTTCGGCAGCTTCCCTCGGCCAGGTTCATCGGGCAAACAGTCTGGGCGGGAAGCCTTTGGCGGTGAAGCTACAGTACCCGGACATGGCCTCGGCGGTCGAAGCCGACCTTCGTCAGTTGAACCTCGTCTTCTCGATCTACCGGAGATACGACAAGGCGATTGACCCGTCCGAGATCCACAAGGAGCTCTCGGCCCGCTTGCGCGAAGAACTGGATTATGGTCGCGAGGCCCGAAACATGCGTCTCTATGGCGAGATGTTGATGGAGGAGGCCGGCGTTTTCGTTCCCGAGCCGGAGGAGGGGCTCTGCACCGACCGACTGCTCAGCATGAACTGGCTCGACGGCCATCCGATCCTGACGGTGAAAGAAGCACCGATAGAGATCCGAAACGCCGTTGCCTTCAATATGTTCCGTGCCTGGTATGTACCCTTCTATCAGTACGGCGTGATCCACGGCGACCCGCATCTCGGGAACTATTCCGTCCGCGATGACCAGGGTATCAATCTTCTGGATTTCGGCTGCATTCGTATCTTCCGCCCGGCTTTCGTCGGCGGGGTGATCAACCTCTACAAGGCGCTCCGGGATAATGACGAGGCCCTGGCGGTCCATGCCTACGAGACCTGGGGTTTCCGCGATCTTTCGAAAGACCTGATCGAGGTGCTGAACCAATGGGCCAGCTTCCTGTACGGACCGCTGATGAAGGACAAGGTCCAGAAGATCACCGAGACCAACGATACCCAATATGGTGCGCAGGTGGCGACGAAGGTGCGGAAGGAACTCAATGCGCTGGGTGGTGTGACGGTTCCGCGTGAATTCGTCCTGATGGACCGCGCCGCGATCGGCCTGGGTGCCGTCTTCACCCACCTGGCCGCCGAGATCAACTGGTACCAGGTCTTTCACGAACTGGTGGGCGACTTTGACGAGGCGGCAGTGGCGGAGCGGCAAGGGGCTGCCATGATGGCGGCCGGGATCGAGTCCGACCCCACCTGATCATTTCTTTTGCTGCCGATCCGCGGGCGACGTGACATCGCTTGAGCTAATATGTTAGTGTCCCGCCAGAGAGCCGCCCCCAAAAGCCATCAGCTTTGGCAGACGTTGGGGGACGTCGGGCGGCTCCGCCCGGGGGGGACGTCGGGCGGCTCCGTCGGGGGGCGATGGGGATTTTGATCTCATCAGTTGACATCCCGCTTTTTTAGCAGGCGGATCAAGACGCCTGATCGGCTGCCTTCTCTGCGCGGTCCTCGCCAGATGGGGCGGATCCGGAGGGATCGGGAAGCGGGCAGGGGCCCTGACAAATCTCGACCAGATTGACCACCGGTCCATCATTCTTCGGCCAGATCTGCAAAGGCACCGGCTGGTCTCCCTTGGCGATGAAGAGTTCAAATTCCCTCTCCCGCCAGCGGGGTTCCCATTTCTTGCGAAAACCCGCAAGCGGGTCGGTGCCGAAGGTCAGCACCCAGACATCGCGAGCCTCGCCGTCAATGGTCTTGGTTGTCTCTTCAGTGATGGTCCAGACCATATCATAGCGGCGTTTGCCGTCGAAGACGGGCACGCTTCTGCGTTTTCCCACCATCGGGTTGTCGGCAACGAATTCCAGGCCGGCTACGAGACCGCTTAAGGGATCGATCACGCCTCGGCGCATGTCTTCCGTGACATCCTCGCGGGGGCCTTCAATTTCTTCCGGCGCGGGACGATCCGACTCTGCGCGGATCCCTGGTTCATCGGGGGCTTCCCAAGTGCGGACCTGGCTTTCGGCCAGATCGCCCCGGGCCCGGAACCGGGTTGCTATTTCGCGTTCGCGTTTGGAATTCGTGTAGGCGCTCACAAAGCGGTCGGGCAAGGGGCCGTCGGCGGACAGGCTGCCCATCGAGTCTGATTTGGCGCGTAGCCCGAATACCCAATCCGCCAAGCCCCTGGTCTGGACGCGCAACCCGTTCTTGAACGACCGGGTTTCTTCATCGCGTGTGAGATCGATCGCCACATCGGCAACATGCAGTCCGCCGAAATAGGCCTCGAAGCGCAGATGCTGCGGTACCTCTGCCCGGATCGCATTCGGAGCCAAGAGTGCGCCAAAGCCCAGAGTTGCCGCCAGGATCGACGTTTTGAAAGAGGGGAGGAGACTGTCTTCCATAAGCCCGATATAGCGCTTGTTTCGCCATCGCAAAGACCGTTCATCAAAAAAACTGCACTTGTAGGCGATTGTTTCCGATGTCGAACGGTTATGATCCGCTGCGTGCTGGTACCGCCCGTGGGGCTTGGCACGGCTGTCGCGCAACGGGTAGTCTGATGTCAGTGTTGAAGGCGCGATCAGCTTTCGTCCGGAAAAGGGTTCAGCGCGACGATGAAAAAACGGTCATTGGCCATGGGCGACATTCTGTACGCCGAAGGCGAGGATTCCGAGTTCGCTTACATCGTCGACAAGGGACGCGTCGGCCTGTTCAAGACCATCGATGGCGAGGAATTGCAGTTGGCGACCATCTGCCCGGGCGAGATGCTGGGGGAACTGGCGATGTTGGAAGGCTCTGTGCGGTTGGCAACGGCCCGTGCTCTTGAGCCGGTCAGCGTGGTCGAGATATCCCGCCAGCAGGTGATGGAGCGTCTGAAATCGGCTGATCCCTTTACCAGGGGCTTCGTTCGCACCCTTTTCGGTCAGCTGCGCAACCTGCACAGAACCTACCTGCGGCGCGCCCGTAGTGCCGACGATTATCTTAACGTCATTACCTTCTATACCCACAAACTGCGGCTCTATATGGAGAAGCCCGCAGCCAAGGGGGAGGCGTCCGAGACCCTGAAGCGGCTCGATACCATCGATAAATCTGTCGCGGAATTGCGTGATCTCTATCTTGATCACATGGATAAGCGATTTGACGAACTGACAGAAAACGACGTTTCCTGAGAGTTTAGCCGCTTGGAAGGTCAGGAAGGCCTTCTACATGACGGAATTTTGTTACAATCTGTTGATACCTACCCGAAAGTCCTGTTGTCTTGATCAGGCCTTACGGGCATAACAGCGCGGCTTTCCGCCGACGGCCAGTAGGGGATGGCAGTGCGGAAATCGGGGGGATTAGACCGAGTTACAAAGGGATCACATCTATGAAGATCGCCATACCCAAGGAGCGCCGCCCCGGGGAAACCCGAGTTGCGGCCTCGGCGGATTTGGTCAAGAAGCTCATTGGATTGGGCTTCGAGGTCACCGTCGAAAAAGGTGCAGGAGCCAGTGCCAACCTGCCTGATGACGTCCTGAAAGAAGCAGGCGCGAAGATCGGCAAGGATGCTGCGACCACCTTGAAGACCGCCGATGTGGTGCTAAAGATCCAGCGCCCCGTTATCGGTGGAGCCAAGGACGAACTGAAGCATTACAAGAAGGGCGCGATCCTGATCGCGTCGTTGAATGCACTGACCGAAAAAGCCGACATGGAAAAGCTGGCCAAGGCCGGTGTCGATGCCTACGCCATGGAGTTGATGCCCCGCATCACCCGGGCACAGTCGATGGATATCCTGTCGTCCCAGTCCAACCTGGCGGGCTACAAGGCCGTGCTGGACGGTGCAGCCGAGTTCAACCGCGCCATGCCGATGATGATGACCGCTGCCGGGACCATCGCACCCGCTAAGGTCTTTGTCATGGGGGCCGGTGTCGCCGGACTGCAGGCCATTGCCACAGCGAAGCGCCTCGGTGCCGTCGTGACAGCCACCGACGTCCGCCCGGCGACCAAGGAGCAGGTGGAAAGCCTGGGCGGTAAGTTCCTGGTTGTTGACCCGGAAATGGAAAAAGACGCCCAGACCGAAGGCGGCTACGCCAAGCAGATGCCGCCGGAGTACTTCGAAAAGCAAAAGGCTGTCGTTGCCGAACACCTGAAAAAACAGGACATCGTCATCACGACCGCCCTGATTCCGGGGCGTCCGGCGCCGGTGCTGATCACCGAAGAGATGGTGAAAACCATGAACCCGGGTTCGGTCATCGTTGACCTGGCCGTGGAAGCGGGCGGCAACTGCCCGATTTCCGAACGTGGCAAGGTGGTCGTCAAGCACGGCGTCACCCTGGTGGGGCACGAGAACGTCGCGGGCCGGCTGGCCACCGACGCATCGACCCTGTTCGCGAAGAACCTGCTGAACTTCCTGTCCCCCCATGTGGACAAGGAAGCCAAGACGCTGGCCTTCGACCAGGAAGACGAGACGGTCAAGGGCACCTGTGTGGTGCGTGACGGCGCGGTCGTGTTGCCTGCGCTGCTTGAGGGGAGCTGATCCATGGACTCAGCAACGATTTCCGAAAAGGCGGCTGATCTTTCCAACAAGCTGAATACGCTTGCCGGAGATGCCGCCAACATCGCCAACGAGGCGGCCTTGATGGTTGCCCAAAGCTCGGGCGCTGCGGCGGGCCACACCGAATGGACCTTCCTCAGCTTGTTCTTCATCTTCGTGATGGCCTGTTTCGTGGGCTTTTATGTGGTCTGGTCGGTGACCCCGGCGCTGCACTCGCCCCTGATGGGCGTCACCAATGCCATCTCATCCGTGATTATTGTGGGCGGCCTGTTGGCCGCCGGGCCGGCCGAGATGGACTTTTCTGCGATCATGGGCTTCCTCGCCGTGTTGCTGGCCTCCGTGAACATCTTCGGCGGCTTCATCGTGACCCAGCGCATGTTGGCCATGTTCAAAAAGAAAAAGAAGTAAGGGGAGACCGGAACCATGACACCGACTTTGACCGGTTTCGCCTATATGGCGTCATCCATCCTGTTCATCCTGGCGCTTCGCGGGTTGAGCTCTCCTGAATCGGCCCGTATGGGCAACATGTTCGGCATTGCCGGCATGGTGATTGCCATCGCCACCACGCTCGCCAGCCCCGAGGTGACCAACTACGTGATGATCATCATCGCCTTGTTGATCGGGGGCAGCATCGGCACCGTGGTCGCCCGCAAGATCGAGATGACGGCCCTGCCGCAGCTCGTCGCCGCCTTCCACAGCCTTGTGGGGCTGGCCGCCGTCTTTGTGGCCGCCGCAGCCTTCTACCATCCGGAAGCCTATGGCATCGGAACCTTCGGGGATATCGGTGCGGGCAGTTTGGTGGAAATGGCGCTTGGCACTGCGATTGGTGCAATTACCTTCACCGGCTCGTTGATCGCCTTCGCTAAGCTGCAAGGTATCATGTCCGGCGCGCCTCTGGTCTTCACGGGTCAGCACAAGCTGAACTTCTTCCTGGCGCTTGGGCTCCTGCTCAGCATCATCTGGATGGTGGAAAGTCAGGACCAGATGGCCTTTTGGGTCATCGTGCTGATTGCATTGGCTCTGGGCTTCCTTTTGATCCTGCCGATCGGCGGGGCGGATATGCCTGTTGTTGTGTCCATGCTGAATTCGTACTCCGGCTGGGCCGCCTGCGGCATCGGCTTCACGCTCGCCAACCCGGCGCTGATCGTGACCGGGGCTCTGGTCGGCTCTTCGGGGGCGATCCTCAGCTACATCATGTGTAAGGGCATGAACCGCTCGATCTTTAATGTGTTGCTCGGTGGCTTTGGTGGCGAGGCTGCTGGCCCGGCTGCCGGTGGTGCCGCTGGTGACAAGTCGGTCAAGGCGGGCTCCGCGGACGATGCGGCCTTCATCATGGGCAATGCCTCCAAGGTCATCATCGTGCCGGGCTATGGCATGGCCGTGGCCCAGGCCCAGCATGCCCTGCGTGAAATGGCGGATCTGCTGAAAGCGGAGGGTGTGGAAGTCTCTTACGCCATCCACCCCGTCGCCGGCCGTATGCCGGGGCATATGAACGTGCTTTTGGCCGAGGCCAACGTGCCCTATGACGAAGTGTTCGAACTGGAAGAGATCAACAACGAGTTTTCGACCGCGGACGTGGCCTTCATCATCGGTGCGAACGACGTCACCAACCCGGCGGCCAAGACCGACCCCAGTTCGGCCATCTACGGTATGCCGATCCTGGATGTGGAGAAGGCGGGAACGGTGCTGTTCATCAAGCGCTCCATGGCGTCGGGCTATGCTGGCGTCGACAACGAACTCTTCTTCCGCGACAACACCATGATGCTGTTCGGCGACGCGAAGAAGATGACCGAAGAGATCGTCCAGGCCCTGGGCTAAGGCGAAATCTCCAAGGTTTAAAGATCAAGGGCGGGGCCTCCGGGCTCCGCCCTTCTTCGTTGGGCGGCTTGACACGGAAGGCCGGTCGCGGCCTTCTCTCGGCATGATCAGAGTTGCAACGGAAAAAGCAGAGTCGTCCTGGTTGGGCAGACGGATCGCGGGCCTTTGGGTGCGACCGGAATCCCTCCAGGCACCCGAACCCATCGTCCTGCTGCACGAAGCGCTTGGCAGTATTGGTCAGTGGACGAAGCGTCGCAGAGACGCGGGCCCAATCGATGTCGCGTCCGAACTGGCAGCCGCCACAGGCCGCGCCGTCCTTGCCTTCGATCGGTTGGGCCATGGGGCTTCGGATGGTTTTGCAGCCGAACGGCACGACGCCTATCTGCGCGAAGAGGGCGCACGGGCGCTTCCCTCTATCCTGGACGGCTTCGGGGTGGAGCGGGCCGTGCTGCTGGGCCATTCGGACGGCGGGTCAATAGCGCTGGTTTTTGCCGGGCACCACCCCGACCGTTGTATCGGCCTGGTCTCGGAAGCCGCCCATGTGATCGTCGAAGACATCACGCTCGCCGGAATCAGGCAGGCCGAGGATGTCTATGCCCGGCCTGACCAGCGTCTGGCACAAGGTCTCGCCAAGTATCACGGTGACAAGACCGATGCCCTGTTCCGTGCCTGGTCAGAGACCTGGACGAGAGCCTCTTTCTCGGACCTGGACCTCTGTCCGGACATTGAGCCCGCGACCGCACCTGCGCTGATTATCCAGGGTGTGGATGACGAATACGGCTCCCCGGAACAGGTTCGCCTGATCGCGCAGCATTACGGCAAGGCAGGTGGCGGCGGGGCTCAGACCTGGCTCGTGCCCGATTGCCGCCACATCCCGCACTTCGAGGCGCATGAGATCGTGCTCGGCCGCATTGCAGCTTTCATCAAGGCGCTTTAACTGGCCCTAATGCTGGCGGCGTAGCGGGTGCCGAGGTAGGTGCTGATCAGGATGATCGCAGCACCCGTCCCGGTTTCGAGCGTGATTTCTTCTGAGAGCAGCAGCACGGCGAACAGCGCGCCGAAGATCGGCTCCGTGCCCATCAGGAAGCTCACCCTCGTCGGGTTGGTGAAGCGCACGGCGGCGTTCTGGATGTAGAAGGCACCCAGCGTGCAGAACCCTGCCAGGAACAGCAGTGCCGTCCAGAAGGCCTGATCGGAGGGAAGCGAGAGCCCTTCCGGTCCATGGAGAAACAGGGCCGTCCCGCCGGTTATGACGGCGACCACGACGAACTGCACGGTGCTAAGGCTGGTGGACGTCAGCGGACGATCCTTCAGCAGGCGGTTGGTGGAGATCACCATGACCGCGCGCAGGATGGCGGCACCTAAGATCAGAAAGTCGCCGGGATTGAGCTCAAAACTGCTGCGGTAGACCATCAGTCCGGTACCAAAGCAGGAACACAGAGCACAAAGCAGGATGGTCGTCGGCGGACGTCGTCCCTCCAGCAAGCTGTCGAGGACTGGCGTGATAATGATACAAAGCGAGATCAGGAATGCCGCATTCGTTGCAGTTGTGTAGAAAACCCCAAAGGTTTCGGCAACGAAAATCATCGACAGGATCACGCCCAGGAGAGCGCCGCGCAGGATGTCAGCGATCGCAGCTTCGGCCAATTCCTTGTAGGTGAGGGGCAAAAGTACGATCAGGGTGATCGCGAAACGGAAAAAGATCAGCGATAGCACGGGTACGAAGATCAGGGCTTCTTTGGCGACGGCATAGCTCGCCCCCCAGACACAGGCTACAAACAGCAGGCTGATATCAGCCAAAAGCAACTTCTTCGCATCCGAAATGCGAGCCAAAGCAATCGACATTTTTGGCATCCCCCTTTAAGACCAGCCCTCGCCCCCAGCCCGAAACGGCACATTGGAGAGAAAAGTCGATCTAAATTTCTATTTAAAATGGCAAAAGTGAGCCTGTTTAGCGCTTCGTGAAGGCTATGACCAGGACATCTCGGTAGGCGGTCGGTTTTCGCGGATCTTTACGAGCGACCGCTGAGACCCCGTGCATTACACGTGCGTCGGCACCAATCATGATGTCGCACGGATCGTTCATGGTGAAGGTCGCGAGCGTCTTGCGGTTGTTATCCGTAATTTTGGTTTCGCCGCCGGTCACGTTGCTGCGGCGGACCAACATCGAACAGATGAAATCAACGCCGTCCCTGTGCAGCCCTTCCGGGCTGGGTTCACCCTCAGCTTCCCCAGCAATGATGCGGTACGGATGCAGCTTGATATTCCAGGCGGCATGTTCGGAAGCTTTGGTATAGGCCGCCCCCAGCCAATGGATGAGACCCATAAAGAAAGGGTGCTCCAGAAAGGTCTCTTCAATCGGTTCAAAGTGCCGCTTGAAGCCACCATTTAGGGAGTTGATGTAAGCGGGCTGTTCGTAGGCTTCATGAGCGAGCAGGGTCAGCGCGTGGCTCTCGTTATCATAATGCAGTTGGCTGTAGCGGCGGAATCGATAGGTACCACCATCGCGCATGTGTGTGTCGAGCAGCAGGTGCTCCCAATAGCGGGCAAACGTCGCGAATTGGGCCTCATTGAAGAAAGACCAGAGCTGACGGTTGACCTTGCCCTTGCCATGCCAGAAGCCGCTGATTCTAAGGGCGTCGGCAAGATCTTTGCCGTGCGCGACCGAAGCCTTGAAAGATGGTTTGCCGGGATTGGCGGCAGTTAGAGAAGAAAGGGTCATCCTGCGATCCTCCAGGCGGTGGGCTGCGCAACATCGAGCCCGCCTTGGGGCTGAATGAGGTCAGACAGGCTGCGGGCGCCGCGCAGGCGCGTAATCTCTAGCTCCCACTGGTCGCGGTCGGTCAGGTAGAGCGGCTTTTCTGCCCGGATGGAGATCGGCAGGCAGGATTGATGCGTGACTCGAAGCGTCACCGAACCCGTGACCCGCTGGCAGAGATGATCAATGCCGGCTTGCGCGGCCTGCTTCAGGTTGCTGTACCAACGGCCCTCGACGGCTTCTGTGGTCCAGATTGGCTCCAGGGATTGCTTGAACGCGATTGAGGCCGCATCAAGCGTTGCCATCTCCAGTTGCCGTAGCGTGTCCATGGTGACGAGCGCGGCGGGAGCTTCGCGGACCTCCAAAACTTTTTCACCGGCATACAGGTGTTCCAGGCCGACAAAGCGGCCGTGGCCGAAGGCGCCGATTTCCTGATTCAGGCGGCTGATGGCGGTCTGGAAGTCGATGGATTCGCCATCCAGAGAGACCAGATTGCCGACCTCGAATCCGAGCGTGATTTCGATCGGGGCCAACGTCGGGCTGTGCTTGGTCCAGGTAAAAGCTTCCTCAGGGATTTCAAACTGCTCAGGGTTGTCCAGGGGGCCTGATTCAAACTCGCGACACCACAGATTGGCATCGCCGCTCAGTTTGCGTTCGGCGAAGAAACTCAGGCCCTGGGTGGCCAATTCGGCAGCCTTCTCTTCCCGGGTGACGGCGCTGTATTCGTAAGGGCTGCCATAAAAACCCTCGAAGCCACCATATTCAATGGCCTGGTTCAGGCGTCGAAGACTGTTCTGCGACTGATTTGCTGTATGGAAGATTGCAACCGCGCCGACTGATGCGGCATGCCTTCTGGCCGCTTCAACGATGACCGGTCGGCTAAGCGAAGAACTGACGGGATAGCTGCCGAGATAACGCGCCTGGGCGCGAAGCGCCGGACGTACGGCCGTTTCCGTGAAAGCCGCCTTGAGGTCTTTTTCGATCAGCTTGGCACCGAAAGATGTGGCCGTTTTCCTCAGCTTAAAGGCATCGACACCTTCGCCCAGGTCGACACAGAGGGCGTGAACCTGCGAGTAGCCTGCTTTTTGAAGTTTATACAATAAAAAAGCACTATCCAGTCCACCGCTAAACAACGTAACAATGGGTTCGTCTTTGAAATCAAAATCAATTATATCTTGAAAGCTTCTAATTTTTGTCGGCATTTCAATTCCCCCAGCGATCATAGCCAAGAAAATTTTTTTCCGGCTTTCGGTCATTCGTTCGGCGGGGTTTATATTTCAAAAATATTTAGAGTCAATTGATTAAATTTATTTGGTCTGCCTAACTTTAAAATGTAAGATAATATTATTGATTTTTTTCTATGCAGAACTTTGGTTTTTGAGGGGCAAAATTTACCTTAAAATTTTTGGGGGTTTAGGTGGGGCGGGCCAGCGAATGGCGGCCTGCATGGTTTTTCTACCGTCGTGGCGAACCGACGGGCAAACAAAAGGCCCGGGGCATTGCTGCTCCGGGCCTTTTCGCCGGGTGGCTTAGAAAGTCTACGGGGTCTGACGTATCAGCCGACCACTTCGCAGGCCGAGAAGAAGTAGGCGATCTCGATGGCTGCGTTTTCCGGGCTGTCGGAACCGTGCACGGAGTTTTCCTGCACGTTCTGGCCGTGGGCCGCGCGGATCGTGCCTTCGTCGGCGTTGGCCGGGTTTGTGGCACCCATGATTTCGCGGTTCTTCAGGATCGCGCCTTCGCCTTCCAGGACCTGGACGACCACGGGGCCGGAGCACATGTAGTCGGTCAGTTCGTCGAAGAAGGAGCGTTCCTTGTGAACGGCGTAGAAGCCTTCCGCCTGGGACTTGGTCAGGTGGACACGCTTTTGCGCCACGATGCGCAGTCCGGCGTCTTCAAAAAAAGTGTTGATCTTGCCGGTGATGTTCCGCGCGGTGGCGTCCGGCTTGATGATGGATAGGGTGCGCTCGATTGCCATGCCCCCGGTCCTTCCCGTCTGTTGAGTGAAATGGTGCTAGGTCTGGATGGTTCCCGGGGCGTCGGCTTACCTTGCGTCCTGGTGAAGCCTGCTCCGGCTGGTGTTGCCTCTAGAGAGTTGCCCGTACGGGCCATCCTTTTGGTTCTTGTTTTGTCACGGGCTTACGGCCCGCGCTGGGCCGGGTTATACCGGTGCCGGGCGTGGCCTGCAAGCTTCGCCGCTGATCGGTCGGGTGGGAGCCCATTACGCGTTGATTTTGTTCAAACCTTCTGCCTCCGGAGGTTAAGGCGAATGACCGCCTGCTCGGCAGCATGGAGGGCTCCTTCAATCAAGCCGGCCTCTTCTTCCGCCAGTTCTGAGCCCGCGAAGACCAACCCTAATCCGTCCAGTGCGCTGATGGCTGTCGGAATGCCGCCCGTGGGATGGGGGCTGGCACCGGCATCCAGGCCCGTCGCTGTGAAGGGAGTGTCAAACCAGGACTTGATGTGAACCGCGGTCGGTGTGGCGGCCCTGGGGCCGAAAAGATCGGTCAATTGGCCGAGAGCAGCGGATTCGAGAGTCTTTCTTGGCGGGTTCTGTGCGACCAAGCTTGGATGCACGAACCCGAACAGCGCACCTTCCGTTGAGCCACTGGCAGGCGAGGCATCATGGATTTCCATCAGAGGACCCTGTTGGCTCATGGCATTGCCCGACAGGTTGGCTTCGCGCCAGAAGGGGCTGTCGTAGACCGCCAGAACCTTGGCATGCCCGGCCATCCAGGTCGGAATGGCGCGAAGCACCTGGCGTGCGTCCGCCGGGACCACGGGGCCAAGATCGATGCTTTCCACCGCCAGGCGCGGAGGAAGGGCGAAAAGGATCCTCGCGGCGTTGAAGTTGGCGGGGGCATCCCCGGTGGTCTTGGCTGCCAAGCGGAAGCCGGTCGCCTCGGCGTGGATCGATACCACAGGGCTCGATAGGCTCAGCCGGGATTCTGGCAGTCTTGATGCCAGCCCTCGCGCCAGTGCCTCCGCTCCGCCGTCGATCCTGAGCGCACCGGCCATGGGGGCAAAGTTCAGGTCACGGCGGATATGCCCGGTCGCATCTTCATAAACCAGGTTCCCCGTGCTGAATTGCTCAAAAAGGGTGAGCCCCAGGTCTTCGGCCAGGGCAAGGATGCGCTGCTGATGTGGCCAGACCCAGGCGGGTCCCAGATCGTAGGCGGCGCCCCCAGGCGTGGTCACGGACTTCATGCGCCCGCCGATCCGCCCCCGCGCCTCGACCAGATGCCAGTCGACGCCCATGTGTTCCAGCCGGGTGGCAGCAGCAAGGCCACAAAGGCCACCACCGATGATCACGGCATCATTCATGACAAAAAAACTCCCACCGGGTCTGAAGCGCACTGCCTTTGGAGAGATGTCAGCACTTCGCGTCCAAAGACAAGGTTTGAGCAGAGCCGCAGAGGGGGGTAGAAGGACGCCCATGCTTCATGTGAACGACCTGACCTACCGCATCGGCGGGCGAGTCCTTTTGGAAGATGCCACGCTTCACCTGCCGGACGGCCACAGGGCCGGTCTGGTCGGGCGGAACGGTGCTGGCAAGACGACCCTGTTCCGTCTCATCCTGGGGGACCTTTCCCCGGATGCGGGGGGGCTCTCGATCCGTCCCCGCGCAAGGGTCGGCACCGTGGCCCAGGAAGTCCCCAGTGGCCCGGAAAGCCTGATCGATACGGTCCTCGCCGCCGATACCGAACGCTCGGCGCTGTTGGTCGAGGCCGAAAGCGCAACGGATCCGGAGCGGATCAGCGACATCCACACCCGACTTGCCGATATCGATGCCCATACGGCACCTGCGCGGGCTGCTTCGATCCTGGCAGGGCTCGGATTTGACGAGGCGGCCCAGGCGCGTCCCTGTTCCGATTTTTCCGGCGGTTGGCGGATGCGGGTGGCCCTTGCTGCGGCGCTGTTTTCCGCGCCGGATTTCCTGCTGTTGGATGAGCCGACGAACCACCTGGACCTGGAAGCGACGCTCTGGCTGACCAGCCACCTCGCCAACTGGCCGGGGACTCTTCTGGTGATCAGCCACGACCGGGACCTGCTGAACCAGGTGGTCGGCGAGATCGTCCACCTGGAACAATGCCGATTGGTCCGCTACCAGGGCGGATATGACCGGTTCGAACGCACCCGCGCCGAGGCTCAGGTGCTGCAGGCCAAGCTGCGATCCAAGCAGTTGGATGAACGCCGCCGGATCGAATCTTTTGTGGAACGGTTCCGTGCCAAGGCCACCAAGGCCCGCCAGGCGCAAAGCCGCCTGAAGATGCTGGCGCGCATGGAACCCATTGCCACCGTAATCGAAGAAAGGACGGTGAGCTTTGATTTCCCTCAGCCCGATCCATTGTCACCGCCCCTGATCGCCCTGGAAAAGGCGGCTGTCGGCTACACGCCCGGAGCACCGATCCTGAAGCGACTGGAACTCCGCATCGACATGGATGACAGGATCGCGCTCTTGGGGGCGAACGGTAATGGCAAGTCGACCTTGATTAAGCTTCTGTCTGATCGTCTGAAACCGGAAGACGGCAAGCTGCGCAAGAGCTCCAAGCTGAAGATCGGTTATTTCGCCCAACATCAGGCCGATGAACTCAGCCTTGCCGCGACCCCGGTGGAGGTCACCCAACAGCGTCTTCCCATGGCGACGGAGACCAAGGTGCGCGCGCACTTGGGGCGCTTCGGCTTTGGTGCGGATAAGGCGGACACCAAGATCGGAAACCTGTCCGGCGGCGAAAAGGCGAGATTGTTGTTCGCTCTGATGAGCCTGGAGGCACCACACGTCCTTCTTTTGGACGAACCCACGAACCACCTGGACGTTGATAGTCGGGAAGCCCTGGTTCAGGCGCTAAATGCCTATGACGGGGCCGTCGTGTTGGTCAGTCACGACAGCCACCTGATCGAACTGGTAGCCGACCGGCTCTGGTTGGTCGAGGACGGGTCTTGCCGGGAATTCGAAGGCGACCTGGGCGACTACCGGACACACCTGGCGGACCGCCGGAAGGGAGCCAACCGGGACCGAACGACGTCTTCGGAAGACCGCAAGCAGGCGCGACGAGACAGGGCGGCGGCCCGCGCCGAGACGGCCCCCTTGCGGAAGGCCGCCAAAGAGGCGGAGAAGCGCATGGAAAAGCTGGAGGCCGAAAAAGCCAAGGTCGAAGCCGCCCTCGCCAAGCCGTCGCTCTATGACGGGCCGCCTGAAAAGGTAACGGCCTTGCAGATCAAGCTGGGTGGCGTCGTCTCTGAACTTGAGGCCGCCGAGGAAGCCTGGCTGGAAGCCCAGGAGGCCCTGGAGCAACTGACGTAATCAGATTTTCAAACGGATCACGATCTGGCATGAAAGGGGGGATGAAACGCCTGCCTGTTCCCTGATCGGACGCCTGATGATCCAGCACCTTCTGAAAGCGACACTGGATGCACTGCCCGACGGGGTCCTCATCGTTGATGGGGACCGCCAGGTTGTCTATTGCAACGAGACCTTTGAGCGGATGTGGGGCATTCCCGCTGACCTGATAGACGAGGGCAAGAGCCGCCAGTTGGTCACCTTTGTTTTGGAGCAGCTGCAAGACGGTCTGAGCTTCGCCAGGGATGTGGAGCGCATTTATCGAACCGATCAGCCTTCGCGCGACGAGGTCCGCCTGAAAGACGGTCGTGTGTTTGTGCGCCGGTCCGTCTGCTTTGACGGTTTTGACCGGTCGAACACCCGCATCTGGATTTTCACCGATGTGACCGAGGTCAAGAAGCTGCAGCGCGATTCCCTGACCGGATTGCTGAACCGGCGTCGCTTCGACGAGGAGTTCGCGGCCCTGCTGGAACGGGCGGAAGAAACCATCGCCCATGCGGTCGCCATCATCGATATCGATCACTTCAAACGCTATAACGATACCTATGGCCATGCGGCGGGCGACAAGGTGATCCAGGCTGTCGGTGACCGGATCAGGGGGGCTCTGAACCGGAAAGGGGATCGCGGGTACCGGATCGGCGGCGAGGAATTTTTGGTCCTCTGTTCGGGGCGTACACCAAGCGACCTGACCTCCCATGTGGACACCATCCGCGAGGATGTCGCAGCACTGGGCCTACCCCATTCCGGGAACGACGGTTACGGTAAGATCACCCTGTCTGTCGGGCTGGGCGTGTTCTTCGGGCCGCAGGACGTCGATCCGATTTTCGAAGCCGTTGATCAGGCGCTCTACCGGTCAAAGAGAGAAGGGCGCAACCGGTTAACGATGGTCAATCTCTGAGATCGCTCCCCCCCCCGGAAACCACAAGAAACATCACGCCGCATCCGTCGCTTTCCCGGCTGAAACGCAATGTGTATTATTAGGTGTATTAAACTGGAAAAAAGAATATAATTCGTCGTGTTTTGGGTTTACAGAACCTTTTTCGGTTGGTACCAGAAAGAAAGCGCATGGAACGCTCCTTGTGCAGATACATCGTTCATCCAAGAGGTTGCTATGCCGAACAGTTTCAAATCCAACGTTGCTGCCCTCAGCGCGGGCCTTCTCGCCTTCGCGGTCGCTTCTGCGGCGCAGGCGGAGATGGCGACGATCGAAGTCGGCGAGTTCTACGTCGGTCTGGGGGCTGGCGGTGTCATGCCGGGTGACACCACCATCTCCTCGGGCACTCAGGACGGTGTGACCTTCAACGGCAACGCCGAAATCGAATATGATCTGGGTTTCGCCGTCACCGGTGCTGCGGGTTATCACATCAACGATTATCTCGCTGTGGAGGCAGAAGTGGGTTATGCCCAGTTCGACCACGACAGTTTCAGTGGCTCCGGCACCATCACGTCAGGCGGCACGACAGTCTCCGGCAGCGCTTCTTCCACTCTTGATGGCACCGTGAAGACGTTTAGCGGGTTGGCTAACTTGATCGTATCGCCCTTCGGCGATATGGCGCTCCGACCCTATCTTGGGGCCGGCGTCGGCATGGTTGCCTACAACGAGGAAATCGACAAAGTGGGCACCCTGAGCCTCTCCTATGACGAATCGGACGAAGCCTTCATGGCTGCCGGCCTGGTCGGTCTCGACTATCGCTTCAGCGACCAACTCAGCATGGGCGGCCAATACCGCTATGTTTGGGCGGATACGGGTAGCGGGCTTGTCGATGACATGACGGCGCATAGCCTCTTCCTGAAGCTGGACTACGCCTTTTGATACCGGCGGCAGCCGACAACTGACAAAGGGCGCTGAGCAATCAGCGCCTTTTTTGTTGTTCAATCTATGATGATGGCTTCCCAGCGAATGCGATCCGCCGGGCCGATGCCCTTGCAGGTTACCGTCACAGCCTCGGAAGAACTGAGTTGAAGGCGGGCGACAACTGTCACAGGCCTCGCCTCGGGATTGCCGAAGCGGACGTCGATGCCATCCGCATGGCCTGCGGCGAAAGCGACGTCTACCCCTTCAGCTTTCGCGTAGGCCTCCGCACAGCCGGCCACCAGCACCACCTGATCACCGGCACTCAGCCCTCGGACCATGTAGGACCAAGAGGCGGTGATGAAGAGGGCCACAACGGCCATGGTGAGGATTTGATAGAGATACTGTTTCATGGCTTTCGGAAGGAACAGGAACGTCAGTGATTGAATGACCGCCCTTTCTGATAGCGCAGATGAGCGCTATCGGGCGGCAAGGGGACAATAGCGAAACGAAGCGGTTTTTTAGGGAAACTCAGCGCCTTCTTCAAATCTTTCTCGACCCGGTAAGGGGCATGGGCGTCCCGGATATCACGCTTTGAGTTGAACAGGGGTACACCCCCGCAGGAATCCCGAAAGCGCAGCAAGAGGTCCCGCTCGATGCGTCGGGATTCCTGTTCGCCGTCTCCTGTGTCGGGGAAGGTCATCAGCCAAATCTCCGCTCGTGTGCCGCGGATCTTGCGGGCATGTTCGCCTAACCAGTCGAGCACTTGGTCAAGCTTTCGGTCCACCTTTCCGCAGCCGATATAGAGGACCGGACTGGCTTTCAATTCATATTGAACGGCGAAGGGCTGGGTCACACGGGCGACCACCAGGGATTTCTGCGGTACGGCGATCTCGAGCAGGCCGGAGACTTCTTTTCTCAGCCGCTTGGCCGTGGTCGGCAGGTCCAGTTGCAGCTTTTCCCAGTGATATTGACGGGCCATGGGTCTGTTTCCCGGCTGCAGTTTTCCCTACTCCCCGGGGCGGTCGGCTTCGTCGTTAAAGCTGCCGACAAATCTTGCGAAGTCGGGAGCCGGAATGGGCTTGGAGAAGTAGTAGCCTTGTATTTCGTCAACGCCGAGGCCGCGCAGGAAGGTCAGCTGTTCCTCGGTCTCGACCCCTTCGGCCGTCACCTCCATATCGAAGGAATGGCCAAGCGTGGTAACCGCCTTGGCGATGGCACCTTCTTCCGCCTGACCGGTTTCGATGTCATCGACGAAAGCCTTGTCGATTTTAACCCGACGGACGGGGAAGTTCTTCAGGTAGCTGAGCGATGAATAGCCTGTACCAAAGTCGTCGATCGACAGCGAAACACCCAGGGCCCGGATGGCGTGGAACGTGCGAATGGCGGATTCCGGGTCATCCATGGCGACGCCTTCGGTGATCTCCAGCTCCAACTGGTGGGCGGGCAGGCCGGTTTCTTCCAGGATGCTGGCCACCAGATCGACGAGCCCTTTTTCGCGAAACTGTACGGCTGACAGGTTGACGGCGACCTTAAGGTCGGAAACCCCCATATCCGCCCAGGCCTTCGTCTGCCGGCAAGCGGTTCTGAGCGACCAGGTGTCGATGGGGACAATCAGCTTGGATTTCTCGGCCACGGGGATGAAGTCGCCGGGCGAGAGGAATCCTTTTTCCGGATGTATCCAACGGATCAAGGCCTCCATGCCACCGACCCTGCCCGAGTGCAGGTTGAGTTTCGGCTGGTAATAGAGCTGGAACTGACCTTCCACCTCGAGCGCCTTGCGCATGTCGGCTTCAATTTCTTTCAGGCGCTGCACCTCTTCGTTCATGTCGGCGATGAAGAAGCGATAGGTCCCGCGGCCTTCACCCTTGGCCCGATAGAGCGCCATGTCGGCATTGCGCAGAATCTGTTCGGTGCTGACGGCTTCTTCCGGGAACAGGGTCACGCCGATGGAGGCATCCGAATGGATTTCCTCCCCGCCCATGATGAAAGGCTTGTTGAAGATATCCAAAACCTTCTGCGCCAGAACGCTGGCCCCGTTTGCATCCGTGCCACCCACCTGGATGATCGCGAATTCGTCTCCGCCGAGCCGGGCGACGGTATCTGAATCACGGACGCAATGGGCCAGACGCTCGCCGATCTCTCGCAACATCTGGTCACCCTGGGTGTGTCCGAGCGAGTCATTGACGTCTTTGAAGTGATCCACGTCGATCAGATGAACAGCGGCGGCGGCTCCTGAACGTTTGGCCTGGCGCAACACCTGTTCGAGACGGTCGTTGAATAGCGCCCTGTTGGGCAGGCCTGTCAGCATGTCGATGTTGGCGAGTTGGCGGATGCGTTCTTCCGCCGCACGTTGTTCCGTGACGTTTCGACCGATCAGGGCCACGACACCCGCGTCCGCCAGATGCTCGAAATGGATGTCGAAGGTGTCGTCGCCGGCGGTCAATTCGACCTCTCCGGCGATGCCGCCCGCCGCGACGTCTCGTGCAAGCCTGTCCCATTCGCCCGGCAGAGGCGCGCCGGTGGTGGCGCCCAGGGCCGCAACAAGGGGCGCTGCCTCCTGGTCTGTTTCCTGAATGAGGAAGTTGCCTGTCGAGACCAGAATTTTCGGCCCCCGGTGGCGGGCAAGCCGTTCGCCACCGGATACCGGCGCACTCTCTGCCTGGGCATCGCGCAGCATATCCCGCTTCAGGGCGCGCTGGACGTCTGTCAGATTGACGGAAGGGTCCACCACCGCATGCTCGTCCGCTGTCGCGGTATCCATAGCCCCAGGGAGTGGCCCGGCGACCTCCGGCGATTTGATACCGGTCGAGCTGCCCATGATCCACTTGGACAAAATAGGATGGGCAAGGCCTGTGCAAACAATGCTGATTGCCAGGGCTAGGGCGGCAAGCACCGTCGGCGTCGCTGTCAGAAGTCCACTGCCACTGGCCGCCATCAGGATCAGGAAGCCGGTACAAAATATGATCAGGAACAACTGGAAGGTCACACGGCGCTTTACCGCGTTGCTCCCATTTAATCCGGATAAGGTTGTTGCTGCGCCGCCCGAAGGCTCGCCTTGCGGCGCATCTTGGGTGGCCGGACCGGACGCAGAATCAGGGCTCTTCGCCGTATCGGGGTCGGTCCTGCCGCCCATATCGGTCATCGTTGCGCCTTCCCGGTCACCCGCAGTCCTTTTGCCACCCCAAAGGGGCGTCAAAGCCACAGCAATTCGATTGCCAGGGTCGCACCCTTTGTATCGGTGCGCCTGATCAGAAACGGATATTATAGATGAAGACATCGCCATGTCTTCACTCTTTCACGGTTTTGTTGATCTTTTAGGTCACAAGGTGGCCCATATCTCAATTTTGACCATGAACATTAACCATAATGCTTGGAGAAACATGAATGTTTACAAGGCATACAAATGTGTGTGGTCCGATTGTGCGACCTGCCCTGCGGCCCCAAGCCTGGAGCCTGATCGAAGAAACCCGAATCTCCGATGGTGATCCGGTTTTCTTCGATCAGGCTCTATCAACATTTTAGAGGGCGATTCACGCCTTATACCGAGCCACAAAGGGGCTCGACTTAAGCCGATCGCGCTCTCGTGGCTCCATCGCCGCAACCGCCATCACTTGCACAAGGGCCACGAAAAGCGTACCGCCTGAGGCCATGAGTTTGCCAACCCCTGCCAAACCCCGCGGACTGAGGCTGGTCTCTCTTGTGCCCAGTCTGACCGAACTGCTGTTCGATCTGGGGCTGGCAGAGGCGGTCGTCGGTTGTACGCATTTCTGCATTCATCCCGAGCAGGGTGTCCGGGCTGTCCCCAGCCTGGGTGGGACAAAGAAAATCCGCCTTGATCGGCTGGAGGAACTGCGCCCGACGCATGTCATCGTCAACAAAGACGAACAGCCCTTCGATCTCTACCGGAAACTGGTGGCGATGAGCGAGCGCCTGGACTTTGAGGTTGTGGTGACGGATCCGACCGGACCGCTGGACAACCCCGACCTGTTTCGCAGCTTCGGGGCGTTGTTCGACTGCATGGCTCAGGCCGAGGGGTTGATCGCAGCTTTCGACCGGAGCCTGGCCAACCTTAAGGCTGCCATGCCTGCACCAGTGGGCAACCCGGAACGGGTGCTCTACCTGATCTGGCGAGAACCCTGGATGGCGGTTTCGCCCGATAGCTATATTGCCCGTGCGCTCTCCTTGATCGGTTGGGAAGTGCGTCCCAACGATCCGGTGCCTCGTTACCCGGAGGTCGATCCCACAGAACTCGTTGCCGGGGGGCTGGATCGTATCCTGCTGTCCAGTGAACCCTATCGATTCACGGAAGCCCACTTGGCAGATCTTCAGGCGCGCTTTCCCGATCAAAGGGTTCAATGGATCGACGGCGAGATGACCTCCTGGTACGGCAGCCGCGCGATTGCGGGGCTCGACTATCTTGCGGGGCTGATCAAGAGCGGGGAGGGGGGCAGATGATGCGAACGCGTCTGGGCCTTTTCTATGGGGCGCTGTTCCTCGCGATCGGCATCTACTTGCCCTATTGGCCGCTTTGGCTCGAGGGCAAGGGACTAAATCCAACCGAGATCGGCGCGCTGATGGCGCTTGGCATCGCGGGCAGGGCAGTCATCAATCCCCTGGTCGCTCAATGGGCCGACCGTTCGGGCCGTCGACGGCAATGGATCATCTGGCTTTTGATCGGGGCGCTGGTGGTCGTTCTACCGTTTCATTGGGCTGAAGGCGTCTGGCTGTTGGCAGGGCTGACCCTCGCCCACTATGGCCTGACCGGCCCGGTGATGCCGCTCGCCGAGAGCCTGACCATGCGTCTGGTGCAGGACAGGGGCCTCGACTATGGCCATATCCGGCTCTGGGGATCGGTCAGCTTCATCGGTGCGGCCCTGTTGGGTGGTATGGTCGTGGCGGAGGCGGGTGCCGGTTCGGTCTATCTGATGATGGTCCTTGCGGTGGCGATCTCCGCCCTTGCCGCCCCGTTGCTGCCGGATGTGCGGATCGAGGGTCCGCCGAACCGGCGCTCCCCGCTGTTCGAGGTTCTGTCGGACCGCCGTTTCGTCATCTTCCTGTTGGGCTGCGCCGCGCTGCAGGGTAGTCATGGCGTTTATTATGCCTTCGGTTCCATCCATTGGCGGAATGAGGGTCTGAGTGAGGCTCTGATCGGCGTCTATTGGGCGGAAGGCGTGGTCGCCGAGATATTGCTGTTTCTGATTGGCGCGCGCCTTTTGCGCCGATACGGGTCACTTGGTTTGCTGATCCTGGCCGGTGTAGTCGGTGTTATCCGCTGGATTGCCCTAGGCCTCACGGTCGATCCGGCATTGATCGCCATGGCCCAAGCTGGTCATGCCTTCACCTATGGTGCAGCCCACCTGGGTGCCATGCACCATGTCCAGGGGCACATCGCCCCCGGCTTGTCCGCGACCGCCCAGAGCCTCTATTCGGTCATCGTCATGGGCCTGGGGACAGGTCTCACGATCCTGCTCGCCGGCCCCCTGTTCGAGGGGCTGGGCGGCGGCTCTTACCATGTGATGGCGATCACTTCGGCACTGGGACTTTTGACTATGGTGTGGCTGCGGTTTGGAGGGGTTAGGAAAACCAATCCGTCTTGATTCGTGACCTGAAGAGCGCCCGACTTAAGAATATCTTTAAGAAAACCAAGGATTAAACTAGAATAAGAAGCGTTCGGAAGCGATGGCTGGTCGCTTGCGGCGCAACCGGGTGGTGAATTGACTGCGCAAAAAGCTGAAAACAGCGCGCAGGCTTAGGGAGCACAGGCAGTCCTCAAGGTGGTTCTTAAGGACTGTTAGGAAAAGATATTTTGGGGTAGTGGGCCTTTTGTTGGAACACGTGGCGCTGCCCCTTTGGAGTGCTGATCCGTGCTGACCGCCATTGAACAAATGCTGGCCCTGTTTGGGTTCACAAAGTTGCAGTACCTGATCGGGTTTATCTGCATACTTCTGTTCCTGCTCAGTTTTCTCGGCGGTATGATTGTCTCTTCGGTGTTGGCGTTCGGCGGACCGTTCAAGGATCGCCCGCTGACCACGCGCACCTCTTTCAGGCTGATGCTGGCCGGCGAATTGGGGCTTTTGGTCTTCGCCGCCTACTATCACCTGCTGGTGATTTCCAAGATCGACATGGCGCACATCATTTATTGGATTTTCGCCATCGCGACGGCACCTGTTTTGGGCTACATCGGCTCCCAGATCACCTATCTCACGTTCCAGTCGAAGATCGAGAAGAACAAAGAGCTCTATCGGAAGTGGGAATTGAAGCAGAAGAAGAAACGCATGAAAGCCGCCGCCGCCAGACGGCGGAAGGCTATTGCGGCTGGCTAGGCTTCCCCGCCGCTTTCCTCTTTCTCGTTCGCTGTCGCCTTCTTCTCCCAACGCCCCTGCGGCGTCTGCTGCCAGTATGTGAGCAAATGCCCGGCGTCTTTCAGGCGTTTCCAGCGCAGGCGCGCCGCCTGCACGGCCTCTTCGCTGGATCCATCGAACAGGTCGAAGCAGCGTTCATATCCAGCGACGTCTTCTTGCTCCGCCCCATCGGTCAGAAAAAGAAACGACGCGCCATTCGGGTTGTCGCTATCGACGGAGAGCCAAATCGGCTGTTCCGAAGCCTCGCCATCCTTCTTGGAGCCATGCGGCAACCAGGCATCCTGATCATAGGTCCAGAGCACGCCGTTGAGCTGCTCCACCCGCGCATCCGAGGATGCACGCACCAGCGCCCGCTTGCCGAGGCCGTAGGTCTTTTCCAACAGCTTCGGCAAGGCCTTTTCTAGGCTGGTGCGTTCCAGGTGGTAGAAGGCGATTTCGGTCATGTCTCGGGAAAACCAGGAAGCCTAATCAAATCACCCTTCGTAGTGATCCTTCACCAACTGATCCAACAGCCGCACGCCAAAGGCCGTGGCCCCCTTCGGAACCGTCGGCATGTCCTTTTTGGACCAGGTGACACCCGCGATATCCAGGTGGGCCCAGGGCACGTCGTCGACGAAGCGCTTCAGGAACTGGGCCGCCGTGATTGAGCCCGCACCGCGGCCGCCGATGTTCTTCATATCCGCGGCATCCGAGTTGATCATCTTGTCGTAGGCGTCGTTCAGCGGAAAGCGCCAGAGCATCTCGCCGGTGGTCTTGCCCGCAGCATCGAGCCGTTCGCAAAGTTCGTCATCGTTGGAGAACAGGCCCGCGTATTGATCCGCCAGACTGACGATGATGGCACCTGTGAGCGTCGCCAGATCGATCATGAACGTCGGCTTGAAGCGTTCCTTGCAGTACCAGAGCGCATCCGCCAGCACTAGCCGGCCTTCGGCATCCGTGTTCAAGACTTCAATCGTCTGACCGGACATGGAAGTGACGATATCGCCCGGGCGCTGCGCGTTGCCATCGGGCATGTTTTCGACCAGACCAGCAATGCCGACCACGTTGGCCTTGGCTTTTCGACCGGCCAGGGCCTTCATCAGGCCACAGACGACACCGGCACCGCCCATGTCCCATTTCATGTCTTCCATGCCGCCGGCGGGCTTGATCGAGATGCCGCCGGTATCGAAACAGACGCCCTTGCCAACGAAGGCAATCGGGTCCGCCACGTCCTTGGCTTTCTTTCCCTTGGCCGCTTTGGCCGTGCCGGCACCGTTCCACTGCATGACGAGCAATTTGGATTCCCGGATCGAGCCCTGGCCGACACCCAAGAGTGCGCCCATGCCGAGTTTGGCCATTTCCTTTTCGCCCAGCACCTCGACCTTGACGCCGAGTTCCGTCAGTTCCTTGGCGCGCGCACAGACTTCTTCCGGGTAGAGGATGTTGGCCGGTTCGGACTGCAAATCACGGGTGAAGAAGACGCCCTCGGCGATCTGGGCCAGCGGCTGGAAGGTCTTGCGCGCCTTGGCGTTACCTTCGCAGGCGAAGCTGAGTGTCTTCAGCTTCGGCTTGGCGTCTTCTTTTTCCTTGGTGCGATACTTGTCGAAGCGATAGGTGCGCAAAAGTGCCCCATAGGCCATCTCGGCGGCCATGGCGTCGGCCGTCAGCGGCGCGTCCTCATAGCCATCGACCATGACCACGACCTTCGCCGCCTGTCCCCGGCTAAGTGAGGCGTAAAGGTTGCCGCCGAGGCTCTGTAGAGGTTTTGCTTCCAGGCTTTCCGCCTTGCCGAGGCCGACCAGTTCGATCCGATCCAGTTTGCTGCCATGGGGGGCGAGCAGGCTGAGGCGCTGTTCGCGCTTGCCCTTGAAAGCGCTGGCACCCATCGCGCGGGTCAGCGCCCCTGCGGTCGCTTCGTCCAGCGTGGCGGCCGACGGGCTCAACTGGTTGTCTTCCAAAACACCCACGACGACAACGCCGCCGGCGGGCAGGTCAGGCTTGGCAAAGGCAATCTTCATGAAGCTCTCCGGTAGGGGTTAGGCTGTTTGGACTTGTTTAAAAGAACTGTAAGGGACGGTGCCGAAAAGGCAAAGCCTGATCGGTTGGTTCACTCTTCGACGAAGGGGGGAGCGGGCTTCAGGAAGCGGCTTCTTCTTCAAGCTTCTCGGCTTCTTCCAGATCTTTCCGCGATCCGCCGTCGATCAACCAGGCGATGGCACCGGGCAGCCCGATCCAGATGCCGAGAAGGCCGAACAACAAAGACAGCGCCAGCGCTCCGTCCGAGGCGACGCCGACCAGCCCGAAGGCATAGACCATGGCTCCCTCGCGCAGTCCCCAGCCGCCGATTGAGATCGGCAGAGTGGTGATCAGGATGACCGGTGGCACGAGCCCCAGACAGATCATGAAGCTCGCCTCGTTGCCGAGGCCGAGGGCCAGGGCAAGGAAGTAAACGGCGAGCACGATGTTCAGGTGGCCGATGACACACCAGACCATCGTCGGCAGCAGGTTGCGGGGCTTCAGGAACAAGATCCGCGCGGAACCGGCCATGGCCCCGAGGCTGCGGACGATACGGATGTGCTGAAACCGGGATGGCAGGCGGTCGAGCAGCATCAGGACGCAGAGCCCGGCGAGACCGCCAAGGGCAAGAAGCAGCGCCATCGGTACGATCCAGCCACCGGCTTCGCCAACCGATGCGCTCAGGATCGGCGCGGCGGCCAGGACGACGAGGACAAGTGCGAGGACCAACGCGACACGTTCCAGAAGGACACTGCTGATCGCCGTGGTCAGGCGCACACCGCGTTTGTAGGTCTTGTAGCCGCGCACCGCATCGCCACCGACTGATGACGGCAGTGCCAAATTGAAGAACAGGCCGATGGCATAGAGCTTGGCCGAAATCCAGAAGGAGAATTCCACCCCGATCGCGCTGAGCACCGCCCGCCAGCGAATGCCGCAGATGCCGACCTGAAAGATGCCGGTCAGGCAGGCGAGTACGATATAAAACGGATCTGCGCTCAAAATCCGGGCGAGCGCCGCCTTCAGGTCGACCCCTCGGAAGACCAGGTAAATCAGGCCGACAGAGACCGCCACCTTCAAGGCGGTCATGGCATGTCGCTTAATCGCGGCAGTCACGGCTGGAGAAGCCTCCCCCATTCGGCTTTCGATGCTGCGGCATACCAGACCGCTCGCCACCTGTCACGAATTTGGATTTACCTTTGGTCCGGGTCGAAGTCGGAAAGCCGAACCGGTGTACGCTTGCGGCCCCATTTTCCCGGCCTGTCGCCGAACACGCCCGAGATGGCCGTGCCGCAGGTGGAACAATGTGCGCCACCGGGTCCGCCCTGGGTCAGGTTCCAGTCGGACAGCAAGTGCCAGTCGCGACCGACGGCCAGACTTCCGCAGCCCGGACAATAGGTGCTCTGCCCCTGCTTGTTGTGCACATTGCCGACGTAGGCATAGCGAAGACCATTCTTTCGCGCGATATAACGGGCGTTCAGAAGCGTCTGTTCGGCCGTCCGGGGCTTGTCGCGCATCTTCCAGTCCGGGTGGAAGGCGGTGAAGTGGATTGGTACGTCTCCGCCCAGTTCCTGCATGATCCACTGGGTCATGGCCTCGATCTCGTCATCACTATCGTTTTCGCCGGGGATCAACAGGTCGGTGATTTCGAACCAGACATCGGTCTCCCGGGCCAGGTACTTCAGCGTTTCCTTCACCGTTTCCAGATTTCCGGTACAAAGCTTGTGATAGAAGGATTCCGTGAAGGCCTTCAGATCCACATTGGCGGCGTCCATGTGGCGGAAGAATTCAGCCCTGGGCTCGTCGCAGATGTATCCGGCGGTCACGGCCACGGTCTTCAATCCCACCGCATGGCAGGCCTCGGCCACATCGATGGCGTATTCCAGAAAGATCACCGGGTCGTTGTAGGTGAAGGCGACCGACGAACAGCCATAGGCCTTGGCCGCCGCTGCGATTGCTTCCGGCTTTGCCTGATCGGCCAGCTTGTCGAACTCACGGGCCTTCGAGATCGACCAGTTCTGACAAAACTTGCAGGTCAGATTACAGCCCGCCGTGCCGAAGCTTAAGATCGGTGTGCCGGGCAGAAAGTGGTTCAGCGGTTTCTTCTCGATTGGGTCGATGCAGAACCCGCTGGAGCGGCCATAAGTGGTCAGCACAATCCGGTCGTTCTCGCGCGCACGGACAAAGCAAAGGCCCCGCTGGCCTTCGCGAAGCGCACAGTGACGGGGGCAGAGATCGCACTGGATCAGGCCATCGTCGCGCAAGTGCCAATAGCGCCCCGGTACGGTAAAGCCGAGGTTTTCCGGCGGCAGGTCAAGGGCGATGTCGCTGGACATGAAAAAGATATACGCGGGACTGATCGGGATCGCTACGATTTCCCGGCCCGATAGGTCTCCTTAATAGGTCTTCTTATACGGGAGCCCGGGCGGTAGACTGGATGGCAGCAGGTTAACAACGCGAGGGTTCCCATGGGTGCCATTCGTCCCCCCGCCATGGCCGGTCGGTTCTATCCGGGCGAGGCCGAGGTTCTTGGCCGCGACGTGAAGCAGTTTCTGTCCGGCGTCCCCTTGAAAGACGATGGTAAGCCCTCGCCGAAGGCCCTGATTGCGCCGCATGCGGGCTATGTCTATTCGGGGGCGGTTGCCGCCAGTGCCTATGCCAAGTTGCTGCCTGCTCGCGACATCATCCAAAGGGTGATCCTACTGGGCCCCTGTCACCGGGTGGCGGTCAAGGGCATCGCGGCATCATCGGCGGAGGCCTTTCGCACCCCCCTGGGTGACGTTGCGATTGATCAAGGCCTTCAGGCCCGTGCGCTGGAACTTCCCTTCGTCTCGGTTTTTGATGCGACCCATGCCCAGGAACACAGCCTGGAGGTCCATATCCCCTTCCTCCAGGCCGTCTTGCCGGATTTCCAATTGCTGCCGCTCGTGGTCGGGCAATGTGCCCCCGGGGGTGTGGCCCGCCTGCTGGACCATCTCTGGGGCGGGCCGGAGACCCTGATCGTGGTGTCCAGCGACCTCAGTCACTATCACCCCTATGAGGAGGCCAAGGCGCTCGACGGATTTACAGCCAAGGCCATCGCGGCCTTCGATCCGGACCCGCTGACCGGTCAGCACGCCTGCGGCCATTTCCCGGTCAGCGGTCTGTTGACCCTTGCCAAGCGGCGCGGGATGGAGGTCGGCCTGTTGGATATTCGCAATTCCGGGGATACCGCCGGCACCAAGGACAAGGTGGTCGGCTATGGTTCCTGGGCCTTCTGGGAGAAGGAGGGGGGCACGGCAGAGTCTCTGCCCAAGGCAAAGAAGCGGGTCCTAATCCGGCCTCAGCCTAAGCAACAGTCTCAGCAATCTTCGAAGGGCGCGCCGAAGCCAACTGGCCCAAAACAGGCGACACCCGCCACGGATTTCGAAACCAGAACAAGGGCCCTGCTGGCGAAGCACGGGGCTCTGTTGCTGCGCATCGCGGCGGCTTCGATCCAGAATGGTCTGGCCACCGGCGGGCCTGCCAAGGTCAACGTCGATAGCTTCCCGCCCGAATTGCGGGCCGAGGGTGCCTGCTTCGTGACGTTGAAAAAACAGGGGCGGCTTCGCGGCTGCATCGGATCACCCCAGGCCTATCGACCGTTGATCGTCGACGTGGTGGAAAACGGCTTCCGCGCCGGATTCAACGACCCCCGTTTCCCCAAACTCTCGGCGGCGGAACGCGATGACCTGTTGCTTTCGATCTCGGTTCTCAGCCCATCCTCGCCGATGTCCTTCAAAGACCAGGCGGACCTTTTGAACCAGCTTCGCCCTGGCATCGATGGCCTGATCATTCAGGATGGTGCGCGACGCGCGCTTTTCCTGCCGAGCGTCTGGGAGCAACTACCGGACAAGCTGCAATTCCTCAGCCATCTGCGCCAGAAGGCCGGTATGAAGCCGGACCACTGGTCGCCCGGTTTCCAGGCAAGGCGTTTTATCGCAGCCGAGATCAAGGCGTCGGACATCGGTGATCCCAGGGCTATCTGGCCCCAACCCCAGAAGCCTAAGCCTCGGACTTGAACCGCTCACCCTATCGATCTGCAAGGTGTGGCCGATGGGTTCCCGTCCTGCCGTCTTGTGTGCGATCCATGATGCCCTTGCGGGGACAGGGGCGGGGCCTGTAGACATGCCCGCGACGCCGGAAAAGGTCTGGCGTGCCCTCAATCCAGCGGAGTGACGACGCCTATGCCTTCTTCTGCCCCCGTGGTCCTGGACGGGATCGCGCTTGATCGGTCTTTTCTGGAAAAGCTGCTCGACATTTCCTGCCAGGCCGGTGACGCCATCATGGAGATTTATGCCACCGACTTTGATGTCGAGACCAAGGGCGACGATTCTCCGGTCACCGCCGCTGACAAGGCTGCGGACGATCTGATCCGGGAAGCCCTTGTGGACCAGATCACGGATGCCTGGACACTGGTTACCGAAGAGACCTTCGAAGGCGAAGGGCCGGAGGTGGGATCAAAGCCCTTCTGGTTGATCGACCCATTGGATGGAACCAAGGAATTCGTCAAACGCAATGGGGAATTCACCGTCAATATCGCACTGATTGTCGAGGGCAGGCCGGTGGCGGGTTGCGTCCACGCGCCCGCCGTGGGCAAGACCTACGTCGCCGGGCCGGAAGGCGCCTTCCGGGTTGGAAAGCACGGCGGCCTGGAGCCGATCCGGGTCCGCCCGGTGCCGGACGCCGGTCTTAGCGTTCTGGTCAGCCGGTCCCACCCGGCCCCGGAAGTCGGGGCGTACCTGAAGACGCTCACCGTGGCGGAAGAAGTCACAGCGGGCTCTTCCTTGAAATTCTGTCTCGTGGCCGAGGGCATCGCCGACCTCTATCCCCGCTTCGGCCCGACCATGGAATGGGACACGGCTGCCGGCCATGCGGTCCTGATGGCCGCTGGGGGACGCGTTACCGACCGCGACGATATCGAGATCAGCTATGGCAAGCCGGCCTTCAAGAATCCGGGCTTTATCGCGAAGGGTTGATGGCCAATATTCTCGCCCCGTCCGATGAGGTTCTCGCCCTTGCCGCCGATCGCTTGGCCAGAGGCGACCTCGTCGCCTTTCCGACCGAAACCGTCTATGGCCTTGGTGGCGATGCGACCAATTCGGATGCGGTCTTGAAGATCTTCGAAGCCAAGGGACGGCCACGTTTCAACCCGCTGATCAGCCATGTATCGAGTGTTGAAATGGCCGAACGCCAGGGGCACTTCAATGAGGCTGCACGCAAGCTGGTCGAGGCTTTCTGGCCCGGTCCGCTGACCCTGGTGGTGCCGAAACGCGCCGATGCGACGGTCTGCGACCTGGTGACGGCGGGCCTCGAGACAGTGGCGCTTCGTTGGCCTGGTCATGCGGTGTCAGCCGGCTTGATCGAAGCCCTGGGCCGACCGGTAGCGGCACCGAGTGCCAACCGATCAGAAACCGTCAGCCCGACGACGGCCATCCATGTGGCTGAAAGCCTGGGCGAAAAGCTCGATCTGGTTCTCGACGGCGGTGCCTGTTCGGTGGGCCTTGAGAGCTCCGTGGTCTCGGTCATTGAAGATAGTCTGCACCTGCTGCGACCGGGCGGCATCACGGTCCCGGACATCGAGGCCGTTATCGGGCCGCTGGGCCAAGGCCAGGAAGACCCGGACCGCCCGCGCTCACCCGGGAACCTGCGTCGGCATTACGCGCCCGCGACGCCGTTGCGGCTCAACACAACACGGTGTGAGGAGGGGGAACTGCTCCTGGGCTTTGGCGATGACGGTGGGCGCGCCCATCTGAACCTCAGCCGCGAGGAATCCTTGCGCGAGGCGGCGCAAAACCTTTTCGCCTATCTGAGAGACCTGGATGCCAGGGAAGCCCGGGCGATCAATGTCATGCCGATACCGGACGATGGCCTGGGCATGGCCATCAACGACCGCTTGCGAAGAGCCGCCAGTTAAGTCTCGGTGCTCGGATCTGGTCTCTGCGCTCAGACCCGGCCCTTCTTCACGACCAGCCAGAGCGCGTGAATGACGCCCGGCAAAAAGAAGAAGATCGTCAACAGCAGGTTCAGCCAGAAATGCAAGGCGATGCCGACGGTCAGGAAGGCTGCCACGGGCGGCAGGAAAATGGCCAGAATGATGCGGATGATGTCCATGGGTCGGGGGCTCCGTATTCAGTCGTGATACTTCGGGCAAGCGTCCCCCCCGAATCGCTCACGATCAACTTACCGAAGGAATGACCGCGGTTTAAAGCCAAATCTCCGCTCAGGCGGCGGGGTTGATCAGACTGCCCGCGGTTTCAGAACTGTCCAGGATCCGGGTCTTGGGGCCTTCGATCAGCACGCGACCCTCCGCGATCAGGCGCACGACCAGCGGATAGATCCGGTGTTCCTGCTCCAGCACCCGTGCTGCCAGATCGGCTTCGCCATCTCCCTCCAAGACCGGCACGACGGCCTGGGCAATGATCGGTCCGGCATCCATTTCGGGACGGACGTAGTGAACGGTACAGCCAGAAAAACGGACACCGGCGGCCAGGGCGTCGCGGTGGGCATGGGCCCCCTTGAAGGACGGCAGCAGGCTCGGGTGGATGTTGATCAACTTGTTGTGCCATTGATTGACGAAGCCATCGGTGAGCAGGCGCATGAAGCCCGCCAGGCAGATGAGCCCCGGTTCGGCCTCGGCCAGGCGGGCGGAGACGGCAGCGTCAAAGGCTTCGCGGCTGTCGTAGGCCTTGTGATCGATGACGTCTGTCGCTATGCCGGCCTTTGACGCCCGCTCAAGCCCCAGAGCGCCCGGACGGTTGGACAGGACAAGGGCAATCTCGGCCGGAAAGGTGGGGTCGGCGCAGGCGTCGATCAGGCACTGCAGGTTGCTGCCTCGCCCGGAGATCAACACGCCGAGCCGGAGTTTCGAGGCTCTACCAGACATCAGCTGGACCAAACCTCGGACAGGTTGGGCATCTGGACAGCCTCGTCCGACTGGTTGATCTCGACGACTTCACCGATCGGGATGACTTTCTCGCCGCTTTGCCGGAGTGCATGGGCCAACGTGTCCGCCTGATCCGGATCGACAACCAGGGCCATGCCGATGCCGCAGTTGAAGGTGCGGGCCATTTCTTCCCAGGCGATGCCGCCGGTTTCCGCCAACCAGCCGAAGACCGGCAGGGGTGCCCAGGCCGACGGCCGCAGCACGACTCCAAGCCCGTCAGGCAGGACGCGCGGGATATTTTCCAAAAGTCCGCCACCGGTAATGTGGGCAAGCGCGTTGACGGACCCCGTGGCAATGGCTTGCAGGCAACTCTGCACATAAATTCGGGTCGGGGCCAGCAGCGCTTCGCCCAACGTCCGGGCGCTGTCGAACGGTGCCGGTTGGTCGTAGCCCAGGCCGGACTTCTCGACCACCTTGCGCACCAGGGAAAAACCGTTGGAGTGAACGCCATTCGACATCAGGCCGAGCACGACATCACCGGGGCGGACGGTTTCGCCGGTGATCTGGCCGTTGCGTTCGACCGCACCGACGGAGAAGCCGGCCAGATCGTATTCCCCGGCACCGTACATCCCCGGCATTTCAGCCGTTTCCCCGCCGATCAGGGCGCAGCCGGCCTGACGGCAGCCTTCGGCAATGCCATCGACGACCTCAGCCGCTTGTCCGGGTTCCAGCTTGCCGGTGGCGAAATAGTCCAGGAAGAACAGCGGTTCAGCACCCTGGACCACCAGATCATTTACGCACATGGCCACAAGATCGATGCCGACCGTGTTGTGGCGGTTGGCGGCCTTCGCGACCATCAGCTTGGTGCCGACGCCGTCCGTCGCCGCCACCAGGATCGGGTCCTTGAAACCGGCGTCGCGCGGATCGAACATCGCGCCGAATCCACCCAGGCCCCCCATAACACCGGCTCTCGAGGTGGATCGCGCCAAGGGGCTGATGGTTTTCACCAGGTCGTTGCCCGCATCGATGTTGACGCCGGAATCTTTGTAAGTCAGCCCGGAAATGGTTCCGTCCCCCTAATCCGAGGTATCGCCGCGATGTGCCTTTTTTTGGCCCAACGGCATGATACAGTGCCCAAAAGCATACAGCGCCCGTTGCCGGTTTGCCACCGGACCGGGCCAGTTGGCGGAACCATACGGCTTCGGACCCGTTTTGCAATGATCCATGTCTTCTCCCTTCGGCCTTTTTCGGGCCTGTTGTCGCTTTGTCTGGCCCTCTGCGCCCTGTTCTCGCCGGGGAATGCCAGCCCGGCCCGGGCGCAGGTCCTGGACCCCTTCACGGTTCAGGGAATCGTCGTGGACGAGACCGCTGATACGGCCGTGGCTGCGCGCGAAAGTGCCATTCGGGCGGGCGAGAGGGCGGCCTTCAATGCGCTGCTTTCCCGGATCACGCTCGCTGAAGATCGTTTTTCGCTTCCCCGGTTGTCGGACCAGGAAGTGGCGGGCTTCATCAATGATATGACCGTGGCTGCGGAGAAAACGTCCTCTGTCCGATATATCGGCAGGCTCGATTTCCGCTTCCGCCCAGACGATATCCGGGCCTTTCTGTCAGCCTACGGCATTCCTTTCGCCGAGACCGTGAGCCGCCCGCTGTTGGTGCTGCCGGTCCTTGAGACCGGTGGCAAACGGGTCCTGTTCGGGGATGCCAACATCTGGGCGGACGCCTGGGCAGCCTCCGGCCTGAGCGCCGGCCTGGTGCCGGTCCAGATTCCGCTGGGTGATCTGGCCGACATGGGCCTGATGAATGTTGATCGCGCCCTGCGCCGGGAAGCCGTGAATTTCGCAACCATGGCCGAACGCTACGGCGCGGAGGACACGCTGGTTGCCATCGCGCGGCTGGATCAGGAAGCGGTGCGCGCCACGCCTGAATTGACAGTCGAGACCCGCCGCTTCGGGCCAAGCGGCGCGCCGGTCGAACAGAGCCGCCGCTATCCTGCCGCCGACGGTGAGACGGCGGAAGACCTGCTCAACCGCGCGGCCTCCGAGATTGCCGCCGAGCTGGGCGAAACATGGAAGCAGGCCAACCTGATCGATGCCTCGCGGGAGGCTTTCATACCCGTGGTGGTGCCCCTACAGTCTCTGGGTGACTGGCTTGATGTCAAGCAGCGGCTTGATTCCGTCACCCTGATCCGGGACCTGCAGCTTATCCTGCTGGCGCGGGACAGGGCTCGGGTCAATCTTCTCTATGCCGGGTCTGAAGACCAGTTGCGCCTTGCCCTCGATCAGGCGGGATTGGTCATCTATCGATCCGGTTTCGATCAGGTGATCGACCGCCCGGGGCGGCCCCGCTATCAGGGTCAGACGCTGGTCAATGCGCCCTCCGATCCTGCGGCCCCTGTCCCCAATCAGACCTGGGGACCGAACGACCAGAGAGCGCCTCAAGCGGGTCCTCAGGTTGATCCGAGAGGCGGCGAGTTCCTTTCACCGCTTCCCGTGCCCCCAGATTCGCAGCCTGTCGGGTCTCAACCGCAGGCCGCGCCCGCGACGGGTCGCTGATCGGATGGCCGGAATCGCTTCATGACAGACCAAGGTCCGATTGAACCGCCGCGCTTTCGCATGTCGCGTGAGGCCCGCTATATCGGGATCGCGCTGATCCTGCTGGCGCTCGGCTGGGTGACGTCACTGCTGAGCGCGATCTTGCTGCCTTTCATCCTGGGCGCGGCCATTGCCTATTTTCTGGACCCCGTGGCCGACCGCCTTGAGGCGCGCAAGTTCAGCCGGGGAATTGCCACGGCCCTGATCTTGCTGGTTTTCTTGAGCGGCGTGACGCTGCTTTTGCTGTTGTTGCTGCCGCTCTTGCAAGATCAGATTCTAGCCCTGGTTGATCGCATCCCGACGATCATCCAGGCGGTTCGAGCCAAAGCGGAACCGCTGTTGGAGCAAGTCCAAAGCAGGATCAGCCAAGAAAATCTGGGCAAGCTGCAGACGGCGGCGGGGGACTATGTCGGGACAGCCGTGAAATGGGCCGCCGAAATCCTGAAGAAACTGCTGAGCGGTGGTGTTGCCTTCTTCAATCTGCTGTCGCTCATCATCATCACGCCGGTGGTCGCGTTCTACATGCTGCGCGATTGGGACATCATGGTCGCGCATGTCAACGAACTTCTGCCGCGCGATTTCGCCCCGAAAATCCGTGAACAGGCCGGCCTGATCGATGAGACCATCGCGGGTTTTGTGCGCGGTCAGTCTCTTGTCTGCCTGGTGCTGGCGGTCTGGTATGCGGGTGGGCTGATGCTTGTGGGGCTCGACTTCGGGCTGCTGATCGGCATCGGTGCCGGTGCCATTTCCTTCATCCCCTACGTCGGGGCGGCGCTTGGTTTCATCGTCGGTGTCGGACTGGCGCTGCTGCAGTTTTCAGATTGGCTGCCGGTGATTATGGTGGCGGCTGTGTTCATTGTCGGCCAGACGGCGGAAAGTTATTACCTCAGCCCGAAACTGGTCGGCGAAAGGGTCGGTCTCCATCCGGTTTGGTTGATGTTCGCCCTGATGGCCGGGGGTGCTTTGTTCGGCTTCACCGGCGTGCTGCTGGCGGTGCCGGTGGCCGCCATCATCGGCGTCTTGCTGCGCTTCGCGATCCAGAACTATCGGAACAGCGATCTCTATCATGGTCACGAAGACGAAGACGAAGAGAGCGAAAACCGCGAGTCCGGGAAATGACCAGGGGCCAACTGCCGTTGCCCTTCGCGCATCGGGAAGCGTTCGGGCGGGATGACTTTCTGGTCGCGGACGAAAACCGGGCTGCGCTCGGCTGGCTTGATCGCTGGCCAGATTGGCCGGGGCCGGCCGTTGTCGTCCATGGCCCGGAGGCATGCGGGAAGTCCCATCTGGGGGCCGTCTACCGGGCGAAGACCGGTGCGGTTTCCGTAGATGCCGAGGCCCTGGCCGATCCGGCTGGTTTCTTCGAAGCCGGGCTGGATGGCCTGCTGGACGATCTGTCTGACGTTTTGGCAAGCCAGGGTGAGAACTCCGTTCTTCACCTGTACAATGCCGCGCGGGACGCCGGGCGGCATCTGTTGATCCTATCGCGTCGGGCACCCGCCGCCCTTGACCTTCGCCTGGCCGATCTGGCGAGCCGTCTGAAGGCCGCGCCGTCCGCTGAAATCCTGTCGCCGGGCGACGACCTGTTGGCGGCTGTGCTGGTGAAGCAGTTTGCCGATCGCCAATTGACGCCGGAAGCAAACCTGATTCCCTTTCTGCTCAAGCGGATGGATCGCAGCTTCGAGGCCGCAAAGCGGACGGTGGACCGGCTGGACCGGGCCAGCCTGCAAAGGCGGCGCGCCCTGACCATTCGCCTGGCATCCGAGGTCTTACAGGACGACGACGCTTAATTGGTCTTAGGCGGCAATCCTTGTCTCAGCCTTGATCGGGGCCAAATGGTCGAGGAACTGATCAGCCACGACTTCCCAGGAGAAAGCCTCCGCATGGGCCCGGGCCACATCGGCCGGGATCGAGATCGCCTGGGCAGAGGCGGCAACCAGGTCCTGGTCCAGCACCCCCGCAGGCGCATCGCCGATCACATCAAGCGGGCCTGTGACGGGCAGGGCGGCGACAGGTGTGCCACAGGCCAGCGCCTCCAGCATGACAAGGCCGAAGGTGTCGGTTTTGCTGGGGAAGACGAAAACATCCGCGTCCGAATAGGCCTCGGCCAGTTCGTCATCCGAGTTCACGATGATGAACGGAATATCGGGATAGCGCTTGGCGAGCGATTCCCGCGACGGACCATCCCCAACGACGAATTTTGTCCCCGGCAGGTCCAGGTCCAGGAAGCCCGGTATGTTCTTGTCCACCGTCACGCGCCCGACATAGGCGTGAAAGGGACGAGGCAGGTCCCTGTCGGTGATGCGCTGGGCCAGGAAACCCTGACCCCTGGGCCGGAAGATTGCGGTGTCGACGCCATGGGTCCAGGCCAAGGCGTTTTGGAAACCCAGGGCCGTCAGTTCCCGATAGACACTGGGTGACGGGCAAAAGACCTTATGGGCTTGCTTGTGGAATCGGCGCATCCAGGCATAGAGCCAGCTGACCGGCACCCCTGTGCGCTCGTTGATGTATTCCGGAAACTTGGAATGGTAGGCCGTGGTGAAAGGCCATCCGCGCTTCAGGCAGTGAGCCTTGGCCGCCTGTCCCAAGGGGCCCTCGGTTGCGATGTGGACGGCATCCGGGGCGAAATCATCCAACAGGCGCGACACCTTTCGCTTCGGCAACAGGGCCAGGCGAATTTCCGGGTAGGTCGGGCAGGGGATGGTATTAAAGCGATCCGGAGTGATCATCTCGATCTCATGACCCCGGGTTTCCAGTCGGCTGACCACGCTTTCGATCACCCGCACGACACCGTTGCGCTGGGGCTTCCAGGCATCGGACACAACCGCGATTTTCAATTGCTTTCTCTTCTCACCAGAATTTGTGGGCGAAATTCCGCACGGCCTCCCTATCTAGCCAGGGAAGCGATGACGGATGCCCGCGAGTATCAGGTCCCGGTGACAGGCTTGTGACAGTGGCGTCAGGGCGAGGGATCATCGGAACGACCAGGACGGAGACGATTTCCATGGATTTAGGCATTAAGGGGCGTAAAGCCTTGGTTTGCGCCGCCAGCAAAGGGCTGGGGCGGGCCTGTGCGGAAGCCTTGGCGATGGAGGGCTGCGAGATCACGATCGCTGCCCGCACAGCCGAGGTTTTGGAGGCAACGGCAGAGGAGATTCGGGCGGCAACCGGCGTGAAGGTCCAAGCCATTGCCTGCGATGTGACGACAGAAGAGGGACGCGCGGCCCTGCTTACTGCCTGCCCCGAGCCGGATATTCTGGTCAACAATGCCGGTGGCCCGCCGCCTGGCGATTTTCGCGATTGGGACCGGGACGACTGGATCAAGGCCCTGGACAGCAACATGCTGAGCGCCATCTTCCTGATCCAGTCGACGGTGGATGGCATGATCGAGCGCAAGTTCGGGCGCATCGTCAACATCACATCGGGCGCGGTGAAGGCACCCATTGATATCCTCGGTCTTTCGAACGGCGCGCGCGCGGGCCTTACGGGCTTCGTTGCAGGTCTGTCGCGCAAGACCGTGCGTGACAACGTGACCATCAACAACCTGCTGCCGGGACCATTTGATACGGACCGGTTGAACCAGACCCTGGCCGGAGCCGCGAAGTCTCAAGGCAAGACCGTCGAGGAGGTGCGTGCGGCCAGGGCCGCCGGGAATCCAGCGGGCCGTTTTGGTGACCCCGCTGAATTCGGCCAGGCTTGCGCCTTTCTCTGTTCGGCCAAGTCCGGGTTCATAACCGGACAGAACCTGTTGCTGGATGGCGGGGCTTTTCCGGGAACGCTCTGATTTTCGGGGGGGCAAAGGCCGAGGTGAACAGGTCTCGCCGCCTCGGTCAGGACGGATCCAATTCTTTCGGCGTGACAAATCGATTGAGCCGGAGCGCACCCGGCCGAATATCCCGCCAGCGCGTGCCGTCGTAGGCCAGTTCGGCCAGGGCTGCTGTCGGGAATTTGGTTGCCATTCGAGCCAAGGCATCGGTATCCGCCCCGGCCTCGTCGGAGGCGAGGGTGCTGGCCAATAGCTCGGCACCGGGGTTATGGCCGATCAGGAGGATACGCTGGAACCGGTCATCCTGCTGGGCCACCAACTGCAACAGATCACCGAGGCTGGCCTCGTAGATCACCTCCCGGATGCGGACCGGAAGGTCGGGCCCGAGGATGGGCAGCACCCGTTCAAGTGTTTCGCGGGTTCGGCGCGACGGCGAACAGAGAATGACATCCGGAACCAGATCTTCGGCCAACATGTAATCGCCCATAACTCCGGAAGCCTTGCGCCCCCGCTTGTTCAGCGGTCGATCAATGTCTTCCAGCGTCGGATCATCCCAGGCCGACTTGGCGTGGCGCAGAATATAAAGATGCTTCAAAGGCCTATTCCGCTGTTCGGAGTTCTTGATATGACGGATAAGCCGGTTATTGTGCGCCCACCCGTCGTGCCCTCTTGTGGCACGAACTTGTGGCATGGAATAGGCCGTCGCGGCAATGGCGATGGTCTGTGGGGGATGGCCTGTAGGGGGAATGCTCTGTGGCTCGGCCAAAGCGGACAGCAAGGCGAAAAGCGACAGCAGGTGACAAGGCAACGGGCGAGCCCATGACCGATCCCGTACCGGGGCCGGTCGTGGCCGGGCGCGTGGGTGTTGTCGATATTGGATCCAATACGGTGCGCCTCGTCGTCTATGATGTGCCCACCCGTTTACCCATCCCGATGTTCAACGAAAAAGCCCAGTGTCAGTTGGGAAAGGGCCTTGCCCATACCGGAAAGCTGAACCCTGATGGCATCACGCTGGCCCTCGACAGCCTGAACCGGTTTACCCGCCTTGCACGAGCCATGGGGGTGGGGCAACTGCATTTGGTGGCGACTGCTGCTGTCCGGGATGCGGATGACGGCCCGGCCTTCGTTCAGCAGATCAACGACCGCTTCGGTCTCGACGTGGAGGTCCTGACGGGCGAGGAAGAAGCGAAGCTGGCGGCACTCGGGCTTCTGTCCGGGGTGCCGGATGCGGATGGCCTGCTGGGCGATATGGGCGGCGGCAGCCTGGATCTCGTGCATCTCGAAAAGGGTGACTTCGGTGCGCCGGCAACCTTTCCCCTGGGCCACCTGGCCTTGGCCGAGGCTTCCGACAACGACCCCCGCAAGGCGGTCGGAATCGTTCGGCGTCTGATGGAGGAAACGCCTGGCCTGGAACAAGCATCCGGCAGGAACCTCTATGCCATTGGCGGCGCGCTGCGGGCGGTCGCGCGGATCTTTATCGATCAGACCGGGTATCCGCTTCATGTATTGGATAACTATTCGCTTCGGGGTGACGAGGCGCTGCGCCTGACCCGCGTGATCGCCGGCCTGTCCCGCGGGTCTCTGGAGAGGATCGAGGGCGTCAGCCGTCGCCGGGTCGAGGGATTGCCCTATGCGGCCGTGGTCCTGGAGGTCCTGCTCGAAATGTTGCGGCCGAAGGAACTGGTCTTTTCCGGCTTCGGCATGCGTGAAGGACAGTTGTTGAAGACCCTGCCAGAGTGCCTGCGCCGACAGGATCCGCTGATCGCCGGTTGTCAGACCCTGGCTGAGCACGGCGGGCGGTTTTCCATCGGAGAGTCCGAGTTGATGGACTGGCTGACCCCCGCATTCGCGACGGAAACCCCGGTCCAGCGGCGTCGGCGCCATGCCACGGCCTTGCTGAGTGATATTGCCTGGAACGAACACCCGGATTACCGGGCGATCCATGCCTTTGAGCGCGTCCTGACGCTGCCCTATGCGGGCCTCAGTCACCAGGATCGTGCTGCAATCGCTTTGGGGGTTTTTGTCCGCTACAACGGCGATGTTTCGGACCCCAGGGTGGCCTCGATATCAGCCCTGCTGGACGAGGCGGCCTTGCCCCGGATTGAGGCGGTGGGCTTGGGGCTGCGGCTCGCCCACACACTCAGTGGTTCCGCCCCCGGTGTCTTGAACCGGTCGCGTCTGAACGTCAGTCCGGAAACCCTGGTTTTGGTGCCGCCTGAAGACGGCTTCCTGAGTGAGGTCGTGGAGCGTCGTCTGAAGACCTTTGCCAAGAAGCTCGGCCTACAACCGTCGATCCATTCCGTTTAGGAATCCTCTCGCAGGATCAGCCTGCGCCCTTCGAGGCCAAGCCAGGCGCGGCCATCGCGGACGGCCAGAGCCTTTTCTCCAAAAACCTCCCGCCGCCAACCTTTCAAGGCCGGGACGTTTGCGTCTTCGCCAAAGGCCGCGATGCGCTCCACATCAGCGGCAGAAGCAATCAATTTTTGCGCCACCCCGGCCTGTTCCGTGGTGAGCTTCAAGACAACCTTCAAAAGATCGGTCACCGGTCCGATACCCGACGGCAGATCCTCCTTTCCTTGCGCGGCAGGCAGGTCCGAGTCCGGCACGGCTAGCCCGGCCTCGACCGCAGCCAGGATACCGGCACCAAAGGAGCCTTCTGCGGCCTTTTCGCTCAGGCCGCGGGTACGGCCCAGTTCCTTCGGAGTCCTGGGCGCATGGTGGGCTATTTCGGTCAGGGACTCGTCGCGCAAGATCCGATTCCGGGGAACGTTGCGGCCTTGGGCCTCACGCTCCCGCCAGGCGCAGACTTCTTTCAGCAGCGCCAGATAACGGCGGTTGGTGCTTTTGCTTTTCAGCCGCCGCCAGGCATCTTCCGGGGCCTGGGCATAGGTCTCAGGGCTGGTCAGGATTTCCATTTCGGCCTTCAGCCAACCTTCCCGGCCATTTGATTCCAGGCGTTCCCGCAGCCGGTCATAGATCCGGCGGAGGTGCGTGACGTCGGCCAGGGCATAGTCGATTTGGCGATCACTCAAGGGTCGGAGAGACCAGTCGGTGAAGCGCGGCCCCTTGTCGATGGACTGGCGCGCCAGCTTGTTGACCAGGGTCTCGTAACCGACGCTGTCACCAAACCCGCAGACCATTGCGGCGACCTGGGTGTCGAACACCGGTGCTGGCAATCGCCCGGTCAGATGGTAGAAAATCTCCAGGTCCTGGCGGGCGGCGTGAAAGACTTTCAGGATGTCCGGATTGTCGAAAAGCGCATAGAGCGGGGCTAGATCCAGCCCATCGGCCAAGGGATCGATGGCCGCATGAAGATCTGTTCCGCCCACCTGGATCAGGCAGACCTGGGGCCAGAAGGTCTTTTCGCGCAGAAATTCGGTATCAACGGTCAGAAAGGTTTCCTGGGCCAGGGAGTCACAGAGCGTGGCCAAAGCCTCGTTCGTGGTGACCAGTGGCCCTTCCGCCGGTGGCTTGGAGCTCACGCCGGATCCAGCCCCCGCCCCCGGATGAGAAGAACCCTTCTTCGAGCCGCCTCTGCGTCGGCGATTGCCGCGGCCTTTGCGCGATGATGGCGCGTCTTCCTTATTGGCGTCACCGTTCAAAGCGGCCTCGCCCGTCTGTTGGGTATCATCCGTCATGAGCGGTTTTTTACACGTTGCCGGTCCCAAAGGCAAAGCCGCAACGGGGGGTAATCACGTCAAAAGTCGTCTTATCCAATCCGAACGCATTCCTGGAAATACAAGTAAAACATGGGCTATTATCTGCCTTGATAGCGGGGTGGGGGTATTCTTCGGGGGAAGAGCAGTGATACCACCTGCGCAATCCAAGACAACACTCTATGGTTGGGGTTACGTGAATATCCATGTCTGAACGCCGGTCCCTCTCTCTACTGGTGGCGATGATTGCCTTTGCCGGCGCACTTGTGACCGGGCTCGCCATCTGGGTCGTTCATGTGGCGACCGAAAACCGGGAAATGGACTCCCTTCGCGTCCAGGCCGACCTGTTTGCGGGCCTGGCCGCAGACCCGGGCGTTGTCGGGCCCGGTATCGGACCCGGTATCCTGACACCCGATTTCGCCGTGGAACGCGCCGTCATTCGCATGGCAGCCGCCTTGCAGCGCAACGCGAAAGGTCAGCCGCCCGGTTGGGGACTGGCGATCATTCGGCGGTCCAGCGCCGAGGGGCATTTTGAAATGCTGATGCGCTACGAAGACGGCAAGATCGATCGGCCCGGGGTGTTGGAGACGGAAGACCCCCTTTCGCCCTTCGATCAACGTTGGAACGCCCGGACCAATGGCGTTGTGCGCAGTCCCGATAGCCACGGCCACCAGGCCTTGACGGCTTTTTCCCCGGTTCCGGGGTTGGATGCCTATGTCCTGACATGGCGGCACGTGGAAGAACTGAGGGGAGCCTTCCTGCGGATGGCCTTGCCAACGGTGCTGGCCATTGCCGTCATGATCATCCTTTTGGGAATTGTTGTGAACCGGCGCGGTCGGGCGGTGATCGAGAAGCTGGAGGATCTGGTGTCCCAGGCCACGGGGGCCGAGGTTCTGGCGCGGGCCGGACACTGGGAAATCAATCCGGAGACTGCCCGGTTTGAATGGTCGCCTGCCTTGATACAGCTTTTGGCCCTGGACGAGCGAAGCTTTGACGGCTCCATCGAGTCCTTCATCTCTGGCGTTCATCCGGACGACAAAGAGAGGGTGCGCGCCGCGCTCGAGGCAGCCTTGCTCAAGGGTGAGGGACACGGACTGACCTATCGCTACCTGGGAGCAGACGACACCTGGCGGACCATTCAGCAGTCAGCCGAGGCCGAAGAGAAGCGGGATGGAAGCAGGAGGCGGGTGCGCGGCTGGGTTCAGGACGTCTCCCAGGATGAACAGGCACGGCATCGCATCCTTGCCATTCGAAACGAACTTCAGGTCCTGGTCGACAACCTGCCGCAGCGGGTGGTCTATACCGATCTGGAGGGGCGCATTCTTCGCGTCAATCAGCGGGCCGCAGATGACTATGGCTGTACTGTTCGGGAACTCGTCGGGCAAAGCGCTCTCGATCTTTCCGGCTCGCAATATACGGTCAACCTCTCAGCGATCCGGACCGTGGTCGAGACGGGAGAAGCCGCCTTTGGGGAACTCGATCCCTACAAAACAGATAGTGGCGAAGACGGCTGGTTGATGACTGACCGGGTGCCAGTCCTGGCCGAGGACGGCACGCTCAGCGGTGTTCTGACCATCTCGACAGATGTCACCGAGCGCGTGAAGGCGGAACAGGTGGTCGCCTTGAATAAGGAGATGCTGGAACACGAGGTGGCTGAGCGCACCCGACAGCTCGAGAATGCACAGGATCGTCTGCTTGGCGCGATCGAGGCGATCGACGGCGGGTTCTCGTTGTTTGACGCCCGAGACAATTTGGTCCTTTGCAACAACCAACTGAAGGAAATGTTCCCGACGATGGCGGATTGTTTGGTGCCGGGTGCCAACTACGAAGACCTGATGAACGAGGTCGCCGCACGAGGAGCCATTGATGTGCCGGATGGAGACCTGGCAGCCTGGAAGACAAAAGCGATGGCCAGCCACCAAGCGAGAGAGAGCTCCGGCGTCTTCCGGACCGCCGACGGACGCTGGTTTCATGTCAACGAGAAAGCCACGCCCGATGGCGGCGTGATCGGGGTTCGGACGGATATTACCCATCTGAAAGAGGCCGAAAAGGCTTTGGCCGAAAGCATGGAATCCTATCGGTCCATCGTGAACACAACGTCCGAAGGGTTCTGGATGATCGACGAGAAGGGCGAAACAGTCGATTGCAACGACGCCCTCTGCCGAATGCTGGGCTACAGTCGGGAAGAGCTCTTGGGGACGCACCCATCGGATCACGTCACGCAGGAACGGCGGGAGGCGATGGAAAGCCAGATCGCAAACCGAGGGCACGCCAGACAACGGCGCTATGAAACCACCATAGGGACACGGGACGGGCGGCCCTTGGAGGTCGTTTTCCATTCCACGACCAAATTGAACGAGGATGGCGAAGTCATAGGGTCCTTCGCTTTCGTCACGGACGTAACGGATTACGTGAAAATCCAACGCGAGTTGGAGCAGGCCCGGGACGAAGCCCACCGCGCCAATCTGGCCAAGTCCGAATTCCTGTCGCGCATGAGCCATGAGCTCCGCACACCGATGAATGCCATTTTGGGGTTTGGTCAGCTCCTGCAAGTGAACCTCAAGGGTTCGGAAGTGGCCGGACAAGCTGACTATGTTGACCATATTCTCGACAGCGGCCATCACCTCTTGGGCCTGATCGACGACATCCTGGATTTGGCGCGGATCGAGGCCGGACACCTGCGGGTCCAGGCAGAGCCCGTGGTTTCTGATGATCTTTTGGCGGAGGTGCGAATGCTCGTCGAGCAGCACCGCGAAAAGGTCGAAGGTGTCTTTGTGGAGCCATGGAAAGAAAGGGCGGAAAATCCGCTGATCAAGGCTGATTCAATGCGCCTCAAGCAGGTCCTGGTCAATCTGATGACCAACGCCTTGAAGTACGGCGGGGAGAAGCCGGAGGTCACGCTGGATGCGAAATTGATCCGCGGGGGACAACAGATTGAATATTCTGTGACGGACCATGGGCCAGGCGTGCCGGATCATCTCCAGGAGGTGATTTTTGATGCCTTCCACAGGCTTGAGCGAGACGAAGGCCGGGCGGAAGGTGTCGGCATTGGTCTCACGGTTTGTCGTCAACTCTGCGAATTGATGGATGGCCAGATTGGCCTGGACTCCAAGCCGGGCGAGGGGGCTCGTTTCTGGGTCCGGATGCCGGTCTGGGTCGATGAAAAGTCCGGGGCGGAAGCGCCTGCGGGGCTTGACAATCCCATGTCTGCGAGTGCTTAAAACACGGCTTCGCGATTGAGATCCCAAGGGTCTTCACAGGCCCTTGCTTCACAGGCCGCGTCCGAGCCCGACTGGCCACCCCTTCTGTGGTCGGTCGGATTGCAACCCGTTCCCGAGATTCAAGGATGGCTGAGAGTTTCATGCACCCGTTTCGCACCCACACCTGCGCAGAGCCGCGCAAACAAAACGCGGGCGAAGAGATCCGTCTTTCCGGCTGGATCCATCGCAAACGCGATCACGGCAACCTGCTGTTTGTGGATCTGCGCGATCACTTCGGCCTCACTCAATGCGTCATCGATATCTCGTCCGATCTTTTCCCCGTACTGGAAAAGGCCCGGGTTGAGAGCGTGATCACGGTAACCGGCAAGGTGGTTGAACGGACGGCGGAGACCATCAACCCCGATCTGCCGACCGGCGAGGTTGAGGTCTATATCGCCACCGTAGAAGTCGAAAGCGCTGCAGAGGTTCTGCCGATGCAGGTCGCACAAGACGGCGATTATTCCGATGAGGTGCGCCTCACGAACCGCTTTCTGGATCTGCGCCGCGAGAAAGTGCACGCCAATATTATCCTGCGCTCGCAGGTGATCAGCTCGATCCGCAGGCGGATGACAGAGGGCGGCTTTTTGGAAATCCAGACACCGATCCTGACCGCGACCTCGCCCGAGGGCGCGCGGGACTATCTGGTGCCCAGCCGAAACCACGCCGGGATGTTCTATGCGCTGCCTCAGGCACCCCAGATGTTCAAGCAGCTGCTGATGGTGTCCGGTTTTGACAAGTACTTCCAGATTGCGCCCTGCTTCCGCGACGAGGATGCGCGGGCCGACCGCAGTCCGGGTGAATTCTATCAGCTCGATTTCGAAATGGCTTTCGTCACCCAGGACGATGTCTTCAATGCCATCGAGCCCGTGCTGGCCGGAGTCTTCGAAGAATTCGGCGGCGATAAAACCGTGACGGATACGCCCTTCCCGCGGATTCCGTTCAAGGAGTCCATGCTGAAATACGGCTCCGACAAGCCGGACCTGCGCAATCCGTTGATCATTTCCGATGTCACGGAAGCTTTCCGGGATTCCGGTTTCGGTCTGTTTGCCAAGAACGTGGCCAAGGGCTCCGTCGTCCGCGCCATCCCGGCACCGGGTGCCGGCGACCGTCCGCGCAGTTTCTTCGACAAGCTGAACGATTGGGCGCGCGAAGAGGGCCAGGGCGGCCTCGGCTACATCGTCTTCGAGGGCGAGGGTGCAAAGGGCCCCATCGGCAAGAATCTGGAAGCCGATCGCCAGACCGCCATCCGGGAGGCAACCGGCATGGGCGCGGGCGATGCGGTGTTCTTCGTCTGTGGTCCGGAAGAAGGCGCAGCCAAGTTTGCAGGCACGGCGCGCGAACGCATCTGCGACGAATTGGGATTGCGTGAAGACGGTTGCTTCAAGTTCTGTTGGATCGTCGATTTTCCGATGTACGAGATGGACGAAGACACCGGCAAGGTCGAGTTCAGCCACAATCCGTTTTCCATGCCCCAGGGTGGCCTGGATGCCCTGGAAACGATGGATCCCTTGGACATCCTGGCCTATCAGTACGATATCGTCTGCAACGGTGTCGAACTCAGTTCGGGGGCCATCCGAAACCACCGTCCCGACATCATGACCAAGGCCTTCGAAATCGCGGGCTATGGCGCGGAAGTGGTCGAAGAGCAATTCGGCGGCCTGTTCCGGGCCTTCAAGTATGGCGCACCGCCGCACGGTGGCTCCGCCCCCGGCATTGACCGCATCGTCATGCTGTTGGCGGACGAGCCGAATATCCGCGAAGTGATCGCCTTCCCGATGAACCAGCAAGCTCAGGACCTGTTGATGGGCGCGCCGGCTCCGGTCGATCCTGCCCGCCTCAAAGAACTTCACTTGAAACTGAACTTGCCAAAGCCGAAGAAGGTTAACGAAGATTAACAATAATCTGATGCGGTTTTGAAGAAATAAGCCCCGAGAACTTCAGTTTCTCGGGGCTATTTTTTTGTCCTATCAATGAAATATTCAGGTTTTTGTTGCGTGATTGGTTCAGGAGAGATCATACTGGCTTCCAACAACGTCAGACGCGTGCGAACACGCGCTGGACATGCCTGGTGCCGGTTGAGGGAAAGGGACCAGAGACCATGCAGGGAAAAACCGAGATGCGCGCCACCCCGATCCGGGGCGGCCTTAAAAGACGTTTTTCGCTTGCGGCCGCGTTCAGCCTGACCGCCCTTTCCTTGAGCGCCTGTGGCACCATTCCGACCCCGATCAGTGTCGCCACCTATGCGGTCGATGGTATTTCTTACATTGTTTCCGGTAAGTCGCTGACCGATCACGGTATTTCCTACGTCATGGGGCAGGACTGTGCCTTGCTGCGCCCCTTCTGGGGTGATCCGATCTGTAAGGACCAGGAGGGCGAGGAAGACAGTGGAACGGCGGTTGTCGATGCTGGCGGGGTTGTGGGCCAAGAAACCGAAGACGCTTTCGACCCCACTGTCACGCTCGTCGCCTTTAACGGCCACGGCGGCCCCGTGACCCGCGCACCCCGGTTGGCCCCCGTCGATCCGGTCGAACTGGCCACCCTCGATCCGCTGAATGCGGCGGGTTGGGCTCCGGTCGGCTCGGAAGGCCCCGCATCCGCAGGTAAGTTGCGCGAAGATATGCCCGTCGAGGCGCTGGCTGATTTCGCGACGGCCGCCGGAGCCACTGAAGACAAAACGGTCCAGCCACCGGTGATTAAACAAGAAGCCCCGAAGCAGATTGCTGCTGTTCCGCCCGTTGTTCGCGATCCCGTTGTTCGCGATCCTGTTGTTCGCGAAAGGGGCGAGCCAGTCCGCCTTGAGCCGGTGGCGGAGGGATCATCTGTGCCGCGCAAGCCTGCGATGGCGCTGGTGAACGCTCTTGCTGGCCCTGGAGCCATGGTTGTACCGGATGCAGGGAACCCGCAGGTCCATGATCTCGTAATGGTCATCGGCAGCTTTGCAGATCCGAAGCGCGCCCACCGCCGGGCCAAGGCCTTGGCCGAGCTGGAACCGGTGGTGCTGGATGCAGACGTCAATGGACAGAAGCGTTACCGCGTCGCCCTTGGTCCCTTCCCGGAACATGAAAAGCGCCTGGTCCGTGCCATCGTGACAGATGCCGGTATTGATGATGCCTGGGCCTTGCGCCTGCACCGGGAAAGCCTGGACGGGATCCCGGCACGGAAGAAATCCTGGCCCGCCATCGGCGAGGCACTGGCCCTCCTGACGGCGCAGTAAAGGCGAAAGCCTCCCAGGAACAGGCACAGACGATTTCTCTAAGAGGCGGCGGAAGCGGCCTCTTTTTTTTGTCCTTAGGTGCAGTCGGATTAGACCAGGAAGTCGGTCGGGCTGTCGATCTGGCGCAGGACGCCCAGGATTCTTTCGGTCCGATCGACGAGCTCCGTGTTGTCGCCATTGTGGGCGATTTCGAAGCTCAGGCGGTCTTCCCAGTGGGCGATGAAATCGCGTGGACGGTCCGGTTCGGCCTTTTGGCCGGTCAGGGCCCCGATGGTCTCGTTGTAGTCGGGCTGAAGTTCCGGCTGATAGGCGAGAAGGGCGTGTTCGTCGTAGGACAACACACCACTGACGTAGAGGTCCGTGGACATCTCAATCGCCTGCCGGGGACTGAGGGCGCGCACGTCATAGCGCCCGTTGCCAGCACCCTTGGCAATCGGCTCTGCATCGATGACTTCTATCTCGGTGGCGACCGGAAGGTTGCTGCGTTCCAGCGGCACCAGGGCCCGGCTCTCAGGCGTCGCCTGGTTCAACTCCGGGGCCGTCAAGATGGGCAGGGCAGGGGCATCGATGCGCATGGTTGAACCGATTATTCCGCAGGCAGCTGGCTGCGACCCGAAAGGTCGCTACGCAGACGCTTTGTTTCGTACATGGCCTGGTCGGCGCGGCCCAGCAGGTCGAAGGCATTGTCGTGGGCACCATACCCCTGAAGGCCGAAGCTGGCGCGGATCGCGATCATCCGACCATCCCAGCTGACAAACGAGCTGTTCAGCAGCTTCTCCAGCAGCTCGGCGCGAATCAGGCCGCCATCCCAATCGGTGCGGGTCAGCAGGATGGCAAACTCATCACCGCCGAGCCGACCCACATAGTCGGTGGCCCGCGTGTTTTCGCCCAGCAGTTGGGCCACGCGGATCAAGACCTCGTCACCGGCCAAGTGGCCGTAGGTATCGTTGATCGGCTTGAAGCCATCCAGGTCCACGTAGACCAGAACACCCTGTTCGCCATAGCGCGACGCGCTGGACAGTACGCGGGACAATTCATCCTGGAAGCCGCGACGATTCAACAGGCCGGTCAGTTCGTCGGTCATCGCAAGCTTTTCGAGGTAGGCGACCCGTTGGGTCAGGGAGGCGACCTCTCTTTCCGCCCGGATAGCCGCTTCCATGGCTTCGCGCGCCACATCCATATGGCAGCTGGCATCGCCGGCACCTTCCAGGGTTTTGTCGCGAGCAAGGGCATCCACGAGGGATGTCACCCGGTCCAACAGCCCCGAGCGGCTGATTTGTTCCATGCGGTCTTCAACCGCTTCATCCATCCGCATTTTCATCTCCGTGCATCCCTTATCCGTGGACTTCGTCCAAATGGACGTAACCTTGACCAAGGTTTGGTGCGCTTCTGACGTAAGGGGTGCGCACTCTTTGCCTGGTTTCAGACCTCTAGGAGCAAGCCCTATGCCACCACGGAACCCGTGAAGATTCAGTTAACTAGCTTTAAGGGATGGTTAAAATTTCCGGCAAAATCTGCCGCATTGGGCCTCCGCCCGGCAAAAACTGCCGGGCGCGCAGGGGCTTATCAGCATGCGAAATGGTAAACGGAAGGGGTGATTTCAGCTCGGCGGCCAAAGCCAGGCCGCCCCGCGCACGCCGCTGGAATCCCCGTGTTTGGCTTTGCGGATCGGTGTTGCGAACTGATCGGTAAAGACCCAAGGGCCCATGGCTTCCGCCAAGCCGTCATAGAGGGCATCGATATTTGAGAGGCCGCCGCCGAGCACGATCACATCCGGGTCGAGAATGTTGACGACGGAGGCCAAGGCCTTGGCGAGCCTGCTGCGGTAACGCTCTATGGTGTTGCGGGCGGCTTCGCTGTCTTCAACTGCGATCTGGGCGGCGGTCATGGTTTCGCCCGTCTGACACAGATGATCTGCGGCCATGGCGGGTCCGGAAAGAAAGGTTTCGATACAGCCCGAAAGGCCGCAATAACAAGTGGGTCCCGGTCGCTCGTTGTCATCCGGCCAGGGCAGGGGGTTGTGGCCCCATTCCCCGGCAATGGCCTGGGATCCCGTGATGGGCAGCCCGTTGATGGCGATGCCGCCGCCGACGCCGGTGCCCAGGATGACGCCAAAAGCGATAACGGCACCCGCCGCCGCCCCGTCGGTGGCCTCGGAGACGGCGAAACAGTTGGCATCGTTGGCCAGACGGACCGGCCGGCCCAATACGGCCATCAGGTCCCTGTCCAATGCCTCGCCGATCAACCAGGTGGAGTTGGCATTCTTGACCAGGCCCGTTGCGGGCGAGATCGTCCCCGGAATACCGACACCGACTGTGGCTTTGGCTTCCCCAGGCGGTTCCAGCGCTTCAACCAGGCCTTTGATCGCCTTTAGCGTTGCCGGATAGTCCCCTTGGGGGCTGTCGATGCGCAGGCGTGCGATTTCTCGACCCGCCGCGTCCAGCAGCAGGCCCTCGATCTTCGTACCCCCGAGATCAATACCGATGCGCATGGCTCGATAGTTTCGCGCTTCGGGGCTGCCTTGCCAAGGGGAACAGGCCCTGGATGTTCCTGCTTTGATTCTGCGAAGGGGCTTGATGACGGCGAAAACGAGTCAATCATTCCCAAATATCGAAAGAACAGCTCAGGCTCGGATTTTCATTAACCCTGTTTCAATACTTATTGCGTAAGGATAGTAAGCGATAATTCTATGGCTTTGCTTTAAATAGTTCTTCTCAGAAGTCTGCGAATCGGCGAACATTGCGAATCGGTCTTATGGTTAATGCTCCCGCCGGGAGAGGCGGACGGGCTTTGACCATAGAAAGAAAAACCGGTGAGGGAACAAATGACCTTGGAGCGCGTAAAGCCCGGAAGCCCACAGGATTCCTACGGTGCCAGTGCTTATCCTGTTTTGCAGGGGTTGGCCTGTTCGCCCCTGTCGGGCGCAGAGATTGCCGGTTACCTCGGTGTGCCGGAAATCGAACTTGCCAAGTGGCGGGACGGCAAGGTCCAAGCTCCGGGGGCGAAACTCGCCTTCCTGACCCTGCTCTTGGCACATTTATTGGATGAAATGGCAGAACTGGAGCGTCTGGAGGAAAAATATGCCGTGCCCGAGGCACCCTGGCGGGAAGATATCCGCCACAAGGTGGCCGCTGCGGAACGGTGTTTGGCGCACCAGGAGATGTTGAATGCCCAGTTGCCGACGGAGGACCTGCGTGAGGGCGCGGCCTTGTTCCGGCAATGGGTGGAGGTGAACGGTCGGGCCGTGACAGACGGACGCGAGACCGACCCGTTGGGCTGTTGAGGGCTGGACCGTGCCGGAACCATTGGATTTTGGAATCTCGGAAGAAGGGCTGAAGGCGGCGCTCCTGATCAAGGAGAGCTATAAGCGCGCCGAGCCGTTGACCGTTCCCGGCGAACGCAATCGTTTGCTCGCGCCGGAAAACCTACTGACCACAGACATTGATCTGTCCGGCCTGGATGATCCGATCGCCCTGGCGATGGTGGCAACCCGGGATCCCGAAAGCCCGATGGCCCTGGCGGCTGCGACCCGGCTCAGCCCCAAAGGGAATGCAGCCGGCCCGAGCGCGAAATCCAAGGTCGTTCGCGGCGTCTTCCAGATGATCGGCGAAAAGACCAAGCATCCGGCAGTCAGCCAATGCGTTGACCTGGTGACGGAAAATGCCTTCGCCCCAGAAGCCATCCACCAGTTGCGCCGCCACGCTTCGCGCTTCATTTCCCAGTCGCGGAAAGAATATACGACACAGCTGCGCCAGAACCTGGTGGCCCTGATGGAAGGTGCCATCGCCCCGCGTGCCTTCATCAACGACTTCTTCTCGCTGACCGAGGCCGGCAACCTGCGGACCGATATCCGCCGGAAGCTCGTGGTCAGCCTGCTTCTGGGCGAGAGCATCCGGCCCAGCATCAAGTTCTTGATGCTGGAAAACTTCCACCGGATGCCCCTTGCGGTCCGCCATGGGATCATTGAAGGTGTGCTCCGGGCCGAGCCCGGTCGCCATACCGATATGATCAAGGAAGAGCTGAAGTGGATCGTGCGCCAGGACACCCTGAAGAAGCCCAAGTACCACTGAGCGAACCCGCCCGGGTCTACGACCCGATGGAAAACATCCTTGGGTGCTTGCCGGAACCGGGTGGCATGATCGAGGTGGCACCCGGCATTCACTGGCTGCGCATGCCGCTGCCTTTCGCACTCAATCACATCAATCTTTGGGTTCTGGACGATGGCGAGGGCTGGTGTCTGGTCGATACGGGCATCAACCGCGAAGACGTCAGGGACCTCTGGGAACAGTTATTCGCGGGGCCGCTGGCGGCCAAGCCGGTGAAGCGACTGATCTGCACCCACTTCCATCCGGATCACCTGGGCCTTGCCGGCTGGCTTTGTGACCGTTTCGGTATGGTGCCTGAGATGACCCAGCAAGAATGGGCCGTGGGGCGCATGCTGAGCCTGGAACGCGAAGAGACGGTGTCGGCTGCAGGGCTCCGTTTTTATGCCGAAGCCGGCTTCGGGCCGGATTTGATGGAGAAGGTGAAGGTCCGGGGTCCGTCCTATGCCAAACGGGTCTGCCTGGTTCCGGGCGCTTTCCGTCGGTTTCGCCATGGCGATGAGATCAGCGTCGGTGGGCGGTCCTGGCGAATCATCGTGGGCGAGGGTCATTCGCCGGAACACGCCGCGCTCTACTGCGAAGAGGCGGGCGTGCTGATCTCGGGCGACCAGATCTTGCCGAAAATCAGTCCCAACATCAGTGTCTGGCCGAACGAGCCGGATGCCAATCCGCTGTCACTCTATCTGGAAACCCTTGGGCGTTTCCGCGATCTGCCTGCCGACACGCTGGTTCTACCGAGCCACAACTGGCCCTTCCGGGGATTGCTTCAGAGGGTGGAGGCCTTGGCCCATCACCATGACCAGCGTCTGGATGAAACCGAAAAGGCGGTTCGGGATGCCGGAGGGCAGGTCTGCGCCCTCGACATCATGGCTGTGCTGTTCCGGCGGAAGCTTGACGACCACCAGCTGTTCTTCGCCATCGGCGAAGCGGTGGCACATTTGCACTACCTGGTCAGCCGGGGGCGGCTCGTCTCAGAGAAGGACGGGGACGACGTGGTGCGGTTCAGCGCACCCGCGCCTTAGGTGCCTCGGCTCCCGGCTCGAAGCTTGGCGCATCACCCTTGTCGGCATAGAGGGTGTAGAGCGTCTCGATGATCGCGCTCGCCTCTTCTCCGCTCAAAGAATAATAGATCGTCTGGGCGACACGGCGGGTCTTGACGATGCGGTCCCGACGCAGGCGCGCCAAGTGCTGGCTGAGCGCCGATTGGCTGAGGCCAATGATCCGCTCAAGCTCGCCGACGTTCTTCTCGCCTTTGACCAACTGGCACAGCACCATCAGCCGGTGCTGGTTGGCCATGGCTTTGAGCAGCGTGCTGGCACGCTTCGCATTTTCGGCCAGTTGCTCCAGGTCGAAGCGGTCTGCCTGATTATCCATAGTCCCGCCGGTCCGTATCGTCTTGTTGGGGATGGATCAATTTCATCAAGCCGTAATAGCCCGATTCGATCCAAAAAAATAACCATTCAAAAAATGAGGATAATCGAACTTAAGCCAAAGGGCTACCCCATAAGTCACTCAGCCTGCCATCCGGGCCGCGTTCCGCTGTCGATGGTCGCCGAAAAATTTCCCGTTATTCGCCAGGTGCGGGAATGGCACCAGAATCATCCGCCTTTTGGTCGTGTTGGCTGGCTTTCTGCTTCGCTTTGCCTTTTTCAACGGCTGCCGTCACCAGAGACAGCAGAGGCGGCACGATCAACAGGGTGAGCACCGCGGACAGGGCGAGGCCGCCCAGCACGACGGACCCGAGCCCGCGATAGAGTTCGGCCCCGGCTCCGGGGAAGACCACCAGAGGCAACATGCCGAAGACCGAGGTGAGCGTCGACATGAAGATCGGTCTGATCCGGTTGCGGGTGGCCTCCTGAATGGCGGCCTCGACCTCCATCAGATCGTTGCGAATATGGTGCAAGGTCTGGTGAACAAGCAGGATCGCATTATTGACCACGATGCCGATCAGGATGATGAAACCCAACATGGTCAGCATGTCGAGCGGCTGCAGCGTGTACTGGTTCAGCAAAGCAAGGCCCAGGACCCCGCCCGCCGTGGCCAAGGGGACGGCCAGCAGGATGACCAGGGGATAGATGAAGCTTTCGAACAGGACCGCCATGACCAGAAAGACGATGGCGACAGCCAGGATCAGATCCCAGGACAGGTGATCCCAGGTCTCCGTCAACTTGTCGGCGCTGCCGGACATCAGGATGCGGACGCCGTCGGGCAGCCCATCCGCGCGAAGGGGCTCGATCACCTTCGAGGTGATAATATCCATGGCTTCTTCAAGCGGCATGGCTGCCGGTGGTCGGATTTCCAGGGTTACCGTGCGTTCGCGTTCCAGGTGGCGGATTTCTGTTGGCCCTGAGGTGACTTCCACATCGGCGAGCGAGGCAAGCGGCACGATCATGCCGGAAGAGGTGACGACCTTCAGGTTGTTGATCGCTTGGGTTTCCTCGCGGGGCCAATCGGGACCCTTCAGCATCAGGTCGATGCGTTCGTTCTCGACAGTGATTTCGGCAACCCGCAGGCCGTCGTTGAAGGCATCGAGGCTGTCGCCCAGTTGCCGTGCCGTGACCCCGTTGTCGGCAAGCTTGACCGGATTGGGGTGGACGCGCACTTCCGGCGCACCCAGTTCCAGGCCCGGGCGGGGCCGGAGTTGCGTGCCCTCTGACCGGGGCAGGGCGGCACCAAGGCGCTGAACGGCACCCAGGGCAACGCCGAGGATCTCCTCCAGGTCGCCGCCGGAGACATTCAATTCTATCACCCGTGTGCCGGAAAAGCCGCGTCCGAATAGCGAGCGCTGGCTGATCAAGCCAAAGGTCCCGGGCTCCGAAAAGGCAGCCTGTTGCAGGGGCGGGATCAGCTCCTGCACCCGTGCAGGATCGACCGCGGCTGCACCCAGGAACGTTCGGCTGGGCGTCGCGACGAAGAAAAACCGCTGCATCAAAGCGGTATCTTCCGGCGCATTGTCTTCGGGTTTGGCGTCCGGTGCCCAGAGCGGGCTGATCTGCTTTTCGATGCGGCCGGCGATCTGGGTCGTGGTCTCCAGGTTGTATCCCGGCGGCGGCACGATAACGCCGAAAACCAGGTTGCGATTTCCGTCCGGCAGATAGTCCAACTTCGGCAAAAGTGCCCAGGTGGCCGTTCCCGCCGCCCCACAGACCAGCATCACGATGACCAGAGCCAGGAAGCGGTTGGTGGTGACCCGCTTCGTGAAGCCATTCACGCCACCGACAAAAAAACCGGCCAGATCGTCGATCACCGGAAGACGGCGTTGCGCCTTTTGCGGTGACGCCTCGCCATCGCCTTCCGACTTCAGTCTCTGTGCCTTGGCTGTCTTCGGCTCCCCCAACAGCCTGTTGGCCAGCGCGGGAATGACCGTAATGGCTACGATCAACGACAGCATCACCGAGACCGAGAGAGCGACCGCGATGTCGCGGAACAACTGGCCCACCTCCAATTCCATCAAGAGGATCGGGATGAACACCATGACGGTGGTCAGGGCCGAGACCAAAACCGCACCCCAGACCTGGGAGGCACCCTTGTAGGCGGCTTCGGCCCGGCTGAGTCCCTGTTCGCGGTGACGGTAGATGTTTTCGAGGACCACGATGGCCGCATCGACCACCATGCCGACGGCGAAAGCGATCCCGGCGAGCGAGATCACGTTCAGCGACCGGCCCATGGCGGCCATGGCAACGAAGGAGCCCACGACCGAAACCGGAATGGCCAGGGAGACCACCAGGGTCGCGCCGCCCGAACGCAGGAACAAAAACAGGATGAAAGCGGCAAGCACGCCGCCGATGACGATGTTCTGCTGCACCAGGTCGATGGCGGAATTGATGTAGACGGTCTCGTCATAGACCTGCTTGAGGTAGAGACGTTCGTCCTGCAGCGGTCCGTCGTTCAACTGCGCAATGGTCGAGCGGATGCCTTCCATCACTTCGATCACATTGGCACCCTGGTCGCGGACGGCATTCACCGCGATGGCCGGTTCGCCCAAAAGCCGAATCCGCGCGGTGGGATCCTTGAAGCCGAAGGTCACGGTGGCGATGTCCGATAGCGTCACCCGGCCGATGGCTCCCGATTGCTCGTCCACGTCGGAGCGAAGGACGACATTGGCCACGTCTTCCAGGTTCTCGAAATCGCCCTCGCTGCGCACCACATAGCGCCGCTTGCCCTCATCGACATCGCCCGCCGAAACCGAGGCATTGGCGGACCGAAGGGCGGAAACCACATCGGTGACCGTCAGGCCATAGGTCGCCATGCGGGCGGGATCGACGATGATTTCCATCTGCCGGGCCGACCCGCCGAAAACATTGACCTTGCTGACGCCGGCAACACGTTCCAGGGCGTCCTGAATGACGTCTTCCGCATAGTCGCCATAGGTGTGGATGGGCCTCGTGTTGCCTTCCATGCGCCGAAGGACAATCCAGGCGATCGGGTTGTCGTCGGCTCCGGAACTGGCGAGAATCGGCTCGTTGGCCTCGTCCGGGTAACTGCTGACCCGGTCGAGCCGGTTGGCGACCAGCAGCAGGGCCTTGTCCATGTCCGTGCCGATGTTGAATTCCAACGTCGTGCGAGACCGACCGGTCTGGGCCGAACTTTCGATCCGGGAAAGCCCCTCCAGTCCCTTGAATTCCTCTTCCTGGACGTTGGTGATCTCGCGTTCCACCTCGGCCGGTGCGGCACCGGGCCAGTTGGTGGTCACCTGAATGACCGGTTTGCGGACATCGGGTGTCAGTTGGATCGGGATGGTCTGCAGGGCCACGAGGCCGAACATCACCACCATCAAAACGACGGAAAGGACCGCCGTCGGTCGTTCAATGGCGATCCGGATCAGGTTCATTGCCGCACGGTCCCGGCTTCCGCTTCACCCTTACCGGCCAGCGCCTCATCCGGGGTGCTCTGTTCCATGACGGCGACGGCTTGGCCGGGGCGTAGCCGCTCGTTGCCCCGGACGGCTACCAGATCGCCGGGGGCGAGGCCATCGAGGACCTCGAACCGGTTGCCGACGGCCTCGCCGATGCGGATTTTGCGCGGACTGGCTGCCAGGCCCGCGTCGCCTTCCGCGACGACAAAAACAACCTGTCCGCCGTTGCGGTTCAGGATCGCATCCTTGTGGACAGAGACCACATTGCGGGCGGCACCTTGGGGGATGTCCAGGCTGACTGATTGGTTGGCGGCCCGGCCCTCCAGCAGGTCCGGCTTTGCGGCGGTGAAGCGTACGGTTCGGGTCCGGGTGCGCGGGTTTTCATCCGGAACAACGGCGCGAACGCGGGCCTGAAGAACGGTATCGTCGAACAGGGTCACGGTCGCGGGTACGCCTTTTTGCAATCCTTCGATCCGGGCGACGGGCACATCGGCCTCGATCTCGAGTGTGGAATCATCCACGACCTCGATCACGGGCGCACCTTGCTGGAGATAGGCTCCGGCCTCTGTGTGCTTGCGCGTGACGACGCCTGCGAACAAGGCCCGGATATCAGCGTTATAGAGGGCGATTTCGTCGAGCCGCTTGGAAGCCTCGGCGCGGGCGACGGCGGCTTGCGCTTCGCCCAAACTGGCCTGGGCCTGGACGAGTTCCTGGCGCTTGTCGTCCCGTTGGGCCTTCGAAAAGGCAGCGGATTTCGATAGGCTGGTCAGCCGTGCCAGTTCCTGGCGGCGAAGATCGACCGTTGCCTGATGGGTGGCCAGGGCCGCGCGAGCTTCCTCGACCTGAGCCTCGGCCAGGTTGACGCGCCAGATCAGGCTGTCTTTGACCAGCGTTGCGACAATCTGGTCGACTTCCACCCGATCACCGACCGCGACAAGGACTTCCTCAACCGCTCCGCCGATGCGCGCAGAAATTTCGCCTGACCGTGTGGCCACGAGGCGGCCCAGGACCGTGGTCTGTTGGGTCAATTGTTCCGTTCGGACCTCATCAACCCCAACCATCGAAGGGCCGCGCTGAGCTTGGGCCGGGCTCGCCGAAGAGAGACCGAGGAGGGGGAGCATGAGCACGGCCAGTAAAATCTGAAGAGGTCGATACGGGGCTGAGGTCATGTTCTTTGTTCTTCCTAAAAAGCCCATGGCATCGATCCCCGGGGAGCGCGCTGATGAAGGAGTGGCCCTCAAAGAGAATGCGTGTGGGACTGGTCTCACATCAATAAATGGAACAATTGGTCAAGCACTACAAGGGCTGGCAATGCCTCGGTTTTTTGCTACAAGTTCGTTGCAATAAAGACGCCCGACGCAGGGACGGGCCTTCAGGGGATGAGGGCCGACCCTCAACGGTGCCCTATATCGGCGATTTTGGGGGTGAGAATGTTCACACAGCTGTTTACGCATCCAGCCTGCCTGGAACACGACACCGGCGAAGGCCATCCGGAATGTGCGGACAGGCTGCGGGCGATTTTGCAAGCGCTGGAGCACGAGCGATTTCTGCATCTCGAACGCCATGAGGCACCCCTTGGGGATGTCGACATGATCAAAAAGGTGCACAAGCCCGAGTATGTGGATGCCATCCTGAACAAGGTGCCTGAGAAGGGGCATGCCTTCGTCGATCCGGACACGCTCCTCAGCCCCGGCTCGAAAGAGGCCATGCTGCGGTCGGTCGGTGGGGTCTGCTCGGCGATTGATGCCGTGCTGACCGGCCAGGCACCCAACGCTTTCGTCGCCACCCGCCCGCCGGGCCACCATGCGGAACATTCGGCAGCCATGGGCTTTTGCTTTTTTAATAACGCCGCGGTCGGTGCGCGCTATGCCCAGGAAACCTTCAGGCTGCGCAAGATTGCCGTGGTCGATTTCGATGTTCACCACGGCAACGGAACGGAAGAACTCTTCCGTTTCGACCCTGACCTTTTCTATGCCTCCAGCCACCAGTTCCCGGCCTACCCCGGGACCGGCCATCAGGAGGATCGGGGCCAATTCAACAACATCTGCAACGCGGAACTGCCGCCGGGTGCCGATGGCAAGGCCTTCCGCCATGCCTACGAGCATGAAATCCTGCCGGCGCTCGATCACTTCAAACCGGAATTGATCATCATATCCGCCGGGTTCGATGCCCATGGACGGGATCCCTTGGCCCAGTGCCGCCTGTCCACCGACGATTTCATCTGGGTCACGCGCGAGATCAAGAAGATCGCCGCCGAACATTGTCGGGGTCGGATCGTCTCCGTGCTCGAAGGTGGATATGATCTGGGGGCCTTGGCCGCCAGCGTTGCGGTTCACGTGGCCGTCTTGATGGAGCATTGAGCGGGCGTTAGGGTCGGATCAGCCGCCGATTCCGCCCCTTACCCTGCGCCAAGGACAACAGATATGGCCGCCGAGACATCCCAGCCCGACACCGTCTTACCCGACGACATCCGCGCTTTGAGCTTTGAAGCGGCTCTGGCCGAATTGGAGGGCATCGTGCGCCGTCTGGAGGATGGTTCCGGCGAACTCGACCAGGCTATTTCGGCCTATGAGCGCGGTGCCTTGTTAAAGCGCCATTGCGAGGCCAAACTGGCGGAAGCGCAGGGGCGGGTTGATCGAATCAGCCTTACGCCCGACGGTGCCGTGGAAGTCGGGCCGGCTCACCTCGACGATTGATCACGCCTCACTTCTGGCGACGGACCTCTTTCTGGAGACAGACCACATGTCCAGCTTTCTGGAGCGCCTGCAAACGGCGGCAGACCAGACCGAACTGATGCTCGACCGGCTGCTGACGCCGGAAAACAGCCCCGAAGCCCGCCTGATCGAGGCGATGCGCTATGCCAGCCTGGACGGCGGCAAGCGGATCCGGCCCTTCTTGGTGCTCCATTCGTCTGACCTTTTCGATGTGCACCCCGAATGCGCCCAGCGCACCGCAGCCGCACTCGAGATGGTGCATTGCTATTCGCTGGTCCACGATGACCTGCCGGCCATGGATGATGACGACCTGCGCCGCGGTCGGCCCACGGTCCACAAGGCCTTTGACGAGGCGACGGCCATTCTTGTGGGCGATGCCCTGCTGACGCGGGCATTTGAAGTCCTGGCCGAAGAGGAGACCCATGCCGACCCCCGGGTCCGTTGCGATCTGGTCAGGCATCTGGCCCAGGCCGCCGGGGAGCACGGCATGGTCGGTGGCCAGATGCTGGACATCGCAGCTGAAAGCCTGGAACTCGGCATGCCCGAAATTACCCGCCTGCAACGCCTGAAGACCGGTATGTTGATCCGCTTCGGCTGTGAGGCCGGAGCCATCCTGGGCAAAGCATCGGAACATGCCCACTTGGCGCTTCAGGCCTATGCGCATGATCTGGGGCTCGCTTTTCAGATCGCAGACGACATCCTGGACGCGACGGGCGATACCGAGACCGTCGGCAAGCGGACCGGCAAGGATGCAGAGGCCGGAAAGGCTACCTTTGTCTCCTTGATGGGCCTGGAACGCGCGAAGGAGCAGGCCGCCATGCTGGCTGATCAGGCGGCGCAGCACCTGGAACCCTTTGGCGCATCTGCCCAACCCCTGATCGATTTGGCCGAATTCGTGGTGACCCGGAAGACCTGACGCCAAAGCCCGTCCCGGCTTAGGGCTATCTTGTTCCCGAAATAACCTTTCGGAATAGAAAGAATTTCCATCAAGTGATTGCTTCGGTGGCATTTGCGCGGTATCGCTAACCTTCCAGAGCCTTGCCTGTGCACTTGCACAATTGCGTATGTGCTGCCGGTTCTGATGGGGGACGCAACCGGTGTACTGACACCAAGATTACCCGAGCCGTTTGGATTGCCGATGACTGAAAGCCACAAGACTCCGCTGCTGGATACGATCCAGGACCCCGCCGACATGCGGGATTTCTCTGTCGCCCAGCTGAAAACTCTCGCCAAGGAACTGCGGGATGATACCGTACGATCCGTCTCTGTTACCGGCGGCCACTTGGGAGCGAGCCTTGGGGTTGTCGAACTGACAGTGGCCATCCATCACGTCTTCAACACGCCGGAAGACAAGCTGATCTGGGATGTCGGCCATCAATGCTATCCTCACAAGATCCTCACCGGTCGGCGGGATCGCATGCACACGCTCCGTCAGGGCGGCGGGCTTTCGGGTTTCACCAAGCGTTCTGAAAGTCCTTATGACCCGTTCGGCGCGGCTCATAGTTCCACATCCATTTCAGCCGGCCTCGGCATGGCGGTGGCCAACCAGTTGGATGGTGGCGACAAGAACGTCGTGGCCGTGATCGGCGATGGCTCCATGACGGCGGGCATGGCTTACGAGGCCATGAACAACGCGGGGTCCATGGATGCCCGGCTGATTGTCATTTTGAATGACAATGACATGTCGATTGCCCCGCCGGTGGGGGCCTTGTCGACCTACCTGTCGCGGCTGATTTCGACCAAGCAATATCGCTCCATGCGCCATTGGGCCGGCGAGATCGCGCGCAAGATGCCGCGCCAGTTGCACGACGTGGCACACAAGGCCGAAGAATATGCCCGAGGCATGGTCCAGGGCGGAACCCTGTTCGAGGAATTGGGCTTTTTCTATGTGGGTCCCATTGATGGCCATAACCTCGACCATCTGGTGACCATTCTGAAGAACCTTCGCGACGATGCGGACCCGGGCCCGATCCTGCTGCATGTCGCCACCAAAAAGGGGCATGGCTATCCACCGGCGGAGCGTTCGCCCGACAAATACCACGGTGTTTCCAAGTTCGATGTGGTCACGGGCAAGCAGCACAAGGCCAAGTCCAATGCACCGTCCTATACCTCCGTTTTTGCTAAGGGTTTGATCGATCTGGCGCAGGTTGACGACAAAATCTGCGCGATTACTGCGGCCATGCCGGGCGGAACCGGTGTCGATAAGTTCTCGGACGCCTTCCCTGATCGCAGCTTTGATGTCGGGATTGCCGAACAACATGCGGTGACCTTCGCAGCCGGAATGGCCGCCGAAGGCTACAAGCCGTTCTGTGCGATCTATTCCACCTTCCTGCAACGTGCCTATGATCAGGTGGTGCACGACGTCGCAATCCAGAGCCTGCCGGTCCGTTTTGCTCTGGACCGGGCGGGCTTCGTGGGTGCCGATGGCTCAACACACTGTGGTGCCTTCGATATGGCTTATATGGCCTGCCTGCCGAACATGGTGATGATGGCCGCCGGCGACGAAGCGGACCTGATCCGCATGACGGCGACCATGGCCGCGATTGATGACCGACCGAGCGCGGTGCGCTACCCGCGCGGTGAGGGCGTGGGTATCGAACTGCCACCGATTTCCGAAACGCTTGAGATCGGCAAGGGCCGCATCATGCGCGAAGGGGCCAAGGTCGCCATTCTGTCCATCGGTTCCCGGCTGAAGGATGCCGAGAAGGCTGCGGACGAATTGGCTGCGCGGGGGTTGAGCACGACGGTCGCCGATGCCCGCTTCATGAAACCGCTCGACGAAGACCTGATCCGACAACTCGCACAAAATCACGAAGTGGTGCTGACGGTCGAAGAAGGCTCCATTGGCGGGTTCGGCAGCCATGTCACCACATTCATGGCCAACGACGGGTTGTTTGATCAGCCGGGCTTCAAGTTGCGCAGCCTGATCATGCCGGATGTCTTCCTGGATCAGGAAAAGCCGGATATTCAGGTGGACCAGGCTGGCCTGAGTGCGAGGCATCTGGTCGCACGCGCCCTGGATGCGCTTGGCCGCGATGCGGAGGCTGCTGAAGTCCGCAAGGCAGCCGGCGCCTGATCTCGCACCGACCTCATGGCTGAGCGTGAACGGTTGGACCAGGCCCTTGTCGCGAGAGGCCTGGCTCCTAGCCGTCAACGGGCTCAGAGCCTGATAGCCGCCGGCCTTGTTCAGGTCGATGGCAAAACCGCGACCAAAGCGTCGCAGAAGGTCTCCCAAACCGACCGGATCGAGTTAACCGGCGAGGATCACCCCTGGGTCTCCCGAGGTGGCATGAAGCTTGCCCACGGGCTTGAGGCTTTTGCCGTCAGCGCCCTAGGCAAGGTCTGTTTGGACCTGGGGGCATCCACGGGTGGTTTTACCGATGTGTTGCTGCAGGGCGGGGCGTCGCGGGTCTATGCGGTCGATGTGGGCCACGACCAACTGCACGACAAAATTCGATCAGACAAGCGCGTGGTCAATCTCGAAGGCGTGAACGCGCGGACCCTCGATGGAACACAAGTGCCGGAGGCCATCGATTTGGTGACCTGCGATGCCAGTTTTATCTCTCTCAAGTTGGTTTTGCCGCCGGCGCTTTCGATGGTCAAGCCGGGTGGTGGCGTTATCGCCCTGATCAAGCCCCAGTTTGAAGCCGGGCGGGGGCAGATTGGAAAGGGGGGCGTTGTTCGGGATTCTGCGGTCCATGACAGGGTTCGCAAAGAGATTGCCGATTGGATCGACGGATTGCAGGACTGGTCGGTCAAGGGCTCTGCTCCATCGCCAATCGACGGTCCGGACGGCAACAGGGAATTCCTGATCCACGCCGTCAGAAAAGCCCCTCATTAGACTTAAGTTTCAAGTCCGTATCTTTTCCGAATTGTTTGTGTATAATAATCCCGCATTCAGAGGGGATTTGACCGGATGCGATGGGCGTGGGGATGCCCTGATACCCTAGGGGGGTGAGATGCCGGACGGCAACAAGGACCGATCATCACGTCGCGCATCGGAGCAGATGTTGGACGATCAGGCGGTCCAGACCTTCGAAAGCCGACTTCAGCTCGGACGTCTCTTGGAGGCGTGCCAGGAAGAGATTTTCGTCTTTCGCGCAGACACACTGCGCTTCCTCATCGTCAACAAGGGCGCGCGCCGCAACCTCGGCTATGCCATGGCCGAGTTGAAAGGCATGACGCCGCTCGATATCAAGCCGGGCATGGATGCAGCCACCTTGGGAGCCATCCTGAAAACGCTGACCAGTGGCGAGGAAGAGACAGTCCAATTCGAAACCCAGCACCAGCGGAAAGACGGCAGCACTTACCTTGCTGATGTTCATCTGCAGTATTTCGGGCAAGAGAAACCGGCAGTTTTCCTGGCGACCATTGTGGACATGACCGAGCGCCATGCCATCGAGGCGGAAATGCGTCAGGCCCAGAGGGAAGCCGAAGAGGCCAACCGGATCAAGTCAGAGTTCTTGGCCAGTGTCAGCCATGAACTGCGCACGCCTCTGAACGCCGTGATCGGTTTTTCCGAGTTGCTGCTTTCCGATGTGGGCGGCACCTTCGGGCCGGATCGGGTACAAGCCTACCTCGCGGATATTCGCGACGCCGGGCGGCATCAACTGGCACTGATCGGCGATATCCTGGATTTCGCCAAGATGGACGCAGGGCACCTGTCCCTGAAGCGAGAGAAGATTCGGATCAACGATATCTTTCGCGCCCTTGAACGTCTGGAAGAACGCAATGCGGCGGAGCGGGGGATTACCCTGTCTTTCGGGGATGCCCCGCCGGACCTCTGGGTGATGGGTGACGAGTTGCGTATTCGGCAGATCGTCCTGAACCTGATCGACAATGCTTTGAAGTTCACGCCCGAAGGCGGGCTCGTGACCGTTCAGGCCTCTCCCGTCGCCCGGGGCGGTACAGTGATAGAGGTCCAAGACACCGGCACCGGCATTTCCCTGGCCGATCAACAAGAGGTCTTCAAGCCCTTCGCACAACTGGCACAAGCGACCCGGATGGCTGCGGGCGGCACCGGCCTGGGGCTGGCCCTCGTCAAGCGCCTCGTTGAGTTGCAGGGCGGATGGGTTCGCCTGAAGAGCAAACCGGGCGAAGGGACGAGGGTAAGCTTCTGGCTGCCCGGTTCAGACTGCAGCCACTTTGACATCTGATGCAGGGATCAGGGATATCTGACGCCACGATCAGGCTCTACCAATGTTTTAGAGGGCGATTCACGCCTTATACCGAGCCACAAAGTGGCTCGACTTAAGCCGATCGCGCTCTAGGCAAATCCGCGGTTAGAAAGCATCCGGGCACTGCGCGCGAAAGCGTAACAGATGGTCGGCCAGAACCAGGGCCATCATCGCTTCCCCAACCGGTACGGCGCGAATGCCGACGCAGGGGTCGTGTCGTCCTTTGGTAACGATTTCCGTTTCCTTCGGTTCGGTCGTAATGGTCTTGCGCGGTACCAGGATGGAACTGGTGGGTTTGACGGCAAAGCGGCAGACAATGTCCTGGCCGGTGGAAATACCCCCCAGTGTGCCGCCTGCGTTGTTGGCCAGAAAATGCGGGTTTCCGTCGTCGTCCAGGCGAATTTCGTCGGCGTTTTCCTCGCCACTGAGAGAAGCAGCCTCGAAGCCCCGGCCGATTTCGATCCCTTTGACCGCAGGAAGGCTCATCATGGCCTTGGCGATGTCGGCGTCCAGGCGGTCGAATACCGGCTCCCCCAGCCCCGGTATCAAGCCGGAAACCTGGATTTCGATCACGGCACCGACGGAGGACCCGGCCTTGCGCACAAGCGCGAGCTGTTCTTCGTAGCGCTGTGCTGCCGCTGCATCGGGGCAGAAGAAAGGGTTGCGGGCGATTTCGTCCCAGTCCCAATTTGCGGGATCGATGCGGTCGGGGCCCATCTGCACCAGGCCGCCCCTTATCCGTACGGCTTCACCGAGAACCTTCTTGGCAATTCCGCCGGCGGCGACCCGCATGGCGGTTTCCCGCGCGCTCGACCTGCCGCCACCGCGATAGTCCCGGATCCCGAATTTCTTGAAGTATGTGAAATCCGCATGCCCGGGGCGGAACTTATCCTTGATCTCGGAATAATCCTTGGACCGGTTATCCTGGTTTTCGATCAACAGACCGATGGGGGTCCCGGTCGTCTGCCCCTCGAACACACCGGAGAGGATTTTGACTTGATCGGGTTCGTTCCGCTGGGTGGTGAACTTGGACTGTCCGGGGCGTCGACGATCAAGATCGACCTGCAAGTCGGCCTCGGAGAGCGAAAGCCCCGGCGGCACGCCGTCAACGATGGCACCGAGGGCGGGGCCATGGCTTTCGCCGAAGGTGGTGACGCGAAAGAGCTCGCCGAAGCTGTTGCCGGGCATGGACGCCTTCCGTCAGACCGTCGAGATGTCAGGCGCGTCGACCGCCTTCATCCCGACCACGTGGTAGCCGCAGTCCACATGGAGATTTTCGCCTGTGACCCCGCTGGCCAGGTCCGATAACAGATAGAGGCCCGTGCCCCCCACATCGTCGAGCGTGATCGTGCGCCGCATCGGAGAATTGTATTCGTTCCACTTCAGAATATAGCGGAAGTCGCCGATGCCGGAGGCGGCGAGTGTTTTCATCGGGCCGGCGGAGAGGCCGTTTACGCGGATGTTGTCCCGGCCAAGGTCTTCGGCCAGGTACTTTACGCTGGCTTCCAAGGCCGCCTTTGCGACGCCCATGACATTGTAGTGGGGCATGACGCGCTCGGCACCCAGGTAGGACAGGGTCAGCAGGCTGCCGCCGTCTTTCATCAACGGCGCAGCGCGTTGGCAGACGGCGGTGAAGGAATAGCAGGAAATCTGCAGCGACTTGGTAAAGTTTTCCAGGCTGGTGTCCACATACCGACCCTTCAACTCTGCCTTGTCGGCGAAGGCGATTGCGTGGACAACGAAGTCAATGCCGCCCCAGTCCTCTTTCAAGGTGTCGAAAACCTGATCAAGCTGGGCTTCGTCGGTGACGTCGCAAGGCAGGACATGCTTGCATCCGACGCTTTCCGCCAGGGGGTTGACACGCTTCAGCAAGGCGTCGCCCTGGTAGGTGAAGGCCAATTCGGCACCGGCTTCGGCACAGGCTTTGGCGATCCCCCAGGCGATGGAGCGGTCGTTTGCGACCCCCATGATCAGGCCTTTTTTGCCGGCCATCAAAGACGACGAGGTGGTCATGATATCCTCATAAGACTTCAGCTGTTGTCGGGGGGTGGAAATCCGAACCCGGTACCGGTCAAACCCGTCAAAACGGTGGCCCGATCTCCGGAAAAAGATGCCCCGAGATGATTGCGCGCCATCCTATCCGCAACGCCCGAAATGTCAAAAGCCCGGTTTGTCTGCTAAACTCTTTTCGCGCAAAGGCCAACCGGGTGTCCTCATGAGTATTCAACAATCGCCAGAAACCAACGCCGCAGCGCCTGAAGGTGGTCCCGAAGGGGCAGGCGAATCGGGATCAGGCGGTTCCGGAGCGGGGCCAGGGGCCGATCCTTGGCCGCTCAGCCAGCGGGCGGATCGATACTTGTCCTTGCTGCGCTACATCGCACAGCGATTTTCCGATGACGGCTGTACCCGCATGGCAGCCAGTCTTTCCTACACCTCATTGCTCGCCATCGTGCCCTTGACGGCCATTGCCTTTTCGATGCTGGCGGCCTTTCCGGTGTTCGAGGCGACGCGGGAGACCTTTCAGGATGTCGTCTTTTCCAACTTTCTGCCCCAGTCGGCGGAGGCGATGCGGGAGTATCTGGATCAGTTCGTCAAGAACACAGCCAGCCTGACGGCGGTCGGTATCATCGGCCTGGCCCTGACGGCGGTGTTACTGCTGGGATCCATTGAATCTTCGTTGAACATGATCTTCCGCGTCAGTCGGCCAAGGGCGCTGGTTCCGCGGCTGTTGGTGTTCTGGGCCTTGATCACGCTGGGGCCTTTGCTACTCGGGGCGTCGTTTTCGCTTTCGACCTATTTCTTCGCCGCAACGAAGTGGATGGGGGTCGAATCGATGGGTGATTTCCCCCTGCTGACCCGGATGCTGCCCACCCTGATCATGATCGTCGTCTTCACGGTTTTTTATGCCGTCATCCCCAACCGACCGATCACCTGGATGGCGGCGTTGCTGGGCGGTGCCGTGGCCGGTTTGATCATCGCAGGTCTGCGCAGCCTGTTCGGGCTCTACGTCACCAGCTTTCCCACCTATCAGACGATCTATGGTGCCGTTTCCGTGGTGCCGATCTTTTTGATCTGGATGTATTTGTCCTGGACCGTTGTTTTGCTGGGCGCGGTCATCACGTCCAGCTTTGACGAGTGGAAGACAGCAGGCGGGCGCATCCGCCGCCGGGGGGAACGCTCGACCCAACAACTGGTCCTGGCCCTTGAAATCCTCAGCCTGATGTTAACGGCGGCAGCACGCGGCAAGGTTCTGGGAAGGGTCGAGCTTTTGCGGCAGACGGGGGCCGGAGAGGCGGCGGTGGACAGGGTCGTGACCAATCTTGCTCAAGCAGGCTTTATCGCCCGGGCAGACAAAGGCGGCTGGGTCATCCTGCGCGACCTCGAACAGACAACGCTTTTTGACCTGTTCAGGGCTCTCGGCTTCGGCCTGAATCCGGACGATCTGCAACTGGATGGACAGGAGGTCTGGCACGAGCTGTTGGGCCGATTGGTCGGCGAACAGGCCGCCCGTCAGAAGGATCATCTCGGTATCAAGCTGGGGCCAATGCTGCGCAAAGCAGACGTGCGCGCCATCAAGAAGGGCCTGACAGATGCAGCCTGAAAAGGACCGCTCTAACGGACGTCGTAGGACTTCTTTTTTGCCCACTTGCCGATGAAGGCATTCAGGTCTTTGTCGGGTTCTTTCGGCAGGACCACGCGCAGCTTGACATACTGGTCACCGCGCTCGTCAGGCCTTCCGTCTTTCTTCAGGCCTTTGCCCCTGAGCCTCAGGCGGGTCCCGGAGTTGCTGTTCGGCGGCACGGTCACGGCGACTTCGCCATCAATCGTCCGCGCATTAATCCGCCCGCCCAGGATGGCTTCGGGGAGAGAGATGTCGATCTCTGTCTCAACGTCGTCGCCGGTGACCAAAAAGGCTGGGTCGGGTCTAACGGTGATTTCAACCAGAGCGTCGCCGTCCTCGCCGCCGCCCATGCCACCCATCCCCTGGCCCCGCAGGCGGAGCACCTGACCGTCCCGTGTGCCGGGGGGAAGCCGGACGTCTAGGGTCTTGCCGGTGGCGACGTTGATCCGCTTCGTGGTGCCGGTGGCGGCTTCCTGAAAGGACACGGTCAGGGTGTAGGTGACGTTGGCACCCTTAATCTTCATCGAGGGTCCGCTGCGACCCGAGGGGCCACCCGAGCCGGGCCTGGGGCCACCCTTGGCCCGGTTGCGGAAGAAATCCTGGAACGGGCCGCGCTTTGCGCCCGGACCACTTCCCGGCGCAGGTCCCCGACGAATCTTTTGGCCATTTCCGTCGATCTCGCCCCGGTCGAAGGCCGCGCGCTTTTTGGGGTCCGACAACAGGCTATAGGCCGCTGAGATTTCCTTGAATTCGTCTTCGGCCCTGGCATTGGCCTGATCGGTATCGGGGTGCATCTCCCGCGCGAGACGCCGGTAGGCGGCTTTGATCTCTTGCGCGCTGGCGCCTCTGTTCAGGCCGAGGATGGTGTATGGATTTCGCATGGGCCGTTGAGATTAAGCGAACCGTATCGATTCTGAAACACATCATCCGAGAGGAAACCCAAGGCCGCTTATGATTCCTGATTGACGATCCGCCAGGTGCCGTCGGTCTGGCGGCAGGCCGTGCCGGTTGCCACTTCGTCCCGACCGCCGATGTTCACGATGGTCTCGAATTCGCGGCAGTTGGTGCCGTCAGTACTGACGTAGGTCCGTGTCGGCGTTACGGCACCGCGGTTGCCGGTGTCCGGATTGGTCCAGGTGGAGGTCTCTCCGGTACGGTTGTCTTCCAGGGTCTGCTGGGTCGTGTTCTCGATCATCAACTTGTCCGCCGCATCCAGCGAAGAGCCGATTTCGTTGCCGAGCCAGGCACCGGCCAGAACGCCGATGCCGATCGCCGCCAACTGACCCTTCCCGCCGCCAATCTGCGATCCCGCCAGACCGCCCAGACCAGCCCCGAGAAGGGTGCCGATAGCGGTCTTGGGATTTTCCTGGACCTCGGCGCAGGCACCGAGGAAGAGAACGGCGCTCATTGCGGCGATAAGACGGAAGCGGGTCATCTTCAGCATTCCTTTTCTTTGGCCTGGGCACTGGCCTATATACGAAGCCTGTTTTTACGGTGCCCGTTTGAGGGCGATCAAGAAAGCTGGCTCCGGCTGGCATTCAGCGGTTCAACAGATATACCGCCTGACTACGGAGAAACCAGGGCAAACCAGAAGCCCTCAGCTGGTGGCTAATCGATAGGTCATCCTGACAGAAAGAGGAAGTGATGGGGATCACCGAAACGCCGGACCCGCTCGAGTTGTTCGACGCCTGGTTTGCCGAGGCCGAACAATCGGAGCCGAATGACCCGAACGCGATGTCGTTGGCGACCGTTGACGAAAGCGGCCAACCCAGCCTGCGTATGGTCCTGCTGAAGGGTCACGATGAACGCGGCTTCGTGTTCTACACAAACATGGAAAGCCGCAAGGGGCGGCAGCTCCTGGATCAACCGAAGGCAGCGCTATGCTTCCATTGGAAGTCGCTTCGCCGGTCGGTGCGCATCGAGGGGTCGGTGAGCCCGGTCAGCCCGGACGAATCCGATACCTACTTCCGGTCAAGGGATCGGCGCAGCCGGATCGGAGCCTGGGCGTCCCAGCAATCCCGCCCGTTGGAGAGCCGCTTCCACCTGGAAAAGGAGGTTGCGCGCTATGCGGCGAAATTCAATGTTCAGGACGTGCCTCGCCCGGATTATTGGTATGGCAACCGGGTGGCACCGGAACGGGTTGAGTTCTGGCAGGACCAGCCATTTCGGCTTCACGACCGCTTGGTGTATCATCGCGAAATCAAAGAGGGCCGCGTGAGTTGGCGAACCGAACGCCTGTTTCCGTGACGGGGAAGCCCCTTTCCCCGGATACCTGAGAGACCTAAGAGAAGAGACGACACGATGGACCACGGCCTGGACAGTACTCTGGAAGGCTCAGCCCCTGCAGAGGCAGAGGCAGCGGCAGCGGCAGCGGGGAAGGCCGCCGAAGCCAAACAGCGGAACGACCGGTTGATGACCTGGGCGACCCGGGCTGCGGTTGCCACGGCGCTGACCCTGATCGGGATAAAGATCGCCGCCTGGACCGCGACCCAATCCGTCAGCCTGCTGTCCAGCCTGATGGATTCCTTGTTGGACGGGGCGGCTTCGGTCGTGACCCTTCTGGCCGTGCGCCAGGCCTTGCAGCCGGCGGACGAGGATCACCGCTTCGGCCATGGCAAGGCGGAGCCCCTGGCCGGCCTTGCCCAGGCCGGTTTCATTACCGGATCTGGCCTGTTTCTCGTGATCGAGGCGGTCAATCGTCTGATCCACCCGACACCGGTGGTTCGGACGGAACTGGGGATCGCCGTTATCCTGTTTTCCATTGTCCTCACGCTTTGCCTGGTTCTGTTTCAGCGTCATGTGGTCAAGAAGACGGGCTCGCTCGCCATCGAGGCTGACTCGCTGCACTACCGGGGCGACCTTTTCATGAATGCCGGTGTGATCATGGCCCTGGTTCTGTCGGGGTACCTGGGTTTTGTCTACGCGGATCCGTTGATTGCCATGTTGATCGCCGCCTACATCGTCCATGGTGCCTACGGCATCGGTAAAATCGCCGTCGACCAGCTGATGGATAAGGAACTGCCGGAGGCCGAACGCCAAAGGGTCGCCGAGGTGGCCATGGCCGTTGCCGGTGTGCTGGACCTGCACGAGATGCGGACCCGCACGTCGGGGCGCGACATCTTTATCCAACTGCATATCGAGTTGGACCGCGAAATGAGCCTGCTGGAGGCGCACAGGATTTCGGAAACGGTGGAGGCCCGGATCGAAAAAGCCTTCCCCGGTTCCGAAGTGATCGTTCATCAAGACCCCAAGGGTGTATCCGAACGCCGCCGACCACTGTAACCTGTCGACGACCTCGAGTTGCAGGGATGGGATTCGTATGACCGAGACATTGCCGCTCAGCCAGCTGGAAAGCCTGCTGGTCGCCGGCCTTTTGGTCAATCTGGGCTACATGGCCTATCGCGGGCTTCAGGGTTCGCCCGTCGTCGGCTTTATCCGCCTTGAACGCTCGGTTCGGCTGAAACTGAAAGAACTGGGCCATCAGGATGACAAGGCGGTGGAAAAACACCGCCGCCAGGCTGCAAAGCTGGGCTCCGGCGGTGAAAAGCTGCTTGGCAATATGTTGAAACTGTCCTGGTTGAGTGTGCTCGTCGCGACGCTCGCCTCTTTCGGCATGTTGTTGGTCCAGGCCTTCCACCCCCTGGCTCTGACGCCGGTTGCCGCCCTGGTGCTGATTTTTCTGGTCTGGTTCCCCGTTCCCCTTAGCGTCGTCTCGGTCTGGGCGCTCGCCAGGGCCTATCTGGGCCGGCTGGAGTCCGAAATGCTGGAACTGGTCGAAGGCTTAGGGCTGGCCGAAGATCTCAAGGAACAGCTCCACGGTGGCGGGCCCGAACAAGTCATCCGGCTCAGCCTCGATCTCATCGAGGGCGGTGGACGGCGGCGATAAAGTGACGGTCTTTTACGATGACGGGGAAGAGGCGGCCCAGAGCGATCTGATCGCCTGGCTGGCTTCTGGTGCGCCTTTCGGATGTGCGCCGCAAGACGTCTCGGTGATCTCCACCCATGCCAGCCGGATTTTTCGGGGACCCGGACGCGTCCTGAAGCTGAAGCGAGCCGTCGATTACGGTTACCTGAACTTCTCGACCCTTGACCGCCGCCGCGCCTCGACCGAGGCCGAAATCCGCCTGAACAGACGAACGGCCCCCGACCTCTATCGGGGTATCTTGCCGGTCTACCGGGGGGCGGAGGGTGTGGGCTTCGATGCCTGCGGTCCAGTCGTCGATTATCTGGTCGAGTTGAATCGCTTCGACGACGGGCAGTTGCTCAGCCGCATCGCAGCCGATACCCCCGCCCGGCTTGATCGCCATCTGATGGAAGACCTGGCCGCCGCCATCGCGGCCCTTCACCGCACCGGTGATACGAAAACAGAAGCGGGCGGGGCAGGGGGCATGCAGCGAACCCTGGACGGCAATGCGGCCGCCTTTGCCGCTCAGCCGTCCGGCCTGTTTTTGCCCGAACAACTGGCGGATCTTCAAGAGCGCTCGCAAGCGGCTCTGGATCAGCTTTCACCCCTCCTGGAGGCCCGTCGTGTTTCCGGTCAGGTGAGGGAACTGCATGGCGACCTGCACCTCGGGAATATCTATCTCGGCCAGGACGGGCTGCCGGTTTTGTTCGATGCCATCGATTTTGATCCGGATCTCCTGTCCATTGACCGGCTCTATGATCTGGCCTTCGCGCTGATGGATCTGCGCCACCAGGGGCTGAAAACCCCGGCGAACATTTTGCTGAACCGGACCTTCGATCTCTCGGACGAGGATCTCGGTCAGGACGCCGGGGGCCTTGCCGCCTTGGGCTTCTTCATTGCCTGCCGGGCAGCCATTCGCGCCCATGTAACGGCACAGGCCACCGGCGGACGCTCTGACGACCCGCGAATGACCGATGCCCGGTCCTATCTCGAAGAGGCCTTGAGCGCTTTGGATCCCGCCGAACCCCGCCTGATCGCCATCGGCGGTCTTTCCGGGTCCGGTAAATCCCGCATCGCCCGCGAGATCGCAGCCGACCTTCCCGGTGTGGTGGGCGCGCGGATCATTCGGTCCGACGTGGTTCGCAAGCGCCTGTTCGATTGCCCGTTGGATCAGAAACTGGAGGATGCCCACTATGGCGGAGAGGCGACGATCCGCACTTTCGAGCAACTAGGCCGTGAGGTCCGCGCCGCCCTGGAGGCCGGTGCAAGTGTGATCGCCGACGCGGTCTGGCTGCAGGAAGCACAGCGCGCTGGGATCGAAGCCATCGCAACTGATTTGCAAATCCCTTTCACGGGCCTTTGGGTCGAAGCCCCCCTGGCCATTCGGATGGAGCGCGCGGCCAGTCGGCGGCGCAACGTCTCCGATGCAACAGCCGAGATTGCCGAGATGCAGGAAAACCTCGATCCCGGTTTTCACGATTGGCGGCGGGTTGACAGCAGCGGGCCAAAAGATCGGACCCTGGCCAAGGCAAGGGCGGAGTTGGGGCTCGAATAGCCTCCGGTTTTCCTTGAAGCCGGTTTTCCTTGAAGCCGGTTTTCCTTGAAGGTGGAGAGGCCTGGCAGGATAATTACACTAAGGGCGTATGAGAAAGAGGGAGGGCTTCGTCATGTATAAATCCATCCTTTCAACCCTCGACGGCACTGCGGAAAGTCGGTCCGCAGCACAGACCGCCGGTCTTCTCGCCAAGCATTTTGGGGCCAAGCTGACCTTGCTGCACATGGTGGCCGATGCCCGCGATGCGGTACCGCTTGTGGGCGAGGGTATGAGCGGCGCGCTGATCGACGAAATCGTCAAGGCCACCGAAGAAGACGCCAAACGCCGGCTGGACTCCGCCGAGGCCGACAGGGATTCCCTGTCCTTGGAAGATGCTGATTGGCGGGTGCTCTCGGGTCGGGAGGACGAAGAGGTCGCACTGCGGGGCCGCCTTGCCGATTTGACCGTCCTCAGTCGTCCGGGCGGAGCGCAAGAAACATCTGCCAATCTGACCCTTCATGCGGCCCTGTTCGAGACCGGGCGGCCCGTTCTCGTCGTCCCTGAAACGCCAATGGCAACACTGCCGAAGCGGATCGCGATTTCCTGGAACGGCAGTGCGCAGGCCAGCCGGGCGTTGGCAGCGGCATTGCCGTTTCTGATCGTCGCCGAAAAGGTTGTTGTCCTGAATGCCAAGGCCGATGTGGCAGAACCCGTCTGTTGCGAGGCTCTGGCGGGCTACCTTGCTGCCCACGGGATCAAAGCCGATGTGGACAGCTTCCAGCCCTCAGGCGTTGCGGTCGGTGCGGACATCCTGTCCCATGCGGCCCACCAACAGGCGGACATGCTGGTGATGGGGGCCTATACCCATTCCCGCATGCGCCAGTTGATTCTGGGGGGTGTGACCAGTCACGTCTTGGAACATGCCGAGCTGCCCGTGCTGATGGCGCACTGAGGCCTGTTTTTGTTGCTCGTGTCCTTGTTGCGTAGTCTCAGGGGGGGGCACTCGGGCCAAATTTCTCTAGCCGAACAAATCGCCTTGGGCTTTGGGGCGGGGCTTCTCTTCTTCGGCTTTGAGGCCCGCCCGGGAGTGTAGCGCCTCCACGGCCTCTCCCAGAGGCGCGTTCAGCCAACGCGCTTCTGCCTCGCGGTCCTCCAGGATCACCGGCATGCGGCCATGGATATGCGCGATATCCGGGGCCGGTTGGATGGTCAGAACGATCACGTGGGTTTCGTTCCCTATTCCGGCAAAACTGAACAGATCGGACTCCGGGCATTCAATTCGATTCCTGTGGCGCGCCCGACCTTCCTTTCGCCATTCGAAATAGGCCGTGGCCGGTACAAGAAAGCGCCGATCCAGAAAAGGTCGAAAGGTCGGTTTTTCGAACAGTGTTTCCGTTCGCGCATTGATCATGGGTTTGCCGTCCCATGGTGCGGGCGGCCCCCAGCGTCGCAGGCTCGCCCGGCCGTCGGATTGGATGGCAACCAGGGGGTCGGTTGGGCGGACATCGTCACGTTCCAGGCAGGCGGTAAACCCTGCGAAGTCCTCCGGCCCGAAATCGTCCGGTGGCCAGGGCAGGTCGAAACGGCGGACCAATTCGTCCGTCATCACCTTGATTTCGAAGCGTGAACACATGAGCGCAACCATGCCACATGACGCGCCACAAGCAACCTGTTACCGTCTCACCCCATGGTCGAATCGGATACAAAATCGGAGTCGCAGCGCACGAAGACCGTCGTCATCACCGGTGCCAGCCGGGGGATCGGGCGGGCAACGGCGGAACTGTTCTGCGAGCGCGGTTGGCGGGTGATTTCCTGCGCCCGCGGAGAGCTTGACCCCGATGCCCCCCGACCGGAGAACTGGACCCGCCATTACCAGGTCGATCTCGGCTCGGCTGAGGATACCGATCGGTTCGTTAAATTGGTTCTGGAAGAACTCGGCGGCGGTCCGTTGCGGGCGCTGGTCAACAATGCCGGTGTCAGCCCGAAGGCACCGTTCAAGGAACGCCTGGGATGCCTGAACGGGGATCTGAAGGCCTGGCGGGATGTCTTCGAGTTGAACTTCTTCGCGGCCCTGAAGCTCGCCCGAGGCTTTGGTGCACCCCTGCACAAGGGCAAGGGGGCCATCGTCAATCTGACTTCCATCGCCGGCCATTCGATCCATCCGTTCGCAGGCTCGGCCTATTCGATTTCCAAGGCGGCCTTGAGCGCGCTGACCCGGGAGATGGCCAACGAGTTCGCGGCCTTGAATGTCCGGGTCAATGCGGTCTGCCCGGGCGAGATTGAAACCTCCATGATCCAACCCGAGTATGAGGCCCTGATCCCCCGAATTCCGCTGGATCGCATGGGTGCACCGCGCGACGTTGCGGGGGCCATTCATTACCTCTGTTCGGAGGATGCGGGTTACGTCACCGGAACCGAGATCTGGGTCACCGGTGGACAGCACATGTTCTGAGGCGAGATGAACAGCGAAACGCCCCCACAACTGCGCCCGCAGCCGGATGAAGAGGAACCGGCCGTTCCTCCCGGTGCTGTCATGCCGAATGCCTCGTTGTTCTTTCACGCCGATGCGGTGGAGACCAAGCGCGACCGCCTGATGGGCCGCCATGTCGTGGGGGCCGGGTTCCTGCAGGGCTTCGTGCGCCACAGTGGGGTGGGGTCGTTCCTGGTCCATGCCTTGAACCGGGGTCAGTACGACGATCTTGCCGGGCGGATCGGCGCAATGGACAAGAAGAACAGGCCGATCCATCAGGTCGATCCGGCGCGCCTGGATACCTTGGCCAGCGCAGGCACCCTGCAGTTCCCCGGTGCTGCGATTGCCGATCTCGCCTGGCGGCGAAGACGTCAGGCCCAACTCGCCGGGCCGAAACGTGCTTTCGGGGGGCAGCGGGCCTATTCGATCTGCGGTATGGCTTTCGGCCTGGCCCAGGAAAGCGCCCAGGACAGCCTGGCCAGCCTGATCACCGCTCCCCTTCAGCCCTGGGACGCCCTGGTCTGTCCGTCTCTGGTTGCCAAGAACACGATCAAGCGGTTGTTTGACTCGCTCGGCGAATATTACGACCAGCGCTTTGGCGGTTATGCGCAATGCGAAGCGCAACTGCCGGTGATTCCTTTTGGTGTTGATTGCGACGCCCTTGAACCCCGCCGTCAGCAGGGTGATAGCCAGCAGGATGGCGAGCGGGCCCTGATCCGCCATCGTCATGACATTGCCGATGATGATCTCTGCCTGCTCTATGTCGGGCGGTTGTCCTTCCACGCCAAGTCCCATCCAATTGCCCTGTTCCAGGCGGCAGCCGAAGCGCGCAGGCGGACGGGACGGCGGCTGCATATCTTGATGTGTGGCTGGTTCGCGAATGATGGCATCGCTGAGCAGTTCCGCACGGCTTCGCGTCTGTATTGCCCAGACGTACCGGTCCATTTCCTGGACGGGCGCGATCCAGCGACGCGTCGTGCGGTCTGGCGGGCGGGGGATATTTTCGTTTCGTTGAACGACTCCCTGCAATCGGCCCAGGGGACGGCGGTCATTGAGGCCATGGCGGCGGGCCTGCCCGTCATTGCCAGCGATTGGGGCGCGATTGGAGAGGCCCTGCGCCACGGTATCGACGGCTTCCTGATCCCGACCTGGCTCCCCGCCGGTGGCTACGGCGGTGCCATCGGGCTGGATGAGGCTTTGGGCCACGGGCAGCACGATAGGCTGCAGGCCTACAACCTGCACGCGGGCCAGGTCAGCCAGACCACGGTGGTGGATGCTGCTGCGGCGGCGGAAGCGCTGACCTTGCTTGCCGGCGACCGGGACCTGAGGCGGCGCCTGGGCGAGTCGGCCCGGGCTAGGGCGAGGGCTCGCTACGATTGGCGAGTGGTGATCGCGGCCTATCAGGTGCTCTGGCGCGAATTGGGAGCGATCCGGGGGGAGGCGGAGGAAACCGCCCCCCTGGTTGCCGGTGCCCCGGCCAATCCGGTCCGCGACGACCCTTACGCGCTGTTCAGTGACTTCCCCGCCGAGACCCTTGATCTGGACAGTCGTGTGCAGCTGGCCGAAGGCGTAACGCCGGAGACCATCGAGCAGGCGGGTTCGCTGATGTTGAACGATATCGCGGGCACCAGCCTTCTGGGTCTGGAAGAGCGCTTGCAGATTTTCGAAAGCCTCAGGCTATCGGGGGCCTGCGATGTGAATCGCCTCGTGGCCGACCTCAAGGACCGATCAGAAGACAGCGTGATCCGTACTCTGGCCTGGATGGCCAAAATGGGCCTCGTGCGGCTCGCCAATGGCCCTGCTGGCGATGATCTGTTCGGCCTGCCCGCTGGCTTTGCCGCGAAAGGCGCGGACCGCCCGGCCTGGCGCGCCACGTCGGGGGCCGATTCAGTCGAGTACTGGCACGAACGCCTCGCCGAGGACGAATGGGATGTGGAGGCGCTCTCGGCCATTGCCAGGCAGGCCCGAAAGGAAGGGGACGCCGCACGGGCGGTCGAAGCCTACGAGAAGGCGCTGGAACGGGAACCGGATGACCCGGAAATCAACAACGCCGTCGGCGAAATCCGTGCCTCTGCGGGCGACCTCAAGGCTGCGATGCAGAGCTTCCGCCGCGCGCTCCGGGGTGCACCGGGGTTCGGTGCCGCGCACCGCAACCTGGGAAGAGCCCTGTTCCTGGCCGGCGATCCGGCAAATGCGATCAACACCTTTGAACGCGCGCTGACCTTGAGCCCGGAAGATGCAGAGGCCTGGTACCTGCTGGGGGTCGCCCATCGGCGCGGCCGCGATCCCGAACGCGCGCGCACCTGCCTCGCCCGCGCGCTCGACCTGGATCCCGATCACGTGGATGCACTCTGTCATCTTGGCCTCGCCGAAAAGGCGCTCGGGCGACGTGCCCAGGCGTTGGAGGCGTTCTACAAGGCGGATTTTCACGATCCCGGCAATGTCTTCGCGTTGTCGGCGGAAGCTTCGCTTGCGGTCGAACCGGCGGGCCGTGCCCGAGTCGAGAAAGGCGGCGGCGAGTCCAAGCGGGTCGCCCTGCACCTTGCCCAACGCAGTCAGTACAGCCTGTTCCGACCGCTGTTTGATGCCTTTGCCGAACGCCACTGGCCGCTGCTGACCGTCGACGATACCGACCTTGCCGATTTCCAACCCCATGCGGTCGTGATCTGTGATGCCCAGGCGAAGCGGCTGAAAGCCCTGGTGCCGGAGGCCTGGATGGTCTTCGTCTGGCCGAGCTTTACCTCCTCCGACGCCCTGCTGGCGGCCGCGCGGTCTGCCGACCTGGCCTGCACGGCGAGTGAGCCGGACCGCATGGCGCTGGTTCGTTCCGGCATGCTGGAAACCCGGATCTGGATAACCGGGGACGTCACCCGCGCACGCGCCATGGAACGCATCGTTGGCCGGGTCAGTGCCCTGAAGCCAAAGGTCTGACGTTTCAGTTTGCCCTCAAAAAAGACATCTTGGGCCGAGTTATCCCCATATTTTGTGACCCGTACCCTCTTGTGCCGCCAAATCTAGGTTAAACTGCCTCTTAACCGAATCGGCAAGACGTCGATTCGACCTTTGTTTTTTCAAAGGTTTTGTCCGGTCCGCCTTTGAGGGGTTTGTTCATGCCAGACAGCAGCGATTACGACGGTGAACGGCCGAGACGCCGATCCCGCCTGATCGATCCGCCGAAGCGCAGGGCCCGTCCCGAAGACAGGCCGAATGATCGGTATCCAGACGAGCGCCCAAAAGAGCGTGATAAGGAAGATCGTGATAAGGAAGAGCGTTATGAAGAAGGCGCTTCCTTCCATGGCGAACCTCGGAAAGGTAACCCCGAGCCTCTGGTCGACAGTCTGCACGATGTGGAAGACCTGAAACGGAACGCCGAAGCCCTTTTGGGCGAGGACTGGTTGAAAGACCACGACCGCAGAGGGCGCGGTGGCGAACGACAGGATGGCGAAACCGAAACCCCGCCGCCATCAGCCCCGCCGCCGTCAACAAGGCCGACGCGTTACCAGACCTTCACTGCGAAGCCCGGTGCCGAGCAGCGGCGTACGGAACAGGCTTTCGCTTTTGATCGTGCGCCCCTCGAGCCGGAACCGCTGCGGGTGGAGGTCGCAGATCCGAAACGTGCAGGCGTCAACTGGAAACCCAGCTTCGCCCAGCGTTATCGCCTGCCCACGTGGTTCGGTGTGCTCGGCACGGTCGGTTGGCTGGGCACCGGTGCCTGGTACGTGGAAAACGCCATTGGCTGGAGCGATCTTTCGCTGCTGCTGCCCCACGAATTGGGCGGCCTTGCGGCAGGGCTCGCCGTGCCGCCGGCCATCCTCTGGCTGATCGTCGCCTTCCTGGACCGTGGTCGCCAGTTGAAGGGCGAGACGGAGGCGTTGCGTTGGCAGCTTTCCAAACTGACATACCCCGATCAGGAGGCCAATGAGCGGGTCGAAGAAGTCAGCCAGGCCTTGCGGCGTCAGGCACAAAGCCTGACCCAGGCCTCCGAAGAGGCTGCGCGCCGGGCAGAATCCGCCCAGGCCCTGGTCCGGACGAGAGCCATGGAACTCAGCCAGGTTTCGGCAGATGCGGATACGCGAGCGCGTGCCATCGCCGAAATTCTCGGGCGTCAGACAGACCTGCTGCGCGGGTCGAGCGAACAGGCGGCCAATCGGGCAGCCGAGATCGGAGATCTGTTGCAAAAGCGTGCCTCTGACCTGATCAATGCCACCGACCGGGCCTCTGCCTCGGCAGATGAAGCAGCTGACGCCATGAAGGTCCGGGGCGACGAGTTGTTTATCCAGGCCGAACGCTCGGCGGAACTCGCGCGGACCTCGGCGGATATCATGCACGAACGGACCGAAGGGCTTCATGCCGCGACGGGTGCCGCGGCCTCGAAGGCGCGGGAAGCGGGCGAAGTCTTGCAGGCCAAGATTGATGCCCTGCTGGATGCTTCTTCGGATGTGGAGCGCGCGGCCGGCCATGCGGTGGACCGTCTGCACGACGAATCGGTCGATCTGACGTCGCGGGCGGACCGGGTCTACGGGGTCAGCCGGGAACTGACCGAGGTGCTCGGTCGCCAGACGGAGATGCTGGACGATTCGGCGCGGCGCATGGACGAACAGTCCGCTCTGGTCGAAGGACGCCTGGAACAGCAGAACCGGGCCATTTCCGAGACCTCCGCGCGGATGATTTCGCGGGTCGGCGAAGCCGGACAGGCGTTTGCCGAACAATCCCGCCTGTTGGTCGATACGGCGGAACGCGTGAGTGCGCAGGTCAAGCGCACGGGCGACGATCTGGAGGATCAGGCTCGGCATCTCGGCGATCAGGCCGAGGCTGCCGAGGGCAAGGTGCGCGGGGCACACGAAGCGGTCTTCGAGACCGGACGGACCCTGGAAGGCCTCTCGGGGCGGATTGCTGCGGATGTGGACCGGCTCGGCGAGACGCTTGACCGCCGATCCAAGGACCTGGAGGAAACCTCCGCCGGGGTCCTGGGCGGACTGGAGACCGCGGCGAGCACCCTGGCCGAACGGTCGGACGAACTGGTCCGTGCCGTCGATGTCGGCGTGTTGCGCCTGAACGCCGTCGGCGATGTGGTCCAGGAACGGGCCCGCGATGCGGCACGGGCGACCGAGGGTGTGACCGGTCGGATCAGCGCTGCGGCGGACGAATTGAATCGCGCGGGTTCCAGTCTGGAGACACTTGGCGAGGCCGGGGTGCAGAAGATCAGCGGTGCGGCCCGGGCGCTGAATGCCGGGGCCCAGTCGGTCGAAGGCCGCGCCGAGAAGGCGGCGCATCTGCTGGATGGCTTGAACGAGCGCCTGGCCCTGATCGGCGAGACGGCTGGCAGTGCGATCTCGACGATCAACGAACTCGATCTTTCCGTCGGTGCCGGCGCGGAATCCTTGAGCAATCATGCCCAGAAGGCCAATGCCGACCTGGTCGCCGTTGCGGATCTTCTGACCGCCCAGGCAGAGGAATTGGACAGCGTTGCGGGGCGGGCTTCGGGGCTGTTGAACGAGGCCGGTGCCCTGCTCGGTCAGCGTTCCGATGCCCTTGAAGATACGGTTCAACAGGCGGCTGACCGACTGAAGGATGCGAGCGGTGGACTGGATGACTCCGGTAAATCGGTTGCAGAGGCTTCCGGTGCAGCCGAGGCGCGTATCCGTTCCGTCAGCGCCGAGCTCGAGGTACGTAAGCAGGCCCTGACCGAGGCCATGGGCGGCATTCTGGATATGCTGTCCCAGGCCGGCGCAGCCTTGACGGCGGAAGGCGAGCGGGTCGAGGCCACGGGAGAGCGGACCGGCGTGGCGCTGGGCCGGGCCGGGGAACTGTTTGCAGAGCGCGCCACTGCCCTGAGCGATGCCACGAAGGCGGCGACCGAGACCCTGGAACAGGCCGCACAGACTCTGACCCATCGCCAAAGCGGCCTGGCAGAACAGGCCGATGGCACGGCTGCACAACTGTCTGCGCTGGAAAGCAGCCTTTCCGGGGCCAGCGGTCGCGTCGACGAGGCTTCCGCCCGGGCCGTTGAGCGCTTGGGTGAAGCGGGCCGAGCCCTGAACGAAGGGGCCGGCGCGATGGAGGCGGTCACCAGTTCCGCCGCAGATCGCATGACCGCCGCGGCAAGCCATCTTGATGAGCGGACCCGGGCGGCCATGGCGCGCAGCGACGGCTTCGCCGATCGGCTGGAAAGTGCCGGGCAGTTGATTACCGAGAAAGCGGAGTCCCTGGATGAGCTGGTCGAGCGCACGGGCGAGCAACTGGAAGGGTTGAGCGGGATCCTCTCCGCCCGGTCCAACAGTGTTGTCGAAGCCGGGCAGATCGCCAGCGAGCGCCTTCGGACCAGTGCCCACGAGTTGGACCGTCAGGCGACGCATCTGGCCCAGACCGGCGATCAGGCGGTCGAGCGGATCAACAAGACGGCGAACACCCTGGTCGAACAGACGGAGACCGTTGATCGTTCCGCTGAACGTGCGGCGCACCTGTTGATTTCAGCAAGCGAGGTTCTGGATAACGGTTCCGAGACCCTGAATCAGGCAGCAGCCAGGGCCTCCGGGCAGATCCGCGAGACCGGCGATGCAGTTCGCGACGAGGCGACGCAACTGTCCGATCAGGTCGAGCGTTCCACCGTCCGGCTGAAAGAACAGGGCGAACAGCTGCAGCGCCGAACCGTGGCGCTTGGGGCTACGGCGGATCGATCGGCGGCAAAGATCGCGACGGCGGCGGAAAGCCTGCAGGGCCATGTGGAGCAGGTGGAGCAAGGCTCAACCCAGGCCCTGAAGCGGCTGGGCCAGGTCGCCCATTCGCTGCATGCTCATGGCACGGCAGCGGAACAGACAGCGGCCAGCGCGCTCAATCGACTGTCCGAGATGGATGCCAAGATGCTCCAATCCGTGGGCGAGGCCACCCAGCGGATCGACGAGACGGCTCAGCGTGCCGAAGACAGCCGCGACGCCCTGGTCAGCCAATTGGCCGAGATGACCTCTGCCTACGATCAGGCGGGCTCCTCCATGGAGGCCCTGGGCCAACAGCTGCACGCCCGGGCGCAGGAGGTCGCGCAGGTGACCGGCGACGCCAACGAACAGCTGAAGACCTGGGACGAAACGCTGGAAGCCGGAACCAAATCCTTTGCCGGCGTCGGCGATAGTGTCGTGAGTGAATTCAAGGCCATCAACGCGACACTCGAAAAGCAGACCGGCGCTCTTCGGACCAGCGCGCGCGAAGCCCATGCGTTGAAAAAGGCCCTCGAGGCATCGGCGGATGATGCGGGCATGGAAGATTTCCTGCGTCGCGCCACCTTCATTACGGAGGCCCTGCAGAGCCTGGCGGTCGACATGAACCGCATGATGGATGTGCAGTTGACCGAAGAGGAATGGCGCCGCTTCAGCCAGGGCGAGAAGAGCATCTTTGTTCGCAAGATGCTGGGCTTCCGTGAAAAGCACCGTCTGGCCGCCATCAATCAGCGCTACCAGGACGACAGCGAATTCCGCGACTATGTCACCCGCTATCTCGGCCAGTTCGAACGCCTGCTGGCCGACATCAAGAAGCGCGACCGGGAAGGGGTCCTGGGATCCACGGTCTTGTCAGCGGATATCGGGAAGCTCTACATGATCCTTGCGCGCGCGCTGGGCCGGGATATCTGATCGGTTCGGCCCGATCTCGGGAGCAAGTTCGTGGCTGGAACCGACCTCTTAGCCTATGTGATTTTGGTGGTTGTCCTCGTGGTCTCGCCGGGGCCGAACAGTCTCCTTTTGACGAAGACCGTGCCGCTTTCCGGACGCGGGGCCGGGACCGCCAATGCCATCGGATTCGTCACCGGGTTCTATGTTCATGGCTTGCTGGCGTTTTTCGGCCTGTCGCTGATCTTGCTGAGATCGGCGGAGTGGTTTCTGGTGCTCAAGCTCTTGGGTGCCGCATACCTGGCCTGGATCGGCCTTTCTTCGCTCTGGCAGGCCTTGAAAGACGACGGCAAACCCGGGCTTGCGGTCAAGGCCCGACGTAAACGCACGATCTGGATGGCCTTGTCGGAAGGTTTTTTGACCAACGCGCTGAACCCGAAGGTGGCGCTGTTCTATCTTGCTGCCTTTCCGCAGTTCATTCCGGCGGGCGAGGGGGGCTTTGTCGGGGCGGTGCTCCTGGTATCGATCCACGCGGTGATCGCCGGGCTCTGGTTCGCCGGGATCATCCTGTTCCTGGACCGGCTCAGTGCATCCTCGCGCTCGGGGACGGTGCGTCGCCTGATCAAGGGAGTGACGGGGGCCGTTTTTATCGGCTTCGCGGTCAAGTTGGCGACTTTCAGAGCTGCGCCTTAGGCTCGCTTTCCGTCAGCGGGGAAAGGGCGTGCTCGGCCAAGGTACGCAGCATGCCGGCCTCAGGTCTTGAACGAGAAAGCGCCCGGATCGCGACCAGGGCACCCAGCAGGATCTGAGCCGACTTTTCCGGATCGACCCCCCGTTTCACGAGCCCTTCTGCCTGGGCCTGTTTGACGTTCCTGAGGAAAAAAGCCTCGATCTCGTCCAGGCTCTGCTTCAGGCGCTTTCGCACGGGATCGGAGTGCGATTCAAGCTCCATCGCTGTATTGACGATAAAACATCCCTTGTTCAGATCGTCAGCGGTCGCACCCTCGATCACGCGGTCAAACCAGTTCCGGATCGCCTCCAGCGGCGGGCGCTGTTCGGCCATCAGGGTGCGGCGTCTCTCGTCGTAGTGCTCGAAAGCTTGAAGGAAGAGCTGTTCCTTGTCCCCGAAGGTGCCATAGAGGCTGCCCCGCTGGATGCCCATACAGTCAACCAGGTCCTGGACGGATGTGCCCTCAAAGCCCCGATACCAGAAAGCCTGCATGGCCTTGTCGAGCGCTTCGTCGACATTGAATTCCTTTGAGCGTGCCATGAGCGCGCGACCTCTTATACCTTTAATCCAAAGATCCTTGCCCTCGACATGTATGAATTGTGGAACGCTCGATCAACCTTGACGAGGTGGAAACAGCGGGCAGACTGCCTAAGTAGACGGCGTAGATTTTCCGATCGGAGCTCCTCTCTCATGGCGACATTGACGCCCCCCCTTCGGCAAACGAAGGCATCCGAACTTGGCCTTTTTTCCCAAGCCGGCCTTGCCCGTTACCGGGAGCGCCAGATGGCGATCTGGCTGTTCTGCGTCGTGGGCATGATCGTCGCCATGGTGATCATCGGCGGGCTGACCCGATTGACAGAATCTGGGCTTTCCATGGTCGAATGGCGGCCCTTCACGGGGTGGTTTCCGCCGATGTCGGAAGCCGAATGGAGCCGTATCTTCGAGGAATACCGACAATACCCTGAGTATCTTAAGTTGAACGCAGGCATGAGCCTGGCCCAGTTCAAAGAGATCTTCTGGCTGGAATACATCCACCGGGTCTGGGGGCGCCTGATCGGCCTGGCTTTCGCGCTTCCCTTCTTGGTCTTCCTGGCCAAGGGGTGGGTCGGCCCCCGGCTGGCACCGAAGTTCGTTTTCATGTTCATCCTCGGCGGTGCCCAGGGTGTTCTCGGTTGGTGGATGGTGAAGAGCGGAATGGTCGATCATCCGGAGGTCAGCCAGTACCGCCTGACCGCCCATTTGGGGCTCGCGCTAATTGTCATGAGTTACGTCCTCTGGGTGGGGTTGAGCCTCTGGCGAGGGCTCGGCGCGGAAGGGATAGCACCCCGGCGGAGTGCCTTCGGGATCATCGTGCTGGTCCTGGTGACGGCTCTTGCCGGTGGCTTTGTCGCGGGCCTTGATGCGGGCTATGGCTGGAACACCTGGCCCTTGATGGATGGGAGGGTCGTTCCCTTCGATCTGATCTATCTGGAAGGCGGACTGGCCGCCAATCTGTTCGAAGACCCGGCGACAGCCCAGTTCAACCATCGTATACTTGCCTTGTTGACGGTCGCCGGGGTCATTGGTTTCTGGGGCTATTGGCACAAAAGGCTGCCCGCCGGGACCGCACAGGTGCAACTCGGCCTGATGCCCTGGGCGGCGTTGTTCCAGGCGGCGCTTGGCGTTGCGACTCTTCTGTCTGTGGTTCTGCTGCCCTTGGCGGCCCTTCACCAGGCGGGTGCGGTGGCACTCCTGGTCATCTCACTGGTCGCGGGGCACCGGGTTTCAATGATTGACCGGTCTCTCCCTTAGCCGGTCTCTCCCTTAGCCAATCTCTCCCTTAGAATGTCTTCATAAAGCAACTGAAGCCGCTCTTCTAAAAGGGTTTTTGCCATAAAAGCGTCATCAAAGTTTCATCGGGTGGTCGTGGTCATATGTGGATTTCCACTTCAATCTGCGGGTGATCGGGAATCCGATACATTTCGCTGTGTTGTGTTGCCCGGCCGTTCTGATGACATTCACCAGCAAGGAGAGGGTAAGCTTCCATGACCCAAATGGAACGCGCGACCAACCTCATTGAAGAGGTTGTCCACGACGATGATGATCTTCCCAGCAACCCGAGCACCGGGCCGACCTTCGGCGATGTGGTCGCCGCCCGCTTTTCCCGGCGCGACACCCTGAAGGGCATGTCGGCGGTGGCCGCCGTCGCCGCCATCGGCAGCGCTGGCTTCCTGGGGGCGAAACCGGCCGAAGCTGTCGGCGTTGGCGCATCCTCGCTCGGCTTCAAGGAACTGCCGCACGGACTGGATGAAACCCATCACGTGGCCGATGGCTACGAGGCGCAGGTCATGATGCGCTGGGGCGATGCCGTGGAAGCGGGGGCTCCGGCCTTCGATCCGTACAAGCAGACAGCTGCCGCCCAATCCAAGCAGTTCGGCTACAATAACGACTTTGTCGGCTTTTTCCCTCTGCCCTTGGGTTCGCAGAACTCCGACCATGGTCTGCTGGTCGTGAACCATGAGTACGTGGACCCGGAAATCATGTTCCCGGGCTATGACAAGGACAACGTCCCGAAGGAATGGGTTGATGTCCAGATGGCCGCCCACGGGGCTTCCGTGATCGAGATCAAGTTCATGGATGGTACCTGGGGTATCGTTGAAGGGTCCAAGTACAACAGGCGGATCACCGCATTGGATACCGAGATGGAACTGACCGGTCCGGCTGCCGGTCACGACCGTCTGAAAACCAATGCGGACGCCACGGGCACCAAGGTCATCGGCACGATCAACAACTGCGCCGGCGGTTGGACTCCTTGGGGGACCGTGTTGATCGCCGAAGAAAACTTCCACGGTTACTTCGGCGGCGACCCGACCAAGACCTCAGAGGCCGAAAACTACAAGCGTTACGGCCTGAAGGGCAAAGCCCGCTATCCCTGGTTCATCCATCACGCCCGTTTCGATGTCGACCAGGAGCCGAACGAGCCGAACCGTTTCGGTTGGATGGTCGAGTTCGATCCCTATGATCCCACGTCCAAACCGAAAAAGCGCACGGGCCTGGGGCGGTTCAAGCACGAAGGTGCCACGACAATTGTCAACAAAGACGGGCGCGTTGTGGCCTATACCGGCGACGACCAGCGCTTCGACTATGTCTACAGGTTCGTCTCCGACGGCAAGGTCACTGGCGATCGCGCCAAGGACATGGATCTGTTGGACAATGGCGTCCTTTCTGTTGGCCGCTTCGATGCCGACGGGACGTTGGCCTGGCTGCCGCTGGTCTTTGGCCAGGGTCCGCTGACCGAAGAAAATGGCTTTAAATCTCAGGCCGATGTGTTGATCGAGACGCGCAAAGCCGCCGACCTCCTGGGGGCTACGCCAATGGACCGTCCGGAAGATGTCGAGCCGAACCCGACCACCGGTGTGGTCTACATGGCGTTGACCAACAACACCAAGCGGAAACCGGAACAGGTGGATGCCGCCAACCCGCGCGCCAAAAACAAGCACGGCCACATCATCGAGATGATTCCGCCGGGGGCTTCTGTCGGCGGCAAGGCGGAAGATGCCGACCACTCAGCCGATACCTATACCTGGGACATCTTCCTGAAGGGCGGGAACCCGGCCAAGCCCGAAGACGGTTCCATGTACCCCGCAGGTGTCACCGAAAATGGCTGGGTTACCACGCCGGACAACGTCGGTTTTGATCCCTTGGGCCGCCTCTGGATCTACTCCGACGGTGCGCCGAAGTCAGGGATTGCAGATGGAATCTGGGGGGCCGATGTCTCCGGTCCGGGGCGGGCGATCACGCGGCACTTCTATCGCACCCCGATCGGCGCGGAATGCTGTGGCCCCTGTTTCACGCCGGACGGCTCCACGCTGTTTGCCGCCGTGCAGCACCCGGGAGACAACAAAGGCTCCACCTTCGAAAACCCGTCCACTCGCTGGCCGGATTTCGATGCGAAGATGCCGCCGCGGCCAAGCCTGGTGGCCATCGTCAAGAAGGGCGGTGGGATGATCGGTTCCTGATCGGACCCGCTTCCTAAAACGCCAAGGTGACAAACAGAAGGGCAGCCCTAATCCCAAGGGCTGCCCTTTTTGTTTATCTGTCCGAGATCACCTGAATGGCTATCTGCCTCTGAACACGGCAAAAAATGCTAGGAATAGCCCATTCGCGAAATTTACAGGCGGCAATCGCTCGGCTAGGATGATTCCAGGTCGGAGCCATACCGATCGGATTGGCAGGGATTTCGCCGCAGACAGGGCCTGAGGTTCGGCCCGCCGAGCGGCCTAAAGGCAAGTCTTAAGGGGACAAGAATGAGCGACGGAACAAAATACCGGCTGGTGACGCGCAGCGACTTCGATGGTCTGGTCTGCGCGGTTCTGCTGAAGGAGCTGGACATGATCGACGAGATCAAGTTCGTGCACCCGAAGGATATGCAGGACGGAACCATCCTGGTTTCCGAAAACGACATCACAACGAACCTTCCTTATGTGAAGGGCGTGCATCTGGCCTTCGACCACCACCTGTCAGAGACGGTGCGCCTGGAGGACAAGCCGGAGAACCACGTGATCGATGCCAGCGCGCCCTCTGCAGCACGCGTGGTCTATGATCACTACGGCGGCAAGTCGGCCTTCCCGAACGTCGGCGATGACCTGATGGAAGCCGTGGACAAGGGCGATGCCGCGCAGTTTTCTGAACAGGAAATTCTGAAACCCGAAGGCTGGGACCTGATGAACTTCCTGATGGATGCCCGGACCGGCCTTGGTCGATTCCGGGAATTCCGGGTTTCCAACTACCAGCTGATGATGCAACTGATCGACTATTGCCGGGATCACACGATCAGCGAGATTCTGGAACTGCCCGACGTGAAAGAGCGCGTCGATATCTATTTCGAGCACGAACCGAAGTTTGTCGAACAGATCAAGCGCTGCACGACCGTGCACAACAATCTGGCTGTTCTCGACCTCCGTGGCGAAGAGACGATTTTTGCCGGGAACCGGTTCATGATCTACGCCCTGTTCCCAAATACCAATATCTCGATCCACTGCCTTTGGGGGCTGAATAAACTGAACACGGTCTATGCCGTCGGCAAGTCCGTGCTCGACCGGTCCTCGAAAACCAACGTGGGCGAGCTTTGCCTGAAGTACGGCGGCGGCGGTCACCAGGCGGCGGGGACCTGCCAGGTGGACAACGACGCGGCGGAAGGTGTTCTGAAAGAACTGATCGAAAAGATCAACGCCGACGGCTGATCCCAAAAGGTATAAGGACCGTTCTGTTCGGATGAACCAATCAGGAGGAAGACACCCGTGAGTGCTTGGCGGCGTGGACCGCAGACCTTGCTCTTCGTAATCGGCCTTGGCCTCAGTGCCATGCTGGTGTCTTCCCTCTCGGGCTGTTCCGGTTCGACCGGACCGATGCAGTCCTTCCTTCGTATCGTCGGCCTGGAGGCCGTTGCGCTGGAAAATCCGTCATCGGCTGAAACAGCTCGTTTTGTCGAGGTGTATGAGGCCTATGCCGACCAATCGACCCCGTCGAAAATCAAACATTTCAATGATGCCTTTAAGCGCGTCCGGTTGAATTCCGTCCGTACCGTTCCCGACAAGGATCTGATCGACGCGGCCATCAAGGCTGTTCAGACCATGGAAGAAGAGCCGGGCAGCATTCCGGGGGACCGCGTCGTCGAGATCGCACTTGATGGGATGCTGGACTCGCTCGATGCGCACTCGGATTATCTGACGCCCCAGGAATACCAAGAGATGCAGGTCTCGACCCGCGGCGAATTCGGGGGGTTGGGCATTGAAATCACGCTCGACGGTGATTTCGTGCGCGTCGTGGCACCGATCGAGGACACCCCGGCCTACCGGGCCGGAATCCAGGCAGGCGATTTGATAACGCACCTGGATGGTGACTCCATCAAGGGCCAGACCTTGGCACAGGCCGTGCGGACCATGCGGGGGCGACCCGGCACGTCGATCCGTCTGACCATTGAACGCGAGGGGCGCACCCCCTTTGACGTGCCCATCACGCGTGCCATCGTTCAGGTTCAGGCTGTCCGCTATAACGCTGAAGGCTCCGTGGGGTATATCCGCATCCGGCGTTTCTCGGAAAAACTTGAAGACGGGATCCTGGAAGCGGTTGCGGACCTGAAGCGCGAGATCGGTCCCGGCATTTCCGGCTTCGTGATCGACTTGCGAAACAATCCGGGCGGCCTGCTGACCCAATCGATCATTCTGTCCGATGCCTTCCTGGAGGAGGGACGGGTGGTGAGCGTCCGGGGTCGCCCCGGTACGTCGGAACGGGTTTATTCCGCCAGTTCAGGAGACCTGCTCGACGGTCTGCCGATGGTCGTCCTGATCAACCGGGGTTCGGCCTCCGCCTCCGAAATCGTTGCCCGTGCCCTGCAGGACCATGGGCGGGCTCTGGTCATGGGGCAGCGGTCTTTCGGCAAGGGGTCCGTGCAGACCATTACGCCATTGCCGGAAGAGGGCGCGCTCAAACTGACGACCCAGTTGTTCTATGGCCCGTCGGGTCACGCCATTCAGGCTTTGGGCGTTCAGCCCGATATCATCATTGAACCTGCGGACGTCCCGGAGGAGGGGGCAGATGCCCCGCGTGAGGCCGATTTGCCGGGCGCGCTCGATCAGGTCGAGGCCGATTTCTTTGAGGTGAAGGGAACGGTCAGCGAGTCTAGCTGCCCCGTCGCCGGGGAACGGGAAGACCGCATGCTGGGATGCGCCTTGGAACTGTTGAAGGCCGGGACACCAGCCAAGTTCCTCTCCGATATCGGCAAAGCCGATCCGTCAGCCATCTGATTCAGGCTGCAAACGGTGGCCTCCGGCGCGTAAATCTCGCCCGGCTCAAACCAAGAAATTTCTTTTGGATCAGCGCTTATTGTCAGCCTTTTGGCGACGCGGTTTCTTGCCGTTTGCGACATCCATGGCGATGCGGATGGCCTGCGTACGGCTTTTTACCGACAGCTTGCGATAGACGCTTTTCAGGTGAACCTTGACGGTGATTTCCCGAAGGCCGAGGGCATCTGCGATGTCCCGATTGGAAAAGCCCTGTGTCAGCAGTCCAAGCACTTCCCGTTCGCGTTTGGTCAGACCTTCCAAGGCCTTGCCGGCGTCTTTTCGTGTCAGGGGTGGTTTCTTGGGTGCCTGTTCTTCATCCGCACTGAGCAGTTTGGAGACCATGGCACCGAGCCCCTGGACACTGCCGGACCTCGGAAGGACGGCATCAGCCAAACGACCGACTTTGCCTTCACCCAAAGGCGTCAGGCCATCGGCCAGCAACAGGACAGGCGCATCGGGATTGGCATCCCGCCAGGCCGACAGGGCCTCGCGGGCCTCATCGCCATCCCCGGCCACATCGACGATCAGCAGATTGGCTGCGTCGTCTGGTAAATTGTCCAAGTCAACGAAATCGACGGTCGCGTCTTTGTCTTCTCCGCTGGCCTCGGACAGCGCATCTTGCAACTTAGATCGAAGCGCAGACCGGTCTTCTGCGATTATCACTCGCATGAACGTATAGCTCCATCATCAGCGGTGTTCGGGTGAACACCTGCATGACCCCTAAGCATCGGAGCGCCCCTGCTCCTGATCAGTATGGTGAGGGTGACTTGAACCAACCCGAAATATCCAAGCCAAAACCCGTCATTTTACGCTGAATCAAAATTCTTAACCCAAAGAAAATTGATTCATCTGCCGGATGGTACATCCCGACAACCCGACGATTTTAACCACTACTTTCAGATAAAAGTACTGAAAACTCGTCTGATTAAAAAAAAATCCTATCGTGGCGGATTCAATAAGCTTAGGCTTCTGGTCTTAAATGCGGACGGAAGCGAAAAATGCTGACATTTTGAAGGCTGGCGGTAAGATATTCCTGTGGACCAAAGTGCGTTCCGCCTGTGGTTCGGGTTCACTAATATGAGAATGCCAATGCTCGCTGGGCGCGAATCGGGCGAGAAGAAAAAGGGTAAAGACCATGGCTGCGACGGCGAATCAGGACGGTCGACTTGAATTGGGCGGCGAGGATGCGGAAACGCTGATCCTGGGGCCGGCGGATGACAGCGGCCAGATTTCCTTGCCGGACGGTGTGGACCTGGGCCAGGCCACCTTCTCCCTTTCCGGCGATGACCTTGTCCTCACCTTCTCCGACGGTACTCAGGCGGTCATTCGGGATTTTGTCGGCGGTGACACGCCGCCGAACCTTGTGCAGGCGGATGGTACCGAAATCGATGGCGGCATTGCGGCCCAGATGGCGGGTTTTGACCCCGATGCCGCGACCCTGAACGTGACCGGCCTGGACGAGGCTGGCCTGACCGGTGCGGATGCAGCCATCATCGGCGGCACCGATGGTTCTCCCATCGGGACGGTCGAAAAGGCCGATGGCCAGGTCACGGCTGTCCGCGTGGATGGAACCGAGGTCGAACTCCAGGAAGGTGATCCGGTATTCCAGGGCGATGTATTGACGACCGGCGACGACGGCGCGATCGGGATCATTCTGGCCGACGGTACCTCGTTTTCCATGGGCGAGAGCGGCAATATGACGCTCGACGAGATGATCTACGATCCCGGCACCGAACAGGGCTCGCTCGGGTTTTCCGTCCTGGAAGGTGCTTTTACCTTCGTTTCCGGGTCCATCGCCAAGACCGATCCGGATGCCATGGTGCTGAACACACCTGTCGCGACCATCGGCATCCGCGGCACCCAGGTCGGTATCGACCTGGGCGAGGGGGCCGACATGAACGTCGTCCTGATGGAAGAGGCAGACGGCTTCGTTGGCGAAGTGGTGATCTTCAACGAGGGCGGCCTGGAGGTCATGAACGTCGCCAACCAGTTCACCCGGGTCAGCGATTTCCGCTCTGCGCCGGACCCGGTGACCTTCCTGGATGCAGACCAGCTGTTGGGCTCCTTCTCGACGCCTTTGCGCTATCTGCCGGTGAACGAGGTCAACAACGCCAATAACTACGACCTGCAGCGCGAGGGCCGGGGCGACGAACCCTCTGCCGAAGGTCTGGATGATTTCCAAACCGATGCCGGCCCGGGAAATGGCGAAGTGGATGTCGGCAACATTCAGGTGACCCGCGTTGATCTGTCGCAGGTCTCCCGCGATGGACCGGATGTGGAGGATATCTATCGGGATACGCTTGATATCGACGACAGGGACCAACAGGAAGACCTGTTCGAAGAGACCATCGGTGTCGATGTTGTCGAAGAAGTCCAGGATGACGGCCTGGAGGACGTCCTGGATGAGGGTCTGGAAGACAACACCGGGGAGCTCGATCCGACGCCCCTGCCGGATACCATCGACATTGATTTTGACAGCATCCAAAGCTTCTCCGTTTCCAACGACGGGACGGTGACAGCCACGCTGACCGATGACGGCGCGGACTATGATGGCTCCGACTACGACGGTCAGCAGAACATCACCGGTGGTGGTGGTTCCGATACCATCGAGACAGGTGGCAACGATGACCAGGTCGCCGGTCAGGGCGAGTCCGATATCATCGCTGGCAACGACGGCAACGATGTGCTGACCGGTGGCGACGGCGACGACAACATCTTCGGCGGCGGCGGCAATGATACGGTCTTTGGCGGGGCCGGGGACGACTTCATCGACGGCGGCGAGGGCGATGACGTCATCGATGGCGGCGAAGGGGCGGACACCGTCCTTGGCGGTGAAGGGAACGATATTGTCAGCGGCGGTGCCGGCGGTGACGTCTTGAGCGGCGACGAAGGCGACGATCAGGTCACGGGCGGTTCCGATGATGACGATATCCAGGGCGGCACGGGCGATGACATTCTGCTGGGTTCGGGCGGCGATGACGTCATTGACGGTGGCGAAGGCAACGACACCATCTTCGGCGGCGGCGGCAACGACGAGATCGACGGCGGGACCGGCAATGATGTGATCGACGGCGGTGCCGGTAACGACACCGTCAGCGGCGGCGAAGGCGACGACCTCGTGGCCGGCGGCAGCGGGAATGATCATCTCGCCGGTGACGAGGGGAATGACCAGCTTTCCGGCGGCTCCGGGGACGACATCGTGACCGGCGGCGAAGGCAACGACATCCTCACCGGCGGCAGCGGCAATGATGAACTGTCCGGCGGTGCTGGCAACGACATCATTGATGGCGGAGCGGGTAACGATCTCGTTGATGGCGGAACCGGCAACGACATCCTGACCGGTGGCGCAGGCGACGACACGGTCCTGGGTGGGGAGGGCAATGACACCATCACCGGCGGCACCGGGGACGATCTGGTTGATGGCGGCACGGGCGATGATCTTGTGGTCGCGGGCAGCGGGTCCGATACCTTCATCGGTGGCGAAGGCAACGACACGATTACCTATGCCGACACCATGACCGGTGTAGCGATCAACCTCTCTTCGAACGGCCAGTCTGTTGATTTGAATGGCCAAACCGTCACGCTTTCGGCAGGCGAAGTGGTGACGGAAACCGATGTGGATGCGGATACCGGCGACGTCGATGGGATTGATCTGATTTCCGGTTTCGAGACCGTGGTGGCGACCAATTATGATGACATCATCTATGCCGATAACGCCCTGCTGGAGGGTGAAGCACCCTACATCGACGGCGGTGCGGGCCAGGATACGATCTACTTCGAAGGCGACGTCGAGGGCTATCAGATCTCCGTCAACGAGGACACCGGCGAGATTACGGTCTCGCTCGGCGATGACGATCAGGCCGGAGGCCAGATCACACTGAAGAGCGTCGAGCAGTTGATCTTCACGGATGCGGAGACCGGCGAGACGCAGGAACTGCTGTTCGATATCGGCGACAACATGACCGTGACCGGCAGTGACGGCTTCGACAACATCACCACCGGTGACGGCGATGACGAGATCGATGGCGGTGCCGGGGACGATATTCTGAACGGTGGTGCCGGTGATGACGTAATCTTCGGCGGCGAAGACGACGACATTATTGATGGCGGTGCCGGCAACGATGTGGTCTTCGGCTCGACCGGGGATGACGAGCTGCAGGGCGGCACCGGGGACGACGTTCTGACCGGCGACGCCGGAAATGACATCATTGACGGCGGCGAAGGTGACGACGCCATGAACGGCGGCAGCGGTGCCGATGTCCTCATGGGTGGTGCCGGTAACGACGTTCTGGAAGGTGGCGGCGGCGATGGCGATGTGCTGGTCGGCGGTGCCGGAGATGACCTGATTGTCGGTTCCGAAGATCAGGATACGGCGGTCTTCGATGATTCCCAGGCCGCGGCCTCGATCACCGTCGATGGCGACAACATGACAACCCGCGTGGTGTCAACGGATGGCGTCGATACGGTCCTGGATGTGGATACGTTGGAATTCAACGATGGCACTATCAGCCTTTCGAACACGGGTACCGAGATCAACGTCGAAAGTGACGGTGCCGGAAATGTCACCGTGAAGGATGCGGTCGAAGCCAACGTGACCCTTGGCGGTGACCAGGACTCGGATGTCTTTGTCGATGGTGTCGGTTCCGGTTCGGTCACCACGGGCGCTGGCGATGACGATGTCCATGTGATCGCGGACGAGGCCTTCGGCGGCAGCGGAAATTTTGAGGTTTCGACAGGGGCCGGCGACGACGAAATCACGGTCACCGGCGATGGTCTCACCACCTTTGATGTCGATGCGGGCGATGGCAACGATACGGTCTTTGTCGATGGCGACAGCCAGTACGACGTCGCGAATGTGGATGGCGGTGCCGGTGACGACGTGATCTGGGGCGGTGGCTTCTCCGACGTGATCACGGGCGGGGACGGCGACGATATCATCTGGGGCGACGGCGGGGACGATGTCCTCTACGGCGGGGCAGGCGACGATCAGATGTTCGGCGGCACAGGCGCTGACCGGGGTGTCTATGTGGTCGGTGACAATGTGGGCGCGACCGATTTCTATGACGGTGGTGTCGGCGGCGATACCCTGGTCCTGGATATGAACGGGGCGCAGTTCGAGGACCCGGCCTTCCAGACCGACCTGGCGAACTTCCGCGCTTTCCTGACCGAACAGGCCGACGAAACCTCTTCGACCGGCAATGGTGCGACTTTCACCTTCTCCTCTATCGATCTGACGGTGCGGAACTGGGAAGATGTCGAGGTTTTGGTCGATGGCGTCCCGGCTGTGACCGATGCTCCGCTCGTCGAAGGGGACGGTGCGGGCTTTGAAGATTCCCCCATCGCCCTGGATCTGGATATCGCGACGGTCGATGAGGGCGAGACCATTTCGGAAGTCGTTATCGCGGGCGTTCCGGAAGGCGCGACGCTTTCCGCCGGTACGGATAACGGTGACGGCTCCTGGACACTTTCCCTGGCCCAGACGGAAGGCCTGACCATCACGGCCCCCGCTGACAGCAACGAAGACTTCACCTTGATGGTGACCGCGACGGCCACCCAGGGCGGCCAGGATGCGTCGACCACGGTCGAGGTTCCGGTCACCGTGGTTGGCGTGGCCGACAAGCCCTCGGTCGACGTGGGCGAGGCTGCAGGCCTTGAAGATACGATTATTCCGCTTGATCTCGATATCGGCGTGACCGACGAGGACGGATCCGAGACCATCACATCCGTCCAGGTCACCAACCTGCCGGAAGGGGCCTCCCTGACCATCGGGACCGACCTTGGCAACGGTGTCTGGGATGTCCCGGTCGATGCGATCGGAGACCTGGCCCTGGTGCCGCCGCCCGACTTTTCCGGCGAAGCACGCCTGATCGTTTCTGCCACGGCGACGGAAGATGACGGCGATTCCGCGACCACCGTCGTGACCGTGGCTGTTGATGTGGCGGGCGTCGCCGATACCCCGACGCTGACCTTCCAGGATGTCGCCGGTTTCGAAGACATGCCGATCCCGCTGAACATCCAGGCTGCCGTGACCGATGCGGACGAGACCATCAGCGTGGTGATCGGCGACCTGCCCGAAGGGGCAAGCCTGTCCGCCGGGACCCAGAATGACGATGGGACCTGGACGGTCGCCGGTGACGACATCGCCGGATTGACCTTGACCGCTCCGGCCGACAGTAACGACGACTTCTCGATCAGCATCACGGCGGTCTCCCAGGACGGGGACTCGACCGCTTCCGTCACCTCCACGATGGCCGTTTCGGTTACCGGTGTCGCCGATGCGCCGGTTTTGAATACATCTGATGCTGACGCAATGCCCGCGCTGCCGGTCTATCTCGACTTCAGCTCCATGCTGACCGATACCGACGGCTCGGAAACCCTGTCGATCTCGATCTCCGGTCTGCCGGAAGGGGCCAGCCTGAACTATGGCACCGATGATGGCGAGGGCAACTGGACCCTGCCGCAGGGCTTTATCTCGGCGATCCGGGTGGATCCGCCGGTTGGTGGATTCACGGGTGACTTCGACCTGACCGTGGCTGCCACCTCGACCGAAGATGACGGCGATACGGCGACCTCGCTGGGCGTCATTCATGTGGATCTGGACGATCCGCTGTCGGATCCCTTCGTCATCTCGGGCGATGCCGCTGGCTTTGAAGACCAGGCCATCGCACTGACCATCACGCCGGTGCTGGATACGGGCGACGTGCTGCAGGCCATCACGGTGACCGATGTTCCCGAAGGGGCGACGCTGTCTGCCGGGACCGACAACGGCAACGGGACATGGGTCTTAAGCCCGGCGGACCTGAACGGCTTGACCGTCACGCCGCCTGCCGACAGCAACGAAGACTTCACCCTTGGTGTGACGATCCAGACCCAGGCGGGCCAGGCCTCGACCAGCCTGGACGTTGATGTGACCGGCGTGGCCGATGCGCCTGTGGCGGAAGCCGGGAATGTCGCTGGTTCGGAAGAGGCCTGGATTGATCTGGATCTGGGTGCGGCGCTGTCTGATATCGACGGCTCCGAGACGCTTTCCGTTCAGATCACCGGTGTGCCGGAAGGTGCCCAGCTTTCCGCCGGGACGGATAACGAGGACGGCACCTGGACGATCGACCCTGCCGATCTGGACGGCCTTCAGTTCCAGGGCGGTGCCAACGTGACGGGCCTTGTCTCCATGGCGCTGGAAGTCACCTCGACCGAGGATGACGGCGACACGGCGACCACGGTGGATGCCTTTACCATCAGCCTGGGCGGTGTGGCCGATGACCCGACGCTCGCGGTGGAAGACACCACCGGTGCGGAAGATACCCCAATCGCCCTGAACATCGATGCCGCCTTGAGCGATGCGGGCGAGACCCTGAGCGTCGTCATCGATGGCGTGCCGGAAGGGGCGCAGCTCTCCGCCGGGACCCAGAACCAGGATGGCTCCTGGTCCGTTGATCCGGATGACCTTGCAGGCCTCACCGTGACACCACCGGCGGACAGCAACGAGGATTTCTCGCTGACGGTTACGGCGACATCGACCGACGGCAGTGACCAGGCCTCGATGACGGCAACACTGGCCGTCGATGTGGTCGGCGTGGCTGACCAGCCGACGATCACCACGCGCGACGAGACCGGTGCGGAAGACACCTGGATCCAGCTCAACATGGGCGCGGGCCTGACCGATACGGATGGCTCCGAGACGCTGACGATCAGCATCACTGGCCTGCCGGACGGTGCGCGACTGAACCCGGGGACCGAACTGGACGACGGCAGTTGGACCGTCAGCGCCGCCGAACTGCCGCTCTGCTGCATCCTGCCGCCTGCGGACTTCTCTGGCGATATCGACCTGACCTTGACCGTGACCTCGACCGAGAACGATGGCGACACGGCGACGGTGTCCGAAGACTTCACTGTTACGATCACCGGCGTCGCGGATGATGCCGAACTGGACCTGAGTTCGGCCAGCGGGCTTGAAGACAGTGCAATCGCGCTGGACATCGATGCTGCCGTTGCGGATGCGGGCGAAGCACTCAGCATCACCATTGCCGATGTGCCAGCCGGTGCCAGCCTGTCCGCCGGATCGGACAACGGCGATGGCTCCTGGACGCTGGAACCCGGCGATCTGGAAGGCCTGACGATTACGCCGCCTGCGGACTCGAACGAGGACTTCTCGCTCACCGTGACAGCGACGACCCAGGATGGAAACGATACGGCCACCGTCTCGGCGACGTTGCCCGTGACCGTGACCGGCGTGGCCGATGCGCCTGTTGCGGAAGCCGGGAATGTCGCTGGTTCGGAAGAGGCCTGGATTGATCTGGATCTGGGTGCGGCGCTGTCTGATATCGACGGCTCCGAGACGCTTTCCGTTCAGATCACCGGTGTGCCGGAAGGTGCCCAGCTTTCCGCCGGGACGGACAACGAGGACGGCACCTGGACGATCGACCCTGCCGATCTGGACGGCCTTCAGTTCCAGGGCGGTGCCAACGTGACGGGCCTTGTCTCCATGGCGCTGGAAGTCACCTCGACCGAGGATGACGGCGACACGGCGACCACGGTGGATGCCTTTACC
>JBMYSY010000006.1:147874-167561 GCA_049603795.1 Magnetovibrionaceae bacterium
AAGTCACCTCGACCGAGGATGACGGCGACACGGCGACCACGGTGGATGCCTTTACCGTCAGCCTGGGCGGTGTGGCCGATGACCCGACGCTGGCGGTGGAAGACACAACAGGCGCGGAAGATACCGCTATTCCGCTGAACATTGATGCCGCGCTGACCGACGCTGGCGAATCCCTCAGCATCACGATCGAGGGCGTGCCGGAAGGGGCCAGCCTGTCCGCCGGGACCGATCTCGGTGGCGGCATGTGGGCCTTGGACGGCGACGACCTCGAGGGGCTTACCGTGACCCCTCCGGCGAACAGCAACCTGGATTTGCAGCTCGAGGTCACGGCAATCTCGACCGATGGCGACGACCAGGCCTCCACATCCTCTGTCCTCACCGTCGATGTGGTCGGTGTGGCTGATCAGCCGACCATCACGACCCGCGACGCAACCGGAGCGGAAGACACCTGGACGCACCTGAACCTGGGTGCCCAACTGACCGACACGGATGGGTCGGAGACCTTGACCATCAGTATCACCGGCGTTCCGGAAGGTGCGCGTCTCAGCCCGGCCACCTTGCAGGACGATGGCAGTTGGACGGTCAATCCGTCCGAACTCGGCCTGATCTGTATCCTGCCCAGCCCTGACTTTTCCGGCGAGATGACGCTGACCCTGAATGCGACCTCGACGGAGAATGATGGAGATACGACGACGGTGTCCGAAGACTTCACCGTGACCGTTTCCGGCGTGGCCGATGCCCCGGATCTCTCGGCAACCGGCGCAAACGGCTACGAGGACGGGGCGATTGCGCTCGATCTTTCAGCGGCCCTCGAAGATACCGATGGCTCCGAAACCCTCTCGGTTACCATTGAAGGCCTGCCGGATGGCGCTGAACTGTCTGCAGGGTCCGATAACGGCAACGGCAGTTGGACGCTCAGTGCCGCCGATCTTGATGGCCTGACCGTCACTCCGCCCGCAGACTCAGATGCGGATTTGCAGCTGACGGTCACTGCAACCGCGACGGAGGCCAATGGCTCGACTGCTACGTCAAGTCAGCAGATCACGGTGGGTGTTGATGCGGTGGCGGATGCGACGCAGGTCTCGGCAACCGTCTCGGTCGAACAGCCTTCGGGCGACGGTCATCCGTCCGGCGGCGGGTCATCTTCCGGCGGTGGCGCATCGTCTGGCGGCGGCGCATCGTCTGGTAGTGGTGTCATCGGTGACGACCTCGCCAACATCACCGTGACCAACATGGGTGAGACCACGGCGGGCTACAACAACACCTACGGCTACTACGTGAAGGACGAGAATGGCGAGCCGCAGTCCGGCGAAATCCTGTTTGCCAACGTCAAAACCGGCATCGGTGATGAAGCCGTGATTGAAGGCGTCGATCCGGACAGCATCGGCTTCTTCCTGATCCCCAACGGGTATTCGCTGAACAACGAACTGCAGGATGGCGACGAGGTCACCTTTACCCAGCTTCCGGACGGGGCCTGGCAGGTGGTGGGCCCGGATGGCCAACTGCTCGATTCCGCGCACAGCAATACGGATGCCGCCTATTTCACGGATGCCAGCCTGAACCCGGATGGTGCCGTCCAGGCCATGGATGCCAGCCCCGTGGGCAATCAAAACTGGGAAGACCTGCGTCTGAGCACCTCGGATCAGGACTATGACGACGTCAACATGAACGTCGAGGTGACGCCGCTGGATGATGGGTCCGACGAGATGACCGTCACCCTGGACGTGACGGCGGGCTTTGGTGACTACGAGGACGGCTCCGAAAGCCACTATGTCCTGGTGGAAATCCCGGCTGATTGGAGCGTCAGCGCCGGCACCGATACGGTCGAGGGGGCGGATATCGCCGGGCTGGCCGATGGCTCTTACGCCCGGATCGAGGTTGACCCGGCGGACATTCAGGCGGGCAACGGGACGGTCAGCGTGCCGGTGAGTTTCCTTGCTCCGGCGGCCGGTCTGGTCAGCGCTGTTTCCCTCAGCGTCTTCGCCATGGCGGTCGAGGCCGGGGACAACGGTATCGAAATGACCACGGACAACAACGTTTCGCTGTCTGAATCGACCGTGACTGTTCCGGCGCAGGGGGATCTGAGCGACGGCGTCAACCTGTCGACCGAGAATGTCAGCGGTCTGGAAGACAATGCCATCGCCTTGAACATCCAGGCCAGCGCGATCGACCCGAGCGAGGCTCTGGCGGTGACGATTTCCGGCCTGCCGGACGGAGCCAGTCTCAGCCCGGCGCATGACAATGGCAATGGCACCTGGAGCGTCGATCCGGCTGACCTGGCGGATCTCACCGTTACCCCGCCCGCGAATTCGGACGAGAACTTCACGCTTCGGGTCACGGCGACCGCCCTGGAAGACAACGGCGACACCTCCATCAGCACCAGCGATATTGTCGTGGATGTGGAGGGCGTGGCCGATGCACCGACGTTGCAGGCCTTCATCGGCGATCCGGAACCGATTACCCTGGAAGATGTGGAAGGCACCTCTTCCGATCTCGCGATCACAAGCTCGCTGACCGATACGGATGGCTCCGAAACCCTGACGATCACGGTCTCCGGCCTGCCCGAGGGCGCGTTGCTTTCGGCGGGGACCGAGAATCAGGACGGCAATTGGACCCTCGCACCCGGCGATCTGGCCGGCCTCACGGTCTTTGTCCCGAACGCGGTGCAGGACAGCTTTGATCTGACGGTCACGGCAACCGCGACCGAGGCGGATGGCGATGTCTCCAGTGTCGCGACGATCCTGGAGGTTGATCCGGTGATCGAATCCATGTTGGCGGCCACGGGTGACTTGGCGCTCGCCGAGGACGGTACAGCGCTCACCGGCGTCCAGACCGATGTCAACAACGACGGCACTTCTGGCGATCTGGCCAGCCCGGATGCGGTCAGCCTCGGAGCCTGGATTTCAATTTCCAACGACGATCCGGACGAGACGGTGGACCAACTCTTGCTCTCCGGTATCCCGGAAGGGGCGACCTTGAGCGCCGGCTCCGATGCGCTGAGCCCGGGCCAGGATGGCACGTTCGTGGTCTCCGGCGATGCGCTGGACGCTTTCTTGAGCGATCCGGACAGCCTGACCCTGACCCTCGATCCCAACGCGGGCGGACAGGCTGCCGATATCCAGGTCGGTATGACCGTGACCCAGGGCGGATTGACCCAAACCCTCTGGGCGGACGATCCGATCGCACTGAGCGTCGATGCGGTGGCCGACAAACCCTATGAGGTCTCGGCGACCGTTACCTTGTCCGAGACCGAGACGGAAGGTGGCGAAGGCGAGGCCTTCGGGGTTGGTACACCAAGCTCGATTTCCGACGTCAACACGGTTGCGCAGAGCTGGGCCAGCGAAGGTGTGACGGTCCAAGGCCTGCGGTACGACCCGGATGATGCGCAGTGGGATTCAGCTTCCCTGGGTACCCGCACGCTCAGCTTCAACATTGACGACGACAACACCGATGACGCCTCGCTGCACGGTAGCTACACCTACAGCGGTATTGCCATTAGCGGTGGCATCTACAGCGGTGAAATTGACGGTGGCTATAACGGTCAGAAAGAGATGTTGCGGCTCAGCTTCGAAGAGCCCAAGAGCGAGGTGACGGTGGAGCTTTCGGCCCTGTTTGATGGTGCCAGTGACAGTTCCAGCCTGAACCAGAGCTATCAGGAGCAGGCCACCATCACGGCCTATGGAGCCGATGGCCAGACCCTGACGGTGACCATTGATGGCACGGTGAACGGTCTTGCATCGGGTACGATTCAGGCCGACTTCCCGATCACGCATCTGGACGTGGCTCCTGTTGATATCGGCGCGGGTGAGAGCTGGCGGAATTCGGACTTCATGTTGAAGTCGGTCTCGGGAACGACATTTGCGGCACCGGTGCTGGCCTCTGTCGTGACCGTGGCGGCAACCGCTACCTTCGCCGACTACGCCGACGGGTCCGAATTCCACGCCATCCTGATCGAGTTGAATGACAAGCTTTCCGCTCCGTCCGGCTACGACGTGGTGAGTGGTTCCGATATCGATGGCCTGGCTGATGGCGACTACCTCCGCGTCCCGGTCAGCAACGACGCCATTGCGGCGGGCGACGGCACCGTAACGGTCACCGTTGATCTGACGGCGGCCGCTGATCTGACGGCGGCGGGTGACGTGACACTGAACGTCTTTGCCGAAGCCTATGAACAGGGCGATGACGGCAACCTTGCCAATAACCGGGTCTTCACCGGCACGGACGTGACGATTGAGGCTGCCGAAGAACCCGCCGAAGAACCTGCCGTGGTTGAACCTGAAGTCCCGAACACCGGCGACTTTGTCGGCACAAATGCGGGCGAAACCTTGGAAGGCACCAACGGTGCCGATGTGATGCTGGGCCTCGGCGGGGACGACAAACTGAAAGGCCGCCATGGTGACGACGAGATGTATGGCGGGGATGGTCAGGATCGGCTCTATGGTCACTCTGGCGACGATCTGCTTTCCGGCGGCCAGGGCGATGACAAGATCTACGGCCACAAGGGTGACGACAGGCTGTACGGCGGCGATGGTCAGGACTACCTGGAAGGCGATTTCCGGATCGGTTCCGGCCGTTCGGAAGCAGGTGCCGATACGCTCTTTGGTGGTGCCGGGGATGATACCCTGGTTGGCGGTCGCGGAGATGATCTGCTTTCCGGCGGTGCTGGCGGCGATACGTTCATCTTCGACGAAGATTCGGGCCGAGACATCATCACCGACATTATGGAGCAGGACCGGATGGTCTTCGATGGTCAGGAATTCGATGTCAACGACTTCCAATTGACCGAAAACGAAGAGGGCGAGGCGGTCATCTCCTTCCAGGGGACGGATGTAGAGGTCACGCTCCAGGGCGTGCGCTATTCCGATGTGGACCGCGACGACGGTTACAGCGTCAGCAGTTCAAACGGAAACGTCGTCGTCCAGGTGAACCCGGAAGGCGTATAATCCCCGAAACCTGCCCGAATCACCGGGCAGGGTGAAGGGGAGTGGCTCCCGTGCGACCGACAGCTCAACAGGAAGAATCACAAGATGACGGATTGCTCGCCTGCTGGCAGCTTGATGGCGAGGGCGGCGGGCGAGAACTCGGCTTTGACGAGGCCAAGCCGCTTATCGGCCAGGGCAAGCCCGTCTGGCTGCACTTCCACCTGGATGACCAGGGGAAGGCGCTGGCGGAAGACCTTGGCAGGCTGTTGCCCGCCGGTGTGGTGGAAGAGCTGTTCGATCCGGATACCCGCCCCCGGTTGACCAGTTACCGGCGTGGTGCCCTGGTGAACCTCCGGGGGGTTAACCTCAATCCCGGGGCCAATCCGGAAGACATGATCTCCTTGCGGATCTGGCTGTCTGAAGATCTGATCCTGACCGTTCGCCGCCGGCCCTTGATGAGTGTGAGGGAGCTTCAATCCCGGCTATCGTCCAGCGAGGAGGATGGGCCGAGACAGGCCGGTGATTTTCTGGCGCAGATCTCACAGGCTCTCGTTTCCCGCATGAGTGACGAGCTGGACCGGTTGAACGATATCCTGGACGGCTATGAAGAGTTCGATGATCTGCCGGAAGAGGATCAAAGAGGACTTGCCGGATTGCGTCGGGCGGTGGTCAAGCTGCGGCGTTTTCTGGCACCTCAGAATGCCGCCCTCGCCCAGGCGGCAGGCCTGGAGAAAAGCTGGATACAGCCATCAGATAGGCAAGCCCTGGGCTTGGTCGTCGATGATCTTCAGCGAAATTTGGAAGATTTGGATCTGGTGCGCGACCGTTGCGCAATTCTCAAAGACGCCCTCTATGTCCGTACCCAGGACCGAATGAACAAGACCGTTTTTCACCTGACGATCATTACGGGGATCTTCCTGCCGCTGTCCTTTGTGACCGGGCTGCTCGGCGTAAACCTGGGGGGCGTGCCGGGCATCGAAGATCCCGGGGCGTTCTGGTGGCTGGTTGTTGTTCTGGTGGTGATGGGGGCGGGGGAATTCGTCTACCTGAAATGGCGGCGGTTTTTCTGATCTCGCCCGCGGATCAGGTGAGTGGCGTGGACCCCAAAATGATCTGTTCCACGGCAGCAGCGGCGACATTGTCCGCTAGATTGTCGGGGAAGCGGGCTTCCCGGGCCAGGGCGTCATCCAGGCGCGTCAGATATGTCCGGGCCGGGATTTCCACCGCACCGAAACGCTTCAGATGATCGGTAATAAACTGTGTGTCCAGCAACACGTAGTTGCCCATCATCAGGCGTGCGACCAGATGAACCAGGGCAACCTTGGAGGCATCACGCCTGCGGGAAAACATGCTCTCTCCACAGAAGGCGGCACCGATCGAGACGCCATACAGGCCGCCGACCAACTGGCCGTCTATTCTTGTCTCGACACTGTGGGCAAAGCCGAGGCTGTGCAAGCGGCAGTAGGCGTGAATGATCTGGTCGTTGATCCAGGTCTCGCGTCGGCCCTCTGCACCTTCCGCACAGGCTTCGATCACGCCGGCGAAATCCTGATTGACCGTGATCGAGAAGGGACCGCGGCGCAGCACCTTTCGCAGGGACCTGGGCACATGGAAACCGTCAAGCGGCAAAACCCCGCGTTCACGCGGGTCCACCCAGAACACGTCCGGGTCATGTCGGCCTTCCGCCATTGGGAAAATCCCCGAGGCATAGGCCCTGAGCAGCAGATCCGGCGTTAGCTCCGGCACATCCTGACGTCGCATAACGCTAATATGGCAGGTTCCATGATGGACCGGAAGGGGCTAACTGCCGGAGCGGTTTAGCTTTCCCGCTCGACCATTTCTTCAAGCCACTTGATGGTGTATTGACCGTTGATGAAATCGGTCTCCCCCATCAGGCGCCGATGCAGCGGGATCGAGGTCTTTATGCCCTCGATCACATATTCGTCCAGGGCGCGACGCAACCGCATCAGGCATTCGTTCCGGTTGGAGCCGTGGACGATCAGCTTCGCGATCATGCTGTCGTAGTGCGGCGGCACCTTGTAGCCGGCATAGAGCCCGGAATCGACCCGAACGCCAAGTCCACCCGGCGCGTGGTAATCCTTGATGGTGCCGGGGCAGGGGGCAAAGGTCTCCGGGTCTTCGGCATTGATCCGGCATTCGATGGCATGGCCCTGAAAGCGGACATCCGATTGGGTGAACCCCAGGGGCGCGCCGGAGGCGACGCGGATCATCTCGCGCACCAGGTCGATGCCGCAGATCATCTCTGTTACCGGATGCTCCACCTGAAGGCGGGTGTTCATCTCGATGAAGAAGAACTCGCCGTCCTCGTAGAGGAACTCGATGGTTCCGACCGAGCGATAGCCCATCTTCTTCATGGCTTCGACCGCGATGGCACCGATTTTTTCGCGGGCCTCGGCATTGAGAGCCGGGGAGGGAGCTTCTTCCAGAACCTTTTGGTGGCGGCGCTGCAAAGAGCAGTCCCGCTCGCCGAGGTGCACCACGTTGCCGTGGTGGTCGCAGAGAACCTGAATTTCGATGTGCCGCGGGTTCTTCAGGAAGCGCTCCATATAAACAGCGTCATTGCCGAAGGCGGCGCGGGCCTCTGACCGGGCAAGTTCGAAGGCTTCGGCAAGGTCATCCGGCGTCTCGGCGATCTTCATGCCCTTGCCGCCACCACCGGCTGCGGCCTTGATCAGCAGCGGGAAGCCGATGGACTTGGAGGCCTCTCGGGCCGCCTCAAGCGTCGTGACTTCGCCGTCAGAGCCGGGCACCACGGGAATGCCGATCTCGATGGCCTTCTTCTTGGCGGCGATTTTGTCGCCCATCAGCCGGATGTGTTCCGCGCTGGGGCCGATGAAAGTGATGCCGTGCTCTTCGACGATGCTGGCGAAATTCGCGTTTTCGCTCAAAAAGCCATAGCCGGGGTGGATGCCGTCGGCATTGGTGATTGTCGCCGCCGTGAGCAGGGCCTGCATGTTCATGTAGGAATCGCGAGCCGCCGGCGGGCCGACGCAGATGGCCTCATCGGCGAGGCGGACGTGCATGGCGTGGTCGTCGGCCGTGGAATGGACCGCGACCGTCCGAATTCCCATTTCGCGGCAGGCGCGCAGGATCCGAAGGGCAATTTCGCCCCTGTTGGCGATCAGGACTTTTTCCAGGTTGGCCACGGGCTTACTCGATAATGACCAGGGGTTCACCGAATTCCACCGGTGTGCCGTTGCTGATGAGGATGCGGGAAATAGTGCCCGATTTCGGTGCCTTGATCTGGTTGAAGACTTTCATCGCCTCGATCAGCAGCAGGGTCTCGCCCTCTTTCACGCTGTCACCGACCTTGTGGAACGGCGGTGCATCCGGGTCGGGGCCCGTATAGACGACACCAACCATGGGCGAGAGCACAGCACCCGGGTGATTGGCGAAATCGCTGTCGTCCGATCCTGCGGCGTCCGGGGCCGCAGCCGCCGGAGCGGCCCCGGCAGGTGCGGCGGCGGGTGCTGCGGCCGCGATCGCACTGACACCGCGGGCGACGCGAATCTGCAGGCCATTACCCTCGACCTCGATTTCGGTCAGGCCGGTTTCGTCCATCAATGCCGCCATATCGCGGATCATGGACTTTTCGTTTTCACCGAGCCCTGAACCGGTTGAAGCTTGATCCTGCGTGTCCTTGGTCTCTTCGGCCATTTTCTTCCCGTGCTTTCAATCTTTAAGGTCAGGTGTCGTCTGCTAGCGTCATTTTGTACGGTTCGCAAGCCCGTGGGCTGCTTCCAGGGCCAGCCGGTAGCCGTCTATCCCGAAGCCGCAGATTAAACCGCAGGCGACCGGCGAGATGTGGCTGACGTGGCGAAAGGCCTCGCGCGCGTGGATATTAGAGATATGTACCTCAATTACGGTCGCTTCGCTGCCTATAATTGCGTCTCTCAATGCAACCGAGGTATGCGTGTAGGCGGCGGCGTTCAGGATAATGATCTTTCCGGCGGCACCGCCTTCCTGAATCCAGTCCACCAGCCTGCCTTCGTCATTGGTCTGGCGGAAGTCCGCTGTCAGGTCGAGTGCCCGAGCCCAATCAAGGCAGGCCTGACGAAGGTCATCCAGGGTCTGATCGCCATAGACCGCAGGCTCCCGCTTGCCCAGCAGGTTCAGGTTCGGTCCGTTCAGAATCAGGATGCTTTCCGTCATCACTCTCTCAGGTGGCGCGCAACAGGAGCCGAGACAGGCCGTTATCCGTGAGAATCACTTTGAAACCCGCAGACTTCAGCCGGTTTATACCAAGGTGTCCAGCCTGTCAGGGCCTTTTTTCAGTCCAAGCCGTTCCTCTGTGCGGAATGCGGGGACCTACGGTGGGCCGGGGCGGTTGAAAGCCCCCCGCGTGCCGACCATACTCTCGCCGAGGGGCGCTCTTATCAATCGGCAGCCCACCAACAGGTAAAGTCAGGGACGATCCAAGATGAACGTGACGATCAATGGGGAAGAGCGGACCTTTTCGGGGCCTGAGGCGGAAAGCCTGACAGTTAAGGCCCTGCTGACCCAGATCGGCCTGGACCCGACCAAGGTTGCCGTCGAGCGCAACCTGGAGATTGTGACCCGTTCGGCCTATGCCGAAACCCGAATCGGCGATGGGGACCGGTTGGAGGTCGTCCACTTCATTGGGGGCGGCGCGCCGGATGCAAGCCCGGTCGAAGACGACAGCTTCGTCGTGGCGGGACGCGAACTTTCCTCCAGGCTGATCGTCGGCACGGGCAAGTACAAGGACCTGGAAGAAACGCGCGACGCCATTGAGGCCTCTGGTGCCGACATGGTGACGGTGGCCGTCCGCCGCGTGAACATCACCGATCCCAGCCAGCCCATGCTGGTGGATTACGTCGATCCGAAAAAGTACACCTATCTGCCGAATACGGCGGGTTGCTTCACGGCGGAGGATGCGCTGCGCACTCTGCGTCTTGCGCGCGAAGCCGGCGGATGGGACCTGGTGAAACTGGAAATCCTGGGCGACGAAAAGACCCTTTATCCCCGCATGGTCGAAACCTTGGAGGCGGCAGAAACGCTCACCAAGGAAGGCTTCAAGGTGATGGTCTATTGTTCCGATGATCCGATCATGGCGAAAAAGCTCGAAGATGTGGGCTGCGTCGCCATCATGCCGCTCGGGGCCCCTATCGGTTCCGGTCTGGGCCTGCAAAACCCGGTGAACATCCGCCTGATCGTCGAACAGTCCAGCGTGCCGGTGATCGTCGATGCGGGGGTCGGTACGGCCTCGGACGCGGCGGTGGCCATGGAGTTGGGCTGTGATGGCGTCTTGATGAATACGGCGATTGCCCATGCCGGTGATCCCATCCGTATGGCCGTGGCCATGAAACATGCCGTCATTGCGGGTCGGGAAGCCTATCGTGCCGGCCGCATGCCGAAGCGGATGTATGCCGATCCGTCCTCCCCCCTGGCCGGGCTGATCTGATCTAAATCTCGTTTCAGAAGTACTGCCCGTACTGTTATTTTGCGGCTCCTTGGTTGGGGCTGAAATTGTAACAAAAAAGGGTCTTTTCGCGGGTTCGAAAAGGTCATATACCCCGCTCCTCTTGTCATATCGTCTATTGCGTCACAAATCTGTCATCATTCAGGTTTGCACGGTGAACGAGGAGCAACGGGATTGACGCCCAAGATCGAGCGTTTTCTATCTGAACGGCAACCGGCGACGCCCTGCCTGGTGGTTGACCTTCAACAGGTCGAAGAGAACTACCGGACCTTGCGCGATGGCCTGCCGTTGGCCGATATCTACTACGCCGTCAAAGCCAATCCCGCCCGACCCATTCTGAATATGCTTGTGGGCCTTGGCTCGCATTTCGACGCGGCCAGCCACGCCGAGGTGGAAATGTGTCTGGCGGCCGGTGCCGAGCCTGAGAAAATTTCGTTCGGGAACACTGTCAAGAAAGCCAGTGATATCAAGGCGTCTTTTGATGCCGGGGTCAGGGTTTTTGCCTTCGACAGTGCGGAAGAGTTGGAAAAACTCAGCAATAATGCGCCGGGTGCCAAGGTCTATTGCCGCATCCTGACCTCAAGCGCGGGGGCCGACTGGCCGTTGTCGCGCAAGTTTGGCTGCGAGCTGGATATGGCGCGCGACCTGATGCTGAAGGCTCGCGACCTCGGCCTCGACCCCTATGGCATCTCGTTTCACGTCGGTTCTCAGCAGCTGGAGCCCAGTGCCTGGGACCTTGCGATCGCCCGCACGGCGATGGTGTTTTCCGATCTGGCGGCGGCCGGGCTTGATCTTCGGATGGTGAACCTCGGCGGGGGGTACCCGGCGCGATACAACGAGGACATTCCGCCGTTTCGCCGCTTCGCCGATGCCATTATGGAAGCGCTTACCCGGCACTTCGGCAACGACCTGCCGGAACTGATCATGGAACCGGGCCGGTCCATCGTGGCGCAGGCCGGTGTGATCGAGACCGAAGTGGTGCTGGTGTCGAACAAGGCCTACGACCAGGAAAAACGCTGGGTCTATCTGGATATCGGACTGTTCGGTGGTCTGGCGGAAACAATGGGGGAGGCCATTCGCTATGCCTTCTCGACGCCCCATGACGGAACCGAAAGCGGTCCGGTCGCCATTGCGGGGCCAACCTGCGACGGCGCGGATATTCTGTATGAAGAGACCGAATACCACCTGCCCATGGCCCTGAAAGCCGGGGACCGGGTGCGGATCAAGGCCACCGGGGCCTATACCACCACCTACGCCAGTGTCGGCTTCAATGGGTTTGAGCCGCTGACGGGCTATTATATATAGGGTGGCAGTCCGGCTTAGCCCTGCCAGCCGGTCAGATCGATGGCACCGCTTTCCACCAGTCGGATCGCCGTGTCCACGATGACTGCGTCGTAACGCGTGCCTCGTCCGGCTTGTAATTCTTCAACGACCATCGACCAGGGGCGTCCCGGACGGTAGGGGCGGTGGCTTGTCATGGCTTCGATGACATCGGTGACGGCGATGATCTGGGCTTCGAGCAGGATTTCGTCGCCCGCAAGTCCGCGGGGATAGCCGCTCCCGTCCAGCCTCTCGTGGTGCTGATAGACAATTTCGGCTACGGGCCAGGGAAATTCGATATCGCTCAAGATTTCGTAGCCGTGGATCGGATGTTCCCGGATCAGGGCCATTTCGGCGTCGCTGGGGCGGCCCGGTTTGTTGATGATCTGGGCGGGGATCGCCACCTTTCCGAGATCGTGGACCTGTGCCCCAAGGACCAGGCCCTTCAACCGGTCTTCGCTTAAGCCCAATTCCTGCCCCAGCAATCTGCAGAACGCTGTGACACGATCCTGATGGCTTGCGGTGTAGGGGTCGCGCTTTCCAAGCAGGCGGTTGGATACGGCGAGCACCCCTTCGAGCGCTTGGCGGGTTTCTTCCTGGGCGGCCTTCAATTCCAGTTCAGCGACCTTCTGCTGGGTGATATCGAAAACAAGACCCAGAATACCGAAGGGCGTGCCATCCGGTCGTTCCAGGCGGATTTTCTGAAACTGGACCCAATGCCGCTCCCCGGTTTCGGAAAACACCGGGGCGTCATAGCGCTGCTCGCCACCTTTTAGGAAAAGCTCCCGATCCGCCTGGCGGTACCGTGCCGCCATGTCCGGCGGCGCGATTTCTTCCGGTGTCTTGTTCAGAATGTCTTCCAACCGGACGCCAAGGAAGTCGCAGAACCGCTTGTTGGCGACGCGGTAGCGATACTGCCGATCCTTCATGAAGGCGGGCAGGGGGATATATTCGAGACAGGCGGCACTCGGTGCGTGTTCTGTATCAAAAGGGGTCTCGGAGACTTCTGCCGACAATTCCTTGATCAGATCAAAATCGTCCAGCGACTGAAGGTCACTTTCCATTTTGCCCTCACCTGCTCCAGGGTTTCCGGACAAGCCATTCTTTGTCGTCAAGTATCGTGATATTTTAGCGCTAAACCTCGATCCGCGTCGAGACGCATTCATATATCCATATGTATAGGATTTTCAGCTAATTACGCTTGGTTTCTCGAATGTTTCCAAGGCTTAGTCACGCCCAAAAGATGAAGAGCATCGCTAGCACTCTGCAGCCCTAAGAGGGTTCATTGCGGGCCTCTGCGATCAAGGCCTGCCGCTGGGGTTCGGTCAGCATCATGAAAATCCGGACGAAGGCTACCGGCGGGCCTGACAGGGGCTTGTCGTTGTTTTCCCAGTTCAAGACCGTCCGCCTTTCGACACCCAGAAGGGACGCGGCGTCCGCCTGCGTTAAGCCGAAACGCGCCCGGAAAGCCTTAAAGGTTGCCGGCTCCATCCGTTGACGCGGCATCGGCTGTTCCCGTCTTGATTATTCGGCAGCGGTGTCCGGTTCAGCCGGCGGGTCCTCTGACGGTTGGTCGGAGGAGGGTTCCGTCTCGGAAGCTTCAGCCTTTGGATCGTCGGCCTTTTTCTTGCGGGGCGCAGCCTTCCTGGTCGCCGTCTTCTTCGGCGCTGCCCGCTTGCGGGCAGGTTTCTTGGGCTTTGCCTCTTCTTCGGCCTCTTGGACGACCTCTTGGACGACCTCTTGTTCAACCTCTTGAGCGACCGTCTCGGCCTCAACCGAGGGGGCTTCGTCTAAAGCAGATGGCTCTAGCGCAGCTTCAGCCGGGGCTTCCGTGGAGGGGGAATCTGTCGCGGGGGCTTCCTCTGTCGAGGCCTTCTTCTTCGCAGGCGCGCGCTTGGTCGTCTTGCGCTTGGCTGGGACCTTTTTCTTCGGCTTTTCGTCCTCGTCTTCCGGTTTTCCATCCGGGAAGACCGCCTGCAAAAGGAAGCTCGGCACATGATCACCGAAGCCGACAATGGGGGTGTCGTCCCGGTCCTGGTCCCGATCCCGACGGCGACCGCGACCGCGCTTGGCACTGCGTTCCGGTTTCGGGTCGGCTTCAGCCTTGACCTCTGTTGCTACTTCTTGATTGGCCTCAACCGGTTTTGCCTCAGTGGGCTCGGTCTGAGGTTCTGATGTTTCGGTAGTAGCGGATTTTGGTTTGCCGCGCCGGCGACCCCGTTTCGGTTTTTCGTCCTGTACCAGTTCGCCACCGGCGACCGGGTCCGCGTCATTGTCCAGCGTCAGCTTCGGGATCTCGCGGCCGATCAGGGATTCGATGGCCGAGACATACTTGCCGTCTTCGGGAATGGCCAGGCTGTAGGCCTTGCCTTCGCGACCCGCGCGGCCCGTACGCCCGATCCGGTGCACGTAGTCTTCCGCATGGGTCGGCACATCGAAATTAAAGACATGGCTGAGTTCGGCAATGTCGATGCCACGAGCCGCCACATCGGAACAACAGAGATAAATAACCTCGCCGTTTTTGAATTTCTCCAGCATCTCCATGCGTTCGTGCTGGCTCATATCCCCATGCAGCTGGCCGGCATTCAGCCCGTGCTTGTTCAGGGAACGGCAGAGGATTCCGACATCGCGTTTGCGGTTGCAGAAAATGATCGCGTTGCGGATTTCCTCACGCGCGATCAGGCGGCGCAAGGCATCCCGCTTTTCCTTTTTGCCGGCATCGGGGCGCTTGCCGTCGCTATGTTTGACCACCAAGAGACCCTGGGTCACGGTTTCCGCGGCGGAAGAGGTGCGCGCGACCGTAATCTCTTTCGGGTTCATCAAGAACTTGTCCGCCAAGTTCTTGATTTCCGGCGGCATGGTGGCCGAGAAGAACAAAGTCTGGCGCAAGGGCGGCAACAGGCTGACGATGCGTTCCACATCGGGGATAAATCCCATATCGAGCATGCGGTCGGCTTCGTCGATCACCAGGATTTTGACATCGCGAAGGATCAGCATGCCGCGATCGAACAGGTCCAGCAGCCGTCCCGGCGTCGCGATCAGAACATCGACGCCACGATCGATCTTCTTCATCTGAGGTTCCATGGCCGTGCCGCCGATCAGCAGCGCCATGTTCAATTTCAGATACTTGCCGTATTTCTCAAAGTTTTCAGCAACCTGTGCCGCCAGTTCCCGCGTCGGTTCCAGGATCAGGGTCCGGGGCATACGTGCCTTCGCACGGCCATGGGACAAAACATCGATCATCGGCAGGGTGAAGGAAGCCGTCTTGCCCGTACCGGTTTGCGCCGCGCCCAGGATATCGCGTCCCATCATCACAAAGGGAATCGCCTGTTCCTGAATAGGGGTCGGTTCGTTGTAGCCCGCGTCCTTAACGGCGCGCAGGATCGGATCGCTCAAGCCGAGGTCTTCGAAAGTCGTCATGAACAGTTAAAGCCTCTGGCTGGGTACCCGCCAATCAGGTACCGGATCGGGTCATACGTCGGTTGTGCAAACGGAAGATGGGCGGAGTTTAGGGATAAGTGCTTCCAAGTCAATGATGCGTAGGCGTTTCGGGCTCTTTCGAGGCACCAAACTCGATCTCCGCCAAAAGGTCCTGTGCCGGTTCCCATCCCGGTTTCCGCCCGAGCAGCGTCTTCAGGACCCCCTTGGCCCCCTTAATGTCGCCCGTTGCGGCGCGTGCCTTGGCCAGTCCCATCATGACCGCAGGGTGAAAGGGCTTGGCGTTGTCCGCCCGTTCGAAGGTTTTCAGGGCGTCTTCGTTTTCGGCTAATGCCAGCATTGTGTGGCCCATGTTGACCAGGATCTCGAATGAGCCTGCATCCTCGTCCAGTGCCTTCTGAAAAGCCTCCTTGGCCTCGGCAAACCGCCCAAGTTCAAACAGGGCCTGTCCACGGCCGCTGCTTGCCTGTGGCCCGGCTCCGTTCAACTCGGCAGCTTCGAAGGCAAAGACGGCTTCTTCCATTCGCCCTTCGCCGATCAGGGCAAGTCCCTTGTTCTGGTGGGCCTCCGCCAGGGTGGGGACCAGTTCCAAAGCGCGGTCAAAGGCCGAAATCGCCGCCGGGCGATTGCCAATCATGCCTTCCGCCGCACCCAGGTGCATGAACAGCAGGGGATTTTCGGAACCAAAGGCATCGGCCTTGCGCAAGAGTTCAAGTGCCATCGCCGGCTGGCCCAGGTTCAGTGCCACGAAGCCCCGAATATGGAGTGCGCGGGTGTCTTCGGCGTTGTCGCGCAAAACGTCTCGGGCAAGCGCATCCGCCTCGGCAAACCGCTTTGCGGCGATGTGTTCTTTTGCCCGTTCAATCAGGTCTTGTTCCGACAAGGTGCCTCCCCCCGAAATTCGAAAACGGTGCCAGCCCTTGGCGGTCGATGAAATCTGCCCTGGCCGGTGACGCCCGGCGGTCGTACCATGATCGCTGTTCGCCTGGCAAACCCGCTATTCAAGGGGCCATGTTGCGAAAACGAACAACCAAAGGGGATGGCCGATGATGCTCGACCGAGAGCGATCCTGCCTCTGTGTGATTGATTTCCAGACACGACTTCTCCCCGCTATGACGGGCGGAGACGATGCGGTCGAAAACGCCATCAAGATTATCCGCGGAGCCCGGGAACTTGATGTCCCGATCCTCGCCTCCGAACAGTACCCGAAGGGGATCGGGCCGACTGTCGAAAGCGTATCGGATCTATTGGAACCCCAAGAAATCCTGGAGAAAATTGAGTTTTCGGCAGCTTCCAACCCGGATTTCCTAAAGGCCTGCGAAAAGCTGTCCCGAGACCAGGCGGTCCTTGTCGGGATCGAGGCCCATGTCTGCGTCCTGCAGACCGCACTTGGGATGTTGAAGGCAGGATGGCAGGTCTATGTGGTCGCCGATGCGACAGCCAGCCGGACGGCATCGAACCATGCCTTGGCCCTTGACCGGCTTCGGGATGCTGGCGTTACGGTCGTGTCTGCTGAAATGGTTCTGTTCGAATGGATGGAGCGGGCCGGGACTGAGGCCTTTAAAACGATCAGTGCCCTTATCAAGTGACGATAGAAGCGGAGTCTGGAAGATATGCCTGAACCCCTCGTCCTGGTCCCCGGGCTGCTCTGTGACGAGCTGCTCTATGCCCACCAGATCAAGGCCCTCGACGGCATCGCCGACTGCTGGGTCGCCGACCACCGGCAAGATGACAGCATCGAAGCGATGGCTGAGCGGCTTTTGGCCGATGTGCCGTTCGAGACTTTCAATCTCGCAGGCCTTTCCATGGGGGGGTACATCGCCTTCGCTGTGGTCGAGGCGGCATCGGAAAGGGTCAGAAGATTGGCGCTCCTGGATACCAGTTACAAGGCCGACCAGCCGGAGCAGACCGAACGGCGTCGAGAGTTGATTCGTTTCGCAGACAGCGGACGTTTCGCCCGCGTGATGCCTGTGCTTTTCCCCGCTTTCGTCGCCGAGGACCGGGTCCATGACGAAGCGCTGATGGCCGATCTCGCCGCCATGGCCGGACGCACGGGGGGCGAAGCCTTTATCCGTCAGCAAACGGCGATCATCGGGCGGAAGGATCGGACGTCCTTCATGTCCGGGATCCGCCAGCCGACGCTGGTGCTCTGCGGTGATCAGGACGCCTTGACTCCGCCTGCTCTGCATGAGGACATGGCACGGTCCATCCCTGGGGCCGAACTGGTTTTCGTCGAGGGTGCCGGACATCTGGCACCAATGGAACAACCGGAACCGGTCAATCAAGCCTTTCAAACCTGGTTGAAGCGGGAAATCTGATGCCTGATCCCAAAGCGCTTGGCGCAAACAACATGGCCGCTCCGGGCGGCGTCATCATGCCGTTCGAAGGCAAAGCCCCGGTCATTGACCCCACGGCCTTCATTGCTCCTACGGCGGCCATCATCGGTGATGTGGAAGTCGGACCGGAATCCGGTATCTGGTTCCATTGCGTCCTGCGTGGCGACATGAACGAAATTCGGATTGGTGCCCGCACGAACATTCAGGACGGGACGGTGATTCATGTCGATAGCAAGACCTACGGCACCTTCATCGGCGATGACGTGACCGTAGGGCATATGGCCCTGATCCACGCCTGCACCATCGAATCCGGCGGCTTCGTCGGCATGCACGCCACCGTGATGGATGGTGCCGTGATCGAATCCGGTGCCATGGTGGCCGCCGGTGCCCTGGTGGCGCCGGGGAAAAGGGTCCCCGCCGGGGAACTTTGGGGGGGGACACCCGCCAGGTACCTGCGTGAAACCCGCGATACCGACAAGGCCATGATGGACCGGATTGCCCCAGGCTACGTTGCCCTGGCAAAGCGGTATCAGTCGACCGATTGATCGCGTGAGACAGCATTTAGCATGACAGGACGCCTCCGCCTTTTGTTGGCAGATGAACGCCCGGCCCTGGCGCGCGCGCTCCGCGATCTTGGGGTGGAGGTCATCCTGGCCGGTGCCGGGCAGCACCTCGATGCCATTGCCATCGAAGAGGATGCCGCCGTCGTGATTGGCGACTGTGATCTTACCGGTAAGCTGATCTTGGACACCGGCCAGGGGGATGAAGACCTGCTGCGGGCCGTGCGCAAACACATGGATTCAATGTCGTCATGAAGAGCCCCGAACAGATTCTGGAAGGCCTGATGGCCGGCGAACGTCCGGCCATCGCACGCATGATCAGCCTGGCCGAGGAGGGGGCGAAGTCATCCCGTTCGGTGCTGGCGGAAGTCTTCCGCAAGACAGGCAAGGCCCATGTGGTCGGCCTCACCGGTGTGCCGGGTGCGGGCAAATCGACCATGGTCCGGGCCCTGGCAGAGGAACTGCGTCGTCGAGACAAGCGTGTCGGCATCATTGCGATTGATCCCTCAAGCCCGTTTTCCGGCGGTGCCATTCTGGGCGATCGCGTGCGAATGGCTTCGCTTTCCGGTGACGAAGGCGTATTCATCCGTTCCATGGCGACGCGGGGGGCGCTAGGGGGCTTGGCGCGGGGCTGCCTGGATGCCGTCGACGTCCTGGATGCGGCCGGTTTCGACATCGTGCTGATCGAAACGGTCGGCGTCGGCCAGGATGAAGTGGATATCGTCCAGGCGGCGGAAACAGTCGTTGTCGTCTCTGCGCCCGGCTTGGGCGACGAGGTCCAGGCAATCAAGGCGGGCGTGCTGGAGATCGCCGATATTCATGTGGTCTCCAAGTGCGACAAGCCGGACGCCCCGCGAACGGTCTCGGACCTGAAAGCCATGATGACTCTCGCACCGGCGGAACGCTCCCTTCCCGGATGGGCCGTTCCGGTTCTGCCCACGTCGTCGGAAAAGGGAACCGGGATTGATGGCCTGGTCGATGCCCTGGAAGCCCATCAGGCCTTCCTCAACAACAGTGGAGAAGGCGAGGCCCGTCGTCGTCGCATCCTCGCCATGCGCATCCTGAAAACAGCGGAAGATTTGATCCGCGACCGGTTTTTGCACGCGGATCAATCTTCCCTGGAAGCCTTGGTCGATCGGACCCTGTCCGGGGCGCTTGCTCCGGCAGAGGCCGCGCGGCAGTTGATCGGACGGTTGGCGGGTGAGCTTTAGGCCGCTTGAACGCTGTCCGCATGAAGGGCTGCAGGGTTCTAAAGCGGTTTGCCTTTTATTTGAATCGTTGAGGGGATTCCCCTGCTGGTCTGTCTGTGATTCACTCTGTTAGGAGGTGGCTCATGGGCAAACCGTATTCTTTGGACCTGCGCGAACGTATCGTCGCTTACGTGGAAGCCGATCACTCGGCGCGTGAGGCCGCTCGGGTTTTTGGTGTCAGCGCGTCAACGGCGGTTCGGCTTGTCGCGGCTTACCGGCGGACGGGCTGTATTGCAGCCAAGCCGCAGGGGCGCGCGCCAGGCACAGCTGGCAAATTGCGCCCTCACATGGACCTTCTGATCGAGTTTGTTCGATCTGATCCGGATATCACGTTGCACGAGCTGTCCGGGGCCTTGGAAGAAGCGGTCGGTGTTCGGGCGAATGTCGCTTCGATCCACCG
>JBMYSY010000007.1:0-132716 GCA_049603795.1 Magnetovibrionaceae bacterium
CCAGGATCAAACTCTCAAGTTGATCCCAATAAACCCGAGCCCCCGAACAAGAGACCCGAGCCAAAGGAGTCGTCAAGGACGACCCCGCACATCTTTATGGCACACCAATCGTTCCCAAAATCCGGACACCAGCCAAAGCCAGTACCCAAACCCCGAAAAACGAGTTGGTTAGTTTTACCAGATGCACAGGTCGTCCCGTAAAGCCCAGTCAGACCAAACGCCGCCCGCGCATCCCTTCTCTTTATCTACAATCGACAACAGCAGAGCCGGACCCAGACACAAGGCCGAAACCGGCGGAAGCGGCGCTTTTAAACACCACCTGAAAACAAGTCAACATCTGACTTGGGGTGCTCTTACCGGAAGGCGTTCCGATTCGAGCGGGCGCAGATTATATCGGGGCAAATCAGAAGCCGCAAGGCGTTTGTTTGCCCCCGCTGCGGTGGCGGATATGTACGGGCCTGCCCGGCCCTTGGCAAGAGAAAAAAACGCCTAGATCCACTTTTCTGTGGACGAAAGCGATTCAGGGCATGGCCGATGGCCTTCCGCCGGCGCTGATTATCCGGCGCCGTTTACCGTTGACGGTTCGCAATACTGGCGACGCCGTTTGAGCTGTGAGCAAAGGTCCTTAGCGGCAGAGGCACTGGTCAAGGGGCCGGCCTTAAGACGGTAAAAGGTCCCTTTCCCCGCGCCCATGTTGACCCGCGCAATGTCCATGCTGAGAGACCCAAGTTGCTGGGGGTGATTTTTCTTCAGCTGAGCCCATCCGTCCCGGGCCGCTTTTTCGGACCGATAGGATGCCAGGTGAACACCGGGCCTCGGGCCGGATGATGGTTTTGCCATGGCCTCGCCCGCCGCCATCTGTGCCGAATTGGCCCCTGGTGCCGCGGCATTGGGGCCCGCAGGTGCCGTCATGCCCTGAGGTGGGCGGGGCTGCATAGCCATTTCGACTGCACTGCGTTCACGCGTATACTCGTCCGACGAGATGAAGCCCTGGTCCCGCAGGACCTCCAGCCGCCGGACCGAATCGGCGGCCTGCATCAAACCTTGAGGCGGCGGTGTCGGATTGGCCACCATAACCGGAGCCGAAGGCATCAAGGCATCGAGGATCATGGAGCGTTCCGCCGCGTGCTGGCTGACCGTCATGGCGCGGAGTTCCAAGGCCCGGCCGATGGCCCGAAGCCGGGCGGAGATCTGTTCGGCACCTGGCACCGGTCGGTCGAGACCGGCCGCCGGGGGCGGTGTGGTCAACGGCAAAAGCGCACCGAGATTCGCCTGACGGCGAATATTGAATTCGTCCTGGGTAATCAGCCCCTGGTCGCGGAGGGCAGCAAGGGTTCCGAATCGGCTGACAACGGATCGATCCGCGTCGCTCAACAGGGCCGCCGCATTGGTTGAATTGACGCCCGCCGGCTGCATACCCGAAGCACCCCCGACCTGCCCATTGGCCATGGGCGCACCAAAGCCGCCGGTTGAGCCGGCCATACCCGGCGGTGCCCCGCGGCCCAGCAAAGCCGTACCGCCACCGCCCGAGGGTCCGGCCCCGAAGGGGTCCATCGCGCCGCCTCCGCTCGCAGGTGCCATGCCGCCGGGGCGGCCCAGGTCGGTCAACACGCCGCCGCTTTCCAACAGCGCCAGATTGACACTGGCGATTTCCGAGATGGGCCGAGTTTCGGTGTTGTTCCAGACCACGAATTGCTGGGTATCATCGGGCCGAACGGCCAGGACGGCTTCGTACATTTCGCGCGCCCGGGTGATCTGCCCGTTGTTCTGGTAGAGGATGCCGAGACCGATCAGGGCATGGACATCCTTTGGATTCGCGGCCAATGCACGGTTGAATTCCCCTTCCGCCGTGACGTAGTTGCCCTTGGCGAGCTCGGCGAGGCCGAGTTCGGCGCTGGAATTCTCCCGTCCCGGTGTATTGGCCCAGAAATTCGGATCGAAAAGATCGCCGGACTGGATCGGACCACAGGCGGCAAGCGCGCCGATCAACAGGGCGAGGTTACCGCCCCTGGTGAGCCGCTTGGTCCATCTTGCTTTCCGCCTGGAAGGCTGGCCTGTCTCGCCGCGGTTGACCATGGTGCGTCCTCTCAAACCCTTTTTGCCCGAGGGGCCGGTTTTACCGGCTTGGGCGTCCTGCGAATCGGTCTACTCCGTGGGCAAGAGTATGGCGCGAATCCTTTCCAAGCCATTAACCAAAAATGCAGATTTCCGGCGATTCGCTAGAGCCTGATCGCAGAAGTAGGCCGAGAGCGCCTGATCAGTCCAGGAGGAGGAAGCCCTCGAGATAGGGCCGAACGCCGCCTGAGAGATGAACGCGACGACCCTCCTTGCGGCAGTTCAGGCGGCCTCCACGAGCGGACACCTGCAAGGCGGAGAGTTCGGATTTGCCAATCTTTTCCGCCCAATAGGACACCAGGATGCAATGGGCAGAGCCTGTCACCGGATCTTCCGGAATGCCGACGTGGGGCGCGAAATAGCGGGAGACGAAGTCGATACCCGCAACATCCCCCGGGGCCGTGATGATCAAACCATCGGTTTCAAGCCGGCTGAGGGCGGCAAAGTCCGGCTGATAATCCCGGACTGCGCGGGCGCTTGGCAAAACCACAACGCCTTTACGGGCCGCCAGATAGGTCGGATCATCGCCCGGAAACAAGGCCGCGACCGGCTCCGGGATCGGGCTTGGCTCCGGCACTTCCGCAGGGAGATCGACACTGAAATCGCTGCCTTCCCGACGCACCCTGAGAAGGCCCGAGACCGTTTCAAACCGGGCTTCCTCGCAATCGGGCGCGAGATGCGTAAGCACGACGGCCCCCGACGCCAAAGTGGCATGACCACAGAGGTCCACCTCGGCCTCTGGGGTAAACCAGCGCAGGCCATAGGCCCCCGGACCATCATCGGCAAGCGGCACCAGAAAAGCCGTCTCCGCCAGGTTGTTCTCTGCTGCAATGGCCTGCATCAGATCAGGAGCCAGAGCCTGATCCGTGCAAACCACGGCAGCCGGATTACCGCCGAAGGGCCGATCGGCAAAGGCATCCAACTGCCAAAGCGGAATTTTGCCAGCCATCGACATCAGGCCCCCGCCCCCGCATCCTCGAACGAATCGGCAAACAGGACGTTGATCCGCCGATTCTGCTTGCCCTTTTTCTCGATCTTACCGATCAGCACAGGCCCGATCTCGCCCGTTTTGCGCACATGGGTGCCGCCGCAGGGCTGTAGGTCGTGGTCGCCCACCTCGATCAGACGCTCCTTGCCCGACCCGCTCGGCGGTGCGACGGACATGGTGCGGACGAGATCCGGTTTGGCCGCCAGTTCGTCATCACTGATCCAGCTCGGCGTCACGGGCAGGTCGGCCTTGACCAGTTCGTTCAGGCGCGCGGTCAGGTCGGCCTTGTCGAGAGTCATTTCCGGCAGGTCAAAATCCAACCGGCCTTTTTCCGAGCCGATCTGGCCACCGGTCACGCCGCCCTCCACCAGACCGCAGAGCAGGTGCAGGCAGGTGTGCATCCGCATATGGCGGTAGCGCCGATCCCAGTCGATGGCCGCCGTCACCTTGTCACCGACGGCAAGCCCGTGGGGCTCTTCCCCCATCACGTGCAGATGTTCGCCGGTTTCGCGATCCTTCACACAGCCGAGGACAGGCACGGGCCGCCCTGCGGATGTCAATAGCACACCGGTGTCGCCCGGCTGCCCGCCACTGGTCGGATAGAAAACCGTGCGGTCCAGGATGATCGTGTTGTCTTGCAGCGCCGTCACCGTCGCCTCGCAGCTTTTCGAATAGGCATCCATGCGGAACACCTCCTCCGTCTTTGACGTCTGATCCGTCATCTCTCTCACTCCCCGTTCGATCACTTTCTGTTAAGCGGCCTGGGTTAGGCGGCCTGGGTTAAGCGGCTTGGACTTCGGCGTTTCCGTCGCCGAAGCGGCTTAGCACGTCGCTTAACAGATGGCGGTCCACGTTACCGCCGGAAAGGACGAGGCCCACTTTTCGGCCCGCGAGCGACATTCGCTCCTGCAGGGCTGCCGCCAATGGTGCCGCTCCGGCCCCTTCGGCGAGGTTGTGGGTATCGGTGAAGTAGCAGGCCATGGCCCCGGCAATGGCCTCATCCGAGACCTGAACCACCCGGGCCGCGCCGCGATTGATAATCTCGACCGCATCCGCATTAGGTGATCGACAGGCCATGCCGTCGGCAAGGGTTTCGGCCTTGTTGGTCCGGACCACCCGGCCCGCCTCGAAACTCAAGCCATAGGCCGGTGCCCCTTCGGCCACCACGCCGACAACATCGGTCTTCAGACCGAGGGCATCGCGCGCCGAGATAACGCCGCTGATACCGGACCCCATTCCGATCGGCACATAGACCACATCCAGATCCGGCTGGGCCTTGAAGAATTCCATCGCATAGGTACCGACCCCGGCCACCAGAAGCGGATGGAATGGTGGGATCATATGAAGCTTCTCTGCCTCGGCCTTTTCCGCCGCCCAGTCGGCAGCGGCCTGAAAATCCTCGCCGACTTCGCGCAGGTCCACGCCGAACCCATTCATGGCCCGGTTCTTTTCCGGGTTGTTCCCATGGGGCACGACAATGGTCGATCGAAATCCGAAATGCTTCGCCGCGAGACCAACAGATTGACCATGATTGCCGCGCGTGGCCGTGATGATCCCGCCACAATCCGGCGCGCGCTTCTTGAGGTCGTCCATGTACACGAGACCGCCGCGCACCTTGAAGGCACCAATGGGCGTGTGGTTTTCGTGCTTTACCCATACCTCGGCACCGACACGGGCACTCAGAAGCGGCCAGCAAATCTGGGCCGTCGGTGCCATGTGGGCATAGACGGTTTCGGCGGCACGATTGAGTTCGGTCAAGGTAACCTGGGACTCGGTACGGGACGTCATGGGTCTGGTCTCCTCTGCCTTTGATAAGCGACACATTGTCGCCCACGGACAAGGATAATAATTGACACAATTTTCGATGCAATGATAATATTGTCACCATGACAATTTGGACGCCTGATCTGACAAACCGATCCGGGCCGAAGTATCGAGCGCTTGCCGATGCCATGGCCGCCGATATCGCTGCCGGCACTCTTGCACCGGGCACCCGACTGCCAACTCATAGGGCCCTTGCCGACGCCCTGGGGGTCACGGTCGGCACCATCAGCCGGGCCTATGCGGAGGCCGAGAAGCGCGGTCTCACCAGGGGTGAGGTGGGACGCGGCACCTTTGTGGCGGGCACGGGAAAGCTCGCATCCCCTGTACCCCCGGTTACGGGCCCGATCCCCTTTCCGCTGGCCATACCGGAGCAGCGCGCAACCGATTTCATTGACATGAGCCTGAACATCCCCTGGGCCCGGGCCGAGGGGCCCAGGCTGGCCGAAACGCTGTCAGCCATCGCGCGGGACAACGACTTGAGCCAGTACACCCGTTACCTGCCGGCCTGGGGGCTGCCCGAACACCGCCAGGCCGGTGCAACATGGCTGAAACGATCCGGCGTCGACCATGGCCCGGATCGGGTCTTCGTCACCTGCGGCACGCAGCATGGCATGCTGACCTCGGTGGTGGCCGTGGCTAGGCCGGGTGATGTCATCCTGTCGGAGTCGCTGACCTTTGCGGGGTTGGCATCGCTCTGCGAACAGTTGAACTTCAATCTGCAAGGTTTGGCTCTGGATGAAGAAGGCCTTATCCCGGAAGCCTTCGAGGCCGCCTGCAGGTTGACGCGCCCCCGCGCGCTCTATTGCATCCCGACGCAGCACAATCCCACCACCGCAACCATGAGCACCGAGCGCCGTAAGGCCATTGCGGAGATCGCCATTCGCAACGACGTGATCATCATCGAAGACGACATCTATGGCGGCCTGCCGGGGGAAAGACCGCCTGCTATCAGCAGCTTTGCCCCGGATCACACAATTCTGGTGACCAGCACGTCGAAGGTCCTTGGCGGGGGATTGCGCATTGGCTTTGCCGACGTACCGGAACGCCTGCAGGCAAGTTTTGAGAACGCTCTTCGGATTTCCACCTGGTCAGCTCCGCCGTTGACAGCGGAAGTCGTCCGCCGCTGGCTGGAAGACGGCACAGTGGATCTGTTCCTGGACTGGCATCGCACGGAACTGGCCCGCATTCACAAAGCCGCCGACGCGTTATTGCCGGGCGGTTATCATCGCGGTGACCCGGCCAGCCTTCATATGTGGCTGACCCCGCCCCGGCCCTGGACGGGCGAACGTTTTGCTGCCGAGATGCGCAGAAGGGGTGTTGCGGCCTTGAGCGGAGAGGCCTTTCGGCTGGCTTCTGCACCAGGGGCGGAAAACGAAAAGGCGCCGCCCGAGGGCGTGCGCCTTTGCATCTGCGGCACCGCTTCTGCCGAAAAAGCCATCGAAGGCCTGGGCATCGTCGGTGAAATCTTGCGAGAGCCGACGGACGCAAACCGCCCGCCGGTCTCCCACGCTGTGCTTTAGTCGGCCTTCTTGCGGCCCAGCAGCTTCCAGGCATAGGGAAGCAGGCAGGCGGCGAGAGCCACTTTGATCAGATCACCCAGAATGAAGGGGGTGAAACCCCAGGCGAGGATCGGCTTGTCCCACCCGAACAGCGCGCCCAGCCAAAGCAGGCCGGGGATGTAGATTAGTGCAACACCGATCAGCATGGCACCAAAGGCGGTGAAGGCGTTGCGGTCCCAACCGCGGGCAGCCAACCAGCCAAGGGCGGCGCCCGCCATGAGGTACCCCACCAGATAGCCGCCGGTGCCCTGCATCATGTAAGCCAGACCAATGCCTTTTTCCGGCGTACCGGCGAAGACCGGCAGGCCCATGGCCCCCTGGGCCAGGTAAAGCGCGATGGTGGCAAAGCCGAGCTTCGGCCCCAGGGCCATGGCAAGGCCTAGGACGGCGAAGACCTGCATGGTCATCGGAACAGGGTAGAACGGGATCTGCACCTTGGCAGACAGCCAAATCAGCAGCGAACCGGCAAAGGCAATCAAGAAGCCGCGCGTCAGTTTTTTGACGGCGCTGGCGTCAGCCGATTGGGTCCAGACGGTATCGACAAGATAGGCATTGGCAGTGGTCATAGGAGAAACCCCTCATCACAAGTAACGGCAAAGGTGGCCTGGCAGGCCCAGCCTGAAGAGAAAGGGAGGCTCTGACGGCCCCTTGTGTTGGCTCTTGTTTAGCCGAAGGCAGGGAAGCCTGCAACAGAGCTGAAACATCAGCCGAAAGGCCGGTTTCCCTCAGCGTCGGTAATCGGTGCTGAGCACCTGGTCCTTTCGGGGGCCGGAGACTTGCCAACGGCTGCGCCAATGGCCCTGTTCCAAGGCCTCGAACGAGCCTTGGTACACGTCGGGCGGGCAGTCATGACTGGCTGACCAGGCACCATCGCTCAAGGACAGGTCGTGGAAGGCCCGCCCATCGGGAAAGAACACCTCGGCCCGGGCCTGGCGCGGAAAGGCGAAAAGATAGCTTCTCTCGGCCTCGGACCGGTGATCGCCGTAGCTCAGCAGGCCTTTCTCAAAGTACTGCAGATCGTCTCCATGGGGAGAGAATACCGCGACGCCCGTAAAATGCCCCCTGGTCTCGGCTCTGGCATCCTGGATGACCCGTTCGACGATCCATTCTCCCAACAAAAAGCGCCGAAGGTCTTGGACGGCAAACCGTTCAGGAATGGCCAGCATAGTTCGATACCGTGATACCGTGGTTGAGAGGTCCATGGCCGCCGCCAAACCCCGGCGCGGTGGCAATGGCTTCTATAACGTAGGCGCGTGCCCGGCGGAAGGCCTCCTCCAGGTCAAGACCCTGCGCCAACCCGCAGGCGAGCGCGGAGGCCAAGGTGCAGCCAGTCCCGTGGGTGTGGACGGTCTCGATCCGTGTGGAGGAAAGGGTCAGGACGCCCTCCCCACCCGCGAACAACCGGTCCGTGACCTCGGATCCTTCCGAGTGTCCGCCTTTGACCAAGACCGCTTCCGGTCCGAGTTGGCCGAGGGCCTTGGCCATGGCATCCGGGCCGACGGCATCAAAGGTCTGGCCGACGAGGCGTTCGGCCTCGGGCAAATTGGGCGTAATCACGGTCGCCAACGGCAGAATATCCTGTTTCAGAGCGTCCACCGCATCATCGTTGATCAGTGCATGCCCCCCCTTCGCCACCATAACCGGGTCGACGACGACCGGCACGTCCGGTGCCAGTGTCCTCAAGCGTTCGGCAACGACGGTGATGATATCGGTCCGGTGCAGCATGCCGATCTTGATGGCATCGGCACCGAGGTCTTCCAGCACCACCGTGATCTGTTCGGCGACGAACGCCGCCGGGACGTCGTGAATGCCGGTGACGCCCAGCGTGTTCTGGGCGGTCAGTGCCGTGATGGCGGTCATGGCGAATCCGCCAAGGCAGGTGACCGCCTTGATGTCGGCCTGAATGCCCGCTCCGCCACCGGAATCGGAACCAGCGATGATCAGGACCTTTCCTCGCGCCGCCGTCATCAGGCCGCGACCTCGGATATGGCAGCACAGATGCTGTCGACCACGGCCTCGATCTCGTCCCGGTCCTCGCCTTCCGCCATGACACGGATCAGCGGTTCCGTACCGGACTTTCGAATCAGAACCCGGCCGGTGCCGTTCAATCGATCGCTGCCGGCCTGGATCGCGGCCTTCACACCGTCCTCTTCCAGCGGCTGGCCGCTGCCGTATCGCACATTCTTCAACAGTTGCGGGATCGGCTTGAAGACATCGCAAATGTCACTGGCCGGGCGCTTGCGCTGCACCAGAACCGCCAGAATTTGCAGGGCTGCCACAAGGCCGTCTCCGGTCGTCCCATAGTCCCCCAGGATGATGTGGCCGGATTGCTCGCCACCCAGGTTGAAGGACTTTTCGCGCATGGCCTCGACCACATAACGGTCGCCGACGGCTGTCCGTTCAAGGTTCAGGCCCAGGCTTTCCATGTGGCGTTCGAGACCAAGGTTTGACATCACGGTGGCCACCAGGCCGCCGCCCTGAAGCAGGCCACGGGCCTGCCAGTCGGTCGCAATCAGGCCCATCAGCTGATCGCCGTCGATCAGCCGTCCGGTTTCATCGGCGATCAAAACCCGGTCCGCGTCGCCATCCAGCGCAACACCCAGATCGGCACCATGGGTGATAACGGCGGCCCGCATGGCTTCCGTATCCGTGGAGCCGCAGTTTTTGTTGATGTTCTTACCGTCCGGGTCGGTGCCAATGGTGACCACATCGGCACCCAGTTCCCAAAGCACCAAAGGGGCCACCCGATAGGCCGCCCCGTTGGCGCAATCGAGGACGATCTTCAGGCCATCCAGGCGCAGCCCCTTGGGGAAGGTCTGCTTGACGAATTCCACATAGCGCCCCTGCGCGTCATCCAGGCGCTTGGCGCGACCGAGCTTTTCGGACGGTGCCAAGTGATGTGCGACACCATCGGCACAGGCGGTTTCGATCATCGCCTCGACCTCGTCCGATAGTTTGTAGCCGTCGGGACCAAACAGCTTGATGCCGTTGTCCTGATAAGGATTGTGGGAGGCAGAAATCATCACGCCCAGATCGGCCCGGAGCGAGCGGGTCAACATCGCAATGGCCGGCGTCGGCATCGGCCCGACCAGCACCACGTCCATCCCCATGGAAATGAATCCGGCGGTCAGGGCCGGTTCCAGCATATAGCCCGACAGTCGTGTGTCTTTGCCGATCAAGACCCGGTGGCGATGGTCGCCGCGCGTAAAGTATTGCCCTGCTGCCATGCCGACGCGAAGCGCGGTCTCGGCGGTCATCGGTTCGATGTTTGCGGTCCCGCGAATGCCGTCGGTCCCGAAGAGCTTTCTCGTCATTTGTCGTCCTGAAAATCTTGAGCTGCGGATCATCCCGGACCGCTGCCGTCAGGTCTTTGTTACATCCGCACACCCAGGGCCGTCCAGACTTTGCAGGCCTGAACGGTCTCCGCCACATCGTGGACGCGGAGGATTGCGGCACCCTGGGCCACCGTTGCGAGCGCCGAAGCAATCGATCCGGCGAGGCGGTCTTTCGGGTTTTCGATACCGGCCAGCTTGCCGATGAAGCTCTTGCGGGAAACGCCGATCAGGACGGGATAGCCGGTCTCGACGAAGGCCCCCGTTGCCCGCAGAAGGGCCATGTTGTGATCCACCGTCTTTCCGAAGCCGATGCCGGGATCGATGGCGATTTGGCCTGCGCCCAGCCCCGCCGCTTCACAGGCCCGCGCCCGACCGAGCAAATAGTCCCGCACCTCGGCCACCACGTCTCCGTAAACCGGATTGGCCTGCATGGTGCCGGGCGAACCCTGCATGTGCATCAGAATGACCGGAAGCTGAAGGCGGGCCGCCGTTTCAAGCGAGCCTTCGCCTTCCAGCGCTGTCACGTCGTTCAGGATCGCCGCACCGGCTTCGGCGGCAGCCGACATGACGGCGGCATTCCGCGTGTCGATGGAAACCGTGAGCCCGGCCCGGGCGAGCGCCGATACCACGGGGACAACGCGCGCGGCCTCTTCCTCCGGGGTTACCACATCTGCACCCGGGCGAGTGGACTCCCCGCCGACGTCAATGATGTCCGCCCCCTCGTCCGCAAGGCGAAGCCCATGATCGATGGCCGCCTTGGCTGAGGCGAAATCGCCACCGTCGGAGAAACTGTCCGGGGTGACGTTCACGATTCCCATGACCAGAGGCCGGTCAAGAGAGAGCCCGGCAAAGCTGCCGGGCTCTTGATCTGCTTTCAGCGCCTTCATTGATCCCTGGACCCGTCAGGTCTCAGGCTGGGGTTCGGAGCCCGGCGGGAAGCCGCCCGGATCTTCCTTGCCCTTCCGGCTCTTGCCCGAAGAGGGCACCGAGGCGCGGCGACCGGAATCTTTCGGCGGGTCGAGGTCTTCCTCGCGGACGATGGCACCGCCGTCCAGCAGTGTCCTCACTTCGTCGCCGGACAGCGTTTCGTATTCCAGAAGCGCCTCGGCCACCTTGTCCAACTGGTCGCGGAAGTCGGTCAGGATGCGGCGAGCCGTGGTTTCCGCCTCGTCGATCAGGCGGCGGACCTCGTCATCGATCATCTGGGCCGTGGCATCCGAGACGTTTTTGGAGCGCGTCACGGAATGCCCCAAAAAGACCTCTTCCTCGTTGTCCGCATAGCGCAGACGGCCCAAAGCATCCGAGAACCCGAATTCGGTTACCATCCGCCGGGCGAGGTTGGTCGCCTGTTGGATATCGTTGCCGGCACCGGTGGTGATGTTCTCCTTGCCGAAGATGATCTCTTCGGCGATCCGCCCGCCATACATCATGGCAAGCTTGGAGGTCAGCTGGACTTCCGAGAAGGTCAACTGATCACGCTCCGGCAGGTTCATGGTGACCCCGAGAGCCCGACCGCGCGGAATGATCGTCACCTTGTGCAGCGGATCGGATTTCGGCGTGTGGATGCCGACCAGCGCGTGGCCGGCCTCGTGATAGGCGGTCAGCTTCTTCTCCTCGTCGGTCATGACCATGGACCGGCGCTCGGCCCCCATCAGAACCTTGTCCTTGGCAGCCTCGAAATCGGCCATGGTGACCACGCGCTTGCCGATGCGTGCCGCGATCAAGGCCGCCTCGTTCACCAGGTTGGCGAGATCCGCACCGGAAAAACCGGGCGTGCCACGGGCGATGACGCGGGCGTCCACATCAGGGGCCAGGGGCACGTTGCGCATGTGGACTTTCAGGATGCGTTCGCGACCCAGAATATCCGGGTTCGGCACAGTGACCTGGCGGTCGAAACGACCGGGGCGCAACAGCGCCGGATCCAGCACGTCGGGGCGGTTGGTCGCCGCGATCAGGATCACGCCTTCGTTGGATTCAAAGCCATCCATCTCGACCAGCAGCTGGTTGAGGGTCTGTTCGCGTTCGTCGTTGCCGCCGCCGAGACCGGCACCCCGGTGACGGCCCACGGCATCGATTTCATCAATGAAGATGATGCAGGGTGCGTTCTTTTTGCCCTGTTCGAACATATCGCGGACACGGGAGGCACCGACACCGACGAACATCTCGACGAAATCGGAACCGGAGATCGTGAAGAAGGGAACGTTGGCCTCGCCCGCGATGGCCCGCGCCAGCAGGGTCTTACCGGTACCCGGAGGGCCGACCAGCAGACAGCCCTTCGGGATCTTGCCGCCCAAGCGCCGGAACTTCTGCGGATCGCGGAGGAATTCCACGATTTCCGACAGCTCTGACTTGGCCTCGTCGATACCGGCGACATCTTCGAAGGTAACGCGGCCCTGCTTTTCAGTCAGCAGCTTCGCCTTGGACTTACCGAAGCCCATAGCCTTGCCACCGCCACCCTGCATCTGGCGCATGAAGAAGATCCAGACTGCAATCAACAGCAGGAAGGGGAACCAGGACAGCAGGATCGACAGGAACTGCGGCCCGTCATCTTCAGGCACGGCGGTGATGCGCACGCCCTGTTCCCGCAGCGTCGGGATCAATTCCGGATCACTCGGCGCGAACGTCGTGAAGGCACCGCCATCGCGGTAATGCCCCGAGATCGAACGCCCCTTGATCGAGACGTCCCGAACCTCGCCACTTTCCACTGCCGTCACGAATTCGGAGAAGGCCAGCCCCTGTTGCGCGGTCCGCTGATTGGACCCCTGAAACAGATTGAACAGGGCAAAGACCAGCAGTCCGATGATGATCCAGATGACCAGATTGCGACTGAAATTCACAGGTTAACCTTTCTGTCTGCGGTTGGGCTCCAAACCGACGCTTTGGGGGTCGTCCCACCAAAACCTGAGCATCGCCAACCGGCAAAGAACTTGAGCTTATACGCCGGGCGCATCTTAAGACTTAGTATGCCATGAGGTCCGCGCAATATGAAAGGGCATGAAGCAGGCGCTACGCGATCGATAAGTCTCCTCCGCGAAATCGATCAGACGGGCCCGGGCTTAAACAAACCCCTTGGGCGACAGGGTGTTATAGGGGCGAAAGGTGATGTTCAGGCCGGGCAACGCCGCGACTTCAGGCCCACGAGAAGAATGTCGGCGTACTTCCGGGTGACCTTCCAGGTTGGTCAGGCTGAGATCCTCCGGGGTCCCGTTGGCGATAAAGAAACGGCCGTCCCATCCCTCGATGGTCTCCCCCGCCTTCAGGGCCGCATCCGGCGGCAGGTTCCGCTTCTCGCGTTGGAAAATCCATCCCGCCGGATGGGGCGCGATCCGGACGCCGCCCAGTGTCGCCCAGCCCTCTCCCCTCCGGAGAGCCTCCGCCAACCGGGTAACCGCCGCCCGGCTGGGCGCGTACTGCCCGCCGCCGACCGCCATCAAGGCACGGCTGACCCCCAGCACAAAAACCGCCTCGGGGACGGCATCGGAGAATGCCCGCGCTGAAAGCAGCAAGGCCCCATCCGCATAAAGCTGGCATCGCCGAGCCAACCACCTGGCTGTTTCCGCCTCCAACCTCGACCGCAGCCGGATCAACAAAGCCGACTGATCAATGGCCCTTGGCCGAGCGGAAAGGGATCGGATGCGGACCCGTTCGAACCGCCGTTGACGGTTTGCCGGATCGTCCAGCCAGGGGTGCCCCTGATCAAGAAGCAAACACCGCAGCTCCTGGCGTCCGAAATCCAAAAGCGGGCGGAGCAAACGGACATTGGCCTGTTCGACCAGTGCACTCATGCCGGTCAACCCGGGGCCGGACCGGGCCCTGCGCGCTCGCATGAAACGGGTTTCAGCCTGGTCATCAGCGGTATGACCCAGCAGCAGATGCAGCGCACCGGCTTCTGCCGCCCAGCTTTCCAACAGGCGATAGCGGGCTTCACGGGCGCGAGCCTGCAGACCGCCGACAGGCTTCGGGCCTTCCCAGGCAAGCAGATCATGATCGAGGCCAAGGCTTCGTGCGGCCCGACCGGCCCGGCTGGCGTCCCGGGTCGAACCGATCCGCAATTGATGATCCACGGTTGCCGTGATGACCCGACCACCGCGATCCTTTGCCCAAGCCCTGGCAAGCAGCACCAGGGCCATGCTGTCGCTGCCGCCCGAAAAACCAACGGCCAGCAGGGGCTTGGCTTCAAATGGCCCGAAGGCAGCCATGGCCCGATCAAACCGCCGACGGGCCTTGGCCCAGGTCTTCAAACCCATGTCAGGTCATCCGGGACAGGTCAGAGGGAGTGCCTCAGAGGAAGTGCCTCAGAGGAAGTGCCTCAGGGGCAGTGCCTCAGGGGCAGTGCCTCAGGGGCAGTTGAACTTTTGCCGTTCGCGTTCCAGAGTTTTTTGGATGCTGGCCGGCGGGTTTGAATAGGTCTGAATCAGTTGACCAAAAGCCGCACAGGCTTCCGGTGCCTTGCCCAGAGAGCCCAAGGACATGCCCAATTTCAAAAGCGTATCCGGTCCCTTAGGCCCGCGCGGCGATTTCTGGTAGTTCTCCAAAAACAGCTCCGCCGCCTCGACGTACTGACCCCGAACATAATGGGTTTCGCCCAACCAATAGCGCGCGTTGGAGGCCAGTTGATCATTGGGATTTTGCTCCAAGAAGGCACCCAAGGCAGCTTCGGCACCTTCAAAGTCGTTCTGACGCAAAAGACCGAAGGCATAGCGGTATTGATCTGCAGGCGTGCCGGCCGGCAGGGCGGCAACCTGCGGTTCTGCGGCGGGAGCCACAGCTGTATCCCCTGCGGGCGGCGCGGGTTGCGCGCCTGCGGTCGGTTGCTGAGAAGCCTCCGCCCCCGGTTGAGGCCGGAACTGTTGCATCTCCGACTGCGTCATGGTCCCGAGGACGCCGGGCTGCTGGCCATCTTGTTGGGGTGCCATATTGGGTTGAGGTGCCAGGGCGGCAGGCGGCGTCAATCGCGGTGCCCCCTCAAGCGGCGGGAGGGACCCCGGCTGGGCCCCGCCCAGTTGGGGCGGGACGGGCTGAGCAAAGCCCGTTTGGGGTTGCGTCGGCCCGGGTGCCGAGAGGCTGCTGGCGCGCTGTTCAAGATTGCTGAGGCGGAAATCCATGTCGCTGGAGAGCTTTTCCAGGCGTTCCATCATCTGGCGCATTCGGAACTGCACTTCCTCGGCCTGACCGGTGAGGCGGCGCAGATCATCCTCCAGGGCCGTAACCCGCACATTCATTCGCGCAACCGCACCCTGCTCGCTCTGCAACAACGGGGCCTGTGCCGCCTGCTCGCCGCGACCGAGCGGGGTCGTCCCGCCTTCACCTCGGGCCAACTGGACATTCAAGGTCCTGATGTCACGTTCCAGCCGGTCAATCCGATCCAGAAGCGGACGGAGGTCGGACTGCGCCGTTGCGTCGCCCGAAAAGGCTAAGGATTGGAATACAAGGGCCGCAGCGAGGAGGCCGACAGCGAGGAAGGAACGGGAAAACGTCATGTCAAAACCTGTTTTCAGAAACCGACTTTTCAGCAACCGATCGCCAGCCCGGGCCGGTGATCCTGCGAACAGCCCAATCAATACAAAAAACCGACCGGCCGGACCCCCAGCATCGGGACTGGCCAAGCATCGGGACTGGCCAAGCATAAGGACTGGGTCCGGACGGATCAAAACCTGATCAAAGCGTGCAAAGAAAAAACGGCAGCAAAAAGGCACCAAGTGCAGCCGGTGGGATATCCCCAATTCGGTACACAAGGTGCCTTAAGGGCTTTCGCCGGGGCCCGTTAGCGGCCCCGGTTGCTGAGGCCTTAGCTGCCAGCACCGCTCACGGCAGTGACACCACGGCGGTTCTGAGCCCAAGCGGATTCATTGGAGCCAAAGGCCACCGGGCGTTCCTTACCGTAGGAAATCGTCGTGATCCGACCCGGCGCGATACCCAGGGCGACCAGGTAGTCCTTGACCGCGTTGGCACGACGATCGCCAAGGGCGAGGTTGTATTCGCGCGTGCCGCGTTCGTCGGCGTGACCTTCGACGGCAATGCGGACCGCCGGGTAACGCTTCATCCATGCGGCCTGGCCTTCAAGCGTTTGACGGGCGGCCGAGGTCAGGCTGTAAGAATCATAATCGAAAAACACCCGGTCGCCGACAGAGGCCACCAGATCAGCGTTGGAACCCGGCGTTGGGCCACCGGTGGTCCCGCCGGTTCCGCCCGTCGCGGCCGTACCACCGCTGCTGGAGGTCGCCGTGGTGCCACCCCCGGTACCGGACGCAGACGAACCGCTACCCTGGTCGGAGGCGCAAGCGGCCAAGAAAAACACGGCAGCGAAGACGCTGAGAACTCTTACTAACATCGATACTCTCCCTTGGTCGGGGCTTCCGCCCCCTCGATTGCGCCTCTAAGACATTGCGCGGTTCGGCGACTTCGCCAGTTGGTCAAGATGCGAGACGGCAACGCTTGATCTCGCACAATCTGTTACTTGGGGTCCGGGCAACCAGAGTCCAGGCCAGTCCCGATCACGATCGGCTGAAACCGATTGCAACATGATCGAAACAAAAGAACCACGGAAGTCGTTGGACACCAAGGCTTTTCCGGACTATAGAGCCCCAAAATCAGGGAATCAAGGGCGACCAAGCGGGATCAGAGGCGTCAACCGGCGTGACAACCTCGCGCTCATTCTGGCCGGTAAGGTCGATGGAATAGAGTCTCGTCCGACCACCACCGCCAGAAGATGTCGTGCGTTCCTGACGGAAAAATTTCAAAACACGCCCGTTCGGAGCCCAGGTCGGCGATTCAACCAGATACCCGGTCGCCAGCATCCGCTCTCCCGATCCGTCAGTGCGCATTACGCCGATGTAGAACTTACCCTTGTTCATGCGGGTAAAGGCAATCAGGTCACCCCGCGGCGACCAGACGGGCGTCGCATACCGTCCCTCGCCAAAGCTGATTCGTTGTGTACCTGAGCCATCGGCATTCATGACATAGAGTTGCTGGGAGCCACCGCGGTCCGAGTTGAAGACGATGCGCGAAGAATCCGGGCTGTAGCTCGGGCTGGTATCGATGCCGGCATAGCGGGTCAGACGCTTCACCCGCCGCGTCCCCAGATCCATCTCGTAGATGTCGGAATTGCCATTGCGGGCCATCGACATGATCACCTTGCGGCCATCGGGCGAAAACCGGGGGGCAAAGGTCATCCCGGGGAAGTCACCCAAAAGCTCCTGGCGACCGGTGTCGATGTTGAAAATGTAAACCCTGGGGACCCGGTTGTAATAGGAGAGATAGGTGATTTCCTGCTGGCTGGGGCTGAAGCGCGGGGTAAGCACCAGGTCCTGGCCATCGGTCAGGAAGCGATGGTTTTCGCCGTCCTGGTCCATGATGGCGAGGCGCTTGATCCGGTTGCGCTGGTCGCCGCTTTCGGCAACGTAGACCACACGGGTGTCAAAATAACCGGTCTCTCCGGTCACGCGCTGATAGATCGCATCCGAGACGATATGCGCCACGCGCCGCCAGTTGTTCGGCACCGTATGATAGACAAGGCCGACCATCTGCTGTTCGGCAAAGACATCCCAAAGCCGGAATTCCACCCGGAGACGCCCATCGGGTTCGCGCACCACCCGGCCCTGGACCAGCGCCTGGGCATTGATGATCCGCCAGTCACCGAAGCGCGGCAGAGTGTCGATGGACAGATTTGACTGGATAAAGGCCGAACTGTCGATGGGCGCAAAAAGACCGGAGCGTTCCAGATTGGCCGCGATCACGCGCGATATCTCGGCACCGCTCTGCGCCTCGTCCGCTGTTGCACCGAAAAACGGCGAAATGGCAACCGGAATGGGTTCGACGACACCTTTGGTGATGTCGATCTGCAGTTCCGCCCGGGCATCGCCGGGAAGCGACCCAACAAGGCCGAGAGCCAGTACGAAAAGGCCGAGGGCCCAAACACGGGTAGGGATAAGCCGCATCAGAACATGTCCTTCGGATTAAAAGAGAGGGTCATCTTGCGCCATTGATCAAACTTCTCCGCCGGAAGCTTGAACGGAGAACAGCGCGGATTCAAGACGGCACGCCTGGCGCTTTCAGCCGCCGTGCGAAAAAAAGGATCCGACTGCATGCGCGCTGCGTCGCGAACCTGCGCCTGTCGCACAGTACCATCGGGGTTCATGTCCACTTCCACGACGATAACCAGGTTTTCCGCGTCCCGAGCGCCGGCAGGCAGATTCCAACATCTTTGGATTTGCGCACGCACGGCATCGACCTCGCTGATGGTCAGTTTCTCGCCACGCAGGGCGTCGGCAGTCCGGGATTGCAGCGCCTGGGCGATGGCATTGTTGAAATCGGTCGAGCTCTTCGCCGGCTCTTCCCGCTCCGGGCGGTTGGCCTTCAGATCCTCGACGGTTTTCAGAACGGAGGCAAACGGGTCCGGCAGGCTGGGCGGTTTGGGCTTTTTCTTTGGTGCCACCCGCGCGATCTCTGACGGCGGCGGTGCCTCGACCTCAGGTTCGGGTTCGGGTTCGGGCGCAGGTTCCGGCTCCGGCTCCGGCTCGGGAACAGGCTCTGGCTCGGGTTCGGGCTCTGGAACCGGCTCGGGTTCCGGCGCGGGCTCGGGCTCAGGTGCCGGGGCGGGCTCAGGTTCCGGCTCGGGCTCGGGCTCGGGTTCTGGCTCGGGTTCTGGCTCAGGCTCAGGCTGGGGTGGCTCCTCGACCTCGATCTCCTCGGGCCGAACGACCGGGGCGGCACGCGTCATCTCGTCGATCTCGACCATCTCGACGATGATCGGCACGTCCGACATATCGAGGGGTTCCTGGAAATAGGGCACGGCAATAAAGCCAGCGGCCACAAACGCCAGGTGAAAGATAATCGAGAGCGGCAGCGCCCACTTCATGCGGTATCAGGGCTCCTGGATCGCGGGCCGGGTGATCAGACCCACCTTGCGGTAGCCGGCACTGGTCAATTCGCCCATGACTTCCATGACCCGGCCATAAGAGATACCCGCATCCGCGCGGATGAAGATCCGGAGATCAGGATTGGTGGCACCGATGGCATTCATCTTGGCCGACAGTTCGTCCAACTCGACAACGGTGTCCTGCAGGAAGATGCGCCCCTGATCATCGATCGAGACCGCCAGCGGTTCGTCCTGTCCTTCGATTGCCTTGGCCTTGGACTGCGGCAAATCGACCTGGACGCCGACGGTCAACAGCGGAGCCGCGACCATGAAAATGATCAACAGCACCAGCATGACATCGACGAAGGGGGTCACGTTGATCTCCGCCATCTGCTGGCGGCGTTTGCCCATTCTGCGCGTGCGGCGGTGGAGAGCCATCCCCATGGGTCAGCTCCGATCTTCCATACGGCGCGAAAGGATCGCCTGGAATTCCCCGGCGAAGCTGTCGAGCCGACCGGCAAAACGGTCCAGCTCCCGGCTCAGCTTGTTGTAGGCAACAACAGCGGGGATGGCTGCGAAAAGCCCGAGGGCCGTTGCAAACAGGGCCTCGGCGATCCCCGGTGCCACGACGGCCAGACTGGTATTCTGGGTCATGGCGATGGACTGGAAGGCATTCATGATCCCCCAGACGGTGCCGAAAAGGCCGATAAAAGGTGCCGTGGAGCCGGTGGAGGCCAGAAACGTCATGTAGCGTTCCGCGCGATCCATCTCGCGGGCAACCGTAATCATCATCACCCGGTCGATGCGTTCCGACAGGCCGACGCTGGCCCCTGAACTCGCCCCGCCGGACCCGGCTGCGCGCCGCCATTCCCGCATGGCCGCCGAAAAGGTCGCGCTCATCGGATCTGTCGGTTGGGCACCCATGTGGTCATAGAGGTCGTCAAGCGATCCCCCGGACCAGAAGGACTGTTCAAAGGTATCCGCCCTTTTGTTGAGCCTGCGGATGCCCGTCAGTTTTTCAAAGATGATCGCCCAGCAGATGATGCTCATCAGCACCAGGCCGATCATCACGGACTTGACCACCAGGTCCGCGCGCAAGAACAACGCATAAAGCGTAAAATCGTGGGCCGCGACTGCGCTGGCGGCTTCCATCATTCCGTTTTCCATGGGTGCCTAATCCGTATCCCGTCCTGTTCGTCAAGCCGACCCCAGAAGGTCGTTCAAAATCTGTCTCAAGGGGCCCGGAATGCGTCTCGGCCGACCGTCCCCGTCTATGCAGGCGAGCGTGATATCGATGCCCACCAAGTGTTCTTCTCCGCGCCAGACATCCTGGCGGGCCGCTACCTTTGCGCCCTTTACGTCCACGAGCCGACTTTGAACCTCCAAAAGGTCGTCCAACTTCGCAGGCAGGCGATAGTCCACCGCGCAGCGCCGGACCGCAAGGGCGACACCATCTGTCTCCATCAACCGACGGCTTTCCACACCCTGAACCCTCAACATCTCGCTTCGGGCCCGTTCGGCGAACCGAAGGTAGTTCGCGTAGTAGACGATTCCGGCGGCGTCCGTGTCCTCGTAATAGACCCGTGTGGCGAAATTGTGAACGACCGGCTGTCGCGTTTCCGTCATCCCTCATCCCCCTCCAGAAGGTTCATCTGACCTGTGGCTTCCAGACCTTTCGGTATGGCCAAGCCCAAATGCTGAAAGGCCGACTGGGTCAACATGCGCCCGCGGGGCGTGCGCATCAGCAGACCCTGTTGGATCAGGAAGGGTTCGATCACCTCTTCGATGGTGTCGCGCTGTTCGGACAAGGCAGCAGCCAGGGTATCAACGCCCACCGGCCCACCGGCATAGGCTGTCGCAATACACCCCAGATAGCGACGGTCCATGGCATCCAGGCCCCGGGCATCGACCTCGAGCCGGTTCAGTGCGCGGTCGGCAAAGGGGGCGGAGACCGGACCCGATTCCTCAACTGCGGCGAAATCGCGCACCCGGCGCAACAGCCGCCCCGCAACCCTTGGCGTCCCCCGCGCGCGTCGGGCGATTTCCGCCGCACCGTCTTCCGCCAGATCGAAGCCCAAAAGGCCCGCCCCGCGCGAGACAATGGACTGCAATTCGTCCGGTTCATAGAAGTTCAGCCGGAGCGGAATCCCGAAGCGTTCCCGCAGTGGCGTGGTCACCAGCCCCGCCCGCGTCGTGGCCCCCACCAGGGTGAAGCGCGGCAGATCGATCCGCACGCTCCGGGCGGCGGGACCTTCGCCGATGATCAGGTCCAGTTGGAAGTCTTCCATGGCCGGATAGAGGATTTCCTCCACCGCAGGGTTCAGGCGGTGGATCTCGTCAATGAACAGCACATCGCGCGGCTGCAGGTTGGTCAGGATCGCGGCCAGATCCCCGGCCCGTGCTATCACGGGACCTGATGTCGCCCGGAATCCGACCCCCAGTTCGCGCGAGACGATCTGCGCCAGGGTGGTCTTGCCAAGGCCCGGGGGCCCGTGGAAAAGCACGTGGTCCATGGCTTCCCCCCGGTCCCGGGCGGCCTGGATAAAGACCTTCAGATTGCCGCGGACGGCCCGCTGCCCGACAAAATCATCAAGCGCCACGGGACGCAGCGCACCCTCGCCGAAGTCATCACCCTGGGGTTCGCCCCCCACCAGGCGGCCGTCGTCTTCAAAGCCGGTCACGCGACACCCCCGGCCAGTTCGGCAAGACCGTCACGGATCAGGCTCTCGACCGTGGCCTCGCCTTCCGTGGCCGATGCCGCACGGCTCACGGCGCTCAGGGCCTCCGACGGGCCGTAGCCCAGATTGACCAGGGCGGATGCGGCATCGCGCAGCACCTGATCGGCACCTGTTGGAACAGAAGCGGCTGGAACCGAGCCTGTGGCCTTCTTCGAACCTGCGGCGGGACCCAGCGCCATCGCGCCGATCTTGTCTTTCAGTTCTGACGCGATGCGACCCGCGAGTTTCGGGCCGACGCCCGGGGCGCGGCTGATCTGGGCCTTGTCCCCGGCTGCCACGGCCTGGACCAGTTCACCCGGGCCCAAGACGCCCAGGATTGCGAGACCGACCTTGGCACCGACCCCTTGGACGGTGGTCAGCAGCTTGAACCAATCCCGCTCCCCGGCGTCCAGAAAACCATAGAGATGGATGTGATCTTCGCGCACATGGGTTTCGATTTTCAGGGTCACCGCATTGCCCGCGCCCAAGGACCCGAGGGTGCGCGACGAACAGAAAACAAGATAGCCAACCCCGTTCACGTCGATCACCAGATGATCGTCGCCGAGTTCCGCGACAAGTCCTTTGAGCAATGCGATCATCTCGAACGCCCCTTGACCTGACGAGCCAGACGGTCCGCTGTTTCCCGGAAATGCGCATGACAGATGGCCACGGCCAAAGCGTCCGCTGCATCGGCGCCGGTCAGCGTGGCGGCGGGAAGCAGGCGTTTGACCATCATCTGCACCTGCTCTTTCGCGGCATGGCCCGTCCCCACGACCGTTTTCTTCACCAGATTGGGCAAATACTCGGCGACCGGAATGTGGCGGGCCGCCGGCACCAGAAGCGCAATGCCCCGGGCATGCCCCAGCTTCAGGGTCGAGACGGCGTTCTTGTTGACAAAGGTTTCTTCCACGGCGGCTTCCTGGGGCCGATAGGTCTCAAACACGGCTTCCAGGCCGTCACGCAGTTGCACTAGGCGTTCGGCCAGGCTCAGCGCATTGTCGGTCTTCACCACCCCATCGGCAACGAAGCGAAGCCGGTTGTCGGTTGCCTCGATGATGCCCCAGCCGGTGTTCCTCAGACCGGGGTCAATTCCCATCAGGCGCATCCGTCTGGCTCCTTGGGACGTCGCGAATCACCCACATACAGCGACAGCTTAAGACGTCAGTCGCTCCATGACATCATCGGGAATGTCGAAGTTGGCGGCAACCCGCTGAACGTCGTCGTTGTCTTCCAAAACGTCGATCAGCTTCAGAATGGTCTGAGCGGTGTCTTCATCGACCGTGATGGAGTTTTGCGGCCGCCAGGACAATTGGGCTTCTTCCGGATCGCCGAAAGCCTTTTCCAGGCCGTCGCGCACGGCAGCGAAATCATCCGGCTGGCAGACCACTTCGTGACCCGTATCATCGGACTGGACATCTTCTGCCCCGGCCTCCAGGGCCGCCTCGAAGACATCATCGGCGGATCCGGCATCCGACTTCAGACGAATGACACCCAACCGGTCGAACATGAAGCTGACCGAACCGGTCTCCCCCAACGAACCGCCATGTTTGGAGAAGGCTGCGCGCACCTCAGATGCTGTACGATTACGGTTGTCGGTCAAGGTCTCGACGATCACCGCAACGCCGCCCGGCGCATAACCTTCGTAGCGAATTTCGTCATAGTTGTCGCCGTCGCCGCCGGCCGTCGCGCGCTTGATGGCACGATCAATGTTGTCTTTCGGCATGTTGACCGATTTGGCCGCAGCAATGGCCAGCCGCAGCCGTGGGTTCATATCCGGATCGGGCAGACCTGACTTGGCCGCCACGGTAAGTTCTCGGATATGTTTGGCAAATACCTTGGCCCGCTTGGCATCCTGGGCACCTTTGCGGTGCATGATGTTCTTGAACTGTGAATGACCTGCCATGGGTCTCCTGCTCGCTTCACGTCAAAGATTTCGGATTTATCCGATTGACCTACCCTGTCAGGACCATGAAAGCAACGATCCCTTAGGAAAAGCCGGGTTATCCCTGGTCACCACGATGGTGGATGCCATGAGCACACTAGCATGACAGTCTGTGCGGAAAGTCTTTAGATTCAGACGGTCTTGTTATAAAACCAAAACAGAAGCGGATGGGGACCGCGGCTTGAGACTTCTGCCTGGGACGGAAGATCAAGGGACATACGGGGGGATAGATCATGCCCAAAGGCAACGATCAGGCGATCAACGAATCCGAGGCTCCGAAAGGCCCTGCGGCTCATGAGCCCGTGCCCTTTCGCCAATCGTTAAGCGCCAAGATCATCATTGGCGTCGCTTTGTTGGTGATCATTCTTTCGGTGCTGAATTTGACGATCGGGGCCGTCAGTTCGTCCAAGGTCTCCAGCCGCACGGATGTTCTGATTGAGCACATGGCCAGCACCCTGGATGAGCGGAATACGCAAGTCACGAACCTAGTGAACGCCAACCTGGAAGCCGAGGAGGCGAAGCTCGCCGCCACCCAATCCCTGCAAGCCAACGAGGCCAGCGCCAAGGCGACGGCGGAAACCGAGTTTCTGGCCGGCGAACGTTTCGGCATTTCCCATACCGTGATCACGCAGATTCGGTCCGCCATGATGCTCGGGGAAGCCGATGCAACGGTGAGCCTGGTCGAGACGCTGACCGAAGATGAACAGATTCTCGAAATCCATTTGTGGCGGACCAGCGGGGAAGAGGCCTTCACCGACAACAAGACGATCGATGAAGTGAACACCTTCCTGGATTCGGAGGCCTTTGAACGCCGTTCGCCGAGTACCCCCGGAAAAATCGAGGGCGAACGCGCAGAGGCCTTGGGCCGCGCCGTCAGCGAAGGCAAAAGCGGTCTGGAACTGACCGGAACCATCGGAGAAGGCGACGAGGCCGTTCCGGTCACTTACGCCTATTACCTGCTGCAGAATTCCGAAGACTGCCAGGGCTGCCACATGGACCCTGATCTGCCGCGCGGCGTCCTCGAACTGGCGGTTTCCCGGGAAAAGCTGATCGCCATGCAGGCCGAGGCCGAGAGCGCCATTGCGGAACTGAAGGAAAGCCAGGACCGCGAGAAAGCAACCCTGGAGGAAGCCGCCGCATCGGAAAAGCGTCAGATCGCCCAGGAAACAGCCGCATTCTCCGCAGAGTTGGCCGAAGCGAGGACCGAGTTGGAAGGCGTCCAGTCTAGCGCGCAGGTGCTTCAGGTCTTCGCGAACATCATTTTATTGCTGGCCTCGGTCGCGGCCCTGGTCTTCTTGCTTTCACGCATGCTTCGCGCGCCCCTGACCGAAATGACCAGCACGATGCAGGCCCTTGCCGACGGCAACAACCGGGTGAAGATCAACGGCACCGAACGCCCCGATGAGATCGGTCGCATGGCAACCACCGTCCGGGTCTTCCGCGACAATGCCCAGAAGGTCGAAAAGCTGCAGGCCGAACAGGCCGAGGCAGAAGCCCGGATCGAAGCCCAGCGACGCGAGGCCATGAACCAGATGGCCGACGCCTTTGAAGCCAGTGTCGGCGGTGTCGTCTCCGCCGTGGCCAGCACGTCCAAAGAGATGGAAGGTTCGGCCCAGTCCATGGCGGAGGCCGCCGAGACCGCCAAGGGCCAGTCCAATGCCGCCGCCGACGCGGCCCAACAGGCCAGTAACAACGTCCAAACGGTGGCCGCCGCAGCCGAGGAGCTTTCCGCCTCGATTTCGGAGATCGGTCGTCAGGTCGAGACCTCGACCCAAACGACCCAGCGCGGCGTTCAGGAGGCCCAACGCGCCGATGGCAAAGTACAGGGCCTTGTCGATGCCGCCAATCGGATCGGCGAGGTCGTCGCCCTGATCACCGACATCGCAGACCAGACAAACCTGCTGGCCTTGAACGCCACGATTGAGGCCGCGCGCGCCGGAGAAGCGGGCAAGGGATTCGCCGTCGTGGCCTCGGAAGTGAAAAATCTGGCCAATCAGACGGCGCGGGCGACCGAGGAGATCGGCACCCAGATCGACGGTATTCAGTCGGCAACCGGCGAAGCGGTCGAGGCCATTCAGACGATCGATAAGGTGATCAGCGATATCGATAACATCACGTCCGGAATCGCCGCTGCGGTCGAGCAACAGGCCGCCGCCACCCAGGAAATCGCCCGCAACGTCGAACAGGCGGCGAGCGGGACCTCCGAGGTGACCGGCAATATTTCAGGCGTCAATCAATCTGTGGAGGAAACGGGGCAGACCGCCGAGATGGTCCTCGCCGCCGCCCAAGACCTCTCGACCCAGGGCCAGAAGCTCCGCCAGGAAGTGGAACGCTTCCTCGCCAAGGTCCGCGAAGACTAAAAATGTTCAGGAATTCGGCAGGCTGGACTGCAATCGTCCGCCCTGCCGGATGGGCTGGATACTGACTGCCAGGCCTGTCGAATCGTCGCTTTCGATAAAAATCCCGCAGAGCGTCGCTTCACCAGCCGCCGGTTCCAGGCGGCCAGCAGCCTCGCCGGTAAAGCGCCCCAAAGCGGGGGCCACCGTCATGCCGATCACGGAATCATAGTCGCCGCACATTCCCGCATCGGTCTGATAGGCGGTTCCGCCCTTGAGAATTTGGGCATCGGCTGTCGGGATATGACTGTGGGATCCCACCACAGCGGTCACCTTACCATCCAGAAAATGCCCCATGGCCATCTTCTCGCTGGTGGCTTCGGCGTGCATGTCACAGATTGCGGCCTGGCAGGTTACGCCCAGGGAAACCCCTTCCATGGCGAGCCGAACTTGTTCAAAAGGGTCTGGAATTTCGCCCATGAACAGCTGCCCCATGGCGCTGAGGACAGCCACTTTCCGACCGTCTCGGGCCTCGAAGATGCCAACCCCTTTTCCCGGGCTGTCCGGGCGGTAATTCAGCGGACGCAATAGGCGCGGATCATCATCAATGTAATTCATGATCTCCGTGCGGTCCCAAGCGTGGTTGCCGGTCGTGATGACATCGACACCCGCATCATAGAGCGCCCGGCAGATCTTCGGCGTGATCCCGAAACCGTGTGCGGCGTTCTCTCCATTTGCGACGACGAAGTCGATGCCGAGTTCTTTTCGCAGACCGGGCAGGCGCTCAAAAACGGTCTTTCGCCCCGCCTGTCCCATGATATCGCCCAAAAACAAGAGCCTCATAAACTATGTCCCGACATTGGTGACGCCCCGCTCCGTCACGATGAAATCCAGTTTCTGGTCCTTTGGCCCGAAGGGTAGACGCGCGCAACGCTGACCCGCCCAGGCGAAGCCGATGGCGAGCGGGCGCGGAGCAGCCTCGTCCAAGGTCCGATCATAAAACCCGCCGCCCTGACCGATCCGGTGCCCTTCGTCATCAAAACCCAGGAGTGGTAAAACAACCGCCTGGGGCTGCACCGTTACGCCATGGGCCGGTTCCTCGAGCCCCCTGAAACCGGTAATCAATTCTTCGCCCGGAGCCCAAGACTTAAAGCGCAAAGGCCGCCCCTCCTCCACCACAGAAGGCAGGGCCAACGAAAAAGCTGCCGCCAGCAGTGGCCCGAAAGCAAACTGCGGATCAATCTCGGACCCATGGGCCCGATAGAGTGCGACCCTGTCGCCGCCTTCCACGCCGAACCGGCTGATGAGAAGAGCCACCAGATGATCAGAGGCCCGTCGGCTGCCCTTTTCCCCCTGGTCCATTGCCAAAGCCCGGCGCAGGGCGCGGAGCTCAGTGCGGCATGCCGCTTTCAGGGCGTCGAGGTCAGCTGTCACGGAGATCAGATCTTTCTCTGCTGATCGGAGAAAAGAGTGTTCGGACGGTGCCGCCTCGACCGTTGACCGAGGGATCCTCCGCGGCCTGCAGGTGCAGGTGGGCGCCGAAATAACGAACCCACGGGTCCGTCAGGGTCAGCTCCCGGGAAGGTCTTATTGGCCCCGGGGATCATATGGGTCTGGCGCATCGCGCAGCGACCGTCCGAGCCTCCAACTTAGGCCCGCTCCAGTCTCTCGGCAATATCCTCGATACGATCAGCCACCTGATCAATGGTCTGGGCTAGATCTTCTTCCAGGGCCAGCTTGCGGGCCACCGTCTGATCCTTGGCCCGCAATTCTTCCAGTTCGGCGTAGGCATCAGATAGTTCATCTGCGATCAACAAGCTCGCCATGACCAGCAACCGGTCATTTCCGACCTGACCGACAGCGGCGACCAATTCCCCGATCCGCTTGTCGATATAGGTCCCAAGACGCATCAGGTGCGCCTCCTGCCCATCGTCGCAGGCGATCTCGAAGGACTTTCCGTTGATCTGAACCTTGACCTGCGCCATGACCGCCCCGCCCTATCCTTCTTCAGCCAGCAAGAATGCGCCCGAGACGGGCAATGGCACTGTCCAAGCGGTCGCCGAGCGCGGCCTGTTTTTGGCGCAGAGTTTCGTTCTCGCGAGCCAGACTGGCTTCCGCATCCGAAGGGGCCTCGGCCTCCTGCTTGCGGGCCATGATGCCGGCGGCTGCCGCATCCAGGCGCTGCAAAGCCGCCTCAAGCCTTTCTTCGGCGCGGGCGATACGGACGGGGTGAGCAGTTTTCGAGGCTGTCATGAAAAGCCTTGGTTACTTCTTTTGGGCTTTGGTGATTCTATTGATGCGTCAGCCACTTAACGGCTTAGCTTGAAGGGTCGTATTACTTTTGTAGGCCGCAGCCTTCCGGTCCGTCAATGGCTTATACCTGAATGAGAAAGAGAGACCTGATCCAAGTGATCGGGTTCAGCCCACCCGCCGCCCTGCCCAAATGGGCAGCCAAACGGGGGGTGCAGGGCATCAAGGCCTATGCTAGAAGCAATTTCAACAACAGGGACGACCGGAGAGAGAAGCCGCGAAAGGCTTCCGGGCAGATCCGGCCTTCACGCTTTGTGGCAAGACAATCTGACGAGACAAGGAGATGAGCATGGCTGTGCGTGTCGCAATCAACGGCTTTGGGCGAATCGGACGCCTGGCGCTGCGGGCGATGGTGGAAAACAATCGCGACGACGTTGTCGTTGTCGGCATCAACGATTTGGGACCGGTGGAAACTAACGCTCACCTGGTTCAGTACGACTCGGTCCATGGCCGCTTCCCCAAAGACGTTACGGTCAACGGCGACATCATGGACGTCGGCCAGGGACCGATCAAAGTGACAGCGGAACGCGATCCGGCCAATCTGCCCTGGGGCGAATTGGATGTGGATGTGGTCTATGAGTGCACCGGCATCTTTGTCGCCCGCGACAAGGCCGCCGCCCACCTGGAAGCCGGTGCCAAGAAGGTCCTGATCTCGGCACCGGGCAAGGAGAGCGACCTGACGGTTGTCTATGGGGTCAACCACGACAAGCTGACCGCAGAACACAAGATCGTTTCCAACGCATCCTGCACCACGAATTGCCTGTCGCCAGTGGCCAATGTGTTGAACAAGCTGGTCGGCATCGAAAAGGGATTCATGACGACGATCCACTCCTACACCGGCGACCAGCCGATGCTGGACACCCTGCACAAGGATCTGCGACGGGCCCGGGCCGGTGCGCTCAGCATGATCCCGACCAGCACGGGTGCGGCCAAGGCCGTGGGTCTTGTTCTGCCGGAACTCGCCGGCAAGTTGGACGGGACTGCGATCCGCGTGCCGACACCGAATGTATCCTTGGTGGACCTATCCTTCACCTCGGCCAAGGCCACCACGGCGGAAGAAATCAATGCCGCCATCAAAGCCGCCGCCGAGGGTCCGCTGAAGGGCATTCTGGAATATGTGGACGCGCCCTTGGTCTCCTGCGACTTCAACCACAATCCGCATTCGTCGATTTTTGACGCCTCCGGCACCACGGTCATGGACGGCAACCTGGTTCGCGTCATGAGCTGGTACGACAACGAATGGGGATTCTCGAACCGCATGTCGGATACGGCGGTGGCCCTGCACAAGGCAGGCTAAGCGGCCATTTGGATCGACGGTTAAGGGGCCGCTCCGGTGGGGGTGGCCCCTTTTCTTATGCCGGGCAAGGGCTCATGCTGAAACTCATGGAACGCAAATCAGTCCTTGCCGGAACCCTTGCCGAAATGGTCGATGCCATCGACCGAAACCCGGGCTGCCCTCTGCAGATCGAGAGCCCTCGCGCAGCTTCGGGATATATTGGGGCGATGGTCTGGGTCGAGATGACCAAGGTCGCCCGGAACGCCCGACCTGACGCGGATCTGGCCTTTCTGCTGGATTGTGGCGAAGCGCCGGGAGACGCACTGAGCGCCATTCGGCACGGCGCGGAAGCGGTCCGGCTCGACGCGCGCGACGACGTTTTCCGCCGGGTTCAGGACATCGGTCGCAAGAGCGGCTGCAAAGTCCTCTCTTAGTCGCCCCGTACCGCCACGAGATCGACCTCGACCTCGGCCCCTCCGGCCAGACCGGTGACGCCAACGCAGGTCCGCGCGGGAAACCCGCCTTCCGGGAACCAGGCTTTATAGGCCTCGTTCAATTCGTCATAGCGGGAAAAATCGGTCATGAAGATTCGAACGTGGAGCACCCGCGACCAGTCGGTTTTTGCAGCATCCAGGATGGTTTCCAGGTTGCGCATGCAGGCATCCAACTGTTCCGCCGCTGAACCCCGGATATAGGTATTGGTTTCCGGGTCCAGAGGCATCTGGCCGGTAACGAAGACCAGATCCTTGTAGGCCGCCGCGTGGGAATAGGGTGCCACCGGGGGCGGGGAGCCTTCCGGCATGATCCGCTCGATCGGACTATCATTCTTGGGCATCGCTCACCTCCTCTTCGGCTGTCATGTAGCGGCTGTCATCTGCCTGCAACCGTTTCATGCTGGCCTGGAACCGACAAGCCTGAACAACCACCTGAGTCTCTATGCCGTATTCAGCCGACCTCAACGGGACCCGATATTCGTTCAATTCCCTGGCCGACCTGCTGGCCAAGGCATCGCCGGAGCGGTCCGGTGATCAACTGGCCGGTTTGGCGGCGAAGTCAGCCGAAGAGCGCGTCGCCGCCCGGTTTTGCCTGGCCGACATTCCGCTGAAGGCTTTCATTGAACAGCCACTGGTCGACCCGGAGACCTGCGAAGTCAGCCGCCTGATCGCGGACAGCCATGATGATCAGGCCTTCGGTCCGGTTTCTTCCCTCACCGTCGGCGGTTTTCGGGAATGGCTGCTGTCTGATTCCGCCGATGCCGCCAGCCTGGGTGCCCTGGCTCCCGGCCTGACCCCGGAAATGGTCGCAGCCGTCTCCAAGTTGATGCGCAATCAAGACCTGATCAGTGTCGCGGCCAGGGTCCGGGTCACCACGGCCTTTCGCAACACCATCGGCCTCGAGGGGCATCTATCCATCCGCTTGCAGCCCAATCACCCGAGCGACGACGAGGCGGGGATCGCTGCCTCGATCCTTGATGGCCTGATGTACGGCTGCGGGGATGCGGTGATCGGCATCAACCCGGCGAGTGACGACCCGGCCACCTGCCGTCGTCTGACCGATCAATTGGATCGCCTGATCCGGGCCTACGATATCCCAACCCAATCCTGCATCCTGACCCATGTCACCACGACCCTGGAATTGATCGAGGATGGCGCGCCGGTGGATCTGGTGTTTCAGTCCATCGCGGGCACGCAAAAGGCCAACGAGGCCTTCGGGGTCTCGCTCAGCCTGTTGAAGGAAGCCCGGGACGCCGCCCTTTCCCTCAAACGCGGGGGAAAGGGCCGGAATGTCATGTACTTCGAGACCGGCCAGGGGGCCGCCCTCTCGGCCGATGCGCACGAGGGTCTGGATCAACAAACTGTGGAGGCAAGGGCCTATGCCGTCGCAAGGGCTTTCGATCCCCTGCTGATCAACACGGTCGTCGGCTTCATCGGACCGGAATACCTCTACGACGGCAAACAGATCATCCGGGCGGGACTGGAGGATCATTTCTGCGCCAAGGTGTTGGGGCTGCCGATGGGCTGCGATGTCTGTTACACCAATCACGCCGAGGCGGATCAGGACGACATGGATAGCCTGATGACCTTGCTGGCCATCGCGGGCTGCACCTTCTTCATGGGGGTGCCGGGCGCGGACGATGTTATGCTGAACTATCAATCCACGAGCTTCCACGACGCGGGCTATATCCGCAGCCTGCTGGGTCGCCCACCGGCACCGGAATTCGCAGAGTGGCTAGCCAAGATGGCCCTCTTGGACGAGGGCAACCGCCTGCGCCCCAGAGGCGAAACGCCGCTGCTCGGCCTGGCGGAGGGGCTCTGATCATGGCAGGCCAGACCCACCGCCCCGATAGCTGGAAACACTTGAAGCGCTTTACCCCCGCCCGCATCGCCCTGGGCCGGGCCGGAGACGGCCTGCCCACAGGCCCGTTACTGGAATTCCAGGCAGCCCATGCCGCGGCGAGGGATGCCGTCTGGGCGGCCTTGGATGCGGAGAAACTGGCTTTAGTCCTGAAAGGCGAGTTGCCCGGCCATCCGCTGGTAAGGGTCCGAAGCTGCGCGAAGGATCGGGGCACCTACCTGAAGCGACCCGATCTCGGTCGCTTGCTGGCCCCCGAAGATCGCCTGACCCTGGGAGAAGCTGGGGGAAAAGCCGGGGGAGAAGCCGGGGGCGAGGCCAAGAATGACATTCTCTTCGTGCTGGCCGACGGTCTTTCAGCGAAGGCGGTCGAAGCCTTCGCGCTGGAGACACTCAAAGCGGCATTTACGGCACTGAAGGGCTTACCCCTTGGACCGATTGTCCTCGCAGAACAGGCCCGTGTCGGCCTCAGCGATGAAATCGGCGCGGCAATGGGGGCCAAGCTGGTGGTTATGCTGATCGGTGAGCGACCGGGTTTGAGTGCCGCTGATAGCCTGGGTGCCTATTTGACCTATGCGCCGAGGTCCGGTCTGCAGAACGCCAACCGGAATTGCCTGTCGAACATTCGCGAAGAGGGCCTCAACCCGACCCTCGCCGGGGCCAAGATCGGCTGGCTGGTTCGGGAAGCCCTCCGCATCGGGCAAACGGGGATCGCATTGAAGGATCGCTCTGCTGAAGCCCTTGGCAACCGACAAGAAGACCTGCTGGGCGGATGAAACCCGCCGTCAGGCAAAGGGAAGGGTTACCGCGAGCGCCATTGCCGCGACCATCGACAGGGCGACAACCACATTGAAGGTGATGACCTTGCCCGCCCGTTCTTCAATGGTGGCAAGCTTGCTTTCCAGTTCCTGATGCCGGGAGGGTGAACAGGAATCCTCGAAGGTCAGATCGGTTTGACCGGAGAAGGCCTGGGACTGTCGGGGCTGGTGCAGTCGTTCGTCGATCATTTCGGATCCCTCCCTGTTCTCCTCCGTTTAGCGCAAGGGCTGTGCCAAGACCAAAAGCAGGACGGGACGCCCCCTCAAACAAGGAAAACCGGGACTTGCGCAAAAAAAGGGACCCGCGCTGGCAGGTCCCTTTTATCAATTTGCGTCTCATTTTGAGAATCAAAATGAGAAAATTAACGCCACGCCAGCCCTTTATGCGCGGACGTCGACCACCGTCCGCCCCCGCACGGCACCTTTCAGAATGGCGTTGGCCGCTTCCAGGGTTTCGGACAGGGCAATCACGTTGGTGACGGCGTCCAGCTTGCCTTTGTCCAGTTCCTTGGCCAGCCGGCCCCAAGCGGCGACACGCCGGTCAATCGGGCATGTATTGGAATCGATACCCAAGAGGTTGATGCCGCGCAGCAGGAAAGGCAGCACGTTGGTCGAGAAAGCAATTCCGCCCGCATTGCCGACACTGGCCACCGAACCCCAATAGGCAACGCTCAACAGCAGTGCGCCGAGGCCTTCACCGCCCACATTGTCGATGACACCGGACCAGCGCTCTTTGCCAAGCGGCCCACGGGGTGCGGCATAGGCCTCGTCTCGGCTGAGCAGGGTCGTGGCACCGAGGTCTTTCAGATAGTCGTGTGTTTCCGCCCGCCCCGTGACAGCGGCAACAGGAAAGCCATTGGCAGCCAACAGGGCCACCGCGACAGAGCCGACCCCACCGGCGGCACCCGTGACCAGAACGGGCTTTTCCTCGTCCTTGGCGCAGTTGTGATCTTCCAGAGCCATCACGGACAGCATGGCCGTGAAGCCCGCCGTGCCGATTGCCATGGCTTGCTTGAGGTCCAGGCCTTCGGGCAGCGGCACCAACCAGTCACCCTTGACCCGCGCCTTTTGGCCCAATCCGCCCCAGTGGATTTCGCCGACACGCCAACCGGTCAGCAAGACCTCGTCCCCCGGCTTGTAACGCGGATCATCGGAAGCTGAGACAACGCCGGAAAAATCGATGCCCGGAACGTGCGGATATTCGCGCACCAATTTGCCCAGCCCGTTGACGATCATGCCGTCCTTGTAGTTCAGGGTGGAGTAGTGAACATCGACGGTCACATCCCCGGCGGGCAGATCGGCGGTCGGCACATCGGTGACCTCTGCGGCGACCTTGCCATCGGTTTCGGTGAGATAAATGGCGCGGAAAGTCTCTGACATTTTAGGCTTCCTTGAGTTGTCGGGAGAGGGATGGTTCCTGGGATGAAAATCTGTTGCTAACGGCAAAGAGCTTGACACTGCTTTTGCCCCACGTCGAGACTGATGTGGCAAACTTTCCGGGGTTCACAAGGCCGCATGACGCAACCCAGTCATTCTTCCTCTGCACCGCCATCCGCGCTTGTCGTTTCCGATATCCATAAATCCTTCGGCACGGTCGAGGTGTTGAAGGGCATCTCTCTGCGGGCTGAAGATGGCGACGTCATTTCAATCCTGGGCTCCAGCGGATCGGGCAAGAGCACCTTCCTGCGCTGTCTGAACCTTTTGGAGAAACCCACCAAGGGGGCGATCGCTGTGGCAGGGGAGGCGCTGCGCCTGAAGCCCGCCAAGGACGGGTCGGGGCTGGAAGCTGCCGATCAGGCACAGATCACGCGGCTCAGGGCCGAGCTCGGATTCGTGTTTCAAAGCTTCAACCTCTGGTCCCACATGACCGTGCTGGAAAACATCATCGAGGCACCGGTCCATGTTCTGGGGCTGTCGAAGGCTGAAGCCATCCTGCGCGCAGAAGCCCTGCTGGAGAAAGTCGGAATAGCGGAACGACGACATTACTATCCCTCCCAGATGTCAGGCGGCCAGCAACAGCGGGCAGCCATTGCCCGCGCACTCGCCATGCAGCCCAAGGTCATTCTGTTTGACGAGCCGACCAGCGCGCTCGATCCCGAACTGGTCGGCGAGGTCTTGCAGGTGATGCGACGCCTCGCCGAGGAAGGCACGACCATGCTGGTCGTCACCCACGAGATGGGCTTCGCCCGCGAGGTATCCAACAAGGTGGTTTTCCTGCACGAAGGGCGGGTCGAGGAAGAAGGCTCGCCGGACCAGGTGTTCCAAGAGCCGAAATCGGAACGCTGTCGCGCGTTCCTGGCTTCCAATCTTTGAAAAGCCAAAAAACCAAAAGGAGAGGCAGATGAATAAATGGATCAAGTCACTCGCCACGTTCGGCATCACCGCCGGTCTGGCCTTCGGCATCGTCGCCGGTGCCGAGGCCGCCGACAAGGTGCGCATCGGCACGGAAGGGGCCTATCCGCCGTTCAACCAGATCGATGCCAACGGTGATCTGGTCGGCTTTGACATCGACATTGCGAAAGCCCTCTGCACCGAGATGAAGGTCGAATGCGAATTCGTCACCCAGGATTGGGACGGCATCATTCCGGGCCTTCTGGCCAAGAAGTACGACGCCATCATCGCATCCATGTCGATCACCGAAGAACGGATGAAGGCCGTCGCCTTCACCGACAAATACTATTCAAACGCGCTGCGCCTGGTGGCAAAAAAGGAATCCGGCTTCGATCCCGCGATGATGGACGGCAAAACCATCGGTGCCCAACGGGCCACGATTGCCGCACAGTATCTGGAAGACACCATGAAGTCCGCCAGCCCCCGGCTCTATGACACCCAGGAAAACGCCTACCTGGATCTTGCCGCCGGTCGGACGGATGCTGTTCTGGCAGATGCGCTGGTAAACTACGAATGGCTCCGTTCGGACGCCGGGGCTGATTTCGAGTTCCTGGGCGAGGCCATCGACATCGACGACAAGATCGGCATCGCGATCCGCAAGGGCGATACGGATCTGGTCGCCAAGTTCAATGCAGCCCTGAAAGCCATCCTGGCGAACGGCACCTACGAGAAGATCAACGCGAAGTACTTCCCCTTCTCGATCTACTGAGCCCAGACCTGAAGGCCGCCCACCATGGACCTGCACGGCTTCGGCAATCTGCTCTTCCAAGGCACCTTGATGACGGTGGCCCTGGCGCTGTGCAGCTTGGGCGGCGGCCTCCTTCTCGGGCTGGCGGGGGCTTCGGCGAAGCTATCGCCCAACCCGCTGGCCCGCTGGCTCGGCGGGGCCTATACCACCGTGGTGCGGGGTCTGCCCGAACTGCTTGTGGTGCTCGTCATCTACTTCGGCTCGGCCGGGGCCCTCAACGCCGCAGCCTCGCTGATCGGCTATGACGACTATATCGAACTGGGCCGGTTCCAGGCGGGTGTTATTGCGCTCAGCCTGACCTTCGGGGCCTACGCCACGGAAGTGTTCCGGGGGGCCATTCAGTCGATACCGAAAGGCCAGATCGAGGCTGCCATCGCCTATGGCATGACGCCGATTCAATGCTTTCTGCGCATCACCCTGCCCCAGGTTTGGCGGGTGGCGCTTCCCGGTCTCGGCAACCTCTTCCTGGTCCTGATGAAGGACACCAGCCTGGTCTCCGTCATCGGACTGGACGAGTTGATGCGCCAGGCCAGCATCGCAACGGGCTTCACGAAGGAGCCCTTTACGTTCTACGTCGCTGCCGCGTTGATCTATCTGGCGCTGACCCTGATCTTCGGCACGGCACAGGGGCGTCTCGAGAAATGGGCCGCACGCGGACAGCCCGCGGCCGGAACAGCCTCATGACCTGGGTGCAGATCGAACGAACCTGGACGATCACACGCCGGTTTTTGAGCGTCACCCTCTGGGCGTTTCTGGCCCTGCTGGGTGCCGGTATGTTTTACGGCCTGACCCAACTGAACTACGAGGTCATCTTCGACAACCTGCCGAGGCTGGGAGAGGGTGTCTGGTTGACCATCGAACTGCTGGTGCTGGCTCTGCTCGTCGGCATGGCCATCGCCCTGCCGGTGGCCCTCGGGCGGGTGTCGGCCAATCCCGTGCTGAACCGGTCCGCGAAGACCTACATCTTTTTCTTCCGGGGCACGCCGCTCCTGGTCCAGATCTTCCTGATCTACTACGGCCTCGGCCAGTTCGAGACCCTGCGGGAGAGCGCACTCTGGCCGATCCTTCGCGAACCCTATTGGTGCGCCATCATCGCTTTCGCCCTGAACACGGGAGCCTATCAGGCGGAAATCCTGCGCGGTGCCATCCAGGCGGTCCCGAAAGGCGAGATCGAGGCCGCGCGAGCCATCGGCATGAGCCGCAGTCTGGCAATGCGCAGGATCATTCTGCCGAGTGCGCTCCGCGTCGGTTTCCCGGCCTATTCCAACGAAGTCATCCTGATGCTGAAGGGCACGGCACTGGCCAGTACGATAACGCTGCTGGACCTCACCGGGATGGCACGTACGGTCATCTCGCGCACCTACATGCCGGTGGAAATTTTTCTGGCCGCCGGCGTTTTCTATCTCGGCCTGACCTTCCTGCTTACCCAGGGTTTCCAGGCGATCGAAAAGCGCATCACGCGCCACCAACGCCCGCCGGAGACTTGACCCCGGCAAGGGACAGGAGGTCATCCAGGTTGTCGGGGAGATGGGGCAGCACGGCGGCGGCTCCATCAAAATCGCCGCCGTTGGTATAGATGCTCTCGGTCACCACAGAGGGAATACCGGCAGCCCGTGCCGACTTCAGACCGGCTTCTGAATCTTCGATCGCCAGGGCCTCTTCCGGGCCGAGGTTCAACTGCGCCAATACATATTGATAGATATCGGGTGCCGGTTTCTTGGCGGGTACCACATCGCCCGCACCGATGACATCGAACCAGGACAGGCCGCTTTCGCCAATGGTCGACCCGATCAGGGCCGTCACGTTCGCGGGCGTGGTGGTTGTCGAAATTGCCAGCCTCAATCCTTTTGCCCGGGCCTGCTCCATGATCGATCGGACACCGGGTCGTAGCGACAACCGGCCTTCGGCCACCAGGGCCGTGTAGTGACCGGTCTTGATCGCGTGCAGCGCCTTGATCCACTCGTCGTCAACCGCATCGCCTCCCTTTGGCTTGTAGGTCTCGACGAAATGGCGGATGCGCTCCTTGCCACCGGTGACCGCCAAGAGGTCCCGATACAGGCTCTGGTCCCAATGCCAGGGCAGCTCCTCCTGCTCGAAAGCCTTGTTGAAAGCCATCCGATGGCCGTCCTCGGTTTCCGCCAGAGTACCGTCCACATCGAAAATGATGGCTTTGATCATGGCGATTCCTTTCAGGCCTGAAGAGCCATCGGCTGGACAAGATCGAAACCGGCCACGAGGTCCGGAACATCCTCAAGCCGATGACACAGGGCATCGGGTTCAAGTTCCGCCACCGGCACGCGGGAATAGCCATGGCGGACCAGCACCAGTTTGCAGTTGACCGCCCGTGCAGCCCCCTGGTCGGCGGATGAATCGCCGATCATGACAGCCTGGGCGGCACCGGCCTTCAATTGCCCCAGAGCCGTGCGAAGCGGCAGCGGATGGGGCTTCCGCTCCAAGGTTGTGTCACCGCCGATCACGGCATCGAAGCAATCGACAAGCCCGAGAGCACGCAGGATCAACCCCGTGATGGCCTCCGGCTTGTTGGTGCAAAGCGCCTGGGCATAACCGGCGGCCTTCAGCCGTCGCAGGGTATCTTCGGCACCGGGGAACAATGTTGATTCTCGGCAGGGCCGGGCGGCGTAGAGTTCCAGGAAACGCGCGGACAGATCGGCCAGCTGTTGCGGCGAGGGTGCCAAGCCACGCGCGCCGAGACCGCGTTCGACCAGCTTCGGCACGCCGCCGCCGATCATGCCCTTGACCTCGGCCAGATCGAACGGCGCGAGACCGATTTCGCCGATAACGGCATTCAGGACCGCCCGCAGGTCCGGAGCGGAATCCAACAGGGTGCCGTCCAGGTCCCAGACGACAGCGCGTAAAGACATCATCAGCGTGCTTTCCTTTTTCGGTCCATCAAGCGCCAGACGAAAGGCGTGAAGATGAGCTGCATGGCCAATTCCATTTTGCCGCCGGGCACGACGATGGTGTTCGGACGGCTCATGAAGCTGTCATGCAGCATGTTCATCAGATAGGGGAAATCGATCCCCTTGGGGTCCTTAAAACGGATCACCAACAGGCTCTCGTCGGCACTCGGAATGTAGCGCGCAATAAAGGGGTTGGAGGTATCCACCGTCGGCACGCGCTGGAAGTTCACATGCGTTTCAGAAAACTGCGGGCAGATATAGTGCACATAGTCGTGCATGCGGCGCAGAATGGTATCGGTCACGGCCTCCGACGAATAACCGCGCGCCTGTTGATCGCGCTGCAACTTCTGAATCCATTCCAGATTGATTACCGGCGTGACACCGATCAACAGGTCGGGATATTGGGCGACGTTTACGCTGTCGGTCTTCACACCGCCATGCAGGCCTTCGTAGAACAGAAGGTCGCTGTCGGGCAGGTCTTCCCAGGGCGTGAACGTGCCGGCGGCCTGGCCGTAGGGCTCCGCCTCCTTGTCGTTGTGCAGGTAAAGACGGCGCTGACCCGTGCCGGTCTCGGCGTAGCTCTTGAACAGGCCCTCCAACTCTTCCAACTCGTTCGATTCCGGTCCGAAATGGCTGAAGGTCATATCTCCCGCGTCCAACCGGGCCTCCATCTCCGCCTTCATGGTTTGCCGGTCGAAGCGGTGAAAGCTGTCACCTTCGATGATGACGGAGTCCACATTCTCGCGGCGAAAGATTTGCTGGAAGGTGTTGGTAACGGTCGAGGTCCCCGCCCCCGAAGAGCCGGTAATCGCGATGATCGGGTGTTTCTCTGACATCGAAAACTCCTCAGCTCGCGTCGCGGAAAAGACCGCGGGTATTGAACAATGGCGTCTCGATCATTTCGACATCGCCTTCCTCATGATAGGCCTCGATGCGTTCGACTTCTTCCCGTGATCCGAAAATCAGGGGAACACGCTGGTGCAGGTCGGTCGGTTGAACATCCAGGATCGACCCCGCACCGGTGGAGGCCATGGCCCCGGCCTGGCTCATCAAAAAGGCTACGGGATTGGCCTCATACATCAGGCGCAAGCGGCCCGAGCGTTGCGGAACCCGATTGTCGCGCGGATACATGAAGACACCGCCCCGGATCAGAATGCGATGGGCCTCGGCAACCATGGAGGCAATCCAACGCATGTTGAAGTCTTTCCCGCGCGGGCCTGTCTTCCCCGCCAGACATTCTTCAACATAGCGGCGCACCGGGGCTTCCCAGTGGCGGCTGTTGGAGGCATTGACGGCGAATTCCTGTGTGGCTTCCGGAACCATCAGATCAGGCCGGGTCAGATAGAAATCGCCCTGGAACGGGTCCATCGTGAACCCCTGAACGCCAGCGCCCAAGGTCAGGATCAGCTTGGTCGATGGGCCAAAGATGGCGTAGCCTGCGGCGATCTGTCGGTGGCCCGGCTGCAGAAAGTCTTCCTTGGTCGGTTTTTCACCGGGCCGCGGATGGCGCAAAATGGAAAAGATGGAACCCACCGATACGTTCACATCAATGTTCGATGATCCGTCCAGCGGATCAAAGACCAGCAGATAGTCACCCATCGGATATTCGTCCGGCACGGGCAGGATATCTTCCAGTTCCTCCGAGGCGATGGCCGCCACCTGACCGCCGAAGTTGGTGGCCTCGCAAAAAATCTCGTTGGACAGAACGTCAAGGGCTTCCTGATTTTCGCCCTGTACGTTGACGGTCCCCGTCTTGCCGCGCGCATCGCCCAGCGAACCGAAAGCAACGGTCCGCGAAATGGTTTTGCAGGCCTGTGCCACATCCAGAATGAGTGAGGCGAGGCCCGGCTCCAGGTCCTCCCGCCGGCGGCATTCTTCGATTAGATATTGGGCCAGAGTGGTCCGGTTGATCCGTGTCATGTCGTCAGTCCCCCCTAAACGGACTCGATTTGTCGTTGGCCCCAAGGCTAAGGCCCCAAATGAGATAAGGACAATCAGGATTTCTTCGTTCTATTATAAGGTTTATATTATAGTAAATTTATTTGACCCCAAAGAAACACTCCAGGAAGGGGAAAGAGGAGAGCCGGACCGATGCGCCATACGACACTGCGCCAGATGCAGGTTTTCAATGCCGTTGCCAAACATCTGAGCTTCTCCAAGGCAGCAAGGGAACTGCATCTGACGCAGCCTGCAGTATCGCTTCAGGTCAAGCAGCTGGAGAGCCGCACACAGGTGCCGCTGTTCGAACAAGTGGGCCGCAAGTTGCACCTGACCGGTGCGGGCGAGGAGCTGTTGGGCCATATCAAGACCGTGCTTTCGGCCATCGAAGACGCCGAAGAAGCCATGCAGGCCTTGCGCGGGCGCCAGGCAGGTGGGCTGAAAATCGGAGTGATTTCAACGGCCAAGTACTTCGCACCGACCATCCTCTCAGCCTTCGTGGCGGGCTATCCCGGTGTCGATCTGACATTGAAAGTCGCCAACCGGGAACAGATCATTGCACTTCTGGCTGACAATGCCGTGGACCTCTGCTTTATGGGTCGCCCACCCACCGATATGAAGATCCAGGCGCACCGCTTCGCCTCCCACCCGCTGGTTATGATCGCCAGCGCCAACCATCCATTGGCGGGCAAGGCCTGCCAGTTCGCCGACTTGACGGAGGAGACCTTCCTGCTTCGGGAAAGCGGTTCCGGCACAAGAACGGTGATGGAGGCATTACTCGCGGAGAATCACATCCAACCCCGCAAGTCCATGGAAATGGCCAGCAACGAAACCATCAAGCAGGCGGTCATGGCCGGAATGGGTGTCAGCCTTCTATCCCGTCATACGGTGGGGCTTGAGGTTTCCGCCGGTCGCCTTGCGATCCTGGACATCGCCAACACGCCGGTCTTGCGCGACTGGTACCTTGTTCACCGGGAAGGCAAGCGCTTGCTGCCCGTCGCCGAGGCCTTCGTCTCCTTCATTCGGGAAAACGGGGCCCGCCTGATCGATGAATCAACCCGCACCACACCGGCCCGACGGTCCCGCCATAGGAAACTGGCACAACAGCCTAGAGCCTGATCGAAGAAGCCCGAATCACCGATGGTGATCCGGCTTTCTTCGTGAATCAGTCTCTATCAACGTTTTAGAGGGCGATTCACGCCTTATGGCTAGCCACAAAGTGGCTCGACTTAAGCCGATCGCGCTCTAATAAATAAGTTTTTACTTATACTAAATGGCAATAACTTTAATTTTTGCAAATACCTCAGTTTCGCTAGGGTGATGACAACCAAAACAGGGGATGCCCGCAACTGAGGGGGGAGCCCCTCCTACAACGGAGGAAAACGTTATGGACCAGTCAGCCCGCTATGCCGATCTCAGCCTGAAGGAAGACGATCTGATCGCCGGGGGCAAACATGTTCTCTGCGCCTACATCATGAAGCCGAAAGCCGGTTACGGCTACCTGGAGACGGCTGCCCATTTCGCCGCAGAATCCTCCACCGGCACCAACGTCGATGTTTCGACAACGGATGATTTCACCAAGGGCGTGGATGCCCTGGTTTACGAGATCGATGAAGCCAAGGAGTTGATGAAGCTCGCCTTCCCCGTCGACCTGTTCGACCGAAACATCACCGATGGCCGGGCCATGGTGGCAAGCTTCCTGACACTCTGCATCGGCAACAACCAGGGCATGGGCGATGTCGAATATGCCAAGATGCACGACTTCTATATTCCGCCAAAATTCCTGGCCGCCTTCGATGGCCCCAGCGCCAACATCCAGGACATGTGGCGCGTTCTGGACCGGCCGCTGGAAAATGGCGGCATGGTGGTCGGCACGATCATCAAGCCCAAGCTGGGCCTGCGCCCGAAACCCTTCGCGGACGCCTGCTATGACTTCTGGCTCGGCGGGGACTTCATCAAGAACGACGAACCCCAGGGCAACCAGGTTTTCGCGCCGCTGAAAGAGACCATTGCGCTGGTGGCCGATTCCATGAAACGCGCGCAGGACGATACCGGCGAGGCCAAACTGTTCTCCGCCAACATCACGGCCGATGACCCCTTCGAGATGATTGCGCGCGCCGAATACATCCTGGAAACCTTTGGGGTCGACGCCAATCACGTGGCCTTCCTGGTGGACGGCTATGTTGCGGGGGGCACGGCGGTCACGACGGCACGGCGACAGTTCCCCGGCCAGTTCCTGCACTATCACCGGGCCGGTCACGGGGCGGTTACCTCGCCACAGACCCAACGGGGCTACACGGCCTTGGTTCACTGCAAGCTGTCACGCTTGTTGGGGGCGTCGGGCATCCACACCGGCACCATGGGCTACGGCAAGATGGAGGGCGAAAAGGACGACAAGAACATCGCCTATATGCTGGAACGCGACGTGGCCCAAGGCCCCTACTACAAACAGGAATGGCGCGGCATGAAGGCCACCACGCCAATCATTTCCGGCGGTATGAATGCGCTTCGGCTACCGGGCTTCTTCGACAACCTGGGTCACGCCAACTTCATCCAGACCTCGGGCGGCGGAGCCTTCGGTCACATGGATGGCGGCACGGCGGGTGCCAAGTCCCTGCGCCAAGCGCGCGACGCCTGGATGAGCGGCACGGACCTGGTGACCTATGCCAAGGAGCACTATGAGCTGGCCCGGGCCTTCTACTCCTTCCAGGCCGATGCCGATGCGCTCTTCCCGGGCTGGCGTGACCAGCTGGGTTCGGCAGCCGCATAAAGGAACAACATTAAGCGCTCTCCCCGAGCGAAGCCGTCGCCAGTTCCGTGACCCCACTTTCGTTCTGGCGACAATCGAGCCGCAGCCCCTGTCAAGAAACGGGGACTGCGGCTTCTTTTTTTTCGGCCCAAGCTATTCTGACCGGCATTCCAGCTTGGCTCTGCTCCCAACGTCCTTCTCCAGCTGCGGATAGAAGGCGGCAAGTGTGCCCCCCCTTGCGGCCATGAAGATCATCAGAGCCGCCCAAAGGCCGTGGTTGCCCATGACATTCGGCAGGGTGAAGGCTGCGCCCAGGAAGAGCACCAAAGACAGAGCCATACCATCGCGCATGGCCCGGGTGCGGGTCGCGCCGATGAAGATGCCGTCAAGCTGGAAGCACCAGACCGCGACGACCGGCATGAAGGCCGACCATGCGAGATAGGTCATGGAGGTCTCTCGGACATCCGGCTGGTCAGTCAACAGGCTGATGAAGAACGGGCCTCCGAACCAGAGAGCCAGGGACAGGGCGACAGCCAGGCACAGGGCCCAGAGGCCGCTGATCAGGTTGGCCGCCCGGAAGGCAAGCCGGTTCCCCGCTCCATAGGCCCGTCCCGCCAGCGCTTCGGCAGCATGGGCAAAGGCATCCAGGCCATAGGCGACAAAGGTCTGGAAGGTCAACAGGACGGCATTGGCCGCCAGGATCAGGTCTCCTTGGCGGGCCCCCAAACTGGTGAACACCACGAAGCCCGCGTTCAGGCCGGCGGAGCGCAGAAAGATATCCCGGTTGGCGCGGAACAGGCCGATCAGGCGGTCTCGCTTGAACAGGGCCAGAGGACCTTCCTGCGGGAAGCGGCGGGCATGGCGCCTGGCGAAGACGATCCAGAGGCCCAGCGCCGCCCATTCGCTGATCAGCGTAGCCGTGGCAACGCCTTCGATTCCAAAGCCCAGCCCGAGAACGAACCAAAGGCTGAGCACAGCATTGCTGACGTTGAGTCCGGCCTGGACGATCAGCGGCACGGTTGTGTTGCCGACGCCGAAAAACCAGCCCAGCATGGCGGCGTTTACCAGGGCTGCCGGTGCCCCCCAGATGCGGATTGCGAAATAGGCCCCGGCAACATCGGCCGCGCTCTCGCTGGGGGCCACGATCCAGAGGGATCCCGCCAAGAGCGGGACTTGCAACAAAATCAGGCCGCAGCCGAGGCAGAGCGCCACCACCAGTGACCGTCCCAGGGTTGCCTTGATCTCCCCATTGTCACCGGCCCCCAGAGCCTGAGCCGCAAATCCCGTCGTGCTCATGCGCAAAAAGCCGAACAGGAAATAGACAGTGGAAAAGATCAAGGCACCGACGGCAACGCCCGCCAGGTTTTCCGCTCCGTCGATGTGACCAACGACACCGGTATCAACCGCGCCGGTCAGCGGCACAGTAATGTTCGATAAGATCACCGGAACAGCCAGGGCCAGGACCGCCCGATGTCCCGGTGGGGCCGTCGTTCCACCTTTGGGTGAAGCCTTTGATTCTTCTATATGTTCGTTTATTGTTCTTTTCCTTCGGCAAATGCTTGAGTCGGTCGCTGAGGCTTTATTTGCTTTCGTTAGGCGTTCTGATTGAGCTTCCTGAATTCGCCCGGATAACAGTATCGAGAGGCAATAAAAAGAAAATTTTCACAATTGAATTCCTTTTTTGTTTTTGAGGTTGGGGGGAAACAGCTCTGGCAGACCCTTGTTCGCAAAGCGGCCCTGGCCGCAGTCCGTTTGCTCCCCATATCTTTCTCACGCCCTGTCCGATGACAGATGGTTGAAAGCCAAATTTGGGTCAAGGTCCAGGATGCTGATGGCCGGAATGCTGATGGATGGCACGAAAACAACAGAGAGAGAGGAAGCCCAAGGCCGGGATCCGGATCTTCGGTGCCGAGACCAGGGGCCCCGTGACCAGGGGCCCTGGTTCATCGGCAGTGAAATCTACCGTGATTCCAGCTATGGACGAGGGCATCCGCTGGCCATCCCCCGTGTGTCGGTGACAATCGACATGGCGCGCGCCATGGGATGGCTGGACGAAGCGCACTACATCGATAGCCCCAGGGCCACGCCGGAAGATCTGGCGCGGTTTCACGAACCCGCCTACATCGACGCCCTGATGCGAGCGGAATTCGCCCAGGCGGTCAGCGCGGCTGATGCGAAGGCCTTTAACATCGGCACCAACGGTAATCCGGTCTACGGCGAGATGTTTCAACGACCGGCGACGGCAGCCGGTGCCGCCAGACTGTCCGGACAACTGCTGGCAGATGGCGGCGTTGTCTTCAGCCCAGCGGGCGGCACCCACCATGGTCGCAAGGGTGGTGCCAGCGGGTTCTGCTACTTTAACGACCCGGTCCTCGCTATCCTGTCGCTTCAGGACCAGGGCGTTAAGCGGATCTTCTATCTGGATCTGGATGCCCACTGGGGCGACGGTGTGCAGCTCGCCTTCGCGGAAAGCCCGGAGGTCTTCACGCTGTCGGTTCACGAGAACGCACGCTGGCCGATGGCAAGGGACCCCAAGGCCGGAATCCACGGGTCCCTGGACGACCTCGGTCCGGGTCACCTCAATCTGCCGGTCCCGCGCGGGTTCACGGATGTGGATCTCGGGTTTCTTATGGACGCCTTGATCCTGCCACTGATTGAAGACTTCGCGCCCGAAGCCCTTGTCCTGCAGTTGGGCTGTGACGGTCTGGCCGATGATCCTCAGAGCAAGCTCTGCTTAAGCAATCGAGGGCTCTGGCGGGCCCTGGAGGCCTGCCGCCCGATGAGCCCGAGGCTCCTGGTGTTGGGCGGGGGCGGATACAATCCTTATGCCGTGGGGCGCTGTTGGGCGGGCTATTGGGGTGTTTTGACCGGCCAGGATCTGGAAGTGCCCCTTACCCCGGAGGCGAAAGAGGTCCTGCGGGCGCTCACCTGGGACCACCGCAAGGGGCGGCAGCCCCTGGCCCATTGGTTCACGCACCTTGCCGATCCTGTGAGTTTTGGCGGAGAAAACGTCAGCGAAGACGTCCGCGCCCTCAGCGCCCGCGCCTCGGTGAGTCTTCGTCACTCCCCGTTGGCGCGGGGGTAGGAAATCACCGAAAGGAAACGAATAGGCAGCTTCGCCAGGACCTCGGGCCCATGGGGCGCGTCCGCGTCGAAATAGAGGCTGTCGCCCGGGCGCAGTCGATAGGTCCGATGGTTGTGGCGATATTCCATCTCGCCTTCGACCATATAGATGAATTCCACCCCATCATGCTGGAAGACAGGGAAATCATCAGCTTCCGATTCCATGGTGATCAGGTAGGGCTCCATGATCACACCCTGGCCGGTGGCATGACCCAGAAGCTGGTACTGATGGCCGGCCCGCGTGCCGTGGCGTTCGATGGCCAGGCCCTGACCGGCGGGAACGAATGTCGCCTCGCGTAGTTCCTCATATCGCTGAAACAGAGCTGTTACCGGAACCATCAAGGCTTCGGCCACGGACTGCAGGGTCGTCAGCGATGGCGAGGTTACGCCATTTTCGATCTTGGAGAGCATGCCCGCAGACAACCCGGCCCGCTTGGCGAGTGCCGCAACGGTCAGGTTTTGACGGGTTCTGAAACGCCGAACCTCCCGACCGATTGCAGCCTCGAGACTGCGTTCGACGGAACTCGACGCATGCGGGTCCTGGTTCAGGACGGTCGGCTCGCGGAGATCACTCATGTCCGCTGTCATCCTCTAACGGTCCCAAGATTGCAGACCACGGCCTTGTTTTTCTGGCTCTATGGTCCGACTTGAAACGGTGTGACGGATCGCCCAGCGTCCCTGGCATTCCCTAAAAAAATCCGGTTTGCCAGCGCCCCTCCCGGTGGGACGGTTACGATATTTCGTCTGTCTAATTTACAGGCACAGAAGCTCAGGTCAATTAAAATGACCAAAAAATGACCAAAAAATAACACGCCAGGCGATTACTGGGCGGCAGCAAAATCCCGGTCGTGACGGAGTGATGGGATCATGCTTCGAACCTGGCGAACTTTGTCCAGGTCTATATCCGCAACCGCGAAGCCCGACCCCTCGCCCGCATCGGCCAAAACAGTCCCCCAGGGGTCGATGATCAGCGAGTGGCCATAGGTTTCTGCTTTGCCATGGCGCCCGTATTGACAGGGCGCGAAGACATAGCAGCCCGTTTCGATGGCGCGGGCCCTCAGCAAGACATGCCAATGTGCCTCGCCGGTTTTCTTCGTAAAGGCCGCCGGCACGACAATCATCGAAGCACCAGCCTGGGCCAGTTGGCGGTAGAGATGCGGGAACCGAAGATCATAGCAGATCGAGAGGCCCAGCCCGCCCCAGGGTGTCTCGGCGACCACGGCCCGATCACCGGGGTGGATGGTATCCGACTCCCGATAGCTCTCGCCGCCGGACAGGTCCACATCGAACAGATGGATCTTGTCGTAGGTGGCTCTGATCTCACCGGATGGATCAAGCAGGAAGGCCCGGTTGGCGGTCCGCCCGTCGGCCATGGTGATGCCGAGAGAGCCCAGGTGAAGCCAGCAGCCAAGCTCTTTCGACAAAGCCTGAAAGCGCTGGAGTTCCGGGTGGTCGGCCTGGTTGGCGGTGCCGACCGTCATACCATCCCGTCCCAGATGCAGGCAGGAGAAGAATTCCGGTAGAACCAGCAGTTCGGCACCTTCGCCCACCGCTTTGCGGGCAAGCTCTTCCGCTTCCTTTGATCCAATTTCGGGATCCTGATCGGCGGCATTTTGAAGGCAGGCGACACGCAGGCTGGGCATCTTGAACTCACATTCCCGATCGATAAAAAAACCCAGAAACGAAAAGGGCGCATCAGGCTATGCCGGGATGCGCCCTTCCGTCAAAATGGAAACGGGGAAGCCCTGCTGCTAGAGCACGCCCAGCCCCGATGCTAGAGCACGCCCAGCATGGAGGCGACAAGCGGGTGCCTGGCGATGTCGGCTTCGGTCAGCCGTACCACGTCGACATCCTCCAGGGAGTCCATGCGGCTTGCGATGTCGGCAAGACCCGAGACACCGGGCAGCAGGTCCGTCTGATCCGGATCACCCGTGAGCACCATCTTGGAATGCCAGCCGAAACGGGTCATCAGCATCTTGAGCTGGCCATAGGTGCAGTTTTGCGCCTCGTCGATGACAATGAAGGCATTGTTGAGCGTGCGCCCACGCATGAAGGCCACCGGCGCGATCTCGATCGAGCCATCGTGCAGGAGCGCTTTCAGTTTCTTGTTACCTAGTCTGTCGGCCAGCGAGTCGAACAGGGGCCGGAGGTAGGGGTCCAGCTTGTCTTCCATGTCGCCTGGCAGGAAACCAAGGCTCTCGCCGGCCTCGATGGCGGGGCGGGTCAGAAGGATGCGGGCAACCCGACCGTCCTCAAGGGCTTCAACGGCTTTGGCAATGGCAAGGTAGGTCTTGCCCGTTCCCGCAGGGCCGAGCGCCAGCACGACGCCACTGGCATCAATGGCTTCCATCAACAGGCGCTGGTTTTCGCTTCGGGGGCGGACGTGGCGCACATAAGACTGGTCCCGGCGTTCCTGACTGCCGTCACCATCCATTGGGTCCCAGGGGGCGTCGAAGAAAGCTCTGGCGTGCGATCCGTTTTCCTGAAACAAGGCCTGGACCTTGCCTTCACGATGCTTGGAATCCTTGTACTGCTTCACACGCTGAGAACGCTTTGCCATGGAACTCTCCCTTGGTCGGTGGTGCGGCGAAAGATGCCGCAAGGCGTGGAACGGAACCGGTTGGGCCCGGTTGCCGCTTGGGGGGTTTCGGTGCTTGGAAATGCAAAACGCCCCCGTGTGAGGCGGGGGCGTTTTGAATGATGACCGACAAGGCTGACAACAGAGAGACGGAACCTGGTCGCTCGCGTCCCGGGTTGCGTCTCTCGACCGGGGCAGTAGGCCAAAAGACGCGACGAGGTGAAACTGAGACACCTGACGTCAAGACCGGCTAAAGCCGTTTCCTGTCGTAGAGCGTTCAAGTCCATCATCGTCGTCATCCGTGTTGTTATCGGATCACCTGATAAGAAGTATAAGCGTAACCGATTCCACGAGGGAAGCGATTTCTTGTGGGCTTCATGTAACTTTCACACAAGATTTAGGGTAGCCTACAAGTCGTTGAAAGGACTCGCGAATAGGCTGGAGACAGGGTTCAACCCGCCAGGAAGCGATCCCGGAATCCGGCGAGTTCACGGGCGTACCAACTGGGGACCGGGGGCCAGACCCATAGGTCGCCGGTTGTTTTGCCCTGGCCCTCCATGACGCTTTGATAGCCGGTCTGTTCGCTCAGCCTGATGTTCACGTCGGGCTGGTAGAGATGACGAATAAAGGCTTCGGCCTCAGCGATGTTTTCAGCTCTGGTCGAGAGAGCAAGGCCGGCAAGGCTGCCCAGCGCTCCTTCCCGGGGGGCTTCGAATCGAATTGGATTTCCACCGGCTGCCATTCGGTTGGCCGGGCCGTCCCATCCCTGGCCCAGGACAACGCCGTTCTGCAGTAGCGCGTTCTGTTGGTCTTCCGAGCCGGCCCAGAATTGTCGGACGGCGTCTCTGTGTTCCAATCCATAGTCGACGATCTTTTGGAACAGGCCGCGCATGCTGCCTTCATCCTGGAAGGTGTCCAGCAACCGGTTGCTTGGGACTTCACCAATTCGATCCAGAAAAAGTCCGATCCCCACGAGCAGGGTCAGCGGCTGGCCCATGATCCGCCCTTCGGAGCCGGGAACCCAGAGATCACCATATGACGGTGCGCCGCCATCAGGGTGATTGGGTTGCCAGAGATCCGCATTCCATACCAGCCCCTCGCGGGTGACCAGGATCGGCGCAAAACGGGTTTCTCCGCGGCTGGAGAAACCGCTGATACGGGTCAGCAGGCTCGGCGCGATGCTGTCCACCGGCAACAGGTCCGATTTAAGGCTGGCCAGCAGATCTCGGCTCAACCACTCCTCTGCCCGATGGGCTTCGGCACTCAACAGGTCGAACCCGCGTCCGTCGCTGGCGCGCAACTTGAAGAGCAGTTCCTCGTCGTTTGCGACCTGCGTCAGGCGGACTTCGATGCCTGTCTGTCGGGCAAAATCGTTGACGATGGAAACGGGCAACAGGTCCTGGCGGACCAACAGACTGAGCCGACCATTGGCGGTCGGACGGGCATCCGCTCGCCCGGGCAGGGTCAGGGCCGCCCCGGCTGCGGCTGCGGCCATCATAAACCGCCGCCGGTTGAACCAGCGCGCCCTGAGCCCGCTGCGCGTCGAAGTCAGATTGGTCATGGTTCGGTCGGTCACGCCTTCGATCCTCGGTATTCCTGAAGCTAGCCATATCCTGTTAATCAACCTTTAAATTGTGTGGTTTTTATGGCCTCTCGGGCCTGATAGAACCTGCCCACCGAAGGCTGCTCGGATAAGGGTCTGTCCGTCATTTTAACTTCGGTGTTGGTCGAGAGTTTCGGGGGGACGTTGTTCATGAGTTCAGCACAACAGAGGGTGCCTGCCGCCGGTCGCCCGGACAGCAGACAGGACGGGGTCTCCGATGGGCGTCAGAACGTCAATCGCCAACGCGATTTGCGCTCCTCCCTGCATCCCTATACCAACCTGCAGGTCCACGAGGAACAGGGGCCCTTTGTCATCACCCGCGGTGACGGTGTCTTTGTCGAAGATGACCGGGGACGGCGTTTTCTGGAAGGCATGAGTGGCCTATGGTGCGCCGGGTTGGGGTTCTCCGAACCCCGCCTTGTAGAGGCAGCCAGCCAGCAGATGGCGCGGCTGCCGTTCAATCACGGCTTCAGCCACCGCGCCAGCGAACCCGTGATCGATTTGGCCGACCGGCTGGTGGATCTGGCTCCCGCTTCCCTGGACCGGGCGATCTTCGTCAATTCTGGTTCCGAGGCGGTCGATTTGGCGATCAAGATCGCCTGGTATGTGATGAACGCGCGCGGGTTCTTCGAAAAAAAGAAAGTGATCTCTCGGGTCCGCGCCTATCATGGCGTGACCATTGCCGCCGGCAGTCTGACGGCACTTCCCTATGCCCAAAAGGGCTTTGATCTGCCGGTGGATCGTTTCCTGCACACGGAAACGCCACACCCCTATCGCTTCCAGCAGGCAGGCGAATCAGAAGAGGACTACGCCACCCGGTTGGCCGAATACCTGGAAGACCTGATTGTCCAGGAGGAGCCGGAGACCGTGGCGGCCTTCATTGCCGAGCCGGTCATGGGGGCCGGAGGCGTGATCATGCCGCCCGCGACCTACTTCGAGAAAGTTCAGGCCGTTTGCAAAAAATACGAAGTGTTGTTCATCGCCGACGAGGTGATCTGCGGCTTCGGCAGGACGGGGAATTTCTGGGGATCGGACACTTACGGCATCCAGCCGGATATGATGACCTGCGCCAAGCAGCTTTCCAGCGGCTACCTGCCCATCGCGGGTCTCATGATGTCGGATGCGATCTATCAAGATCTGAAATCCCAGGCACCGAAGTATGGGGTCTTCGGCCACGGAAACACCTATGGTGGCCATCCGGTCTCGGCAGCTGTGGCCTGCGAGGTTTTGGATATCTACGAAGAGCGGGACATCATCGGCGGCGTTCGCGAGAGGGCTACGCTGTTTTCCGAACGGGTTGAACGGTTGAACGCCTTCGAATTGGTCGGGGAAGCGCGCTCCGTCGGGCTGTTGGGCGGGGTCGAACTGATCCGCGAGAAACCCTTCAAGGTGGGCTTTGCACCCGAGACCATGGCGGCGGCCAAGGTGGTCTCCCTTTGTCTTGAACAGGGACTGATCCTGCGGGCGCTGCCTGGCGATTGCATCGGCATCTGCCCGCCGTTGATCATCTCGGAAGGCGAGCTCAATCAGCTTTTCGATATCCTCGAGGGGGCGCTGGAAAAAGCCCTGCAGACTTTGAAAGACCAGTGATCCCATGGCGCGGCTTAAAACAGGGATTTGGGTCGGGGCGGAAAGGCGACTGTGCGAGGCGAAAGCCCTGCCCCTGACCATCGTGCATAAAGGCCACGAAGAAGCCGGCATGGTCTTGATCAAACACTATATGGCGCGGGATCGGGTGACGGTTTTTCAACAGACCCGAAACATGGAGGGCAAGCTGATCTGGCGTGCCGGGACGGGTGAAGAACCCGTTGGTGAGTTTGACGCCGATGAATACATCCAAAAACAAAGGCGTTTCGATCCGGATCTCTGGGTGATCGAGATTGACGATCCGAAAGGCGGTTACGAGCCCAGCCCCTATCCTGAGAGAGGATAAACGAGGGCTTGATTTCTGTTCGTAGCTGAGCTGGATTCGGTGCCAAGGTGTGACTGTGTATCGTCTATCGGCTGGGGAGGATGACCACTATGGCGCGCATTGCAAAAAACGATAGCGACAATAGATGTGCCATCAAGGGTTTGGCCCAGGGTTTGGCTTTGTCCGCGCTCTTGTTCGTCGCCGCCCTCGTGATGCCCGATCATGCCAGGGCGGACGCTTTCGCCGAAGGTGCCCGCATGTTCGTCGGACAAATGACGAAGGACGTCACGGCTTCGCTCACCGATGGGTCCGTTCCCCGCCCGGAACGGGTCGAGCGAATGCGGGACCTGTTGGACCGGTACTTTGCGGTCAAAGCAATCGGCCAATGGGTGCTGGGCCGCCATTGGCGTCGCGCCGATGAGAGCCAGCGGACCGAATACCTCGAACTGTTCGAAAACTTGATCATCTACACCTATGTGGATCGCTTTACCGAGTACGAGGGTGATGGCGAGGCGCTGAAGGTTAGCGGCTCCACCGATCTGAAAGCCGGGAAAGAGGTGATGGTCCATACCGCGTTTCAGGGAGGCAAAGGCGAGCCGGTGGTCGTCGATTGGCGGGTCAAGGCCCGGGGTGAAAGCTATGGCATCGTCGATGTGATGGTCGCCGGGATCAGCATGGGACAGACCCAGCGATCCGACTTCAACTCCGCCATCCGCAAGAACGGCGGACAGGTTCCGGCCTTCCTGGCCGACTTGCGAAGCCTTGTCGAAAAGGCGAAAAACGCCAAGAACGACCCTCAGACGGCGCAGCCCTAGGAACGGTTGGAGCGACGGTTAGAGGGGTGGCTTAAGTGCCGGCCCGCAGAACTTGCGGGGTGGCGCGCGCCGAGGCATGATCCGCCAGCTTTTTGGTGCGAGAACTGACCGTGACCCCTTCCCCAACTCCGCTATCCGACGCAAACCCGGTCGAAACCCCGTCCGGAAAGGACTTGGTCGAAACCCCGTCCGGCAAGGACGAGGGCTACGAGAATTTCCCCGTCGGCTCCTTTCTGCTGCCGGCGGCGCTCAGACCGCACATCGCGACCTTTTACCATTTCGCCCGCGCCGCTGATGACATCGCTGACAACCCGGCACTTTCCCCCGACGACAAGATCCAACGCCTGGACGGGTTCGAAGCCGCCTTGAAAGGCGAGAACGACAGTGCGGCCTATGCCAAAGCCTCCGCCATGCGTCGATCCCTGGACAACTCAGGCGTGACACCGCAGCACTGCATCGATCTCCTGGCCGCCTTCAAGCAGGACGCGGTGAAGCCGCGCTATGACGATTGGGACGACCTGATGGCCTATTGCGCACTGTCGGCGGCACCGGTGGGGCGTTATCTGATCGATCTGCATGGCGGATCCACGAACGGCTACCGGCCGTCGGACGCGCTTTGCGCCGCGCTGCAGGTGATCAACCACCTTCAGGATGCCCGTGACGACCTGATCGAAATGGACCGGGTTTACATCCCGGAACCCTGGCTGGTGGAGGCTGGCGGTACCGTTGACGTTTTGAAAGACCGTCGATGCAGTTTGCCCGTACGGGCCGTTTTCGACCGTTGCCTCGGTGGCGTCGATGCCTTGCTGGTGGAGGCCCGGGCCCTGCCGGGTGGTGTGCGATCCTTCAGGCTGGGCCTGGAATCGGGAGCGATCATCCGCATTGCCGAGGCTCTGTCGAAGAAACTGCGGGCGCAAGATCCACTTGCCGGGCGGGTCGGTCTTACCAAACCCGGTTATCTGATCTGCTGCCTGATCGGGGCCGCCAAGGCGGCTCTGGGGCGCTGAGATGGTCTGGTTGGTTCTCAGTCTGGTGAGCCTGGGGCTCTGGATTTACTTCTTCCTGGGACGCGACGATTTCTGGCGCTGTGATCAACGCCTGACGGGAACCGGGCCGGAACCGGCGGAATGGCCATCCGTGGTCGCCGTCATACCGGCGCGTGACGAGGCGGAGACCATCCGCACAACCGTCGGCTCCCTGCTCGCCCAGGACTATCCGGGCAATTTCCGCATTGTCGTGGTGGACGACCATTCCACAGATGGTACGGCAGCGGCCGCCGGGCAGGATGACCGCCTGACCGTGATCAGCGGCACCGACCTGCCGGAGGGTTGGACGGGCAAGCTCTGGGCGGTCCATCAGGGAATCGCCAAGGCGGGCGAGACCGAGCCAGCATTCTTACTGCTGACCGATGCCGACATCACCCATGATGCGGGAAATCTGAAACGACTGGTGATGAAGGCGGAGGCCGATCAGTTGGACCTGGTCTCGCTGATGGTGCGCCTGTCGATCGCAAGCCTTTGGGAAAGGCTGTTGATCCCGGCCTTCGTCTACTTCTTCCAAAAACTCTATCCTTTCCCGGCGGTCAACAACCCGAATCGCCGCCTTGCCGCCGCCGCCGGGGGCTGCATGCTGGTCCGCAGCCGGACGCTGGTCGAGCGTGGTGGAATCCAAGAGATCAAGGGCTGCGTGATCGACGACTGCGCGCTGGGTGCCTTGATGAAGCGGGACGGCGGTCGCATCTGGCTGGGCCTCGCCGGTCGCACCCATTCGTCTCGCGCCTATGATGGTCTTGGTCCGATTTGGCGGATGGTCGCCAGAACGGCCTTTGTGCAACTGGACCATTCGGCCCTCAACCTGCTGGGCACGGTGCTGGGGATGGCTTTCATTTACGTCGTACCCGTCGCGGCTTTTCTTCTGGGCGGTGGTCTCCCGACGGCGGTTGCCGGTCTTACGCTGATCCTGATGGTGATGCTCTATCACCCGACCCTCCGGCTCTACGGCTTGAGCCCCTGGTGGGCGCTGACCCTGCCTTTCGCCGGCCTGCTCTATACCCTGATGACCCTTGATTCCGCGCGGCGGCATTGGATGGGCCTCGGCAATGCCTGGAAAGGCCGCAGCCATCCTGCGTCTTAGAGCCTGATCGAAGAAAGCCGAAGCGCCCTCTAGCGAAACACCTTGAACGTCGTCTCGCCCTTCGGTGTTTCTGCGACCATCTGGACGCGGGGGCTCAGGTGTCTAGTGCAGAAGCTGAACAGTCGGGTCGGATCGGCATAGAAGAGCCCTGATTCTTGGGCGCTCGCGCTCTGGCAAAGGATATTGAAGGCAAGACCCTTCCGCGTTTTCGACCAGAGTTGAGCGAGGCTCGCCTGGATATAGGTCTCCCATTGCTGCGGATCAGCGCGGTTCTTCAGATTGTAGGTGCCGGATACGAAGGTGTAGTCGACCGGTTCCAAAACCTCGACCTGATGGAAGAAACGCGCGCGGTCATCCCTGATCCGGCGGCGGCAGGACTTGATCATGTCGAGGGTCATGTCATAGCCGTCGTAGCGCGAACCGACCATGAAGGGCTCGTCCTGGACAGCCTCGAACAGCGCGCCGTAGCCGCAGCCGAAATCCGCGATCGAGATCCCACCTTTGAGGTCTTCTGTCCGGATGATGCCGAGCAAAACCTCGAACCGCAGCGCCTGAGTGTCACCGCTTTTCCAGAACACACCCTTGGGCTCAGGCCCGAAGGCCTTCAATCGTTTTTGATAGGAACGGGCAACAGGGGCCAGCATCTCGCGCGCCTGGTCGAGAATGCCGGCCATGGTGCTTAGAAGTTCACCCAGTCGGGCTTCTGCGGCGTCAGCGTAACCCCGTCGGCAACCAAGGGGGCATCACCTTCCAACGCTTCCAGTTTAACCAGAATCAGGGCCTGATCGCCCTCGCCGGAAAAGACCTCGCCAACCGGTTTCTCGCCGGCCATGACGTGGGTGCCGGCTTCGGGCAGGGTGCCCTCGGCCTTTGCCGGGACAAGACGTTTTTTGACGAGCCCTCGGTATTTCATGCGGGCCGTCAACTCCTGGCCCATGAAACAACCCTTCTTCCAGTCGACGCCGCCCAATTCGTCAAAGCCGTATTCCAGCAGTGTGGACTTGTCGATCACCAGGTCGCGGCTGCCATCGGGGAGGCCGAGAGCAATGCGATGGGCATCGAAAGCGGCACGATCACCGGCGACCAGACCGCTTGGGGCATCGCTGCCGCTGGCCAGGATCAGTCGCGCGCCTGCCTTCGCCAGCCGTGGATCGACAAAGCGGATGGAGCCCTCTTCCGCGATGAGCGCGCCGGCTTCGCCGGGCAGGCCCAGAGCATCGAGGGCACCCGGCCCAAAGGCCGCGAAGACGCGATGGTCGTCGCTGATGTCTGTCAAGGTCACGTCGGAGCGCAGCTTGTACATCTTAAGCCGCTTCATGAAGTCCGGAATGCGAGCCTTCTCGACCTCCAGCCAGATGGCCTCCCCGGCCTCGAAGACAAAGAAATCAAAAAGGTATTTGCCCTGGGCGGTCAGGAAGGCGGCCCATTGGGCGTTGGTTGCGGTCAGCTTCGTGATGTCACTGGTCACCAGGCCTTGGAGGAAGGTAACACGGTCGGCGCCGCCAATGGCGATCAGGCCCCGGTCTTCCAGTGCAACGAGAGTTGCTTGGTCCATCAGAACAGTCCTCTGATTGTCGGTTGATGGTCTAAAATGGCCCTAATCCAATCCGCCCACAAGGGCCTGCGGGTCCAAGGGCCTCAACGCCTTTGCTTAACGCTTGAACGGGGCCTATAAGACGGCCATGAGGCTCTTGTTCATTTCAAGCACGCGGGTTGGCGACGCCATCCTGTCGACCGGGCTGTTGAACCACTTGATCTCGGAAAACCCGGGGTTGAAGGTAACGGTCGCCTGTGGTCCGGCGGCGGTCGGCCTGTTTTCCGCCGTGCCCGGCCTCGAACGCTTGATCCGCCTCGACAAGATGGCTTTTTCGCTGCACTGGCCGTCGCTCTGGGCCGCCTGCGTGGCACGCCGCTGGGACCTTCTTGTCGATCTGCGCAATTCGCCAATGTTCTACGTCCTTTCAGCCAAGCAGAAATGGCGCATTGGCCGGATTAAATCGCCTGATCATCGCGTCGTGCAACTGGCCTCGATCCTGGGGCTGGAGGATAATCCCCCGGCCCCTCGGCTCTGGGTCGACGAGGGACGAACAGAAGCCGCCAAGATGCTGATCCCGGACGGTGCGCCGGTGCTTGCCGTGGGACCGACGGCCAACTGGCGGGCCAAGCAATGGCGCCCTGAACACTTCGCGGGCTTGATCGAAAAGCTGACGGCCCCCGGTGGCATCCTGGCCGGTGGTCGCGTAGCCGTCTTCGGGCGCGATGATGAACGCCCGAGTGCCCTTCGCCTGATCGAGGCCCTGCCGAAGGAGCGCTGCCTCGATCTGGTCGGGACACTCGATCTGCTGACGGTCTACGCCTGTCTGGAGCGCAGCGCCTTCTATGTGGGCAATGATTCCGGCCTGATGCACCTGGCCGCCGCCAGCGGCATCCCGACTTTGGGCCTTTTCGGGCCCAGTCCGATCAATCATTACGCCCCCTGGGGGCCTTGCACAGGTGTGGCCTCGACAGCTGTTCCCTACGAAGAAATTTTCCCGGAAAATTTCAACCACCGGACCTCGGACACGCTGATGGACAGCCTGACGGTCGAGATGGCCGCAGAAGCAGCCGAAGAGCTCTGGGGACGGGTTCAGGCAGCAGCCTGAGCGGGTGAGCATTGATCCGATGACCCAATCCACGATCCAGACCAGGACCAAATCCGCGACCCAGTCCGACCGCCCGAGCATCAGCGCGCTCATCTCGATCAAGGACGAGGAAGACCAACTGGCCGATTGTCTCGACGGCTTAGGCTTCGCAGACGAGATCGTGGTGCTGCTGGACAAGTGCACCGACGGCTCAAAGGCCATCGCCGAACGTTACACCGATCGCATCCTGGAGGGGAATTGGGCGATTGAGGGCGACCGGCGGAATGCCGGGATCGATTTCTGCACTACCGACTGGGTATTCGAGATCGACGCCGATGAGCGCGTCAGTCCCGAACTGGCCGCAGAAATCATCCTGACCATATCGACCACGACCCACGACTGGCACGAGATCCTGGTAGATAATTATGTGGGCCAACGCCTGGTGCGCTGGGGCTGGGGGGCTTCCTACGGCAAGGCGGCCTATCCGGGCCTGTTCAAGCGGGATGCCAAGCGTTGGGGGCCGCAGCGGCTTCATCCCAGTCTGACCTGGACCGGCACCAAGGGGCCGATGCTGCAGAACCGGCTGGTGCACTATGTGGATCGCAACATCTCGGACATGATCCGCAGGCTCGACAGCTACACCTCGGCCCGGGCGCGGGATTTACGGGAATCGGGCAAGATCGGCTCCTTTCCGTCCAACCTGCGCCGGTTTTTTTCGCGCTTCATCAAGTGCTACTTTTTTCGCAAGGGCTACCGTGAAGGCGGCTACGGATTTCTGATCGCACTCTTCGCGGGGCTTTATCCGATGCTGTCCTACTTCAAGGCCAAACTGGAGGACGATTGACCATGGCCCGGATCGTTTTGGCCGATGACGGTATCGAATTTGATGGCCGCACGCCCGAAGAGCGCCCGCTTGGCGGCGTCGAGTCCTCTATCTGCTTCCTGGTCGAGGAACTGGCGAAACGGGGCCATGACGTCTCGGTTTACAACAATTGCAAAGCGGCCCTGGACCACAAGGGCGTCGCCTGGCGACCGATTTCGGGAGGGCTGCCGGAAGAGGCGGACCTTTATATCGCCAACCGGGGCGACAAACTGATCCTCGGCATGCCGAAAGCGAAAAAGACCGTCTTCTGGACGCACAATCCGGCTCAGTACGTCCGCAAGTGGCGCTATGTGCGGAAGCTTTTCGTTGGCCGTCCGCCGATCATCTTCATTGGCAGCTATGCGGAGACCACCTTGCCCTGGTACGTGCCCCACGGCGGCAAGGTCGTGATCCCCTATGGCATCCCCGACATTTTCCGAGGGTATCCGAAGCACGAGACACCGCCGCCGCCGAAGGTGGTCTTCACATCCAACCCGCTGCGGTCCTTGGATTGGATCTTGGATATCTGGTCCGAATTCGTACACCCGGCTGTACCGGATGCGGAACTCCACATCTTTTCGGGTGCCCAGACCTATGGCCATGTGGGGGATGCCAAGGCCGATCCCATGGCCCGGGTCCTGGCTCAGGCCGAGGCCATGAAGGACCAGGGTGTGATCCTGCGCGGCCCGAAACCGAAGGCGGAACTGATCGAGGAAATGCGCTCGGCCCGTGCCATGCTGTACCGGTCCGATCTGAACGAGACCTTCTGCCTTGCTTTGGGCGAGGCCCAGGCTTTGGGCGTACCATGCGTGGTTCAGCCGCTTGGTTCCGGGCCGGAGCGGGTGCGCCATGGCGAGACGGGATTTGTCGAGCCGACGCGGGAGGCTTTTGCCCAATCCGCCATACGGGTGTTGACCGATGACACACTCTGGGCCACACAACATGCGGCCTGTATCGATACGCAGGGCCTTTGGGGGTGGGAACAGGCGGCTGCACAGTTTGAAGCCTTCCTGAAAGACTAACGGCCAACCCTCTATACCTAGGACGATTACCGGATGAAGATTGCTCAAGTCATGGCAGGCGCGCCCTTCGGTGGGGCGGAGGCCTTCTTCGTGCGTCTGGTTCTCGGGCTGCACCGGGCCAAGGTCGACCAGGTCGTGGCCATCCGCCAGAATGCCGACCGGGCCCGTCTTTTGGCGCGCGGTGGCGTGACGCCTCATCAGTTCGCCTTCGGCGGTGCCTTCGATTTTTCAACCAAAAGCAGCCTGAAGCGCCTCTTCAAGGCCGAGAAGCCGGACCTCGTGCTGACCTGGATGAACAGGGCCACGGCTCTCTGTCCGAAATCCAAGGGGAAGTTTGTCCATGTTGCGCGGCTCGGCGGTTATTACGACCTGAAATACTATCAGGCCTGTGACCATCTGGTGGGCAACACCCAGGACATCGTCGACTACCTGGTAAAAGAGGGCTGGCCGGAAGAGAAGGCGCATTACCTGCCGAACTTTGTCGATGCGGAACCCGCAGCACCGGCGGAGCGCGATCAATGGTTCACGCCCGACCGCTCGCCCCTGGTTCTTGCCATGGGTCGTCTGCACGAGAACAAGGCCTTCGACACGCTTCTGGAAGCCATCGCCCGCGTGCCGGATGCCTACCTCTGGCTGGCGGGCGATGGACCGGAGCGGGAGGCGCTGGAGCGGATGGCCGAGAAACTGGCCATCAAGCCAAGGGTGCGGTTCCTTGGCTGGCGGGACGATACGGCTGCCTTGCTTGCAGCCTGCGACGTTTTCGTCTGCCCGTCCCGTCATGAGCCTTTGGGAAATGTGGTCGTTGAAGCCTGGGCCCAGGGCAAGGCCGTCGTGGCCGCCGACGCTCTCGGACCCGGGACACTGATCGATCATCTGGAAACCGGCGTTCTCTTTCCGGTTGATGATGCTAAACTTTTGGCGGACAGCTTAAAATACGTGCTGGCTGAGTCGGCCGACCGGGAACGTCTGGCGGCTGCCGGACGACGGGCCTACGAAGAGCACTTTACGGAAGCCAGGGTGGTCGATCAGTATATGACCTTCTTTGAGCGCGTGATTGCCGAACAGGGCGGAAAGTGACGGCATTTCAGGTCTCTGCGGGGGCTTGCCAAATACGACGGGCCAAATATGACGGGCCGGATATGACGGGACGAATGAAAAGGGGCGGTTAAGGGATGTGTGGCATTGCGGGCATGATGACGGTTCCGGGCGGGGCACCGCCGAAACCGGTGCTGGCACGTCTGAAGGCGGCCCTGGGACACCGAGGGCCGGACGGAACCGGTGAATACCTCGCAGGCGGTGTCGGTCTGGTTCACACCCGTCTTTCCATCATCGATCTGGAGACCGGTGACCAGCCGATCGTGGCCGATGACAAATGCGTTATCGTGGCCAACGGAGAAATCTACAACTACCGGGAACTCCGCGCCGATCTGGAAGAGGACTTTCGCTTCCGGACCCAGTCCGACACTGAACCGGCGCTGCATCTCTACCGCAAGCGCGGCAGTGGTTTCACCGAGAGCCTGCGGGGCATGTATGCCCTGGCCATTCACGACCCGAAACGCCAGCACCTGATCATCGCGCGCGATCCCTTTGGGATTAAACCGCTCTACTATGCCGAAACCGAAGCGGGCTTTTCCTTTGCTTCCGAACCGCAGGCCTTGATCAGTGCGGGTCTGGTTGCACCGGAACTGGACGCGGCGGTGGCGGGTTCGCTTCTGCAGTTGCAGTTCACCACGGGCCGGGAGACCGCTTTTGCCGGAATCAACCGGGTGCTGCCGGGAGAGGTCCTGGTGGTCGAGGCCGGGCGCGTGATCGAACGCCGCCAGAGGGTGGCCCTGCCCCCCGGTGGCCCGGATGATTCGATGACCATGGATGAGGCCCTGTCGGAACTGGATGAACTGCTGAACGATTCGGTTGCCTTCCATCAGCGTTCCGATGTCCCTTACGGCATGTTTCTGTCTGGCGGGATCGATTCCGCCAGCCTGATGGCCTTGATGGCGAAGCTGAATGATCGTCCGGTGACGGCCTTTACCTGCAACTTCCCCGGCACGGACGCGGCGGACGAGAGCGCGCTGGCGGGCCGGATTGCGGCCTCTGCGGGAGCGGATCATGTCAGCGTCGATTTCACCGAAGCCGATTTTTGGCGTCTTCTGCCCCATGTGGCGAGCCACGTGGACGATCCGGTGGCCGACTATGCCACCCTGCCGACCTGCCGCCTGGCCGAAGCCGCGCGGGAACGTGATCTGAAGGTCATTCTATCCGGCGAGGGCGGCGATGAATTCTTCGCGGGCTACGGCCGCTACCGCAAGGCCATCCGGTCCGGGCTGCTCGGCGGAAAGCCCATGCGCTCGAAGGGCATCATGGACGGCTTCGATCTTTTCCGCGACCCACCGGCCAACTGGCGGGGGGGAATCGCCTGGGCTGAAAAAGCCGAAAAGCGCCCCGGTCGGTCGCCCTTGCAGGTGGTCCAAGCCATCGATATCGCCGACTGGCTGCCGCACGATCTGCTGATCAAACTCGATCGCTGCCTGATGGCATCGGGCATCGAAGGGCGGGTTCCCTTCATTGATCCGAAACTGGCGGCTTTCGCCTACCGCCTCGCCGACAGCCTGAAAGTGAAGGGCGATCAAGGGAAATGGCTGTTGCGCCAATGGCTCGACCGGAATCTGCCGGCCGCCGAACCCTTTGCCAAAAAACAGGGGTTCACGGTACCTGTCGCGACCTGGATCGGCAAACGGGGGCAGGAACTGGGTCCAATGGTGGCCAAACAGGCCGGCGTGGGTCAGCTCTGCAAGCCGGACCGGGTGGAAAAGATTTTTTCCGCCGCAGCCAGGGACAAGAAGGCCGGCAAGGCCGCCTGGACCTTGCTCTATTTCGCCCTCTGGCATCAGCGCCACATCGTTGGCGAGCACCTGGGCGACGATGTCATGCTGGCGCTTGGCGGCTGACCAAACGGGAAACGGCCCCCCGAACCGGGAGGCCGCCCCTCTTTGCGATATCGGAGAAAGGGTGGATCAGAAATCCATTCCACCCATACCGCCCATCCCACCCATATCGGGTGCTCCCGGCGTAGCGGATTTCGGTTCCGGCTTTTCGGCCACCATGGCTTCGGTGGTGATCAGCAGACCCGCAACGGATGCCGCGTCCTGAAGTGCGGTACGGACAACCTTTGTCGGGTCCACGATGCCGGCCTGAACCAGGTCGGTATAGGTGCCGTTCTGGGCGTCGAAGCCGTGATTTGTGTCTGAAGATTCCAGCAACTTGCCAGCGACGACGGCACCGTCAAAGCCTGCGTTTTCGGCGATCTGGCGGACTGGTGCCTGCAAGGCCCGACGGACGATATCGATGCCCATCTTCTGATCATCATTGGCCGGTTTTAGATCGTCGAGGGCGCGGGTCGCATAGAGCAGAGCCGTACCACCGCCAGCGATAATGCCCTCCTGGACGGCGGCCCGGGTGGCGTGCAGCGCATCGTCCACACGGTCCTTCTTCTCCTTTACTTCGGTCTCTGTAGCGCCACCCACGTGAATGACGGCGACGCCGCCAGCCAACTTGGCCAGACGTTCCTGCAGTTTTTCGCGGTCGTAGTCGGAGGTGGTCTCTTCGATCTGCGCGCGGATCTGACCGACCCGGCCCTCGATGGCCCGGGCTTCGCCTGCGCCGTCCACGATCGTCGTGTCGTCCTTGGTGATGGAAATCCGCTTGGCACGGCCCAGCATTTCAAGGGTGACGTTCTCCAACTTGATACCGACGTCTTCGGAAATCACCGTGCCGCCGGTCAGGATCGCGATGTCTTCCAGCATGGCCTTGCGGCGGTCGCCGAAGCCGGGTGCCTTGACGGAAGCCACTTTCAGGCCGCCGCGCAGCTTGTTGACCACCAGGGTGGCGAGGGCCTCGCCTTCAATGTCTTCGGCGATGATCAACAGCGGCTTGCCGGATTGCACAATCGCTTCCAACACGGTCAACATCGGTTGCAGGTTGGTGATCTTCTTGTCGAAAATCAGGATATAGGGATCGTCCAGGTCGCAGACCATCTTTTCGGAGTTGGTCACAAAGTAGGGCGAGGTATAGCCCCGGTCGAACTGCATGCCTTCAACGACGTCCAGTTCCGTTTCCAGGCTTTTGGCTTCTTCGACCGTGATGACCCCTTCGTTGCCGACCTTTTCCATGGCGTTTGCGATGATGTCGCCAATGGAGCGGTCGCCGTTTGCGGAGATCGATCCGACCTGAGCCACTTCTTCGTTGGATTTCACCGCATGGGACCGGTCTTTGACATCGGTGACGACAGCGTCAACGGCCAGGTCAATGCCGCGCTTCAGGTCCATCGGGTTCATGCCGGCGGCAACCGCCTTGGCACCTTCTCGGACAATCGCCTGGGCCAGAACGGTCGCGGTCGTGGTGCCGTCGCCGGCCAGGTCATTGGTTTTGGACGCCACTTCCTTGACCATCTGCGCGCCCATGTTTTCAAACTTGTCGGACAGTTCGATTTCCTTGGCGACCGATACACCGTCCTTGGTAATGCGCGGTGACCCGAAGGCCTTGTCGAGGACCACATTTCGACCCTTGGGGCCGAGGGTGACCTTCACAGCATTGGCAAGCGTATCGACCCCCTTCAGAAGGCGGGTGCGGGCATCGCCTGAAAACTTCACTTCCTTGGCAGCCATGACTTAAAGCTCCTGTTTCGTTAGGCAACTTTGATGGGATTTGCCGCTGGTTAGGCGGCCTTGCGGACATCCGCTGCGGGCTCGATAACGCCCAGAATGTCGCTTTCCTTCATGATCAACAGGTCTTCCCCATCGATCTTCACTTCCGTGCCTGACCACTTGCCGAACAGCACATGGTCGCCGGCCCGGACGTCGAGCGGCGTGATCTCCCCGCCGTCATTCCTAATCCCCGCACCGACAGCGATGATCTCGCCTTCCATCGGTTTTTCCTTGGCCGTATCGGGGATGATAATGCCGCCTGCGGTCTTTTCGTCGGTTTCAACCCGACGGACCAGAACCCGGTCATGAAGGGGGCGAAAGGGCATATCTCTTCTCCTTGTTTGTCATTCCTCAAATCACAAGCAAACGACGGAAGAGGTGCCGGTTACCCCAAGGATTTGATGTGGCCACGTCGTGCACCACTGACCCCTTGGGGCCGGGCGAAACCTCTCCCGACGAGCCATTTAGCCTGCTGAGAGGCGGGCTCAAGCCCTTTGGCCAAAAAAATTAGCAGTCGGATCAGGTGGCTGCTAAACCCATGAAAATAAATAAATGTTGCATTCAAAAGGGCAACTGAGGGAGACTTTCGGTCTATCGCCAACTGGGGGAGCGGATTTATGCTGCAAGCGCAATTGGACGGATATCGCCTGACAACGGCGCAGATCATTTATCACCGGCCTGATCACCCGGGTCTACTGCAGGAATACATCTGGCAGGACATGGATCTGGCGCCGAAATTTCCGGTCCTGAGGAAATTCCTGACCTTTTGGGAAGAAAAACTGGACGGGCCGATCCACTCGGTCCAGGTGGGTGCCAGGGGGATCATCTCGGCTCCGGCCTACCGCCACGCGGACGCCCTGTTGAATATTCACTGAGCCGCCCTTGCGCTGGCAAGGCTCCAGCAAACGCAAGACGGCCCCCCGCTCAACCTTCGGGGGGCCGTCTCCAGCGCGGGTTAGAATTTGGCTGGAGGCTCAGCCGAACATGCGACCAAAGAAGCCTTTCTTCGGCAGCTGAACCTCGGCCGCGGCTTCCTTCATCACCGTGGCGACCGTTGTGTAGACTTCTACCCATGCGGCCTTGACGTCAGGGGTCCAGGCGTCGCCCAGGCCTTTTTCAAGCGTATAGAGCAAGGCTTCCCCGACGGTGTCGTAGTGTTCATCGACAACGCCATAGCCCACGTGCTTGCGGCCCAGTTCCTGGACAGCCGGCAGGATGGTTTCAACCTGATGGAGATTGCTGACGGCCGTTCCCAGCATCTGCATCAGCTTCATCTTCTGGTCTTTCATCTCGGCCGGAAACAGAGGGCGCACATGGGGTGCGATTTCGAACAGGCGGTCATAGAAGATGTCAGCCGCCGTTTCGGCGATGGGAACAACCTTCTGAAAGCTGTCTTGGACCAGTTTTACGGTTTCGGGTGTCATACTTATCGCTCCTTTATGACAGTGGGTTTGTCTGCCGGCTCACTCCACCGGCAGGCGGATCACAACACCCCCCATGGTGTCGCCAATCTCGAAGTCGGTTTTCGGGCTGTCCTTGTGGTCGTTGTGGCAGGAGGTGCAGGCCTCGGCCACGGCAACGTCCGGGTAGACGGCGGTGAAGTAGGTCGTGCCGCCAAGCTCTTCTTCGGTGTAGTAGTTCTCGCCCGGGTTATCGAAGATGTACTGCAGGCCAACCTTCTCGGCTTCCGTCTTCGGCTCGTTTTGCTTGTTGATCGGCCAGAGTGACAGCAGGGCGTAGGAGAACTTGTCGGTCTTATCGGCGACCATCTCGGAGCCGAAGCGGAACATCTGGGCCGGAAGCGGTGCCGCCTTGTTGTCTTCGAAGTGTTCGGAAACCTTCAGAACCTTCTCTTTCTTGGCAAGGCGCTGGACGACCATCTTCGTGTAGATGGTGCGGTCGCTCTCCATGACGGCATGCAGCATGTCGGTCACGTCTTGGGGCGGAATGCCGTCAGCCGAGGCGGGCAAGGCGGCGGCACCGATGGCCGTGAAGGCGGCGAAGCCAAGCGCTTTGCGATTAAGAACAGGCATGTTTAAATCTCCTTTGGTGGAACCCGGTCGGGAGGTAGCCCTTCCGGTTTGGTTTCAAGCGTGGCGGAGAGTCATTCATTGGACCGTTTGCTCTCCGTCACGCGCCTAACCGCCCAATCGATGCTTTCGATGTGCTGGGCGGGAAGTCCCTGGAAGTTGCGCTGCATCAGTGCCGGATCGGCCAGGGCGTCGATCGAAAACCGAAGACCATGGCAATCCATGCAGACGGGCCGGATCATCTTTTCGGCCGGGCGCAACGTGTCGTTCTGATTGTGGTTGGTGAAAGGCAGGCCCGAGGCGTCGTCTTCGACTGCGGGCAAGTGGCAGCCGGCGCAGCTGACACCGCTTCCCTTCGGCGCCGTCCCGGCCTTTTCCGCCTGCCAAAGGCGGTAGTGGGCGGACGAGAAGTAGGCCTTGCTGTGGTCGTCTTCATGGCAGGCGACGCAGGCCTCGACCGCGGCATCCTGGATGTCCTGGGCATGGGGGCTGTGGCAGGCGGAACAGGTGCCGATGTGGCGGCCATGGGCGCTCTCTGCCAGTGCGACCCGGCCTTCGGAAACAGCCATCGGTGCAAGCGGTTCATCAGAGAACAAGGCGGCGGCCTGGTTCAGCAGGCCTTTCGGTGCCTTGCGGGGCTTGGCGAGCTTCGGGTGCTGGCGCATGCCGTGCTTGCCGGAAAAGAAGCTCTTGCCCTGGAACCGGTGACAGGTCGCGCAGACCTTCGGCCCGGGATCGGACTGCCAGTTTTCCGTGATCAGGGCAAGATCCCGGGCTTTGTCTTTTTTGAGTTTCGGCGCATGGCAACCCGCGCAATTGATGCCCTTGGCCGCATGGGCCGAGCCCGCCCAATCCGTCACGGCCTGGCTGTCTTGCAGTTTGTCTTCGGGAGCCAAAGCCATGGCGAGGGTCAAGGGCTCCCCCGCTCCGCGGGCCTTGACCGGTTCCAGAGCCAGGATGCGCAGGGGCTGAGGTTTGGTTGCCGGTGTGTCGGCATGCTTCACCAGGAATTCTTCATAAAGCGCCTTGTTGTCATGGTAGTTGTGGCAGCCGCCCGAAGCGCAGGTGTCGAATTCAAGTTCGGCATGGGAGGGGCGGTTCTTACCCACGTCTTCGTGGCAGGCTCGGCAATAGTCCGCCGGCAGGGTAACCGCCATGGGTTCGGTCAGTTCTTCGCGGTGCTCGGTATGGCAGGTCACGCAGAAGGCGGCATTGAGCTTTTCCAGGCGGTCCGCGTTTCGGGGATCACGGAATTTCTTCACCGGATGGCTGTCGCTGGCCAAAGCAAGCTCTTCCTTGTGACAGGTCAAACAGGCCTTGTTCATGGCCTTGGCAGCCTTCTTTTCGTCCTCGAAGGGCTTGGAGGCATGGCAGCTTTCGCAGGCCAACTCGATCTGATGATGAGCATCCGTGGTCTTGCCCAGCAGAAGCGCAGAGCGGTCGCCGCCAACGAACACCCAGCCGGCGACGGTCGCGGCGGCCACGAGGGTCAGTGCGAGCCAGAGCATCCAGAGAGAAAAGTGGCGAGGCATGTCAGTTTCCGGCCTTAGAAGCTGTAGACCGTCAGGATGTGGGCCGCCAACAGAACAGGGACCGGCCAGAAAGCCAGGATATGGGCCCAGGTGGGCAACTTCCGGGGCGGTTCGGTATTTGAGCCGAGACCCTGGCGTCGGAGTTCGTGATCGCCGCCCGTGGCAAAGCCTGCGATCGCGCCCAACACCAACATGATCAGAAAGCTGACCATCAGCGTGGCGTTAAGGTTCGATCCCAGACGGAAGCCCGTGTGCAGGAACAGACCGACCCCGGCAGCGCCCCCGATCAGGAGATGGACCAGCCGCCAGCCGTCATAGCTGCCGAGCTTTCTGAGGAAGGGGATTCGTTTGCGAAGCCCAAGCAAAGCGGCGGCGGTCGTGATCGCGAGCAGGCCGTAGCCCGTGATCTCCTTCACGAAACTGTCGAACCAGAGCATCTCGAACAGGGCCGACTGGCCGAAACTGTCGCTCAGCGGGATGCGCGGCGCGCCCAAGGTCACTAGGGCCAGGACCGCCGCCACGACTGAACAGCCGATCAACCATTTCCAGAAAGCAACGGGTTGGGCCTGATCCGGGCCTTTCCCCAGCAGCTCTTCAATCGCCGGGGCGCAGGCCCCGCAGACCGTGTTGGCACCGGTGTTCGCGCGGATGTCATCCAGATCGCGCGCGCCCCACTGCACGGCGGATTCTAGCCGGCCTTTGGTGACCCCGGTGCAGTTGCAGATAATCGCCCCTTCCGGCAGGGCGGCGACACCGGTCTCGGCGCGTTCGGGCCAGAGACAACCGTTTTTGCGGAAGCGGTGCTCACTCAACAGGCCGATCCGCTTTCCTTCCAGAATGACTTGTTGCAGGCGCATCGCCTCGGGCCATTCGCCCATGCCGATGGCACCTTTCAGGCGTCCCCTGTCCAGGAACAGTTTTCGGTAGAGGCCCTGACCCGTTCCATCGGTCCAGGTCAGGATGCGGATGCCGGGCTGGGCGGCAAGGGTTTCGACCTCGCCCATGGAAAACACATGGGCACCGACTACTTTCAGCTTCGTTGTCGGAACGGACCCCGAATATTCCTTGGCCTCGCCCTTCAGGGTGCTGACGACGCAGTCCGCCTGTTCCAGAACGGGGCCAATGAGCCCCGGAATGCTGCCGTTCAACTCGGCGCACTCGCCAATGGCGAAGACGTGGCTATCCGAGGTCTGCATTCGTTCGTTAACCCGGATACCGCGCCCGACGTGCAGACCGGCTTTGAGCGCCAGATCCTTATGGGGCCTCACGCCTGCGCAGACGATGACCGTGTCGCAGTCCATCACTTCGTCACCGGCCAGGACGACCCGTTCAACCCGGCCCATGCCTTCGATGGTATCGACGCGGGTGCCTGTTCGGCAGGCGATCCCATATTCCGCCATGGTGGCCTGAAGCAGTTGGCCCGCTGTCCGGTCCAATTGACGCGGCATCAGCCGGTCCTCGTGTTCGACGACGGTCACCTTGGCTCCCCGGGCGGCCATGGCGCGGGCGGCCTCAAGGCCTAAAAGCCCGCCGCCAATGACCACGACATGACGGGAAGTAAAGCTGCGGGCAATCAGGGCTTCGACATCGGCCGCATTCCGAAAGGCAAAGACGCCGGACAAGGTGATCCCGGGAATTCCCGGCAGAAAGGCCCAGGAGCCGAGCGCCAGGACGAGCTTCTCGTAACCGAAGATCCGTCCCGAGGAACTCAGAACCAACCGGTGCTCCAGGTCGATGGCCTCGGCAAGGGTGGAGTCGTAGCGCTCGACAAGCCCCGGTCCGTTGACTTGGGGCGGCATAATGATCTGGCCAACCTGGACGTCGCCGGTCAGCAGTGGGGTCAGCTTGACCCTGTTGTAGGGGTCGTAGCGTTCCCCATTCAAAAGAACGACGCGCTCGCCGGCTTTCGCCAGTTCCTGCGCCACCCGCAAGCCACCCGGACCCGCGCCGATCACCAAAACGGCTGCACGCTCTGGGCGGTTCAGCTCGCCATCAGGGCGGGATTGGTTTTCTTCAAGGTCAAGAGACTGCGGAGATGACTCGTTCATTGCGGCGCTCCCCAAACGAAAGGTTCGACGTCACGCATCGGGGCACCTGAAAACGAGGCGCAGGGGGCAAGGCAGGCCAAGAAGCCCTGACGGGCATCCGGACAGCCGAGGGTTCAACCCGGGCATGACAATGAGATCGTTTCGAGCGCCGTTGCTCGCACAGCTAGGGAAGGAAGAGTCCGCTTTGACGTCTGTTTACTGACCCGCCAGCTCCCCGCCGCCGGTCAGTTTTCTCTTGCTGCGTTGCGATAATAGAAGCAGAGCAGACGAAAAATCAAGCAACTTTGTCTGTTTTTTTGGCATTTTGGTACCTACATCGGATTTTGCCTGATTTTTGAGCTGAGCCTGCTGATCGATCTGCCCAGTTTCAGAGTAAATTACTGTTTTAAAAGATATAATTTGACTTCATCAAGGGGCTGCACTCATCGGGCATGGACTGATTTTAGGCCTAAAGAGCCAACTCCATCCGATGCTCAGTCCCTAAAAACCTACTTTTTCTGTGGGTAATTTTGCGCTGCGATAGAAGGACTTGCCGAATCCGGCACCCCTGGCGTTTGGGCAGGGGTGCCGGCAGGCTTATGGGGCGCTGGTCCTCACTTGCGCCAACCACCTTTGCCGCGTCGGGTCATTTCGTCCGGTGTGATGACGCCGTCGCCATTGCGGTCCATCCGGGCCAGCATGAAGTCCATGCGAGCATCGGTTTCAGCCTTGGAGACCTCACCGTCGCCGTCCTGGTCGAGCTGATCGAATCGCTGGACCGCGCGTTGGCGGGCTTTGGCGGCTGCCAGGGCTTCGAATTCCTGGCGGTTCAAAGTCCCGTTCTTGTCCGCATCGGCCTCGCCGAACATCGAAGCCCGCCCTTCCCGGATTTCGTCGACCGTGATCTGGCCGTCTCCATTGCCGTCATAGGCCATCAGGCGTTCCATCTTGGCCCCAGGGCCTTTCGCCGCCGGACCTCCCCCGCCGCCGGGGCCACCCTGGCCGCAGATGCCCTGTCCGGCTTGGGCGGAGAGGCTGAGACCGAGGGCCAGCGCAGTCGCCGCAAGGCCCGCGATCAGAAGCTTGGGGGTGTGGGTTTTCATGGCTAGGGTTCCTTCTTCAGGTTTGATTGGGGCGGGATTGCCCCTGGTCTGACCCTGATCTTGGAACCCTTCTGTCGCAGAGCTTTGTCGAACACCCCCCTGTTTTGTCGCGATTTGTCGCCGCCCGCCTGTCTGCGACAGTTTGATACATCTTTCTTTGCCCGGATCGGGCCGGATTGCGCGACAATAAGGATATGGAGAACAGCACGAATCACATTCTGGTCGTCGACGACGCCCGCGATATCCGCGAGCCGCTTGTGGCTTTCCTCGCCAAGCATGGCCTGCGGGCGACCGGTGCTCCCGATGCTGCCCGGGCCCGAAAGCTTTTGGCGGATCATCGGTTTGACCTTGTGGTGCTGGATATCATGATGCCGGGCGAAGACGGCCTTTCCCTCTGCCGGTACCTGCGCGAAAGTTCGCGCATCCCCGTCATTCTGCTGACCGCCATGGGGGAAGAAACCGACCGGATCATCGGCCTGGAAGTGGGCGCCGACGATTACGTCGCCAAGCCCTTCAATCCGCGAGAACTGCTGGCCCGCATCAAAGCCGTGATTCGGCGGTCGCGGTCCTTGCCGCCGGACCCCGATGCCCTGGCCGAACCCGCAAGGCTTGTGCGTTTTTCCGGTTGGACCCTGGATGTGGAGGCCCGCCACCTGCTAACTGCTGAGGGGCAGATTGTCTCGCTCAGCACCGGAGAATACCAGTTGCTGGTGGCGTTACTGAACCGCGCCGGCCATGTCTTGACGCGCGATCAGTTGCTCGACCTGACGAAAGGGCGACAGGCTGCCCCCTTCGACCGGGCGATCGACAACCAGGTCAGTCGGTTGCGGCGGAAAATCGAACCGGACCCGAAGAATCCGGTCATTATCCAGACGGTTTGGGGCGGCGGTTATCGGTTTGCTGCTACGGTGGAACGCGGATGATCAGGCACCTTCGCCTCTGGCCGAAAAGCCTTGCCGGGCAATTCATCCTGTTGGCCCTGGCAGCCCTCGTGATCGCCCAATTGGCGACGGTTCTGGTGCTCTTTGCCGAACGGCGCGAAGCGCTTCGAACGGTTGCTTTTAACGAGGTCGGCGGGCGGCTGATCAGCACCTATCACTTGCTGGGCCGGGCCGGGCCGGATCTGGAAGACTTTATCCTAGAGAGCTCGTCTTCCCGGCGGATCCGGTTTTCCAATACACCCCGACCCATCGAGCGCGGGGATCTGAATGAGATGGCGCTTTTCCTTGCCGGTCGGGTGGCAGAAGGCCTGTCGCTTTCGCCGGATCAGGTTCATGTCCGCTTCAAGGCCGCAAAACGATTTCATAAGGAAGACCGGGGCAAGGGGCCGCGATGGGGCAGGTTCGGGTCATTAGAGATTTCGGTTCCACATCCCCATCAATTCCATGTCGATCAAGGCTCCCTCCCGAATACCGGGGAAACTAGTCCCCGCTGGTTGACGGTATCCGCTTCTGCACCGCCGGTGAAATCCCTAGGCGGATCGTTTGTCTTTACGTCACTGGGGTTTGGCGCTCTGGGCGTGATCGCTGTTGTGGTGATCATGACGCGGCGTATCACCCGTCCGCTAGGCGACCTGACAGCAGCCGCAACAGCCTTTGGCCAAGGCCGGAAAACCGACCCCGTGCCGGAAACAGGCCCCCGAGACGTGGCCGCCGCCGCACAGGCCTTCAACGCGATGCGGGACCGGATAGAACGCTTTGTCGCTGACAGGAACCACCTGTTGGCAGCCGTTGCGCATGACCTTCGGACCCCGATTACGTCGCTGAAGTTGCAAGCGGAATTTGTCGAAGACGAGGAGGCCAAAGCGCGCATCAACCGGATCCTCGACGAGATGACGGAATTGGTTGAGGCCACCCTGTCCCTGGCCCGCGAAGAAGCCAAGGCCGAGACGAGTCTTCCGCTTGATCTGGCCAGCCTGATCGAAAGCCTTGTTGAGGATTTCCGGGCCCTGGGGGCGAGGCTCCAGTTTGAAGCGGAGGCCGCTCCCGTCGTGACCCTTTTGGCGAAACCCGTTGCCCTGAAGCGAATGTTTCGAAACCTGATGGAGAACGCCGCCCGCTACGCATCAAGCGCCCGGATTGACATCTCCCTGGAGCCCGGCTTCGCCGTGATCGAAATCGCCGACGACGGCCCCGGCCTGCCCGAAGACGCCTTGGAGCGCGCCTTCGAACCCTTCGTGCGCATGGAAAATTCCCGCTCGACGGAGACAGGTGGTGTCGGGCTGGGGCTAGCAATCGCTCGTGGCATCGCCAGGGCACATGGCGGCGATATTACGCTCCGCAACAGTCCATCAGGCCTGACGGCGCGGGTATCGCTGCCGATTGCCTAGAGCCCTTAATGGATCCCGAAGGCCTTCTGGCGCAGCAGCGCCCCGATCGGCCCCGGAAAGCCCAATGAGGGAGCCTGTTCGTCCGCATCGTCGCCCGCTTCATCGGACCAGTTATCCCGCCAGCCCGTTTGACCCCGGGTGAGATTCAGCATCTCTTTAACGGCGTCCAGAATGTCGTCAGCCGTTCGTTCCTCTGCCCGAATTTCCTGGGTCAAGTGCAGGATCTGAAGCTTGCTATCCATGATTGCGAGCAAGTCCTTTGGGCTCAAGGCTTGTCCCGTCGCTGCGCGGAAGAAGCGCTTGAACAGGACACGATCATGCGACCGCCAGCAGCCAACGCCATGGGCATTCGTGCTGAGGGTGGGCACGCCGAAGCCGGAGGCCAACTGGGTTGGGCCTGAGTCCACACCCAGGAAAAAGCGCGCCCGGCTGACGGCGAAGGCCTGCAAGGCGAAGCTGTCGCGGACGGCGGCAAGGTCAACGTCCACAAACCGTTTGGCCATGGGCTCCATGGAGGGATCGCCGATCCTCACCACCTGGCCGCCCGCCTCCCGCACCACATGATCGAGGGCCAACAGATAGGCCGACTTGTCAACCGATCGTCGATCATCAACGCCATAGCGATATCGATATCCAAGTTCCCGAAGGTGCAGACAGACAAACCAGCGATCTGGCTCGACCCCAAGGCTTTTGAGGGCTTCGGACAAGGGGGCGGTCATGTGATCGGGAAAGCGCAGCCTGGGCAGCGGCAGAGACACCCGGTCGATTTCCAGCCGCGCGGGCGTGAGGAAGAGGTCCGGTGCCTGGTCCGAATTCAACCACTCCATCGGGAGCGTCTCTTTCTGCTTCGGGTCAAGACTGATGCGTTCGGTAAGCGCCGGGTTGAGGGCGACGATCAAATGCTTGTAGGGGCGGTCATTGTGAAAAAGTGCAACGCGCCGCCCCGCGCCCAAATCCCGGCAGGCCGCAGCGAAAGCCAGGTTCTGCATGATAAAGTTGCCGAGCGCCTGGCTACCGAAAAAACCGGCGACGGTCGGCTGACGGGGCAAGGTTATCATGACAATCCCGGTTTGTGTTTTTGCCAAGGGGCTGAGGTCGCCCCCTTTCAGGCAGATCGAACACCAGCCTAGCTGATCGGGAAATCCGGGAACAAGGCAAAGGGCGGTTGGTGCGCATCAAGCCATTGACATTCCATCAGTCTCCCCGCCCAATTCACAGGAACGCCAAATCAATGACAGCGATGTTCAAGGGCGGAAGTTGAGGCAGGCCAGGTGAACCGCGACCAGCGCAGGGGTCGGTGCAGACCAACCGGGGGCGGAAGTGCCGCCGGGCCCTTTCTGCTTGCCCTGTTTCTTAGCCTGTCGATGGCGGTTCTCTTCTCGACTACCGCCTTCGCGCAATCAGAAGAAGAAAACGCAGCCGCCCGGCAGTTGCTTCTGAACTCGACCACGCTGGAGTGCACCTTCACCATTGGCACGCAGACGGACTGGGTCGGCGAAAACGCCCCTTCCTCGCGGGAGCTTCCGGCCCCCCGGATTACCCTGACCTTTGATCGAATCAATGCGCCGACCAGTTCGGCGACCTTGAAGCTGGACGGCACCGAGACCGATGTTTTCATCTTTTTCAATCGTCAGGGCCTGAACATCATGGAACGGGCGGGCGGGGGGGCCATCAGCCTCTATACGATCTTCGGCCAGTTCGCGCCGGGCTCCGACTCGGCCTTCATGGCCGTCAATTCGCGCCATGCGGCGCTCGCCTTTCCCTTTCCGTCCCAGCGCCATGGAACCTGCCAACGACCTGCGCCCACCGCGATCCAGTAAGGAACCACCATGAGCGATATTGCCGATGACTGGCCCTATATGCGGAAACTTCAGGCCGGACTTGACCAACTGGAGAAGGATAAGGCGCGGCTGGATCCGGTTGTTTCGCTGATCGAGTCTGACGACGATGCCGACTTTCTGCGCCGCCTCACGGCAACGGTCCTGTTTGCCGAAAGCTATAAGGTGACCAAGATGACGGTCGCCTTCCGAACCGGCAATCGCTTGAGAGAAGAGGCTCTGAAGCGTTCACGCGGCATCCGAACATATTGGGAAGTGGCAGCCGATGCCCCGGCGCTTGGCCTGCTCGACTGGTTCGACGTGGGCTGGGATGCACCGGCGTCTTGCAAGAATGAAGACTGGAAGGAACTGGACCTCGGTGCGACCAATCTGATCCTCCATCACAAACTGCTGGACCTGGCCATGGCGGAACCCCAGCCGCGCCGACCGGCCTTGAGCGGTTGGCAGCCGGGGAACGGTGGCCCGATCCTCTCCGATGCCGACCTCACCATGACACCGGTCGAGCGCTGCGGGGTTCTCTGCGCCGCCTCCGGGTTGATCACGGGCGACCGGCTGAACCGGGCCTTGGCTGGTTCGTTCGGCCTGCCCGTCGCGATCACGGACGAGGCCGCCGGCAGCCCCTGGTTCGAGGGCGACCTTCTTGTTCAGGACCATCAAGATAAAGACGAGATCGTTTCAAAGCTCTCGCTCTGCGGAAGCTTTGCACCGGTGCCGGAACACCGGGCGTTCGAGGTTACGGCTGGCTGATCAAAGGACGCCAAAAGGCTGCACGGACTTCAGCAGTCCCATCTTACCCGGAAAGCCAAAGGCACCCGGCCCCGGGTCGGGCTCGACCGGCCAGTCTTCCCGCCAACCGCGAAGCCCCTCGGTAAGATCCAACATGGCCCTTACGGCGTTCAGGATATCATCGGCTCCCCGTTGCTCGGTCCGCACATCGGCAATGGGATAGATCACCTGTAATTGACCGTCCATCAGGCTGAACAGATCGTCCAGGCTCAGTCTTTTTTCCGATTCGATATGAATGAAATTCTGGAAAAGCACCCGATCCTGAGGTCGCCAACAGCCGACACCGATGGCATTGGTGCTGAGCGTCGGCACCCCTAGGGCGGAGGCCAGTTGCGTCGGGCCTGAATCGACGCCGAGAAAAAATCTAGCCCGGCTCACTGCGAAGGCTTGCAGCGCAATGCTGTCCGGTACAGTGGCCAGATCGATCGAAACATGGCGGTTCGACATCGGAGACATCGACGGATCGCCGATCCGCACCACCTGCCCCCCGGCACCCCGAATCAGATAGTCCAGGGCAGACAGGTAGGCGTCTTTCTCGACTGACCGTCTTTCATCCACGCCGTAGCGGTAGTGATATTTTTTCTCCCGCAGATGCAGGCAAACGAACCAGCGGTCCGGATCCAGCCCCAAATGCACCAGGGTCTCGGCCAAAGGGCCTGAGAGCGCTTCCGGCACCTGAAGCCGGGGCACAGGGGGGCGCACCCGATCCAGGTCGAGACGGGAGGGCGGCAGCATGACATCGGGGGCCTGATCACCATTCAACCAATCCAGCGGGACACTCTGGCCAGCCGCCACGTCCAGACTGATTCGGTCGGTGAGCGCCGGATTGAGCGCGGCGATCAGGTGCTTGTACGGGCGGTCGTTGTGAAACATCGCAATCCGACGTCCCGCATCCAGATCCCGGCAGGCTGCGGCCATGGCCAGATTCTGCATGATGAAATCACCGAAGGCCTGACTGCCGAGAAAGGCCGCGACCGTGGGTTTTGGAGGCAGGGACAGCATGAATGGACGCTTCAACTCCGGGCGAATCTGATGGGCAAAGCCAAGAGCCATAGCCTACCCCAAGGCTTTTTACCGCGCCAACAAGGCTTCTGTTGACCGAATCGGATGCGATTAGGCACCATTAACCATTATTGACAAGCCCACTCTCGGGCAGCTGGCCAGGGCAGGACAGGTTTATGCACATCAAAGCGCTGACGAAGTCGATTGTGTTTGCGGCACTCTGCGTTGGCCTCGCCGCCTGCAACGCCACGCCACAACCGTTCCGCAGCATTTCGGGCGACAATGAGTTGCTGAAACTTCGTTCCGGCCAGGCGGTGACCGTTCTGCCGGTCCAGGGCGTGGACCCCGATTTCGGCCTGAAGCTGGCAGATGCCATGGCGGCAGCCCTGTCGGATACCGATGTGCCGGCCAGCGTGGCCGAACAGCCCAACGGGATCAACTTCTCGCTGGTGGGTCTTGTCCAGGAACGCAGCCGGACCGATGGGCTGCTTGAGCTCGATGTGGTCTGGTCGCTTTCAGATACCGATGGTGCCGCAGCCGGCCTCTATCGCCACCAGGCACTGGTCGATGAGGCCGCCTGGATGGACCGAAAGGCCAGCGCCCTGGTGCAGGTGGTTGCTGGCGGCGTCGATGGCGTCAACGAAATGATGCAGGACAACCCTGTCGTCGTTGCCGAAGCCCCCGAGCCCGAGCGCCAGGCGGATCCCGTCCGTGTCGCGGTGGGCACGGTCAACGGTGCACCCGGCAACGGCGGGACGGCCCTTCCGGAAGCCATGCGGCGCGCCCTTCGGGGTGTTGGAATTCAGGTGGTCGAGGATTCTGCTGCTGCGGACTTTCTGCTGACCGCAGACGTCTCCATGACCGCACCGAAAGCTGGTGCCCAGCGGATCGGAATCGTTTGGAACGTGATCGGTCGGGGCGGTGTGACCGCCGGGACGACCAACCAGAACAACCAGATCAAGGCCGGCAGCCTGGATGCGGAATGGGGTAAGGTCGCCGGCATGGCCACAGCCGCCGTGGCTCCGGGTATCGCGCAGATCATCAACGAAACCGAAGTCGCCAAACGGCAGAAACCGGGTTCAACCGAACCCGAGGCGGAACCGGCAGACGCCGTTCAGACCGCCTCCCTCGAGGCCCTTCCCGAAGTGGCACGGCCTGCGCCTTCGGCGGCGCCGGCACAACAGCCTTCCCGGCTTCAACCGGCGGCTGTCCCCGCCGGAACGACAATCGTTCAACCCGCCCGTGCGATCGCCCTGATGCCGGAATCCGCAAAGGCAACCGCAAGACCTTCACCGGGTGCGACTCCGGCCCCCAAACAGATGGCGAAACCCAGCGCCACCACACCCTGGATGATCCAACTGGCCGCCAGCCGCACCGTACAGCAGGCCGAAGCCTTTTGGGGACAGATGGCCGCCCGGCATGGCGACGTTCTGAACGATCTGAGCCCGAGGATACAACGGGTCGATCTGCCGGGTCGGGGCACCTATCACAGGGTCCAGGCCGGTGCCTTTACTAAGGCCAGCGAGGCACGCACCTATTGCCGGGTCCTGAAACAGCGCAACTCGGACTGCATTGTGGTTCGCGCCGGAGGATAAGCCCTCATCTTCCGAAAAGAGGATGGCCCGCCTGATGGACTTCAGGCGGGTTTTTTCGTCATATGCTCCATCGTCGATCGGTTGGAGGTTGACCTCTTTCGATATAACCATATAAAGATATCGTTATATCGAATTCCATCCTGTAGGAGCGCCCCATGGCCGCAAGCCCGCTGAAGAGCCGGGAAGACCGGATTAGCCGCCTTTATCAAGAAGCCGAAAGGCGTATCCTGATCCTGGACGGTGCCATGGGCACCATGATCCAGCGCCACAAGTTGGACGAGGACGGCTACCGTGGGGAGCGCTTCAAGGATTGGGGCCAGGACCTGAAGGGCAACAACGACCTGCTCAGCCTGACGCAGCCCGAGATCATCCGCGATATCCACAAGCTGTACTTCGAAGCCGGGGCGGATTTCGCTGGCACCAATACTTTCTCGTCGACCACGGTCGCCCAGGCCGACTACGGCATGGAAGACCTTGCCTTCGAATTGAACGAAGTGGGGGCACGCCTGGCCCGCGAGGTGGCCGACGAACTGACCGCCGCCAATCCGGAAAAGCCGAAGTTCGTAACCGGCGCGATCGGCCCGACCAACCGAACGGCCTCGATCAGCCCGGACGTGAACAATCCCGGTTTCCGCAACATCTCTTTCGACGAGTTGGCTGCAGCCTATGCCGAAGCCGCGAGAGGCCTGCTGGCAGGGGGGGCTGACGTCCTTCTGGTCGAGACGGTCTTCGATACCCTGAACGCAAAGGCTGCCCTTTACGCCATCGACGAGGTTGTATCGGAAACCGATGGACCGGTGCCGGTCATGATCTCGGGCACCATTACGGACCTTTCCGGCCGTACGCTGTCCGGGCAGACCGCAGAAGCCTTCTGGTATTCGCTGAAACATGCCAAGCCCTTTTCGGTTGGCCTGAACTGCGCGCTCGGTGCCGACCAACTCCGGGCTTATGTCGCCGAGCTTTCCCGGGTGGCGGATACGCGCATCAGCGCCTACCCCAATGCCGGTCTGCCGAATGCTTTCGGCGGCTATGACGAGACACCGGAAATGATGGCGGACGAAATCGGGGAATGGGCCCGCTCCGGCCTGCTGAACGTGGTCGGCGGCTGCTGCGGCACGACGCCGGAGCACATCAGCGCCATCCGGGAAGCCGTCTCTGTCTCCAGCCCGCGCACCATTCCGGTGATCCAACCGGCGCTGCGCCTCTCCGGGCTCGAACCCTTTATCGGCGCCGTTGAAGAAGGATCCGTGGCATGACCGGAACAGCGACCTTTATCAACATCGGCGAACGCACCAACGTCACCGGCTCGGCCCGGTTTAAACGCCTGATCATGGAGGGTGATTTCGAGGCCGCGCTCGACGTCGCCCGCAGTCAGGTCGAAAACGGAGCCCAGGTGATCGACATCAACATGGACGAAGCCATGTTGGATTCCGAACGCGCCATGGTCGATTTCCTGAATCTGATCGCCGCCGAACCCGACATCGCCCGCGTACCGGTCATGATCGACAGTTCCAAGTGGTCGGTGATCGAGGCCGGGCTGAAATGCGTCCAGGGAAAGGCGATCGTGAACTCCATCTCTCTGAAAGAGGGCGAGGAATCTTTCCTGCACCAGGCCATGTTGGTGAAACGATATGGTGCCGCCGTGGTCATCATGGGTTTCGACGAGACGGGACAGGCCGAGACGGCAGAGGGAAAATTCGCCATCGCCAAGCGGTCCTATGATCTGCTGGTCGGTATCGGCTTCCCCCCCGAAGACATCATTTTCGATCCGAACATCTTCGCCGTGGCGACGGGCATCGAGGAACACAACAACTACTGTGTGGCTTTCTTTGACGCCTGCCGCGAAATCAAGGCGAAGCTGCCGCATGCCCATATTTCGGGTGGGCTGTCGAATGTCTCGTTTTCGTTCCGGGGCAACAACCCGGTGCGCGAGGCCATGCACTCAGTCTTCCTCTACCACGCGATCCCGGCAGGCCTGGATATGGCCATCGTCAACGCAGGCCAGTTGGCCGTCTATGAGGACATTCCGGAAGAACTCCGCGAGCGCGTCGAAGATGTCATCCTGAACCGCCGGGATGATGCCACCGACCGGCTGCTGGAAGTCGCCGATAAATACAAAGGTGACGGTTCCACGAAGGGCAAGGTTCAAGACCTCAGCTGGCGCGAAAAGCCCGTGAACGAACGCCTGACCCACGCCCTGGTCAACGGCATCACAGAATATACCGACGAAGACGTCGAAGAAGCCCGCCAGGCGGCCTCCGTACCCCTTGACGTGATTGAAGGTCCGCTGATGGATGGCATGAACGTGGTCGGCGACCTGTTCGGCGCGGGCAAGATGTTCCTGCCCCAGGTTGTCAAATCTGCCCGCGTGATGAAAAAGGCCGTGGCCTATCTGATTCCTTATATTGAAGAGGAAAAGGCCCGGACCGGCGCGGTCGCCCAATCCAAGGGCAAGGTCATCATGGCCACCGTGAAGGGCGATGTTCACGACATCGGCAAAAACATCGTCGGCGTTGTGCTGCAATGTAACAACTACGAGATCGTCGATCTCGGCGTCATGGTGCCCGCGAATAAGATCCTGGAAGCCGCCGCGAACGAAAACGCCGACGTCATCGGCCTGTCCGGCCTGATCACGCCGAGCCTGGACGAAATGTGCTTCATCGGCGGCGAGATGAAACGGCTCGGGATGAACCAGCCGCTGCTGGTCGGTGGGGCTACGACGTCCGAAGTCCACACGGCCGTGAAGATCGCCGAAGAGGCCCAGGACCGCACGGTGGTCCATGTCACGGATGCGTCCCGCGCCGTCGGCGTGGTCTCGCAGTTGCTGTCCGAAAGCCAGTCCGAGACCTACAAGGCCTCGGTGCGCGAGAAATACGACACGATCCGAGAAAAACACGCGGCCCAGCAGACCAAGCGCAACGCCGTCAGCATCGCGGATGCCCGTGCCAATGCGGTCAAGATCGACTGGTCGGACTACAAGCCGGTCGTGCCCAATCAGCCGGGCCTTCACGTATTGGAGGACTACGACCTGGCCGAACTGGTTGATCGCATCGACTGGAAACCCTTCTTCAACACCTGGGACCTGGCCGGGCGCTTCCCCGACATCCTGGACGACCCGGTGGTGGGCGAAGCCGCGCGCAATCTGTACGACGATGCCCGGGCCATGCTGCAGCGGATCGTCGGCGAGAAGTGGATCACCCCGAAAGCCGTCTTTGGCCTTTGGCCCGCCCAATCGGTCGGAGACGACATTCGGTTGATGGAAGACGGCAAGGTGCTGGCGACCGTCCACGGTCTGCGCCAACAGATGGAAAAGTCGTCCGGCAAGGCCAACCAGTGCCTGTCGGACTACGTGGCCCCTGAAAGTTCGGGCCTTACCGACTGGTTCGGTGCCTTCTGCGTGACAGCGGGGCACGGGGTCGAGGAACGGGCCAAAGCTTTCGAAGACGCCCAGGACGACTATTCCTCGATCATGCTGAAGGCACTCGCAGACCGTCTGGCCGAAGCCTTTGCAGAGCGTCTGCATGAAAGCGTTCGGAAAGACTATTGGGGCTATGCGGCGGATGAAGCCTTTTCCAACGACGATTTGATCAAAGAACGCTATTGCGGAATCCGCCCGGCACCAGGCTACCCGGCCTGCCCGGACCATACGGAAAAGCGCACCCTGTTCGAGCTGTTGGACGTCGAACAACAGATCGGGGTCAGCTTGACCGAAAGCTTTGCCATGAGCCCTGCGGCAGCCGTTTCCGGCTGGTACATCGGCCACCCCGACAGCGCCTACTTCGGCCTAGGTAAGATCGAACGCGACCAGGTGGAAGATTACGCCGCGCGCAAAGGCATGAGCATCGACGAGGCCGAACGCTGGTTGGCCCCCAATCTCGCCTACAAGCGCTGACCCGGAACCACCTCTGGACCGTGAGGGATCAGTTTACCCGCTGCTCCCCCTCGGACCGGGAGGTGAGCGTAATGCGGCCGGGCTTCTTCTCGGTCAGACGCCGGACGTAGTCCTCGAAAGGCCCGGCTTCCAGCGGTTTCGAATAGTGGAAGCCTTGCAGAAAATCGCAGTTGTGATGGCGCAGGAAGGCCAGTTGCTGTTCGGTCTCGACACCTTCCGCGACCACCTTGAAGCCCAGCGAATGGGCGAGTTTGATGATCGCCTCGACCAATTGGGCGTCGTCTGCCTCGTCGCACATGCGTTGCACAAAGTGGCGGTCGATCTTGACCGTATCGACAGGCAACCGGGTCAGGTAACTGAGCGATGAATAGCCGGTACCGAAGTCGTCGATGGACAGTCCGATCCCGAAATCCCGCACCGCCTCGAGCCAGCCCACGGCGTCCCCTTCGTCCGAAATGATACCGCTCTCGGTGATCTCGAAGGCCAGGTCTTTCGGCAAAAGCCCACTTTCCTTCAAGACCTCGGTGATGCGCTCCAGCGGCAGGCCCTTTTTCAGTTGTCGGCTGGACAGGTTGACGGAAATCCTCGGGACCGGCAGGCCTTCCGTCCGCCAGGTCTTCAACTGGTGGCAGACCGACTGGAAGACCCACTCGCCCAAAACAGCGATCAGCCCTGAATCTTCGGCAACGGGGATGAACCGGTCGGGGCCGACCTCGTCTTCTTCCGGGTGGTTCCAACGCACCAGGGCTTCGGCACCTGCCAGGTTACCGGTACTGAGCTCAATGATGGGTTGGTAGACGACAAAGAACTGCCCCTGCTCGACCGCACGCCGCAGGTCGTTTTCCAAGGACATCCGCTTCAGGGCCTCGGCGTCCATTTCCGGCGTAAAGAAGCGATACTGGTTCCGTCCCGCCTCCTTCGCCCGATACATGGCCATATCGGCGTTTCGGATCAAAGCCTCCGAGGTTTCCCCATCGCCGGGGTAGACCGCAATGCCGATCGAGGCTCCGATAAAGGCCTGCTGACCATCGTCCAGCGCAAAGGCTTCCGAAATCGATTGGATGATATTGCCGGCAACGATCGCCGCGTCCCGACCGCGCGCCATGTCCTGCAGGATGATGGTGAATTCGTCGCCGCCGAAGCGGGCAACCGTATCCATCTGGCGCACACAGTTCGTCAGCCGCTTGGCGGAACGTTCCAACAAGACGTCCCCCGCCGCGTGGCCCAGGGTGTCGTTGACGATCTTGAACCGGTCGAGATCGATGAACATCAGCGCGAAGGTCTCTTGCTCCCGCCCTGCCCGGCTGATCGCGCCTTCCAGTCGATCCTGGAACAGGACCCGGTTCGGCATGCGGGTGAGCGCATCATAGTTCGCCTGGAAGCGGATCTGTTCTTCGTCGCGCTTTCGCTTGGTGATGTCGCTGAACACGCCGACGTATTCCGCGATCTGTCCATCCGAATCTCGGATCGCGGAAACCGAAAGCCATTCCGGATAGACTTCGCCGTTCTTCCGTCGGTTCCAGATCTCCCCTTCCCAATGGCCGCGGTTGGAAAGATCGATCCAAAGTTCTTTATAAAAGGCATCGTCGTGCCGCCCCGAGGAAAGGAAGCTCGGGTCGCGCCCCCGAACGTCGTCTTCGGTATAGCCGGTGATCCGGGTGAAAGCGGGGTTCACGGCCTTGATGCGGTTGTCTTGGTCGCTGACGATGATCCCTTCCGAGGCCGTCTCGAAGACCTTAAGGGCCATCCTAAGGCCCTCTTCAGCCTGCCGGCGCTGCGTGACATCGAGCGCCACCCCGGCGTATAGGGTTTCATGTTCCAAAAGCCGCACCGGCTTGACGATTTCCTGCCACCAGCCGACCTCGCCGTTGGGCCGAATGAAGCGGCCTTCGAAGGTCCAGCCAAAACTCTCTTCCACGGCCTTGGTGCGGGCCTCGAGAAAGCGCTCCGCATCCCCGGCATGCACGGGGAAGGCCCGCCAATCGGCCATCAGGACTTCCGGCGCAACCCCGAACAGCTCTTCTGCGCGCGGACTGACATAGGCGTATCCTCTGCCGTGGCTGTCGCTCTCCCGCCATTGGAAGATCATGCCCGGCACGGTCTGGGCGAGATCTCGGAACTTGCGCTCGCTGGCTTTCAGGTCATTTTCCCGGTCCTGGAGCGACCGGACGTAGAAGTCCAGTACGCGGGCCATGTCGCCGATTTCATCGTTGGAGTCTGTGGGGATCGGGGCGTCTCCCCCCTCCATCCGGCCGACCATGGCCTCGCGCAGATTTCGAATGCGCTCGACGACAGAGCCCTGAACATAGACAACCAATGTAATGGCACCAAAGATACAGAGGCCCGTCACCATGAGGATCAGACCGGAGCGCCTGGACATATCCTCGTTCAGCACCTGAGTCTGACTGAGTGCGGTTTCGCGTAATTGGGAGACAAGGGTTGCCACCTCGGAGACCATGCGACCGGCCGCAATCTCGTTCGCGTTCAGCAGGGCGGCGAGTTGGGAACGATTGGTCAGGACATCGCGGCGCACGCGGACGGCCTGGATGGCCAGCTCATCGACCTGACTTTGGAACAGATCCTCGACGCCTGTCCGCGGTGCATCGCCCGATAGCCCGGTCAGGGCCTCTTCCACCGTTCTCAGGTCCCCCGTCCGGGTTACCAGGAACACCCGCTCGATCAGGTTGATGGCAGCAAAGACCCGCTCTCGGGCCACGAGGCTGGCCCCACCCCGAACCGCTGAGGCCAGATCCAGGACGCTGCTCCTGATCTGACGTTCGCTCAGCCGGAGGAACAATCGCCGATCGACGGCTTCTCCCAGAGCCAGCAGACTACCGGCCAGATCATCCGCCAGCCATTTCAGGCGTTGCAGGCGGTCCGGGTCCAAGCCCCGCCCGTCAAGACCGGCGAGCGCATCATTCAGCAAAACCACCTGATCGCGCACCTGATCGGTCAGGGCTTCCAGTTGACCTTGGGTTTCCGGCAGGGCGAGAGCAGGCCCAAGCGCAGCGGCACTTTCACTCTGACGAGCCAGTTCGCTCGCAGCAATCACGATGTCCAGTTGTTCACCCGCGATGCGGCTGGCACTGTCGCCAAAGCCTTCGAAGGATCGGACAGCCACGATGGCCACAATGACCGTGAACAGGGCAAGCACGGTCAGGCCAACCAAAAGCCGGGCACCGACACCGATGCGTGCGGAAGCTGCCATACGCGGTCTACCTCGAAGAAGCGCGACCCCAGGGTAAGGCCCCGGAAAACAGCCACCTTCGCCCCAGGATTTTGGCCGGACCCCCATAGCCCCGCCGCTCGGAAATTGTCCAATCCCGAACCCAAACGATCAGCTTCCAGGACTGCACAACCTCATCTTCGCATTAGTCTATAGGGAACAAGGCCTTGAATCCAGAGAGAAACCCGACCTTGCAAGGGGTCATTCGCGCGGGGTCCGCTTTCGCGGAGCCAATCCTACCATTCGCCGATATTCGGTGCCGAGGCCCAGGGTTCGGCCTCGGGCAGGGCGTCGCCTTTCTGCAGCAGTTCGATCGAGATGCCGTCGGGCGAGCGGACAAAGGCCATATGGCCATCCCGAGGGGGGCGGTTGATGGTCACCCCGCCATCGGAAAGGCGCTGGCAGGTCTCGTAGATATCATCGACGAGGAAGGCCAGATGCCCGAAATTCCGACCGCCGGTATAGTCTTCCGGATCCCAGTTGTAGGTCAGTTCGATTTCCGCCTCGGGGCTGTCGGGAGCTGCCAGAAAAATCAGGCTGAACCGCCCCTTTTCGGAATCCTTCCTCCGCTTCTGGATCAGGCCCAATTTATTGCAAAAGAAATCAAGGGATGCGTCCACATCCGAAACTCGGATCATGGTGTGAAGATATTTCATGCTTCATGTCCTCTGGCCCGGCCCTCGGAGGGCTCTGCGGGTTGCTATTGACGTCGTTCCAAAACAGGTCGGGTCGTTTGCGCCCAAATCAAGGGCCCTCTTGCCAACCCGGCTGGCGGCGGTTAGACGATTGCCCATGAACGAAAAAGTGCCGCAAACGGAACCCAAGGCGTCTAGCCAGGAGCCCGCCGCAACAGGCCCGCACACCTTTGTGCTGACCCTGTCCTGTCATGACGAGATCGGAATCGTCGCCGCCGTCTCCGATATTATCGCGCGCAATCGCTGCAATATTCTGGAGAGCGCCCAATATGGTGATCCGGAAACGCAACAGTTTTTCATGCGGATCGCCTTCGAGGCACCAAAGGGCCTAGGCAAGGCAGAATTGGTCGAGGCCTTTGAACCCGCCTTTACCCGCTATCGAATGCACTGGCGACTGTTTGATACCAGCAAGCCCATGCGGGTCATGATCATGGTCTCCAAGTTCGACCATTGCCTGGCGGACCTATTGTATCGGCGGCGCACCGGCACCCTGCCGATGGAGATCGCGGCCATCGTCTCCAACCATGAAGACGCCTGGAAGCTGGCCGACGACCAGGCGATCCCGTTCCATTACCTGCCGGTAACCAAAGAGACCAAGTCCCAGCAGGAGGCCCGCATCGGCGAGTTGATCCGCTCGGAACGGGTCGATCTGGTCATCCTGGCGCGCTACATGCAGATCCTCTCGGATGATTTCTCCCGCAGCCTGTTCGGGCGCTGCATCAACATTCACCATTCCTTCCTGCCGAGCTTCAAGGGGGCAAGGCCCTACCATCAGGCGCACAAGCGCGGCGTTAAGATCATTGGTGCCACGGCGCACTACGTCACACCCGACCTGGACGAGGGCCCGATCATTGAACAGGAAACGGAACGCGTGGACCATGCCATGTCGGCGGACAAGCTGGTCGCCGTTGGTCGCGACATCGAAAACCGTGTCCTGGCCCGCGCCGTCCGATACCACCTGGAACACCGGATCCTGATCAACGAGACCCGTACAGTCGTCTTCAAGTAGGTTCCGGCAGGCGAGATGTTTCTCGTGGCTCCTAGGCGAGATGTTTCTCGCTGGTCAAAACCGCCTCGACCCCGAACATGGCGCGGATCACCTCGGCCAAGTGGCTGATGCGAACCGCGTCCAGGCCGGCAAACTGCAGGTCAACATGCAGTTCGGTGTCCGACCAGCGTGTTGCATGGATCGCCAGCGGTACCAAACTCAACTTGGCGAAGGGTTCCAGGATGCGCGGCAAGAGGCCCGGGTCGTCGGCTGCGCAGACCACGGAAAAACAGGCAACCGGCTGAGCGGCACGGGCCAAGACGGATGCGGGACTCTGGGCACCCTCAAAGCGGGGAACAGGGGCTACGGCGACAGACATATTTCAAAACTCCGGAAATCAGGAACGATAGACCTTGGCTTTAACCCGGCAGGGCGACGCTCAGCAGGGTAGCGAGCGTACGACCACCGGGCTGGTAATTCGGCCAAGCGCCGCATTCACGAGCAGCGCGGCACGCGCGAGCAGTGAGGCGCAGACGATCAGGTCCTTCGCCAATAGGGTCTGCCCCGGAGTGGTCGCCAGTCGTTCCATCTGCCCTGGTTAGCTTGAACAGCCATTTTGCGCAAGGGAGATGACGCATTTCCCCAAGAAAGACCTGATCGCAGCGAGGGATTTTTCGCCGTTCCCATGCCAGCCGCCGATTTCGGTCCCTGATGGGTCCTGATGAAAAACGAATCTGCTTCTCTTTATATAATTATACAAAAGTTATTCGTTTCATAAGGGTTAGAGGTTGACGTATGCAACCTGATTGTGTCCCTAATTCTCGAGTTGCCTGACAATTTACGCGTTAAAAAGGTAATGAACAGCATGCTACGCTTAAGTTGATGGGCAATTTCACAACCAACTCTTACTGGTTTATCTCGAGGAGAGCTGATCATGAAATCCCCCCACCTTTCTGCCGGGCTTGGGGCGCTCGGCGTTGCCGCTTTGGCGGTCGGCCTGGTTGCCGCGCCCAACAAGGCGGAGGCCTGTCAACCGGACCCCTATATCGCCAGCATCTGCCTGACCGCCAACACCTATTGCCCGGAAGGCTACTTTGAGCTGAATGGCGGCATTAATGCGATCGCCCAGTTCACCACACTGTTTGCGCTGATCGGGGATTCCTTCGGCGGCAATGGCACGACAACCTTCGCCGTCCCTGACCTCCGGGGTCGTGAGATGTTGGGTCAGGGTGATGGCCCGGGACTTCTGTTCATCCAGCGCGCCGGCAAGTACGGCTTCGAGCAGGAGATCATGCACGCCTTCAATACACCGGCGCACACCCACCAGATTGATCTGTCGGCAGCAACAGTCACCTCGACTGTTGAAGTCGTCGGAGGAGCCGCAAACACGGTTGATCCGACGGGCGCGGTCTACGCCGAATCCGAACAAAGCGACGCCTATTCAACGACGTCCAACGTCACGATGGGAACAAGTGCCTTCTCCGCCACGGCCGCGACCCCCGCTTCGGTGACCGGCCTGACCCCTTCGCAGGGCGGCGCAGAACCCTTCGGGATTATCGGGCCGCAGTTGGGTGTCCGGGCCTGCATCGCCTGGGACGGTACCTTCCCGCCGCGCCAGTAACCTGAACCGGAACATAGGTTTGCCGGGCGGCAGCACTCGGGCGTCAAGTGCCTTCCAGGCATTAAGCGAACCGACCACGCAGTGCACGGGCACCGGCACCGACACAATTGGAGACGAATGATGAAACGGAAAACATATCCCTGGCTCGGCACCGTTGCCGGGCTCGCCCTTGGACTGGGCATGGGACTGGGCATGAGTGGCAAGGCCGAAGCCGGTTGCACCGCAGAAGGCTACCTGGGCTCCATCTGCTTCATGGCGGCGGATTACTGCCCGGCCGATGAATACGTGAAGGCTGTTGGGACGATCCTGCCGATCAGCCAGTATGGGGCCCTCTCCGCGCTGATCGGCACGGCCTACGGCGGAGACGGCGTCAATGATGTCGCCATTCCCGACCTACGGGGCCGAACCGCCGTCGGCGTTGGCGTGGGGACGGCTGTCACCACCCAGGTCAACCGTGGACAGCAGCGAGGCTCAGAAACCCGCACCCTGACCCTCGCCAATCTGCCAGCTCACGAGCACGGCGTGCCCGCTACAAACCTGACGATAAACGGCACCTTGAAGGCCAATTCTGCAACGGGAACGACGAACTCACCCGTCGGCAACTACCCGGCGACCTCGTCCGTCTCGGCGGCTGCAAACTTCACGAAAGGGGCTTTGGATGCCGCCCTCCGGCCGAGTTCGGTTTACGGCACGGTCACGACGCCATCGGGCTTCACCACCACGACCACCGGGGCCGGCCAAGCCTTCAGCATCATAGGCCCGAGACTGGGGCTGACCCCCTGCTTCCGTACGAAGGGCCTGTTCCCGCCGCGCCCGTAACCGCCTTACCCACCCGGACAGCGGGCAACACCCGATGTGCCGGATAGCCCGTAAAAAGGCTTAAGCTGGAGAAGAGAACATGAAATCGATGATCAAGATCATGGGCGGCCTTGGATTGGCCCTGGGTGCCCTGACCCTCAACCCGCAGTCGGCGAAGGCGACCTGTGCCGCCGATTCCTACATATCCACCATCTGTTGGACGGCGGCGACCTATTGCCCCCGCAACTTCGGCGTCGCGTCCGGAGGCCTTGTCTCCATCAGCAGTTTCCAGGCGCTTTACAGCCTGGTCGGCACGACCTTCGGCGGAAACGGCATAACCACCTTCGGCATTCCGGACCTGCGCGGCCGCGCCATGGTGGGTGCCGGACAGGGCCCGGGCCTGACCAATGTGTTCCGCGGCCAAATTTTTGGCCAGGAAGACATCGTCTTTACCACGAATGAAATGCCGGCCCACAACCATACGGCCTCCGTTTCTTTGGGCTTTTCGGGCGAAGTTCAGGCCTCCTCCGCAGTTGGCGACGAAACGTCGCCCCAAGACGCCTACCCGGCGGCACGGCAAACCGGCGGCGCACCGGGCACACGTCGGAAGATTTACAATGACACCGACACTCCGACCGCGAGCATGGCCGGAGACATAGCGGTTGTGACCACGTCCCCGAGCGCCATGACGACCGACTCCTGGGGATCACCCACCGGCTCCACTTCGGAAACAGGCCTGCGCCCGCCTCAACTGGGCTTGCTGCCCTGCATCGCCCTGCAAGGCGTCTATCCGCCTAGAAGCTAAGATTGCCGTTTCTCTCCGCACAGCCGGAGGAGAAAAACGCGAGGAACCCGCCGCCCGGACAATCCCCCGGGCGGCGGGTCATTTTTCCTGATTTAGACCCGCTCTTACATTGAACGATAGAAATCCGCGCCCAAAGACACTGTTTTTAACTGCAATCTAAAACTCGATCTTTTTCTCATGGCTGTCAGTGTCCCGTCAGCAATCTCTTTTACCTTAAAAAATAAGTGTCTTTGATTCTTAAAAAGTGTAGCTTCGCCCTACGCGCATATAATTGGCATTATAGATGAAACCACTTCACTTCATATCGGGACTCCCCAGGTCCGGCTCCACCTTGCTGAGCGCCCTACTGCGACAGAACCCGCAGTTTCATGCCGGGATGTCCACAGGTCTCTATGGGTTGGTCAGTACAAACCTGAACATGATGAGTGCGGGGACAGAGCTGTCCTTGCTGATGGAGGAAGAACAACGGCCGAGAATCCTCCGTGCCCTTTTCGAAGCCTATTATGCCGACGTCGAAGATGGGCAGGTTATCTTCGATACCAACCGGGGATGGTGCGCGAAGATGCCCCTGGTCAAGGACCTGTTTCCGCAAGCCCGGGTCATCGCTTGCGTGCGGGACGTCCCCTGGATCATGGACAGTCTGGAACGCGTAATCCGCAAGAACCCTTACGAGACCACCCGACTGTTTGCCGGTGATGGTGATCAGGCAACGGTGCACAGCCGGGTGGAGACCCTGGCCCGTCATGACCGTCTGGTGGGCTTTGGCTGGACCGCCTTAAAGGAGGCCTTTTACGGGGAGGAAGGGGACCGGTTGCTGGTCATCGATTACGAATACCTCGCCCGCGCGCCGGAGGCCGTCCTCCGGCTGGTGTACCAGTTCATCGGGGAGCCCTGGTTCGAGGGCCATGATTTCGAAAACGTCGAATACACGGCGGACGACTATGACGCCGCACTCGGGATCAAGGGCCTGCACACGGTGCGGCGCAAGGTCTCTTTTGAATCCCGCCCGACGATCCTGCCACCGGATCTCTTCCAAAAATTCACCGACATGAGCTTCTGGCGCGACATCACGGGAAGCCGCGCCAACGTGATCACAGCCAAATCGGACCCTGCCTCGACCCCAGAAGGTGCCGTGACAGCTGGAACAGGCGCAAAAGGCACAGGCACAGGCACAGAGGGATCAAACAATGGTTCCGCCGCAGCGTGATTTAAGGAAAGACATCATGACCGACAGCGCTCGCCCGAAGGGCCTTCAAACGACCGAGCTGCCGCCCCTCGCCCTGGCACTCGAACAGCGGTTCATGTTCGACGCGGCGGGCGTGGCAACAGGCGCGGAAGTGGCGGAACAGGCCGCCGCCAACAAGGCCGCCGAAGCCGCCAAGGCCGCGAAGAACACAAAAGAGTTCGTCTTCATTGATGCCGCTGTTGCCGATAAGGAAACCCTGATCGCAGGAGCGGCACCGGACGCCCAGGTCGTGGTGCTTGATTCGGACCGGAACGGGCTCGACCAGATTGCCGAACACCTGGCCGACCAGACCGACGTGACCAGCCTGCACATCGTCTCCCATGGCGGCGAAGGTGCCCTCCAGTTAGGCAGCATGGTTCTCGATGCCGAATCATTGGAGATCAGCCGGGGCGCACTGGGCACCATCGGAGCCGCGCTCTCCGACAGTGCCGACATTCTTTTGTATGGTTGTGAGGTTGCGACCGGGGAAGGATTGAGCTTCGTCGATTCCTTGGCCGAATTGACCGGGGCGGATGTGGCCGCCTCTGACGACTTCACCGGTGCCGCCCAGATGGGCGGTGATTGGGATTTGGAAATCACCACCGGCAAGATCGAGTCAAATGTCGCCTTCAGCGAAGCCGCCCTGCGTGATTTTTCGAGCATTCTTGCCTTCAGCGGCACCATCACCTTCAACACGAGTGGTAACTTCACCGACTCCGGTGGCACTTCGCTGGCGACCCACGACGTGGCTTACGCGGTCGGCGGTTACACCCTGAACATCAACGGGGCAGACAAGGCAGTTGGTACTTATGCTTACTCCGGCGTGCCCCGTGTGATCATGGGCTACAACAATGGGGAGTCGAGCGTCGTCTTGTCTTTCTCAGGCGGGGCCACCTTCAATGCCACGTCGATCAGAATCGCCAACAATGACGCCGCCCAAAGGAACTTCCGGTTTACCAGCAGCGCAAATGAAACCGTTGATAGTGGACTGCTGGCACAACAAAGTGATTTCGCCAGTGATAGCACGGTCGTTGATCTGTCGAGCTTCAGCAACGGCATCACCTCGATTACGATTACCGAGCTGACGGGCGGGGGGATCAACTTCATCCCGATTGATGACTTCGTCGTAGCAAACGTCTCCACCGCTCCGGCAAACTCCGCCCCGGCCCTGGGCGGCACGCCGGGCGATGCCACGATCAACGAAGACGTCACCAATGCCGCCATCGACCTTTCGGCCTATAACGTGTCCGACGGTGACGGCGACAACGTGACCCTGACCCTCGCGGTGAATTCGGGCACGATCGCCACCACCGACGGCAACGGCACCACAGCCGGGGTAACCATCTCCAATTCCGGTTCGGCCTCCATGACCCTTGCGGGCACGGTCGCCAACCTGAACACCTATCTGAACGATACCTCCAAGGTCACCTTCACGCCGGTCGCCGACAGCACGTCCGCCGTGACCCTGACCGTTACACCCAACGACGGCACGACGGACGGCACGGCGGATACGGTCACGATCAACATCACGCCCCAGAACGATGCGCCGACACTGGCCGATCTGAACGCCGCCAACTTCAACGAAAATTCGATCAACTCGACGGCAGCCGTCATCGATTCCGCCGTCACCTTCGCCGATATCGACAGCACGGACCTGAACGGCGGCAACCTGACGGTCACCTATTCCGTCGGCGGCGGTGCCGAGGATCAGTTGACCATCCAGAATGTCGGCACAGGTGCCGGCCAGATCGGTGTTTCCGGCACGACCGTGTCCTATGAGAACAACAACATCGGCACCATCACGTCCACGGGTGCCAACGGTGCCAACCTGGTGGTGACGTTTAATACGGCGAACGCCACGCCCACGGCTGTCGATGCCCTGATCCAGGCAATCACCTATCAGAACACCTCAAACACGCCGACGGCGTCGCGGACGGTTTCCATCACGGTCGCCGACGGGGATGGCGGCACGTCTTCGGCAGCGACGGCAGCCATCGGGGTGACGGCGGAAAACGATGCGCCGACCATTGCCACCAACACGGGCTCCAGCCTGAACGAGGGCGCGGCCGACATCATCGCCAACACCGAACTGAACGAGGGCGACCCGGAACAAAGCGGTGCCAACATCACCTATACGATTACCACCAACGCTTCCAACGGCTCGCTCTGGCTGGATGCCGACGGATCCGGCACCATCAACAATGCCGAAAGCGCGCTTGGCGTCAGCGGGACCTTCACCCAGGACGATATCGACAACAGCCGCCTGCGCTATCTGCACAATGGCGGGGAGACCACGACGGACAGCTTCGTCTTTTCCGTCTCCGATGGCTCGGCCTCGCTGACAAACCAAACTTTCAATCTCACCATCGCAGCGCTGAACGATGCCCCGACGGTCGCGACCAACACGGGCTCCAGCCTGAACGAGGGCGCGACCGACATCGTCACCAACACCGAATTAAATGAGGGCGACCCGGACGACTCGGGCACTGGCCTCACCTACACGGTGACCACGGCGACCTCCAACGGCTCGCTCTGGGTCGATGCCGACAGTTCAGGCACCATCAACAATGCCGAGGCGGCATTGGGCGTAAACGACACCTTCACCCAGGACGACATCGACAACAACCGGCTGCGCTATGTCCACAATGGCGGCGAGACGACTTCGGACAGCTTTATCTTCTCTCTGGCGGACGGCGGCGAAAACTCCGCCAGTGCGGTAACGAACCAGACCTTCAACTTCACGGTCGCCGCCGTCAATGATGCGCCGACCCTGACCGGCTTCGGCGATACCGTCGCCTTTACCGAGGACGGCTCGGCGGTCCAACTGGATTCGGGCTCGAACGCAGCCGCCTCGGATGCGGAACTGGCGGGCTCCAACTACAACGGGGCCACCTTCACCATGGCGCGCAACGGCGGTGCCAGCGCCGACGACGTCTATACCGGCACGGGCAACCTGACGGGCCTGACCCACAGCGGCAACCTGGTCTTGAGCGGGGAGACCATCGGGACCGTAACATCGAACACCGGCGGTACCCTGACGCTGACCTTCAACACCAACGCCAACACCGCCAAGGTGACGGAAGTCATCCAGTCGTTGACCTATTCCAATTCATCCAACACGCCGCCCGCCAGCGTGCAGTTGGACTGGACCTTCTCGGACGGCAACAGCGGAAATGCCCAAGGTACCGGGGACAATCCGGGGAACACGACCGGCTCGGCCACCGTCAACATTACCGCGAACAACGACGCACCGACCGTCGCCACGAACACAGGCTCCAGCCTGAACGAGGGCGCGACCGATATCGTCACCAATACCGAGTTGAACGAGGGCGACCCGGACGACTCGGGCACGGGCCTGACCTATACGGTGACCACGGCGACCTCCAACGGCTCGCTCTGGGTCGATGCCGACAGTTCAGGCACCATCAACAATGCCGAGGCGGCGCTGGGGGTAGGTGGCACTTTCACCCAGGACGACATCGACAACAACCGCCTGCGCTATGTTCACAATGGCGGCGAGACGACCTCGGACAGTTTCGTCTTCTCGCTTGCCGACGGCGGGGAGAACTCTGCTGCCGCCGTGACCGGACAGACCTTCAACTTCACGGTCACCGCCGTTAACGATGCACCGACACTGGCAAACCTCAATGGCGATTCCGCCAGCTTCGTCACCGGGGGTACGGCCGTAAACGTCGATGCCTCGGCCAACATGACGATTACCGACCCGGATTCAACGGATTTCAACACCGGCACGCTGACCTTTACGCGTTCCAGCGGCACGGCGAACGGGAATTTCTCTGTCGATGGCACGACGGTCACGGCGGGTGGCAACAGTGCCATCGCCGCCAGCGAAACCATCACCGTATCGGGGACGGACATCGGCACTGTTCATGCCACCAACGATGGCCAGGGCGGCAACACGCTGCAGATCACCTTCAACGCCAATGCCACGGCCAGCCTGATCCAGACCCTGGTGCGCAACATCCAGTTCGTGGCCCCCGCCACCCTTGGCGACCGGGTCTATGACGTCGTGCTGACAGACGGCGACGGCGGCACCTCGGCCACCTCCTCCGTCACGCTCACCGGCACGCCCAACCCGCCGGTCATCGGCAACGTGAACGGCGACAGCGGGACCTATATCGAAAGCGGCTCCGCCATTGCCCTGGATGCTTCGGGCAATGCGACGCTCTCGGATGCCGACAGCACCGACTTCCGCCAGGGCAACCTGACGGTATCGGTGACCGCCAACGGCGTGGGGGCGGAAGATGTGCTGGGCATCTCGACGGCCGGAGCGGTATCGCTCTCCAACGGTACCAATGTCGGCTCCACGGTCAGCGTTTCCGGGACAGCCATCGGCACCATCGCCGCCAGCGGCACGGGGACCGGCGGCAACAACCTGATCGTCACCTTCTCGAATGATGCCAACCCGACTCCGGCCCGCGTCCAGACCCTGATCCAGGCGCTGACCTATTCGAACTCGAATGCGACCACGCCGGACACCACGGCTCGAACCGTCCGGATATCGGTATCGGATGCGGGATCGAATGCCGGGACCGGAACGGCGGATGTGACGGTGAACATCACCGACGTGAACGACCAGCCGACGCTGACCGTCGGCAACCCGACCCCGACATTTGTCGAAGGCGATACCGCCCAGTCGCTGTTCAACAACGACGCCACCTTCTCGACCATCGAGTCCGGCCAGACGATCGAATCGATGGTCATCACTGTTACCAACGTCACCGATGGCACCGGTGCCAACGAAATCATCCGGGTGGACGGCACCAACGTGGCACTCAGCAGCGGCAATTCGGGCACAACGGCCACCAACAGCTTCGGCTACTCGGTCAGCCTGACCGGCACCACGGCGACCCTGACCATCACCAAATCCGATAGCACAGCCAACTATAAAACCTTGGTGGAAGGTTTGGCCTATTCGAACAGCCAGGCCAGCCCGACCGAGGCCAACCGGGTGGTCACCATCACCACCGTAACGGACAGCGGCGGCACCGCTAACGGCGGGGTGGCCTCCAACACATCCATCAACGAAGCCACCACCGTCTCGGTCCTGCAGGCACCGCGCCTGACCTCGGCCACCTACAACGCCACGACGGGTGCCATGGTGGTAACCGGTTCGGGTTTCAGGGCCAATGGCGGGGCGTCTGACATCGATGCCTCGCTGTTCACCTTCACCGGCGAAGGCAACGCGACCTACACCCTGACCGACACCTCCGACGTCAACCGGACCTCGGCCACCGAATTTACCCTGACCCTGAGCGCCACCGACCGGCTCGGCCTGAACCGCATCTTCAACGTCGACGGCACTTCGTCAAAGGGGGGACCGACCGGTGCCAGCCCAACCGTCTACAACATGGCTGCAGCCGATGACTTCAATACGGCAACCACGGTGGGCAACACAGCGGATACGACGGCGACGGTAACCGTCTCAAACACACCGGCACCGACGATTACCAGTGCGGCCTATAATGCCAACACCAATGTCATGACCGTGACGGGGACAAACTTCGTGACCTCGGCGGGCGCGACAAACGACATTGATCTGTCGACACTCACCATCACCGGAGAAGGCGGATCGACCCATACGATCACCACGGCGACGGATGTGGAAATCACCTCCTCCACCCAGTTCTCCTTCACCCTGTCGGGCACGGACCTGCTGGCGGTGGAGGCCCTGCTGAGCGCCGACGGCAATCAGTCGGCCGGCGGCACCAATTACAACATCGCCGCCGCCGACAACTGGTTGACCGGCACGGCAACCGCCAACGACATCGCCGACGCCAGCAACGGCATCACGGTTACCAACTTCGCCGCCCCCTCGGTCACCGGTACGACCTATAACTTCGCCACCGGACAGATCGTGGTGACGGGCCAGAATTTCGTTAGCCTAGCCGGGTCGGGCAACGATGTGACGGCCAATCTGCTCACCATCACCGGCGAAGGCGGCGGCGGCAGCGCCCAGCAGTTGACGACCACAGCCAACGTTGATGTGACGTCGGCAACGTCGGCAACCTTGACCCTGTCAACGGCGGACCGTCTGATCATTAACTCCCTGCTGAACAAGGACGGCGCACAGTCGGCAGGCGGCACCAACTATAACCTCGCCTTCGCCGACAACTGGCTTGGCGGAGCGGCATCAAGCCTGAACATCGCGGATGCCACGAACGGGATTACCGTCAGCGGCTATGCGGGACCGGCCATCACCTCTGCAACCTATGACCGCTCCAACGGCAAACTGGAGGTCACGGCGTCCAATCTGGTGGGCAAAGCCGGGGTCAACAACGACATTGATATCTCTCTGCTCACCTTAACGGGCGGCAACAACGAGACCTATACCCTGACCAGCGCTGCCGATGTCGAAGTGACCTCGCCAACCCGCTTCACGATCACCTTGACCGGTGCCGATAAAACCGCGGTCGATCTCTTGATGGACAAGAACGGCGAGGCATCGAACACGGCCACGACCTATAACCTGGCGGCTGCTGACAACTGGCTGGCGGGCGGGGTCACCGCAACAGACATCTCGGATGGCACCAGCGGCATCACGGTCTCCCGGGTTCCTGCGGCCAGTAGCGGTGGAAACACCAACCTGAACAACGAACAAACCGGCGGCAACCGGGGCGACGGCGACGGGCCCGGCGAGGTTGGTCAGGATGGCCCCGGAGACGGATTGGGCGACGGATTGGGTGACGGAATTGGGGACGGCTTCGGCGACGGCCCGGGCGATGGCCTCGGCAATGACCCGCTCGAAACCATTACGACCGGCCCCGGCACCGGTGGTTCCGGCAATGGCGGCGATTCGACCACCTTTGGTGCCGTCGCCGCAGAGGGCGTCGTGACCTCCGGGGCCACCAGCAATGACCCGACTGCCGGGGTCGATGCGATCTCGGTCGTGCGGCCCGGCGTCAACGGAAATGACAATCAACTCAATGCCTTCTATGGCGCGTCCACCCGGACAACGACGGCTGACCTGACAACCCCGACCGGCGCAATCGGCGGCGGCGGCGCAAACGGAGGCGGCATCGGCTCGGTCACGGGTGGCTCCGTGGTGGCCTCCCTTTCCGGTATCGGCGGCCTCGGGGGTGGCGGCCTCGGGGGCGGTACTTCAGGCGGTGGCCTCGGTGGCGGCGGAGCGACCGGTGGCGGCCTGGGTGGCGCAGCGGGTGGCGCTCTGGGCGGCGCTCTGGGTGGTGCTGGTGCAGGTATCGGCGGCGGCGATGCTGCGGGCGGTTTGACCGGCCCCGGCCAAGGCGGATTGGAGACGGGTCCGGGCGCAGGCATTGATGGTGGCTTCGGCGGCCCCGAGGCAGGCACGGAAGGACTCGATGGCCTTCCGGAGGGCGGTCCGGCAGAAGAAGAGCAACTTCCCACCGGTCCGGAACAGGGAGCCAGCCGGGATACCTTCCGTAACCAAGTGGCTGCCGCAGCCGCCTCTCAGGCACCTGCGACCGAAGCACTCGCAAGAAGCCTAGGCCTTGCGGGCTAATCATCGGCAAAAAAGCCACACTCGGGCCCATACTTCTATTAGGGGCAGTTTGGTGCTCTTGATTTCCATCTGCTTGGACGAGATAAAGACAATACCCGAATTTGGAATCTAAGTTGACATGACTGCAAATAAAAAGACTCCCATTATGAAACAGGCCCTGCGTGCCGGCCTTCTCGGCGCAAGCCTGCTGATTCTGGGTGCCTGCGCCCTGGGGCCTGAGCCCATCACACTTGAAGAACAGGCGGCGCAGAATGCTTCCGACAGGACCGAGCTGTTCTCGGGCCAGGAGCCGGTTTCGGGGCCGATCAGCCTGCACGAGGCCATGGCGCGGGCATTGAAATACAATATGGACAACCGGCTCAAGGTTATGGAAACCGCCTTGGCCAGCCGACAGCTCACCACCGCCAATCTCAGCCTGCTGCCATCGCTGACGGCCGAAGCGGGATATACCGGGCGGGACAACTTTCTGGGCTCCAACAGCCGTTCGCTTCTGAATCAGACCGAATCGCTGGAAAGTTCGTCCTCATCCGACCGGGACCTCAAATCCTTTGACATCACCATGACCTGGAATGTTCTGGATTTCGGCCTGAGCTACGTTCGGGCGCGTCAGCAGGCGGACCGGGCCATGATCTTTCAGGAGCGCAAGCGCAAGGTCATCCAGACCATCGCGCGCGACGTCCGTTCCACCTATTGGAGCGCCGTATCCGCCGAGCGCCTCTTGAAGCGGATCGACCCGTTGCAGGATCGGGTGGACCGGGCCTTGGCGGATGCGCGCCGGGCCGCTGAATCGCGCGTTGAACGCCCCTTGGCGGCTCTGCAATACCGCCGCGACCTGCTGAGCGTATCCCGTCAATTGAAAATTCTGCGCCGGGAACTGAACCAGGCCCGGATCAATCTGGCAACCCAGCTGACCCTGCCCATCGGGACGGATTTCGAACTGGCCGACAGCAACATCGGGATCGAAGAACCCAACCTGGACCTGGATGTGGAACAGCTCGAGCGGCTGGCCCTGCTGCACCGTCCAGAAATCCGTGAAGAAGGCTATCAGGCTCGGATTTCCCACAATGACGTGCGCCGGGCCTACCTCCGGCTCCTGCCCGGAATCGAGTTAGAGGGTGGCTTCAATTTTGATTCCAATACCTATGCCTACAATCAGACCTGGTTCTCCTGGGGCAGCACGATCACCAAGAACCTGTTTGACATCTTCACGGCACCGGCCTTGATCGCCCAGGCCAAGGCCCAGGAAGACGTGGTGAAGACCCGTCGGCTTGGGCTCAGTCTCGTGATCATGAACCAAGTTCACGTGGCCGTAGCGGGTTTGGCCCAGGCTAAGAGCGAATATCGGAATGCCAACGAGTTGTTGAGCGTCGAACAGGGTATCGTCCAACAGATCAAGGCCAGCGTCTCTGCCGGCAGCGCGTCTGAGCGGGACGCCATCAGCGCAGAATTGCAGGCCCTCCTCGCCGAGTTGCGCCGCGATCTGGCCTTCACCGAAATGCGGAATGCCGTGAGCCAGATCTACGTCTCCATCGGGGCAAACCCGATGCCGGACAAAATCGAGAACGACGATCTGGCAACCCTGACCGCAGCCATCAAGGAAGTCGATGACGGTTGGTTCAAGGGACAAATCAATCTGGAAGATCTACCCAAAGCGAATGCAGCCGACGGAGGACCCGTCACACAGCCACTTGAACAGCCTGAAAGGCAGCCGACCCTGGTCGCCACCCCGGCGACGCCCGCGACTTCATCGACATCCGTTCGGACGGAAACGCGTCAGGAAGAATCACGGGAAGCTGTCTCCCCTGAAGAGGTGGCTCGTGAGTCCGCTTCAAAGCCGCTTCCCTTCACTTTGCCGGATTGGTTGACGGCTCCGTTCACGGGCAAGCTGGAAAAGACCGTCGATCTGCCGACCGCGGAAAAGGCATCTATCCCTTCGGGCCCGCTGGCCTCCAGCTGGAACGCCGAGCTGCACCCCTTGCCCGAAGACCGGCCGGTCGCCCTGGCCGATGTCATTGAGGGAGCTGAACCACCGTTCTGAGCAGCACCATGGCCATCGCGCACCCCTTGATTCAGTTCGTGAAGGCGGCCCTTCGCGAGAGGGTGCGCGGATTGTTGTCTGTCTGCCTGGCTACGGGTTTCAGCCTTTCCCTCTCGTCCGTTACCGCACAAACAGCGGATGGACTGCAAGTTCGCGCCCTCCTGGAGCCTGCAGATCAGGCCCGCGTATCCAGCGAAATTTCGGCCCGCATCACCAAATTGCCGCTTCGTGAAGGTCAGTCTTTCAAGAAGGGCGACCTTTTGGTGGACTTCGACTGTCGGCTCTATCGCGCCCGCCTGAAAGTCGCCGCCGCCGACCTTGCGGCCGCCAAGGCGACGCTCGCCAACAAGCAAGAGCTCCAAAGGCTGAATTCCACCGGTGCGCTGGACGTCGCCCTGGCCCAGGCCGGACTGGACCGCGCAGCAGGCGAACACCAGGCCGCCGGCTTTCCAGTGGATCGCTGCCGACTGCGCGCGCCATTTGATGGACGCATTGTCGAGCGCGCCGTCAATCGTTACGAGACGGTCTCGCCGGGCGATCCTCTGCTCAGCCTGATCGCCGAGGGCACGCCCGACGTGAAGCTAGTGATCCCATCGGGCTGGCTAACCTGGCTGAAAAAAGACACGCCCTTCGAGCTTGCCATCGATGAGACCGGTGCGGTTGTTCAGGGCTCGATCACCCGGGTCGGAGCCCTGATTGACGCCGTCAGCCAAAGCCTGACGGTCTACGGTCGACTGTCGAAAGGCGATCAACTTCGCCCGGGCATGAGCGGCACGGCCCGCTTTCAACCGCCCCGGACCGGAGGCACCGCACAACCGGTTGGCCGCCCGTGAATGGACCGACAAGCCAACCGCTCAGCCAACCAGAGGTCACGGAAACCCTCCTCAACCTGCTCGCCTGGCAGGAGGAGCTGCGGAACCAGCCAGACCTGACCGCCTTCCGGCTGTTTGCCGCGAACCGGCTTAGCCTGATCACCAAAGCCGATCAGGCCCTTCTGGTGGAAGGCGAGGGCAAGTCCATAACCATTACCGCAGCGTCCAACGTGCCATTGGTTGATCGGGACTCGCCCTATCTGCGTTGGCTCAAAAGCATCCTGGCGGATCTCAAGGTCCCGGAAGGGCAGTCCTCCTTGCTGGTGACCGCAAGGGATCTGAAGGAATCAGAGACTGCCAGCTGGTCGGATTGGCTGCCTGAAACGGCGCTCTGGCTGCCCATCAGCGCACCCGGCTTTGGCCCGCTAGGCGGGCTATGGCTCTATCGGGAAAGCCCCTGGACGGACGCCGATTTGCGGCTGTTGGAACAGGCGGCCGGCACCATGGGCCACGCCTGGGGAGCCCTCCTCAGCCGACCGAAGCACTCGAAGATCAAAGGCCGGAGCCGCAGGCGACTGATCATGGGCACGCTTCTGGGACTTTGCCTCGCTGCCATGGCGATCCCCGTACCTTTGTCTGTCCTGGCACCGGCGGAAGTGATCCCGCGTGACGGCAATCTGGTGACCGCCCCGGTGGACGGTGTGATCGCGGATGTCCTGGTTACCCCCCATGCCGAAGTGAAAGACAACGAGCCGATCCTTCAGTTCGACGAAACCGACCTGCAGGGTCGTCTGAACGTGGCGCGCGAAGAAAGGGAACTGGCGGCCGCCGAGTTGCGCAGCGCCCAACAAGGGGCCTTTGGCAACCGGGAGCGCAACGCGGAAGTGGCCCTTCTGGAAGTCCGCCTTGAGATTCGCGCAGCGGAGGTCCGCTTCCTGGAAGAGACGCTCCGACGGCTGACGGTCCGGTCACCGCGCGCCGGGATCGCGGTCTTCCGGGATGCCAACGATCTGGAAGGGCAACCGGTCCGCACGGGCCAGGCCTTGATCCAGGTGGCCGACCCACTCGACACCGAACTGCGAATGGACCTGAGTGTGGCGGACGCGATCGAATTGCCCAACGGTGCCCCCGTCCGCCTGTTCCTGGACCGGGACCCGCTTTCACCGATTGATGCCGAACTCATCAGCACAAGTTTCGCTGCCGAAGCCGGATCGGGCGGTGCCCCGAGTTATCGTCTGATTGCCCGTTTTAAGCAAAACCCCGGGCCGCGCCTGGGCTTAAGGGGGACCGCACGGATCAGCGGGAAGACCGTGCCCTTGGCCGTCTATCTGTTCCGCCGCCCGTTCAGCGCCCTCCGCCAACGGATCGGCTGGTAGACATGGAACAGGCCGAGCCCCTGCCCCTGAGCCGTCTTCGGGCCGACCTGGAACTTTCCCCCGGCCCCAGGGATCTGACCGGCCAGACCACCTGGGTCATTCATGATCCTTTGCGCAATCGCTACCACAAGATCAGCAGGGCCGCTGTGGCATTGCTGAACCATTGGCATCTCGGCGAAGCGAGTGCCGTTCAAGCCGCCGTCGGCAGGGCCACGGGCGACGCGCCAAGCATCGAAACCATCCGTTGGCTTGACCAGTTTCTGCGCGGGCAAATGCTCCACTGTCAGGAGACGGGGCCGCAGACCGTGGAAACGCTGCGGACCATCGCCGAAGCCCGCCACATGAGCTGGTATCGCTGGCTCCTGCACAATTACCTGTTCATGCGCCTGCCGCTGGTCCGCCCGCAACGCTTTCTGGAAGCAACTCAGGGCATCGTCGGCGCAATCGTCAGTCCGCCGGCGCTGGCCCTTCTGGCCCTCGCAGCCCTCAGCGGGCTCTTTCTGGTCACGCGGCAATGGGAAGCCTTTGTCGGCACTTTTCTGCACTTCTTCACGCTGGACGGGCTGCTTTATTACGCGGCTGCCCTGGGTCTGGCCAAGGTGGTTCACGAATTGGGGCATGCCTATGCCGCGGTCCGCCAGGGCCTGCGCGTCCCCACCATGGGGGTGGCCCTTCTGGTGCTTTGGCCGGTGCTCTACACCGATACGTCGGACGCCTGGCGGCTGCAGAGCAAGAAAGGCAAAATCGCCATCGGTGCCGCCGGCATGGCGGCAGAGCTCTGGCTTGCCATCCTTGCCACCCTGCTCTGGAGCTTTCTGCCCGATGGTGCACTCAGAAGCGCCTGTTTTCTGATCGCCACGGTGACCTGGATCATGACGCTGGCGATCAACCTCAACCCCTTCATGCGCTTCGACGGCTATTACCTGCTCAGCGACGCCCTGGGGATCGAGAACCTGCAGCAGCGTTCCTTCGAACGGGCCAAATGGTGGCTGCGTCGGACCGTTCTGGGCCTCGCCGAAACCCCGCCGGAACCCTTGCCGGGACGCCTCGGCACAGCCCTGGTCGCCTATGCCTTTGGCACCTGGATCTATCGCTTCTTTTTGTTTCTGGGCATCGCGCTGCTGGTCTATGCGATGTTCTTCAAAGTGCTGGGAATTTTCCTGTTTGCGGTCGAAGTCCTGTGGTTCATCGTTCTGCCGGTCACCCGGGAACTGCAGCAATGGTGGAGCTTGCGCAAACAGGCCCGATTGACCCCGACCAGCCTGATCAGCCTCGGTGCCCTGTTTGCTCTCATGGCCCTGTTCCTTGTTCCCTGGGATGGGCGGGTCCATCTGCCGGCGCTGTTGGACACGACCGATCAGACGATCATCTTTGCTCCCTCGACCGGCCAAATCGCCGAAATCGACCTGACCGACGGCATGGCTGTCCGGGAAGGCCAAGTGCTGCTTCGGCTGAAAGCACGATCGCTTGATCACAAGTTGGCTCAGGCAGCCCTCCGGATCGAAGAAACACGGCTCTTGCTCAAGCGAGAGGCCGCAGCCGCAACCTTCAGCCGGCAGGCAAGGATTCAGGAACAGGCCCTGGCGCGCCATCTGGCGGAGCGAGATGCCTTGGTCAGCCAAGAAGAGCGCCTGTCTCTCAGCGCCCCCCGGTCCGGCGAACTGCACGACCTGAACCGCAACCTGAAGCCGGGCGTCTGGGTCAATGATCAGGTCATCGTCGGTCGTCTGCTCGATCCGATGAGGCTTCGCGTCATCGCCTACATTCCGGAGGCCAGCCTGAGCCGGATCGAGGAAGGGGCAGCAGGTTATTTTATCCCGGATGATCCTTCCCGGTCGCGGGTCCCCGTCACCCTGATCAAGGTTTCGCCGACCAGCGCGCATTCGATCGCCGAAGTTGCCCTGACGTCACTCGCCGGGGGGCCGATCGGCGTTGAAGCGTCAGGACCGACTGGCGAGCAGAAGGGACAAAGCCCCGTGGATGCCCAGTTCCGCCTGGAACTCGCCCCTGCAACCGAAGAAGCTCTCACGTCTCAAATCCGGGGGACGGTGATCCTGGATGCGGAGCGGGAAAGCTGGGCCTCCATGACGCTGCGACGCATCGGCGGCGTCCTGGTGCGTGAAAGCGGATTCTAGAGCCCTTCCCGATTGGGTCATTGTGATACGGTGGCCATGCGCGTATCTCCCATCAAGCGGCGCTGTCAGCGGAAGGATGGATCCATGGCCTATCGCCTCACCAGACGATCCTGCTTGAAGGCCCTCGGACTGTCGGCCGGGGCGCTTGCCCTGCGCCCCTGGCTGGCCTCTGCCTCTGAAGAGACCTCCCCCTTTGAGAGCACCGAACCCCTGCTGAAAAAGATTCCGGCGACCGGGGAGATGATCCCGGCCATCGGCATGGGCACCTGGATCACCTTCAACATCGGATCGGACCCCATTGCCCGCGCGAGCCGGCTTGACGTGTTAAAGTACTTCTTCGACGCGGGCGGCGGCATGATCGATTCCTCGCCTATGTACGGCTCGGCGGAAGAGGTTTTGGGAGACCTGCTGAGTGGGAACGGGAACCTCTCCAGGACGGAGCACCCCGGGTTGTTCGCCGCGACCAAGGTCTGGACCTCTGACGGGCATGAAGGCCCGAATGAACTGAAGCGCTCCCAGGCGCTTTGGCAGGTGGACCGCTTCGACCTTTTGCAGGTTCACAATCTCCTGGCCTGGGAAGCCCACCTGCAGACCCTTTACGCCATGAAAGAGGCGGGCCGGGTGCGCTACGTCGGGATCACCACGTCCCACGGCCGCCGCCACGGGGATATGGAACGGATCATGACGAAATACCCCTTGGACTTCGTTCAATTCACCTATAACGCCGTTGATCGGAAAGCCGAAGACCGGCTCCTGCCGCTGGCCCGGGAAAAGGGAATTGCCGTCATTGCCAACCGCCCCTTCCAGCGCGGTGCCCTGATCAATCGCGTCGCCGACAAGCCCCTGCCGGATTGGGCGGCGGAAATCGGGGCCACCAACTGGGCTCAGGTCCTGCTGACCTACATCGTCTCCCACCCGGATGTCACCACCGCCATACCGGCGACCTCGAAGCCGAACCATATGGTCGAAAACATGCTGGCCGCGCGAGGCCCCCTGCCGGATGCAGCCTTTCGGAGCAGAATGGCCGCCGATATCCTGGCCAGGGTTTAACACCCCAAGGAGTGCTTTCTTGCCGGAATGGATGAGCTATTCGCTGAGTGACTTCCTGATGTACGGAGAAGCCACTCAAGCGCGCCTTTATGTCCGCCTGAACGAGGCCTACCCGACCCTGCGTCTGATTGGGCTCGGACTGGGGTTTGGCTTGTTGGCGACCGGGCTGGCGGGGCGGTTGGGCCGGGCGGGACTGGTGCTTCTGGGCCTGATCTGGTTCTGGGTCGGCTATGCCTACTTTCCGCTTTATGCCGAGATCATGCCCTGGGCCGGGTGGCTGGCCGCCTTGTTTTACCTTCAGGGGGGACTGCTGATCTTCGGTGCGCTGCGCCACCACCGCCGCCAGGTCAGTCGGCGCAGCCTGCCCTATCTGTTGGGAACGGTTCTGGTTGTGCTGGGCACGGTGGGATATCCGTTGATCGGCGATCAGAGTTTCGGCCTTGCACCGACCCCGACAGCCCTCGCCACCCTGGGCCTCCTGCTGATTTTCCGGGCGCGGCTGTGGCTCTCGAGCATTCCCTTGCTCTGGCTGGCCTTTCACGGTCTGGAACTGCTGGCCTTTGCCCAAGCGTCTTGACGCCCAGCCTTTCACCGGTGACCCTTTGCGTTCACCGGTGCCCCTAGGGTTTCAGGGGAAACCATTCGACCCGCAGGAGAAAGACCATGGCGAACGAAGGCTATCACGAACCGATCAGCGAACTGAGCGACGAAACCCGCGACATGCACCGCGCCATCACATCTTTGATGGAGGAATTGGAAGCGGTCGACTGGTACAACCAACGGGTTGATGCCTGTAAAGACCCCGTGCTGAAGGGCATACTGGAGCACAACAGGGATGAAGAGAAAGAACATGCCGCCATGGTCCTTGAATGGATCCGGCGAAAAGATCCGACATTTGACCACGAGCTGAGGGACTTTCTGTTTACCGAAAAGCCGCTAACCCACGATTGAAGCAGCCCGAAACGGTACAGGTCCGAAACTGAACAGAACTGAATCAGGCCCTATTGGGCGAGTGTCGGGTTATGCAGATCAATAACCCGGCGTTCGCTCAACCCCAGGGTCGCATAGAGATCCCGGGTGGCCGGGTGGCTCTTAAACAGGGCATCATAGGAGCCATCCTCAAAGACCATGAGCAATCCTGCAGACAACCGCTCGGCCAGGTCCAATCGATCCTTCGGCACATAGAAATAAACGGGTTCGCCAATCTGCAAGGCCAATCCTTGGGCCACGGCGAGACCATTCAGGGCACCGGCGGAGCGAGCCTCGGTCAAGTCGAAGGGATCAACAGCAAGCCAATCCGCCGAGCCATCTTTCAGCTTGGCAATCGGTCCACCATCAGCCAGCGCGGAGCCAACCGAGAGGCCGTTGGCTTTCAAGATCAATTGATCAGACGGGCTGATGGCGAGGCCTTTCGTCTCGGAAAAATCTTCAGCACTCAGGCTTGCCAAGGCCCTATCTTCGGCATCGTCGGTGACCAGCAAACGTAGCCCTTTCATGCCGCGCGCCAAATCGATCGCAACAGCGCGCGAAACGGCATTCTGGCGGGCTGTCGCCGGAGCCCAGAGCACATTGGAGGCCTTAACATCCTCTGCTCTTTCAAAACTGAAGCCCCCGAATTCCGGCTCTGTCCGGCGCAAGGCCAGGCGGAGGACACCTTCATAAAATCCCGCAATGCCGCTTTCCGCCCCGTCGGGCGGAGCCAGTTTGACGACCATTGATTGGCCGGGATCGGCCTTGGCGACCTGAGGGGCCTCTGCCGAAACCGGCAGGCTTCCAGCCATGTACACAGTTACGCAAAGGCTCAAACCGAGAAAAAAGCGGATCATGAGGGCATCTCGTCCGTTGTCAGTGTGCCGCTTATCGAAGCGAATCGGGCTCAATGTCAACAGCATAAACCATGCCTGGCAGCCGTCCCATATGCTGTCCTGATACTTGACAGCGGGGCGTTCAAGGTTACTTGTCGAACAGAGCATTCTCGCTCGGTTTTCTTGCCCCCTAGGATCCTTTGAGCCATGGCCCTGCTTCTGAGTGAGCCCCGTTTCGACATATCCGTCCCGCAACCCGCCGATGATATCGAAGCGGCAGCGGACGAACTGGTTGATGAGTTCAGCCTGTTCGACGACTGGATGGATCGATACCAGTATCTGATCGACCTGGGCCGGAAGATGGACGCCATGCCCGAAGACCACCGGGCGGAAGACCTTAAGCTTCAGGGCTGTCAGTCGCAGGTCTGGCTCTGTGCCGTTCAGGATGATGGTCGCCTGTGTTTTTCGGCGGCCAGCGATTCCGCCATCGTTTCGGGCCTGATCGCAACCTTGATGCGGGTTTATAACGGACGGCGACCGGACGAAATCCTGGGCAAGCAACCGGATTTCATCAAAGAAATCGGGCTGGATGAACACCTGAGCCCGACGCGCGGCAACGGCCTCGCCGCCATGCTGAAACGGATTTACGGCATGGCCGAGGAAGCCAAGGCCGCCTGAATCAGACCCGGGTCAAGCGAATCCGATTCGCATGGCATCTAGGCCTAAGCCCTTAAACCTTCGTTAAGGGCCAAGCCCCTAGACTGTCTCCAACAGCAGTGCCCTCAGATGCGCAAAAGAGCGGCACCCCCTTGATACAGGAGACGGATCATGTTGTTGGGTTCATCCTCTCAGAAGCCACAGGCCGAAAGCACCGATGATCTTGCACGGCACCTGCTCGACACCCTGGGTGCCGAGGCCGCAGAAGACGTCTGTCGCCAGAACCATTGGCGCGGTGTTCAACGAAAGCTGGAAGCCTGCGAGAACGGTCATCGCTTAAGCCTGTCTTTCGTCTGAGGCCCCGATACCCCACTCGTTTCCAGGGGCGGCCTACCTCCTGACACCTCTCGACGAACGTGGTAACTTTCGTTATCAGCCTGATTGAGCGAAGAGGTGGGGAATGACCGCTTCAAACCGGAAGCATGCAGGAAGCCCGGCCTCCGAGTTGAGCCGGCGTCAGGTGTTGCGCCAGGGGCTCGGGGTCACTGCCGGGACGGTCGGCAGCCTCTCGCTTCCGGCAATTGCCAGGTCGAACGGTGGCGAGACGCTTCGAATTGCCATGGCGGTTCAAGGTATTCAGGACCCCCATGCCGCCGGATGGCTCCCGGGTGGGATTCTGACTGGCCAGACGCTGGGGCGGCTCTGCGTTCTCGGCCATGACAATCGGATCGGACCGGGCCTCGCCGAGAGTTGGTCCACAAGTTTCGATCTGAAAACCTGGACGTTCCAACTCCGCGAGATGACCTGGCACAAGGGGCGGCCTTTCACGGCGGAAGACGTTGCCTGGAACATCCGCCGCTGGCTTGATCCGAAAACGAAGTCCTCCCTGAAAGGCCTGATGGGCAGCTATCTGTTGGACGCGGCCGGCGAGGGCTTCTGGGCTGACTCCGCCATCGAGGTCATCAATAATCACAAATTTCGGTTGAACCTCCGTATCCCGCAGATCGCGGTCGCCCATCACCTCGACCACTACGCGGCCCAGATCATGGACCCGGAAGAAGAAGGCCGCTTTGGTCCAATGGCCAACGGATTGGGGCACTATCGTCTGGTCGATCATCAGGTTCGGCGGCGCGCCGTACTGGAGGCCATGCCCGGCTTCGACGGCATTCAGCGGGTCGAATTCATTGATCTCGGCGATGATCCCCTGGCCTCGGTGGCTGCGCTGCGGTCCGGGCAGGTCGACGGGGTCCTGCAATCCGACCCGGCTCACCACGAAGTCTTGGCCGGCCTGGACGACATCCAGCTCTATCAAGCAAACACGGCGGCGACAGCGCTCGTTCAGATGAAGGTCACCGTCAAGCCCTTCGACGACCCCCGGGTCCGAAAAGCCATGCGCCTCGCCACAAATTGCCAACGGGTTCTGCAGCTGGCCCAACGAAACCGAGGCCTGGTCGGAGAACACCATGGCATATCCCCGGTCCATCCGGACTACGCGGCGATGGACGATTTTCCCTATGACCCGGATCAGGCCCGCGCTCTGCTGAGCGATGCCGGTCATGCAAACGGGATTGATATCCAGATCGCAGCCAAGCCTGATCCCGCCTGGGAAATCGACGCCGTTCAGGTCATGGTCGAAGACTGGAAGAAGGCGGGTATCCGGGCCACCATCCAGTTGGAACCCAACAGCCTGTTCTGGCAGAAATGGGACAGCTATCCCTTGGCATTCGTCGAGTGGGCCCATCGGCCCATCGGCACCATGCTGGCCGGCCTGACCTTGCGAACCGGCGCACCCTGGAATGCGACGGGTTATTCGGATCCTGTCTTTGATGACTTGCTGGACGAAGCGGATGGTATTCTCGACCCGACCTCCCGCCAAGTTGTGATGGGCCAATTGCAACGTCGGTTGCAGGAAACCGGCCCCCTGGTCCAGCCGCTTTGGCGCAGCATAGAGACCGCCTGGTCAACACGCGTTTCCGGTTTCCGGCTGCACCCGCAGTATTGGCTGTTCTTGGATCAACTCCGCCTGCGCGCCTAGCAGGCTTTTCGACCATACCCAGACCTGATACCGACAGCCGGGACAGTGCCCTATCGGCTAACGCCAGACCATAGCACACCAATAAATAGCAGTTATTGCCTCATTGCCTGGCAAGTTTCTAATAAAAAGTCATAAGATATTATTTTAATGACTTTTTATAACTCAAACGTATCATCCAAAAACATAATCTTAAGTTGTGGCTAACGCGAAGCCACCATCTGATCGCGCATAAGTTGCTGAATGACAGATGATGCTCCTCTTCTGGACTCTCGCTCTCCAATCTGACCTCCGGACCCCCGGCCCATGCCTGATACCGGACCGTTCGCCCGCGCCCACCCGACAGAACCTCTTCCTGATCTCGCGTCAGAGTCTGCCTCCTGGCTCCAACAGTTGAAGACTCTATCGAGGGATCATCTGGAAGACGACCTCCGCGAACGCCTCCCGGGCTGGATCCGGGCCTTCGGATACGAGCACTTTGCCTACCATGTGGTCCGTCAACCAAAGGATAAGCCCGCCCTATCCGATTTCCATTCCTACCCCAGAGCCTGGATCAAACATTACGACGAACAGGGATACGCCCGCCTTGACGCCACCTTGATGACGGCGGGGAAAGAGGTCTTGGCATACAGATGGAAAGACACCCTTTACCGGTATCCCATCACCCCCCAGCAGCAACAGGTTTTCGACGAGGCCCGCGAACACGGCCTGCATGGCGGTGCCGTTGCCCCGCTTCACGGCCCGAACGGCAGCCTGTCCGTTTTCGCCCTGACGGCGGATATCGGGCATGCCCATCTGAAGGATATTGATTGGATTCCTTTCCGCCCCATGTTGCAGGTCTTAGGCATTGGCATTCACGATGCCTTGCTAAAGCCGCCAAGACCGGCTGAACCCTGTGAGAGGGAGGGCGTGCCCGAGGCCAAACTGACCCCTCGGGAAATCGATGTGCTCAGCTGGTCGGCAAGGGGTTTGAGCCAAACAGAGATCGCTGATCGGCTGAAGATCAGCAAAAGCACCGTCGATTTCCACGCGCGCAGCGCGATGGGGCGTCTCTGTGTGCATAACCGTCATCACGCCGTCGTCAGAGCGCTTCTGACAGGGCAGATCACCTTATAAATTAGATTTTTCTAATAATTACCTCTCAAAACGCGCAGGCTGCGCAAACCTCGCCTCGGCGTTGAAATGGGGGCCTTCGAACATCGACCTGATGGCGGGAGGCTCCCTCACCATGATCCACGTGGTCACACCAGACCTGTACGATGAATATGCTGATGTCTTGGACAAGATGTTTCAGCTGCGCTACCGCGTCTTCAAGGAACGCCTGGACTGGGAGGTTCAGACCCGAAACGGAAGAGAACGCGACGCGTTCGATGACCTTGGCCCGATCTACATCATCAACATCGCCGATGATGGCCGCGTGGTGGCAACCTGGCGTCTGCTGCCGACGACCGGTCCCTACATGTTGAAGGACATCTTTCCGGCCCTGATGGATGGTGAAGACTGCCCTGTGGACCCGGACATTTGGGAATGCTCGCGGTTTGCCGTCGATCCGGGGGACTACCGCGACAACGCGGTCAGCATCAACCGATACACCAGCGAACTGGTGATCGGCATCCTGGAATACTGCCAAGCGGCCCGGATCAAGGATGTGGTGGCGGTCTATGACATCCGGATCGCCCGGATGTTCCCCAGGATCGGAGCCGGCCCCAGCTGGCAAAAAACGCCTCGCCCGTTCGGCAAGACGGTCGCCGTCGCCGGCAATTTCCCGATCCAGCCGTACATGAGCGAAGGGGTGCGGCGCAACTCGGGGATTACGGGGAACATTTTCGCCCGCGAACTGCCCTTGCCGGCCGTGGCTGCCTGAACCGGGGGACTGTCGATGACCGAGTCTCCTCAAGGCCCGCCGGCCATCGACTATGCCTCCCCCGACGATGAGGCCCGCGCCATCGCCGAGTGCCTGATCTATCTGGAGGAGCGCGCGATCGCCGCAGGATTTGCCTTTCCGGGGCACCTGATCGGTGTCGCCGCACAGGCCATACGCGATGGCATGGCGGAACCCTTGCAGCCCCCGAAGCCGGCTGATGGTCGCGACGCCCACTTGATCCCCCTTGCGGACTACCGCCCCCAACGCGTGATCGAGCGCGTCACCGAAAGCCGCTCCGGCAATCGCGCGATCGCCGAAAATCCGACACTCGACAGTCGACAGGACAGGACACCATCCGATGAATGAGATTTTAAAGACACCGACCGAAGACCAGCCGAAGGCCAGTCCGACCGGCACAGCCCCGGGCCCTCTGCCGCGCATTCCGGGCCATGGCTTCTTGGGCAATCTGCCGGATATGCGCCGCGACCCGCTGACCTTCTCGGTTCGCGCCGCAACGGAAGGCGGGCCGGTCGCCGAAATCGACCTTGGCATGGAACGCATCCTGCTGGTCAGCGACCCGGAAGCCATCAAGCATGTGCTGCTGGACAACTATACCAACTATCACAAAACCAAGTTTATCCGCATGCTGCGCCCCATGGTCGGCAACGGCATCATGCTGGCGGAAGACGACCAATGGCTGTTCCAACGCCGCGCGACGGCCAAGGGCTTCCAGGGCCCGAAGATGGCGCGCATGGTCGACGGCATGGTCTCCGCCACCCATGACATGCTGAACCGCTGGGAAGACGTGAACGCCAGGGGGGCCACCGTAGACATCGCGCCTGAGATGATGCGCGTCACCTTCGACGTGATCCTGCGCGGTCTCTACAACTATGTCCTGAAGGACGAATACGTCGAAATCTACGCCGCCCTCAGCCACATGCTGCGCGAGACCGAAAAGCGGATCTGGTCTTTCCTGCCCGTGCCGCGCTGGATGCCGACGCCGGGCAACCGCCGCTTCGATGCCGGTCAGAAGGTTCTCCAGGCCTTTATCGATCGGATCATCGACGAGCGCCGGGCCAATCCGGATGTGGAACCCGACTTCCTGACCATCTTGATGGAAGCCTATGGCAAGGATGCGGGACGTGCCCTGCCACCGCACCTGGTCCGGGACGAGGCCCTGGCCTTCGCGCTCGCCGGTCACGACACCACGGCCAACGCGCTCGCCTGGACATTCGTGCTGTTGTCGCGTCACCCGGAAATCCAGAACAAGGTCGCCGAAGAGGTGGACCGGGTCCTCGAGGGCCGTGCTCCGACGTTTGAGGATATCAACAATCTGACTTACGTCCGCCAGGTGATTGACGAGGCCATGCGCCTCTACCCGCCGGTCTGGACCTTTTCCCGCACGGCACTGACCCCCGATACCGTCGGTGGTTACGACATCAAGCATGGCGAAAACCTGATGATTTCGCCCTGGGCCCTGCACCGCCGTCCGGACCTCTTCCCGAACCCGGAAGGCTTCGATCCGGACCGCTTTTCCGCCGAGCGTGCCGAAGGCCGTCACCGCTTCGCCTTCATTCCCTTCGGTGCCGGCCCCAGGGTCTGCATGGGCGCGCGGTTCTCGGTCATGGAAGCCATCGTGCTTTTGGCCATGGTGACCCAGAAATACCGTCTGGAGCTTCTCCCCGGCCAATCCGTGATCGAACCGGAACCGATGATCACGCTCCGCCCGAAAGGCCGGGTGCTGATGACCTTGAAATCGGCGTAAAGCCAGATGTCATCCAACGGGGCACTGACCGGCTCGATCGCCATCACCTTCACTGCGATGGTGGGGCTCGGGCTAGTCTATGCCCTGTTGCCGTTTCAGGCGATGGGTCTCGGCGCGACACCGCTCCTGGTGACCGCGCTGTTGGCCACCGATACCCTGGCAATCGTCCTGAGCGCCCCCGTTTTGGGCGCGATGAGTGATCGCTGGGGACGCAGGAAAGTCCTTCTGCTGGCGCTTTCCGCCGGGCCGCTCGCCTATCTCGCCATGGCCTTTGCCGAAGGGCTGGCGCTTTTGTTCTTTTCACGCATCCTGGCCGGAGTGGCCAACGCAGGTGTTTCCGTCATTCAGGCCCACCTCGCTGATGTGACACTGCCCGAGCAGCGTTCTTCGGCGATGGCCGGGATCAATGCCTGCTTCGGCCTGGCTTTCGTTGTTGGCCCCTTACTCGCGATTGCGACCCTGGGCCCCGATGGCGACAACTATCAAACGGCGGCCTTCGCGGCCTTCGGTGCCTCGCTGATTTCGGTCCTGCTGGCTTGGTTTCTCGTCCGCCCGGGCTTTGTGGAAGAAACGGGTAAGCCCGAGGTAAAAGGCCCCATCACCCTGCGCCCGCTGCTGCTGCTCGCCCTGCCGCTATTCGCGCTTTTGGCTTTCGCTTTCGCTTACGAGGCTCAAGTGACCACCGTCGGGCTCTGGGGCGAAACGCGCCTGGGCTGGGGTGCAGAGGAAACCTCGATGGCCTTCATGGCAGCAGGGGTTGCTGCCGTTATGGCCTGGCCGATCATGAACCTGCGCCCGCTGAAAGCGCTCGGCGACCGCACCCTTGTCCTTGGTTCGGGCCTGTTCTTGGTCTTCGGGCTGAGCGCCTTTTCCGGATGGTTCGGCCCCTTGGCGACGGAGGCGGCCATCACCGTCATGGCGTTGAACGGTTTTTCGATCCTGATCGGCCTGTCAGCCTTGCAGGGACATCTCTCAAAATCCACACCCGCCGCCCTGCAGGGCCGGATCCTGGGCACGGCCCATGCCCTGGCCAGTGCCGCCCGGATCGCTGGCCCCCTATGGGCAGGACTCGCCTTTGAGGTTCTGGGGCCCGGCTGGCCCTCTTTGAGCGGTGCGGTGCTTCTGGCCCTCTGCCTCGCCGTCTTCGCCCTCGCCCCCGCGCGCCTGCCGGTTCCGGCGGCCCTCTCACCCCGCCGTTCGCGGATGTAGTTCAAGGATGTAAGCCGATGCTGAACCCTGCCACCTATCTGGATGCCGCCGCCCGTCGCAAGGCCGATGCGCCTGCTGCGATCTATGACGACCGTGTTTATTCCTTTGGTGATCTGGCCGCCTTGAGCAACCAGGTGGCCAACGCGTTGGAGGCCGCAGGCATCAAGGCGGGTGATCGGGTAGCCCTGCTTTGCCCGAACCGTCCCGGCTTCATCGCCGTCACCTACGGCGCATTGAAGATCGGCGCGGAGCTCGTCCTGCTGTCGACCACCTGCAAGGCCCGCGACATCGCCTTCCAGCTAACCGATTCAGGGGCCAAGGCCTTCTTCGTCTATGACGGGCATGGCGACACCTCGACGGCCGAGGAGATGCTGGCCATCCTGCCGGAGACGATCGAGCTCGCCGTGGTAATTCCGCCCTCGCCCTTTGCCAAATGGCGCATGCCGGGAGCCAAACAGGGGCAGAGTTGGCCAAGCCTTGGCCGGTTCCTGGAACCGGCCAGCCGGCTGTTCACCACAAGGCTGCTCGCGCTCGAACAGACGGCATTGATCCTCTACACCTCGGGCTCCACCGGCAGGCCAAAGGGCGTTCAGATCACGGCCGCCAACATTGCGCACATGGTCTTGCTGAACGTTCCTCTGGCCGCAAAAGGAGCCACGGCCCGCAAGCTGGTGGCCACCCCGCTCTATCACATTCTGGGTCAGGTCTTCTGCCTGCATCTTTCCATGTTGATGGGCGAAGTCATGATCCTGGTCGAAGGCTTCGAGCCTGACCGCGTCTGGCGACTGATGGAAGGCCGGGGTGCCAGCCACTTCGTCCATATGCCGATCTATTACAAGTACCTGCTCGACAATGCGGGCAGTGTGGACGAGCGAAAAATCCGCGAGACGCTGAAGCTCTGCGGCACCGGTTCATCCCCCTTGCCGCCCGCATGGTCGGCGGAATTCGAGGCGCGCTACGGCCAGCCCATTGTCCCGGGCTACGGCATGACCGAAACCACCGCCATCGTCACCTGGCATTCCCCGGAAGACGAGCTTCGGATCGACAGTGTCGGCCCCGTCGCCCCCGGCGTGGAGGTTCGCCTGACGCGCCAGGACGGCACGCCCGCAGCAGCAGGCGAAGAGGGGGAAATCTGTGTCCGAAGCCCCGGCGTGATGAAGGGCTATCTAAACCTGAGCGCTGCGACCGACGCCGTTTTGCAGGACGGATGGTACCAAACCCGGGACCTCGGAACCTTCGACGAAGACGGCTACCTCTATATCCGGGGCAGAGCCGATCAGAAAATCAAGCGGGGCGAGGAACACATCTATCCCGCAGAGATCGAAACCGTCCTGATGGAACACCCGCTGGTCGCACGGGCCGCTGTCATCTCCGTACCCGACGCGGTTCTCGGGGAAGAGGCCAAGACGCTCGTCGTGCCCTCGAAACCCGGCGCGATCACCGAAGCCGGCCTGTTGGCCTGGCTGGAACGCGAACTGCCCGACGGCAAATGCCCCGGCGTTCTGCAATTCCGCGATCACCTGCCCACAACAACGCTCGGCAAAATCGCCCATGCGGAGCTCCGAGCAGCTGAACTCGCCATAATGGAGGTCAACCATGGTCGCCCTTGATGCCCTCGGCGGTGCCCCGATGAAGGTCACCAGCATCCCCGGCAAAGGCCGCGGACTCGTCGCCAACCGTTCCCTGCGCGAAGGCCAAACCCTGGAATGGAGCCCCGTGATCGCCTTCCCGGCGGAGGAACGTCCCGATCTCGATCAAACGGCGCTCTTTCCCTACTACTTCGTTCGCCAGACAGACTACAGGGACAAGCCGGAGCGGGCCGAGGGCTTGATCGTGCTCGGCCTGATGACCCTGTGCAATCATGCCGACGAACCCAATGCCGCAGTGGATTGGCTGGAGGAGCCGGAGGGACCGGCGGCCCGCCTTGTCGCCCTTCGCGAAATCAATCAAGGCGAGGAAATCACGCTCCGCTACGCCAACATTGATGCCTATCAGGGTGCCGCCACCTTCATCTGAAGGCCCCCATCCGCAATACCCTGGGCGGGCAGACGCCGATGAGATCAGGAGTCATCCTCCGGGTCGATTGTCGGCAAAATCAAGCCTTCCTGACCCTCCGAGATGGAGCGGATAAGGTTCTTCAGGTTTCGGCGCTGGGTTTCGTCGGCAATGTCGTGATAGTTCCGCACGAACTCCAGTGTCTCCCGCCGGGCCATCAGGGAAGCATCCTCATCCTCCTCGGACTCCGGGCCGATGCCTTCAAAGAAGTAGCTCACCGGCACAGCCAGAATCTCGGCGAATTCCCAAAGACGGCTGGCGGATATACGGTTCGCGCCGTTTTCATACTTTTGAATCTGCTGAAAGGTCAGCCCGACGGCAACGCCCAACTGTTCCTGGCTCATCCCCTGAAGTAATCGTCTTTGTCGCAACTGACTACCCACATGAATATCTACTGCATTGAATTCAGACATATATTTCGACTCTCATTTACCGTTATACGACAGTTTATCAAAATGTCGTTTCTGTTTAATTGTAGCCTGCTAGTCGCTGCAACCAAAATACTTCTTGTCTTTAATCTACCCTGTCGTTTTTTGCTTTCATTTGAGCGCAGTAGCGCTATCCTCGGGAACCGTGGGGGAAATAGAGGTCTGATAGGACGGTAGGAACGATGGCGGCCTTGCAGGATCGTTTGACGGAGCTCCAGTCCGCAAACCATTACGCGGACATCCAAGACGCCTTGGATCGAATTTCGTCCGACTACGGCTTCAACCGCTACATCTATCACGTCATCAAAGAGCCGCAGGATCGGCCTGCACCGGCTGATTTGATCCGCTATCCCCGCGAATGGATAGAACACTATTACAAGAACCGGTTTAGGGAGATCGATCCGGTCTTCCCCGAAGCCGGATCGCGCATCATGCCTTTCCGGTGGGATCAAATGTTCAGTGACCGGACGCTGACCGATGCGCAAAAGCGCCTGTTTGAGGACGCCCGGGATTTCAATCTGGGCAAAGGCCTGACCATCCCCTTGCACGGACCGACCAGTGGCTTTGCCGTTCTCTGTTTCGCCACCGACGAGTCAGAGGCGGAGTTCAACGCTATCTGTGAGCAATACGTGGCCGACCTGATAGCCATCGGCGGCTTTACACACGAGGCCATGATGCGTGCCGCCGTGAACGAGAACGACAGCCCGCCCGAGCCCAAGGTCCATTTGACCGACCGGGAGCGGGATTGCCTCTATTGGACGGCCGAAGGAAAGAGTGCCTGGGAAGCCGGTACCATTCTCGGCATCAAAGAGACCACCGTCCGCTATCATTTGGAAAATGCGACGCGAAAATTGAAATGCACGTCCAAACACCAAGCGGTTATCCGTGCCATCATGCTCAACCTGCTCATATTAGATTGATACTAACAGAGTCTTACCCATAAGGGTTGTGACGCCCCCTCATTTCTGAGGGGAGTAGGGACAACAAGCCCTCGCTAAGCTGTTCCCAGACTTCAACGAGATCGGGACAGAGATCACCATGGGGAACGAGGGAAACACCATTCGCATTGTCACCGGCCAAAAGCATTCCGCCAAGAGTGCCGAGGAACGGATTCGCGAAGCGACCTCTATCAAGAAATGCCTGGAATATCTGAAAGGCCAATTGAAGGAGCTCGGCGGTATGAAAGAATCGATGGACTACATCGAATGGGCTCAGGATTCGATCCAGGATGAGTTGATCAGATTGGCCGACGAAAAGGCGATTGAACAGATCGATGCCCTCTACCAGCGCATGGACCGCAAGGCCGCCGGCTTCGGTAACCTCGTGGAACTGAAACGAGGCGGGGCCTAAAGGCTGAAGAATGCCTCCACCTCCTGGATGAATTCCTTCGGTTTCTCGGCGTGCGGCCAATGGCCGACGCCGGGGATTTCGTGGTGGTCGGCTTTGGGAAAAAGCTTCGCGACGCGGTCCCAGCGATCAAAGGTAATGTAGTCTGAAAGCTCGCCCGCCAGAAACCGTGTCGGCTCCTCGAAGGTCCGCCCTGTCAGATCGGGAAAGGCGCTGATGTCGTCCATTGAGGCACCCAAGGTCGCCAGATTGAGCTGCCAGGCATAGCCCTCGCCACTTTTCGCCGGGACCAAATTCTGGAGCAGAAACTGCCGGATGCCCGCGTCCTCGACCACGGGTGCCAAGGCCTCGGCGACCTCTGCCCGCCGGGTGATGCCGCTGAGGTCGAGATCGCGCATCGCCTGTATGTAGTCGCCGAAAGAGTGCCGATAGCGGACCGGGGCAATATCCACGACCATCAAACGACCGATCATGGCGGGTTCGGTCAGGGCGGCCACCATCGATGCCTTTCCACCCATGGAATGGCCCATCACATCGCACCCGGCGAGCCCCTGTTCCGCCAGGAAGTTCAGCAGATCCTCGGCCATATCGTCGTAGGTCATGCCTTCCGTCCAGGCGGACCTGCCGTGGTTTCGGGCATCCAAGGCAAAAACAGGGCGCGACCGGGCCAGAGCCTTCTGAATGGCACCCCAGTTCCGGGCCGAACCAAACAGGCCGTGAAGAATCACCAGCGGCCTGTCGCCCTCGCCCTGTTCGATGAAATCAATGTGGATCACGCTCAAACCTCTCCTGGGAAACACCTTCTCAAAAGAAAGGGCCGGGGTGCTGCTGTCAACACCCCGGCCCGATCCACCTGTTTCGGAGCTACCATCAAACCTGCTGGCGTTCGCCCTCGAAGGTCTGATCCTGACCGCTCATGTCTTCGACCGGCAGCGGCGCGGGTTGATCCATCTCTTCCTCGTCCTGCTTCACTTGCGGATCCACCTCGCGAACCTCTTCCTCGGTCGCGCCGAAGACACCGCCATCGTCGACGGGGAGACCTTCTCCCTGATCCGCGAACCAGGAGCCGTCCTGGCCGAGGTCATCGCCGGACGTCAGGTTGGCGTTGACCCAGGCGTTGGGGTCTTCGTCCCCTTCCGGGGCCCCGGTGCCCTTCTCGCCATCGGCGAACTTATCGAGCGCCTGCATGATGTCCCCGTTGGAGATATCACCATCGTCTCCGGTTGCGGCGACACCCTTTTCGTCATCATCGATGCCGTCATTGTCCGCATTCTCGTCAGCCCCATGACCACCCTTGCCCTTGCCCGGGTTGTCCTCATCGTCATGGTCTTCGTTATTGCCGTGGCCCTTGTTGGATTTTTCCTTGGGCTCATGGTCCTGGCCGCCGGCGGACGAACCTCCTTGGTTCGCATTTCCTTGACCCGATCCGCTGCCGGCCGCTGCCGCCTGGGCAACCTCTTCTTCCGGTGCCGCCGGGGCAGCATCAACGGCCATGTCGCCGGTCGGGGCCTGAGGGGCCTCAGGCACGGCCATATCGCCCGCGACCGGTTCCGCATCCGGGTCCAATACGGCCATTGTCGCATTGGCAACGTTGCTTTCGTTGCCGTCCGGATCGGTGACGTTGAAGCTGATCTGGCGTTCACCGGCCTGCGGATCATCCGAGGTACTGGCGAAGCGGACGTTGCCTAAGACATTCTCGTAAGTCTCGATCGAGGCTTCACCTTCGATCCGCATGGTGCCGTCTTCACCGCTGTCGACAATGGTCAGACCGGTGTCGCCAATGGTGATCGAGCCATCATCGTTTTCGATCATCTCATGCCCGCCGATGTAGAGCATGTCACCGTCCTGCAAGCCGTCGGTGATCGAGACTTCGGCCGAAACCATACTCTCGGAGTCAGCGTCCGAGATGTCCACGTCGCCAGCCACCGTGGAGGGGTCGAGCATCCGGGCATTCACAGGGCCGATATCGACTTCGAAGACGATATCGTTGAAGTCGTTATCGCCGCCGCCCAGCAGATCCTCGAAGCCGATCATCAGGCCGTCGCCTTCCGGGTTGATGCCGGAAACCGCATGCTGCATGTCGTCGGGGTTGATGCCGAAGTCGTTGTCGGCGCTGGCCGCCGTATGGAAGATCGACCCGTTCACCGTGGTCTCGGACCCGTCGGGTGCAATGAAGACCAGTTGCGGAGGCTCATCGTCGGTTACCGAAGCCGGATCGCCATTGGCATCCCGGAACTCGAAAGTCCCCTCCGATTCATCCGTCGTCTTCATCCAATCGTTCTTGTTGTAGCCGTTGCCGACGATGAAGAAGCCGACCTGGCTGCCTTCCGGAATCTCGCCGAGAGACACTGTTGTCTCCCCACCGACCAGATCGCCGCCGGATCCTTCCTTGGAGGCGTTGTCCCAGATGATCTGGGGCTCGGAAATGTTGCCGTCCTCATCGATGGTGTAGAAGCCGAAGGTGTTCTTGTAGCCCGCGCCTTCGTTGTGGAAGGTAACGGAAACCTCGTGGCTGTGGTGCATCGTCAGGTTTTCCATATCGACGCCGTTCACGTCATCGATATCGATGGCCCTGCCTTCGGACAGATCCTGGAACACCTGATCTTCAGAGAACTGATGGTCGTAGGAGACTTCCGTGATGTCGATGGAATTGTCGCCATCGGTCAAGGCGATGACCGGCGGCTGGTCCTCCGGCAGGTCCACATTCAAGGTCAGCGTTTTGCTTTCCTGGTCGCCATTCTCGGCTTCCGTCGCGGTCGCCGTAATGTGCAGTTGGAAATCTTCGGTGCCTTCGGGCACGGTCATCACCAGACCTTCCGTGTCGCCATCGGGGAAGGACCAGGAACCGTCGGTATTTTCCGTACCCATGTTGAAGGTCACGCCATCGGGCACATCGCCAATGGTGACCATCAGGCTCTCAGAGCCGTCCAGATCGTTCAGACCGGAGCTGATGTCGAGCGCGAACTGATGCTCTTCCGCCTCCTCTGCAACACCGGCACCGGCACCACCGCCGGTCCCATGGCCCGACCCCTGCCCTGCGGCATGACCGCCACCGGAGGAGCTACCCTGGGATTGGCCCTGGCCACCGCCGGAAGAGCTGCCCTGGGACTGGCCTTGGCCACCACCGGAAGAGCTGCCCTGGGACTGGGCCTGACCACCGCCGGAGGAGCTGCCCTGAGACTGACCCTGGCCACCACCGGAAGAGCTGCCCTGGGACTGGCCTTGGCCACCACCGGAAGAGCTGCCCTGGGACTGGCCCTGGCCACCACCGGAAGAGCTGCCCTGGGACTGGGCCTGACCACCGCCAGAAGAGCTGCCCTGAGACTGGGCCTGACCACCGCTCTTTTTCATTTCGTCGTCATCGACGCCATCGTCGTCATAGCCATCCTTGGCACCGTGACCGCCCTTGCCCTTGCCAGGGTTGTCTTCGTCGTCGTGGTCTTCGTTGTTCCCGTGGCCCTTATTGGATTTAACCTTGTCGGATCCCCCACCCGACTGGCCGCCATTCGATTGCCCGGCGGAGCTTCCACCGGCGGGCGGCTGGCCGGAGCCGTCTTCCACCGCCGTCAGGGTAGCCTGGAGATCTGGTACGTCAGCATCCGCGATCACTTCGACATTCACGTTGACCGAAGTCTCGGTGGTCTCCCCGGTCGCGGTTTCTTCGGTCTGGGCCGTGACGGTCAGCTGGAAATCCACATCCGAGTCGTCTGGCGGCGTAATGGTCAAACCCTCCAGATCATCGATCTCGAGCGTCCAGGTGCCGTCGGCATTCTCGCTGCCGGCAGAGAGCTCGGCCCCGTCCGGCACACCGTCGATGGTGATCGAGGTAACCTCGGACCCGTCGGTGTCCAGGGGCGTCACGTCGATGTTCAGCGGAATGGCCGTGTCTTCAAGCCCGACCGCATCTTCCGGGGTGATTTCGACCCCTTCGATTTCCGGCACGTCGGCCTGTGCCTCGCCGCCCGCGAAGGCCCGGTTATCGGATTGATCAGCCTCGTCGAAGTTCTGTTCCTGGGCTTCCGCAAAGACCTGGAAGTTGAAGTCGTCGGTGCCGACGATATCGGGTGAGGCCGTAAGCGTCACCGGCACACTGACAGCACCGTCCCCGGCTTCAATCACGTCAGCCGGCACTTCGACACGGATGAAGTTCTGGGCCGGCAGACCTTCGACGCTTGAGCCGTCGAGGATTTCCACCCCTTCCGGCGGCGTGAAGCCTTCGGGTAGCTCGACCAGAACGTAGTGGTTTTCAGAACCGTCCGAATAGTCTGCGAAGGTGGCATCCACAGTGACCGTGACGTCAACCTGGGTGGCTTCGCCATCCACGGTGACGACGTTCACATCCGCTTCCGCCGACACGCCCATCGGCTGATCGGCCACGGCATCGATTTCGATATGCCCCTCGTCGGACACGGTGACGGTTTCACCGGTGGCGAAGTCTTCGATATTGGCTGTTACATCCAGGTTGAAGTCCAGATCGCTGTCGCCCTCTGGATAGACTTTCAGATCGCCCAGATCATCGGCATCAACCGTCCAGGTGCCATCGGCATTCTGTGTACCGGCGGACAACTCTGCACCGGCGGGAATACCGTCAATGGTCACGGAGGCCAGCTCCTGCAACGGCGAGGAAACATCAATCGAAATGTCCAGAGCAACGCTGTTGTCTTCGTCCTGGATCGCATCCCCGATGCTGATGGTCGGCGGCTCCTGCGGCGGAATGACCACCTCCAGGTCTTCCCAATCCTGAACCGTGATTCCCAGGTTCTCGAAGGTTGCCTCCGCACCGCCATCGGTTGAGGCATCCGCGTTGTCCATGATGAACTCACGCAGTTCCTTGATCTCGGCGACCACCTCGGGATCGGACAGCTGTTCTTCGCTGACCTCGATCACCAGCTTGTCTTCACCGATACCACCGTCGTAGCGCTCGCCCTCTCCGCCTTCGCCGACGGTGAAGGTGCCGAGATCATTGCCGTCACCCGCATGAACGTCGTCGATGCCTTCGCCGCCATCGACCGTATCGTCACCAACACCGCCGCGCAGGATGTCGTCGCCGGTGCCGCCGTCCAGGGTATCGTTGCCTTCCTGGCCGAAAATCTGGTCGTTGCCGGAACCGCCGAACAGCACATCGTTGCCCGCATCGTCCACCGTGACGGTTTCATCGAAAGTGTATTCGATCGATTTGATGAAATAGTCGGACGAGTCGTTGGTCTGGCCTTCGGCGCCGCCTTCGTACCCGACCGCATCGAAAACGATCTGATCGAAGGTGCCGCCGTCCTCCAGCTTGATTTCGAAGCCGCCCTCGTGTTGGTGATCCTCGGCTGTGAAGGTGCCGGTGCCCACAGGCTCGCCATCGCGATAGATCGTGTAGCGGCCCATTTCGTCACCGCCGGCATCGCCTTCGTTCTGGTACAGACGTCCGAACTCCACCGTCGCCGAACTGGCGGGCTCGTCGAAATCGACGATGATGGCTTCCGATTCCCCGGTCTCGGGGTTGTGGCCGATCTGGTCCGCGACCACGTTGCCGACAGCCGCACCGGCAACGCCGATGCCGTGCTTGGTCGTGGTCACGTTGTCTTCGCTTTCCTGACCCTGGATGTTGCGACCGGTGATGGTCACGCCATCGCCTTCCTGGTCCCAGTTATCCTTGTTGATCGTGGCCGTGCGGGTTTCCGTCGTGGTCCCTGTATCGCCATCCCCATAGAGAATGTCGTCACCCTGGTTGCCGTAGATGGTGTCGTCGCCACCGCCGCCCCAGATGGTGTCGTCATAAGACGCCCCGGCATCGACGTCGATGGTCAGAGTCTGACTGACGCCTTCGCCTTCGTGGGTCCACTGGTCGCCGCTGTCCGACGTGGACGGGCCACCGTCCGCACCGACCGTGGTGTCGGGATCGTAATCGGTCGGCGTCGCCGTGACCTCGATCTGGAAGTCCTCGGTGCCTTCCGGAACGGTCATGGTCAGGCCTTCGACCTGATCGCCCGCGACCGACCAGCTGCCGTCGGCGTTCTGTTCGCCCGCCGACAGGACGCCGCCTTCCGGCACACCTTCGATGGTGATCATCAGGCTTTCGGAACCATCCACATCCGTCGTGGCCGCGTCGATGTTGAGGCCGATGGAGACCGTGCCGTCGCCTTCGCCGTCGCCGATCAGGACGTCGTTGTCGCCCATGCCGTGGATCTGATCATCACCGACGCCGCCGACCAGTTCATCCTGGCCATCGCCGCCGACCAAAATGTCATCGGAGGTATTCCCCGCATCGACCAGAACCTCAGCCGAGGCATCCAGTGTGGCTTCATCGGCCTGGGCATAGACTTCCACATGGCCCTCGACCGCAACCGAGGCTTCACCCTGTTCGCCCGTGATGGTGCTCTCGGATGTGCCTGTGATCGTCAGGTCCATATCCACCGAACTGTCTTCCGGCGGGGTAATGGTCAGGCCCTCGATCTGGTCGGCCGGAACCGTCCAGGTGCCATCAGCGTTTTGGGTACCGGCGGAAAGCTCCGCACCCAGCGGCACATTCCCGATGGTGATTTCAGAGACCTGTTCCAACAGCGGGTTCTGCGGCTCGACCGAGATGTTGAGTGCGACCGTGCCATCTTCCGGCACCATGACCGGCTCCATGGAAACGCTCGGCGGTTCCACCGGCGGCAGGTTGATCTGGACGTCTTCCCAGTCCTGCACAGTGATCCCGAGGCTCTCAAACGTCGCTTCCGCGCCGCCGTCCGTTGTCTCGTCGGCGTTGTCCTGGATGAACTGCACAAGATCCTGCAGCTCCTGGACCACATCCGGATCGGTCAGTTGCTCTGGCGAGACGTCGATCTCCAGCGTGTCGTAGCCGACGCCGCCATCATAGCGTTCGCCCTCGCCACCTTCTCCGACGGTGAACTGGCCGGTGTCGTCGCCGTCACCCGCATGGACATCATCGATGCCTTCGCCGCCGTCGACCGTATCGTTGCCTTCACCGCCGCGCAGCAGGTCGTTGCCGGCCCCGCCGTCCAGGGTGTCGTCGCCCAATTGGCCATAGATCTGGTCGTTACCTTCGCCGCCCGACAGATCATCATTGAACGATCCGCCGTCGTCGATCTTCACGACCGAGACATCATCGATCAGGCCGCCGTACTGGTCATCCAGACCGACCGCGCGGAATTCGAGCCGGGTCGTGCCGTCGCCATCCGGATCGACGGGCAGTTCGAACTCATAGTTCTCCCAGCCCTTTTCATCGCCCGAAATGGTGGCGATCTTCTCGCCGCCCCAGTAGACCTCTGTGGTGTTGGTGTCTTCGGTATCGGTGCCGCGTTTTTCCCGCGCCCCGAAGGCGAAGGAGAGCTTAAAGGTACCTTCCGTCCCCGTCTTGATGTCCTGGTAGACGGAGGCATTGGTGTCCGTGCCGGTGTCGTGGGCATCCAGTTCCAGGAAGGCTTTCCCGTCGTCGGCACCGACCGTGCCGCCATGGGCCTTGTTCTGGATTTCGATCTTGCCCTGGCTGGTCTGCCAACCCTCGATCTGATCAAAGGTGCCCCATGATCCGCGGTTGAGGTCGCCATGGTTCTCGAAGCTGTGGTTGACCACCAGGTTCTCACCCATGGGGACGTCGGAGCCCTCGCCCTCTCCCCCGCCGGTCTGGTCAGGGTTGTCACCGTAGATGACATCATCGCCCGTACCGCCGTCGATGGTATCGTCCCCAACGCCGCCGATCAGCGTGTCGTCGCCCTGATTGCCGAAGATCTGGTCGTCGCCCGAGCCGCCATCGATGGTGTCGTCGTAAGACGCCCCAGCGTCCACATCGACGTCGATGGTCACGGTTTCGCCTTCGCCGGTATGGGTGAACTGATCACCCTGGTCCGCCATGGAAGGTCCGCCGTCCTCGCCCCGAACCGTATCCGGGTCATAGTCGGTCGGTGTCGCCGTGACGGAAAGCTCGAAGTCTTCGGAGCCTTCCGGGACGGTCATGGTCAGGCCTTCAACCTGATCCGCCTGGATCGACCAGCTGCCGTCCTCGTTCTGCTCGCCGACGGACAGGACCGCGCCTTCCGGCATGCCGTCCAGGGTCAGCATCAGATCTTCCGAGCCATCAATGTCGGTCGTCTCGGCTTCGATGTTGATGGCGATGGTAATCGTTCCCTCGCCGCCTTCGTCCCCGATCAGCACGTCATCGCCTTCATGGCCGAAGATCTGGTCATCGCCAATGCCGCCGGAAATCTCGTCGCTGCCTTCGGTGCCGTGCAGGATGTCATCGGAAGAATTGCCCGCATCAAAGACGGCTTCGGCAGAGGCATCCAGGGTCACTTCATCAGCCTGGGCGTAAACTTCCACATGGCCTTCGACCGGTTGCGAGGCCTCGCCCGGCTCGCCCGTGATGGTGCTCTCGGAGGTGCCGGTGATCGTCAGGTCCATATCCACCGAACTGTCTTCCGGCGGGGTAATGGTCAGGCCCTCGATCTGATCGGCCGGAACCGTCCAGGTGCCATCGGCGTTTTGTGTACCGGCGGAAAGAACCGCACCTGTCGGCACGTTGCCGATGGTGATTTCGGAGACTTGTTCCAGAAGCGGGTTCTGCGGCTCGACCGTTATGTTGAGGGCGACCGTGCCATCCTCCGGCACCATGACCGGTTCCATGGAAACGCTTGGCGGTTCCACCGGCGGCAGGTTGATCTGGACGTCTTCCCAGTCCTGGACGGTGATGCCCAGGTTCTCGAAGGTGGCTTCCGCGCCGCCGTCCGTCGTCTCGTCCGAGTTATCCTTGATGAACTGTACCAGGTCGGCCAGATCCTGGACGATTTCCGGATCCGTCAACTGTTCAGGCGAAACGTCGATCTCAAGGGTATCGAAACCGACGCCACCGTCGTACCGTTCCCCGACACCGCCTTCGCCAATCGTGAACTGACCGGTATCGGTCCCATCCCCGGCGTGGACATCATCGATGCCTTCGCCGCCGTCGACCGTGTCGTCGCCGACACCGCCGCGCAGGATGTCATCCCCCGTGCCGCCGTCCAGGATATCATCCCCGGCCTGACCGTAGATCTGGTCGTCGCCCGTACCGCCGAACAGCACGTCGTCGCCCGCAGGTGCCGCGTCCTCGCCGCCCGTGGTGTAGGTATAGTCGATGGACTGGATGAAGTAGTCCGACGAGTCATTCATCTGACCCTCAGCGCCACCTTCGTAGCCCACGGCCTCGAAGACCAACTGGTCAAAGGGCTCGCCATCGTCGGCCTGCAACGTGATCGTGCCGGTATTGCCGTCGGCGGTGAAGGTCACCACGCCCACAGCCACGCCGCCGCGCATCAGGGTCACCTTGCCCATCTCGTCGCCACCGGCTGCGCCTTCGTTTTCGAACAGCCGGGCGAAGGAAACCGTGGCGGAATCGATCGGATTATCGAAGTCCGCGATCAGGGCCTCGGACTCACCGGTTTCCGGGTTATGGCCGATCTGGTTGGGTACCTTGTTGCCGACAGCCGCTCCGCCGACACCGATGCCGTTGCCCTTGCCGAGGACTACGTTGTCGTCGTCCACCTCGCCGGAAATGTCCCGGCCCGTCAGCGTGAAGCCGGAGTCCTGATCGTTGAAGTTGGTGTGATCGATCCGGCCCGTGTGGGTCTCCGCCTCGCTGGCCTCGCCCAGGTCGCCGTCACCATAAAGGATATCGTCGCCCTGCTGGCCATAGACCGTATCGTCACCGGCCCCGCCCCAGATGGTGTCGTCATAGGTGCCAGAGTCGGAAATGTTGACATCAATCGTCGCCTTGACCGGCTCGCTGGTATCCGTCGGGCCGCTACCGTCCACGTCGATGTCGGTGGCCGTGACGGAGACATCCAATTGAAAATCGTCGGATCCTTCGGGCACGGTGACCGTCAAGCCTTCCAGGTCGTCCTGGGACAAGGTCCAGGTGCCGTCGGCATTCTGCTCCCCGGCGGACAGTGTCCCGCCAGTGGGAATACCGCCGATGGTCACGGTAACATGCTCGGATCCGTCGATATCGGTCGCGGCCGCATCGATGTTCAGTTCCGCCGTAATGGATCCGTCACCGCCGTCGCCGTAGAGCGTATCGTCCTCGGCCATGCCGTGAATCTGATCGTCACCGGTGCCGCCATGGATCGTATCCTGACCCTCACCGCCAAACAGCGTATCATCGCCACCCAATTCGGGGGTTGCGGTCGCGGTCGCGTCCACGTCCACCGTGGGCGTATCGGCATCCACATGAACCGTGACATCCAGCGCCACCGGTTCCGAAGTCGCCGTGTCGCCCGTGCTGGGTTCGATCGAGGTCGCAGAGACATCCAACTGGAAGTCCGCAGCGGAATCCTGCGGGGGCAGGATCTGCAGACCCTCGACATCATCAGCCGGGATCGTCCAGGACCCGTCGCCATTCGGGGCACCGGCAGACAGTTCCGCGCCCGGCGGCACGTTGTCGATGGTAATCGACAGAATGTTTTCCGAGTTGTCCATCGACGTGACGTCGATTTCCAGATCGATCCAGGTGTCCTCAATGCCAATCGCGGCTTCGGTCACCACCTCGGGCGGGGTCGCCGTACCGTCTTCGATGTTGATGGAAACCTGGGCGGTCGAGGTATCTCCGTCGCCGTCCTGAATGGTGTAGCTGAAGGTCTCCATGACGGACTCGCCGCCATCGGTTGAACCTTCCATCTGCTCGTCGGGCGTAAACTCCCAGGTACCGTCGGCATTGACCGTCAACTGGCCGTTCTGCGTATCAACCGACTGGCCGATTTCGCCAACGGCCGGATTGCCGTCTTCATCGGTATAGGTGAAGGAGACGATCTCGGCACCATCCGCGCCAAGGGTATCGTTATCCAGCAGGTTGTCAGCACCCCCATCGGTCCCGATGGTCTCGCCGCCTTCCCTCGCCTGGAAAACACCGTCGTCGATGGCTTTCGGCTCATCATCGTGCACATCCACCAGAATGTCGGCACTGGCCGTGGAACCGTCGCCATCGGTGACCGTCAGTTCGAACGGCAGGTCTTCAATGACATCGCCTTCGCCGCCCTCGTGATCCAGGTTGCCCTGCAGGTCGAAGGAATAAGAGTAGTTACCCTCTCCGTCTTCCTGCAATTCCATGGTGAAGACAGGCTCGCCGCTTTCCGTGGTTGCCGTGATCGTCTGGCCGTCGTCGGACAGCTCATAGACGACCTTTTCACCGCCGGAGGTCAGGCCGCGTTCTTCCAGCGCGTCGGTGCCCCCAAGGGAAACCGATCCCTTGCCGTCGGCACCGAAATCGATGTTGATCTCCTGCTCGGCATCCGGTCCACCAGCCAGGTCGCGTTCATGAACGCTGACCCCGCCAGTATCCGTCGTCGGATCGCCGGGATTGTTCGGATCAGTCGGATCGCCCGGCTCTCCGGGGCCGCCGGGGCCACCCGGAGGATTGCCGCCACCCGGAGGGGTGAAGGTGATCGACGGGCCGTCGTCGGTGATCGTGATGTCCTGGCTGGCCGTCGCCGTGTCGCCATCGCCGTCCATGATCTCGTAGGTGAAGCCGTCCGAGACCGGCTCGCCCGAATGGTCCGCGTTCTCGTCCGCCGTGAAGGTCCAGGTGCCGTCCGCGTTGACCTGAAGCTGGCCGTGTTCGGTATCGACCGATTCACCGGCGTCGGCCCACTGCTGGTTGCCGCCCTCGTCGGTGTACTGGAACCGCGTCACCGTGCCGTCCGCATGGCCGCCGTCGGCCCCGAGGTCGTCGTTGGAAAGCAGGTTCTCACCGCCATTGGCGGAACCGATGACGTTGCCGCCCTCTTCCAGACTGACCGTCTCCTGATCTTCGGCAACCGGCGTGTCGTCGATGACGTCCACATGGATCGGTGCCGTCGCGACCGAGCCGTCGCCATCCGTCACCGTCAGTTCGAACGGCAGGTTGTCGATGACCGTATCGTTGCCTTCGCCCACGTGATCCAGCGGGGCCTGAAGGTCGAACTCGTAAGAGAAGTTCCCCTCGCCGTCGTCGACCAGGTTCATCTCGAACACGGGCGAGCCGTCCGGTGTCGTCGCCGTGATCGTCTGGCCGTCTTCCGACAGCGTGATCGTCAGCTCCTCCCCGCCGGAGGTCAGGCCCATCGCGCGCAGGTCGGTCGGTTCCGACAGCGCAACAGAGCCTTCGCCGTCCGCTCCGAAGTCGATGTTGATCGACTGGGAGGCATCGACGTCGCTCGCCATGCTGTCTTCCGAGACCGTGGCATTACCCGTGTTCAGATCCGGGTTGTTCGGATCAGTCGGATCGCCCGGCTCTCCGGGACCGCCAGGACCACCCGGAGGATTGCCACCACCCGGCGGTGTGAAGGTGATCGACGGGCCGTCGTCGGTGATCGTGATGTCCTGGCTGGCCGTCGCCGTGTCGCCGTCGCCGTCCATGATCTCGTAGGTGAAGCCGTCCGAGACCGCCTCGCCCGAATGGTCCGCGTTCTCGTCCGCCGTGAAGGTCCAGGTGCCGTCCGCGTTGACCTGAAGCTGGCCGTGTTCGGTATCGACCGATTCACCGGCGTCGGCCCACTGCTGGTTGCCGCCCTCGTCGGTGTACTGGAACCGCGTCACCGTGCCGTCCGCGTGGCCGCCGTCGGCCCCGAGGTCGTCGTTGGAAAGCAGGTTCTCACCGCCATTGG
>JBMYSY010000007.1:132816-167056 GCA_049603795.1 Magnetovibrionaceae bacterium
CGCCCGGCTCTCCGGGACCGCCAGGACCACCCGGAGGATTGCCACCACCCGGCGGCGTGAAGGTGATCGACGGGCCGTCGTCGGTGATTTCGATGTTCTGGACAGCGACCGAGGTATCGCCGTCCCCATCGGTCACTTCGTAGGTGAACTTGTCAAAGACCGCGTCCTGGCCTTCGTGGTCGGCCTCCGGATCGGACGTAAAGGTCCAGGTACCATCCGAATTGACCTGCAATTGACCGTGTTCGGTATCGACACTGTCGCCGGCATCGGCCCATTGTTCGTTGCCCTGTTCGTCGGTGTACTGGAAGCGGGTGATGGTTCCGCCATCGGCACCGAGGTCGTCGTTGGCCAACAGGTTATCGCCTCCGTTTTCGGAGCCGACCGTGTTGGAACCTTCTTCCAACTCAACCGTTTCCTCGCCCACGGCCTTGGGTGTGTCATCGACCACATCCACGTGGATATCCGCGCTGACCGTCGAGCCATCGCCATCGGTGACATTCAATTCGAACGGCAGGTTGCTGAGGATATCGGAGCCCGCATCCGGGTGGTCCATCGGGCCTTCGAGGGTGAAGCGGTAGGAGAAGTCGCCGCCGTCTTCCACGATCTCCATGGTGAAGACCGGCTCTCCGCCTGCCGTGGCGACGATCGTCTGGCCGTCCTCGGAAAGGACATATTCCACCGGCTCGCCACCCGCGGTCAGGCCCATGTCCTCCAGGTCCTGCGGGAAGGAGAAGGTGACCGAACCTTCGCCGTCGGCACCGAAATCAATATTGATCGCCTGCTCCAGAGAAGCGCCGCTATCGATGTTTTCTTCCCAGAGCGTCATATCGCCGGTATCGGCGTTCGGATCATCCGGGTCTTTGAAGGTGACCACCGGGCCATCATCGGTGATTTGGATGTCCTGGCGGGCCTGAGCGACATCGCCATCGGCGTCTTCGACGGTATAGGTAAAGCCATCGAAGACGTCGCCGTCGCCGTGATCTACATTCGGGTTGGCGGTAAAGGACCATGTGCCGTCAGAATTGACGGTGAGCGATCCGTGATCGGTCTCAACCGTTTCGCCCGCGAAGGCCGTCATCTCGTTGCCGTCGGAATCGACATAGTCAAAGGTGACGATTTCGCCGCCATCGGCACCGAGCGTATCATTGGCCAGGAGATTTGTGCCCCCGGCTTCGGAGCCCACGGTGTTGGAGCCTTCCTCGACCTCGACCAGCCCTTCATCGGCTGCGGCCGGCTGGTCATCGATGATGCCGAGATTGAACTGCCCTGAGACCGAATCGCCATCCGAATCCGTCACCGTGATCCCAACGGGGAGATCAATCCGGTCATCGCCGATGTGATCGACGTTGCCCTTCATTTCGAAGGTATAGCTGTACTGGCCGCCGACATTGTTCAGGCGCACTTCGACCACTGTCGCGTCTGAACCCTGGACCACGCCCTGGATGGATTGGCCGTCGGGAGACAAGACGAATTGAACCGGTTGGCCGTCGCTGGTCAGATCCAGCTGTTGCAACGCAGGCGGCATGCTGAGGCGGACGGAACCGCCGCCGTCGTTGCCGAAATCAATATCGAGGGACTGGGTCAGCGAGCGAGGGCCGGTCCCATCGGAGCCGCCCAGCAGATCGTCTTCGTCCAGCACCAGGTTGCCGAGGCCGCCCAGGCTGGGCTGGTCGTCTTCTGGCGGCAGGCTCTCGGGCGGCAAAGAGTCCTCTTCGGGGAAGGCCTGAAGCCCATCGGCGATGAAGTTGCCGTCATTCCCGTCGCCTTCACGCGTACGCTCGGCCTCATCTTCGGCGATTTCTTCAACTTCTTCTTCCGCTGCCCGGGCCTGGACGGGACGCTCACCCAGGTTTGCTTCCTGTTCTTCGTCGTAGGCAATGGTGCCGGCTTCCTGGGGCAGATCGAGGGGATCAATCTCGGGAATCGGGTCAATCGGATGAGGTTCCCGGGGGACAAAGTCGGGATCCAGCAACATGGGATCTTCTTCAGGGGGCGGCGCCATGTCTGCGGCCTCGTAGGTCGCCTTGGAACCCGTGTGGATATTGGCGAGCGAAGCATCTCGGTTTTCGCTCTGAAGCTCCGAGTCCATCAGGTCCGCGAGGTCGTCCTGACGCTGAACGCGCTGGCCGCCGCGGCGGTCGGTGCTTTCGCCGAAGATATCCTGGTTTTCGTCTTGTCCCTGGTCTGCCATGACCTGTCCCTCTGGCCTGTCTTTCAACCCATGATTGGGCGCGTGTCCGGTTGGGGATTTACCCCTTGGTCGAGCTTGCACGTGTTCCCTTGCAAGAGACTGAAATGATTATAATACTGACCATCCCAGCTTTGCAGCCCGCGAATCCGCTCTCTTTAAGACTTAATGACATTGGATTTTCAGGCCTCGGCACGGCAGACACAACCGCTACGGTGGCAGACTAACCGCCCTCCCCTGCTTGGTCATACGAAAGATAGACAAGAACGTCCCATGAACGAACGTCTCAACGACATGGAAAAGCGTCTGTTGAAATTGGCGACGCGCAAACTGCTCGATGGCTTCGGGAGCTTGGAAAAAGCGGCGCAACGATGCCGGGTCAAACCCACCAATCTTTCGCAATACCAAAGCTTCGAGACCACGGCCTTTATGCCCGTGGACGTGGTGATGGACCTGGAACGCGCGGCCGGGCTGCCCGCCATCTCGGAAGAATTGACCCGCATTCACGAGACCGAGGTGACTTCCGATCCGGATCGCGGCGTGCGCGACGAGGCATTGGACGTGCCGGTCGCCGTCGGGAACCTGCTGGCTTTCGTCTGCGAGGCAACCGCAGAGCACAGCCCAGGCGGCACCCGGCTGACCGAGACGGAAAAGCGCAAGTACTTCGAACTCCGCGACAAGGTCCGCGAGGAGCTCCAGGAGCTTGACCAGGCAGTGGAGCGGGACGGTACGCTTCGGCGGCGATCTTCAGATGTCTCTTGAATAGGACAGGTTAGAGGGAAAAAGGCGTGACTTCCGCCGGTTCAGGGAAGAAGTTAAGGGTAGAAAAAGACTGGAAAACCTCTTTACGTCTTCTTCATTCGGGAGTGGTACTGAGGAAGCGGATGCAAGAGACGACAAGCATCCGGCGCTTTGGCGGGAAGCGCGGCTTTGAGGGTTACAGGGAAGAGGGTCCGCATTAATGACTCAGGGGCAAAACGCGGCTGCGTTCGATGAGGGGCGCGCAGAGAACGCGCTACCCAAAGGATCCTTCGGCGACGTTTGGCGACTCCAGAACGCCGTACCGGGCATGAGCTGGTACCGGGCGGAGTTGGTCGGCATGTCGTTTGTCGTCAACCTGTTTGCTCTCGGCCTGCCGATTTTCATTCTTCAGGTTTATGATCGGGTCCTGCCGAACGAGGGCCTGACGACCATGCAGTTCCTGGTGATCGGGCTGCTTTTTGTCGTCGTGCTCGACGGCGTTATGAAGATGGCGCGCAGCTATGTAACGACATGGAACGGCGCACGCTTTGAACACCTGGCGCGGGTGACCGCGGTCCAACGCGTCCTGCGTACACAGACAGACCGTTACGAGCGGGAAACCCCGGGCACCTTTTTCGATCGCATCCATTCCCTCAGCGCGGTGAAAGAATTCTATGCGACCAACATCGCAACGCTGATGATCGACGTTCCCTTCGCCCTGCTTTTCCTGGTGCTGATCGGCTACCTTGGCGGTGCGTTGGTCCTGGCCCCGATCGCTTTGATCACGATCTTCGCGATTTTGGCCTTCTTTATCGGCGGCGCGCTCAGGAAATCTGTGTCGGAACGGTCCGCGCTGGACAATCAGCGCTATGATTTCATGATCGAGATCATCCGCGGCATCCAGACGGTCAAGGCATTGGCCCTCAAACCCCTGATGCAGCGGCGCTTCGAACAACTGCAGGAACACTCGGCCAAGGCCGTTCACGACGTGGCCTTGCGCTCTTCGCTGGCCCAGGGATTGGGTGCCCTGTTCAGCCAACTCAACATGGTCTGCGTGATCGGTGCCGGAGCCATCATGGTGCTCGATGGCACCTTGAGCGCCGGGGAACTTGCCGCCTGCACCCTGCTTTCGGGCCGGGCCATGCAGCCCCTGCAATCGGCAATGGGGCTCTGGACCAGTTTCCAGACGATCCGGGTTTCCGGTGCCCGCGCAGCCGAGGTGATGAACCTGCCAGACGAGAGTCCGGAAGACCTGCCGGACCTGCCAGATATCCAAGGCGAGGTGGAACTCCAGGGCGTACAGTTCTCATACAATGGCCGCGCCCCATACTTCATCGACGGCATGAACCTCAACCTGAAGGCGGGCGAGGTCATCGGGATCGAAGGGGACAACTCTTCGGGCAGATCGACGCTGCTTTTGCTGATCATGGGCATGTTGAAGCCGCAAGGGGGTCGGGTGACGGTCGATGGGCATGACCTCTCCCATTATCGACCGGAAAGCATTCGCCAGCAGATCGCCTATCTGGCCCAGGGGTCCGAGGTCTATTCGGGCACCATCATCGACAATCTGACCAACTTCCGCGATGGGCCAATTATTGAACGCGCCATCGACATGGCGAAAGAGCTCGGCATCGACGAGCAGGTCAAGAGAATGCCGGACGGCTATGACACCAACGTCGGCGATGGTGCGGCGGAAATGCTGCCGCGCGGATTCCGCCAGCGTATCGCCATCGTCCGCGCCTTGGTGGATCGCCCGAAAGTCATCCTGTTTGACGAAGCCAACCAGGGCCTGGACGCCCAGTCCGACACCCTGCTGCGTAAGCTTCTGGAAACCCTCAAAGGCAAGTCGACCATCGTCATCGTCAGCCACCGTCCGGCCCTGCTCCGGATCGCCGACCGGCGTTTCTCGATGGAAGACGGAAAGCTCGGCCCCTGGGTGGACACCTATGGAGCCATCCAGCAGACCGCCCAACCGAAACCAGCCGCACCGCAACCCGTAGCGCCGCAAGCCGCAGCGCCCCAACCCGCAGCGCCCCAACCCGCAGCGCCAAAGCCGCCAGCGGTCCAACCTGCACCTCAGGTGGCACCGCCACCACCGCCGCCGCAACAACCGGCCCAGAGGGGGGCCCAGACGCCACCGCAGATGGCGCAGAGAGCTCCCGTCCCCACCGCGCCTAAGCCCCCCGCAGCCGCGCCGAGGCCGAAAGCGCCGGTTCAACGGGCTCCGGCACCGGTTCAACGGGCCGCCCGCCCCGCTGTTCCGCCCCCGGGCCAAGCGGCCCAGAAGGCTGTCGCTGCACCCCAAAAGGCCGCTCCGCAGAAGCAGGTGGCACGCAAGCCTGCGCCGCCGCAGGTGGCGGCAGCACCTGCCCGCCCCGCAAAGGCTCCGGCTCAAGTAGCAGCCAAAGCCCCGACCCCAGTTCAGAAACGCCCCGCCGTGACCCGCCCTGCTGTCCAGAAACCGGCTCCAACGCCCCAAGAGCCCCCAAAAGCCACACCCGTTGCGCAAGCACCGAAGCCTGCACAACGGGCGACCGGTGCCGGTGCACCGTCCCGCCCGGGTGCCGCCGCGCTCAGGGCGACACAGAGCAAGGGGCCCAAGGTCAGTACCGCCGCACCGATCAAGGCTGCCCCCGGGGCAACAGCCCCTCAAGCCCCGTCAGCAGGAACCGGACCCCAGAAGAAGGGGCCGACGGTCTCTGCGGGAGCCAAGCCGGTCAAGCCTAAGACCATTGCGCGCCGCCCCGCTGCCAAACCCTCAGCGAGACCCGCCAATCCGCAAGGCGGCACGCCCGGCGCGGGAGGTCGCGCATGACCGAACCCTTGAACACCGTTGAAGCCTCGGTCGATCGCCTTTCCGGCGGCGGTCCGATTTCCGATGTGGCTGCAGCGACAGCCCCCTTGCTCCGTGCCCTTCGCTGGCAGGGGACCCCACGGCAGTTGGCGGAAGCCCTGCCGAGCCGTTGGGACAGCATGGAGAAGGCCGATTTCCGCAACATGCTGGCCAACCTGGGGTTTGAATCGCGCTCCCAGGCGATGCGCATGGGCTCCATCGATCCCCGGCTGATGCCCTGTCTGTTCCTGGCCGACAATGGCGGCAGAGCCTATGTGCTTTATCGAGATGAGCAAACGGGTGCCGTTCGCACGTTCGACTGTAAGACCCGACAATCCTCGGAAGGCCTCGTGGGGGGCGTCGGCAAGGGACGTGTCGTCTTCTTCACCAAATCCGATGCGCCCTCCGGCATCCAGGTTCGCCCCGGCCAGAGTTGGATCCGCAGTGTTTTGATGCGGTTCGAAGGCTTTGCCGTCCAGTTGCTGTTCCTCACCTTCCTTTTGAACATGCTGGCTCTGGCAACGCCCCTGTTCGTCATGGCGGTCTACGACAAGGTGATCGCGACCGGGGACCGCGATACGCTGATCTATCTTTTTGTCGGCGTCGGTCTTGCGCTAGCCTGCGATGCGGTCCTCAGGTCGCTTCGCGGCGCGCTATTGGCCTATGTGGGTGGTCGGATCGACATGATCGTCGGTGTGGCGGGCGTCGAGAAGATCATGGACCTGCCGCTCCGGCGGCTGGAACAGGCTTCCGTCGGATCCCAGGTGGCGCGCCTGCGGGAATTCGAAGGCATTCGGACCTTCTTCACCGGCCCGCTGGCACTGTCGTTTATGGAACTGCCTTTCGTGGTGATCTTCCTGGTGGCCATCGCCTGGATCGGCGGCTGGATCGCCCTGATCCCGGTGGTCCTGATGGGGGTTATGGCGGTGATCGGCACGATCATGATCCGCTATGCCCGCACGGCCGTCCAACAGGCCTCTGCGGGCAGTGCCGATGCCCAGGGCCTGCTGGTCGAACTGCTGGCCAACGTTCGCCAGATCAAGGCCGACGGCAAGGAACGCATCTGGATCGACCGCTACCGCGAACGCTCCACGGCGCTGGCGCTGTCCAACCTGCGCAATGCCCGGATCAGCGCCTTCATCCAAAGCTTTGGCCAGTTCATCATGGTGCTGGCCGGTGCGGCGACCCTGGCCATCGGCACCTGGGCTGCCTTCGGCGGTGCGATGACCGTGGGTGGCCTGATCGGTTCCATGGCGCTGGTCTGGCGGGTCCTCTCGCCGATGCAGATGCTGTTCGTGGCCCTGACCCGCCTGGAAGAAGTCAAGAACGCGGTTAAGCGCGTCGACCAATTGATGGGCCAACAGACCGAATCCCGTCAGCGCTCCTCCAGCGACACGGTGGCTCGTAAGCGCCGCTTCGACGGCAAGATCGAGTTCTCCAAGGTGGTGATGCGCTATAACTCGACGCACGAACCGGCGCTTGCCGGCGTCAGTTTCGCCATCGAGCCCGGCGAAGTGGTGGCCATCGCAGGCTCCAACGGGTCCGGCAAATCGACCGTCTTGAAGCTGATTGCGGACCTCTATACGCCACAGGCGGGCACGGTAATGATCGACGGAGTGGACACCCGCCAACTCAACCTGATCGACCTGCGTCACGGCATCGGTTACCTGCCGCAGGAAAGCCACCTGTTCACCGGGACCATCGCCGAGAATCTTCGGCTCGGAAACCCCATGGCCTCCGACCAGGATCTGCGCGACGCCCTGTTGCGCGCCGGCGTCCTGGATGATGTCGAGGCCCACCCGGGCGGGCTGAATGCCATGTTGAACGAAACGGCACGGCTGTCGGTTTCCAGCGGCTTTTTGAAGGGCATCTGCATCGCCCGGACGCTGCTGACCGACGCCGCGATCCTGTTGTTCGACGAACCGGGCAGCGCGCTCGACAAGGAATCGGACGAAAAATTCATCAACCTGATGAAGGAACTGAGGGGCAAGGCGACAACGATCATCGTCACCCACCGCCCCAGTTACATCCGCGCTTCGGACCGGGCCATTGTCCTGAACGATGGTGCGGTGATGTTTGATGGCAAGCCGGAGGACATGAACAAATGATGTCCGCTCGCAAACTCCCCTATCATGCCCCGCTGAGGATCTTTGGCCATGAGTAACACGCGTTCGCAATCCAACCGACCCGGACCCGTTCCCGACGGCGGCTGGCTGATGGGCCGTGGCCGTCTCGCCCAATCCTTGATGCTGGAAGAACGCGGGCCGGAACGCCCGATCCGCATTGCCGCTCTGGTGATCGGCCTGATGGTCCTGGGGTTCATCGTCTGGGCCTCTTTCACGCAAATCACCGAGGTGGTCATTACCTCGGGCGAGGTCTCGCCCGAAGGGTCCGTGCAGAGGGTTCAGCACCTGGAAGGCGGGATTGTCCGCCAGATCATGGTCCGCGAAGGCGATATCGTCGAAGAGGGACAGGTTCTGGTCGAGCTTGAGGCCTCGGGCACCTTGCCGGAACGTGAACAACTCCGCGCCCGCCTGGCCGGGCTGGAACTTCAGGCCCGGGCCCTGCGCGCGGCTGCCACCGGAGAAGACGCGGATCTCGCCCTGGATGACCCCCGATTCGCGGCTCTGGTTGAATCCCAGTTGGTCGCCTTCCGGACCAAGCAGAACGCCAACGAGGCCCAGGCCGAGGTGATCCGTCTGCAGATTGCCCAGCGGAAATCCGACCTGAAGCTGATTCAGGGCCAGGAACGTTCCAGCCGCCGTCAGATCGGCATCCTGAACGAGCAAGTCTCGATGCGCAAAGATCTGGAATCGAAAGGCCTGATCAGCCGCGTTATCCTGCTGAACGACCAACGTGAACTGGCCCGTGCCGAACAGAACCTGGCTGAACTGGTCGGCCAGAAGCGCACGGCGCGCGAAGCCATAACAGAGGCCGAGAGCCGTCTTCTGGAGCTGGAAGCCCGCATCCGCGCCGAGGCCTCCGAACAACTGGGCCAGATCGAGGCCGAGATTGCGGAATTGCGCGAATCCCTGCTGCAGACCGAAGACCGCGTCGCCCGCCTCGCCATCCGGTCCCCTGTGAAGGGTTTCGTGCAGGAATTCCAGACCAAGACCATCGGCGGTGTTATCGCACCGGGATCGACCGTTCTGGAGGTGATCCCGCTGGAGGTCGAATTGATTGTCGAGGCCCGGGTGACACCGAAGGACATCGGATTCATCTTCGTCGGCCAGGAATCGAATGTGAAGATCAACACCTATGACTACACGCGATTCGGCGGCATCGATGGCAAGATCGAATGGCTGAGCGCCACCACGGTCGAGGATGAAAGCGGCGACGCCTTCTACCGGGCGAAAATCCGCCTCGACAAGAACTACGTGGGCGAAGACCCGGAAGCCAACCTGGTGCTGCCCGGCATGACGGTGATCGCCGACCTGAAAACCGGTCAGAAAACGCTGATCGAGTTTCTGCTGAAACCGGTTGTCCGGGCCTTTAACGAAGCCTTCCGGGAACGCTGATCCGACGAAACAAGGGGTTCGATCCTGTGGAGATCAAGATTCCGGGTCGAACCCTGGTCCACCTTGTCACAGGCTTGGCGGTCCTCAGCTACGTCACCTGCCACCTGATCAACATCGGCTTTGGTATCGTTTCGCTTGAGGCCATGGACCGGGTCCGTTTGCTCCTCGTCGATCCTTGGAGCCACCCCCTACCGACCACCATCCTGGCCCTTTGCGCCCTGACCCATGTCGGCTTGGCCCTTTGGAAGACCTTTTCCCGGCGAAGCCTCGACCTGTCCGCCTGGGCCTGGGTGCAACTGGTCTTCGGGTTCAGCGTCCCTTTCCTGTTGGCCGAACACGTGGCCTCGACCGCCCTGTCGGCGGTCGTGCTGAATACCGACCCCACCTACAAATTCGTCATGGCGATCGATTGGTTTTATGAACCGCACAAAGGCCTTCTGAAGGCATCCCTTCTGCTGTTCGCCTGGATCCACGGGATCATCGGCCTGCATCAATGGCTGAAGTACAAGCCCTGGTTCCCGAATGCCGAGCGCCCCTTTGCCGCCCTCGCACTTGTGATCCCGCTTGTGGCGATGCTGGGCTACATCGCGGGCGGCCTGGAAGCGCGCGAGCTGGCCCAGGAGCGGGCCTGGGTCGATGCCATGCTGGCGGAACTCCGCTATCCCGGCCAACCCATGATCGATTTGGTTACCATGGCCAAGTATGCCGTCTGGGGAACCTTCGGCACCTTGCTGGTCCTGACTTTTGCAGCGCGTCTGGTGCGCCTGCGCGTTCAAGCGGCCCGGGCGATCCAGGTCAGCTATCCCGGTGGCCGGTGCATTACCCTGCCGCCCGGCGGTACGATCCTGGAAGCCAGCCAATTGGGCAATGTCCCCCATGCCCATGTCTGCGGCGGCAAAGGCCGTTGTTCCACCTGCCGGATCAGGGTTCATCACTGCACCAAGCCGCTACCGGCACCCGGCGAGATCGAACGAAAAATCCTGCGGGCGCTCGGCGCTCCCGAAGGTCTGCGGCTCGCCTGCCAGCTGAGGCCGGAGGGCGATATCGAGGTTACGCCTCTCCTCGCCCAGGACACCTCTTTTCGAAAGGGGGTCAAGGACGGCTCGCTCGCACTCGGTCAGGAAAAGCGCATCACCATCATGTTTTGTGACCTGCGCGGCTTCACGACCCTGTCGGAGGACCGCCTGCCATTCGATGTGGTCTATCTGCTGAACCGGTATTTCCGGGTCATGGGCGAAGCCATCGAAGGTGCCGGCGGGCGGATCGACAAGTTCATCGGCGATGGCATCATGGCGCTGTTCGGCATCACATCCGGTCCGGAACAGGGCTCCCGCCAGGCTCTGGCTGCGGCACGGGCCATGGGTCTCGCCCTGGAACAGTTGAACAAGGATCTGGGAAACGACCTGGACCGACCTCTCCGGTTCGGGATCGGGCTGCATCATGGTGCCGTGATCGTCGGCTCCATGGGGCATGGGGAGACCACCTCGATCACCGCTATCGGTGATGTGGTCAACACCGCCAGTCGCCTGGAAGCCATGACTAAGGAACAGGGTGTCGAGCTGATCGTCTCTGACGCTGTCGGTCATGCGAGCGGTATCGATATTTCCGACTTCCCCTCAGACACGGTTGCCGTGCGCGGACGGGCCCAGCCGATCAAGGTCCGCAAGATTGCAAGGGCGAAAGCCCTGCCGGAACAGGCTGCCGGCCAATAACGCCCGGGAACGGTTATCGTCCCTGCGTTCAATAGTTCCCCGGGTTGCCGGCCTCGATAGCCGCCTCCAGGGCCGAGAATTCCTTGCAGCCGAAAAAGCAGGAGTCGTCCAGACGTTCCAACATCTCTTTTGCTTGCTCCATCTGGCCGGTTTCCAGGTACAGCATGCCGAGGTATTGCAGCGCGCCGCGGTGACGCGGGTCCAGATCAAGGGCCTTTGAATAGGATTGCAAGGCGGCGTCGAAATCGCCTGCTTTCCGCTGGGAATAGCCCAACAGGTTCCAGAATTCCGGCTCGTTCGGTTGATCCTTGACCAGGGACGTCAGGGGCTGGACGGCTGCAGCGAACTGCTTGTCCACGATCAGCTGACGCGCCTCGATCAACTCCTTCGGTTGGTTCGGACTTGGCAGGTCGCTGGACATTGCATGGGCCGGGGAAAGGGTTGGGGCACCGAGCAGTGGGCCTATCAGGACGGCAATCAGGAAGCGACGTATAAGCCCTCTTTCACCAGAGAAGATCATGGGGTCATCCCTCCCGTCAGGCTGTTCAGAAAGGCTACCAGATCGGCGCGTTCGACCGCACTCAGATCAATCGGGCGAAGTCTTGGGGACAGGCTTTCTCGCATTCTTACTTCATCCGCGTAGTGATCAATAACGTCTTCCAGGCGCTTCAAGCTGCCATCGTGCATATAGGGTGATCGGATCGCGATATCACGAAGGCCCGGTGTCCGGAAAGCATAGAAATCCTTCACATTCTCGGGATCAGCTCTTTCATCCTCGTCCAGAAGGCCGGCCCGCCCCAGATCATCCGAGATGGCAAGCCCGATGTCGTGAAAGGTGTCATCGGTAAACCGCCAGCCCCGGTGGCAATCCTGGCAACCGGCCTTGCCGGTGAACAGGTCAAAGCCCCTTTTTGCGGATTCTGAAACCGCCGCCGCGTCACCGGCGCGCCAGGCATCAAAAGGGGATGAGGCGGAGACCCGGGTCCGGAGGTAGATGGCAACGGCGGCGCTGACACCGCCCAAAGTGACGCCTTCCCCCGGATAGGCCCGTTCAAAGGCGCCCGCGATTTCCGGGATAGCAGCCAGTTCAACGACCAAGGAGTCCAGGTCTTCAGCCATCTCTGTCTCGCTTGAGATGGGCCCCAGGACAGCGCCTTCGGGCAGCGCTACGCGACCGTCCCAGGTCAGCGCCTGCGCAAAAGCGATGTTGGCCAAGCTCGGGGTCGACCGTCTCCCCTGCCTCCCATCCACCCCTCGGGCGGAGGAAAGGCCGTCCTCGTAGGCTCGATCAGGCTGATGACAGGAAGCACAGGACAAACTGTTGTCACCGGACAGGCGAGGCTCGAAGAACAACATCTCCCCCAACTCCTGCTTGGCCTGCGTGAAGGGGTTGAGCTTCAGAAAAGGTGGTTCGGCGGGGATTGAATAGTCCTCCGCACCGACGGAATGACCACTCAAACTGATCAGAAGACCGAAAAGCAAACCGGCAAAAAGAACCTTCATGGGGCGAGCCTAACCAGCAAGCGGTGGGCGATAAAGGCCTCAGGATTTGCATCACTGCTCCTTTTGGCCCATATCGCTGGGATGCGACCACTCTTCGGCGTCATCGGCCTTGTCCTGGTTCTGGTTGGCCTTTATCCGGGTCAGGCGGGTGCCCAGTCCCGTGACTGCCCGCTGTCGGCGTCTAGGGTGCAGGCCGACCTGAAGCTGCTGAAGGGTCCGGTACGCTATGACTTTACCCGGAACACGCGATCTCTTCGGGCTTTGAGCCGGGAGCGCGGCAACAATGCCCTGCCGTCTGGCTGGTTGCCGACGGGTCTTACCTTGACCGAAACCGGCTTCTCGATGCGGACCCGGGCCCAGGTGCTGAACCTCGCGCCCGGTCGCTATTGCGCGGTCCTGAACGGCGTGGAAGCGGAACTCGGCCATGAATTCTTTGACGTCTTCGTCGTAAACAAGTACCGCCCCGGCAGCTGTGAACATCAATCCATCCTGCGTCACGAGGAACGACACGTGGCCATCTTTCGCGATGTCCTGAGGCGCGAAGCACCCGACCTGAGACGAGCCCTGGAGACAGAGGCCCGCCGAATGGGTCCCATCATCATTTCTGACCCCAATCAGGCCGCTCAGGAGTTTCAACGTCGGCTTCGGGACAGGGTCATGCCTTTGTTCAAGCGAATGAACGAACGGGCATCGCGCGAGAATGCCAGGCTGGATACACCGGAAAACTATCGCCGAGAACAGCGAGAATGTTCCAATTGGTGACGCGGATCAGATAAGCGGCAAGAGGTGTGAAGGCCGGTCTGTAAAGATCGCCTCTGCCCCCGCCTTCAACAGGCGCTTTGCCGCTTCCGCATCATTGACCGTATAGACCCGCACAGAATACCCGGCATCCACCACCTCGCGGATCGTCTCCTCTTTGGCCGAACGGAGACTGATGTGTATCGCCTCGGCCTTCAGCCGGTTCAGGCGCTGCACCCAATCGGTCGGCAGATCGTCCACCAGAAGCGCGCGCGGCAGGTCCGGCGCGGTCTCAGCGGCCGCCTCGAGGGCCTCCTCCGAGAAACTGGACAGCAAAGGTTCCGGCAGACTGTGCGGCCAAAGCCTTTTCAAGGCGGCACCAACGCCAAACCCGGTTTCTCCCTCACGCCCCGGACAGGGCTTGATCTCGACGTTCGCCCCCAGGCGATGCTTGGCCAGCACGACACAGATCTGGGCCAGACTGGGTATCCGCTCCCCGGCGAAGGCGGCCCCGAACCAACTGCCCGCGTCCAGCCTTTCCAGTTCGGCAAAGGAATGGTCTGCCGCCTTGCCCTCGCCACTTGTTGTCCGTTCCAGCCGATCATCGTGCAATAGGAAAGGCACATTGTCGCGGCTGAGCTTGACGTCGAACTCCACCCAGCGCACCCCAGCACGGGCCGCCTCGACCATTGAGACAACCGTGTTCTCAGGCGCTTGCCCGGCGGCTCCTCTGTGTCCGATCACCGGCGGTACGATGGCCATGAGACCTCTTCTCCCAGATGATTATTTCGCACCTGCAAAAAAATCACTTCGCGTTTGCAGCATATGGATATAGGATTGTCGCCAGGGGTGATCAACATATGGCCCGGCTGAGGCCGGCGTCCTTGCGAAAAGGGGTGTCTTCCAATGGACCCAAGAATGTTCGATTTTGAGGATTTTCAGCGGACCGGTGGACCGGTTCGTCTCGGCCTCCTGTTGGGCGGTCGGGGGCTGGAAGGCTTGGCAGCCCTGCCGACCCTGGTGTTTCTGGAACGCGAAGGTCTGATCCCGGATGTTTTGGTTGCCAGCGGCGGCGCGGCGCTGCTGGCTGGCCAGTGGGCGGCCGGTGTTGCCCCATCCGAAATGCTGGACCGGGCGCTTGTCCTGGGGGAAACGGACAAGCTCGGCCATGAAAGCAAACTGGCCGAAGTTGTCCTGCGCAATTTGTCGTTCAACCGACTCTTCGACGCTGGAACCGCGAACACGCCCAAGGCGAAGGGTAACGGCAAGGTGGCCTGCAAACGCCTGGACGCCCTGCTGGACAACTGGATCGGCGATGCGGACTTTCTGGACGGCGAATGCGATGTGGTGATCGAATACCGTTGCGAAGAGAACCAACAACTGAGAGATGTCACGGGCGGGGCCATCAGCCCGGCAGTCCGCTCTGCCCAATCCGGGGACGCCTTTCTGCCGGTGCAACCGGCGTTGGCCCGCGGCCTGTCAAAGTTGGTGGGTATTGCACCGAAGTCGCTGGGAGCCTCGGTCGGGAATGGCCCGGTGGACCGCAGTTGCATGCCCCATGGCCTGCTGATCGAGGTGGATGTGCCCGCCATGGCCCCTTGGACGATCAATGCCATTCCCGCCGTACTGGCCGCCGGTCAGGAAGCCCTGGACAAGAACCGCCAAGCCCTGCTCGAGATGTTTGGCGAACTGGCGGCTGCGGCCTGAGAACCTTGCTGAACGGTAAGGTGCACATGGAATTAAGTGCACATGGAAACCGGGTCGCCGAGGTGACCCGGGTCCCTCTCTTCGTGTTCTACCCCCTTCCCTCGGCCATCCCACCGGCGGTGCTTCGGCCCGCGATCACGTGATCGGTAATGCCGGCGGACAACCACATTGAGAACAGGGCCACCCAAGACGTCAGCGAGAGCAGCGCGCCACCGGTCACCCCGGCCCCCACGGCGCATCCGCCTGCCAACATGCCACCAAATCCCATCATCCCGGCCCCGACCAGGTATTTCGCCATTCCCGTTGAATGATCAAAGGCCTGGACCTTGAATTCGCGAAACAGCACGGCGGAGAGGAAAGAGCCCAGAAACACGCCGGGCACGAGGCCCGTGCCAAAGGCCAGGTCCGGTTCCGGTTGGGTGATCAAGGACATCAAAGTGTTGGCCGAGGGGCCTGTAAAGCTGACGGATTCGATCCCCACCGGTTCCCAGGCATTGGCCGCCAGTTGCGCTGTGAAGTACCAGCCGAGCACCACGGCCGACCCCACGGCAATGGCACCGAGCCAGCTGAGCCAAGAAATCCGGTGACGGACACCCAACCAGGCAGCCGCCGCCAAGAGCGCAGCCCCCATCCAAAGCCCGATGCCATTGGGCAGGTGGAGCATCATGTTGCGGGTCTCCGCCGGGATGACCCAAAGCGAGGAGAGATGTTCGCGCAGAGGTGACAGCGCCCCGGTCAAGCTTGCCTGGGCCACTACGGTCAGCAGAAGGCCGGTGATGAGGGCGCGCATGTTTCCCGTCGCCGAAAGCACAAGCAGACGGCTGGCGCAGCCCCGCGCCAGGATCATGCCGCAACCGAACATCAGGCCGCCGATGATGGCCCCCGAGAGCGTCCCCGCGTTGGAGAGCTGGCGGGTTTCATCCGCCGGGAGCAAACCGTCGGCCAAGAGGTACTGGGTTCCGAGCAACGCGGTCGAGAAGGCGAGCAGCCAAATGGCCGTCTTTTCACCGGGGCTCCCATGCCAGAACTCAAGCGTCGCGCTGCGAAGGCAGAAGCGGCTCCTCTGGGCCATGAAGCCGAACAGCAAACCCACCACGAGCCCGCCGATGGTTGCCTTGGCGGCATCCGGCAAGGCATCCGACATCAGGAATTCTTCCACGACCCTTCCCCCACGGTCTCGGCCTTATCCACGAGTCTGAGCGAGCCTGCGATCCCCCATCGCACCCAAAACCAGCCGCATTCCCTCGCTTTCCGTCGATCAGCGAGGGGAATTCGTGGATTATTGAATTCGAATATAACAGAAAAACCATAAACGGTCAAAGGTCATTGCCCGCCTCATGGGAATCTCCCGAGACAGTTGCGTGAACTTTTTGTTGGCGTGCTTGATCCTCGAACAAACTCGCTTAGCTCTTCGAAGCAAGGCGAAGGGTGATTTTTCAACCGAATTGCCGATCGCTGCGCCAAGGCGCAATTGATTCCTGACAATCAACACTACTGGTTGTGAGTCGCGACCATTTAGTATAAGGTCCAACGTTAAGACGAATCATAACGGGGCGGATAAGGCCAAAGGCCAACCGAAACAATCCCGAAAAAAAACGGAAACGAATCAGATGTATCGGCTGATTTACACATCACAGGCCCGCCCGGACTTTTCCGAGGATGACTTGCACGACATTTTGTCGGAAGCACGTCGGAATAATATCCGCAGAGGAATCACGGGCGTCTTACTGTTCGACGGCACGACATTTCTTCAGGTCCTCGAAGGGCCCGAAGACTTCGTGCTCGCCCTTGCGGACACGATCAACAGGGACCCACGAAGCGCCCCCATTTCCCGTCTGTACAGCGGCCAGGCGAGCGAACGGGTCCTGACCTCCTGGTCAATGGCCTATTTGTCCTTGGAACAAGCGGATTCGGATCATTTGATCAGCCGCCTCGCTTCCAATATTTCGGAAGCTCCGGATCGGGTCCCCGACCTGCTTGATGCCATCACCCGGGAACTTCGCAATAACGAAAACAGCGAAAATACGATCCCGGCAGTGGTGGCGGCAATCGCCGAACACGGTCAAGGCGTCCCCGCCTGAAGCTTTGGCCGCCCGGTTCTTCCCTTACTCGTAACTTCGATCCTTCCATCGTAGGGATACGCACGCAAGGACACGCAACCGTGAAGGGCGGCATGCCGATCCATGCTTGACCCGATGACCGGGTGGGCAACAATACCATTCTAAAAAATGGCTTGTCCCTTTGGGTCCCTTTCGACGTGACGGATGGATCGAGATGCTGTCTCTTTTGCCCCACAAGGCAATCACCGCGCTGCTTTTGGTGCTCCTCGCCATGCAAGCGGCTCCCACCTCGGCGGAGCAAGTCGTGCGCGTCGGGGCCTACAGCTTCCCCCCCTTTGCCGAGCAGGAAGAGGGCCAGTTGGGCGGCATCACGCCTGCCCTGTTGGAGACCTTGAACGGCTTCCAGGATACCTATCGGTTCGAACTGGTTGCCACCTCGCCCAACCGTCGCTATCGGGATTTCATGGATGGCCGATTTGATCTGATGTTCTTTGAAAGTCCGGCCTGGGGCTGGCAGGCAAAGGGTCTGCCGGTGGAAACCAGCGAGGAATTCCTGAAGGGCGGCGAGGTCTATATCACCCGTGCCGTGGACGGTCGGGACCAGGGTTACTTTGACGATCTGACCGGAAAGAAGGTCGCCGGCATTCTGGGCTATCACTACGGCTACGCGGACTTCAAGTCGGATCCCGATCTCTTGCGCTCAGAGAAAGGCATGATCCTTGTGATCGATGCGGAGGCCATCATCAACCTGGTCCGCCAGGGGCGCGCCGATCTCGGGATCGTCACCCAAAGCTACCTGCAACGTCACCTGAACCTCTTCCCCGATCAAGCCGGCGAACTTCTGGTCTCGGATCGGCTCGATCAGGCCTATTCGCACCGCGTCCTGGTCCGAAAAGGGGCCCGCCCATCGGCTCACGAAATGACCGACCTGTTGGGCCGGATGCAAAGCGAGGGCGTTTTGTCGAGGTTCTTAGAAGAACAGGGGCTTACCCCCGAATAAGCCGTCAGCGCTGCTTCAACACGATCAGGGTCAGATCGTCGTAGAGCGGGCGCCCGTCCACATGGGCCTTCACGTCGCGTATGATGGCGTTCTTGATGGTATCCGCCGTTTCGCTGGCAAACCCCCGGGAAACCCCGATCAGCCGATCCATCCCGTAGAGGTTTTCGTCCCGATCGGCGGCTTCCGTGATGCCGTCGGTGAACAGGATGACCACATCGCCCGATTTGAGCGCCACCACGGTTTCATGGACGAATTCGGAGACATCGTCCACCAGGCCGATGGGGAAACCAAGATCCATCGTATCGATCACTTCGACTTCGTCACCACTGATCTTGATCAGGGTCTCATGCTGCCCGGAGATGCGGATATGGCCCGCGGCATCCGGGGCACTGCCGTCCGCCGGCGCACCGGGTCCATAATCCATCAAGGCAAAGGTCAGGTTTTTGTCCGAACCCATTCGGTTGACGTTACCATAAATCGCCTGATTCAGACGATCCATCACCTCATAGGAGGTCGCGACTTCCCGACCCGACAGGGTGCGAACGGCACTCTGGGTCATCAACATGACGACCCCGCTCTCAAGCCCGTGGCCCGTCACGTCGCCGATGGCAATACGAACGTTTTCGCCGTTGTTCAGGATATCAAAATAATCACCACCGACCTCGGTCGCCGGCTCCATGAAGGTCGCGATGTCCAGCGACTTGATGCCCTCCAGTTCGGAGGCGCGCGGCAAGACCATTTCCTGAATCTTGCGGGTAACATCCAGCTCGGCACCAAGGCGCAGGTTCTCGGCCTTCAACCGATCATTCAATTCCGAAATGCGGTCATTGGCCTGGGCCAGGTCGCGGGTCCGCTCGACGACGCGGGCTTCCAGGCTGGCGGCAAGTTCTTTCAGTTCCCGGTCTGCCTTATCCCGCTCGTTCAGGCCGGTCTGAAAAGCCTGCAGCAGGCGATTGAGGTTCCCCACCAGCTGGCCGAATTCGTCCCCCCGGTGCCCGGCCAGTTCGGAAATCGGAAAATCGCCGGGACGGTCGGCATCCACCGTCTCGACCTCCGCCGAGACCCGAACCAGGGGCCGGGTAATCATAAAATAGAAAATGCCAACCACGATGGCAGAGAGGATCAGCGCGCGGATCATGGTCAGGCCCATGCTGACCCTTGCTGCATCAAAATAGGCCTCCGCCATCCGGCTGACATTGAGCGTGAGATCAATCCGCCCCAGGGCCAGACCGTCCCGGACCAGCGAAAGGCTGTGATCGCGCAAGTCCCCGAACAGCATCTCTGCCAGCCCCCGGGCATGGCCATCGGACACACGGCCCCAAACCGCGAGAGACCGCCCATCGCTATCGGTCACCTGAACCGCGGCAACAAGCGGGTCTTCGCCCAATCCGATCGCCACCCTCTGGGCCAGGGTGGGGCTCAGTTGGAATGCGGCCTCGGCCGCCGAATCGGCAACCAGGGCCAGGGTCTGTTCGGCGCGGGCCTGTTCGCCACTGACCGCCGCCCGCCATTCGAAGGCAAGCTCGATGGTCCCGAAAAGCGCGCCCAGCACCAAGACAGCGACCAGGGTCACAACCGCCTGTTTGGCGGTCAGCCCCTTCCAGCGAAACCCTGTGGGCTTCGGCTCGCCGTTCTTCTCGGTCATCGGGCCAGGTGTCATCCGTCGAACTGCAAATCCAATGGGGGCATCAGTTTCTTCAGATTGGGCAGACTTTTCCCCTGCCAGGGGATCGTGTTGGAACCCCGAACAGCCAATCCCACCGGCTTACCGCGCATGGCGATGACGAACTTGGACAGCATGGCGATCCCGGAGGAGTTCAGAAAATCCAACTCTGTCAGGTCCAGGGTCAAGGTATCGCCTCGCGTTGCGGCCTCGGTCAGCAGCTCGGTAACGGGGGCGTATTCCGCCAGCCCGTTTTGGCGCATGATCCCTTTCAGGCGCACCACATTGGTCGCCTCGTCCAATTCAACGCTGTAGGTTTCTTGGTCCAAAATCATCGGCGTCGCGTCTCCAGCCTTCTCACGCTTCTCATTCCCCTGGCCTTCAAAAGGCTACACGGACCTGGGTTTCCACGGTCACGATATCATTTGCTGCCTCATGGAATGACCAGGCGAGTTCCGCACCATAGTCGTTGATCATGGTCACGAAACCAAGACCGGCACCTTCCAACTCGCCGAAGCCCCCTTCCAGGGACCGAACATAGAGCTCTTCCAGGTCCGTGGAGATCAATTCGTCCACGAAGCCTCGGAACTGTTCGGCGCGAGCCCGGATCATGGAATTGGTCAATTGGAAGAAGATGCCGTCTTCCTCCAGCAGCAATTGGATGCAGATGTTATAGCCCCGCTCGGTGCAGGAATATTTCATCGCATTTTCGAGCAACTCGTTGGCAATGAAATTGACCGCCGCCTTGACATCGGCCTGAAGGCGCAGGCTATCCGGTTCCTGATCATCGCCGGGGAAGAAGGTTGTTACATAGTCGGCCAGGAAGTCGGCGGACAGGCCATTGTTCTTCCAGCGCTCTTTGAGAGGAACGAGACTGGGCGAAAACCGGAGCGCCAGACTTTCCAACGCCGCCTTGTCGTCAAGAGGGCGATAGGGGCCGCGAAACTCTGCCATCATAACATCCTCTGCTCTGGCTCAAGGGTCGAAGAGTGCGGATTGAATGCTGTTCCGGCCCGAGGCTTTGGCAGCGTAGAGCAAGCGGTCTGCGGCGTCGAGCAGCCGTCGGGGAGACTCTGCGCCCTCCGGTGCAAGGACGGTCACAATCCCCATGCTGATCGTCAACTTGCCCGAGGCCGAGGCTCGATGCGGGATCGAGGCATCTGCCAGAGCCCCGGCGACCACACGCCCAAACCACTCGCCCCCCGCCTGATCGGTATCCGGCAACAGGACGACGAATTCCTCTCCGCCATAGCGCGCCGCGATATCGACGGGCCGTCGGCAGGAGGATCGCAGGCAATCGGCCACGGCCCGCAGCGCCGCATCACCTGCGGCATGGCCCTGCTGGTCATTAAACTGTTTGAAAAAGTCGACGTCGCACATGGCGACCGTCAGGGGTTTTGCCAATCGCTGCGCCCGCACCCATTCCCGATCCAAGGCCTGGTCAAAGGCCCGACGGTTGGCCAGTCCCGTCAGTTCATCCGTCCGGGACAGTTCTTCGAGGTCGGAGAACCGGGCGAGCCAGGAGGCATCGATGTCGTCGGAGTGGGCGGTAATCGTCTCGACCAGGAGTTCAAGATCGTCTTTCTGCTGGCGGACGGCTGCGAGCACCTGTTCGAGGCGCTGTTCCGCCAGTTCTCTCTCCCGGACCTGCTGCTTCAGTTCGTCGTTCAGGGCCAAAAGGTCGTCTTCGATGGCATCGCCATGCTGGATGGCGGTCTCTAGCGCCAGTTCGAGATCGGCAATGGTCTGGCGGAGTTGATCCGGGGTATCACCCCCGATCGGGCTTGCCGGTTCCCCGTCAGATACCTCTTCGGCCATCCCGGTTTCGGGCAGATTGGTTTTCGTCACGCCGTTCTCTCTCGTTCGCGCCGGCTTGCCCTTCCCGTCTAGGGGCCGTCCCGCCTAGGGGTCCTCCCCGTTTAGGGGAAGCTGTGCAAGTGTACAATGACCCTTATCACAAGGGCTTTTCGAAGCCACCATGAAAGCGATGGTCGGCATCGGAATTCAGGGGGTGCAATTCCCCGCGTCAGGGGCTAGAAGAAGGAAGGAATCAGAGCCGGACATGAGGCCCTGCTGAGGTTCGCTTACGCGGGCCGGGGCATCGTGCTTCACCGGCGGTTGCACTATTCGACGCCAAGGTCTGTGGCGCGCATCAAGGAAGTATCCCCGTTATGACCGTTCTGGTAACCGGAGCCGCAGGCTTCATAGGCTTCCACACGGCCAAAACACTCCTGGAACGGGGTGAAACCGTTGTCGGCCTGGACATCCTGAACGACTACTATGACGTCGCGCTCAAGCAGGCCCGGCTGGATCAGCTGAAGCAAATGGGCGGCTTTTCGTTCGAGCGCGCGGATATCTCTGACCCGGACCAGATCGATGCCGTCATCGGTCGACACCCGGACATCACCGGATTGGTGCATCTGGCCGCCCAGGCCGGTGTGCGATATTCGCTCATCAACCCCTACGTCTACACCCTGACCAACACCCATGGGCAACTGGTCCTGCTGGAGGCCGTCCGTAAGCTGAAGGGGTTCAAGCACTTCGTCTATGCCTCGACCAGTTCGGTCTACGGTTCAAACACCAAGCTGCCGTTCTCGATCGAGGACCGGGTGGACAGCCCGAAGTCGCTTTACGCGGCAACAAAGAAGGCCTGCGAACTGATCAGCCACACCTACGCGGACCTTTACGGTATTCCGCAGACAGGTTTGCGGTTCTTTACGGTCTACGGCCCCTGGGGTCGGCCGGACATGGCGGCCTATATCTTCACCTCGAAGATCCTGGCCGGCCAGAAAATCCCTGTCTTCAACCAGGGCGACATGCGCCGCGACTTCACCTACATCGACGACATTGTGGATGGCGTGATCCGGGTGCTCGACAAGCCGATGACCGAGGGGCCTTTCCACCGCATCTACAACATCGGCAATCATCGCACCGAAAGCCTGATGGACTATATCGGCGAGATCGAAAAGGCGTTGGGCCGCAAGGCTGATATCGAACTGCTGCCGATGCAGCCGGGCGATGTGAAGGAAACTTACGCCGACATCGAAGCAACAACCCGCGACTTCGGCTTCCACCCCAGCACAGCCATCACCGAAGGCATTCCGGCCTTTGTGCAATGGTATCGCGACTACCATAAGGTCTGAGTTGGGTCCTCATACCAACGCCCTTCGGCCAAAAAACGTCAGGCAGGGTGCCCTGCTGACCCTTTTGGCGGCAACGAGCTTCGGCCTGACTACCACAGCAGCCCGCCTGGCCTATCAGGGTGGAGCCTCGACCGAAGCGGTGATCCTGCTCCGGCTGTTCGTTACGGTTCCCGTCTTCTTTCTGGTTGCCCTGTTTCTCCGTCAGGCCTTGGCCGTCGCCAGACGCCACTGGGGCCGGACCCTGATCGCTGCCATCGGCATGCTGGGAACCAGCCTCGCGCTTTTGAGCGCCGTTCATTATATCGACGTGGGCCAGGCGGTCCTGGTGCTCTACACTTGGCCTCTGGTCCTGGTCGCGGTCACGAGCCTGCGGGATCGCAAACTGCCGCCGGCAAAGGTCCTGCTCGGTTTCTTTGCGGCCTTTGGCGGATTGGTGCTGGCCCTCGGTCTCTCCGAGATGCCGATCAATCCCCTGGGCCTGGGCCTAGCCTTCCTGGCCGGGGTCAGCAATGTGGCTGTGTTTATCGCCTCGACGCCGGTTCTGGAAGAGACCGACTCGGTGCCCTTTGCCGCCTGGGCCAACTGCCTGGGCATCCCGATCATGATCCTCTTGATGCCTTTTTTGGGCGAGCATGCCCTGCCGCAGGGTACGGTCGGATGGAGTGGTTTTGTCGGCGTGTCGCTTCTCTACCTGATTGCCATGATGGCCCTGTTCGGTGCCTTGCAGAAAGGCGGGGAACAGCAAACGGCTCTTTTGTTCAACCTGGAACCGTTAATCGCCATTGGCGCAGGTTGGGCTTTACTGGGCGAAACCATGACCGCCCTGCAGCTGCTGGGGGCCGTGATTGTGGTTGTCTCCCTGATCTGGGCAAGGCCGCGCTGACCCTGGGATGCAACGCAGGTCTGCACGCTGAACAAGGGTTGCGACTCGCGCAGAGCAGGTATCGCTGAAAATTGCTAATATACCGAGCTTCCAGGGGGTGTTTACGGTTGAAGCTGTTGAAAACCGGGCCTATAACACCATCGAACAGACCGGCGTCACACCCGGTGGGGGGAGTAGAAGTGACCGGAGGGGGCCGGGGGGTCCGTCCGCCTTCCAAAAAAATCTATCAAAGTTGAGGAGATGTCGAATGACCGAAGTCGTCATTGCAGCCGCCGCACGCACGCCCGTTGGTTCCTTTAATGGTGCCCTGAGCGGTGTTCCGGCTCACTACTTAGGGGAAGTGGCCATTCGTGGCGTTCTGGAGCGCTCCGGTGTGGATGCCGCCGATGTTGACGAAGTCATCATGGGGCAGATCCTGACCGCCGGCGCAGGCCCGAACCCGGCCCGCCAGGCCGCGATCAACGCTGGCATTCCGAAAGAAGCCACGGCCTATGGCATCAACCAGCTTTGCGGATCCGGCCTGCGCGCCGTGGCCCTGGGCTATCAGGCGATCCTGTGCGGCGACGCCAGCGTCGTTGTTGCCGGTGGCCAGGAAAGCATGAGCCAAGCCCCGCACACCTCGAACCTGCGCAACGGCACGAAGATGGGTCCGGTGAAGTTCATGGACCACATGGTGCATGATGCGCTGACCGATCCGTTCTATCACATCCACATGGGTGGCACGGCGGAGAACGTCGCCAAGGAATTCCAGATCACCCGCGAAGAACAAGACACCTTTGCCGTCGCTTCCCAGAACAAGGCCCAGGCCGCTCAGGAAGCCGGCAAATTCGACGACGAGGTTGTCCCGGTTACCATCAAAGGCCGCAAGGGCGACACGATCGTCGAGAAAGATGAATACATCAAATACGGCGTGACCATGGACAGCATCTCCGGCATGCGCCCGGCCTTCGACAAGGAAGGCACCGTGACGGCCGCGAATGCTTCCGGCATTAACGATGGCGGTGCCGCCACCCTGCTGATGACCCTGGAAGAAGCCGAAAAGCGGGGCATCACGCCGCTGGCAAAGATCGCTTCCTGGGCGACTGCCGGTGTTGATCCGCGCATCATGGGTACGGGTCCGATCCCGGCCAGCACCAAGGCTCTGGAAAAAGCCGGCTGGACCCACGAGGACCTCGACCTGATCGAAGCCAACGAAGCCTTCGCCGCCCAAGCCATCGCCGTGAACAAAGGCATGGGTTGGGACCTGGAGAAAGTGAACGTGAATGGCGGGGCCATCGCCATCGGCCACCCGGTCGGTGCTTCCGGTGCCCGCGTCTTCAACACCCTGCTGTTCGAAATGAAGCGTCGTGAAGCCAAGAAGGGCCTGGCCACGCTTTGCATCGGCGGTGGCATGGGTGTCGCTCTTTGCGTCGAAGCTCTCTAAGAGCAGACGTCACACCTTAATACCGCCCCTGGAGGTCAGCCTGGCAATCAGGATGACTCTCCGGGGGCGGTTAAAATAAACACAAGACCACATAAGAGGAGGAATACCATGACGGGTCGTGTTGCTTTGGTCACTGGGGGGACCCGCGGTATCGGTGCTGCGATCTCCGAAGCCCTGAAGGAAAAAGGTTACAAGGTTGCCGCCAACTACGCCGGCAACGTCGAGAAGGCAGAGGCTTTCTCCAAGGAAACCGGAATTGCTGCCTACAAGTTTGACGTCTCCGACTTCGATGCCGTCCAAGCCGGCATGGCTCAGATCACCGCTGATCTCGGCCCCATCGAAATCATCGTCAACAACGCAGGCATCACCCGCGATGGCACCATGCACCGCATGGATTACCAACAGTGGGAAGACGTGATTCACACCAACCTGACGTCCTGCTACAACACCTGCCGCGCGGCCATCGAGTCCATGCGGGAGCGTGGTTTTGGCCGGATCGTCAACGTCGGCTCCGTGAACGGTCAGGCCGGTCAGTACGGCCAGGTCAACTACGCCGCTGCCAAGTCCGGCATCCACGGCTTCACCAAGGCGCTCGCCATGGAAGGTGCCGCCAAGGGCATCACCGTGAACGCCATTGCTCCGGGCTACGTTGACACCGACATGGTGCGCGCCGTTCCGGCTGAAGTTCTGGCCAAGATCATCAAGAAGATCCCGGCCGGTCGTCTGGGTCGCGCCGAAGACATCGCCCGTGCGGTGCTCTTCCTGGTGGCCGACGACGCCGACTTCATCCAGGGCTCCACGCTCTCGATCAACGGCGGTCAGCACATGTACTGATCACCTGATCAGACAGGCTTATCGGAAACCCCGCCCGGAGAGATCCGGGCGGGGTTTTGTTTTTGCAACGAAGAGATCGCGGGTCAGGAACTGCTGAGCCAATCGTCGAGTTCGTCAGGCGTCTCCGCCTCCATGATCTTGCGGATCACACTGTAGTCGAACCCCGCCCGGGCCAGGGCCGCCATATCGCGGTCACGTCGAAGGCTCCGGGTTTCCGGGTCGAGCCGCCAGGGGCCGAGACCGCGCCGCCGGGCAAGAGCGACCGCCGCCTGAAAATCCGCGTTCGGGACCTCCTCTTCCAGATTGTCGAGCGCGCCGGAGACTTCGTCCTCGCTCAAACCCTGCTGACCAAGCCGCGCCCGGATGTACTGGCGTCCCTTTCCGCGTCGGTTCAGGCTGAGCGCGCGGGCTTCGGCGAAGGCCTGGTCGTCTAACAGACCGAGACCGGTCAGGCGCTCCAGCACCTCGTCGACCCAGCGCACGGCCTCGTCCCGGTCAATGTCGTGCACCTGGGCCGAGCGTTCCACTTTCCGCAACAGCACCCGGCGCAGGTTTTCCACACTGGTCGCCCGCTGTTCCAGATAATGAAGCGCCGCCTTTTTCAGGTATTCGGGTGTGACTTTCCGCGGCCCTTTGCGCTTGCGGGGCTGGCGTGTGGGATTTTCCGGGTCCTCGATTCTGTCCATGGGGTAAGTGTAGAGCGTTGAGGCAGCCCTTGCACCGGCCTCGCGCATCCGCCATATGCTGGCCTCGATTGATAACGAGCCGAACAGATACCGAAAGACTTGATCCCGACCTTGGAGCCGACTTTGGACCCGACGAAGACTGTCAGCTTGATCACCAACCAACTCTCTGACCGGATCGGACTTTGGACGCTCTACACCCGGGAGGTGCGGCGCTTTACCAAGGTCTATACCCAGACCCTGCTGGCACCTGTGGTGACGACGCTGCTGTTCCTGGCCGTCTTCACATTGGCCCTGGGCCGCGCTGTGGACACGGTCGGCGGCGTGCCCTTCATCGAGTTTCTGGCACCCGGCCTGATCATGATGGCGATTGCCCAGAACGCCTTTGCCAATACCTCGTCGTCGATTGTGATTTCGAAAGTCCAGGGCAACATCGTCGATACCCTGATGCCGCCCTTCAACGCGCACGAACTGACCCTGGCCATTGGCCTCGCCGGGGCGACTCGGGGCATGGTGGTCGGCCTGGTGGTTGGGATTGCGATGTCGTTTTTCGTGCCCTTGGGCATCCACAATGTCTTCACGATCATCTACTTCGCTGCCATGGCCTCGTTGATGCTGTCGCTGTTAGGCACCATCGGCGGCATCTGGTCGGAGAAGTTCGACCATATTGCGGCGGTGACCAACTTCATCGTGACGCCACTGTCCTTTTTGTCCGGCACCTTCTATTCCATCGAGCGTCTGCCGGAGACTGCGCAGCTTCTCGCCCATCTCAATCCCTTCTTCTACATGATCGACGGCTTCCGCTTCGGCTTCATCGGAACCTCCGACATGCCGCCGCTGGTGGGGGTGGCCGTGTTGGCTCTGGTGAATTCGGTGCTTTGGCTATTGTGCTATCGGATGTTTAAGACAGGTTACAAACTGAAGGCCTGAACCGCGCGGATTTGCTGGCTTTTTCCGATTGACAGGGAGGGGTTGGATCACAATAATCGCCGCCTTTCTCTGAAGGCCGGAAGCCGTTGTTATGATCACCAACCAGACCCATCTGATGCCGACCTATGCCCGCGCTGACATCGCGTTTGATCGCGGTGAGGGCTGCTACCTGATCGGGACAGACGGGCGACGATTCCTGGATTTTGCCGGCGGCATCGCGGTCAACGCGCTGGGCCACGCCCACCCGCGCATGGTCGAGGCCTTGGCCGAACAGGGGGCAAAGCTCTGGCATGTCTCCAATCTCTATCGCATCCCGGAACAGGAGGCACTGGCCACCCGGCTCTGCCTGGAAAGCTTCGCGGACAGGGCTTTCTTCTGTAATTCCGGGGCCGAGGCCATCGAGTGTTCCATCAAGCTCGCGCGGAAATATCATGACGATACCGGCGCGCCGGAGCGATACCGCATCATCACCGTCCAGGGTGCCTTTCATGGCCGCACCCTGACGACAATCTCGGCGGCAGCCTCTGAGAAACTGGTGAAGGGCTTCGGGCCGCTGGTGGAGGGTTTCGATCAAGTCCCCTTCGGTGACCTGGCTGCCGTAGAGGCCGCCATCGGCCCCGAGACGGCGGCCGTGATGCTGGAACCGATCCAGGGCGAAGGCGGCATCCGCCCCTTCTCCGTCGACTATCTGAAAGCCCTTCGCGCCCTTTGCGACGAGCATGGTATTCTGCTGATCCTGGACGAGATCCAATGCGGCCTGGGTCGGACGGGAAAACTCTTCGCGCACGAATGGGCCGGGATCACACCCGATATCCTGGCAACCGCGAAAGGCATCGGCGGGGGCTTTCCCATTGGTGCCTGCCTGGCCACGGCCAAGGTCGGCGATCACCTGACGCCGGGCAGCCACGGCACCACCTACGGCGGTGGTCCGCTGGCCATGGCGATCGGCAATGTCGTCCTGGATGAGGTCTTGAAGCCCGGATTCCTGGACGCAGTGGAAAAGGTTGCCAAACCCCTCTGGGAGGGTCTGGAGGCCCTGGCAGCCCGCCATCCGGATCGCATCAAGGGCCTGAGGGGAAGCGGTCTGATGATCGGCATCATCTGCGCCGATGGTGTGGTCAATGCCGACGTGATCAACGCCGGGCGCGACCTCGGCCTGTTGACCGCGCCTGCAGCAGACAACGTCATTCGTCTGCTGCCACCGCTGATCATCACAAAGGCCGAGGTGAACGAGGCGCTCGACAAACTGGAAGCGGTCTTTGCCGGACTGCAGGAGGCGGCGTGATGCTGACCAGCCCGAAACCGAGGCATTTCCTCGACCTGGACCAATTGGACAAGCCGACGCTGCGCCGGATCCTCGATCTCGGCCATGCCTTCAAGAACGGCAAGGCCGACGCCGAGCCGCTGAAAGGCCGCATGCTGGCCATGATCTTCGAAAAGGCATCGACCCGGACCCGCGTCAGCTTCGAAGTGGGCATCAAGCAGCTGGGCGGTGATAGCATCGTGCTGAGCGACGGCGATTCCCAACTGGGCCGGGGGGAGACCGTGGCGGACACCGCGCGGGTTCTGTCGCGTTACGTGGACGCCATCATGATCCGCACCAACGACCCCGCGAAGTTGGAAGACCTGGCCGATCATGCCTCGATCCCGGTGATCAACGGCCTCACCGACCGGACCCACCCCTGCCAGTTGATGGCCGACGTCATGACCATGGAAGAGCACCTGGGATCTCTCGATGGGGTCAAGGTGGCCTGGTGCGGCGACGGCAACAACATGGCCCACAGTTGGATCCAGGCCGCCGAACGCTTCGGCTTCGCGCTTGATCTCGCCTGCCCGGCAGCGCTCAGCCCCGATGCCGGCATCGTCAATTGGGCGAAGGATCTGGGGGCTGAGGTCAATGTCACGGAGGACCCGGTTGCCGCCGTAAAGGATGCGCGCGTCATCGTCACCGACACCTGGGTTTCCATGGGCGACAAGGATGCAGAAAAACGCCATGCGCTGCTGAAGCCCTATCAAGTGAACGAAGACCTGATGGCCAAGGCGGCAACAGGGGCGCTGTTCATGCACTGCCTGCCCGCCCACAGGGACGAGGAAGTCACCACAGCCGTTATGGACGGCCCCCAGAGCGTCGTCTGGGACGAGGCGGAAAACCGCCTGCATGCCCAAAAGGGCGTTCTTGCCTGGTGCCTTGCCTGATGCCACCCCGGATGAGTGACTCAGAGATCGAGGCCGAAGGCTTCAACGACGGCATTCTTCCCTTCCAACTGGAAGACGTGGACATTCGCGGTCGCCTGATCCGGCTGGGTCCGGTCGCCCGCGAAATTCTGGCGGCCCACGCCTATCCCCAGATCGTCTCCGATCTGTTGGGGGAGACCCTGGCCCTCACCGCCGCCCTCGCCTCGGGGCTGAAATACGAAGGCATCTTCACCCTGCAGGTCCAGGGCGACGGCCCGATCAACCTGCTGGTTGCCGATATCACCAGCGAAGGGGTCTTGCGTGGCTATGCCCGCTTCGACGAAGAAGCCCTGGACAAACTGGAGGACCCCTCCGTCTCCCGCCTCTTAGGGGCTGGGCACATTGCCTTCACGGTGGATCAGGGACCCGATATGGAACGCTACCAGGGCATCACCGAGATCACGGGGGCGACCCTGGCCGACTGCGCCAACGCCTATTTCCGTCAGTCCGAACAGTTGGACACCCTGGTCAAACTCGCCGCTGATGATCGCTCCGTCGCGGCCCTCCTGATCCAGCGCCTGCCGCCCGCGACACCGACCGAATTGGCCGAAGAGAAGGCGGAAGAGGATTGGCGCACGGCGGCCGTGCTGGCTGGCAGCCTGACCCGCGACGAAATGCTGTCGCGCGACCTCACCGCTGACCAGTTGCTCTATCGCCTGTTCAACGAGGGCGGCGTGCGGGTCTTCGATCCGCGCCCGGTATCCAAGGGCTGCCGCTGTTCGGAAGCCAAGATCGTTACCGCCCTTGCCGCCTATCCGGTGGCCGAGTTGAAGGAAATGGCCGAGGAAGACGGCCTGATCCACGCAGCCTGCGAATTCTGCAACACCACTTACAAGCTCGACCCGGAGACGCTGGGCAACTGACGCCGCCGAACTCGCCTATGCCGGATCGCCTGACCCAGATTGGCTGGCCTGCCGGGCGGTAAGGAGCCCCTTTGATGCCTGATCTCAGTCTCGAAGCCGCCTGCCCGCAGCCGGTTTGCGGCGTCGATGAAGTGGGTCGTGGCCCCTGGGCCGGCCCCGTGGTGGCGGCGGCGGTGATCCTGCCCCAAGGTGCGGAGAGGATCGAAGTGATCCAGGCGCTCGATGATTCCAAAAAGCTCTCGGCGGCCAAACGGGAGCAACTTTACGAGAGCCTGACCAGCCTGCCCGGTCTGCAGTGGTCCCTGGGCGAGGCCTCGGTCGCCGAAATCGATGAGCTGAACATCCTCCAAGCCACCTTCCTCGCCATGAAGCGCGCTGTGGAAGGACTGGGACTCTGTCCGGCTTTCGCCCTGATCGATGGCAACAAGGTGCCGCCGGGCCTGCCCTGTGAGGCCGAAGCGGTCGTGAAGGGCGACGGGCGCTCGCTCTCCATCGCCGCTGCCTCTGTCCTTGCCAAGGTCACCCGCGACCGCTTGATGGCGGAACTGGACCGAGCCCATCCGGGCTACGGCTGGGCCAAGAATGCAGGCTATGGTGTGAAGGCGCACCAGGCCGGTCTGGCCGAATTGGGCGTGACGGAGCACCATCGCCGCTCCTTCAAGCCCATCGCCGCGATTCTGGCTCGGACTCGTTAACCATTCGACCCACGATATGTTGAGTCCGGGGAGTCTGCCGACTCCCAGATATCGAGTGCGAAATTAACTATAAGATATTGATTCTATTGACTCTTGACGCGGAATCGCCGCTCGCTCATGGTAGGCGGCATGACAAAACGTAGCCCCCTTACCAAGCTTCCGCTCGACCAGATCCTGCAAGGGGACTGCGTCGAACAAATGTCCCGCCTTCCCGACGCTTGCGTCGATATGATCTTTGCGGACCCGCCCTACAACCTGCAGCTGGAGGGTGAGTTGCACCGCCCCGACAACAGCCGGGTCGATGCCGTGAACGACCACTGGGATCAATTCGATACGGTGAAGGCCTATGACCGGCTCACCAAGGACTGGCTGGCGCAAGCGCGCCGCGTTCTGAAACCCAATGGAACGCTTTGGGTAATCGGCAGCTATCATAACATTTTCCGGGTCGGCGCAACGTTGCAGGATCTTGGCTTCTGGATGCTGAACGACATCATCTGGCGCAAGACCAACCCGATGCCGAATTTCAAGGGGCGGCGCTTCACCAATGCCCACGAGACACTGATTTGGGTGGCCCGCGATCAGAAATCCAAATACCGCTTCAACTACGAGGCCATGAAGGCACTGAACGACGATGTGCAAATGCGGTCCGACTGGACGCTGCCCATTTGCACCGGCAAAGAGCGGCTGAAGGACGAGGCGGGCAACAAAGCCCATTCGACCCAGAAGCCGGAGAGCCTTCTTCACCGGGTCGTTTTGTCCTCCACCGAGACCGGCGACGTGATCCTGGACCCCTTCTTCGGTTCCGGGACGACAGGCGCGGTGGCCAAAAAGCTGGGGCGGAACTTCATCGGGATCGAACGCGAGGGTGCATACATCAAACTCGCCCAACAGCGGATCGCCGCCGTGCAACGGGTCGATGACATCAGCCTGCTGCAAAGCCCGTCGAAGCGCACCGAACCGCGCATTCCTTTCGGCTGGCTGGTCGAACGCGGCCTGATCGCGCCCGGCACCGTGCTGACCGATACCCGCCGACGCCACTCCGCCCGGGTGCGCGCCGACGGCACCCTGGCCACCGGGTCCGCCCGTGGCTCCATCCATCAGGTCGGTGCCAAGGTGCAAGGGGCACCGGCCTGTAATGGCTGGCAGTTCTGGTGCGCCGAGGTTAAAGGCGAACTGGTGCCGATCGATGTCTATCGCCAGCAACTTCGCGCGGAATTGCATTGAGTGGGCGGTTAGCCTCTGATCGTTTGGGGGCGGCGGCCGCCCTGGCCGCCCATCTTCATGCGGGCCAGACGCGGAAAGGCAGCACGGTCCCTTATGTCTCGCACTGTTTCGCCGTGTCCGCGATGGTGATGGAGGCTGGCGGGACCGAGGATCAGGCCATCGCCGCCCTGCTTCACGACGGCCCGGAAGATTCAGGCGGCGAGGCGACACTCGCACGCATCGAAGCGGAATTCGGCCATCAGGTGGCGGAACTGGTCGAGGCCTGTTCCGAACCCCTTATCCGCCCGAAGCCGCCCTGGCGGCAGCGAAAAGAAACTTTCCTCGCCAAGATCGCAATCGTGCCCGAAGCCGCCCTGCTGATCATCACGGCCGACAAAATCCACAACATGGAAAGCCTGGCCGAAGACCTGAACCACTGGCAGGGCGAGGATGATCCGTTTGAGCGATTTTCGGGCCACCGCGAGGGCACGCTCTGGTATTATCAGTCCCTGACCGAAGGCCTGCTCGCCCGTACCCCCAACGGATTGACGGCGCGTCTGACAGCGGCCTGGACCCGGCTTCAGGAAAGGGCATGACGAGATGCAGGCCTCAAGAAAGCAATCCTGGATGCGGGGCCTTTTGGCGGGCCTTCTCTTCACCCTGGTTGCAGGGGGCCCGGCAGGGGGCCAGGCCGAAGAGGTCGATTGCCTGACCGCCATCTCGACCGTCGAGTTAACCTACTGTTCTGAAAAGATTTTTCAGGCCGCTGACCGGGCGTTGAACGAAACCTACCGCCAGGTCCTTGGCTCCATCGACGCCCAACCGGACGATCTTGCCGAACGCTATGACAAAGCCACCTGGCGCGAAAACCTGACGGCAGCGCAAAGGAACTGGAACACCTTTCGGGATGCCGACTGCAAAGGCCTGGTGCCGATGGAATGGCAGGGCGGAACCGGCACCTCTTCGGCTGTCCTCTCCTGCATGGCCCGTAAAACCGACATCCGGGAACGGGATCTCTACCGGCGCTATCTGAGCGACGGAGGGCAAGAAACTCCTGCCCCTCGCTATGGCCGATTGACCGCTCTCGAGCGGGGAGACAGGGGCTGTTATCTCCACCTTCATGAGATTGGCGAAGAAGACCCCGAAACGCATCTGGGGCATCATGATCTATGTTCCGGGCAAGACTTGGTCGGGCGTCTGGTCAGGGTAACCCTGGGTAGAGAACTGGTCCAGTCGACCCGCTGCGAAGGCGATCCGAGCTGTCGGGAAAGCGAAAGCCTATGGCTGATCGACGGCATCAAACCATTCTAGCTTATGACCTCGCTTGCGACTTAGCTTGCGACCGAGGGGGGGCTCCATGAAACCTTGGACCAAACGCGCCTGGATCATTGCCCTGGTCGCGGTGCTGATTGCGTTCAGCCCCCTCGCCATTGCGCTATTCGGCCAGGTGATCGGGGACCGGGAACTGACCCACTATCACTGGCTGGTCTTTTTCACCGCACCACCGGGATTGCTCGTCGGTGCCCTCGCGGGGCTTTGCGCGCTTATTATGACGATCAGGGATCTCAGCGGCGGTCGCAGCAAAGGATAGACCGACCACCTGAGCGGCCCCAAATGGCCGGAATAGGGATTACGGTGACATGGCCGTAATCGCGGCAGGTCACGCTCCAAGCCTATAGTACGGG
>JBMYSY010000008.1:0-152879 GCA_049603795.1 Magnetovibrionaceae bacterium
GGGGCGATAGCCTGGTCCGGCATATGCTCTATGAAGCGGCGAATGTCTTGATGACGCGCGTCCGGAAGTGGTCCGCGCCCAAGGCCTGGGCGATCCGCAAGGCCGCCCGCATCGGCCCTAAAAAGGCCCGCGTCGCCCTGGCCCGGAAACTGGCCGTGATCCTGCACCGAATCTGGGTCGATGGCACAGACTTCCGCTGGACACAGGAGGCCGCTGCCTGATCCCATCAATCGGATAAAAAGAGCTTCGTCCCCGCCGGGACGCGAGGCTCGGGCTAAACCCGACAGTGCACCTGCGCCCCGAGAGGGGGCAAACGCGTGGCTGTGACATTGGGAGCCCGGTCCTCTTGAAAGCCATCCTGCGGCTGGCCATCAAACAAGGCCAATCAGACCGCGTAGACAACCGTGATACCGGCGGAGATGATACTTCGGAGCTTGACGAAATGGGCCGCGATTAGACAACAGTGCACTAAATCCCCGCAGCTACTGAATGATATCAGGTGAAACTAGCCGCCTAAGCCCTGGTTAAAGGCTTATACTTAATCCGATGCGGCTGCACCGCCTCTTCACCGAGGCGCGCTTTTTTGTCCTCTTCGTAGGCATCATAGTTGCCTTCGAACCAGACGGCCTGGCTGTCGCCTTCGAAGGCGATGATGTGGGTTGCTAGGCGGTCGAGGAACCAGCGGTCGTGGCTCGTCACCAGCACGCAGCCCTCGAAGTCGTAGAGGCTTTCTTCCAAAGCCCGCAGGGTTTCCACGTCCAGGTCGTTGGTCGGCTCATCGAGCAAAAGCACGTTGGCACCGGATTTCAGCATGTTGGCGAGGTGGACGCGGTTGCGTTCACCGCCTGAGAGCTGGCCGACCTTCTTCTGCTGGTCTCCGCCGGTGAAGTTGAACTGGGCGACGTAGGCGCGCGATTGCATGGAGCGCTTGCCGAGTTCGATCTCGTCCTGGCCGCCGGAAATTTCCTCCCAGACGGTCTTGTTGGCGTCCAGATCATCGCGGGATTGGTCGACATAGCCGAGCTGCACCGTGTCGCCTAGGCGCACGGTGCCCCCGTCCGGTTCGTCCTGGCCGGTCAGCATGCGGAACAGCGTGGTCTTACCGGCACCGTTCGGCCCGATGATGCCGACGATGGCACCCGGCGGGATCTTGAAGCTGAGGTTTTCGACCAGCAGCCGGTCGCCGAAGCCCTTTTTCAAGCCTTCGACCTCGATCACCAGATCGCCCAAGCGCGGTGCGGGCGGAATGACGATCTGGGCGCTTGTGATCTTCTGGCCCATATCCTTGTTGAGCAGGTTTTCGTAGGCCGAGACACGGGCCTTGGATTTCGCCTGACGGGCTTTCGGGGATTGGCGGATCCATTCCAACTCGGACTTGAGGACGCGTTGGCGTGCGCTCTCTTCCTTCTCTTCTTGCGCTAAGCGCTTTTGCTTCTGTTCCAGCCAGGAGGAGTAGTTGCCCTGATAGGGGATGCCGCGGCCGCGGTCGATCTCCAGGATCCAGCCCGTCACGTTGTCCAGGAAGTAGCGATCGTGGGTGACCACCATGACCATGCCCTTGTAGTCGGCCAGGTGGCGTTCGAGCCAGGCGACCGATTCCGCATCCAGGTGGTTGGTGGGCTCATCGAGCAGCAGGATTTCGGGCTTCTGCAGCAACAGCTTGCAGAGCGCCACGCGGCGGCGTTCACCGCCGGAAAGCTTGGTCACATCCGCTTCGCCATCGGGGCAGCGCAGCGCATCCATGGCGATTTCCAGCGTGCGGTCCAATTCCCAGCCGTCGACGGCATCGATCTTTTCCTGCAGCTCGCCCTGCTCCGCCAGCAGGTTGTTCATCTCGTCATCGTCCATGGGTTCGGCGAAGGCCATGGAGATTTCGTTGAACCGGTCGAGCATGGCCTTGGTCTCCGCCATGGCATCCATGACGTTGCCCAGCACGTCCTTTTCGGGATCGAGTTCCGGCTCCTGGCTGAGATAGCCGACGTTGATCCCCTCCGCCGCCCAGGCTTCCCCGTTATATTCCGTGTCCAGGCCGGCCATGATCTTCATCAGGGTCGATTTACCGGCACCGTTGACCCCGATAATGCCGATCTTGGCGTCGGGCAGGAAGCTGAGCGAGATTCCCTTCAAGACCTCCCGGCCGCCGGGATAGGTCTTGTTCAGGTCTTTCATCACGTAGGCATATTGATAGGCGGCCATTGGGGTACTCCGGAAGGTGGAACTCTGGGGATAGGGGATGTAATCGGCGGAATGATCTGTACTATGTAGCCCAGCCGCAAGCCCCCGGCAATGTGGGGATTTGAGCGAACTTTGGGGGGAGGAAAAGCGGTGGCGGAGCCTGCGAGACGCCTGCTGATCTGCGAGCGGGAAGAGGCCATGCGCTTCTGCCTTGGCACCCTGTTCCGCCGCGCCGGGTTCGAGACCGCCGAGGCCGCCGACGGGGACGCCGCCGTGCGGGCCGCCCTTGCCAATCCGCCTGATCTGATAACGCTCTGCGTGGCGCTGGAAAAGCGCGATGGCTATGACGTACTCAGCCGTCTGCGGGCCGCGCCCGAGCTCACGGCAACCCGTTTCCTGGTGGTCTCCGGCCAGTCGCGCCCGGCGGATCGCGAAAAGGCCCTGGCGCTGGGGGCTGATGGTTTTGTGCTAAAGCCCTTCGACAGTAATGACCTTCTGGCACAGGTGCGCGATCTTCTGGGCGAGGGGGGCTGAAGGTGTTTTCTCCTGCGACCCTCGTCCGCCTGGCCCTGGGTGGGCTCGCCGCCTGGGCGCTCTCAGGGGCTGCCCTGGCCGTGGCGGCCTTGGAGGCGGGATGGGCGGAGCCCTCTTTGCTGATTTTGGGGCTTGGCCTGTCGTTGGCCCTGCTCGCCGGGCTGGGCTGGGCCTGGCTGGAACTCGGGCTGGTGGACCGGCAGGCCCGCCTGGCCGCAAGCTTGAAGGCGACCGCCGCCAAGGGGGAGCTTCCGGCGATGGAAGACGGTCGCGATCCTTTGAGTGTCACCGCGCTGGAACTGGCAGCCGACCTGCGAAGCGCCTTATCCGAGCAGGCGGACCAACGGGAGGCGGCGCTTCGGGCGCTGGTGGCGGAGAAGCAACGTCTTGAACAGACCCTGGCCGACGTTGGCATCGGGCTTTTGATCTGTAACCTCAATCATCAGCTTTTGCTCTACAACAAAGAGGCGTTGAGCCGCCTTCATGTGGCCGGGGAACTGGGGCTTGGCCGCCCGGTGTTCGATCTGCTGAACCGCCGTGCGCTCACCCATACCCTGGAACGCCTGACGGGCCGTCTCGCCGATGGGCACCCGGATCATCCGGACGGGCTGAGTTGCCGCTTTGTCGCCTCGTCCAGTGACGGCAGCCTGATCATCCAGGCGCGCATGAGCCTGATTCTGGACGAACGGGACCGCCCCAACGGCTATTCGCTCGCCTTCGAGGACCGGACGGAGGAACTGGCCGAACTGGTGCGCCGCGATCACCTGATCGGGGAAGCCACGAACGGCATCCGTCATCCCCTGGCCAACCTGCGGCTCGCAGCGGACCTGTTGCTGTCTGATCTTTCCCAGAGGGATCTTCAGACCCGAAAGCTGGCCGAAATCTGCCGATCCGAGGCCGAAACCCTATCGGACCATGTGGACCGCCTGAGTGCGGAATATCAGGATGTCTTGACGGGTCATTGGCCGCTGACCGACATGTATTCCGCCAATCTGTTGGAGCCCGTGGTGCGCAGGCTTTCCGAGCGCTTCCAGGTCGAAGCGACCATTACGGGGCTGCCCTGCTGGTTGCGCGGCGATAGTCTCAGCCTGGCCGAGGTTCTGATCCACTATGGCCGTTGTGTTGTGGAGGAAGCCGGTGTTCGGCACCTGGAATTCGCCGCGCGCAGCGGGACGCAGCGGGTCTACCTGACACTCCGCTGGAAAGGCCCTGCGCTTCCCGACGCCCGGCTGAATGTCTGGCAACATCGGACGTTGGACAGCGAGGTGGCCCACGTCACCGTGGAAGACGTTTTGGATCACCACAAATCCACCGTCTGGAGCCGCAGCCTGGAGGACGGCGAGGCGGAGCTTTGCCTGACCGTGCCGCTTTCGCCGGAGACCGACCGGCTGAAACGGCAGCTGCGCGCCGACCTCGACACCCTGCCGCCGCGCCCGGAATTCTATGATTTCGATCTGCTGGCGAGCCCGGTTGCCGGGGGCCTAAGCGGGGAGCGGCTGCGGGATCTTGCTTTCGTGGTCCTGGATACGGAAACAACGGGGCTTCGGCCCAGTGACGGCGACGAGATCGTCCAGATCGCCGGCGTGCGCATCGTCAACGGTCGTGTGCTGACCGGCGAGAGCTTCTCGGCGCTCGTAAACCCCGAACGCCCCATTCCGGTCGCCTCAACCCGTTTTCACGGGATTACCGACGCCATGGTCGCCGACCGCCCGCCGATCGGTATTATTCTGAAGCAGTTCCAGGCTTTCGTCGGCGATGCCGTCCTCGTGGCCCACAACGCGGCATTCGATATGAAGTTCATCAAGCTGAAGGAAGCGGCAAGCGGGGTTCAGTTTGACCAACCCGTCCTCGACACCCTGTTGATCAGCGCCGTTCTCGACCCGGATGTCGGCAATCATACGCTTGATGCTCTGGCCAGCCGCCTCGGCGTGGTTGTCGAAGGGCGCCACACCGCGCTCGGCGATACGCTGGCGACGGCGGCGATCTTCCTTGCCATGCTCGAAAGGCTGGAGGCGAAGGGCATTAACCGGCTGGACCAACTGATGAAAGCCACGGATGCCCAGATATCGCTCAAACGGCGTCAGGAGGACTTTTGAGCCGATTCCTTGAGTGTTTTGGCGGCATCCAGCAGAACTTTTGCCCGATCACAGCAGCAAGGACAGTTCAGCGGATCATCAAGATTCACCGCGCATTCCGCTTTCCGAGCATCCGTACAGGGGCGGCACAGCGTTGTCTTGATAATACGCAGAATCTCGTCCGCATACTCGCCGTAGTCCGGTTCCGTCGAGGTCCGTCGTTGAGCGCCATATTGTGACATATTATAAATATACAGCCACAATTTTCGTGGGGCTATCGCGAAATGCTATCCGTAAGCATTATGCTACCTTGACGGGCTTCTTGATATTCGATGGCCTAAATAGCGATCAAAGCCGCTGGTCCGGCACTGGTAAAAAGAACCGGATTAAACATTGAACCGGAAGTGAAAGACGTCTCCGTCCTTGGCCAGATAGGTCTTCCCTTCCTGGCGCATCTTGCCGGCGTCTTTCGCCGCCGCCTCACCGCCCAGCTCGACAAAATCGTCGTAGGCGATGGTCTCCGCGCAGATGAAGCCGCGCTCGAAATCCGTGTGGATCACGCCGGCGCAATTGGGCGCGGTCGAGCCTTGGATGGTGGTCCAGGCGCGGGCTTCCTTTGGGCCGGCGGTAAAGAAGGTGAGCAGGCCCAGCAACTCGTAGCCCGCACGGATCACGCGGCTGAGCCCCGTTTCCTCAAGGCCGATGGCTTCCAGGAATTCGGCCTTTTCCGCCGGGTCGTCCAGTTGAGCCACCTCTTCCTCGATGCGCGCTGAGACCACGACCCAGCCGGCTCCCTGGGCTTCGGCCATTTCGGCGACGCGCGCGGTCTGGCTATTGCCGGTAGCCGCCGAATCCTCTTCCACGTTGCAGACGTAAAGCACGGGCTTTGACGTCAAAAGCTGCAGCATGCGGAAGGCTTTCTGTTCGTCTTCGGCGACCTCTACCGTGCGCGCCGGTTTGCCTTCCTGCAGGACGGCGAGCGAGCGTTCGATCAATTCGATCTGCTTGGCGGCTTCCTTGTCGCCGCCGCGCTGTTTCTTGATCAAGGGCTGGAGGCGCTTTTCCAGGCTTTCCAGATCGGCCAGCATCAATTCGGTCTCGACCGTTTCCGCATCGCGGACGGGATCGATCCCACCTTCCACGTGGGTGATGTTGTCATCCTCAAAACACCGCAGCACGTGAAGGATGGCGTCCACCTCGCGGATGTTTGCCAGGAATTGGTTGCCCAGGCCCTCGCCCTTGGCGGCACCCCTTACCAAGCCTGCGATGTCGACGAATTCCAGTTGGGTCGGAATAATCTTGGCGGATTTTGCGATCTCGGCGATTTTGTCCAGGCGATCATCGGGCACAGAGACCCGGCCCGTATTCGGCTCGATCGTGCAGAAGGGGAAATTCGCGCTCTCGGCGGCTGCCGTGGCGGTCAAGGCGTTGAACAGGGTCGATTTGCCGACATTAGGAAGGCCGACGATGCCGCAATTGAATCCCATGGATCAGGTTCCTTGTTTTTCCGCTTTAGCTTTGGCGGCTTGTTCGAGGATTGGGTTCAGTCGAAGGGCCAGTCTGTTCATCAGGCCCGCACCGTCGCCGGCAGCCAGGGCACCGGCTTCGCGCGCCATTTCGTCCACCAGGGGGGCCAACCAGGCCTTGTCCGCCTTGGCGAAGTCGGCCAGCACATGGCCAACCACCCGGTCCTTGGTGCCGGGGTGCCCGACGCCGATCCGGACACGTTGGTAGTCCTTGCCGATATGGGCGTCCAGGCTGCGCAAGCCGTTGTGTCCGCCATGGCCGCCGCCCCGCTTGATGCGGACTTTGCCGCCGCCGAGGTCTAGCTCGTCGTGGAAAACCGTGACGTCTTCGGCTGACAGCTTATAGAAATCCAGTGCGGCGCGCACCGAGCGCCCGGACTCATTCATATAGGTGGTGGGTTTCAGCAACAGAAGGCGTTCCGAACCCACACGCCCATCGGCGATCAGGCCCTGGAAATTCTTTTTGAACGGGCCGAAGCTGTATGCCCGCGCAATTTCATCGACGACCATGAAGCCGACGTTGTGTCGGTTGTTCTCGTACTTGTCGCCCGGGTTGCCAAGGCCAACGAAAAGCTGCACAGGGACCCCGCTCTAGAGCCTGATGGTCGAATGTCGGGTCACTCTCGTGACCCGGCGTTTGGCCTGAATCAGCCTCTAATCAATTGCTTAGATGGCGCATCGCGCTCTAGCGGATGGAAACAGGGCCGGCCCGATAGGGCGAACCGGCCCCGTAAGCCGGAGCTTACTCTTCCGTCGCTTCTTCTTCGCCGTCGCCTTCCTCTTCCGAGTCGTCTGCCACTTCCATGGTGGACGGGGCGGCGATGGTGGCGATGGTGAAGTCACGGTCGGTGATGGAAGGCGTTACGCCTTCCGGCAGTTCGACCGCGGAAATGTGGATCGAATCGCCGACGTCTGCTGTCGCCAGATCGACGGTGATGACTTCCGGGATCGTCGTCGGATCGCAGAGCAGTTCGACCGTGTGGCGCACGATGTTGAGCACGCCGCCCTTCTTGAGGCCCGGGCACTTGGCATCGTTGATGAAGTCCACGGCCACTTCCACGTTGATCGTCTGGCCCTTCTTCAGGCGCATGAAATCGACGTGCAACGGGCGGTCGGTCACGGGGTCGAACTGGACGTCACGCGCCAGGCACATTTCCGTGTTGCCGCCAGCCGTGACGTCAAAGACGCGGGTGAAGAAGCCTTGTTTGCTCAGCTGCTTTTGCAGGGCAACCGGCTCCAGAGAAATCATCACGGACTCTTTTTTGGCACCGTAGATGACGGCCGGGATACGGCCTGCGCGACGGGTCGCTCGGGCTGCCCCCTTACCGGCCCGTTCCCGAATTTCCGCCGCGAGAGGTGTCGCTTCAGACATGGGTCTACTCCTATTTGACCAACAAAATAAGCGCCAACCTCCAGGGGTGCTGGCGCGTCAAGAGGCAGGGTTTTACGGGGTTTTATTCAGTCAAACAAGCTCGAAACCGAGGATTCGTCCGAAATCCGGTGAATCGCTTCGGCCATCAGCGGCGCGATGGAAAGCTGTTCGATGTTGTGGGAGACCCGGACGGCCTCTGTTGCCTGAATGGAATCGGTGATAATCAACCGTTCCATGGGCGATGCGGAGACCCTTGCGACGGCCCCACCGGACAGGACGCCGTGGGTGACATAGGCCGATACGGCCGTGGCACCCTTGTCTTTCAGGGCGACGGCCGCATTGCAGAGCGTGCCAGCGGAATCGACGATATCGTCCACCAGCAGGCAACTGCGGCCATCGACGTCCCCGATGATGTTCATGACTTCGGATACACCGGCTTTTTCGCGGCGTTTGTCGATGATGGCGAGATCGGCGTTCAGGCGCTTGGCGATGATCCGCGCGCGAACCACACCGCCCACGTCCGGCGAGACGATGACCAGGTCATCACCGTTGTAGCGTTGCTTGATCTGGTCGGTGAACACAGGTGCCGCAAACAGGTTGTCCAGCGGGATATCGAAGAAACCCTGGATCTGACCGGCGTGGAGGTCGAGGGTCAGCACCCGGTCGGCCCCGGCCTGGGTGATCAGGTTTGCCACCAGCTTGGCCGAAATCGGTGTCCTGGGGCCCGATTTCCGGTCTTGGCGGGCATAGCCGAAATAAGGGATGACGGCGGTGATCCGGTTGGCCGAGCCGCGCCTGAGCGCGTCAATGCAAACCAGCAATTCCATCAAGTTGTCGTTGGCGGGATAGGAGGTGGACTGCACCACGAAGACGTCTTCGCCCCGGACGTTCTCCTGGATCTCGACGAAAACCTCCAGATCCGAAAAGCGTCGGACACTGGCTTTGGTCAGGGGTTCGTTGAGATAAGCGGAAATGGCTTCGGCCAGAGGCCGGTTGCTGTTGCAGGCAAGGATTTTCATGCCCGGTCACGTCCCTTTTAGTTGACCCGCAAGAGGCCGTCGCTGGTGGTCAACACCGGGACGTTTGTCAAACGGCTCTTGCCCGTTCGTAAACGCTGATCCGGCCCTTTCCTTTCTGGTTTGTAACAACCGTGTCACGGCCTGTAAACGCCCGTTTGGCCCCTGGTCCGTCCGAATCGACCGATATCGAAAATTGTCGCCGGATGTGATTTTTTTGTCCCAGGTCGAAGTCAATTCACGGGTGCATCCGAAGGGGGGCCGGCGATCAACTGACGCAAAGACGGTGCCGCATTGGTGGCAATAGCCGCCGCAACGGAGGCCCAGGCGCGGGGCAGGGCGCTCTCGGGAATCCGGTTTTGCTGGTTCACCCGTCCGAGAAAATCGCCATTGATCCCGAAGGCTTCCCAGTTGACCTGAATCGGCAACAGGCCGTTGCTCGGCGCGGCCATGTCCAGACGCCCCACGATACGCGCCGTGGCTCCGACCCTGTCCTGCACAATTCCAAGGTCCTGCAGCCGAAGGGCCACCGCAAGGGCGCGCCGAAGGGCCGGTTCACCTTGGGTGTCGGCCCCTTCGATTTTGTCGATGAAGACCGTGAACCGGGGGGCCGGGCCATCCGGCACGCTGATCGAAGAGGTCGTCGCGCCGTTAACGCCGCGATCAAAGATATCGCTCGCGTGATGGGCAGGCGGACGCGGCTCCAGAACCGGTCGGGCGGAAAATTCAGTACCCAGTGACGGGTTCGGAATCAGAGGTTCCGTCGCCCGGGCCAGGACCTCGGACCTCGGTTCCGCGCTGACGCCGGGCCCTTCCACGGATTGGCCCGCCACGGTTTTACTTGCCGCAGTGTTGTTCGCCGCAGTGTTGCCCGCCGCAGTGTTGCCCGCCGCAGTGTTGTTCGAAAGGGGGCTGCTTGCCAGGGCCTCAGCAGTCTGCCCTCCGCCAAGGGGCGCGCGCAGGCGCTCGGGCAAAGGCGTCGAGGGCAGGACATTTGTTGTAGAAAGCTCTTGGGAAAGCTCCGGGGCAGGTGCCTGTACCTCCTCAGGCAGGGGAAGCGGAGCTTCTTCACGCAACACGATGGTGCGGGATCCGGGGCGGGGGATCAGTTGGGCCAGCGGGTCAGCGGCCTTGCGTGCCACCTGGGCGATGATATCAGCCTGGCCGGCTTCCCAGCGTTCCCAGCGACCGGTGACGTCATGCACATAGCTGCCGATTTCATGGCCATCCGGATCTGTCAATCGCCAGCGGATCAGCGCCACCCGTCCGTCGGGCGCGCCCCGGCTGACCATGGCCTTGCCCTTCAGCCGGAAGTCCGGGCTCTCCACCGCGCCGGTGCGGGCCCGAACACCGCGCTGCGACAGGGCCACGGCGACGGATTCGTCGATCAGTCCCGCCATGGGGCGCGAGGGCCCTTCCATCAGGTCGATGGCAACCAGGGGTTCGGCAGGGGGTAAGCTCTGGGTGGGTGTCCCCGAACAAGCCGCCAGAAGGCAAAGTGCCAGGGCTGGCAACAGGATGCGAACGGGCCACCGAAAAAATGAGAGCCTCAGACCACCGTGCACATGCCGACCACCACAAGCATGCTGCACAGGACCAGGATAATGATGTAGGGCATGCCGCCTCCGTTTGTGCCTTTTGATCACGAAGGCCTCCCCTAGACGCCGTTGAGGGCAATCAGGGAGAGTTGCCGCCCGTAGTCCGGCTCTCCATTAATCGTTGTGCGGCGGTAACTGAAATAGGTTTCCCCGTCGACTTTTGTATCGGCAGGCGAAGGCCCGATGGTCCGAACGCCCGCAGCGCGCAGCCTGCTGGCCACGAAGCCTGGCAGGTCGAACAGCAGCCGGTCGCCCCTGCCCGCACGGAAAAAGGCACTAAACGATCGGTCCTCGCCGGTTACCGTTTCCTCGAACTCAGGTCCGACTTCATAGCTTTGTTGATGGATGCAGGGTCCGACAGCGGCAATGATGCCTGCCCGGTTCGCGCCCAGGCTCTCCATGGTCTCGACCGTGGCCGAGAGCACCCCGCTGACGGCGCCTTTCCAACCGGCATGGGCCGCGCCGATTACCCGTGCGCGGGCGTCACAGAACAGAACCGGTGCGCAATCCGCTGTCAGGATGCCGAGGGCCAGGTCCGCGCGGTCGGTCACCAGCGCATCCGCCTTCGGCGGCTCTCCGTCCCAGGGCGCGTGCGCGACGACCACGTCGGGCGAATGAACCTGGTGACAGGTGACAAGGTCCGAGCCGTCCAATCCGCAAAGGGAGAGAGCACGCTGCCGGTTTTCGGCGACCGCTGCCGCGTCGTCGTTGGATCCGGGACCGCAATTCAGACTTTCATAAAGGCCGGTGCTCACGCCCCCCTGGCGGCCCAGGAAGCCGTGGGTGATCGTTTCGGACTGGCTTTCAAATACAGGGCTTCGAATCATGGCCCACAGTATGACCCGCGCGGGAGCCGGCTTGAAGCCCCAATGTCGCCCCTGTCTCTTCGCTGTCTCTTCGCTGTCTCTTCGCCGCCTATTCGGGGAAGCCGGCAAGCGGACCAAGACCGGGTGAGGCCAGTCCCAGCACCTTGAACAATCGGCCCATGGCCTCGTCCCCGACCAAGCGGTCGCGGCCCGATTTCAGGACCTCTGCCTGGGCGGCGCTGGCCTTGGTCGCCAGGAACTGGCAGCGGATATCGATGCCGAGTGCCTGAAGAAAGGCTCCTTGGGTCGTCGGCGGACTGACCACGGCACCCCCTTGCATCGCAGCCTCTGCCAGCATCTGGAAATCCACGTGAGCGGTCAGATCGGCTTCGCCCGGCCGTTCCAGCGGGTCCGTATAGTCATGCCCGCGCACGGCCTGAAAGGTGTCGCCGGGTGCCGAGTGGAGGTGGCCGTAGTCGATGATCAGCGCTGCCCCACCATGGGTTTTCAAATGGTCACCGATGGCATGCGCGATGCCCATTGCGCCCGGACAGACCTCGACGACCTCGCCGGGTGCGGCGGACCGACAGGGGCCGGGGATCAGGGAATCGTCCGTCGTTTCCGGCCCGATGGCAGGGGCCAGGGCACCGTCCCGGTCCAAACCGATCAGGAGTTCCTGCCAGCCCTTTTCCGTCCGGCGGAACTGGCGAATCGGCAAGGCGTCGAAGAATTCGTTGGCGATGAAGATCGCCGGGCCTTCCGGCAGGTGGGCGAAACCGTCAAGCCAGCGGGGCTCAAGCGCCAGGCCATGGGCACTGAGCGCTTGGCGTTGGGCGTCGCGCAAAACGGGGCTCAGTTCGATCAGGTTGACCTTGGCCATCCTGCGAAACGGGCGGACCGAGCGGATCACGTCGCTCATCAGGGTGCCGCGCCCCGGTCCTGCCTCGATCAGGTTGATGCCGGGGGGAGATCCCAAGGTCTGCCAGACCAGATGCGCCCAGACACCGATCAGTTCGCCGAACATCTGACTGATCTCGGGGGATGTAACGAAATCGCCCCCCGCGCCCAGCGGATCGCGTGTGGTGTAATAGCCATGCTGCGGGTTCGCCAGGCATTCTTCCATGTACTGGGCCAGGGTCAGCGGCCCTTCCAGTCGGATCCGGCGTATCAGATGATCGCTCAGCCCGGTCATATAGGCTTTTTCCCTGTTGGCTTGCTCCAGGCCCGGCCCACAAACCAAAGGCCCGCCAGGAGCATCGGCAGGCTCAAGACCTGCCCCATGGTGATGCCGCCGACCAGGAAACCGATGTGCGCGTCGGGTTCGCGGAACAGCTCTACAAAGCTGCGCGCCGCCCAATAGCCGATCAGGAAAACACCGGCGAGCAGTCCGGGTCTTGCCCTGACCCAAGGCAAGCCGCGCAGCACAAGCATGATGACGAAAAGCGCGACCCCTTCCAGGAGCGCCTCGTAGAGCTGGCTCGGATGACGCGCCAGGGGGCCGCCGTTGGGGAAGACGACACCCCAGGGGACGTCGGTCACCCTGCCCCACAGTTCCGCATTGACGAAGTTTGCGATCCGCCCGAAGAACAGGCCGATAGGGGCCGAGATCGCCAGCAGGTCGCAGAACCGGATAAAGGAGATTTCCCGCCTCCGGCTAAACAGCCAGGTCGCCAGGACGACGCCCAGAAGACCACCATGGAAGGCCATGCCGCCTTTCCAGACCTGCAGGATCGCGCCCGGATTATCCAGATAGAATGGCAGGTTGTAGAACAGAACATAGCCGATCCGGCCGCCCAGGACGACGCCGATGGTCGCCCAGACCAGGTAGTCGTCCACATCACTGACCTTGCAGGTCTCAGGCTCCTGCAAACAGGTCTTGCGCATCAGCCACCAGCCGAGAACGAGCCCTGCAAGATAGGCCAGGGCGTACCAGCGGATGGCGACAGGACCCAATTGGACGGCGATGGGATCGATGACCGGAAAAGCGATTGCAAACATCAAGGGGCCTCAGACGAAGGGATCGTCTTTCCTGAGATAATCGGTGACGTAGCGCCCGACACCTTCGCCAAGCGGCGTGAACGGCTGGTTATAGCCGGCAGCATAAAGCCGGCTCATGTCAGCTTGGGTATAGTACTGGTACTTGTCGCGGATGGCTTCCGGCGTCGGCACATAGTCAATGGCGACCTCTTTCCCGAGGGCTTGGAAAACCCCGCCGGCCAGGGCATTGAAGCTCTCGGCCTTGCCGGTGCCGACGTTGAACAGGCCGGAGACGCCCTTGTTCATCAACAGCCAGATGACGACGTTGGCGCAATCGCCGACCCAGACGAAATCGCGCAACTGCCCGCCATCTTCATAGTCCGGGTGATGGGACTGGAACAGCCGCGCCTGGCCTTTCTCACTGATCTGCGGATAGAGGTGGGCGACGACGCTTTTCTGGCCGCCCTTGTGGTATTCGTTCGGCCCATAGACGTTGAAGAATTTCAGGCCCGCCCATTGCGGTGGGGCCTTTCCGCCATCGGACAGCAGGCGCATGATGCGCCGGTCGAACAGATGCTTCGACCAGCCATAGGCATTCAGCGGTTGCAGACCTGCCAGATGCGCGCGGTCTGCGTTGTCGTCGAAGCCCTGTTCGCCGTCGCCATAGGTCGCAGCCGAGGAGGCGTAGATCAGCGGCACGTCGGCCTCTGCCGCCCACTCCCAGAGGTCCAGCGACAGACGGAAGTTGTTTTTGACGATCTTGTCCGCATCGGTTTCGGTGGTGGCCGAAATGGCGCCCATGTGGATGATGCCGCTGAGGTCCTTGCCCCGGACATCGAGCCAGTCGAACAACACATCGGGATGGATGATATCCACCAGATCGCGCTTGGCGATGTTGCGCCACTTCACGCCGTCGCGCAGCCGGTCGCAGATAACCACGGGAGCGTCGAGGGTCTGTTCGATTGCCGCAGCGATGTTGGACCCGATAAAACCGGCCCCGCCGGTGATGAGATACATTGTGGGAGGCCTCGTTTCGCAAAAAGTCAGGACGCGCCCTTTATAAAAGCAGGCCCCCGGCCCCACAAGCGGTCCGGCGGAGCGATCGGGGAGAAGGCATTCGGTTTGCGGAGTTGAGAGCCGGGGCAGGGCTGCCTATAACGAAAGAGAGCATTTCCACACGGGAGCAGAACCCATGCAGACCAACAGCCGTATTCTCGACGATCTTGCCAAAGTGGCCGGTGGTGCCGCCTCGACACTGACCGGCGTCAAGGAAGAGGTGGAGGGCCTGGCCCGTCAGCGTCTGGAAAAATTGCTGGGGTCCATGGACCTGGTCACCCGCGAGGAATTTGATGCCGTGCGCGCCATGGCGGCAAAGGCTCGGGCCGAGCAGGAATCCATGGCCCTGCGCCTGGCTGCGTTGGAGGACCGGCTGGCCGAACTGGAAAAACAGCCGAAGAAGGCTGCGCCCAAGGAAGCCGCACCCAAGAAATCCGCACCCAAAACCGCCACATGACGCAAGACCGCCTCGCCTGCTGATCGGGTGGAGGGAAGAGCATGAATGCAGTCTTCGGCTTGGATACCCTGATCGGCTGGCTTGATCTGGCCGGAGTCATCGTTTTTGCGGCCTCCGGAGCCTTGAGTGCGGCGCGGAAGCAGTCGGATATTGTCGGCTTCATCCTGATCGCCACCGTGGTCGGGATCGGCGGAGGGACCTTTCGCGATCTGGTTCTCGATCAGCCGGTCTTCTGGGTGGCGGCTCCACATTACCTCTACATCACAACGGCGACGGCTGTTGTCGTCTTCTTTTTGGGACAGCAGTTGGAGAACCGGTACCGTGCGCTGGTCTGGGCCGATGCCATCGGTCTGGGTGTTTTTGCCGTCATCGGGGTCGAAAAGGCCCTGGCCGCCGGTGCAGGCCCGATGGTTGCCGTGCTGATGGCGGTCATTACGGCGAGCCTGGGGGGGATCATCCGCGATCTGCTGTGCCAGGAGGTGCCGCTGTTGCTTCGCCCCGAAATCTACGTGACCGCCGCGGCAGCAGGTGCCGGGACCTATCTTCTGGCGCTCGATGTGGTCGGGCTGGAGCGCTGGATTGCGGCCACGGCGGCCTTTGTCGTGGGGTTTGGCCTGCGCGGTGCGGCCCTGCATTTCGGCCTTGCTCTGCCCAGTTACAAATCCCGTCCGGGCCGTCCCCATCCCCCTGCGCCACCCGCCTGAATGAAGGCTTCCTTTGCATGGCCGAAGGGGCTTGTTTATGGTCAGCAAAACGGAAGATCAGAGCGCCGATTTCAAACCAGGACGAAACCATTGACTTCTACCGCCCCCGCCATTCCAACCGAGCCGCTGTCCATCACGTTGCACAAGGGTGATCTGCCGGAAGGCCTGGATTTCGGTTCCGCCGTGGCGGTGGATTCCGAGACCCTTGGGCTCAATCCGCATCGGGACAAGCTCTGCGTCGTGCAATTGTCTGCTGGCGATGGCCATTGTCATCTGGTTCAGTTGGACCGGGAAACCTATCAGGCACCCCGCCTCGCGGCCCTGATGGCAGACCCGACCGTGGTGAAGATTTTTCACTTCGCCCGTTTCGATGTGGCTGCCTTGAAGCTCTATCTGGGTGTCGAGACCGCGCCGGTCTACTGCACCAAGATCGCGTCCAAACTCATCCGGACCTATACCGGCAGCCATGGCCTGAAAGACGTGACCAAGGAACTGCTGGGCATTGAACTTTCCAAGGAACAGCAGTCCAGCGACTGGGGCCGGGCGGATCTATCCGATGATCAATTGCGCTATGCCGCCTTTGATGTGCTTTATCTGCATGCGATCCGCGAACGCCTGACCTCGATGCTGGTGCGCGAAGGCCGGTTGGAACTGGCGGAAGCCTGCTTCGACTTTTTAGCGACCCGCGCAGAGCTCGATCTGGCGGGCTGGGCGGATCACGATATCTTCAGCCACAAGTAAGCCTTCCTAAAAGAACCCTAAAAGCGCATACTGCGGCGCTTCCGGGTGTGAATAGGGGACAGTGCCGAGAGACCGGTTCTGCGCGCAAAGGGCCTGATCGGACTTTGCGTGGCCGAAAAGAAGCTGCCCCATTTGTGACACCTTGGACTCCTTAAATGACCGCACAGGGGGCGATAAGGCCCTCTCTTTGCGGCCTGTTGGCAGAGGCACGGAAAAGAGAAGACATGACGGCACAGGCGACCCCCTTTCCAAAGGCGGCGGATCAGACCCCGTCCAGCCCGGATCTGGATCTGGAACGGGCGCGCAGCGTCTTGACGTTGGAGGCCGAGGGCCTGACGGCCCTTGCCGCCAGCCTGGATCAGAAGTTCGTAGAAGCCCTGGACCTGCTGGCCGGCGTGAAAGGCCGGGTGATCATCACCGGCATGGGTAAGAGCGGCCATGTGGCGCGCAAGATCGCAGCGACCCTGGCCTCGACCGGCACGCCCGCAAGCTTCGTTCACCCGGGCGAAGCCAGTCACGGCGACCTTGGCATGATCCGAACCGATGACGCGGTACTCGCCCTGTCAAATTCCGGCGAGACGACGGAGTTGGCCGATCTCGTCGCCTTTACACGGCGGTTTCACATTCCGCTGATCGGCATGACCAGCGGGCCGAACAGCGCTTTGGCCGAGGCCAGTGACGTGGCCTTGGTCTTGCCGCCGGTCTCCGAGGCCTGTCCGATGGGCCTTGCACCGACCACCTCGACCACGATGATGCTGGGCCTCGGCGACGCCTTGGGCGTGGCGCTCCTCGAACGACGCGGCTTTTCATCCGCCGATTTCCAAGTGTTTCATCCGGGCGGAAAGCTGGGGCGGCGGCTGTTGAAGGTGAAGGACCTGATGCACGGTGGCGAGGATTTGCCGCTCGTGGCACCGGAGACGACCATGGCCGACGGCTTGATCGTCATGAGTGCCAAGGGCTTTGGGCTACTGGGCGTGATCGATGAAGACGGTTGCTTGATCGGTGCCATCACCGATGGGGACCTGCGCCGCCACATGGCACCCGATCTGCCGTCGCTCAGCGTGGCCTCGGTCATGACCGCCGGGCCGAAGACCATCGGGCCCGGCCTGATGGCGGCGGAGGCGCTGTTGCTGATGAACGAGAACAAGATCACCAATCTGTTTGTCGTGGAAAAACAAGCCGATGATCGGCAAAAGCCGGTTGGCCTGCTGCATGTCCACGACTGCCTGAAAGCCGGAGTGGCCTGAGCAGGGGGTCCTGGATTAAGCAGGGCGGCCTAGATCAAGAATGGAAGTGAGGCCCGGATTTAGGGCAAAGACGGATCCATGCGGGATGTGAGCGATACCAGCGATCAAAGACCGAAGGCCGGGGCTGGGAAGGCCCGGCCCCGTCGGCGCGCGGTTGCGGCTTCGCCCGCGGCAGCCCCCGCTGCAGACCCCGCTGCCCAGGGGCCTGCCGGTTCGGCGCGTTTCTCCAATGATGGTCCGCGTTCGCATGACAACAATTACAGCCGTTTCGTTGCGCTGACGAAAGTTGTCCTGCCCGTGGCGGCGGCCTTCTTGATTGCCCTGGTGGCGATCTGGCCCCATCTGCGCCCCAGCGACAGCCGGTTTTCGCTCAGCTTCGCCTCCCTCACCCCGCAGGAGATTTCGGAGCCATCCATGGTCAATCCGCGTTACGTGGGGACCGACGAGAACCGCCAAGTCTATTCCGTCACCGCCGATATCGCGCGGGCCGTCGGTGAAGGCGTCAGCACGGTGGAACTCGAAATGCCGAAGGCGGACATGACCCTGGAAGACGGAACCTGGCTTGTTCTGACCGCCGATACCGGGGTCTTCAAGCGGGACGGCGATATCCTGGACCTGGATGGGGCGGTCAATCTGTTTCATGATTCGGGGTATGAATTCCGGACGCGATCGGCACGAATCGAATTGAGCAAAGGCATCGCCCATGGCACACAGCCCATTCAGGGGCAGGGGTCTTTCGGCGAGTTGGAGGCCGAGGGCTTCCGGATCGAGGGCCGGGGAGACACGGTCGTCTTCACCGGTCGGTCCCGCTTGTTAATCGAAGATGTTCAAAACGCAGGAAATGCTGAATGACGCAGGTCGCAAATCGCCGTTTCGCCCTTCTGATCGCGGGCATCATGGCCTTGATCTCTCTTTCCGGCCCGGCCCTAGCCCAGGGATTGAGTGGCGGTGGCGATTCGCCGCTCGAGGTGACGGCTGAAAACGGCATTGAATGGCAGCAGGACAAGCAGGTCTTTCTGGCACGCGGTAATGCCTTGGCGACCCAAGGAGATGTCACCGTCGCCTCTGATATCCTTCGCGCCTACTATCGCGAAACCGACGAGGGCAAGACGGATGTCTGGCGCGTCGACGCCGATGGCAATGTGCTGATCAATTCGCCCGGCATGACGGTGACCGGCGACACGGCGGTCTATGACGTCGAGAACGAGATCCTGGTGGTCAAAAGTGATCGCGAAGTCCGGCTTGAATCGCCCGATCAGATCATCACCGCCAATCAGCAGATGGAATACTGGGCGAACCGCCAGATGGCTGTGGCCCGGGGCAAGGCCCGGGCGATGCGGGAAGGCCAGACGGTTCAGGCTGATGTGCTGGTCGCCCGATTTGTCGAAGAGAACGGCCGAAACCGGGTCAAACAGGTGGAAGCCTTTGACCGCGTGCTGATCGTGACCGCCCAGAAAGACCGGGTCACATCGGACCGGGGTCTCTATGACCTTGGCACGGGCATTGCAACGCTCACTGGTTCTGTTAAGATCACCCGAGGGGGAAACCAGCTGAACGGATGCCGGGCCCAGGTCAACCTGAACACCGGTGTTTCAAAAATTTTCAGCTGTGCGAATGACAGGGTGCGGACGCTATTGGAGCGGGCACCCGAAAAGCAGTAGACCCGGTGGCGGCGATCACCGGGGTCACCCTGGGGTAAGGACAAGATGGCAGACGGTTCTGGTCAGTCACAATCGCGCAGAGCGAGACGAGGGGAGGCCCGGCTAAGCGATCGGGATGCCCAGACGCCTCGTCTGGTGGCCGATAACCGGGGCCTTTTTGCCAACAACATCGGCAAGCGCTTCAAGAAGCGACCCGTCGTGCGGGGGGCCAGCCTGTTCATTCAGCGGGGCGAGGTTGTCGGTCTGTTGGGCCCGAACGGTGCCGGAAAAACCACCTGCTTCTATATGATCACCGGTCTGATCCCGCCTGATCACGGTTCCATCGTGATGGATGGAATCGATATCACGGACCTGCCCATGTACCGCCGTGCGCGGCTCGGTATCGGCTACCTGCCGCAGGAAGCCTCGATCTTCCGAGGCCTCAACGTCGAAGACAACATTCGTGCCGTTCTCGAGGTCGTGGAAAAAAGCCGGGAGCGTCGGGAGGCCATCCTGGAATCGCTCTTGGCGGAATTCTCGATCACGCACCTGCGCCGTGCGCCGGCTCTGGCGCTCTCGGGTGGGGAACGCCGCCGGGTGGAAATCGCCCGCTGCCTGGCGTCCAATCCCCATTTCGTGCTGTTGGACGAGCCCTTCGCCGGGATCGACCCCATTGCCGTCGGCGATATCCGCGATCTGGTGACCCACCTGAAGGATCGGGGGATCGGCGTGCTGATCACCGATCACAACGTTCGCGAAACCCTTGATGTCATCGACCGCGCCTACATCATCCATGACGGCATGATGTTGATGGAAGGCGCGCCGAGCGACATCGTCGGCAACGAAGACGTCCGCCGGGTTTATCTCGGCGACAAGTTTAGTCTGTAGTCAAGAACAACGAACAGAGTTTCTATGGCCCTGAACCCGAGACTGGACCTTCGACAGACTCAACAGCTGGTGATGACGCCCCAGCTGCAGCAGGCCATCAAACTACTGCAGTTCTCCCACTTTGAACTCTCGGCATTCGTCGAACAGGAACTGGAACAGAACCCGCTGTTGGAACGCGCGGAAGGGCCGGCCTATAGCGCGGGTGAGGCCGAGGCCGCCCCCGGCGATGCGCCGCCCGATGGCGGCGGAAGTGAAGGTGGCGATGGGGACGGCGGTGTTTCTTCGCTGGATGCTACGGTCTCGGACGGTTCCACGCTGAGCGGCGACAAAGCCCTTGATATGGACAACGATGTGTCCTGGGGCGGTGAACAGGGCCCCGGCGACATGCCCGAAGCCGGTTCGTCGGAACAATCCGTCGCCATTGACGGTGCCGGCGGCGGCGAAGGGTCGCTTTCCAACTGGGGCTCTTTGGGCTCGGGCGGCGGGGGCTACAATGGCGAAGGCGATGAATTTGGCCTGGAACAGACCGTTTCCGGCGAGGTCACGCTTGCCGAGCATTTGACAGAACAGCTGAACCTCGCGATCCATGATCCCGGTGATCGCATGATCGGTGTTCATCTAATCGACATGTTGGATGCCGCAGGCTACGTCACGGGGCCGCTGGAAGATCTTGCCGCCCGCCTGGGCTGTCCGTTGGAGCGCGTCGAGGCCGTGCTTGATACCTGTCAGGGCTTCGATCCGGCCGGTGTCTTTGCGCGCTCGCTTGCCGAATGCCTCGCTCTCCAATTGAAGGATCGCAACCGCTACGACCCGGCCATCGGTGCCTTGCTCGACAATCTGGATTTACTGGCCAAGCGGGATCTGGGCCAACTGGTGCGGGTCTGCGGCGTTGACGAGGAAGACGTGCGCGACATGGTGGCCGAGATTCGCGCGCTCGACCCCAAACCGGCGCTGGCTTTTGATCACGAAGTCAGCCAACCGATCGTGCCGGATGTCTTGATGCGGGCAAAGCCGGACGGCAGTTGGCACATCGAACTCAACCCTGACACCCTGCCCAGAGTGCTGGTCAACAACAGCTACCATGCGCAAGTGGTGGGGCGCATCAGCGGTAACGGCGAAGACAAGGCCGCCCGGGCCAAGGGGCGGGAGGAACGCCAGTACATCAATGAATGCTTCCAATCCGCCAATTGGCTGGTGAAATCGCTGCATCAAAGGGCGACGACGATTCTGAAGGTGGCTTCCGAGATCGTTGCCCAGCAGGACGGTTTTTTCAGCCATGGGGTCGGCCATCTGCGGCCCCTGGTGCTGCGCGATATCGCTGAAGCGATCGAGATGCACGAAAGCACGGTCAGCCGTGTGACCTCCAACAAGTACATCTCGACGCCGCGCGGGATTTTTGAATTGAAGTACTTCTTCACGACAGCCATCGGTTCGACGGACGGCGGAGATGCCTTTTCGGCGGAATCTGTTCGGCACAGGATCAAGGCGCTGATCGATGATGAGGATCCCAAGAAGGTTTTGTCGGACGACAAGATCGTCGACATCCTGAAGACCGAGGGCATGGACATCGCCCGGCGCACGGTCGCCAAGTATCGCGAAGCGCTCGGCATTCCGTCCTCAGTCCAACGCCGTCGCCAGAAGACGTCGGCCCTTTAGGAGAACAGTGCAAACCCGTGTTCTGAAAAGGGCATTTGTTGACTGCGGAACCTATTGACTCAGGTCCGAGCGGCACTTACCTTCCGCCCCTCTTCAGGCTTCAGAGGCAGGCCCGGGGGGAGAGATATTCGGGTATCTGAAGCCGGATTGCAGGGTTGCCGTCGGACCCGCTGAAAAGCGCTGCGACCGACAGGTCCTCTGAGCACCGGATCAGGTCTTCGATGTCGAACGGGCACGGCTGCGGATGATGCGCGCCGGCGGCTTCAAGAACACAAAGACAAACGATTAGGACGGCCATTCATGGATATTTCGGTCAAGGGCAAGAACATGGACGTCGGCGAAGCTCTTCGCGGACATGCTGAAGATCAGCTCGCCCAGTCTGTTTCCAAGTATTTCGATCGCGCTGTGGACGGGCAGGTGCTGTTCGCCAAGGAACGCAGCCAGTTCCGCGCGGAAATCCACGTGCACCCGATCAAGGGCGTGATCGTCCAGGGTCGTGGCGAAGGCGGGGACGCCTATGGTGCCTTCGACATCGCCCAGGAACACATCGCCAAGCAGCTTCGCCGGTATAAGCGTCGCTTGACCAATCACCACAACAAGCACCGTGACGATGACATCCTGAGCGCGCAACGCTACGTCATCGCCCCGGAGACGACAGAGGTCGAGGAAGTGCCCGAAGAGGCACAACCCGCCATCATCGCTGAGATGCCCACCAGTGTCGGCACCATGTCGGTTTCCGAAGCCGTGATGCGCATGGATCTGGCGGATGTCTCGGCCATCATGTTCAAAAATCCGAAGCACGGCGGCCTGAACGTGGTCTATCGTCGTTCGGACGGAAACATTGGTTGGATTGACCCGAACGTCTCCTGACCCCATAAAAGCATATTGAGCCGGAGTGGATTCGCATCCCCCGGCTCTGGCGCTTCTTATTGGCGCACCATCGCGAGGCTCGGAAGAAAACCGGCCCCGATCAACCTGACCCGGTTTAAGACGACCCGAGAGGCACGCAAGCGGATGGAAATCACCGATCTTCTTGATCAGGATGGCGTTCTGGCCGGCCTGAAAGTGACCAGCAAAAAGCAGGCCCTGCAGGAATTGGCCAAACGGGCGGCTGAGCTGACCGGCCTTCACGAACGGGCCGTGTTCGATGTCCTGATGGAGCGCGAACGCCTGGGTACGACGGGCGTTGGTAACGGCATCGCCATCCCCCACGGCAAGCTCGCGGGGATCGACCAGCTCTACGGGGTTTTTGCCCAGTTCGGTGACGGTGTCGATTTCGACGCCATCGATGACCAGCCGGTCGACCTGGCCTTTTTGCTGTTGGCCCCTGAAAGTGCCGGTGCCGACCACTTGAAGGCCCTGGCCCGTGTATCGCGGCTGCTGCGCGACAAGACCATGTGCGAAAAGCTGCGGGGTGCCGAGGGCGCGGATGCGGTCTTCGCCCTGCTGTCGGAAACTGCGGCCACCCGCGCGGCTTAAACGCCGGGAAGGGCTCTCGGGCGGTTTTCGTATCTATCGCGGGTATCACCCCTCGATCATCTTGGATTTCTTCGATTTTCCGGTGCCTTCCGGTCGCTTGATTTCGATCGAGCGGATTTCCGGTTCCGGAAGGTGTTGTTCCAGATCAATGTTCAGGAGGCCGTTGTCGAGGGTCGCGCCCGTGATCTCGATCCCTTCTGCCAGAACGAAGCTGCGCTGGAACTGGCGCGCAGCGATGCCCCGGTGCAGGAAGATGCGTTCGTCGTCCTCTTCCGCCTGACGGCCCCGGATCACCAGCTGGTTATCCTCCAGCACAACGGACAAATCATCCATCGAAAAGCCGGCGACGGCCAGCGTGATGCGCAGGCCCATGTCGCCGATCTGTTCGATGTTGTAGGGCGGATAACCCTCGCCAGAACTCTTGGCGACCCGGTCCAGAATGCGTTCGAAATGATCGAAGCCCAGCAGCAGGGGGCTGTTGAAACCGCTCATACGCGACATTGTTTTCTCCATGCTCCACCCCCGCTGATCGACGCAGGGCCCCCTTTGTCGGGGTTTTCGCAAACCGAGCCCGGCTCATCCGGCGCTCCAAGCCCCAATGCGTGCCGAAAAGGGGGCCAACGCTTGGGCTTGACCCAAGATGTGGCCGAAAGAGGCGTGCCGTCAATAGCCGGAAAAGAGGGGTCTGCTAACAGGGTTTTAACCCTTTTTCTGACATTCTGTTGCGAAGTGAGGCCGTTAGCGGCTACCAAGGTATGAAAAGCGGAGTCCGATTCGCACGAATCGGAAGCCACAAATATGGGATGGTTCCCAGGACGATGACGGTTAGCACTCTCCGATCTGATACACGATGCAGGCCGAGATCTCGGCCGGAGAGGGCCCTGCGTTCGATCTTTGCCATGACCTTCCGGAGCGTGGTCTTCGCTGCCATGGGAGCTGTTTTGCTACCCGTAGCGTCGCGCGCGGAACCCCTGCCGCTGCTGCTTGACGAACTTGTCATCGAACACAAACGGATCAAGGCGGCTGAGGCCAACCTGAAGGCGGCGGAAGAAAGCCGTTCAGAGGCTTTCGGTGCCTGGTTCCCGGATTTCACGGCGACGGCGGATGTGGGGAATGAACAACAGTCCAAGCCGAACGCCGAAAATTTTGACGCTTGGGGCCGGTCCGCCAGCCTGACGTTCGACTATGTGCTTTATGATTTCGGTGCCCGCGAAGCGACAATCGACAGCGCGGACCAGACCGTCAAGCAATCCGAACTCACCCTGGTGGATACCCGCCAGGCGCTGATCCTGGAAGGCATAACCGCCTATCTGGAAGTGCTCCGTGCCAAGAAACTCGCCGACTTCGCCAAGGGGTCGGAAGAAAACATTAAACGCCAGCTGGATCTGGAGGATGCACGGGTGCAAAGGGGCTCCGGCTTCTCAACCGATGTCTTGCAGGCCAAGCGCAACCTCGCCGGGGCCCAGGCCCTGCGGGTGCGCAACCAGGGGCAGTTGCGCTCGGCGTTGAACCGCTTCAGTGCCGTCTTCGGAAGCCCGCCGGAAGACATCAGCAAGCTCAAAGCACCGCGCCTGCCGGTGGAACTCCTGCCCGAGACCCTGGATGGGGTGATTGCCGAAGCCCTGAAGAACAATCCGGCGCTCCGTGCGTCGCGCATGAGCGTGGCCATTGCGAAGTCTTCGGTCCGCGAAACGCTGGCTTCGAACCTGCTGCCGGAACTTTCCCTGGATGGCGAGTTGTCGGTGGAAGACGACAAGGGCGGCACGACCGGTTTCAAATCGACCAAGGCGATCACCGCGACCTTAACCTATGAATTCAACGCGGCGCTGACGGCCATCAATACCCTGAAGGCCAGCCGCCGGACCCTGGAAGCGACCCAGCTTCAGGTCTCCGACAGCGAGGACTTGCTGATCGAATCCGCCCGCAATGCCTGGGATGGCTATCAGACCGCGGCCGAAAACGCGGACCTTCTGGAAAACCAGGCGAACATCGCCTCCGAGTTCCTGGAATTGGCGCGCGAGGAGCGGAACCTGGGCCGTCGAACCCTGATCGATGTGCTGGATGGCGAAACCCAGTTGATCAATGCCACCAGCGACGCCGAGTCCGCCCGGACGGATGTCCAGCTTGCGGTCTACCGGTTGCTGGCCGTGATGGGGCGGCTGAACACCGGCATTTTTGCGACACCTGTCATGGCTCCTGCAGGCCAGCCGGAAGCACCCATGGCACCGGATGCAGCGCCCCTCTCGCCAGTCGATGAGCAGCCCCTGTCTCCCAGCATGGAAGATCCTGCCAATTCGGATCCGGCTGAAATCCCGGAAGCCGTGCCGTTCGAAGAACCGGATACCACATTCAGCCCGCCGCCCCTGCCGGAGCAGCAGGCCTTCCGTCCGGTTGAGGCAGTGGCAGCGGACGTCCCGGCCCTGCCGAGGGCACTGGAACCCCAAGCCCGGCCTTCGGCCCCTCTGGCCATAGAGCCGGTCAATCCGGATGCCTTTTTCAGCAATGAACCGCCGCTTGGCTGGCAGACGGTCTCCCCCCGATAGGGCGCTTCGGAACCGTCTTTGGTTCATCGAATTTTCCACAAGATTTTTCGCCGTTTTTTGTTTTTCCACCAAGGCAAAGAGCGCCGCTCCCGGCTATACTCGTTGTTGTGCCAATCGGGTTGTGATCGGCTCGGACAATTCACACCTGCCAATCCGCAAGATTTGAGCCCTGGGACCTGACATGAACGACATCAAGCAACAGACCCGCCTGTCCGGGGAGTCCATCAGCACCGGGCCTGCGAAGGCCGAAGGTGCCTCATCGTTAAGTCGTCCCCTTGACCGCCCCCTTGAGCGCCCACTGGGCCCGGCTGACATCTACCTTGATGCCATAGCCCGGGCGGCCAAAGCCCGCCGCGCCCTTCAGAAGGCCGGTGCCTGACGGCCTATCCCTTCAATTTGAAAGATCTTTTTGATTGCCTGCGGCCTTGTGATTGCAGTCACATTATTCCGTATCCGAAATAAATAAGCTTGTCTCATCAAATCCACAGGGGTGTCGCGCTACACCCGAACCGGGGACAAGCCCATGACCGACACAAACCACATCAAAGAGCCCATCGGAACCGTCGATAATGTCGAAGGGCCTGTCTCCATTCTCCGGGCCGATGGTCAAGTGATCGAGGCGGAAGCCGGTTCCCCGGTTTTCCAGGGCGACCGCATCGATACCGGCGCGGACGGCAACATTGGCGTTGTCTTCGCGGATGAGACCACTTTTTCCCTGGGTGAAGAAGGCAGCCTTGTCATCGACGAGATGGTCTACGACAGCGCCGCCAACGAAGGCTCTTCGGCCTTCAACGTGATCCAGGGTGTGTTTACCTTTGTTTCCGGCGAGATCGCCAAAACCAGCCCCGACGCGATGGTTGTCCAGACGCCGGTTATGACCATTGGCGTGCGGGGCACCACGGTGGCCGGAGAAGCCGGTCCTGAGGGCACCGAGAACACCATCACCCTGCTGGAAGATGCCAACGGCCACACCGGCGAAATCGTCGTGCAGACCGATGCCGGCTTGGTGGTCATGAACGACCCCTTCCAGCACACCGCCATGTCGAGCCGCGTTGAGGCACCCAAGGCCCCAAAGATCATCGATCGCTCCGAAGTCGAAAGCCGCTATGGCGATGCCAAGCAGGCGATGCCGGCCCCACGCGGCGACTACGCCCCGCAAGAAGACTCTCCGGCTGAGGCAGAAGACGCTGATCAAACGGCGATCGATCCGTCAGAGGAAGAAGAATCCGCCGAGATTTCGGGCGAAGAGCTGACCGCCCAGGAGATTGCCCTGCAGGCCGAACGTCTGGCCGAGGCCGGTCTGGACGAGGGTCGCTTGGAAGACGCCCTGGTCGAGGAGTTGCTGGGCGAACTTTTGGACGGGGGCCGCCCGGTCGATGCGATCGAACAGTTGGAGCAACTGGCCAGCCTGGAACAGGCCGGTCTGGTCGAAGAGTTGATCGGCGACCTTGATCTGTCCGGTGTGCGCCCGGTCGAAGGCTCAAACGAACAGCGGGTCCAGGAATACGGGATCGTGGGCGAGGCCCTGGTGGATGAAGCGGGCCAGTTGATTGTCGAGGGGCTCCAGGGCCTGGACGTGATCTTCGGCACCGACAGCCTGACCGCCGACTTCAACACCTTCAATCAGGTTCGCACCTTCGGCCTGGATCAGATCAAGGTCATTGAAACCGTCTACACGGCGGCCAACGAGAACCGCGAAGAAGAGGAAGAAAAAGCCGACGACGAGGTTGAGCGCCAGGAAGAGGCCGAATTCTTCAACGTCTCTGCCAGCCTCGAAGACGATCTTCTGGTCGGCAACGCGGAGGGCAACACCTTCGTCATGGCCCAGGGCGAAAACCTGGGTGGTGCGGATGTGGTCTATGGCCGTGGCGGGAACGATGCCCTGGTTTTCGAAAACCTCCGCGACGTTGAATTCCGCTACGACGCCGCAGCCAAGACCTTCCACTATGCCAGTGCCGAGGGTGCCGGTCAGATCGAGATCCATAACATCGAAGGTTTCCATGCCAAGAGTGGCGGCGACGACAAGTGGATCAATCTGGGCGAGTCCGAGACGGGCTACGGCTACCTGTTGGTCGGTGGCGAAGCCAATGACTACCTTCAGGCTAGCGAAGGTGCGGGCTTTGATTTCCTGGACGGCACTGTCGATGGCAATGCACAGGGCGCTGTGATCTTCGGCAACGAGGGCCATGATACCATTGTCGGCTCGGGGACCGGCGACCACCTGTTCGGCGGCACAGGCAATGACTTTTTTGTCGGCAGCGAAGGTCGCGACGAAATCACCGGCGGCACTGGGACGGACGGCTTTTACTACAACGATGCCGCCCAGTTCGGCGATACGGTCACCGATTTCGAGACCGGCGCTGACTACTTCATGCTGTCCGCTTCCGGCATAGACGGCGGGTTCAATACCCGCGATGCCGGGGGAGATGCCGCCAATGTCTCAACCGGTGGGTCCACCGTTGGTCAGGCCTTTGACCTCCATGCCGGTGGCGATCTGGACGATGGGACGATGATCTGGGATCTGGGCACCGCCAGTTCGCTGGCCGAGGTAAAGTGGTTGCTGAACAACAACATCGTTACCGTCAGCGACACGGCGACCAGCGGCAACTACGTCGGCTATTTCACGGACGGTCGGGATACCCACCTGGTCAACATCTCGATTTCCGGCGATACCGATACCTCCGATGCGGAAGTGACCGAGATCGCCGCCTTGGAAAACGTCACCACCATTAACGCGGACGATGTTAACTTTGTCGCCTGAGGCGAACCGGTCTAAACTTCCCAACCTTTAACCGCCTTCAGAGTCGCCCCGATCAAGGGGGGCACAAGGGGGCATGTGAGCACCGGGGGACCGCGCCCGACCGATGTCTGAACTCTTTGCCCGCCTGGCGCGTCGTCCGGGTCTCAGCCTCGAGTTGTTGCTGGCGTCCTTCTTCGCCAATCTGCTGGCCTTGGCCTCGCCGATTTTCGTGATTCAGGTCTTGAACCGCTATGTCACCCATGGCGTCGATACGACCCTGGCGACCCTGACCGCCGGGGTGATGATCGCGATCCTGCTGGAGTTCGGCTTCCGCCAGGTGCGCTTGCGGATCGCTCATGCTGTCAGCGCGACGGCGGATGCCAAGCTGAACGAAGCGACTTTCGGTATGCTGACCGGCACCAAGTCGGCGGCAATTGATCTGCTGCCCGCCCATACCCGCAGGGAAGTCGTCCAGGGTGTCGAGACGGTCCAGGGGGCCTATGCCGCATCCAATCTGGCGGCGGTTCTCGATGTGCCTTTCGCGCTCCTGTTTCTGGGGGTGCTCTACCTGCTGGCCCCGCCCCTGGCCTTCATCGCGGCCGTGGTGCTGGCCTTCGTCCTTTTTTGTTCCCTGATCACGCTGTTGTCTCTGCGCGGCCCTACCAAAGACCTCATCGCCACCCAGGGCCGACGCGGTATTTTGGTGGGCAGCGCGCTGACCGCCGCTGATACGGTCCGCGCCTTCACAGGTGCCGGGTTCCTGCGCGGCAATTGGGGCGAGGAATCGACGCTGTTCGCCCGGCTGAAACGCATCGTCGGCGGGCGGAATGCCCTGCTGCAAAACCTGACACAGTCGTCGCAGGCGATCATGGGGGCTGCCGTGATCGCGACCGGTGCCTTTCTGGTGGTGCGCGGCGAATTGGATGTCGGCGCATTAATCGGGGCCAACATCTTGGCGGCGCGGGCGGTTGGGCCGATCGCCAAGTTCGCACAGCTGTCCGAACAGTTCGCCAAGGCCGGGCAGTCGCTCACCATGCTGCGGGAGTTTCTCAAGCTGCCGGTTGAACGCGTACAGGGCTCCGGCCTGTCGGTCATTAAGGGGCGGCTGGATTTTCAAGACCTCGCCTTCGCCCATCCGGGGGCCAACCGGGTCGTTTTCGAAAAGCTGACCTTGCGGGTCGAGCCGGGCTCGGTCCTGGTGGTCACGGGCGGGAACGGCACCGGCAAGACGACACTCGCGCGCCTGCTGGCCGGCCTGTTGGAGCCCGTGCGGGGCCAGATTTTGGTGGATGGCGTGGATATCGCGCAACTGGCTCCCGAATGGTGGCGGAGGCAGCTGATCTACCTGCCACAGGAACCGAAGTTCCTCTCGGCGACGATCCGCGAAAACCTGATGGCTTTCAATCCGAACCTGGATGACGCCCGTTTGGCCCAACTGGTCAGTGCCGCCGGCTTGCGGTCCTTCCTGGATCAGAGCAACCAGGGTCTGGATACGCCCCTGCCCGGCGGGGGAGAGACCTTGGCGCTCGGCATCCGACGACGGCTGGCGCTTGCCCGTGCGCTCGCCTGTGACGGGCGGATCGCCATCCTGGATGAGCCGACCGAAGGCATGGACACCGAAGGGGCCAATGCCGTCTATGCGGTGATGAACAGGCTGGCCGAACAGGGGCGGACGATCATCGCCTTTTCCCACGACCCCAACATCGCCAAGGGGGCCGCCCAGGTGCTTGATCTCAATGTCAAGCCGACGCCGCGCGTGCTGGCCCAAGCTGCATCCCAGTCGGCGTCAGCCCAATCCCCGAATGCGCCGCCAGCGAATATGCCGCCTGGGCGACCGCCGCAAAAAAACCGTCCCGCGAAAGGAGCTGCCTCCTAACATGGCGCGTACCAAAACCCCGGAAGAGAAGGTCAATCCCGGCACGCATCTGTTTTTGGCGCTGACCGTGCTGATGGTTGGCGCGGCGGCGGCCTGGGCCTACTACGGCACGTTGGAGATCGTCAGTACCGCGACCGGCGAAGTGATCCCGTCCAGCCAGGTGAAAACCGTCCAGCACCTGGAAGGCGGCATTGTCCTGGATATCCATGTGCGCGAAGGCCAGTCGGTCAAGGCAGGCGAGCCTCTGGTCAGCCTGGAGCCGACGGCGAGCGAGGCGGACGTGGGCGAACTGGAAAAGCGTATTCGGGGCCTGACTGTGGACGTCGTCCGGCTTGAAGCGGAACTGGCCGAGGCAGAAACCGTGATCTTCCCCGATGATCTGGTTTCACAGTCGCCCGACCTGGTGGCCGAGGCCATGGGCCTGTTCGAGACCCGCAGGGCCAGACAGGCTGCACAACTCGAGGCCCAGGGTGAGACGATCTCCCAACGCAAACAGGAGATCAACGTGATCCGCGCCAGGCTCTCCAAGCAGCGCAAGTCGCTGAAGCTGTTGCAAGAGCAGGTGGGGATTTCGGAGGAACTGCTGAAGAAGGATCTGACCAACCGGATGCTGCACCTCAACCTGCTGAAAGAAGCCAACGACCTGGGCGGTCAGATTCGGGAGGATCAGGCCTCTATCGGGGCGACGGAGGCGGCCGTCAAACAGGCGGAGGCGCGTCTCGAGACCCTACGGGGCGGCTATCGCGAAGATGTCAGCCGGGAGTTGGAGGAAAAGCGCCGCCGCCTGGATGAGCTTCAGACCCGCATCGCCAAGTTTCAGGACACCCGCCAGCGCACCGTCTTGCGTTCCCCGGTCGAGGGCGTCGTGAAGACCATGAGCGTGGTGACCATCGGTGGCGTCATTCAACCGGGCGCGACCGTGGCCGAAGTTGTGCCCGCCGGCGACAGGCTGGTGATCGAAGCCCGCCTGCCAAGCCAGGAAATCGGCTATGTCGCCGAGGGTCAGACGGCTTCGGTTCAGCTGGCCTCCGGTGATGCGGCGCGGTTCGGCAAGCTGAAGGGCGATGTGGTCCAGGTCAGTCCCGATACCATCGACAGCGGCGAAGGTTATGCCTACTACCGGGTCCTGATCGAAACGGAAAAAGACACTTTCGAACGCGCCGGGCAGCAGTACCGCCTGGTGCCCGGTGTCGAGGTGATCTGTTCCATTCAAACCGGTAACAGAACCGTGCTTGAATACCTTATGGACCCCTTCCTCGGGTCCGTGCAGACGGCGCTGCGGGAGCGCTGAAGAACAAGAAACGCCCGCACTTTCCTGCGAAAGACAAATTCAAGAGAGGCAGAGACGAAGATGGGAACCACGGTAACCATGACCGCCGCAGACGGCAGCGGCACCTATACGGGCTATCTGGCGACACCAGAGGGGGGCAAAGGCCCCGGCGTGGTGGTGCTTCAAGAGATTTTCGGCGTCAACGACGTCATGCGCGGTATCTGTGACTGGCTGGCGGGCGAGGGCTTCACCGCGCTCTGCCCCGACCTGTTCTGGCGAATTGAGCCGAACATCGAGATCACCGACAAAACCGATGCCGAATGGGCTCGCGCTTTCGAGTTGTTCCAGGCCTTCGACGTCGACAAGGGCATGGAAGACGCCGGAACCGCCGTGGATTTCCTGCGCCTGCATCACGCGTCCACCGGCAAGGTCGGTTCCATCGGCTATTGCCTCGGCGGGCGTCTGGCCTATCTGGCGGCGACGCGGACCAGTGTGGATGCTTCCGTGGGGTACTACGGCGTCATGTTGACCGAACATTTGAATGAGGTCTTCAAGGCACCTTTGATGCTGCACATCGCGACCCAGGACGAATATGCTCCGGCGGAAGCCCAGAAGGCCATCCATGAAGCCCTGGACGACAACGGCAAGGTGACGCTGTTCGACTACGAAGGCCGCGAACATGCCTTCGCCCGCGAGGGTGGCGCGCACTACCACGACTTCGATGCCAAGCTCGCCAATGGGCGGTCGTTGAACTTCCTGCACAGCCATCTCGGCTGATCGACAGCTCCGGAGGATGGCCATGCGCCCCCTAGGCCTTGCCTTGATCGCCATCGCCATCCTCTTGCCGCTCATCTGGTTCGTTCCGTTGTGGGTCCGCGACCCGCTAGCCGTGTTCAGCCAGTACCTGGGTTCGGCGGCGCTGATCGGGATGGGGGTTGCCATGGTCATGGCGATCCGCTGGAAGCCCCTGGAGGCGGTCTTTGGCGGCCAGGATCAGATCTACCGCCAGCACAAGTGGCTCGCCATCGGGTCCATGGCGGCCATCCTGCTGCACGATACGATTGACGCGGATATGAGGGGCGTTGGACCCGAGACACTTCTGACGGATTTGGGTGAAACCTTGGGCGAGCTCAGCCTCTACGGTCTGCTGATCCTTGTCACCGTCACGCTCGCCACCTTCATTCCCTATCATCTCTGGCGCTGGACGCACCGGTTCATGGGGGCGTTCTTCGCCTTCGGGGCGATCCACTACCTGCTGATCCTGAAGCCGTTCAAGCTGATGGACCCGCCGGGTCTCTATGTTTCGGCTTTCTGTGTCGCGGGTCTGCTGGCCTATGCCGTTACCTTGATCCCGTTCCGGAAGCGGGCTGGCGCGTACGGCTATAGCGTGTCGTCGGTGCAGAAGGAAATGGGCGGACTGGTGGTCGAGCTGTCGCCGGACGGCAGGCCCTTAGCCCACCGCGCAGGGCAGTTCGCTTTCTTGGGTTTCGATCTTGATGGCCTCGACGAGGTTCATCCTTTTACCATCAGTGCCGCGCCGCGTGCCGATGGCGTTCTCCGGTTTTCCATCGGCCCCCTTGGCGACTACACGCAAAGGCTGGCGGCAGGGCTTCAACCTGGTACGAAAGCCAAGGTAACCGGGCCGCACGGTCATTTCCGACCCTTACAGAACAAACCTCAGGCCTGGATCGCCGCCGGTATCGGGATCACACCCTTCCTGGCCTGGGCCGGAGAAGGACAAGCCGCCGTCGTACCCGTGCACCTGTTCTACTGTGTGCGGGGGCGGGAGCGGGCCTTGCATCTGGATGAACTGGAAGCCTGGGCTTCTGCTTCTGACCAACATCATCTGCATGTCATTGACAGCCTCAGCCGTGGCCGACTGGATGCCGCCGATGTCCTGAAGGCGACAGGTGAATCGGCGGCAGACCTCGCCGTGTCGTTCTGCGGCCCGAAGGCCATGGGTGACGGTCTCCAAAAGGCACTGGTCGCAGCGGGGCTGAAGAGCTCTGCCTTCCATCGGGAGGCCTTCGAAATCCGCTCCGGTCTGCCGTTCGGAAAGGCGATCGAATGGCTGATCAAGCGTTTCGTGAAGCCGCGTTTGAAAATGCTTCGCTCGTCCGCTCGCTGAAGAAAGAGTGCGAGGAAGAGGTAAAGGCCGCGCAACTCGAATAGGGCCTTCAGAGCAGTATTGCTTTCCGCTCAGAGGGTGGTCCACGCCTATCAAGCCGCACAAAGAAGAAGGGCGGCAACCGGAGTTGCCGCCCTCGTCATTCGCCTGAAATCAGACGGAACTTACTTCTTGTTCTGGCGATTCTCGATCAGGTCGTCGACCACGGTCGGGTCTGCCAGCGTCGAGGTGTCGCCCAGAGCGCCGAACTCGTCTTCGGCGATCTTGCGCAGGATGCGGCGCATGATCTTGCCGGAGCGGGTTTTCGGCAGGCCGGGAGCCCACTGGATCTTGTCCGGGCTGGCGATCGGGCCGATTTCCTTGCGGACCCAGGTCACCAGTTCCTTCTTCAACTCGTCGGACGGATCAACGCCAGCCGTCAGCGTGACATAGGCGTAGATGCCCTGGCCCTTGAGGTCGTGCGGGTAACCGACAACGGCGGCTTCCGACACGGCTTCGTGGGCGACCAGTGCGGATTCGACTTCAGCGGTACCCATGCGGTGACCGGACACGTTGATCACGTCATCGACGCGACCGGTGATCCAGTAGTAGCCGTCTTCGTCACGGCGGCAGCCGTCACCGGTGAAGTACTTGCCGGCGTAGGTCGAGAAGTAGGTCTGGATGAACCGTTCGTGGTCCTGATAGACGGTCCGCATCTGACCGGGCCAGCTGTCCGAGATGCAGAGGTTGCCCTCGGTAGCCCCGTCCAGAACGTTGCCGTCGGCGTCCACCAGTTCCGGCTTGACGCCAAAGAACGGGCGGGTGGCCGAGCCCGGCTTCATCACGGTCGCACCCGGCAGGGGCGTGATCAGAATGCCGCCGGTTTCCGTCTGCCACCAGGTATCCACGATCGGGCAGCGTTCCTTGCCGACCTTGGTGTAGTACCACATCCAGGCTTCCGGGTTGATCGGCTCACCGACCGAACCCAGGACCCGCAGGGTGGAAAGATCAGCCCCTTCGACGAATTCGTCACCGGCACCCATCAGGGCGCGGATGGCGGTCGGCGCGGTGTAGAAGATGTTGACCTTGTGCTTGTCGCAGACATCCCAGAAACGCGAAGCGCTGGGATAGTTCGGCACACCTTCGAACATGAGAGAGGTGGCACCGTTGGCCAGCGGGCCGTAGACGATGTAGCTGTGGCCCGTGACCCAGCCCACATCGGCCGTGCACCAGTACACGTCACCTTCGTGGTAGTCGAAGATGTATTCGTGGGTCATGGAGGCATAGACGATGTAGCCGCCGGTCGTGTGCAGCACGCCCTTCGGCGCACCGGTGGAACCCGAGGTGTAGAGGATGAACAGCGGGTCTTCCGCGTTCATTTCTTCCGGTTCGCAAACCGGATCGGCAGCGGCACAGGCTTCTTCGTACCAAACGTCGCGGCCATCAACCCAGTTGACGTCCCCGCCGGTCCGCTTGACCACAAAGACGGTCTCGACCGTCGGGCAGGATTCAATTGCCTTGTCGGTGTTGGCTTTCAGCGGAACCTTACGACCGCCCCGCAGACCTTCGTCGGAGGTGATCACGCAGTTGGATTCGCAGCCCTGGATACGCTGGGCGAGGCTGTCCGGGGAGAAGCCGCCGAAAACGATGGAGTGCACGGCACCGATGCGGGTGCAGGCCAGCATGGCGACAGCCGCTTCGACGATCATCGGCAGGTAAAGGGTGACGCGGTCGCCCTTCTTGACGCCGCGAGCCTTCATGGCGTTGGCCAGGCGGCAGACGCGCTCGTGCAGGTCCTTGTAGGTGACATGTTCGGAATCGGCCGGATCATCACCTTCCCAGATGATGGCGGTCTGATCGCCGCGCTTTTCCAAGTGCCGATCCAGGCAGTTGGCTGATACGTTCAGCGTGCCGTCTTCGAACCACTTGATCGAAACATCGCCGGGGCCGTAGTTCACGTCTTTCACCTTGGTGAAAGGCTTGATCCAATCAACTCGTTTCCCGTGCTCTGCCCAAAATGCCTCCGGATCATCAACCGAAGCCTGATACATTTTCAGATAGGTGTCGTTATCGATATGAGCCGATTTAACGATCTCATCCGAAGGCGCGAACGTTTGTTCAGACATAGTCTGTGCCCCCTTCACTTAAGGTTCTGGAACGTTTCCAATTAATGCGATTATAGCCCCCGAGCGCTTTTTTTTATTGCTTTTGTAGCGACCACTTAAACGACTTTTTTGCCGCCGACCCCCGGCGAACACGTCGTTCATCCCGGCGGGGATTATCGCCATTTTTCGGGCTGTTACAAGGCCTCGCGCAGACCTGCTATGCTAAATTCGCAACCCTGGCCGTCTATTTCATATAAATGTCATTTACATATCAGGCTGGAGACAGCCTCAGGCGAGTTGGATCAGGCCGTCTTCCACCTTGACGGGGAACGAAATCAAGCTGTCTTCCTTGCACGGACCACTCAAGCAGTAGCCATCTTCGATGCGGAATTCGGCCATATGCGTCGAGCAGACGATCCGGCCCGTCTCCGTATCCAGAAAGTCGTCCGGGCGGAAATTCAGTGGCGTCCCGAGATGCGGACAGACATTCAGATAGCCGAAAACCAGGGGGCCCTGGCGGACGACAAAAACCTGCTTTTTCATTCCGTCATCCTCTACCGTGAAGCCCCTGGCCTCTCCGTCGGGGATGTCCTCCAGGGCGCAAAGCGGCTGACGGGCCGTTTCGTTCATGACGAGATTCCTCCCCGTTCCAGGCCCTGAGGGATGAACCGGGCGCCTTCGACAACGCCGGGTTCAAGTGGATGGCCTCGTTGTTCCTCCGCTGCGGCGAAGGCCGGCAGCAGATGATCGAAACCTTCGGACAGCGCGGTCCAGAGCGCGCGACCCTCTTCGCGCAGTTCCGGGTAATACAGCGCGCGGACGGTATGGAGCCAGACATAGGCCGCCGCCGTATCAGAGGCGTTGTCACGCTTCAGGAAACCGCGCACCAGACGGTCCAGTTTGTCCATGAACTTGCCGTAAGGATCAGCACCCGGATTGCTGTCCAGGCCGAACAGACCGGCTGGCACCATTTCCTCGCGTTCCAGGTTGACCCGCAGTTGCGTCGCAACCACCACCACCGTGGCCCGGCCCGGGCCATCCAGGAGCTCCAGATTGGCGGTGAAGGTCTGCATTTCTTCGCGCGCGGCGGCAACAAAGCTGTTCCGTTTGCGCTGACGGAGCCAGTTGAACACGGATCTCAGGCCTCGTTTTCCAGGCCTGCCATGGCACAGATGATCGTCCAGTGCTCGTCACTCACCGGCACGACGGAGAGGCGGGACTGGCGGACAAGGGCCAGGTCTTCCAGCCGGGGTTCCGCCTTGATGTCGGCGAGCGTCACCGGGTTGGGAACCGGCTCCACGGGCTCCACATCCACCATGCCGAAGCGTCCGCTCTCGTCCGACGGGTCCGGATAGTATTCCTTTGCCACACGGACGATGCCGACGATGCGTTTTTCGTTGACCGAATGATAGAAAAACCCCGTATCGCCGACCTTCATGGCCTTCATGTTGTTGCAGGCTTGATGGTTTCGAACGCCGTCCCATGTGTCCTGGCCGGACTTGACCTGATCCTCCCAGGACCAGGTGTTGGGTTCGGATTTAAACAGCCAGTGGGCCATGGGGGTTACTCCTTCGGCAGCACTTTTTTCCAGGGCAGGATGGTCGTCGATTGGAACAGCCCGGCCTTGGCATAGGGATCGCCCGCACAGAAGGCTTCCGCAGCGGCCCTGTCGGCAAATTCCATCACCAGGACGGATCCGGTCATGCCGTCCCCGGCCTCGTTCAGGGTTGGACCGGCGGCGACGATCTGGTCTTTGAAACCGCCAAGATAGGCCAGATGGGCCTCCCGGTTTTCCAGCCGGACAGCCTGATGGTCCGCCTTATCGACACAGTGGATGACGACGTGCATGGGGAATCCTTTTCTCGTTTCTTCGCGGCCCTACCCCTCGGCCTTCAACGGTCGGGACAGCAGGGCCTGGATGGTCTGGTTGATGTCAGCACCTTCGTGGAGGATGGCGTTGACGGCTCCCGCGATGGGCAGTTCGACGCCATGCCGGGCACCCAGGGCGACGACGGAAGCCGCCGTGGCAACCCCTTCAGCGACCGTACGGCGACTGTTCAGGATATCGGAAAGCGTTTCGCCTTTTCCAAGGGCGGCACCCAGCGAGAAATTCCGCGACTGCATGGCGTTGCAGGTCAGCGTGATATCGCCGATGCCCGACAGCCCCATCAGGGTTTCCGGCTTGGCACCGAGGGCGAGACCCAGCCGGCTGATCTCAGCGATGCCGCGCGTGATCAGGGCTGCGCGTGCGTTGTCCCCGAGCCCCCGGCCCTCGACGATGCCGCAAGCGATGGCAAGGACGTTCTTGACCGCCCCGCCCACTTCCGAGCCGACCAGATCGTCGCCCGCATAGACCCGGAAGGCCGGTGCTGCGAGCGCCTGGGCAAGGCGGTGAGCCTCCGCCTTGTCCGTCATGGCAAGGGTAAGGGCGGTGGGCAGGCCCGCTGCCACCTCGCCGGCAAAGGTCGGCCCGCTGAGCACGGCAAGCGGCACGCCCGGCCCTAAGGCCTGGCGGGCAACGTCGGTCATCAGTGCCCCACTGCCGGTCTCCACACCTTTGCAACAGAGAACAAGGGGTAGGCCCGGCGGCCAATCCCCGCTCAAGGGCTCCAGCGAGGCGCGCATGAACTGGGATGGCGTGACCTGAAGCACCAGATCGCAGCCGAGTACGTCAGCAGGCGTTTGCGTGGCGACGATGCCGTCCGGCAAGGTCACGCCTTCCAGAAATAGGCTGTTGGTCCGGTTGCGGTTGATGTCGGAGACGACTTCGGCCTCCCGGGCGGCGAGGACCGTCTTCAGTCCCTTCCGGGCGACCACGGCAGCAAGCGCCGTACCCCAGGCCCCGGCACCCAAAACACCGACAGATTCGATCCCATCCGACATGCCATCGGTTATGCCCGTCGCTCGAGCCGGGTACAAGGGCGGGCCGGTTTCAAGATCGCTCGTGCGGGGCGGCTGATCCATCCGCATCCTGATTTTCCATCTGATGTCTTGCGGCTTTGGTGTTCTGGGGCGATCTTTAGGCCCAGCCAGGAATGGCCAGCATTGGGCCCAGCCAGGACCGGCAAGACGCTGAGTGGATAGGACGACAATTGGAACAGTGGGTACCCTTGATCGCAGCCGTGGTGGTCGCCCTTGGTCTGGGCGCGTTGATCGGCGTGCTGCTGGCAAGGCGGGGGCGGTCTGCGAACCCTTCGGTGGTCCAACCTGCCAATTCGTCGGAGGCGACAAGGCCGACCCAGGTGCCACCCGCCGCCGATCCCTATCGCCCGCCCGAGCCATCGCGTCCGCCGTTGCTCGAACAATACGACAGGCTGTTGCAGGCCAAGGGCCTGCCGGACCGGGAGCGAGATGCCCTTGTACGTGATTTCGCACGGCAGGCGGGCGAGATCACGGACCGGCTGAACCGCATGGAGGCCGAGGACGGTTCAAAACCGGAACTGGAGAAAGCCCGGGCTCGACTGAACGCGGGCGACCTGGTTGCGGCTTCGCAGTCCCTCGAGGTGTTCGCCGAGCGGGACGGTCGCGCGGCCCAGGACATGAAGCAGGCGGTCGACCGACGCCTCGCCACGGCGGCCATGGCCAAGGTCGTGGCCGGGGATCTGGCGCTCGCTCAGTTGGACTACGACCAGGCCCAGCGCCACTACCTGCAGGCGGCAGAATGGTTGCCGGAAGGCCAGGACGGCATTCTGGCCGAATGCTACAACAAGCACGGGACGGCCGCCTATCAGTCCGGTGACAACGAACAGGCCACCGCATCGTTTTCAAGAGCCTTGAAGGTTTTGGAACGCCACCTGGGGGCGAGCCATCCCGATGTGGCCACGGCCCTGAACAACCTGGCGCTGCTGCACTATACCCGGGGCGACTATGGGGCGGCGGAACCGCTCTATCGCCGGGCGTTGGCGATTGACGAAGAGGTCTTGGGCAAGGACCACACGGGCGTGGCGACCGATCTCAACAATCTGGCTTTGCTTTACAAGAAACAGGGCAATTTCCAGGCGGCCAAGCCTTTGCTGGCCCGGGCCCTCGCCATCAAGGAAAAGCATTTCCCGCCGGGCCATCCCAGCCTCCTGACCGGCTATCGCAATCTGGCGGCGCTGCTGCGCGCCCTTGGTGACGACGAGGCGGCGGCTTCTCTCGAAGCAAAGGCCCAACAGCCCGGCACGAGCGCCTATGCGGCCCAAGGGGGCCCCGTCATGGGGGCTGCCTGATGGACCAGGAAGCCTTCCTGATCGCCGCCCTTGCCCAAGGCCTGTCACACTGCATCGTCACGGTCGAGGCCCACGGCACGCTGATCCTGAGTCTGTTTGTCGCAGGCCTGGTTGGTTCGGCCAGCCACTGCATCGGCATGTGCGGTCCCTTCGTGCTGACCCAGACCCTCGCCCGGCTGGAAGGCGTGGCGGCGGACCGGATGGGGGAATTCACCCGATTGGCCGGTGCCGCCCTGGTGCCCTATCATCTGGGGCGCATGACGACCTATGTGGTGCTCGGCGCGCTTGCAGGGGCCTTTGCGGGACAGTTGATCCAGGCGGCGGAACTGAAGTGGCTCTCCGCCGGGTTGTTGATCCTGGCGGCGCTGTTTTTCCTGGGCTATGGCCTGAAGCGCCTGGGCCTCTGGGTCGGTAAGCCGACCGACGGGGAGGGCAAGTTTGGCCGGATGATCGGGCGTCTCGCCAAGCCGCTGTTTGAACGACCGCTGGGGATTCGGGGTTATGGCCTCGGTATCGTTCTGGGTTTTCTGCCCTGCGGATTGCTTTGGGGGGCTCTCGCGGCGGCTGCGGCCAGTGGAGAAGCGCTCGCCGGAGCCTTTGCCATGGTCGGTTTCACGGCGGGTACGATCCCGGCCCTTCTGGGGGTCGCCATCGCCGGCCATGTCGCCGGAGCGCGCTGGCGGACGGGTTTTGCGCGCTTCGCGCCAATGCTCTTGATGCTGAACGCGGTCGTTCTATCCTATCTGGCATGGCAGATGGTTGCCTGATTCCACTCTTAATCCAGGAACGGACCGAACCCATGGCCAAAAAAAAGCAGAGGAAAGCGTCGAGGCCGAAGTCGCCTCAAGCCAAAAAGCCGGATGCCCCGAAAAAGGGCCCCCCCCTGTTGCCCGCAATCATCGCCGTGGTCGCCCTGGTGGTGATGGGGGCCTTGGCGGTTCAGCGGTTTGTGGCGGATGACGGAAGCGTCGTGGGCTCGGAGGCGGGCGATGTCGCCAGTTCCGGTGGGGCAGGGGAGACATCGGGCAAGGCGCGTATCGGCGGGCCTTTCCACCTGGTCGATCACCAGGGCCAGACGGTCACCAGCGCCACCTATTCCGGGCAGTTCATGCTGATCTACTTCGGCTATACCTTCTGCCCCGACATCTGCCCGACAAGCCTGACCACCATGTCGGAGGCCCTCGACCTTGCCGGCGCGGCCGCCGACAACGTGCAACCCCTGTTCATCACCGTGGATCCGGAGCGGGATACGGTGGAACACATGGCCGAGTATGTCGGCTATTTTCACCCGCGTCTGATCGGGCTTACGGGTTCTTCCGAACAGGTGCGCCAGGCGGCCAAGGCCTATCGTGTCTATTCGGCCAAGGTGGACGAGGATGAAAACGATCCCGGTGCCTATCTGATGGACCATTCGTCGATCATCTATCTGATGGGGCCGGACGGTGCCTTTGTGCATCATTTCAATCACGAGGCAACGCCCGAAGACGTGGCGAAAAAGCTGAAAGAACTGACGTGAGCAGTCTCGAGCAGCCGTTCTGGGAAACGACCCCGCTGGAACAGATGACCGACAGCCAATGGGAATCGCTTTGCGACGGCTGTGCCAAATGTTGCCTGGAAAAGCTGGAAGATGAGGACAGCGGCGAGATCCGGCATACCAACATCGCCTGCCGCCTGTTGGATCTTGGGACCTGCCGATGCTCCGACTATCAGCGCCGGGCGCGGCGCGTGCCCGATTGCGTGCAACTGACCCCGCGCAACGTGTCTGAACTTCGCTGGATGCCTTCGACCTGCGCCTACCGTCTGTTGGCCGAGGGCAAACCCCTACCGGATTGGCATCCCCTGATCAGCGGGAACCCGGAGAGCGTCTTCGAGGCCGGTCAGTCGGTTCGGGGGCGTGTGGTCAGCGACAATGGGCGCAGGAACTGGGAGAACCATATCGTGGATTGGCCGGCTTGAGAGGCCCGGGTTGGATTTTTCCGCACAAGGGAACGAAACCTGCGGCACCGAAACCTGCAACACAGTCGGGGCATCGGTTTACGCTGCAGCTTGACGACCGCGAACTGGCGGTCGAGGTCCGTCGCAATGCTCAGGCCAGGCGGATCATCCTGCGGTTGGATCCCAGCGGCACCCTGGCCCGGGTCACGATACCCCGCGGGGTGGCCTTCGTTGAAGCGGAGCGCTTCGTTGCTGAGAAGGCGGGTTGGCTGGAGGCAAGGCTCTGCGATCATGCGGGCCCGCGCCCCTTCATCTTCGGCGGACTCATTTTGCTCGGCGGGGAAGAGATGGTGATCCGGGAGCGGACCTCGGGCACCGGTTTGGTCGAGATCGCGGAGGGCGAGCTGCGCATCAAGGCTAGACCCGAGCATCTGAGCCGCCGCCTGACCGATTGGCTGCGGGCCGAGGCGCGTCGCAGGATCGAGCCCCTGGTTCGTGAAAAGGCACGTGCCGCCGGTTTACAGGCGGGTCGGATCAGTATCCGCGATACCCGAAGCCGCTGGGGCAGTTGTGCGGCCAACGGCAATCTGTCGTTCAGCTGGCGTCTGGTGATGGCACCGGCGCATGTGCTCGACTATGTCGTGGCGCACGAAGTCGCCCATCTGAAGCACCACAACCATGGCGGGTTGTTCCATGCCTTGAATGACCGTCTGGCCCTTGACGCAAGCGGCGCAAAGGCTTGGTTGCACACGTATGGCGCTCAACTGCATACCTATGGGAAAAGTTGATTTAGAAAACCGTCAGGTAGCTGTCAGTCTGTCGGGTTAGAACGCGAACATCTTGGGGGCGCAGGCACCCTGCGGTTTAGGGGGGGACGGCAATGTTCGATTTTTCATGGAACCACGAAGCCGCCGTATGGAATGCCGGGTACGATACCGGTGTTTCGGATATGGACAACGAACACAAATACTTGCTGAGCCAAATCAACGTCGTCGATGGCGCGATCCAGGACGGGTCCGGGATGGGCAAGGTTCTGGGGCTTCTGGGGGAACTCCGTCAGGCGACGGTCCAGCACTTCTCCCACGAAGAATCCCTGATGGCGGCGGCGGACTACCCGGGACTGGACGGCCACAAGAGCCTGCATGGGGTGCTCTTGGACATGTTGGACGATCTGATCGATCAGACCCGCGCCGGCAACCGGGAGAATTTGAAGACAACTGCCGGGGAATACCTCAAGACCTGGCTGATCGGCCATATCATGGTGGCGGACCAGGACTATGCCCCGGTTGTTCTGAAGTTCCAGTCGGAACCCGCCGAATAATTCCTTTGGTGTCCGAAACCGGATGGTCCGGGGCCCGCAGATGGCTATCCTGGCACCATGACAAAGCAAGCTCCTCGTTCTCTTTCCCTTTCTCATTCTCTTTCTTTATCTCTGGCGGAGGCCGACGGCCTTTGGCAGGCGGTTGCCTCCCGGGATGCCCGGCTTGACGGCATCCTTTACTACGGTGTCACCACGACCGGCGTTTTCTGTCGGCCCTCCTGTCCAAGCCGCCGGCCGAAGCGAGAGAATACCCGGCTGTTCTTGTCGGCAGAGTCTGCGGAGGCCGAGGGGTTTCGGGCCTGTCTTCGTTGCCGTCCGACACAGAATGAAGCCGATCCCGCGCTCACGCCCATTGTCCAGGCTTTCCAACTGTTGAACAGGGAAGAGCTTCCGGGCAGTGCCGAAGCGTTGGCCGAGCGCTCGGGCCTGAGTGCGGAAGCTTTCCGCAAACTGTTTGTTCGCAAACTCGGCCTGTCGCCCAAGGCTGTGCTGGAGGCGATCAAGGCCGAGCGGTTGCGTGCCGAGTTGAAGCTCGACCAGCCCCTGGCCCAGTCGGTGTTCGGCGCGGGCTATGGCTCGCTTTCCAGGGTCTATGAGCGATCAAGCCGGATCCTCGGCATGTCACCGGCAAGTTATGCCAAGGGCGGAGACGGGGCCGAGATCGCCTTCGCGGTGCGACCCTCCCCCTTTGGCTTGCTGCTGACTGCCCGCACGGCCCAAGGTGTTTGTCATGTGAGCCTCGGCGAGGATGAGGCTGACCTTGTCGACGAATTGAGCGGCGATTTTCCAAGGGCAGACATCCGGCGCGACGAGACGGCGCTCTCTGAGGCACTGGATGTCCTGGTCTCTCATCTGGAGGGCAGGCCCGCCGATCTCGGCCTGCCGCTGGATATCCGGGCCACCGCCTTTCAATGGCGGGTTTGGCAGGCCCTGGTTGATATCCCGGCGGGGGAAACGCGGACCTATGGGGATCTCGCTGCCGCCTTGGGAACACCGAAGGGGGCCCGGGCCGTGGGCCGGGCCTGCGCGACAAATCCGGTTTCGATCCTGATTCCTTGCCATCGGGCCGTCGGTGCGGATGGCTCTCTGACCGGCTATCGCTGGGGCAAGGACCGCAAAAGACGTCTGCTGGCGGCGGAACAGGCCGGGGCGGAGGATACCTCTTCCTGACCGAACCCCTTGACCTCGGTCGGCCTCTGGCGTCATCTTGCCGCCCTTACACCGCAGGGCTCAGGCAGGGGATGACCGATGATTCAGATTGTTCGTGCAAAGCTTCATGGCATCCGCGTCACCAACGCCGATCTGCACTATCACGGATCGATCACGCTGGACCCGGAACACATCGAAGCCGCCGGGCTGGTGCCGATGGAATTCGTCGATATCTGGAACAAGAATTCCGGCGCGCGATTGTCCACCTATGTCATCGTCGGCGAGCCGGGTTCGAAATGTTGTGTGTTGAACGGCGCGGCTGCGCGGACCTGCCAGAAGGGTGATGAGCTGATTATTGCTTCGAGTGAATACATCGAGCGCGAGCAGATCTATGACATCAAGCCGCGAATCCTGACCTTCCTGCCGGACAACGACATCGACCAGATTCTCTATTACGACGTCTTCAAGAGCGAACGCAGCGCGCTTGATTTCCGGATTCTCGACGCTGCCGATGAGGTGCCGGCGGACTGCAACACCTACCCCAACGTGGATGTGCAGCAGATCAGGCGCGATCTGAAAGAAAAAGGCTGGGCTGGGGCCGATATCGAAGACTTTGTCGCCAAGCACTTCACCCGCTGATCGGAAGGTCCCATGCTGGATCAGGCCCAGGCGACCTTTACGCTCCGCACCGACGGTCCCGGTCTATATGAGTTCACCTCAGACGTGGCGGCCTTTGTCTCCAAGACGGGTTTTGCGAGCGGGCAATTGACGCTCTTTTGCCGCCATACCTCGGCCAGCCTGACCATCCAGGAAAATGCCGATCCTGATGTCTGCCGGGACCTGCAAGATTTTTTCGCCAAGCTGGCACCCGATGATCCGCGCCTCTACACCCATACGGCAGAAGGGCCGGACGATATGCCGGCCCATATCAAATCAGCACTGACGGATGTCAGCCTGACGATTCCCCTGGTCCAGGGGCGGCTGGCCCTTGGCACCTGGCAGGGGATCTACCTGTTCGAACACCGCACCCGCCCCCATAGCCGATCCGTGGTCGGCCATCTGTTGGGGGCATGAGCGCGGGGCCTTTGCTCATGTCGTGGAGCGCTTATGTCGTGGGGGCTTCGACCTCTTCTTCCGGCGTGTCGGTCTTGGTCTTGGCCGGGGCCTTCTTGGCGGTTGAGCGTTTCGGGGCGGCTTTTTTCGGTGCCGGTGCCGGTTCGGGCTTGGCCTCGATCATATGCACATCCCGTTGCGGATAAGGGATGGAAATGCCCTTGGCATCAAAAGCCAGTTTGACGTCGCGGGTGAAACCAAATTTGAGATCCCAGTAGTCTTGCTTGGCACACCAGAAGCGGAAGGTCAGGTTGACGGAACTGTCCGCCAGTTCGGAAACGGCAACCATGGGTTCGGGATCCTTCAGGACCCGTTTTTCCTTCTTGGCCATGTCCATGATGATCTTGGCGGCCTGGTCCATGTCGTCGTCGTAGCCGATGCCGAAAACCAGATCGAGACGCCGGGTCTCGTTGTAGCTGTAGTTGCTGATGGCGGCATTGATCAGCTGGCTGTTGGGAACCGTGATGCGCACATTATCCGGCGTATCCAGTTTGCAGACGAACAGCGACAGCTCCTTCACCGTACCGGCGGTCCCGCCCGCATCCACATAGTCGCCGACCTTGAAGGGGCGCAGCATCAGCAACATGACGCCAGCGGCGATGTTTGACAGGGTACCCTGCAACGCCAGGCCAATGGCCAGGCCGGCGGCACCCAAAACAGCGATCAGGCTGGTGGTCTGAACCCCGAACTGGTTCAGCACCGCGATGATCGTCATGATGACCACGGCCCAGCGCACCAGCTGCGAGAAGAAGCCCGTCAACATGGCGTCGATGGATTCTGCCTTGTCCAGGGCGGTGCGGGTCAGGGCAGCCAACTTGCCCGACAGCCAGAAGCCGACAAAGAGGATAACGACGGCGCCCAGCACGCTCATGCCATAGGCGGTAATCAGTTCGACGGCGGTATCCACCGCGCTTGACGCTGAATCCATGTCTTGTTCTCCAAAGCTTGATCGAAACGCGCCGAAACGGTGGTCACCGCCCGGCAGGAATACGAAGGAACGAATATTGTGGCTTCTCGCGCAAACGCCCGCAACACTTGTTTGCTTCTGGCAATCGGGTTTTTCCTGGTCCTCAGTTCGCCGTGTTAAGCGAATGAAAACGAGGTTGGTTTACCGTCTGCGGGAAAGGCCTGCAGCCGCCTATTGGGGAAAGCCGAGGGGCGGAGTGTGGGGTGGAATCAAGAGGGACGTCGATGACAACAGAAATCTATCTCGTCAAACCCGGCCAGGAGTTGCGGGAGGGCCGCATGCAGTTGTCCGACAGCATCGAGACCCGCGATGAGGCCCAGGCCGACGCCAGGGATCAATTGCGCCGGGACCCCAGCCTCGCCAAGGTTGCCTATTACGCGATCCGGGACGATGGCTCCTTCCGGCTGATCCACACCGAAACCAACCCCAACCCCACGAAGCCCAAACAGCGAACCACGGGTCGCCTCGCGCCCAGCTCCGGCAAGAAGCGAAGGGGGCCTAAGAAACCCCAAGGCCTGGGGGCGAAGCTGAAAAAGGCCTTCGGCCTGGACTGATGGCCCGCTTTAGGCGACGTCGCGTTGGACAAGCCAGCGCCGTGAGAGTATGGCTTTCAGCGGGGCGGGGGATGCTGCTCTTCTTGCGCACGGTTCACGACTCCCATGCCTGATACCCACTACGTTGTTGATGTTGTCATCCTGTTGATTGCCGCCGTGATCGCGGTGCCGCTGTTTCAGCGGTTTCGGCTGGGGGCCATCCTGGGTTATCTGGTCGCAGGCGTGATCATCGGCCCCCATGCGGCGGGCTTCGTCCACCAGCTGGATACCGTCAAGGCCATTGCCGAACTGGGCGTGGTGTTTCTGCTGTTCACCATCGGTCTTGAGCTTTCCATCGATAAGCTGAAGGCCATTGGCGGGCGCATTTACGCGCTTGGCATCCTGCAGATTCTGGTCACTGCCGGGGCAATTTTTGCCATTGCGCGGGGTTTCGGGCTGGATGCACCGGCTGCCGTGGTGGTCGGGGGCGGGCTGGCGCTGTCTTCCACCGCCGTGGTGATGAAGGTCCTGGCGGAGCGGGCCCAGATGACGACGGACCTGGGCCGCATGGTCATCGCCATCCTGATCCTGCAGGACCTGGCCGTCGGCCCCTTGCTGGTCCTGCTGGCGGTCCTGGGCGAAGGCGGTGGGATGGGGGCGGCGCTCTGGACCGCGTTGGGGTTTGCGGCCATCAAGGCAGCTGCCGCCATTTTGTTGATCATTGGTCTCGGGCGTTTTTTGATGCGGCCCGTCTGCCGACTGGTCGCCAATGCCCGCAGCCCGGAGATCTTCGCCGCCATGGCCCTGTTGGTCGCCTTGGGGACCTCCTGGGTGACCGAGCAGGCCGGTCTTTCCATGGCCTTTGGGGCTTTTCTGGCAGGCCTGGTGCTGGGGGAAACCGAATTCCGCCACCAGGTCGCTGCCGATATCGAACCCTACCGGGGCCTGTTATTGGGGTTGTTCTTCATGTCGGTCGGCATGACCATCGACCCCCTCATGCTGGTTCAGCAACCGGTGGCTGTCCTGGGCCTGACCCTGGGCCTGATGGCCGTGAAGACGGTGGTGATTGTTGGTCTCGGCATGGTTCTGGGCTTGAAGATCATCCGGTCCGCGCGGCTCGCCGGGCTGCTCAACCAGGGGGGCGAATTCGCCTTTGTTCTGATCGGAATCGCTCTCTCCTTGAATATCGTTCCGGAAGAAACCGCTATCCTGATCCTGGTGGTCGCCCTAACCATGGCCGTGACGCCGATTTATGCCACACACGCGGGTCGCCTGTCGGAATGGCTGGGTCGCCGGGAAGCCGCACGCGCCGGAGGGTTGGAGGCGGAAGCCGAACGGCTCGACGCCCACGTGATCATCATCGGCTATGGCGAGGTGGGCTCGATCATTGCTCGGCTTCTGCGCGCTCAGGATCTGCCTTATCTGGTGCTGGACGAGAGCCCGGCCCGGATCAAGGCGGCCCGGGCCGAGGGCTATCCGGTGTTTTACGGCAACGGATCGGTCCGCATGGTGCTGGAGGAGGCAGGGGCCGATCATGCCCGCGCCATTGTGATCGCGACCCAGGCCCCCGGTGTTGCCGAAGCGGTGCTGGAAGCCTGCCGCGAACACTTCCCGACCTGCAGGGTGCTTGCACGCAGCGGCGACGAGCAATCGGCCTCGTTGCTGCGTCGCGCAGGGGTGAAGACGGTCGTTTCCGAAAAAATGGAATGCGGCCTTCAACTGGCCGGTGCGCTACAGGACATCTGTCGCAATCCGAAGGGGCTATAGCCGCTTCTCAATCGGTCTCCATCGACCTATATACGGGTTATGCGAAAGCTCCTGACCCTCTCGGCTCTTCTGCTGCTGCCCGCCCTGGGAAACGGATCGCAGGCTGCACCGACCCCTGGGATCGAGAGAGCAAAGCCCCTTCCCTGCACCTGCCGGGCGGAGGGCCGTGATTATCCGGAGGGAGCCACGATCTGTCTTCGCGGCAAGGCGATGGTCTGTGGTAAGGTGTTGAACAATACGGCTTGGCTTCCGGCAGGGGGCGGGACAGGGGCCGGGACAGGGGCTTGTCCGGGGGTGTGAGCGGCGGAGATGGCAAACATGGCTAAAATGACACGGTTTCTTTCGAGCCTGTTCGCGGCGTTGGTTGCTTTCGCCCTGGCTTGGGGCTTCGCGCCGAAGTCGGCGACGACCCATCCGCATGTCTTCATTGATGCGAGGGCGACCTATCTTTTCGACGATCAGGGCAGGCTCTCCGCCATTCGCCAAGTCTGGGCCTTTGATGATTTCTTTTCCGTCATGCTGATTGATGAATTCGACGAAGATCAGTCCGGCGATTTCAGCCAGCAGGAACTGGTCCGGCTGCGCGAAGAAGCCTTCAACCCGGTCGAGGAATTCAGTTATTTCACCCATGTGGACATCAACGGTGAACTGGTGCCCGTCGCCGGTATCTCGACCTTCGGTGCCAGCATCATTCGCGATCAGGTGGTCTATAGCTTTACAGCCGATCTGCCGGAAGCCGTCGATCCTCGCCTCTCGGCCGTCAGCGTCGGGCTTTATGATCCGAGCTACTACATCGACGTGGCCCTGGCGGAACAGGATCCCAATCGATCAGAGGGGAAGATGCCGGCCTGCCGTTTCGAGATCGGCGAAGACAGCCTGAATCCGATCTATTTCGGTACGGTCTTTCCGACCGTCACCCGGCTTGACTGCCCTGCGGGCTGATTTTCATGAAGGCCATTTTTTTCGCGGTCAATTTGGCCCTCCTCTTGGCCGTCCTCTGGGCCGTCTTGGGTGGAACCTCGCCTTTACAGGCCAACCCTTTGCTGGGTGGTGGTGCCAAAGCGGAAAGGGCAGGGGTTGAGGCCCAGACCGAGGCGCAGGACCGGGCCGGACCGGTGCAGCAACCGGGCCTGATCGGCAAGATCTGGGTCGAGGCCGTTGCCCTTCAGCGGACGCTGGTGCGCGATCTGGCCGGAGCCATGGGCGACATCAAGCGGGAAAAAGGGTATTCCGCCTTTTTCTTCGCGCTCGGTCTTTGTTTCCTCTACGGCTTTCTGCATGCCGCCGGGCCCGGCCATGGCAAGTTGGTCGTGGTCTCCTTCTTCGTGGGCGAGCAGGCCAGCTGGCGGCGCGGCATCATCATGGGCACCCAGATTGCCGTAACCCATGTGATATCGGCCATTGTGGTCGTCGTGCTGGTCGATATCACCTTTCGTCAGGTGATGGGGGGTAGCCCGGCGGAAAGCATCTGGGTGCGGGCGGGTTCCTACGGACTCATTGCCCTGTTGGGGGCCTGGATGTGCTGGCGCGCCATTCGACGCTGGGTGACCGGCGAGACGAGGGTCTCCTGCTGTTCCCATGGTCATGATCATCACCACGACCCCAACCACGACCACAACCATGGGCACGACCATAACCATGGGCACGACCATCACCATGGACACGACCATCTCCATCACCATCAGGATGAAGCCGCCCGGAAACAGGCCAACCGGCGGGGCACGGCACTCGCCGTCATTGCCGGCATGGTGCCCTGTACCGGGGCGCTGTTGATCATGCTCTATGCGCTGGCCAACGGAATGGTCTGGATCGGTGTCGCCCTTGTGATCGCCATCAGTCTCGGCATGGCGACTTTCATGGGCGGGTTGGGAACGCTGGCCATTCTGGGGCGCGGCTGGGTCATTCAGCGCATGGAGGCGGGATCGGATCGCCAAGTGCTGGTGGTCGGCTGCCTGGAGGTTCTGGCCGGGCTGATGATTACCGGCGTCGGCATCCTATTTGTTCTCGGGACGGTCTACCAGCTTCCCGGCGTCGGTGGATAACCGATAGGGTTTAGAAATCGGTGACTGGATAAAGCCGCCGAGTTGTTCTAAAACCCCTCGCAACCTATCGGGGGGAGGGGATCATGCTGAATGTGCGGGCGATGTTTGCCAGTGCCGCTTTCGTGCTGGCCTTTAGCCTCGGGGGGTTGACCTGGGCTGACGGCCCCACCGCCTCCTCCGCCCCACAAATGACCGTCTACAAGTCGCCCAGTTGCGGCTGCTGCGGTAAGTGGGTCGAACATATGGAAGAGAACGGCTTCCAGGTTACCGTGAAAAACACCGACGATCTGGACCCGATCAAGTTCATTGCCGGGGTGCCGGACAAACTGCAGTCCTGCCACACGGCGACGATCGACGGTTATGTCATCGAAGGCCACGTGCCGGCTGCCGATGTGAAGCGCCTGCTGGCCGAACGCCCCGCCGCCGTGGGTCTGTCCGTTCCCGGCATGCCCATCGGTTCGCCCGGTATGGAAATGGGCGACGAGAAAGAGCCCTATCCCGTTATTCTGTTCAACGGCGAAGACGTCTCGATCTACAACCGGTATTGATCAGGCCTCAGCCCGGCAGATAGCGGGATTCCAGGTGGGCCTTGAACGGGGCCGCACTCAAGGCCTTGCCCGTGGCCTGCTCGATCAGTTGGGCCGAGGTCATCGACGAGCCTTTGCCGTGCACGTTCTCGGCCAGCCAGCCCATCAACGTGCCGAAGCGCCCGTCCTCGATTTCCGCCGGGATTTCCGGATGGGCCGCCTCCGCCGCGTTATAGAACTGCGCCGCCGTCATGGCACCCAGGGTATAGGTCGGGAAATATCCCCAGGCACCGTCGTACCAGTGGATGTCCTGCAGGCAGCCGAGCCGGTCATCGGGCGGGCGAATGCCGAGCAGTTCCTCCAGCCCGTCGTTCCAGGCTTCCGGCAGATCGCCTAGGTCCATGCGGTCTTCCAGAAGCGCCTTTTCAAGCCGGTAACGCAGAATGACATGGGCGGGGTAGGTCACTTCGTCCGCATCGACGCGGATGAAGTCCTGCTTCACGCGGGTATAGAGCCGGTTCAGGTTTTCCAACTCCCAGGCCGGGCCGGAGCCACCAAAGGTCTCGCGCAGGATCGGTGCCGCATAGGCGAGAAAAGCAGGGCCACGGCAGACCTGCATCTCGACCAGCAGGGATTGGCTTTCGTGGATACTCATGCCAAGTGCCGAACCCACGGGCTGGTGGTGGTAGGCCTTCGGCAGGCCGCGTTCATAGAGCGCATGGCCGGTTTCGTGCAGCACGCCCATGAGGGCCGAGGTGAAGTCTTCTTCGTCGTAGCGCGTCGTGATGCGCACGTCGTCCGGTGTGCCGCCACAGAAGGGATGAAGCGAGACATCCAGCCGCCCGTGGGCGAAGTCGAATCCCAAATCGGCCATAAAACGCATGGCAACTTCGCGCTGGGTCTCAATGGCGAAAGGGCCATCGGGCATCTGAATGGCGGGCGCGGCCTCTTGGGCGGCGAGCACTTTTTCCAGGAAGCCGGGCAACCAGGCGGCCAGATCCTCGAACACGGGATCGATGTCTTTTGAACGGCCATCGGGCTCGTATTGGTCCAGAAGCGCATCGTAGAGGCCAAGGTTCAAAACCTCGGCGCGCAGGGCTCCGACCTCTTTCTTGATGGCCAGGACGTCGCGCAGCTTCGGCAGGACCTTGGCGAAATCGGCTTCCGGCCGGGCTTCGCGCCAGACGGCTTCACAGGCGCTGTCGGCCAGGGACTCGCGGGTCACCAGGTCTTCTGACATGGCTCGGGCGACGGCGAACCGTTTTTCGATCAAATCGCGGTTTTTCTGCTGCCAGGGGTCCAGGTCATCTTCGGCGAAGGCACCTTCCAGCAGGGCATAGGTCTCCTCGGCGACCAGCAGGCCGTGGCTGATGGCGCGCAGTTCGGCCAGTTGTTCGGCGCGCGACGCCATGGCACCTTCGGGCAACTGGGTCGCCATGTCCCAGTGCAGGATCGATCCGGCTTCGCCCAGGAGCGAAAGGCGGCGAAAGCGGGCCTCCAGGCCTTGATAGTGCTGTCCCATTCCGAGCAGTCCCTTTAGGCACCCATCAGGACCATCAGGCCCCGGTCGGCCAGCAGCCCTAGGAAAATCACGAAGAGATAAAGGATCGTGAAGAAGAACATCTTGCGCGGCAGGCGCGGCCAGTCCTCGCCGTCGGTCTTGCAGTTCTTTACCCGGATGGCATGTCCGATCAGCATGACGCCCAGAACGCTGGCCAGGGCGAAATAGAGCCAACCCGACAGCCCGACCAATGTCGGCAAAAGCGTGATCGGGACCAGCAGCAGGCTGTAGATCAGGATCTGGCGCTTGGTTTCCTTGATGCCGGAAACCACGGGCAGCATCGGCACGCCGGCATTTTCATAGTCGCCCGCGCGGAACAGGGCCAGGGCCCAGAAATGCGGCGGGGTCCAGGCGAAGATGATGGCGAACAGGATGATCGGTTCGATGGAGACCGTGCCCGTGACCGCCGCCCAGCCGACAACCGGCGGCAGGGCTCCCGATGCACCGCCGATAACGATGTTTTGCGGTGTGCGCCTCTTCAGCCAGATCGTGTAGATGACAACGTAGAAGAAGATCGTGAAGGCCAGCAGCCCGGCCGCCATCCAATTGACCGTCAGCCCCATGGCCAGCACCGAGAGCGCCGCCAGGACCGTACCGTAGACCAGGGCCGAATCCGGTTCCATACGCCCGGCCGGGATCGGACGGTTCTTGGTCCGCGCCATGTGGGCGTCGATGTCGCGATCATACCACATGTTGATGGCACCGGAGGCCCCGGCACCCAGGGCGATCAGGGCAATGGCCATGACGGCCTGCCAGAGCGGTATGGAGCCCGGTGCCAGCACCAGGCCGACGAGGCCGGTGAAGACCACAAGCGACATCACGCGCGGCTTCAGCAGGATGGCGTAGTCCCGCGTTGTCGCCCGGCGGGCCAGAGTCGCCACGCTTTCGTTGATTTCCTGGTCGGTCGCGGAACGGTCCGCCTCGGCGGCCGTTGTCTGGCCGGAGGTTGCTGTATAGGTCGGCACGGTCATGATCGGGAGGCTTTCATATCGATCTTCAATGGTTCCATTAACGTTGGCCCTGGCCGTTTTCGGGTCAAGGCCTCAGCTTAGTCCGGAGTCTTCCGGAGCAGTGCCCGGGCGGTGATGACAACGAACATTACGCCGCCGATCACGGCAAACAGGGCACCTATGCCATTCAGGTAGAGGCCGAGCTGGGCCCCCAGGTCGGTCAGGCCCTGCTCGGCACCGGCGGCTTTGCGCGGCGCGCCATATCCGCCGGCGATGAACAGGCCGATTGCCGCAGCCAACTGGCCGATACCAAACAGCCAGACCAGGGCCCGGCTGGCGCGGCCAAAGGCTATGGCCCGGCCCATCATGGGCAGAAAGAGGGTCAAGTACAGGCCAAAAAAGGCAATGTTGATGCCGGCTATCACGCCATGATAATGCGCCGGTGTGCGGGTATCCGCCCCATCGACAAACAGCCCCAGAAAGGCCCCGACGGCAAAGACCAGCGGTGACAGGATCAGGCAGAGCCTGGCCGGATCCCCGCCCCGAAGGCCCTGGTTTGCTGCCCGGGTCCAGGCCGGTAGCAGCGCCGCCATTACAAGCAGCGCCGCCGGTGCAAGGGCATACTGCATGAGCGTGAAGGCCCGGGTCTGTTCGCCGGAAAAGGGCTCCGACAAGCCATAGATCAGGGGAGAACAGACGGCCGGGATCAGGAGCAGGGCTGCGGCCGACACCAGTGTCCGGCCACCAAGTGCCCGTTTGCCAAGCGCCATGCCGCTCAGGCGCTGCCAGGCGACGATCATCAAAAGAGCGTTCAGGAACTGCAGGATATGCCCGCCGCCCCAGAACAGGTCTTCGTTGTAGGTGTAGTCCCTCGCCTGATCGCCAAGCTGGACATAGGCGACCCCGAAGGCCAACAGGGCTGAAAGATAGATGACGGCAGCCGCGCCCATGGCCTTGTCCAGCGGATCGGCTTGGCCAAAACGGGGGGCTAGGTTAACCAGAAGGCGCGCCGCAACCAGGGCAATGCCGGTGGCCAGAAACAGCAGACCGGCGTCATAGAGCGGATCGATGATGGCTGGCACGTAATTGTTCAGCGTCGGCTCTCCCCGGTCGAGGAAGGCCGGTACCAGCAAAAGCGGGAAGGCGGCGGCGACCATGGCGAGGCCGACCCGCCCCAATGGTCCGGCCTTTACCGAGTCTTGTGCGACGGAAAGCGTCGAAAGATGCGCCAAGGCCCCGAACGCACAGAGGAACCAGACGACGAAAGAGAAAACCACGTGGACCACGAGGCCCTTCTCGAAGGCTGCCACCGGCCAGGGAAAGACGTTTTCCACACCCGGTACTCGACTGAGGGCCAGGATGGGGGCGGCAAGGCCTGCGATGGCCAGCGCGATAACGCCGAGCGCACACCAGACCCGGAGCTCCCGGCCGCCTTGCGAGAGCTTTACCGCGAAATCCGTGCGCGCCATTCCGTCAGGCATCATGGAAGCCCGAAATCAGGAGCCCGGTCTCCGACGGCCCCGTCCAGGGATAGAGATGAACGGCCATCACGTAGACCACGACGCCGGAGACGGCGACATACATCCAAAGCGGCCAAGTGTAGCGCACCATTTTGCGGTGACCCTCGATGTTACCGCTCAGGGCCTTCCAGGCGGCAAGCGGCACCAGGGGTGTGATGGCAAAGGCACCGATCACATGGGCGATCAGGATTGTGAAGTAGATCGGACGGACAAGACCCTCTCCGCCGAACCGCGCGAAGCCGGAATTCAGCTTGTAGAAAACATAGATCGCGAGGAAGGCCGCCGACAGGGCAAGCGCGGTGATCATGGTTTTCTTGTGGCTGGCGCGGTCTTGTTTCCGGGCGAAGCCGAACCCGAGCGCCAGCGCGACAATGGTCGCGGCGTTGATGGCTGCCAGAATGTGCGGCAGGTCTTGAACCGTCATGAAGTTTTCCGAGTCTGATTTACGGGGAAGGGCGCGCGTCAGCCGAAGCGGACGATAATGCTGACGTACATGCTGATCGCGATGATTCCCAGCGCCAATCCGAACAGCGCGCGTTTCGAAACACTCAACGTGATTGTCCTCTCATTTGTTCGCCCAGCCTGAAACAGGCCGACAGTTGCCAAGCTGGAGCGGTCTTTTCTGCCGATTTTCCCTGGCTGAATTCCCCTGAGCAAGCCTCGGACAGATGTGGCCGATTGGGCTGTTTTCAAGGCCTGTCAGTTCTGCCGGACCGGGCTATACCCATAACCATAGCAAGGAAATATTTTTCTTGGAAGTCTTCTAAAAAAAACTTTGATGGCCATCTACCTCCGTGCTAACGCATAGACTTAAGAAAAGTGGGACAATCCTGGGAGCGAGGGTTTCCAACAATCCTGAGCAGTTCGGTGAGGTATGTTCAGGTGCCCATCGGGCGCTTTTCTCCCCCGGAAACGTGTCACGGAAAAAAGGGCTCATTCCAAGGGTTTGAGCGCATCAGAGACAGGAAGAGGCAGTGGGTATGAGTTTTCTTTCGACGGTTGGAAATCGTCTGGGGTTGTTGCCGCTGGCAGCTGTTTTGCTGACCTCATTGGCGGGTGGTGCGGCCCAGGCTGCGCAGCCGGAACCCTGGCAGATGAGCTTCCAGGAGGCGGCGACGCCGACCATGGAATTGATCACCTCATTCCATGATTTCCTGTTCTGGGTCATCACGATCATCACCTTGTTCGTGCTTGTGTTGATGATCATGGTCGCCGTGAAATTCAACGAGAAGAAAAATCCGACGCCTTCCAAGACCAGCCACAACACCTTCCTGGAGGTGGTCTGGACGGCCGTGCCGGTGCTGATTCTGATCGTGATCGCCATCCCGTCCTTCAAGCTGCTCTACTTCGCGGACTCGAACCCCGAGACCGAAATGACGCTGAAGATTACGGGCCACCAGTGGTACTGGTCCTATGAATACCCCGATCACGGCAACTTTGGCTTCGACAGCTACATGGTTGATGAAGAAGACCTGGAGGATGGCCAGCCGCGCTTGCTGACGGTGGATAACCGCGTTGTGCTGCCGGTCAACACCAAGGTCAAGCTGCTGATGACCTCCGACGATGTGATCCACAACTGGGCCATGCCGGCCTTCGGTATCAAGCTCGACACTGTTCCGGGCCGCATCAACGAGACCTGGGTTGAGGTGACGAAAGAGGGCACCTACTACGGACAATGTTCCGAACTTTGCGGCGTGAACCACGGGTTCATGCCGATCCAGGTCGAAGTCGTCTCCAAGGAGGCCTTCGTCGCCTGGACCGAACAAGCTGCCGAAGAGTTTGCGAAAAACAAGGATTTCATCCCCGCCGAGGCCAATGCCGTTCTCGGGGATGATGCCGTCGATGTTGCAGCAAAGGTTGCCCGCTAAGCGCCGGGTCCGCGACGATTGTAACACCACCACCCAACACAAGATTTTCAGACGTAGGACGAAGTTACCATGGCATACGGAACGCAAGCGGATCACGGTGATCATCACCATGCACCGGCCGGCATTGGGCGGTGGCTGTTTTCGACCAACCACAAAGACATCGGCACCATGTATCTGGTGTTTGCCGTCTTCGCCGGGCTGATCGGCGGGGCCATGAGCTGGTACATCCGGCTCGAACTGGCGGCCCCCGGTCTGCAGTACATCGAAGACACGCATTTCTACAACGTGCTGCTGACCGGCCATGGCTTCATCATGGTTTTCTTCGTTGTTATGCCCGCCCTGATCGGCGGTTTCGGCAACTGGTTCATCCCGATGATGATCGGGGCTCCGGATATGGCTTTCCCGCGCATGAATAACATCAGCTTCTGGTTGACGGCGGCGGGCTTCATCCTTTTGTTGTTGGCGGCTTTCGTCGGTGGCGGCATGGGGACGGGTTGGACGGCTTATCCGCCGCTGGCAAGCGCGGACTTCCATGCGGGGCCGGCGGTTGATTTCGGTATTCTGGCGCTTCATGTCGCCGGTGCGGCCTCGATCCTGGGGGCCATCAACTTCATCACGACGATCATGAACATGCGCGCGCCCGGCATGACCTTCCACCGGATGCCGCTGTTCATCTGGGCGATGTTCATCACCGCTATCCTGCTGCTGCTGGCGGTTCCCGTGCTGGCCGGTGGCCTGACCATGCTGCTGACCGACCGGAACTTCGGCACCACTTTCTTCGCGCCGGAAGGCGGCGGGGATCCGATCCTCTGGCAGCACCTGTTCTGGTTCTTCGGTCACCCCGAAGTGTACATCATGATCCTGCCAGCCTTCGGCATCATCAGCCAGATCGTCTCCACCTTCTCGCGTAAGCCCGTCTTCGGCTACCTCGGCATGGCCTATGCCATGGCGGCCATCGGCGTCATCGGCTTCGTTGTCTGGGCCCACCACATGTATACGGTCGGCCTGGATGTGGACACCCGGGCCTATTTCGTGGCGGCTACGATGGTCATCGCGGTGCCGACAGGCGTGAAAATCTTCAGCTGGATCGCCACCATGTGGGGCGGCTCGATTTCGTTCAAGGTGCCGATGATGTGGGCCTTCGGCTTCATCTTCCTGTTTGTGGTCGGCGGGGTGACCGGTGTGGTCCTGGCCAACTCGGGCGCTGACCTGGCCTTCCACGACACCTACTACGTCGTGGCGCACTTCCACTATGTGCTGAGCCTGGGTGCGGTCTTTGCGATTTTCGCCGGCTGGTATTACTGGATCGAGAAGATGTCCGGTAAGCCCTATCCGGAGACCCTGGGCAAGATCCACTTCTGGCTGACCTTCGTTGGCGTGAACATTCTGTTCTTCCCGCAGCATTTCCTTGGCATGGCCGGTATGCCGCGCCGGATCCCGGATTATCCGGATGCTTACGCGGGATGGAACATGGTCAGCTCCATCGGCGCGCTGATCACCATGCTCAGCACCTTCTTCTTCCTCTACGTCTGCTACAAGACCTTCACCAACAAGGAAAAGGCCGTGGCCAATCCCTGGGGCGAAGGGGCGACGACGCTGGAATGGTCCGTGCCGAGCCCGGCTCCGTTCCACACCTTCGAAGACACCCCGGATTTCCGTGGCCAGGCGACTGATGATCACGGCCACGGTCATGGTGCCAAGGCACCGGCCGAATAGGGCGGCGGGGCGAAGGGGTCTTCATGGCTGATCTTGGCCAAAAGAACGCGCGGACAGCGCTCGCCGGGGCCACCGTGGTGGCCGGCATGGTGGGCCTGTCCTTTGCGTCTGTTCCGCTTTACGAGTTGTTCTGTCAGGTGACCGGCTTTGGCGGCACGCCCCAGATCGCGCTCGAAGGCGAAGCGGCTTCCGAAGATCGCATGGCCGCCGCGGGTGGGCGGACCATTCGGGTTCGGCTTGATGCCAATGTGGCCAAGAAACTGCCCTGGGATTTCCGACCGGACCAGGCGACCTATACCGTCCCGATCGGCGAATCCTCTCTGGCCTTTTACAAGGCCTTGAACGAGGGCGGCGAGAGGTTGACCGGTACGGCGACCTTCAACGTCACGCCGCACAAGGCCGGACCCTATTTCGTGAAGACCCAGTGTTTCTGCTTCGAGGAGCAGCCACTGGATCCGGGGCAGTCCATGGACATGCCCGTGAGCTTTTTCGTGGATCCCGAAATCCTGGACGACCCGAACACGCGCGACATCAAGGAAATCACCTTGAGTTACACCTTCTTCCCGGCTGATGCGGTCGAGGAGAGGGCATCATACGAGACCCAAGACCCGAAAACGGGCAGGAATTGAAACTGATCCCGGGCAACCGGACCGTACGGCTGACGAGCAGTTAAAGAGAGCAGGGAGGCCATCCAATGGCGACAAGTCACCAGACCCCAACCCACCACTGGCACGTGCCGGAACCGTCCAAATGGCCAATCATCGGCACGGGGTCAGCCCTGACCACGGCCATCGGTGCGGTCATCTACATGCACGAGAATGTGCCCTGGCTGCTGATCATCGGGTTGGCGCTGCTGATCTATACGTTCTGGGGCTGGTGCTCTCAGGTGGTCAAGGAATCCACGGTCGAGCGGGCTCACTCCAATCCGGTGCGCCACGGTCTGCGGGTCAGCATGATCCTGTTCATTGCCTCCGAGGTGATGTTCTTCTTCGCCTTCTTCTGGGCCTTTTTCCATTCTTCCCTACCGGTCCTGTCCAAGGTGGCCCAGCCGGTTTGGCCGCCGGAAGGGGTTATTCCTTTTGATCCGTTCAGCCTGCCGTTCCTGAACACGCTGATCCTGCTCACGTCGGGTGCCACCGTGACCTATGCCCACCATGCCGTTGAAAAGGGCGACCAAGCGGGGACGGTCAAAGGGCTCGCATGGACCGTCGTGCTGGGCATGCTGTTTACCGCGCTGCAGGCCTACGAATACGGTCATGCCGCTTTCGGCTTCAGCGATGGCATATATTCGTCGACCTTCTACCTGGCAACCGGGTTCCACGGCTTCCATGTCATCGTCGGTACGATTTTCCTTGCCGTCTGCTGGTTCCGCGCGCGGGCCGGCCACTTCGAGCCGGACAAGCACGTGGGCTTCCAGGCGGCAGCCTGGTACTGGCACTTCGTCGATGTGGTCTGGCTGTTCCTTTTCGTTGCCATCTACTGGTGGGGTGCTGGCGATTTCGATTTCGGCGCGATGATGTAAGGCGGGGGTGGCCTGCCATGGCAAAACTGATGGCAGGCCTGATGGGCAAATGCCCCCGCTGCGGGCGGGGGCGGCTGTTCAAAGGCTTCCTTGAGGTGCGGGAGACCTGCTCCAACTGTCACCTCGGCCTGAAAGGCCACGACAGCGGCGATGGCCCTGCCGTGGCCTCGACGTTTCTGGTCGGTGCCATCGTGATCCCGCTGGTGCTCTATGCCGAGCTCACTTACGAGCCCCCTGTCTGGGTTCACATGGTACTTTGGCTGCCCCTGGGGCTGGCCTTGACCATTGGCTCGCTTCGACCGCTCAAAGGCATCACTGTTGCATTGCAGTATAAATATCGCGACACCCAGCGCGATAGCCGTCCCGGCGGACAATAAAATCCTTTGATTGCAATCTTCTTTCGTTGATGCAGCCGATTTGTGCACTGCAAAACAATACCGCAGTGGAATGCTCGGAAATTGGCCCTGCATAAGTAAGGTTGAAGAACGCTCTCGGCTGCTGAACGGATCGGTTTCCCAGAATTTTTCTCTAACCCGCACAAAACATGCGGAAATCGGATATTGACGACCCTCTCCGCCTCCCTAAGATGGATGGTAGAGGACTGGGGAGAACTCAAACTGAAATGGCGATACTCAACATGACAGCTCAAGAATTTGCCGCCCATAGCTTTGCCACGTCGGAGTCGACGGCTTCGAGTGCATCGGCGAAGGCGGAAATGCCCCGCGAGTTCGGTTTCGAACTGCCCGTGAAGGTGCGGCGCGTGGCCGTGGACCGCTCCAGCCATTGGCTTGCCCAGGGTTGGAACGACGTCTGGCGGGCACCGGCAATCAGCCTGGCTTATGGCGCAGCCTTCGTGGTGGTCTCCTACATCCTGACGTTCGGCCTGTTCAATGCCGGCCTCTCGTCTTTGATTCTGCCCCTGGCTGGTGGATTCGTGCTGATTGCACCCATCCTGGTGATCGGCCTGTACGAGGTCAGCCGCCGGCTGGATGCGGGCGAACGTGTTTCCTTTGGTGTCGTTTGGCAAAAGGTTGCCAGCCGCGCCGACGATATTTTCAGCATGGGCGTCGTGATGCTCCTGTTCACCTTCGTTTGGACGGCGATCGCGGTGATTCTGTTCGCCCTGTTCTACAGCGACGGCGTCCCGATGATGGACTTCTCGGAACTCGTCATGGGCATGCTGTTCACACCGCGCGGCGCGATGTTCATTGTCGTGGGCGGGGCCATGGGGGCCATCCTGGCCACGGGGATCTTCACCATCACGGCCATTTCGATCCCGATGCTGCTGCACCGGAACGTGGATGTCATTACGGCCATCGTCACCTCGATGGTGGCGGTCCGGGCAAACTGGCGTCCGATGTTCGGCTGGGCCGCGATGATCGCGGTGATTACCTTCGTGTCGCTGGCCTGTTTCTTTATTCCTCTGATTGTGGCCTTGCCGACCTTGGCCTTCGCCACCTGGCGGGCGTATAACGACCTCGTGGCGGAGGGGTGATCCTCCGAACCTGATCGATCGGCCCGGCAGACCGCCGGGCCCTTGCGACCCTGGGGGGGATCATGACGACGGAGACGGCAAACAGCGGGGCGGCATCTGATCATGCCGCTTCGGCGAAGGAAGCGACGGTCGAAGAAACCGCAAAGCTGGCGGCGGAATTTTCGGAGCGGGTCGCGGCCCTGAATGAACGCGCTTCCCGGATCGTCCAGGCCTGGGCCCAGCGCCAGACCGAAGATGGCGGGTTCAACCTGCCGGACAGCGGCGTCATCACAAAAGCTTTCATGGATCTGGCAACCCAGTGGTGGTCCGATCCGGCCCGTGCGATCGAACAGCAGAGCAAGCTCTGGTCGGACTACATGACCCTCTGGACGGCTACGGCACAGCGCCTGCAGGGCGAAGAGGTGGCCCCCGTCGCCGAACCAGCACCCGGCGACAATCGCTTCAAGGACGAGGCCTGGTCCGAAGAAGTGCTTTTCGACATGATCAAGCAGTCCTATCTGCTGACGTCGGATTGGATGGCGAAATCTGTCCGCGAAACGGAAGGCCTGGACGAGCAGACTGCCAAAAAGGTGGATTTCTACACCCGCCAGTGGATCAACGCGCTGAGCCCCAGCAACTTTGTCGGACTGAATCCGAAGGTGCTGAAAACGGTTCAGGAGACCAAGGGAGAAAACCTGCTCAAGGGGCTGGACAACCTCCTTGCCGATCTGGAGCAGGGCCGGGGCCGTCTGAAAATCTCCATGACCGATACCAGCCATTTCGAGCTGGGCCGGAATGTCGCCACCACACCCGGCAAAGTCGTCTTCCAGAACGACATGATGCAGTTGATCCAGTACGAGCCGACGACCGACAAGGTGCGGAAACGGCCGCTACTGTTTGTTCCGCCCTGGATCAACAAGTTCTATATCCTGGACCTCCAGGCCAAGAATTCACTGATCAAGTGGGCGGTGGACCAGGGGAATACGGTTTTTGTGATTTCCTGGGTCAATCCGGATGAATCCCTGTCCCACAAGGGCTTTGACGATTACCTGTTGGAAGGCCCGCTGGCGGCCATCAATGCCATCCGGGAACAGACCGGCGAAGACAGCGTCAACATGGCGGGCTACTGCCTTGGCGGCACGTTGACGGCCTCCTTCCTTGCCTGGTTGACGGCCAGGGGCGAGGAAAGCCGCGTCGCGTCGGCGACCTTCTTCACCACCATGCTGGATTTCTCGGATCCCGGTGAACTGGCGGTCTTCATTGATGAAGAACAGCTCACACTGCTCGAAAAGCACATGGAAAAGCGCGGCTATCTGGAAGGCAGCCAGATGGCCAATGTGTTCAACATGATGCGCGATAACGACCTGATCTGGTCCTTTGTGGTGAACAACTACCTGTTGGGCCGCTCTCCCTTGCCGTTTGATTTGCTTTACTGGAATGGCGATTCCACCCGCATGCCGAAGATGATGCACAGCTTCTATCTGCGCCGGATGTATCAGCAGAATGATCTGATCAAGCCGGGCGCGGTGGAATTGGCCGGGCAGAAGATCGATCTGACCACGGTCAAGGTGCCGAGCTATTTCCTGTCGACGCGCGAAGACCACATCGCGCCTTGGACCAGCACCTATGCCGCGACCCAGATTTTCTCCGGCCCCTTGAAGTTCGTGCTCGCGGGTTCCGGCCACATCGCCGGTGTGATCAACCCGCCGACCAAGAGCAAATATGGTTTCTGGACCAACAGCCGCAAACCGAAAAACCCGGAGGCCTGGCTGAAGGCGGCAAAGCAATCCGAGGGGTCCTGGTGGCCCGACTGGGATGCCTGGCTCGATCGCCAGAAAGGCAACAAGACCCGCATCGAGGCGCGTGACCCGTCCAAGGGGAACCTCAAGGTCATCGAGGAAGCGCCGGGGTCATACGTGAAGGTCCGCTCAGCGGATTGAGTCCGCTTCACTCGAAATTGAGGCTTGCTTAATGGTTTGGGCCAATCATTTACCGGTGATAACCAAAATGATCTTGGGGAATTGCCATGCGCGCAAATAGGCTTATGTCGACGATCGGGTACGAGAAAGCTGACATACATGCTTTTTGCAATGCTTTAGCAGGTGCCGGGGTCCAAACTCTAATTGACGTGAGAGATGTCGCCGTTTCCCGTCGCAAAGGTTTTTCAAAGCGAGCCCTCTCTGACCACCTTTCTCAAGTTGGCATCGAATACGTCCACCTCCGCGGCCTTGGTGATCCAAAAGAAGGACGGGAGGCTGCCCGACGGGGCGACTTCAAGACATTCCGGAAAGTTTTTGGTAAACATCTCGAGACTGAGAGGGCTCAGGCGGATTTGGCCTCAGCCAAAGAGATTTTAGACCAAAAGCACGGTTGCTTGATGTGCTACGAGCGTAGCCCTATTGATTGCCATCGACTTATCGTGGCAAAACAATTAGCAGGTGATGATTATTTTGATATTCAACACCTGAGTGTTCCACTTAAGGTCATCAAGCACTCCGATGTCCCAAGCCACAGATCAAGACAAAGAAAAGGTTCTGATCCTTGTGAAAGCGCTCCCTCATGTGGGTAGCGCACGTGGCGAATCAGTCTGTTGTGCCGGTGTAACTGAGGAGGGCGCTTGGCGTCGACTGTTTCCGGTCAATTTTCGACGACTGCCAAAGGAGGCAAAGTTTGAACGTTGGCAGTGGGTGGAATACCAGTGGCGATGGCCGACGAATGACAGGCGTCCAGAAAGCAGGCATGTTCAAGAACGAACCCTGCGCGCCGGGCGTCGAATTAAGGATTCCGAACGAGCGGGTTTCCTCGTTCCGCTCATGGATGACGGGTTTCAAGTTGCCGAAGAAAATGGAAAGACACTGACTTTGGTGCGGCCTATTGATCCGAAATTTAAGGCCAAAAGAAAACCTGAGAGTGTTATCACGAGAGAGCGAGTAAAGAACGAATTTGGTGCCTACCAAGGATCGCTTTTTGACAAGGACGTTGTACCGTTAGCGCCCTGTCCCTTTGAATTTCGGTTCAGTTTTTCGACGCGAGACGGACGTGAGCACGACATGCAATGCGCCGATTGGGAGACTTCCACTACATTCTGGCGTTTTGAGAATTTGTATGGTGAAGCAGAGGCTCTAAGGCAGGTTGAGCTTAAGTTTGGTGAGGAATACCCTGAACGCGGGATGGCATTTGCCGTCGGAACGCACTCGCTTCGACCCAAACAATGGTTACTGGTTGGGGTGCTTCGTTTGAATGATGAACCTCAAAAAGGTTTTTCATTCACTTAATGAAAAATCAACGAGCAGCCCCCACGTTGACAAACGCGTCTACGTGAGGAGCCCGGTGAATGTTTGACGCTTCCGACCTTTCGACCCGCCCCGAATACGCCATCGAGATCCGGCCCGTGGGTCGGCTGATGACGGTCCGGTTTCACGGTCAAGTGGTGGCCGAATCAGAAGGCGCGGTCGAAATGCGGGAGACCCGGCATGAACCGGTGATCTATTTTCCGCCCCCGTCGATCAAGCCCGAGTTCTTTGAACCCAGTGCCCACGTCACCCACTGCCCATTCAAGGGCGATGCCCGCTATTGGTCCTTGGTCAGCGGCGACAAGCGCGCCGAAAATGCTGTTTGGGCCTATGACGACCCGATCCCCGAGGCAGCGGCGATCAAAGGCTGGTTCGCCTTCTATCCGGACCGGGTCCAGGGACTGACCGATAGCCGCAGCGATTCCATTGCGGTGGCGGATGATGCCAAGGCGTTGCAGCAGGGTAATCCGTTGGTGGCCTGGCTGCTGCGCGAAGGCTGGGAAGCGGCGACGTCGGAGGAACTGCTTCGGCGACTGGTCGGCCAGCTTCGGGAATTTGGCATGCCTGTAGAGCGCGCGCGGCTGTTGAACCGCACGCTCCATCCCCAGGCCTCGGCCTTCCGGTTTGACTGGAGCCTCGGCGAGGCCGAGTTCGAGCGGGTCCCCATTCCTCACGATATGGTCAGCGAAGACCGCTTCACCAACAGCCCGATCGGCTATGTGGTGGCCGGCAACGGCGGAATCCGCCGCAGCCTCGCCACGAGACCGGCGGCAGATGACTATCCGGTGCTGCATGAATTGTTTGAAGAGGGCTATTCGGACTACGCCGCCCTCCCGCTCGCATTTTCCGACGGCGTGATCAATGTTCTGACACTTGCGACCAAGGACAACTCCGGCTTCAAGACCGATCACCTGGGGTTGCTGCACGAATGTCTGGGGCCCGTGTCCCGCTTTCTCGAGGTGCATTCCCAGCGCCGGGTGGCCCAGAGCCTGATGGAGACCTACCTGGGGCAGGTGACGGGGCGGCGCGTTCTCGACGGATTGGTCCAGCGCGGTGATGGCGAGACACTGGAAGCCGTGATCTGGTTTTCTGACCTGCGGGGCTCAACGCCGCTGGCTGAAAGCCTCGACCGGTTGGCCTATCTGGAACACCTGAACGCCTTCTTTGACCATATGGGCCACGCGATCCTGGAGGAAGGCGGCGAGATTCTGCGCTTCATCGGTGATGCCGTGCTGGCGATCTTCCCGATCACCTCGGACTTGCGTGATAGCATGGCGGACGACGAGGCCAGCCTGCGCGCCGTTCGGGCCGCCCGCGCCGCGCTCGAGAACGTCGAACGCCACAACGAAGCCTGCCGCCTGGCAGACCGCCCGGAGATCGGTTTCGGCATCGGCCTGCACAGGGGCTGGGTGACCTATGGCAACATCGGGATTGATTCTCGTCTGGAGTTCACGGTTATCGGCTCAGCGGCCAACGAGGCTGCGCGGATCGAGAGCCTGACCAAGGCTCTGGAGACGCCAATCCTGCTTTCAGAGGCCGTGGCCCAACCCATGGCGGGTCGAGATGGCGAACCCCTGGCCAGTCTCGGTAAGCACGATCTCAGAGGTGTCGGGCGACCGATCGAACTGTTCACGCTGGCGGTTTGTCACACGTCAGAGGAAAGCAGCTCCCCGAACCAGGCGGTCAGATCATCCGTGACGTGATCGATATAATCGCCGCCCGATCCCTCCCGCCCGAAATCGCTGTCGGTCCGGACCCATAGCGTCGTCATGCCGAGAGCCTTGGCGGGGCTGAGGTTCCGGGCCATGTCTTCGACCATGACGGCTCCTTCGGGTTCAATCCCGAAACGGTCGATCAGGATATCGTAGGTCCGGGCCTGGGGCTTCGGCAGGTAGCCGGTCCCGACGATGTCCAGGCAGCCCTCGAAATGCCTGTTGATGCCGAGCTTCTTCGTCACCCGTTCGGCATGGCCCGCACTGGCGTTTGTGAAGATCACCTTGCGGCCCGGCAGGGTGTCCAGGTGGCGGTCGAGCGCCGGATTCGGTTCGACCACCCCAAGGTCGATGTCGTGGACGTGGTCGAGGAACCGTTCGGGTTCCAAGCCATGCCGGTCCATCAGGCCGCGCAGAGTAGTACCGTATTCCCGGAAGTAGGTTTTCTGGATCCTGAAGGCCTCATCGGGGCCCAGCCCGAGGAAGTCTTCAATAAATCCCCGCATCCGGATGTCGATCTGATGAAACAGGTTGCACCGGGCGTCATAGAGCGTGTTGTCGAGGTCGAAAACCCAGGTGTGGATCGATTTTAAATCACGGTTCGCCATGAGAGGCATGTGGCCCATCAAGAGAGCCCGGTCAAGGCCGCATGCAGCGCCCGAACATATGGGCATACGCCCTTGGCAGGGAAGTTTAAGGGGGTCTAAACTGTTTTGTTGTAACCAGGGTCTTGAATCGTTCTCCAAGCGATTGAATAGAGGCTGATTCGGGCCAGCCGCCGGGCCACGCGAGTGACCCGACAGTCGGCCATCAGGCTCTGGGATTCCGAAAGCGTGTGTCTCTGGCATGCAAAATCGCCATCTCTTCGCGAACAGATGGTCCAAAAACGAGGGGCCTTCATGGGCGTGAGCACGGACCGGACCGATGGATGATCACAACGGACTAAACGACGACGCCTCCTATGGCATGGGATTCGACCCCGATGACGAGGCCGAACAGCAGGCGGTTATGCTGGCCGGTTTCCCGGGGGCGGCGCTGCTGGCCAACTATGACGGATCAGTGCTGGCCACCAATCCGAAAGGGGCAGGCCTTCAGGCTATACTCGAACATGGTGCCGCGCCTGAAATTCGCGTGCTGATGGAACAGGCGACGAACGAGGGATCGGTCGCCGTCGGGACCGTCCACCTGATGGGCGTCAAAGGCGAGGTGACGCTGGAGGTGACCTGCGTGCCCCAGGGGCTCGAGACCCTGGTGCTGGCCCGCGACACCACCATGGAACGCAACCTGCGCACCGCGCTGGTGGATTCCCGGCAGCGTTATAAGGACCTGGTCGAGGTGTCCTCCGATTTCGCCTGGGAAGTGGGCGGTGATGGCATGTTCATGTTCGTCAGCCCCAAGGGCGCATTGGGCTTTCGTCCCGAAGAACTGGTCGGCCACCGACCGCAAGAATTCGTCATCGATCCTTCCGAATACGACCCTCTTCCCTTCCTGGCCGATGCTCCCATGAACGATGTGGAGATGTGGATGCTCTGTGCCGACGGGGCAAAGGCCTGCGTGATGACGTCTTCGGTGCCGATGATCGACGAAAACGGCGACTGGCACGGCGTGCGCGGTGTCTGCCGCGATGTCACCCTGGAACGTGAACACGAGGCGGCCTTGGGGCGGGCGCGCCAGCGCGAGCAATTGTTGAACTACATCGTCAGCACCATCCGCGACGAGGTGGAACCGGAAAACATCCTGAACACGGCTGCCGGGGCCACGGCACGGGGCCTGACGGCGGCGGTCTGCCGGCTCTATAAGCTGTCCGATGATGGCGAAATCGTGCCGGCGGCGGTCCACGGGGCGGTCAAGGGGACAGACACGCCGCCGGACCTTCTGGAACGGCTGGCCCAATCCGATACGCCGCTGGTGGTCGATGACGGCTATTGGCAGATTTTGGCCTCGGCGACCCGTTATCACGGCAAAGTGAACGGCGCGATCATGCTCTGGAAAGGCCAGGACAAGGGCGAGTGGGATTTGGACAATCAAATCCTGATCGGGGACGTTGCCAACCAACTCGGGATCGCCAATGAACAGATCGCAAATCATGAACGCATCGTGCGGATGTCACGCACGGACGCCATGACCGGTCTGTTGAACCGCCGTGCCTTCTTCGAACAGGAACTGCCCCGCCGGATCGAGCGGCTGAAGTTCGAGGAAAAGCAGGCTGCCCTGCTCTATGTGGACATGGATAACTTCAAGAAAGTAAACGATGTTCATGGCCACCAGGCGGGGGATGACGCGATCATTGCGTTGCGTGACCTGTTGATCGATTTTGCCCGCCCGGGAGACCAAATCGCCCGGCTCGGCGGTGACGAATTCGCCGTCTGGCTGGACGGCATCCCGGAAGAAGTCGTGCCGAAGCGGGCCGAAAACCTGATCCAACGGAGTGATATTCTGAAGCAATATTCAGGACATCCGGATTTTCCGCTGGGGATCTCGGTTGGCGTCGCGATCTATGATTCGGCGGTTGACGAGGACATCGAAGAATTGCTGCTGCGCGCTGATGCAGCGATGTATACCATCAAGAAGGGGTCCAAGGGCGGCTACGTTATGGCCCCGCCACCCGGAACACCTGTTGAGATGCCAACGGACAAGCATTAAAAGCAATAGTCCGCCCGAAGGGCGGTGCCCGCCCAAGTGATCCCCGACGAATGAAGGACAGCGCCCGTGTCCATGGACCCCCGGCAAGCCACTTACGAAGATGCGAAGAGCCTGGCCCAGAGCCCCGATGCGGGCGTGCGCAGGCAATTGGCGGGTCGCAAAGACCTGAAGCCGGAATTGCTCTATTTTCTCTCTCAGGATAATGACCCGGCGGTCCGTCTCGAGGCCGCGCGAAACCAGGCCCTGCCTTACCAGGCGGATCAGCAGTTGGCTGCCGACAAGTCCGATGAGGTCCGGTCCGGGTTGGCCCGCAAGATCGCGGCGGCGGCTCCGGGCCTGACCGCCCATGAAACCGACAAATCCCGGCAAGCCGCCTACCAGACGCTGAAACAACTGGCGGAAGACCAGGTGACGGCGGTCCGGCAGATCCTGGCTGAAACCCTGAAAGACGTCGCGGACGCGCCGGTCGAGGTGATCCAGCAACTGGCGCGGGATGCGGAAGTCGCGGTCTCCGGCCCGGTTCTGGAAAATTCTCCAGTTCTCACCGACGATGACCTGATCGACATCATCCGGTCCGGCCCGCCCAAGGGGGCCGTTGGGGCGATTTCGCGCCGGTCCATGGTCAGCGAGCTGGTTTCGGATGCCGTGGTCGAGACCGACGATGTGGAAGCCATCGCGGATCTGCTGGGCAACCCCAGTGCGCAAATCAGGGAAGAAACGCTGGACAACCTGGTCGACAAAGCCCCGGAGATCGAACTTTGGCACGCACCGATGGTCGGTCGGCCGAAGCTGCCGGATACCGCAGCCCAGAAGCTCGCGCACTTTGTCGCCGAAAACATGTTGGATGTGCTGACCGCCAGGGCCGACCTGGATGAATCGACGCTCGCCAACGTGAAGAAGACCGTGCTGACACGGGTCGAAGGCGGCGGCAAGGCCCTGCCTTTGCCCAAACGCGCGGCCTCCCCGGCAGCCGCTGCGGGACCGCAGGCCCCGGCTTCTGCTCCAGCCCCGGCAGGGGCACCTGGCGGCGGCAAGCGCCCGGACTTCCTGAAAGTCGAACCGCCCGTGACCGTTGCCCAACGCCTTCACAAGGCGAAGAAATTGGACAACAAGGTCATCGCGAAGGCCCTGCACGCGAGCGACCATGCTTTCGTGGTCGCCGCCATGCTGGTCCGGACCGGTTATTCCATGGACAAGCTCCGTTCCGCGTTTGATTCGGGCGATGGCCGGACCATTGCCGCTTTCTGCTGGAAATGCGGAATACCGGCGCAGTTGTCGGTGCCGGTTCAAAGCCACATGGCCAGTCTGCCCCCCGAACAGATCGTTCAACCCGCGCAGGACGGGGGCTATTCATTGGAAGAAGCCCAAATGGCCCAATTGGTCTCGGGGTTGGCGGGGTAGGCCGTGCTCAAGAAACTCCTGAAAACGCTGAGCGGCGATGAACCGATCCCTTACGAGGAATCGAAAGCCCTCGCTGCTCATGACGATCCGGAAGTTCGCGCCAAACTGGCGGAGCGCCAGGACGTTCGGCCCGAGATTCTTTACTACCTAGCAGCCGATGCAGCGCCCGAGGTCCGGCGCGTTGTGGCGGCCAATCCGACAACACCGGACAAAGCGGACGAACTGCTGACCAAGGATGGCGACGAGAGCGTCCGGTCCCGCCTGATCGGCAAGATCTCCGCCCTGGTGCCGGATATGGCCGACGATGCCCAGAACCAGTTGAGCGAGGCCACTCTTACGGCCCTGGAGGCCCTGGCGCAGGATCAGGCGGACAAGGTTCGCGCCATGCTGGCCGATGCCCTGAAAGACGTGGCCGGGGCACCGCCCCATGTGATCAACAGGCTGGCCCGCGACCGCAGCCTGACGGTGGCCGAGCCCGTTTTGCGCTATTCGCCGGTCCTGACCACCGACGACCTGCTGGAAATCATCGCCGATAATCCCATCGCGGGGGCCCTGAGCGCGATTTCCAAGCGCGAAGAGGTCGTCGAGCCGGTCTCGGATGCCATCGCAGGCACCGACGATATTCAGGCCATCGCCGACCTGCTGGCCAATCCGAATGCGCAGATCCGCGAGTCCACGCTGGATTCCATTGTGGATCGGTCCGTGGATATCGCGCTCTGGCACGCCCCTTTGGTGAAGCGGCCGAAGCTGACCAACCGCACGGCGGTCAAGCTGGCCAAAATCGTTGCCGACGATCTGCTTCAATCCTTCCTGACCCGCGTCGATCTACCGCCGGAGACCGTGGACGAGGTCAAGGCGGTGATGGATCGGCGCATCACAGAAGACGCAAAGGAAGAAGACGCCGGCGAAGAGTCCGCTTTGGAAGAGGCCAAACGGATGCAGACCGCCGGCGAATTGGATAACCAAGCCATTGTCGATGCGATCGAGCGTCGCGACCGCCCGCTGGTCCGGGCCTGCACCGCCCTCAAGGCCAGCCTTGATCCGCAGATGGTCGATAAGATTTTCGCGGCGAAATCCGCCAAGGGCATTGTCGCCGTCGCCTGGGCGGCGGACCTGAATGCCCGGATTGCCGAACGCCTGCAACTGGACGTGGCCGCGCTCGCCATCCGCGATCACCTGGATGCCCTGGACGATCAGGGTCTCGAATGGCCGATCACAATGGACGAGGCTCGCGCGGAGTTAGTGCACTACGCCGATCTGGCCAACGTCAAGCTGCCGGAGACCCTGGATTTCCCGGACCACCGAACAGCCTCCCAAAAACGCAAAAGCAGCTGATCGGGCAGTCTATCGGTGGGGGCCCTTTCCATTCGGTTGCCTGCAGCGATCATGGCCATGTCGCCGCGAAGGGCTCTAGGTCCCGGAAGAACCAATCAAATTTTAATAGCCTCTTCACTTATGAGCATCAGGCAGGCATCGACTGCCGCAGGGTCATATTTAGTGCCACGTCCCGCTATGAGTTCTGCACGGGCAGCATCGATCCCGAGTCCAGCTCTGTAAGGCCGATGACTTGCCATGGCCTCCAAGGTGTCTGCGACAGCAATTATCTTCGCCTCTTGAAGAATGTTATCTGCCTTCAGGCCATCGGGGTATCCACTTCCATCCAGACGTTCGTGGTGTTGGCGAATGATGGTCGCAATCGGCCAATCGAAATCAATTCCCTCAAGTAGTTCTGATCCTTCTCTGGAATGAGTTTTGATAATTTCAAACTCGTAGTTGGAGAGTTTTGTAGGTTTTGCTAGTATTTCGGAGGGTACTTGTATTTTCCCGACGTCATGGACGGCTGCAGCCAATTCTAATCCTTCGATTTTTTGACTTGATAGGCCGAGTTTTCTGCCGATCTGACCTGCAATTCGAGCAACGTTTTCTTGGTGGCCTGCGGTGTATGGATCTCGTTTCTCCAAAGCTGCTCCGAGCACGTGAATGATTTTCTCCAAGGCTTTGGAGCGGGCTTCAATGGCATTCTCCAAATCTTTCTTCGTTTGAATCTCATTTTGCACGGCCTGAAAAACTAGGCCCAATAATGCGGTTCCGGGCGCAAAGGCGAAAATAAAGGGTAGCGCTATGCTCTCGAACACTGAATCGATGACCGGACTGGGGAGGAAACTGAACAGCCCCACAATAACAATGTGATTGATAAACCCGAGACCCAAGAGCGAGGTCCCGCTCATTTTGATTTTACCAATATCGACTAAATATCGATAGCCTAACCCGGCCAGCATTGCCCATATAATAACCGTGATACCAACAATTGTCCCTCCGCCGCCTATCCATGCTCGGTAGATTCCAGCAATAAGGGCGGACAATATCCCAACAATTGGACCCCCAAATACGCTGGAAATTGTTAAAATCACTGACCGAGCATCAAAAATTACGCCTGCATCAAGTATAATAGAAAAATTCATCCCTACAATACAGATAAAACCAAATATACACCCAGAAATAACTTTTGATATGAGTTCGTCTTTGCGCCACTGCCCTATGATGAATCCGTAAATGAGCGCTAAGGAAAGTAGCAGGGTTGCTGATTGGGCAAGCTCAAAAAACATGTCGAAACTATCCCTTGATTCTTATCCCTAAGTATTGCACGGCTGCTACTAATTTAAAACCGCTGGTTTAAGTTTATGCCGAGACTGGAGTTCCGCTGACAGCCTATTTCACTCGGTCGCCGCGTCATTCAGCCTGAGCATTCAAGTGCACCACAGGGTATATAGAGGTTCACGAAGAGGCAGGTGCTTCGGCACTCCGGTCTGAGGGCGCAGTCGCCACATGAGCTGAGAGGTCTAATCCGTCCTCTCGTTTCATATCTGTGTTCCCAGTGGTCAATCCGCGCTCGAAAAAGGTCTCGGAAGTTCCAATCAGGGCCACTGAAGAGGGTCCAAGCAGAGAACAGATTCCGTCGGAGAATACTTCTGGCCTTCGGATAGAAGGGGAGAGGGAAGGGCGCCGGTTTCAGTCCAGGCGGAACGCCAGGCACTTCAGGTAGGCGCTTTCCGGCAGGTCGGCGAGGACCGGGTGGTCGGGGGCCGCGCCGCCGGTGCGCAGCAGCTGACCTTTGCGACCGGCGCGGCGCAGGCCGATGGCGCATTCCCGTTGGAAGCTATCCAGGTCCACATGGTGGGAGCAGGAACTCAGGATCAGAGCGCCGCCCCGTTTCACCAGCTTCGCGCCGAGCCTCGCCACCTTGCGGTAGCCCTTGAGAGCCGCCGGGACATCTTTTTTGGATTTCGCAAAAGCGGGGGGATCGCAGGAGACGACGTCGAAACTTGTCCCTTCCGCACTGAGCGATTCCAGGGCATCGAAGGCATCCCCCGACCGGGTGGTCGCCCGCTCAGTGAAGCCATTGGCCGCGACGGAGGCCTGAACCAGGTCCAGGGCGGGTTTGGAGGAATCGATGAAACAAGCCTTTGCCGCACCGGCCCCCAGGGCCGCGAGCCCGAACCCGCCACCATAGCAATAGGCATCCAGGAAGGTACCGCCGTCGGGCACCAGCCGGGCGGCAAAGGCGCGGTTGTCTCTTTGATCGAAGAACCATCCGGTTTTCTGACCACCCAGCGGATCGGCTGTCGCGCGGATTGCATTTTCCGAGAGACCAAGGGGGCCGTCGATGGACCCGGCCAGGATCTCGACCCGGCTGTCCAGCTGTTCGGTCCGCCGACCCTGGCCATCATTCCGGGCGACAATGGCGCGAGGGGAAAAGGCATCTACCAGCGCCTCGACCACCAAAGGCGTCAAGCCATCCATGCCCCTGGTGCCCGATTGCAGGACAAAGACATCGTCAAACCGATCGATCACGAGGCCCGGCAAGCCATCGGCCTCGCCATGGATCAGGCGGTAAAAGGGCTGATCGAACAGCCGGTCCCGCCAGGCGGCGGCGATCACAAGGCGTTCACGAACCAGCTCCACATCCACCATCCGGCTTTCATCAAAGCGCCGGAAGCAGATCAGCGCATGGGCATTGAAGGTGCCGATGCCGAGCGGTTTGCCGTCCACCCGGTGCAGACGCACGAGCGAGCCCGGCGGGATCGCCTTGGCTTCCGGGGACATCTTGACCTCGTTGGCATAGGCCCAGGGGTGGCCGGCGGCGAGGCGTTTGTCGCGGCCCGGATGCAGAAAGATGGCGGGAAGATCGGTTTGTCCGGTATCAGTCATCTGCGGGGTTTAGGGCTAATCCCCGCCAATGGCCAGCCCTTCCCTGCGGGGATCGGCCCCGCCAGAGAGGATTCCGCCCCTGTGCAGGATGATATGCAGGCCGCTGGTCATGGGGCGCACCCGGGTTTTGTGGCCCAGGGCCTCCAGCCCCGGCTGCAGGGCTTCGGCCTCTGTTCCTTGTTCCAGATCGGTCGGACCGTTGCGGTTGACCACATGGCCTGCATTGACGGCGGCCTGTGGATCAAAGCCGTGATCCAGGATCAGGCTGAGGCTTCCCGCCACATAGCCGATGATTGATGACCCACCCGGTGATCCGGTTGCGGCGATCAGGGTTCCCTTCTCATCCAGGACCAAGGTTGGTGCCATGGAGCTGCGGGGGCGCTTGTTCGGAGCGACCGCATTGGCCCGGAGAATCCCCGCATCGTCCCGTGGCCGGAAGGCGAAATCGGTCAACTGATTGTTCAAAAGAAAGCCATTGGAGACCAGACGCGAGCCGAAAGCGTTTTCAATCGATGTGGTCATGGCGACGGCATTGCCCTCCGAATCCACGATGCTGAGATGCGTCGTCGAAAGCCCGCGGGCCAGCACCTCCGCCTCGGCCCGGTCCTGGTCAAGGCCGGGGCGCGCTTTTTCCATGGCTTTGGTCGGATCAATCAGCTTGCTGCGGTCTGCCAGATAGTCCCTTGCCAGCATCTCTTCGACGGGAACCTCGACGAAATCGGCATCGCCCAGATAGGCCCCCCGATCAGCGAAAGCGAGTTTTCCAGCCTCGGAAAGCAGGTGCGCGCGGCCCAGTGTGCCGGGCTTCAGGGCGTCCGGCGGGAAGGCCTCCAAAAGGCCTAGGATCTGCAGCACGGTGGTGGCCCCGGAAGACGGTGGCCCCATGCCGCAGACCCTGGACCCCCGATAGAATCCACAGACGGGCTCGCGCTTGGTGGCCTTGTAGGCGGCCAGGTCGTCCAAGGTCAGGTCGCCCGGTTGCTGCCGTGCCGATGTGACGTGGCGGACGATGTCCTCGGCGATCCAGCCCGTGTAAAAGGCACCGGGGCCCTGTTCGGCGATGGTGGTAAACACCCGGGCCAGGGTCTCGTTTTTGAGGATCTGGCCCTGTTTCAAGGGTGTTCCGTCTGGATGATAGAACAGCGCGCGCGTCGTCTCGAAGGTGCCGAGATGCTTGTCTCTGGCGATCAGGCCCGCCAGACGAGGGGAGACGCGAAAGCCCTCCCGCGCCAGCCGGATCGCGGGCTCGAACAACTCCGCCCAGGGCAGCTGCCCGTGTTCCGCATGGGCCAGGCCCAGTAAGGCGACCAGCCCCGGTACACCGACGGATCGCCCGCCGACCAGGGCTTCAAAAAAGCCCATCGGCTGTCCATCGGGTTTCAGGAACCGCTCCGGGGTCGCGGCAGCGGGGGCGGTCTCCCGCCCGTCATAGCTGGTGACGCGCTTCCCCCGGGCTTCATAGTGCAGGAGAAAACCACCACCGCCGATGCCGGAGGATTGGGGCTCAACCACGTTCAAGACCATCTGGGCGGCGATCGCCGCATCCACCGCGCTGCCGCCCCGGGTCAGAACATCCGCCGCAGCCTGGCTGGCCAGGGGATTGGCCGTCACGGCCATCCAGACTTTGGACTGAACGACGGTTTTTTGATCTTCCCGGACCTGGCTCGCCGCCTCCGGGGTGGACCGTCCTTCTGGGCGGCTCTTGTCCTGAGCGAGAGCCGTTTCGACAGGAATCAGGAGCGAAAAGGCCAAGCTTGCCAATCGAATAGTTCGTAGATTCAGGCCAATTGATAATTTTCGGCTTTTTTTTGGGGTTATTTTTCGCCCGTCTCGACTGTTAGGGGATAAGGATAGGCTTCGGGCATCACCAATCTGGATTGTTGCATCGCAACATCGGCATTGAAAATCATATGACATATCATGCTCCAAGCGGCTGAATTGGAATGCTTCCAATTCACCTAAGTCCTTCTTCTCATTGACCAAAAGCGATATTTGACATCTGCAGCCCGTCGAATTACTTTCCCGGCATGTGCCCATGGGGATACTTGGGGTGGCTTGCGTTTGCGGTCCATGCCCAAGGGAAAAGAAATGGGCTGCATGAGCGTAGACTGGAAGATGAAGGCGCGGGACCCTGGGGATCCGGGCCTTTTCCAGTTTGCTTGATGGGAAGCCGCCCGAGGGGGGCGGTTTTTTGGGGGCGAATGGGGGACTACATGAACCACGCAAGGTTCCATGCCGTCTTGGCCATCCGCCTGTTAACTGACAGGAGATGGGTATGAGCTCTGCGGTAGCAGCTCCTGGGGTAGACCAAGCGCCCGTTGCCTATAATGAAGAAGTCGTCAAAAAGTTCGTTCTCGCCGCTACCTTCTGGGGCGTGATTGGCTTTATTGCCGGTGTCTACATTGCGGCACAGCTGGCGTTTCCGGTTCTGAACCTGGACCTTGAGTGGACGACGTTCGGGCGGCTTCGCCCCGTGCACACGTCGGCCGTTATTTTCGCCTTCGGCGGTAACATCATGTTCGCGACGTCGCTGTACGTTGTTCAGCGCACCTGTCGGGTGCCGTTGTTCGGCGGTCCGGCTCTGGCGAACTTCATTTTCTTCGGGTTCCAAGCGGTTATCGTGATCGCGGCCCTGGGCTACGTGCTCGGTGTGACCCAAGGTAAGGAATACGCTGAACCGGAATGGTACGTTGACCTGCTGCTGACCGTTGTCTGGGTCTGCTATCTGGTCGTCTTCGCCGGTACGCTGTTCATCCGCCAGGAGCGTCACATCTACGTCGCCAACTGGTTCTACCTGGCCTTTATCGTGACGGTCGCCGTGCTTCACCTCGGCAACAACGCGATGGTTCCGGTGAGCCTGACGGGTGCCAAGAGCTACATCGTCTGGGCCGGTGTCCAGGATGCGATGACGCAGTGGTGGTATGGTCACAACGCGGTGGGCTTCTTCCTGACCGCCGGCTTCCTCGGCATGATGTACTACATCATCCCGAAACAGGCCGAGCGTCCGGTTTACTCCTACCGGCTGTCGATCGTGCACTTCTGGACCCTGATCTTCCTGTACATCTGGGCCGGTCCGCACCACCTGCACTACACCTCTCTTCCGGATTGGACGCAGACCCTGGGTATGGTCTTCTCGATCATGCTGTGGATGCCGTCCTGGGGTGGGATGATCAACGGTATCATGACGCTGGCCGGCGCCTGGCATAAGCTGCGCACCGACCCGGTCCTGCGTTTCATGGTGACCTCCGTTGCCTTCTACGGCATGTCGACCTTCGAAGGTCCGGCCATGTCCATCAAGGCGGTCAACTCGCTCAGCCACTACACGGACTGGACCATCGGCCACGTGCACTCCGGTGCTCTCGGCTGGGTGGCCTTCATTTCCTTCGGCGCGATCTACTTCATCGTCCCGCGTCTGTGGAAACGTGAACGGCTTTACTCGCTCCGTTTGGTGACCTGGCACTTCTGGATCGCCACGCTCGGCATCGTCCTCTACATCACCGCGATGTGGATTTCGGGCATCATGCAGGGCCTGATGTGGCGCGCCTACGATAGCCTTGGCTTCCTGCAGTACTCGTTCATCGAGACGGTTGAAGCCATGCACCCCTACTACGTGATCCGTATGCTGGGTGGTGTGCTCTTCGTGCTGGGCTCGCTGATCATGGTCTACAACCTTCTGAAGACCATCGCGGGCGACATCCGTAACGAGCAGGCCTTCGAAGAAGTCCCGCACGCTTCGGCTGCTTCCTGATCGAGGAGGATGACAGATGAAACATGAAATCTTTGAAACGAACGTCATCGTTCTGACGCTCGCCATCATCGTCACCATCTCGATCGGTGCCCTGGTCCAACTGGTGCCTCTGTACACCATGGAACAGACCATCGAGAAAGTGGATGGCGTCCGTCCCTACACTCCGCTGGAGTTGGCGGGCCGGAACATCTACGTGCGTGAAGGCTGCTACACCTGCCACTCACAGCAGGTTCGTCCTTTCCGGGATGAAGCAGAACGCTACGGTCACTACAGCCTGGCGGCCGAGTCCATGTACGACCACCCCTTCCAATGGGGTTCCAAGCGGACAGGTCCCGACCTGGCTCGCGTGGGCGGCAAGTACTCGGACGAATGGCACGTGGCTCACATGATCGACCCGCGCTCCGTGGTGCCGGAATCGATCATGCCGCCGTACGCCTTCATGGCGGAAAAGGAACTCGACTTTGATGATGCGGCGGCTCACCTGTCGACGCTTCGGATTGTCGGCGTTCCCTACACCGACGACCAAATCGCCAATGCCCTGGAACACCTGAAAACTCAGGCCAACGGGGACGATGGTGACGTGGATGCTCTGCTTGCAGAGTACCCGAAAGCCAACATCGGTGATTTCGATGGTGATCCGTCCCGGGTGACCGAACTTGATGCGTTGATTGCTTATCTGCAGATGCTGGGCACGCTGGTGGACTTCTCCACCGTCGATCCCGCCGTCCTGCAGAACCGGTAATCAGGAGCGAACTCCGTCTAACTGAAAGGGATTTTTCGCATGGGTCTTGAAGAACTTTATGCTTATGCCCGGCAGCTTTGGGTGGTGTGGCTGATGATCTTATTCGGCGGCATCGTCTGGTGGGCTTTCCGGCCGAAGAACAAGCAGAAGTTCGAAGAGCAGGCGAACATCCCTTTCAAGGACGACGATTGATTGGAGGACTTAAGTCATGGCGAACGTTGAAAAGGACGCCTTGACGGGTACCGATACCACGGGTCACGCCTGGGACGGTATTCAGGAGTTGAACACGCCGCTGCCGAAGTGGTGGCTGTACACCTTCTACGTCACGATTGTGTGGGCTTTGGCCTACACGGTGGTCTATCCCTCATGGCCGACGCTGTCGAGCTACTGGGGTGGGATCGCCGGCTTCTCGTCCCGCGCCCAATTGGGCGAGGAACTGGCAGCCGTAAAAGAAGCCAAGAGCGCTTGGCTCGGCAAATTTGAACAAGGCGAGATCACCGCGATCGCGCAAGATCCGGAACTGCTGAACTACGCAATGGCTGGCGGTAAGGCCATCTTTAACGAAAACTGCGCGCCTTGCCACGGTGCCGGCGGTCAGGGCCAGGGTATCTTCCCGGTGCTGGCTGACGATGCCTGGATCTGGGGCGGTACCCTGGAAGACATCCAGACCACCGTCACCTACGGCATCCGCAACAGCAACGACGATAGCCGCACGTCCGACATGCCGGCTTTCGGCACGGACGAAATCCTGGAGCCGGCGCAGATCGCGGCGGTTGCGGATTACGTGCTCAGCCTGTCGTCCGGCTCGCCGGCCGCTGGCGAAGGCGCTGTCGTCTTTGAAGAAAACTGCGCCGCCTGCCACATGGAAGACGGTACCGGCAGCCCGGATCTGGGTGCGCCGAACCTGACCGACAGCATCTGGCTGTATGGCAGCGACAAGGAAGCCATCACGGCTCAGATCACCTCCCCTCAGCACGGCGCCATGCCGGCTTGGGTTGGTCGTCTGGACCCGGTTTCCATCAAGCAGGTTTCGATCTACGTCCACTCCCTGGGCGGCGGTCAGTAAGCCGATAGACAGACGGCGGGGCCTCTCCGCCGTCTGTTGATTCTCTGCAAAGAGAATGGATACGACGTGCTGTTAAGATTACTTCGCAATTGCGAAAAGAACGGACTTGCGGATCACTTTAGAAAAGTCTAATACATCCGCGACCCGGTTTGAAGGGGGAGGAAACGGGCCCAGCCCGGCCTCCCCTTCATTTCGCCGGGAAGGACGTCCGCCGAGAGTCTGTTCTCTCTGCCGATAGCGGACGCCCGGTTTGATTTCGTCGACCGGGGTCAGCGGCTCCTGCCAGTTATTGGTGCCGCATTAGGCCGATCCCGACCGGCTTTTTTGGATGGGGGTCCAGAGCCATGCCTGACACGCACAGCGCCACGAAACCAGCGACTGAACCGCCGCAGCAGCAAAAGCTCTATGCGGATCACGTCAAAATCCAGTCCCGTCGGATTTCCGGGACGTTTCGGAATCTGAAGTGGTGGGCGATGGGCATCCTCCTGGGCATCTACTATATCGCCCCCTGGATCCGTTGGGATCGTGGTGCGGATGCACCGGATCAGGCCATCCTGCTCGATATCGCGGGGCGTCGGGCCTACTTCTTCTTCATCGAAATCTGGCCGCAGGAAGTCTACTATCTGACTGGCATTCTGGCCTTCTGCGCTGTTGGTTTGTTTTTCGTGACCGCGCTTCTCGGTCGTGTCTGGTGCGGCTTTACCTGTCCGCAGACCGTCTGGACCGATCTTTACATCTGGGTGGAACGCCTTGTGGAGGGCGACCGGAACGCCCGGCTGAAGCTCGACGCCGCGCCGATGAGCTTGAGCAAGGTATACAAGCGCGTCCTCAAGCACTCGATCTGGATGTTGATCGCCCTGGTGACCGGCGGGGCCTGGATTTTCTACTTCGTCGATGCGCCGACGGCCTTCATGGAACTGGTGACCTTCCAGGCCAGCGAGGCTGTGATCGGATTTATCGCCCTGTTCACCTTTACGACCTACCTGCTGGCAGGTTGGGCGCGGGAGCAGGTCTGCATTTACATGTGCCCATGGCCCCGTTTCCAGGGGGCCATGTTCGATGAAGATACCTTGGTCGTCACCTACGAGGAATGGCGCGGAGAGCCGCGCGGCGGTGCCCGTAAGGGCTCCGACTTCGATCATCGGGGTCATTGTGTGGACTGCGGGCTTTGTGTCCAGGTCTGCCCGACCGGCACCGATATTCGCCAAGGCAACCAAATGTCCTGTATCGGCTGTGGTCTGTGCATCGATGCCTGCAACACGATCATGCCGAAGTTCGGCCTGCCGGGGAATTTGATCACCTATGATTCGGTGAACAACCAGCTAAGCCGCATGCGCAAGCAGCCGGAACACTTCACCTTTTTCCGGCGTCGGACCTTTATGTACCTCGTCGTGCTGGGGATCATCACCGCCGTCATGCTGGCTGGATTGACAACGCGTTCGCGCCTGGAAATCAACATGCAGCGCGACCGTGCACCCTTGTTCGTGACCCTGTCCGATGGCTCCATCCGCAACGGTTACACCTACAAGATCCTGAACATGGAACGCGAAGCCAAGACCTATGAGCTCACGCTCGATGGCGTTGAAGGGGCGACCATGACGGTGATCGGTGTGGCGGACAAGCCGGTGCCCACCGTCACGCTCCAGGCCAAGCCCGACCAGGTCGCGACCTTCAAGATCTACGTCCGCGCAGACCGTGCCGCCCTGGAAGAGAAATCCGAAGACATCACCTTTGTTCTGCGCGACAAGGCGACTGGCGAAATCGCCGAGCAGGATACGGTATTCGTCGGTCCGGGGCGCTGATCGCGGCCGGACCCACGTCCAGGATGGTCCTCCGAAAACCGGCGAAATCGCTGGGCTTCGGAGGCCGCCGAGGCTATAACCTCTGACATATCAACCGGGGTGGGATGCCCGTTTCTCTCGAGCCCGTTCCGTAAAGGGGGATGACATGACCGCTTCCGTTAACGTTCAGACGGCTGAAACCGCTGGGTCGAAGCGCCGCGCCGATGGCTGGTGGTATCCCTACATTTATGTGGTCGGCATGGTGGTCGTGATCGCGGTCAACGCACTGATGATCTACTTCGCCACCAGCACCTTCACCGGCCTGACTCACGACGATTATTATCGCAGGGGTGCGGAATTCAATAAAACCCTGGCCGAGCGGGAAGCCATGGCGGCGCTTGGCTGGCGGGTGAATATCGATCTCCAGGCAGCACCGGTTGGCAATCCGTCCCGCCTGCAGGCCCTGTTCCTGGATGTCTCGGATGCGGGTGTCTCTGGCCTCACGGTTGAGGCTTTGATCCTGCGACCGACCCACAAGGGCCATGATGCCAACATCACCTTCCGGGAAACCGACGCCGGGCGCTATGTGGCGGAACATGCCTTTCCGCTGCCCGGGCAGTGGGAAATCCGCATGCAGGCGACCCGCGGCGAAGACAAATTCGCCATCGTCCGCCGGTTAGAAATTCCGTAACACCCATGCCCGACACCACGGAGGCCAGGGCAGCACCGGGTGCAAGCGGGGATGCGGGTGACGAGGCGAGCTGCCGGCACTGCGGTTCCCCGATACCATCCGGCGCGGATGCGCAACCCGGTTTCTGTTGCCAGGGGTGCGCCGGAGCTTATGCGCTGGTCCAGGGCCTGGGCCTCGACGCCTATTATCGTCGTCGCACGATCGATGCCGATGTTCCCGCCCTGAAGCCGGACGAAGAGCTCGGCATCCTGCAGCCCGAACGGTTGCAGCAGACAACGCCGGAGGGCAGGCATCGCCTGCACCTTTTCGTCGAAGGCATCCACTGCGCGGCCTGTGTCTGGTTGATCGAATCCGTTCTCGCCCGCCAGCCGGGTCTGGTCGAGGGGCGGGTCAACATGACCACGCGCCGCCTCGCGGTCACCTGGGAACCGGACCAGACCTCCGCCAACGACATTCTGGAGCCCGTGCTGAAGCTGGGCTACCGCCTGGTGCCCTATGATCCGGGGCTGCTTGGCGAGGAACAGACCCGCGATGAAAAGGCCCTGCTGCGGGCCATGGCCATCGCAGGCTTTGCGGCTGCCAACGTCATGCTGTTGTCGGTCTCGATCTGGGCCGGGCACAGCCAGGGTATGGGGCCTGCAACTCGGGACATGCTGCACTGGATTTCGGCCCTGATCGCCCTGCCGGCCGTTGCCGTTGCGGGCCTGCCGTTCTATCGATCGGCCCTTGGGGCGCTGAAGGCCCGCAGGGTCAATATGGACGTGCCGATCTCGCTCGGCGTCATTCTGGCCAGTGCCATGAGTCTGCACGAAACGGCGGTCGGCAATCCCCACGCCTATTTCGACTCGGCCATTACGCTTTTGTTCTTCCTGCTGATCGGCCGCTACCTGGACCGCCGGGCCCGTGGCCGCGCGCGATCCGCTGCCGAACAGCTCCTCGGGCTTTCGGCCACCGCCGTGACCATCCTGGATGAAAGCGGTGCGCGCCGTGTCGTCGCCCCGGAGGAGGTGGTATCCGGTATGACCGTCCTGGTGGCGGCCGGCGAGCGGGTCAGTGTTGACGGAACCGTTGTCGAAGGTGTCAGCGACATTGACGCCAGCCTGATCAGTGGCGAGACCCTGCCCCAGGCCATTGAGCCCGGAGGTCAGGTCTTCGCCGGGACGCTCAATCTCACCCGGGCTCTGACGCTCCGGGTTGATGCCGTGGGCGAGGGGACGCTGCTCGCCGAAATCGTCCGCCTGATGGAGAATGCCGAACAGGGCCGCGCTGCCCACGTTGCCCTGGCAGATCGAGTGGCCAAGGGCTATTCGCCGGTGGTCCACCTGATGGCGCTCGGCACCTTCCTCGGTTGGTTCTTCCTGATGGATGTGACCTGGCAACAGGCCCTGATGAATGCCATCGCGGTGCTGATCATCACCTGCCCCTGTGCCTTGGCCCTGGCCGTGCCCGTGGTCCAGGTCATTGCCTCGGCCCGGCTGCTGAAGCTGGGTGTCCTGGTCAAGTCGCCGACCGCCCTGGAACGTTTGGCGAGGGTCAAGCGGGTCGTCTTCGACAAGACCGGCACGGTCACCGATGGCCGGTTGGAACTGTTGGGGCAGCCCGATGGGGAAGTCCTGTCCGCGGCCGCACGTCTGGCCGGGAGCAGCAAACACCCCCTTGCCCGCGCACTCGCCCAGGCCGCCCCCCGTGCCGGCGTTGCTGGCGATGTGGCGGAAGAACCGGGCCAGGGGCTCTCCCTCGGTTCGGAACGGCTGGGGCGGGCCAGCTTTGTCGGTGTTCCGGACGATGTCTTGAAGGCCGATAGAGGCTCGGAGAAGCCGGGGCCGGAACTCTGGTATCGGGATGCGAAAGCGGCTTTCCACCACTTCCGCTTCGCCGACAAGGCCCGTGCGGATGCGGGACAGGTCATGGCCGCCCTCAGCCGCAACGGCTATTCACCGATGCTCCTGTCCGGTGACCAGAGCGGTGCTGTCGAGGCCGTAGCAGATGAAATCGGCCTGACGGACTGGCATGCGGAACAGACGCCGGGCCAGAAGTGCGAGGCCCTTGATCGGTTGGAGGCCGAGGCCGGATCGGTCATGATGATCGGAGACGGCTTGAACGATGCCCCGGCCCTTGCGCGGGCGAGCGTTTCCATGTCGCCTTCCAGTGCGGTGGATGTCAGCCAGACCGCCGCCGACCTCGTCTTCCAGGGCAACAAGCTGCGACCGGTCCTGGACGCCATCGGTATCGCCAAGCGCGCGGATGTCCTGGTGAAGCAGAACTTCGGCCTCGCCTTCGCCTATAACGTCATCACCATTCCTCTTGCCGTAACGGGGTACGTCACACCGCTGCTGGCGGCTATCGCCATGTCCACCTCGTCGATCATCGTCATTGCCAACGCCGTACGGTTGAACCAGGGCAGGCCCTTTAAGGGTTGATGGCTTTCGGTTATCTTGCGGCGCTCTAGGGCACGATCAACGAAAACAATGCTTCTTCGTGCTTCTGTTTTTGATTCTGGATCGTCCTCTAAGTTGTTGAATAGAGTTTGATTCAGGCCGGACGCTGATCAGGTTCTCGCTTTCAGAAGGGGACATCCCTTGGATTCACTGCTCGTGCTCATTCCGGTGGCCCTCGGCCTTGGCCTTGTGGGTCTTGCTGCCTTCCTCTGGGCACTGAAATCCGGGCAGTTCGACGACCTGGACGGGGCTGCCAACCGGATTCTGTTCGACGACGAGGATCAGACCGCACCAGCCCTGCCAGAGCAAAAGAACCCCCCAGAGCAAAGACAAGAAACGATCACCCCGGAGAAGGAGACCCGGTCATGACCACCGTTGTCAGCACCAAACGGCGGATGATGCCGCCCGCCATCAAGGCCATGAAGGGCGGCACGCCAATCGTCTCGCTCACGGCCTATACCTCGCTGACCGCCAAGCTGCTGGACGAATCCTGCGACTTCCTGCTGGTGGGCGATTCACTGGGAATGGTGATCTATGGCCTCGACAGCACGGTCGGTGTCTCGCTCGACATGATGATCGCCCATGGCCAGGCGGTCATGCGGGGTTCCGAACAGGCCTGCGTGATCGTTGATATGCCCTTCGGTACCTATCAGGAGAGCAAGGAACAGGCCTTTCGCAACGCTGCCCGCGTCATGAAGGAAGTGCGCTGCGCCGGCATCAAGCTGGAGGGGGGTGTCGAGATGGCCGAGACCGTGGCCTTCCTGTCCAGCCGCGGCATTCCGGTCCTGGGGCACGTCGGGCTGATGCCACAGTCGGTCAACACGGCAGGCGGCTTCCGGGCCCAGGGCAAGGATGACGAGTCGGCTGAAAGAATCGTTGCCGACGCAAAAGCCATCGATGAGGCAGGTGCCTTCGCCATCGTGGTCGAAGGAACGGTGGAGCCCGTCGCTCGGCGGATCACCGAATCGGTCCAGGCCCCGACCATCGGCATTGGCGCTTCCCCTGCCTGTGACGGGCAGATTCTGGTCACCGAGGATCTGGTCGGCCTGTTTTCCGACTTCACGCCGAAATTCGTCAAACGCTATTCCGAGCTCGGCAGGGGCATCCGCGAGGCCGGTCAGGCCTATGCCGAGGATGTCCGTGCCCGGCGCTTTCCCGGACCGGAGCATTGCTTCGGCATCAAGAAGCAGGAGGGCTGAATGCCCGCCGTCGTCCGTACCGTCGAAGACTTGCGAGCCCAAGTGGCGGCCTGGCGGGCCAGCGGGGATCGGATCGCCCTCGTTCCCACCATGGGCGCGCTGCACGAAGGCCATCTGGACCTGGTCCGCGCGGCCAAGAAGGTGGCCGGCAGGGTGGTTGCGACGATCTTTGTCAATCCGAAGCAGTTCGGTGAAGGCGAGGATTTCGGCGTCTATCCGCGAGACGAAGCAGGTGATTTCGCCAAGCTGGACGGGGTTGGCTGCGACCTGGTCTTCGCGCCCGATGTGACGGAAATGTATGCAACGGGTTTTCAGACCAAGGTCTCGCTCGGCGCGCTGGGAGATATCCTGGAAGGTGCCTTTCGGCCCGGCTTTTTTGACGGGGTCGCAACCGTCGTGACCAAGCTGCTGCTTCAGGCGCTGCCGGATCTGGCCTTGTTTGGCGAAAAGGATTTCCAACAGCTCCAGGTCATCAAGCGCTTCGTGGCTGATCTGAATATTCCGGTCACCATCCAGGGCGTTGAGACGCGGCGTGAGGCCGATGGGCTCGCCCTGTCATCTCGCAATGCCTACCTCTCTGGATCTGAGCGCGAAGCGGCACCCTGTCTGAACCGGGAGCTCAAAGCCCTTGCCCAGGCCGTTCTCGCGGGGGAGCCACCGGAGGTCGCAGCTGCTGCCGGTGCGGATCGCCTGCTGGCGGCGGGGTTCTCCAGCGTTGACTACCTGACGGTGCGGGATGCGGAGACGTTGGATCCCTGGGAAGGGCCGGGGTCGGGGCGTCCGGGCCGCGCGCTTGGTGCCGCCAAGCTGGGGCGTGCCCGGCTGATCGATAACATCCCTGTTTGAGAGATCAGGCCTGTTTAAGGCTACAGGCTGTTGGAGCCGATGACGGTCTCTTTCTCGTTGGCAACAAAGACCGCGCGGCCATCCAGGTCCTGATAGAGGCGGATCGCCTCATTGTCCGGCATCGGTTCACCTTCCGCCGTCGTGCCGTCACCCCTGAATTCGACCGCAAGACGCGGACCGCGGCTGGTCGAAGCGGGCAGATAGGCCGCGCCGAGCACCTCCAACTGGCCGAGCGAGGCCAGCCTAAGCTCCAGCCCGCCCGGCGTGTCCTTGGTCTGGAACATCTCGACCAGTCGGCTCTTGTTGACGGCCCCGGCATCGAAAGCGGCTTTTGCGCCTTCAAGGGCAACAACAAGGGTTCGATTGTCTTCTTCCATCCGGTGTTCGAATACCGGCTCGCCTTCCACGTCGATGACCAGAAGACCGCGATCCCGAAGATCGCCGAGACGGACTTTCGTGACCGCGATGGAAGGGGTGCCCGCCTGGACGGGACTCGCTTCGACCGGGGCGGGACTTGGTTTTGCCTTTATGTCTTCAATTGGGGTGAGCGTTCGAGGCGATAGTTCAGCCTGGGCGCTTTCTCCGGCAATGACCCGATCCAGTTCAAAATCGGTCGGGATCCCCAAAGCCGCTGTTTGAACGGACCTGCCGAAAGTCGGGGCTTTCGGCGGTGCGGCAGGGCTTTTGCGAAGCGGAATTCGGGATAGATCGAGCCGGACGGCGGTTTGCCCTCTGACCGCTTCAGCATCCGGCCATTGGCCACGGTTCATGGCATCCGGCCATTGGCCACGGTTCATGGCATCCGGCCATTGGCCACGGTCCATGGCATCAAGCACGATCATGGTCAGGCCTAGCCCGGACATGATCGAAATCATTGCCGCCAGGGTGATGAAGCGTCGCATCCAGTGATCCCGAACCGTCATTGCGTTACTGCGCTTTTCCGTCGGCCACTCTAGCCCCTGCATGGTTAACAGGGCTTTAACCCCGATGCCGCAGACTGGTTTCCGTCTGGAAACGAATCGGCATGATCAAAAAGAATCCAATTCTACCCAACAAAGACACAATATTTCTAGCGTCAAAGGCTAAAGAAGTCCAAATCCTGTGGTATAGACTAGAAATAGTGGGTGACCTGTTTGTTAACCATGGCAGGCGAGTGTGCGTTTGATTGACCGTCGACACCGCGAGAAGCCGATCTGTCGGCGCGAACAGCCGCGCCGCGCGGCCCAGTTCGCTCCAACCCTCGGGCTCTGCCTCGCATTGGGCTGGTGGCCGGGCGCGGCGACAGCGGAAGGTCTGTTCGACGCGCTTGGTGATCTTTGGACCACCCATCCCCAGATCCGCAGTGCCGAGAAGGATCTGCTGGGGTCGCGGTCGGATGTGGACCGGGAACTTTCCGGGTATTGGCCCAGGGTCAGTGTTACCGGCGACTGGGGGATCGAGCGGATCGAGACGCCGAGCCGGACGGTTGGCGACCCGTCCCAGCGCTCGCCCGTGACGGCAGGGCTGTCGGTTACACAGAATATCTTCAACGGCTTTTCAACCGCTTCTTCCGTTCGGGCCGCCCGTTTCAACACCGAGGTCGCCCGAAGCCAGTTGGCCGGCACCCGGCAGGCGACCCTGTTTGACGGTGTTCAGGCCTATGTCGATGTGCTGCGCCAAATGCGGTTGGTGGAACTGGCGAAGGCCAACGAGGCGACCATCCAACTGCAACTTGACTTGGAAGACGAGCGGGTCAGCCGGGGTTCCGGTGTGGCGGTGGATGTGATCCAGGCCAAGTCCCGGTTGCAGACGGCGATTGAGAGGCGGATCGAGTTTGAAGGGGCGGCTGAAGATGCCTTGACCCGGTATTTCCAGGTCTTCGGGCGCCGTCCGGACGTCGCGCAAATGACCGACCCGCCCTTACCGACACATTTGATCCCCACCCAGCTCCGAGATGCTATTCAACTGGCCTTGAAGAACAACCCGGCGGTTGCGAACTCCCAGGCCACCATCGAGGCCACGCGGGCGACCCGCTGGCAGTCTTTGGCGGGCTATTCACCGCAGGTGGATGTGGTGGCATCAGCGAACTACGAGAAGAACTCGGACGGGACCATCGGGACACGCCGGGATTACTCCGTGCTTGTTCAATCCACCTGGGACCTGTTCAACGGCTTCGAGACCAAGGCCCAGGTGGAGCGGGCGACCTTTGATTACCGGGCTGCGAAAGACAATCACGACTTTGTGCGGTCCAGGGTGGAAGAGCAGGTGCGTATCGGCTGGCAGGCCCTTCTGACGGCCCGTGCCCGGCTTCAGGTTCAGGAAAACGCCGTCAACATCGCATCAGAACTCTTCACCTCCCGCCGGAAATTGCGGGAAGCCGGTCGCGAGACCGTGGTTAATGTGCTGGATGCCGAGAACGAGATCTTCAACGCCCAGATCAACTATACCTCAGCCGCCTATGACGAGATTTCTGCCGTCTATGAACTGCTCCTGGCCATGGGGCGCTTGGATGCCGCCAACCTGAATTTGAATGCCGGCGGGTGAATCGTCGCTTGATCGGCGACAGTTAACCATGTTCGGAACGCGCACGCAGAAAACCGCGCCGGGCAAAGGCCCGGTGCGCGGTCTATCGAATTCAACCTTACTTGCTGACGGCCAAGGCCCTGGTCGTTGCCTTCGCAGCGCATAACAATGCGCGCATGCAGAAAGACCGACGACCAATCTGGGGTCTGCTCAGGCGCTCAGGTCAAGATAGGTGCCACCCGGAACGTCGGTCTTTTCCGGCTTTTCACCGGCAAGGCCGCTATTGACTTCAGACGACTGACCCGGAAGGGGCTCGTCGCCTTTGTCTTCGTTCTGAGCATCCTGCTGTTCTTTGGCGGCAGCCGCTTTTTCCCGTTCCTGACGCACGGCTTCCGCCGCTTTCCGCTTCAGTTCGAGGACGGCTTCACGCTGCAGTTCAGCAGCTTCACGCGTCAGCGACAGGGCCGCTTCTGCACCGGCAACACCACTTAAGAGGTCTTGTTCCGATCGATTGCTATTCTGGCTCATGATCTCCACTCCAATGACTCGTTGCCCAGGCCTTCTGCCGGGACAAACCACCGAACCAAGGGGGCTGTAGCAAATCACGGGTCGGCATCGTCGTGCTTCAGGCACTCGCCGAGCCCAGATTATGGCTATAGCCAATGAATACCATACAGTCAGATCAAGGTGATCGCAAGCCTGTTGGATCAAGCGGAGAGACGATGCGTCTGCAATCCATCGTTGAGGTTACTTCTTGAGAACCGCAACTCCAGGCAGAACCTTGCCTTCCATCCACTCGAGGAAGGCACCACCCGCCGTCGAGACATAGCTGAAGCGATCGGACACACCCGCATTGGAAAGGGCGGCCACCGTGTCACCGCCGCCGGCGACACTCAGCAGGCCGCCCGCTTCGGTGAGATCTGCCGCGGCCCTGGCCACGGCATTGGTCCCGGCATCGAAAGGCTTGATCTCGAAAGCACCAAAGGGGCCATTCCAAAGCAGCGTCTTGCAGTCTTTCAAGGCCTCCGTCACCGTTTCAACGCTGGCCGGGCCCACGTCCAGCATCATCTGGTCGGCGGGGATGGCATCGGCGGCAACTGTGGCATTGGCGGCACCTTCGGCGAACTCGCCCGCCACCACGGCGTCGACGGGCAGCAGCACCTTGCAGCCCCGGCTGGTCGCATCCGCCAGAATCTTCAGGGCGGCATCGGCCATGTCTTTTTCACAGAGCGATTTGCCGACGTCCAATCCCTTGGCAAACAGGAAGGTATTGGCCATTCCCCCGCCGATGATCACCACATCGACCTTGGCGATCAGGTTCCCCAACACTTCCATCTTGGTGGAGACCTTGGCCCCCCCGACGACCGCGGCCACGGGGTGTTCCGGGGCTTCCAGTGCGGCTGTGAGCGCATCCAGTTCCGCCTGCATCAGACGCCCGGCGGCTGCAGGCAGGATCTTCGCGATGGCCTCTGTCGAGGCATGGGCACGGTGGGAACAGGAAAAGGCGTCCGAGACATAGATGTCGCCGAGGGCCGCCAGGGCGGCTGCGAACCCGTCATCGTTCTTTTCTTCCTCGGCATGGAAACGCAGGTTTTCCAGCATCACCACATCGCCGGACTTCGCTGCATCGACAACAGCCCGCGCGGAAGCGCCGATGGTGTCCGTGGCGAAGGGGACATCCCTGCCAAGGGCTTTACCCAGTGCGGCTGCCACGGGCTGCAGCGTGAATTCCGGCTTTACCTCACCTTTGGGACGACCCAGGTGGCTGGTGACAATGACGACGGCACCCTTTTCGCTAAGCTCCCGGATGGTTGGCAGCGTGCGGTCGATGCGCGTCGTATCGGTGACGGTGCCGTCTTTCATCGGCACATTCAGATCGGCCCGGAGAAGGACCCGCTTGCCGGTAACCTCCAGGTCATCGATGGTTTTGAATTGGCTCATGGCTTCCCCCTCAGCTGATCCTCTGGACTTCTCTCACCGCATCCGGCCGCATCCGGCTTTTGGCCGGTTTATCGACATTGCGGCCGGACCCGTCAAGACCGCTTGAGGGAGGCCGGTACCTAGCCAAACGGGCGGGGCTTCATGGGGCGTGTCAATGGGCGCTGAGGGTTGTCTTGAGCCAGCGGGCGAGCGGCGCATAGACGCGCCGCCCGGCCCCGCTTCCGGCGATCATCCCGATGTGGCCCGCACGCACCGTGCGCATCCGCCCGTTCGGTAGTTTCGGTCCAAGAGCCAGCGCCGAGGCCGGGCAGACGATGCGATCCGCATCCGGCACCAGGACCAAACTGGGGCCCGTGTAACGGGCCGGGTCCACGGTCTGCCCTGCCACTTTCCAGTTCAATCTCAAGGGGTCGTTGTCCAGATACCATCCGTGAAAGCACTCCCGCATGACCGGTCGGCTCAAGGGGACACCGTCATTCAGCCAGTCCTCCAGGGCCAGGAATTCCTTGGTGCCCCGGGAGGTTGGGCGGGCTCTCGCAAAGGCCTGGAACTTGCGGACCGCATAGAAAGGATCGAGGCTGGCAAAGAGGCTCTGCAGCACTTCGACCGGCAGCAGCCCCAGAGCATCCGTCAATCGATCCAGGCTGGGCATCAGGGCGGAGAGGTGGCGGCGGCGTTGGTCCGCGTCGGCGGCAAAGTCCCAGGGCGTTGCCAACAGGGCCAGGGCTCCGACGTCTCCGGGGCGGGCCGTCGCCAGGGCCAGGGCCAGGAGCCCCCCCATGCAGTAGCCGATCACCCCTGGCTTGGAATCGCCACTGATCCGCCGCACCGCCTCAAAGGCGCTCTGCAACCGACCATCGATGTAATCGGTCAGGCCAAAGTCGGCTTCCGTCTTTCCGGGGCGGTCCCAATCCATCAGGAAAATCCGAAAGCCCTTTGATGTCAGATAACGGGCCAGGGATCGGCGTCGATGGAGATCCAGGATATAGGCACGGTTGATCAGGGAGGGGATGAGGATGATTGCCCGCCCGGAGGGCCTGTCGCGGCGGCTTTTCGGTCCGCTTTTCAGGTTTCCATAATCCCAAAGGCGGCTGGTGCCTTCCTGCCAGGCCAGGTCCGGTGCCTGAGCCCGGGAACGAATTCGCTTCGCGGATTGATAGAGCAGGACACCGTCCAGGAATTGGGAGACCTGCCTGAGGGCCTCCCGATCCAGGGCCTCGGTGAAGGCCTCCCGATCGCTGACCTGCGCCAAAAGGGACTTGGTCTCTTCAGTCGCTGCTTCCATCCGCAGATTTTGCGCAAAGCTGCTGTTCAAGGTCGAGAAGTCGCCTTTCCAGCCGGTCGAGGCGGCGCGTGAGCCCGTCCAGGCGATCGTCTGCATCATCATGTGCAGAGCCAGAGGCCTTGGCCCCAGAGCCGGCTGGCGCAGGGGACCCGCTTCCGTCATGCGTTGACGCATTCGCCGCTGCGGCAAAGGCCTGCACGTTGGCCTCCGCCAGTGCCATTGACCGTTCGATCAGATCGGTTGTCGCCGCGTCCTCGGCCATGGAACTCATCTGGTTTTGCCAGGCGGCGAGGAATTTCCTCGCGATGTCGTCCAGTTCCGGGTCGTTCGACATACATGTTTCTCATCGCTTGAGGGTTCTCATCGCGGGAGGTCGGGTGTCTGTCGTGGCTCCATTCTCTGCCGCTCCGGTCTCCTGCCCCCACCGGAGAACCGTGGCTAGCTTAGGGCCATGGTAAGGCGGAAACCAGACGTATCTCCCAGTGGCTTTCCCAGTGGCATCATCCAGTCGCATCACCCTGTCATTCAAATTGCCGTTTACTGCTGGCCCGGGCGATGTCACTCGGTGCTTTTAAGGCTGCGGAATCGGCATGCTGCGCAAAAAACCAATAAGGCGAAGGTGTTTTTTGCATTGCGAGAGCCGCGCGCGGAGGGTTTAACTTGTAACAGCGCAATTGTAACAGCGCAGCGGTGTCGAGGAAGGATCGCCCCCGTGGCGTCCAACCGAAGACATGCGAGAATGTGCAGCCGCTTCGGGCTGCCGATTTACGGAAAGGCCGTTTCATGACGGATCAGGCGGAAGACAAGCCGGTTGTAACCATTAAGAAGTACGCCAACCGGCGGCTCTACAACACGGCGACCAGTAGCTACGTCACCCTGGATCACTTGGCCCAGATGGTGAAAGACGGAACGGACTTCGTCGTGTTTGATGCGAAGTCCGGCGACGACATAACCCGCCAGGTCCTGACGCACATCATCGTGGAAGAAGAAGCCAAGGGGCAAAACCTGCTGCCGATCAGCTTCCTGCGCCACCTGATCAGCTTCTACGGAGATAGCCTGCAGGGCGTTGTACCGAATTACCTCGAACAATCCATGCAGGCTTTCGCGAAAAATCAGGAGCAGATGCGCGAATATGTGCAGGATGCCTACCGGGGCCTGAACCCCTTCGGTCAATTGGAAGAAATGAACCGCCAGAATGTCGCCATGTTCGAACGTGCGATGAAGATGTGGTCGCCTTTCGCCAATGACCCGAACGGGCCTTTTCAGGGCCCACTCGGCGGCGGAGAAATGCCCCCCGCATCGTCCCCTGGTGGCGGTGCCGCACCCGCTCCTGACAGCGCTCAGGAACCGGCGGCGAACCAGACGATTGATGATCTGCGCGGCAAGCTCCAGGAAATGGAACAGCAGCTCAACGCCTTGACGTCTGATAAAAAATCCCCATAACCCAGTGTGCGCTGGACGGCTTTGTCCTAACGGAACAGAAAAACGGGCGTAAATCACCGTGACGTTGACTTAGTCCGGTTGTTTTACACCCATGAGTCTGACTGGTCAGAAGTCCGTCTTTGATCTATGTTAAAGGCTATAAGAACGGTCGGGCATTGTTGGGTTTGCTTGGCAACGTTCAAAACTTGAAGACATTTTGGTTCGGGCTTAACCAGCGAACGCCAGGGTCGTCTTCATACAATGGTGCTTTTGATGGTCGCGGGGCCGGAAATGACCAAAGCGGTATATCCGAACCTGTGTTGACGTGCCTTGGGAGTAGGGGAAATCTCTTCAAGCTATTGAGCTTGTTGAGTTTTTTGAGAGGGGATGAGGTGCTGCGGGTCTGTGCCCGCTGCGGACTTTCCAACCGAATTTGGAGGCATGGCTTTGAGCCAGGAACAGGAAATGGACAGCAAGTCTGATAAGGCGGTATCCCGCGCGACCGATACGGACCGCCACGTGGGCATGCGAATTCGCGAACGGCGAATTATGTTGGGTCTCAGCCAGCAGCAAATGGCCGAGATGATTGGTGTGACTTACCAGCAAGCCCACAAATACGAACGGGGGATCAACAGGATTTCGGCCGGCAGGCTCTATGAAATCGCTCAGGTTCTTCGCGTGCCCGTCAGCTACTTCTACGAAGGGCTGGGCAATACCGAGAGCGATCAGGGTCTGACACCGCGCCAGCGGATGTGCCTGGAACTCGCACGGAATTTCTCGCAGATCGAAAGTGAACGTCACCAGGAAGCGGTCAGTCAGCTTGCCCGCGTTCTGGCGGCGGATTGATCACAGCCCCGCGTTCTGGCGGCGGATTGATCACAGCATTGTGATCGGTTGAAAACTGAGACTAGGAAGAGGGTGGACCTGCTGGTCCATCCTTTTTTCGTTTGGGTGATCTGACTTGGGTCGAAAACCACTCCAGAGCGCGATCGGCTTAAGTCGAGCCACTTTGTGGCTCGGCATAAGGCGTGAATCGCCCTCTAAAACGTTGATAGAGACTGATTCACGAAGAAAGCCGGATCACCACCGGTGATTCGGATTTCTTCGATCAGGCTCTAAAAGTCCCGCGCGACCCGCAGTCCGATGTTGTAACTTTTGACCCGGCCATCGTTCTTGAACCGCCAGGCTGACCGGGCGTTGCGGGAGAAATAGTACCAGGAACCGGATCGGATCACCTTCTGGCGGCAGTCACCGGTTTCCCGGGCCGAGCCGTCGCGCGGCGCACCGATGTGATTCGGGTTCCAGCAATCCTCGATCCATTCCCAGACATTCCCGTGCATATCGTAAAGGCCCCAGGGGTTGGGCTCGAAAGAGCCCACCGGGCCAGAGCCTTTTTTTGACCAGGGACTTTTGCAATCCCGGCAATTGGCCTGGTTCGCGCCGGGGTCATCACCCCAGAAGAAGGCGGTCGTCGTTCCGGCGCGGGCTGCGTATTCCCATTCCGCATCGGACAGCAGCCGGTAGTTGGCACCTGTTTCTCTGCTCAGCCAGCGGACATATTCCTGCGCCTCGTCCCAGGTGATATTGATCACCGGCCGGGAACCCCGTCCCCACTTATGGTCGTGCGGCTTGATCCGGCAACCTCCGGCAGCGTGGCAGGCATCCCATTGATCGAAGGTCACCTCGAATTTGCCCACGGCGAAAGGCTTCGGGATGGTCACCGGATGGGCGGGCATTTCCTGCTGATTGCGCCCGTTTTCCCCCATGACGAAGACGCCTGCTGGCAGCATCACCATGGTCGGGCAGTCCGGGCAGTCCTTGAACTCGCTGAACGCAGGCGGCAGGCCCTGGGCTAAAACGGGTGCCGCATGCGGAACGCCCAAAAGCCCAGCCAGGACAACGGCACCGGCCAGGAGAAGTCCTCGGGTCTGTCGGAAAATAACGTCGGTCATGACCGCCCCTTCTAGGCTGAGTGGCTCCTGACCGGAAATTTAGGCCAAACGAAACTCGGCTTCCAGGTCCGCGATCGTGGTGTTGGTGTCCAACGGCGGCTGATAGGGCGGGCGGTCACCGGCATAAAAGATCCCGACGTCGAAACCGGAATCCGACATCAGGCGGCGGTGCGCCTCGGCCACGTCATTGGTGGCACCCCATCCCTTGTCCTTGCCGATGATCTTCTTCCATTCCTTTTCCTCGGGCCGGAAGGTGATGCAGGGGCTGAGAATATGGATCAGCGAGAAGCCGGGGTGGCAGATACCCGCCAGGATCATCTCGGCGGCACCATTGGGATCGCCCGCATGACCGCGCGCGATAAAGTTACAGCCCGCCGCGAAGGCCAGATCCAGGGGCTTGAACGGCTCGACACCACTGCCGTGCGGCGTCAGTTTGGAGCCCTCCCACTTGGACCCCGTGGTCGGCGAGGCCTGACCCTTGGTCATGCCGTAGACCTGATTGTCCATGACCACATAGGTGATATCGACATTGCGCCGACAGGCATGGATGAAATGATTGCCGCCAATGGAAAAGCCATCACCGTCGCCTCCGGCGGCGATCACGGTCTGGTCGGGCCGCGCCAGTTTCAGGCCGCTGGCGATGGCGAGAGCTCGTCCGTGTACGCCGTGAAAGCCATAGACCGACGTATAGGCCGGGATGCGTGACGAACAACCGATGCCGGAGACGATGGAGACGTCTTCGCGCTTTAACTGGAGCGTTGCGAGGGCGCGCAGGATCGATTGCAGGACCGAAAAATCTCCGCACCCGGGGCACCAGACAGGCTTGGTGTCGGACTTGTAGTCCTTCACGGTCAGAGGCTTGTTCTGTTCGGCATGGGTATCCATCAGCTTGCCTCCTTCAGGTTGTCCAGGGTTGTCAGCCTGGCCAGAACCTCTCCCGGGCGGATGGGCAAAGGCCCAGGCTGGTTCAACAGATCAACAATTACCGGCAACTCGTAATGCGCCCGGAGATAGCGGTGGAACTGGCCCGAATGGGTCTGCTCGACCACCAGGACGCGTTCGACACCGGCCAGGAGTGCGGCCATGCGGTCCGGTTGCGCCGGGCTGAGCAGGCGGGGTGATATCAGCCGACAGCGATCAGCCCCGAAGCGGTTCTGCGCTTCGCGGCAGGCCCCCGTGGCGGACCCCCAGGTCAGGATTGCGATTGGCCCCTCGCCGGTTGTCTCGGCCCAAAAATCGCCTGGGTCAAAGCCGTCCAGTTTCCGAAGACGCTTGGCGAGTTGGACCTGGTGGTCGTCGGCCTTGGTCGAGGGCGTGCCGTGGCTGTTGTGTTCCAGTCCATCCGCCACGTATTCCCCGTCCGGCATACCGGGCAGGGACATTGGCGAGATTCCGTCCTCGGTCACGGCATATCGGTTATAGCCGTCGGCCCGGTCTTCCGCGCTCGCCAGTTTGCGTTCCGCCGTGAAGGGCAGGTCGGCAGGCGCGGGGATCACCGCGCGCGTCTGCCCCAGGAACTGGTCGGTCAGCACGATCACCGGGCACTGCAGCTTCTCGGCCAGATGCACGGACCATTGCATGGTGCCCAGACAGTCGCTGACCGAATGGGCGGCGGTGACAAGGTGTGGCGCATCACCGTGAAGGCCATAAAGCGCGATTTCCAGATCCGATTGTTCGGACTTGGTCGGAATGCCGGTGGACGGACCGCCGCGCATGACGTTGGCAATGACGATGGGCAGTTCCGCCGCGACGCCAAGGCCCAGGCTTTCCGTCATCAAAGCCAGGCCCGGCCCCGAGGTCGCGGTGATCGAGGGCTTGCCGCCAAAGCTGGAGCCCAGGATCATGTTGATCGAGGCCAATTCGTCTTCCGCCTGGACCAAAGCGCCACCCAGCTTTTCCAGCCGTGGTGCCAACCATTCGAGGATTTCGGTGGCGGGGGTAATCGGATAGGCCGCCGAGAAACGGATGCCGCCTTTCAAGGCACCGAGACCGGAAAGCTCATTGCCGCTGACGTTCCAGGGGGGCGTCAGTTGGGCCTCCCCGCCGGTCGATGAGGTATGGCGCTCGCAATCCATACCGGCTGCCAGCTTTTGGCCTTCCAGGATACCGGCTTCCCCGGCGACAATCGCAGCCCCCCCTTTGGAACCCAGTTTTTCCGCCATGGCCGCCGTCAGGTGCTGGACCGGAATGCCGAGCAGGTCCGAGAGGATCCCGAGTGCGATGGTGTTAGCCCGGCCATTCGGTATGCCTTTGGCGATTTCGCCGAAGGGGACGGGAGTCACCTTCGCCCCCGCTTGTCCGATCATCGACGGTGGTTCACCCATTGCCGGGTCCGCCAGGACCAGAGTGTCGGCTTTCAGGGGGATTTCGGCGGCGAAGCGATCAACGTTTTCCCAATCGAAGGCGATGAAGATGTCGAAAGCATCATCCAGCGCTTCAACCTCTGACTCGCCCAACCGAACCAAAGCGGCTGACTCGCCCCCGCGGATCTGAGGACCTGCCGTACGCGCCATGATGCCGTACCAACCGGCCCTGCCGGCGGCTTCCAGTAACAACTGGCCTGCGGTGACGGCGCCCGTTCCCCCACTGCCCGCGATGACGATGGATACCGTCTCACAGGAATCTTTTTTCCCCCGTAGCATATTCCATCTTTCTAATTTATTGCCCCGCTCGGTTTGTACGCCTATCGACGAATTCTGTCCAGAAAAACCCGTTTTAACTTGTAGCCGTCGGTCACTCGTCGCGTATTCCCAGCCGCCGCAACGCCCAACGACCGGCCTCCGCCACCAGGGCGCTTTCGTCTTCGGCAAGGCGTTCGGCTGTCGGGACGAGGGTCTGGTCTGCGGAGTTTCCCACCGCTATGGCGACGTTACGCAAGAATCGGTCCCTGCCCGTTCGTTTGACCGGCGAGCCGGAGAACAGGTTACGGAAATCCGCTTCGCTCAGGCCCGCCAGATCGGCCAGCCGGGGAGCCTGGCTCTCGGCCCGGGGAAAAAACTTTTGTTCCTTGTGGGGTTCGGTGAATTTGTTCCAGGGGCAGGCCGCGAGGCAATCATCACAGCCGTAAAGCCTGTTGCCCATGGCCGCCATCATGTCTTCCGGGATCGGCCCCTTGTGTTCGATGGTCAGGTAGCTGATGCAGGCCCGAGCATCGATCTGATAAGCCCGGTCGAGAGCATGGGTCGGGCAGGCCTGCTGGCAGGCCGAACAACTGCCGCAGTGATCGGGTTCCGGCCGGTCGGGGGGGAGGTCGAGGGTCGTCAGAATCGTGCCGATGAAGAACCAGTTGCCAAGCTTTCGGCTGACCAGATTGGTGTGTTTGCCTTGCCAGCCGAGCCCTGCGAGCGACCCTAGCGGTTTTTCCATCAGGGGGGCCGTATCAACGAAGACCTTCACTTCTTCTCCCGTCGCCTCGACGATCTCGCGGGCCAGGGTCTTCAGGCGCTTTTTCACCAGATCATGATAGTCCGCACCTTGGGCGTAGACGCTGATCACGCCCCGATCCCGCCAGCCCAGTCGGGCCTGCGGGTTCTGCTTTGGGGCATAGGACAGGGCGAGCACGATGGCCGAGCGGGCATCGGGCCAGAGTTTTTTGGGATCGGCGCGCCGGGTTTCTGTTTCGGCCATCCAGTCCATGCCGCCCTGGTGGCCTTGTTTCAGAAACTGGCGAAGTGCCTGGCGGGTTTCCGGTGTCGAGAAGGCTTCGGCAAAGCCGCAGGCCTGGAAACCCAGCTCGGTCGCCCTTGCCCTGATCCGGACCTTATCCATGTTGGTGAATTGCATCGCTCTGGCGTTGGAAGTGATCCTGTATAGTCAAGACCGTCGCCTCCGACCAGGGTGGGTTCTGTCAGGATGCCATCAGCCTGCCTCGGTAAGGAGAGGTGAAGTGCTGCATAAGCCTTTCTTTTCTTGGTTAGCAGGCGGAAGATGACCACCTGATTTGAAACGGGCGTTCCGAATAGCCGGTCGCCGGATCATTGAAGAGCCTCTGACGTCATGGAAAACCCTTCGACCCTGGATCAGCTTCTCCAACAAAAGCAAAAGGCCGGTGCCGCCGGTCCGACCGGGCGCGAGTCGCTGGATATCTATGGTCGGCGCGGTGAACGATGGGGGCTGGTCGAACGTTTCCCTCTGACCGAACGCGGCGCTGCCATGGCGCGCGCCCAGGAACTTGACGCTTCCGATAACTATGGCGGCATCCGGGTCATGGAAGTGACCTACAGTGCGCGGTCGGGCAAGGCCCTGGAAAGTCTGGCCTGGATTTCACCAAAGGCCGACCGGCGCCAGGCGGTCAAGCGCGGCGGCGCTGCCGGTGGAGGCGGTCGTCCGGCGCAGGACGGGGATGTCGCCTCCATCAGTGCAGAGGGTCAGACGGAGGCAATCGTTGATGGATATGGCGGGACGGCCCCTGGCCAGCCCCCGGCGGAAAATCCGGAAGAGGGCCTGTCGACCGCCAAGTTTTCGGCCCTGCTGCTGGTCGGCGGTGTCCTCGTCGGTCTACTTGGATTTGGCGGTATGGCCTTGTTTGGCGAGGGGGCCGGTGGTGGGCCGATCGATGCCAATCTCTTGCGCGTAGGCCTTATTGTCGCCGGCGGATTTGCACTGATCGTCATTGCCTATTTCGTTCGATCCGCCCTAATCCGTAGCCGTCAGACCGCTCGGATTGACGCGGCCCCGGCTCGGCCTCAAGCGTCCGAAAACACCTCGGAACAGCACTACCCTGACCCCGGCAAGGCACCAACCCTGGCCGAGCAGGCCGAAGAGCTGAAAGCGGATCTGGAAACCGAAGCGGCGGATGACGAAGAACCCGATTTCAGCCCGTCCGGCTTCGGCGATGAGGAGACTTCCCAGGTCAGCCACGACAATCGTCTGACCATGATCCGGTTTCTCGAGGGGGCCATCAGCGCGATCAAGGATCAGATCACCAAGCTGGATGCCCACAACACCTTCGGCATCAACCTGTTCCTGGCCGGCTCCGGGCACGCCTTTGCGGACCATCTGGGTCTGGGCGGCATGCAGCGTCACGCCCTGGTCCGCGGCGCATTGGAGGCTCTGGGTACCAAGACCGAAGGCGTGGATGTACTGTTGGCGAAATTTGACGAGTTCGCCACCGAGCCGCGCAATAAGGTCATGATCGAGGCGGGTGCCAAGGCCATGACCTTGTTCCTGGTTGATGATGAAGAGGCTTTTGTCGAGTTTCCTCGGGTCATGCGGACCTGGAACGACAAGGCCGCCATGGCGGCCCAACAGGGCGGGATCGTCGTGATCATGTTCACTGACCTGGTCGGTTCAACGAAAATGACAGCCGAAGTGGGCGACCACGGCGCACAGAAAGTTGTGCGGGCACACAATGCCATCGTTCGGAGTGCGCTGGCCCACTATGGCGGCAAGGAGGTCAAGCATACCGGCGATGGTATCATGGCGTCGTTCAATCACGGCCCCCGGGCGGTCAAGGCGACGATCCGCATCCAACGTGATCTCGCCCGCCACAATGCCTCCCATCCCAACCTGCCGGTCAACGTGCGCATCGGCCTGAATGCAGGCGAGGCGATTGAGGAAGAAGACGATTTCTACGGCCAGACCGTGCAATTGTCGGCACGGGTTTGCGACAAGGCGGATACGGCGGAAATTTATGTCACAGACAGCGTGAAGGGCCTCTGCGAAGGCCAGGGGGTCGATTTCGCGGATCAGGGTCAGTTCGAGCTGAAGGGCATCGACGAGCCCATGACGCTGTTCGCCATCGATTGGCGTGCCCATCCATGATGATGGAACTGGTCTTCTGAGGTGACGATCAGTCTGGTTGCGCTTCTGATCTGCCTGGGCAGCGGGTTGGGCTTCGCGGCCTTTGATGCCGCCCGCAAATGGGCTACCGCCGCGCTCAGTCCCGAACCCCTGCTGATCCTGATCCTGGCCGGTCATCTGCCGGTGTTTCTGCTGTGGTTGGGAATAGAAGGGGTCGTGCCGCCCACCGCAGGCTATGTGCTGCCAGGGCTGCTGGCGCTCGGGGTCGGCATCGCCTCCAACCTGATGTTCCTGAAAAGCATTGCCGAGGCACCGATTTCGGAGACCGTTCCCCTGTTGTCCCTGACCCCCGCCCTGGCGGCGGTGGGGGCCCTGGTCACATTGCAAGAAGGGCTGCGGCTGCCGCAGATTGCCGGGATCGCCTTGGTTTTTCTGGGCGTGCTGGTGCTTTATCGCGGAGAGGGCAAAAGTCTTTTCTCGGCCTTCGGTGCCCTGGCGACCCGCCGAGGTGCCCGATTGATGGCCGGGGTGGCGGTGCTTTGGTCGATCCTGCCGGTCCTGGATAAGCTCTGCGTCCAGGCTTCCTCAATCGCGGTTCATGCAGTGATCCAACTGTCCGGCATCATCCTGGCCCTGCTGATCTGGCGGGAGTGGAAATCGCAGACCGGATCGGAACAGCCACCTCTGATACCGGAAGGGCGAGGCTGGCTTGCCATCGGCATCGCTGGATTTTCCGGGGCTCTGGCGCTGGGCTTTCAACTCTGGGCCCTGACCCTGGCCCCCGTCGCCCTGGTCGAGACGCTGAAGCGGGTCATCGGGCAGACCGCAGCGGTGATCAGCGGGGGGCTGTTCTTCAATGAACCCTGGACAGCGCAGAAGGCTCTGGCCATCAGCTTGATGGGTTTCGGGGTTCCCCTGGTTCTGCTGTAGGAAAAAGCTTGATATTGCGCCGCACCATCGCGAGGTAAAGAAGACGGCCCGATCACACCCCCAAAAGGTGCCTGATCGGACAAGCCTTTCCGGAGGTATTATGGATTATCAAGGATTTCCGGTACTCCCGAGGTCGGCCACGTTGCCCTTAGCGCCTGCACAAGGGCGGGAGCGAGAGCTCTTGATAGACGACTTCCTGTTTGAGGTTCCTCTATCCAACCTGCACACGGAATGGCGCGCGGTCACCGATCAGGTCATGGGCGGCCTCTCCAAGGCCCGGCTGAAACGCGGTTGCCGGGGCGGCAAGGGGTGTCAAACCCTGACGGCCCAGGTGTCCACGGCCAATAATGGCGGGTTCGCGCAAATGACCCTGGACTTCGCGCCGCAGGGCGGCACTTTCGATGCCCGCGGGTTCAAGGGGCTGTCCCTGGTGGTTCGGGGCAATGGTGAAGAATATGGTGTTCACCTGAAAACCGCCGATATTTCAAGGCCGTGGCAATCTTATCGGGCGAACTTCCATGCAACCCGCAGCTGGCAGGAAATCATGCTGCCCTGGTCGGCCTTCCAGCGCCACAGGATTGACACACCCCTCAATGTCGGTGTGCTCCGACGCCTCGGTATCGTCGCCATCGGTCGCCCCTTCAAGGCAGAGGTTTCTCTCGCAAGGCTCACGCTTAAGGGTTAGTTGCGAGAGTTCTGGAACGGCCTTTTGAGCCCTGATTTCAGGCCGCTACTATCTTTTTTAGCCAGACTGGGTTAGACTCTCTGCTGGGTTGTTGGAGTTGGGTGGCCTCTGCATAAGCGGGGCTCTCAGGCGGTTTTCCGTTTGGATGGCGCCAAGGGGATTTGTGTGACACAGCGAAAAACACACGAAGAGCTGGATCAGTCCATGATGAATCAGCGTTTGGCCAGTGGTGCCATCACGCGGATTTGTGACCGTCTGGAATCCGGCGAACCAATCACGCCCCAGGAAATCCGCCAGTTCCGTGCGATTGCGGAGAAGCTGAAATTCCACATGCTCGAGAACTGCCGAAGCTGCCGGAACGAGATGGCAAGTGTCGGCCCGGTCGTGGCGCAGAACCAACGCCGGCGCTGGTTCTTGCGCCTGCTGGTCGCGCGCTTCACGATGGATGCCCCCGATGGCACGATGCCGCGACGTATCCCGAGGGGCCTGATTGCCGGCTACGAAAGCTTTCTGATCAAGATTCTGGGCCGCGCAGTTTATGACGAGTTGAACGAGCGCGCCGGAACTGTCCTGAAAGCCTGGCCCAACTGTTCCGACCGGGAACTCTGGGAACGGACGCAGAGCGACCCGGTCGCTCATGATTTCTCGCTGTTCGCCATGTGTCGGCTGATGCTGCGGTTTCAACGCTATGAGAAGGTCCGGGACATCTACATCAACACCGTTGATGCTTTCGTCTCCGGGCGTCGTCTGCACTTCGGACGGCGCAATTTTGATTTTGTCTTCCACCACCTGTTTGACCCGATCGTCCGCGAAATCGACGAGCCCGGGGCGATGAGGCGGCTTGAGAAAGAGCTGGGATCAGATGCCTTGGGCGATCTGCACGAGGTCTGGGTGAGCTATATGGAGAGTCGGATGCCCCAACGTGAACGGCTTTCCGCCTGAAGCCTTCCCTTGGACCCTTGGCCGTCCTACCTTTTGGCCATGAGATACATTCCTTACCCAGGCCCTGCCTCCTTCGCCGCCGTCCTGGCATCCTTTGCCTTTGCGCTCAGTTGTGCCGTCTCGGGGGCTCATGCCGCCTCGGAAATCGACCTTATCCCCTTGCCCGCACAGCCGCGCTCATTGGCGGCCGGAGACGGCGCGGGGGGTGAGCCGGTCCTGACACTCTCCAACGGTGCACGGTTTTCGGTAACCGATCAGGGCCTGGAAGAGGCCGCTCAATCCTTTGCTCTGCGCAAGCCGGACATGTTGCCGGACGGTGGACTGGCCCGTGGTGCGGGCCGTATCCGGGCGGCCTGGTTCGGCCAGCCGACCACGTCATATACCCACGGTGTGCTGGGTGATCAGATCGAGGCCGAAGTCCTCTATGCCGAGGATTCCCAAGGTGCCGTCTACGTTCATGAACTGCGCCCCAATTTTGTCTTCGAGGATCTGACGCCGAGGCTTTGGGACGTGGATGGTGATCAGGACCCGGAGATTATTGCGATCAGGGTCGATAGCCATGCCGGTGCCATGCTTTCGGTGTTTGATCTGGTGGACGGCGAATTGGTCCTGCTTGACGAGACCAGACCCATCGGTCGGCCCTTTCGCTGGTTGAATCCCTTGGGGGCGGCGGACCTGGACGGGGACGGCCGGATTGAGATCGTCCATGTCCGCACCCCGCATATCGGTGGCATCCTGGTGTTCGACGAATGGCGCGAAGGCCGGTTGGTGGCGGAGGCCGAGGTGCCGGGCTTTTCAACCCACGTCATCGGATCGCGGGAGTTGGCCTTGGGATTGTTGAAAGACCTGGACGGCGACGGAATCCAGGACATTCTGCTGCCCGACCAGACCCGCCGCGATCTGGTGGCGCTGAGCTATAAGGGCGGGCAACTCCGGCAACTCTGGCGGGTGCGTCTGCCCTCCACAGTGGCGACCAATCTGGTGATCGATGGCGAACGGGTGCTGGTCGGCTTGACCAACCGAAACCTGGCTTCGGTGCCACTGCCCCGCGTCGGTTCTTAACCGCCGCTGTCCGGCTGAGAGGGCGCGGCACCGGCGGGCGGGCCGCTCGAGTCCGGTATGGCGTTCTGGCCCACATGTTCGTCCACTGGCGCGGTCGTCTGCTCGGGCTCCGGCAGGCCTTCGCCCTTCTTCCGCGCCGACTTGCGTGAAACCTGGAGCACCTGCACCGGCGGTGCCTTTCCATCCTGGTCCTCGCCGAAATAGAGGGTTGTATGCGGGAAAGGAATCTCGATCCCCAACTCGTCGAAGCGCTTCTTGATGCGGCGATTGTATTCCCGACGAATGGAGAACTGCTTCAGGGGCTGGGTTTTGAAGCGGCAGCGGATGATCACGGCGGAATCGGCCAACTGGTCGACTCCCAGGATCTCCAGCGGTTCCAGGATCAGGGGCCCCCAGGTCTCGTCCGCCTGCATGCCTGCGCCGACTTCGCTCATTATGGCGCTGACCACATCGGTGTCTTCCCGGTAGGCAACGCCGATGTCCATAACGGCAAATGAAAATTCCTTGGTCAGGTTGACCACCGTATCGACGTTGCTGAACGGTATCGTGAAGACGTTGCCGTTCACGTCGCGCAGTCGGATCGAACGGATCGACAAACGTTCGACCACCCCGGTGGAGCCTGCGACGGTGACCACATCACCCACTTGAAGCGCATCTTCCACCAGCAGGAAGCCGCCGTTGATCACATCCTGAACCAGCTTCTGCGCCCCGAAGCCGATGGCGAGCCCGGCGACCCCGGCACCGGCCAGAAGCGGCGCCGTGTTGATGCCGAGTTCCGACAGCACGACCAGGGTCACCAGGACGCAGAGCACGATCAGGATGGCGTTCCGCAAGACGGGAAGCAGGGTCCGGATCCGGGCGGACCGAATAGCCTGGCCGTCTTCGCCGTCCTGGCCGTCCAGGTAGCGTTGAATGGCTGCGCTCGAGACCTCCCAGACAACCAAGGCGAGGACCCCGATGATCACGATGCTGACGATGCCGTTCAGGAAGCGTTGTCCGGCGGGCTCTGACAACGGGGTCAACAGGTCAAGGCCCCAGGCCTGGAAGACAATCAGAAGGGCGAACACCCAGACCGCACCCCGCGCCAGTCTGCCAAAAATCGGCACATAGCGGTTGGCCCGATCACGCAGGCCCGGCAGCTTGGCTTCCAGATCGTCCGGAATCTTCAGCCAGCGCTCGGCCAGTTTGTTCATCAGGGAAATGAACAGCCTCGCCAAAACCAGAACGCCCAGGCTGATCAGGGTTGCCCTGGCCAGGAAGATGAAGCCCCCCGGCAGTTCCAGCGCCCAGATTCCATAGGCGACGATCAGATAGCCCGTGATCAGGACGTGCCAGATATCACCGATTTTCTGTTTCAACCGGGCAAAGGGGCGCACCTGATCGCCCTGAGACCGGGCTTCTTCTCCCAACCAATCGGCAACGACTTTCCGGTTCTGGAAGACGAAGACCAGGGCCATGCCCAACAAAACGAGGCTGATCAGGCGCAGGCCACCTTCGTAGGCACCGGCACTGAGGCCCAACGGAAGAGCCGCCGCCATGCCATGAAATGCGAGCACACCGACCAGGACAAAGCGTCGGAACCAGACGTAAAGATAGGCCGCATGATCATCGGAGAGCGAAAGGACCCGGAGTTCCGGCGTGCGGGGGGTGAGCAGGGCCCGGATCAGAATGGTAAGGGTCCTGATGTTGACGTAGGCAAGAGCCAAGTGCAGGGCGACCTTCCGGACCCCATCATCCTCTGCGGCCAGGCTGATCAAAAGATAGGCGACCCCCGAAAACACCAGGACAGGCAAAAGGTCGATAAAGGTCCTGAGCGCGAGATAGGCCAGTCGGACGGTCAATCTCGGCATCTTTGCGCCTGCGCCCAGCCGCCGGGCGGATTTCAGGCCAAGCACCAGAATGAATTCGGCCCCTGCCGCCAGCGACAGGATCAACAGGACCTGCAGAAGATTTGAAACCATAGAGCTTGAAAGCTGAACTGAGGACAGGCCTTGCAGGCCCTCTTCAAAAAAGGCCGGTGCCCTGCCAAGGGCCGTGGCCAGATCAACAATGCGGTTGCTGGCCTGTTCCAATTGCCCGGCAACCGCCCCGATCAACTGGTTGGAGAGCTCCGGTTCCTGCGGTGCGGCTTGAGCTTCCAGAAGGGTTTTCAGGTCCTGTACAAGGCGGGAGCGATCGGCATCGCTTTCCAAGGTCTGGATGAGTTGCTCCAGTTCCTTGGCGGGAGACGGAGTTTCTTCCTGGGCCTTCAGCGGAGCAGAGACAGCAAGGAGGCAGGCAAAAATCGCCAGCCCGATGATGGATTTTATCGGCACCACGGGTTAAACCTCCGCTCCAACGACATCACTTCTCATTACCGGACGATATACTCATGACGGTTACGATCTACCATAATCCCCGCTGTTCCAAGTCCCGCCAAACTCTGGCTCTGCTCCAGGAGAAAGGCATTGAGCCTAAGGTGATTGCCTATCTCGAAACGCCGCCCAGCGCTTCCGAACTGACCGAGATCCTGGCGAAACTCGGCAAGGCACCGGAGGAGATCATCCGCCGCAAGGAAGCGAAGGAAGAAGGTATTATCGAGCTTCGGGGTGAAGAGCTGATTAAGGCCTTGAGCGAACACCCGAGGGCAATCGAACGCCCGATCGTCGTTTCCGGCGACAAGGCCGCCATGGGCCGCCCGCCCGAAGCCGTCCTCGATATCCTCTAAAAGTTCGGTCCATGCGCCCGGATGGAACCGAAACCCGATCTTCTGCACAACCGGTCAAGGACTTGCCCGGCGCTCTCGATGGCCATGATTTAAGTGCTGATCTGCGCCGGGAGCTTTCCGGTCGCGAGCCTGCCTGGTTTCTGGACTACGACGGCACCTTGGCAGAGATCGTCGATGATCCGGCAAAGGCAGGCATGAGGCCCGATTTGAGGTCCTCCTTGGATCAGTTGAACCGGGATTTTTCGCTCGCCATCGTTTCCGGCCGGGACCGTTTGGACGTGGCGCGGCTGCTGGGAGGGTTGGACCTGGTCATCGCGGGCAGTCACGGCTTTGATATCGCAGGCCCCGGCCTGGAACATCATCATGATACGGGTGCCGGATATGACGCCCTGATGGCGGATGTCCGCGCCAAAGTCGAAGGCGGTCTCGGCGATATTCCGGGGATCGGGTTCGAATACAAGCGCTCTTCTGTCGCGGTTCACTTCCGAACCGTGCAGTCGTCTGACCAGGATGATGTTGTCCGGTTCATGGACGGCCTTGTCGCGGGTGACGACCGCTTGAAAATGACGCCCGGGAAGATGGTTCGCGAGGTCATGCCGAAGCTGGACTGGCACAAAGGCCGTGCGGTTCTCTGGCTGATCGAGGCCATGGGCCTGGACCTGAGCCATCATGTCCCGATCTATATCGGTGACGACATCACCGACGAAGATGGCTTTGCAGCCCTGGAAGACCGGGGCATCGGGATCATCGTCGCTGGCCCGGATACAACTCGCCTGAGCAAAGCCTCTTTCCGCCTGGACGACGTCGAAAGCGTGGGGCGATTTCTGGCGGCTTTCGTGGGGCAATCCCCCCGCGGGAGCTGAGCCCTTCCCCCCTGAGGCCTGGCCCGTTGATCCGGCTTGCCACGTAATATTGAACCAAAACCCTGCTAAGCTGTTGCCTTGACCAGGAAAAAGGCTTCAATATCGAAGCAATCAAAACGAGCGGTCCTTTCGCTACCGTTCTCGCCCAAGGCACCCGTGACGAGTGCCTGGAGAAGACGATTGAGGCCCGGGACGGGGAGAGCATGGCAAAACAACCGACCAAGGCGGCCGCAACGCCGAAGAAGGCCGTTGCCGCAAAACCGGCGAAGAAAGCCACCCGGAAAGCCGTGCTGAAGCCCCAGGCCCCAAAGGCTGCCCCTAAAGAACTTGAGGCCAACAAGCCCGAGGCGGCTTCCAAGCCGGCACCGACGAAGGCGACGCCAGGAAAAGCTCCCTCGCCCAGAGCAGCGTCCAGAGCAGCCTCAAAGCCAGCACCAAGGCCTGCGCCCAAACCGAAATCAGAGGCTTCGGCTTCGGCACCGCCAACCGCAGGGCAACAGGATGGCGCGCCGCTTGACCTCGGCCCCCGGGAGCGGGAGGCGGTTCGCTTGTTCACCTTGGCGGCGACGCATCATCGGGCGGGGCGTCTGGCTGATGCCGTGCGTGGCTATGCCCGTGCCCTGGCGCTCAATCCCCGTTTCCCGGATATCTACAACAACCTCGGTGTCGCTTTGCGCGCGCAAGGGAAGTTCGACGCGGCGGTCGCCTGCTACCGGCGAGCGCTGACCATGCGCCCGGACAACGCCGGCGCCTATTCAAATATGGGGAATGCGCTGCGCGAGATGGGCCGGTTCGGCCTGGCGCTGCAATGCCACGAGAAAGCCGTCTCGCTGCGGCCCAACTGGGCGGAGGGGATTTACAACCTGGGTCTCGTCCACCGGGACCGTGCCGAGACCGACAAGGCGCTCGCGGCCTTCGACCGGGCGATCAAGATCAACCCCGATTATGTCGATGCCCATTGGGATCGGTCCCTCTGCCTGTTGCAGAAAGGTGATTTTACCCTCGGATTTGCCGAATACGACTGGCGCTGGAAGCTTCCAAGCAACCCGCCACGCCGGTTTGCTCAGCCGCGATGGAACGGGGAGCCGCTGAAAGGAAAGGCTCTGCTGGTGCATCAGGAACAGGGCTTCGGCGACGTGATCCAATTCTTGCGATTCGCGCCCGAGATCAAAAAGCTGGGTGCACGAGTGATCTTCGAGGTGCAGCCGGAATTGATGCGCCTGGCCGGTACGGTGGACGGCATTGATGCGGTCGTGGTGCGCGACGGGCCTTTACCCGCCTTTGACTATTGGCTGCCGATGTTGAGCCTCCCCGCACTCCTGGGCACGACGATTGAGACTATTCCGACGAAAATTCCCTATGTCTCCGCCCCGGATGTCCATGGTTTGCGGCTGCCCGAACGCGATGGCTTTCAACGGGTTGGGATCAGTTGGGCCGGTAAGGCCACCCATCAGAATGACCGCAACCGTTCGGCCAGCCTGTCTGATTTCCTGGAACTCTGTGGCCTGATGGGCTGTCAGTTCTTCAGCCTGCAAAAGGGACCGCCGGCCCAGCAGTTGATCGAATCGGGCTGCGAGGCCCTGATTGATGATTTAGGGCCGCAATTCGAGGACTTTGCCGATACGGCTGCTGCCATGATGCAGTTGGATCTGATCATCACTGTCGATACGGCGGTCGCCCACCTTGCCGGGGCGCTGGGGCGGGATGTCTGGGTGGTGGTGCCCTATGCCACCGACTGGCGTTGGCTGCGGGAGCGGACGGACAATCCCTGGTATCCGTCACTGCGGCTGTTCCGCCAGGAACGTCACGGCGATTGGCGGTCGGTCTTTCTGGAGGTCAGGAAGGCTCTGCAGGAACGTCTGGCAGCAAAGAGCTGAGCCGGTCGGGATCAGCGCAGAGCTTCAGAAAATGGGAAGCGCAGACCGCGCAATCAGAACTGCCGAACCTCTTGATGGGCGGGGTTGCACCCTGATGCTCGAGGCTGGCCACCAGATCACATTCCCGCCCGTCGGGGAAGGTAGCTACGGCTGCGACACCGGTTTTTCGGGTCAGGTGATCAATATGCCAGCGTGCCGTCTTGTCCGCTCTGCAATGGCGTCCCACACGGGCCCGGATGCCGCCGGGACCGTAAGCGCTGCCGCAATAGCCGTATAGCCCGGGCAGAAGCTCCTGTCCGGTGAATCGGCCTGTGGTGAAGGAGTAGGTATAGAAAAGCGGGATCAGCAGAAAATAGGCACCCGACCGGTCCGGCCAGTGGGCTGGATCAGAACCGGTACCCGTAACGAAGTCCCAGGTTGTCCAGGCCTTCGTTTTCGCTGCAGAGGCTCGCATTGGAGATGTGGTCCAGATGAGCGCTGATGTTGTGGTTCGCCGTGATGCGATAACCAAGGGCGATGGATTCACGGAACAGCAACCGGCAGCCCAGGTTTTTCTGGTTTTCCTGGCCGAATTCATATTCCAGGTTACCGGTGTGGACGGAACCGCCGAACGAGAGATCCAGGAAGAAATCATCCAGGAAATCGACGTCCCAGGTCAGGCCGAAATAGGCCTGGTGGGTATCACCCTTGGTGTGGCCGGTGACACCAAGGTGCGGCCGCGGTGCCCAGATGATGTCGAGGAAATCCGGAGATTCGAACAGAACTTCCAGGTTGCCGGAATAACCGGATTCTTTCCGGCTGCCAAAGGGACCAAAGTCATGGACAAAGGCCCCGACACGGATTTCGGAGAGGAAGCCGCCGAGCGGGCTGTTGCCACTATCGTAGCCACCCCTGGCATAAAGCGGATACTTGTCTTCGCCGTTCGAACCCTCTCCCACTGCCATGGCGGTGCTGGGCGACTGAGCGATAAACAAAACGGCAGCCAGGGCACCGGCAAGAAGAGTAATCGGCTTCACGGCAAACTTCCCCAATTCTGTGACCGGGCCCTTCAGACAGGGACATCCAGACTTTTCTGATTGGCTGCGATAGTGTGAGACCGATCACCTTCGGTCAAGCCCTTATCACTCTACAATTCCGATTGTAGATTTGTATGTGGACTCTTTGTCACAGTGGAGGGGCACCCCTTCACAGCACTTGCGACCGGTCAGGATGACCGACCGCTCTGATGGAATAGAGCCATGCTTTTGTTAACAAAGCGTATGTCAGGCCCGACCTACTGGCTGCGAAGGGACTCCGGATGACCCGAAAAACCTATTCGGATGGCGAGACCTTGTTTCGCGAAGGCGAGGCCAGCGAAAGCGTCTTCACCCTCCTGTCCGGCACCGTTGAACTCACGCTTGGTTCGCAAGACGGCTTGCTGGAACTGGCCCGACTCGAACCCGGCGAATTGTTCGGCGAGATGGGTATCCTCGATGGCAGTCCCCGCAGCGCCACCGCCACGGCGCTGGGCGAGATCGAGGTGGAGGAAACACCACCGGACGTCTTTCTGGATCGCCTGCAATTGGAGCCCGACCTCGCGCTCAAGATCATCGGTCGCCTGGTCCAGCGGCTTCGGGAGACCGATGCGCGACTGACCCACCTTGACGGCAGCGCTGACCAACTGCCCGCCCGGGCAACGGCCCAAGCCCGGGATCAGGTGCGGTCGCTGCGCCGTAATCCGGAACAGGCGGACCAGCCGGGATTTTTCGGCAAACTGGCTGCAACCGTGACGGCGGGGCTGGGCGATAGCGCGCGGGTGAAGGTCCTGCTGTCGCCGATCGAGGGCGGCGACAAGGCAATCGAACGCGACCTGCTGGCATTGCTCGATCAAAATCCCCGCTTTTCACCCACGACCTTTCGCCATCCCGTCGAGGCGGTGGACCGGCAGGACCCGGTGATGCTCGCAGCTCTTGCCGGTTCCGTGCGGGATGCCCTGCACTCCAAGGCAGCCGACCTGCTGGTCTGGGGACGGGTGGCTGAAGACGGCAGAAGCCTTCATCTGAATGTTCTGAGTGCCGGGCCAAAATCGGAAAACCAACCACAGGAGAGATTGATCCTCGAAGATCCCGGCCTGGGGGACGTGGGGCCGACTTTGGTGCTCGCCCTGCCGTTCAGCGAGCGGGCCGCCGATCAGGTCGCGCTTTTCGGGCTAAGCCAGCTGCTGACCGGTGCGGGCAGCGAAGCCCTGGCCGACCGGGACGCGGTGGGAACCGCCCTCTGCCGTCACCTGGAGAACCTCAACGGTACCGAGGGAGCCATTGATGATGGTCTTCGTGCGGAAGATGCCGCCGAATCGCGCCTGATGGTGGCGCGCGCTGTGCTCCTGGCCGCAGAAGCGATCCAGGCGGCGGAACTGACCCAGGCCGGGGTCCGCATGATCCGCGAAGCCCTGGATGCCATAAATGCCGAGGCAGGGCCCTACAGCTGGGTGCGCGGTCATGTGCTGTTGGCCGCAGGGTTGGGGTGCATGGCCGAGTTGACCAAGGATCCGGATGCACAGGTCGCCTCGTCCAACGTTCTCAAGCAGACCCTGGCCCGCCTGGACCGGGTCAACACGCCGGATGCCTGGGCGCTGGTGCAACAGCGTCTTGGCCTGGCGCTCTACAAGGCTAACCTGAAAAGCGGCGATGCAGGTCTGCTGAAGGATGCCATTGTCGCCTTCCAGGCGGCGTTGAAAGTCCGAACCCGCGAACGCGATCCGTTGATCTGGGCCGAGATCATGAACCAACTGGCCCAGGCTGCACTGATCCTGGGCCGCCAGGTGCGGAAGCCCGATCTGCTGGATAAGGCCCTCGATGCCTGCGAACAGAGTTTGTTGGTGCGCAGCAGGAAAAGCCATCCGGGCCTCTGGGCGGCCACACAGAACAACCTCGGTTCAGCCCATTTTCTTTTGGGTCGGATCGAGCGTCGGCAAGAGAGCTTTAAACTGGCGGAAGGCTGTTTTGGAAATGCCGCCCGCGTCTATGAAGACCTTGGCGAGACAAAACAGGCCGCCATCGCCGCCAAGAACGAGGCCCATGCCGCGGAGGCCCGAGCGTCAGCCGCTTGACGGCGCTGGGTCGGCCGGCAAACAATCGATGATGCCTCCTGATGCGCCCCGAACCATCACCATTCAGCCCCTGTTGGACCGCTTTCCCAACTTTCGGGTTAGTGTCGTCGTAGGCGTGGATTTGGTCTGCCCGTCAAGCGCGCCAGCGGCCTTGGATGACTGGATTGAGGAGACAGTCGCAGGTGCCCTCGCCCGCGATGGCGGTCGGGCGCTGGCGGAGATTCCGGAGATCCGCGATTGGCGGGAGGCCTACAAGGCCTTCGGGGTCAAACAGACCCGCTATCGCTGTTCGGTCGAACGCTTGATCAAATCCATCGCCGCCGGCAAAGGACTTGCGCGGATTCTGCCTCTGGTGGACCTCTACAACGCGATTTCGGTCCGCCATATCGTGCCGGTTGGGGCCGATGATTTGGACCAAGTGGCCGGCAACATGGCTTTCCGTTTCGCAAAACCAGGCGACAGCTTTCAGCGGCTGGGCAGTGCGCCCGGCGAGGAGGACCCGCCAAAAGAAGGGGAGGTGGTCCTCGCAGATGCGCAGAAGGTGCTCTGCCGCCGTTGGAACTGGTCTCAGGACCGACGCAGTGCGTTGGGTGCCGCAACCCGGGCCTGCGTGATTACCTTGCAGTCTCTGGGGCAGGGTGACGCGGATGCGGCGGGAGCCGAGCTTGAAGCGAGATTGATCGACCTGTGTGGCGGTCGCGTAGACCGTTTCAGCCTCTCTGCAAACAACCCCATTGAAGAGCTGCCGACGCCTTAGAGACGACATCAGGCTATAGGGCAAAAGAAAACCGGCACCCCGATGGGAGGTGCCGGTCGCTTTCTAGGTCCGGAATTTAAGTCCGAAACGGAGCGCTTAGTGCAGCTTGCCCGGAATGTCCTTGATGGCGGCATCGACCAGGGCATCGCCCTTGGCACCCGAGACCTGATCGCCAATCACGCTGGTGGCAGCGGCGATGGCCAGATCCACGGCTTTGGCGCGGACTTCGTTGGTCGCCTGGGCTTCGGCCTGGGCAATCCGATCGGTAGCCTGCTTTTCGGCGCGGGCGAGAGAGGCATCCAGGGCGTCTTTAGCCGAAGCCTTCAGCCGTTCTGCCTCGTCCTTTGCGGAAGCGACCAGATCTTCGGCTTCCTTTGCGGCGTCCTTGAGACGCTTTTCCGTATCGGCCAGCAGGGTCTGGGCTTCTTCGCGCAGCCGCTCGGCTTCATCCAGTTCGGACTTGATCTGTTCGGAACGGTCATCCAGAGCCTTGGTCAGCGCGCCGGAAATCGGCTTGAACAGCAGCGCGATGAAAATAACGAAGGCGACGAGGACCCAGAATGTCGGATCGTGCAACATGATCGTCCCGCTCCTAAAGCGTATCCAGTTGGATGGCGGCCCGAGATCAATCGACCCGCCGGGTTAAATCTCTATCAGCCGTCGGCTTTGAGGGCGCCATCGACGGCAGAGCCGACTTTGCTGGCGTCCGGTGCTTCGCCGACCACTTTTTCGGCAACCGAGGCTGCCACGTCGACCGCCATGTCCCGCATGTTGGCGAGCGCGTCATCCTTGGCTTTGGCGATGGTCGCCTCGGCTTCCTTGATGCGGTCCGACAGCTTTGCGGCGAGGGCGGTTTCGGCTTCGGTCCGCTCGGCCTGAGCGCTGGCGCGCACTTCGGCGATGGCGGTCCGGGCGGCGTCGCGGGCTTCAACCAGCTTCTCTTCATAAGAAGCCTGAGCCGCATCGGCCTTTTCTTTCAGCTGGGCGGCCTGGGCAAGGTTGTCGTCCATCCGCTTTTTGCGGGCCTCCAGGGTGGAAGCAATCTTCGGTACGATGACCTTAGACATCACGACATAGAGAACGGTGAAGGTGATCACCAGCCAGACCAGCTGTGAGGAATAGGTGGTGATATCCAACTGAGGCATTGGTCTCTCCTTGAACCAAGGCGGGACGGGGTCCGGGATCAGCCGGTGACGTCCCTTTAAGCGCCTGCTGTTCGGGGATGGAGCCACCGCTTGAACGGAACGCGGGTCGCGTTATCCAAGCGGTGGCGGAACCCCTGATCCATGGTCTCTCCCCAGCCGATGGCAAAAGAGAAACCTTGGGTCGTCATCGATCCCGACCGCGCCGAAGCGCCGCCGGTGTCGACTAAGCGAAAAGGCTTAGCCGAACAGGATGACGAGGGCGATCACCAGGGCGAAAAGCGCGATGGCTTCCACCAGGGCGAAGCCCAGCATGGTCATCGGGAACACGGCCGGTTGAGCAGCCGGGTTGCGGCCGACGGCCTGGATGAAGGAGGCGAACACGTTGCCGATACCGATACCGGAGCCAATAACACCAATGGTGGCCAGACCGGCGCCGAGCAGCTTAGCAGCTTCAATTTCCATAACAGGGTTCCTCTTTCTCTCTGGAAACTAATGGGTAGGCGATGAGGTTGGAAGCGATGTCTCTGTCTCTTAGTGCAGATGGATCGCGTCGTTGAGATACAGGCAGGTCAGGATCGTGAACACGAAGGCCTGCAGGAAGGCGATCACGAACTCGAGGCCCGTGAGAGCAATAACGAAAGCCAGCGGCAGCCAGCCCCCGATGATGCCAAGCGAGATCACGAAGCCCGCGAACACTTTCAGCAGGGTGTGACCGGCCAGCATGTTGGCAAACAGACGAACGGCCAGGCTGATCGGGCGCGAGAGGTAGGAAATCACCTCGATCGGCACCAGAAGCGGTGCCATGTAGATCGGCGCGCCCGGCGGCATGAAGAAGCTGAAGAAGTGCAGGCCATGTTTGGCGACCGCAATCACCGTCACCATCAGGAAGACAAACAGCGCCATCGCGAAGGTCACGATGATGTGGCTGGTGAAGGTGAAGCTGTAGGGGATCATGCCCCAGATGTTGCCGATCAGCACGAACATGAAGACCGTGAAGATGAACGGGAAGTAGGGGCGGCCTTCGTTGCCGACCGTATCCCGGACCAAGTTCGCAATGAACTGGTAACTCAGCTCCGCCATCGACTGCATGCGCCCCGGTACGAGGGCTTCGCGTCGCATACCGACCATCAGGAAGGCCACGATGGAGGCCACGGTCAGCACCATGAACAGCGATGAGTTGGTGAAAGAAGCGTCGAAGGCCCCGGCATCAAGGGGAATCAGCGTTTTGATTTCGAACTGCGCGAGAGGGCTGTGATTGTCTCCGGCCACTGCTTTACATCCCCTGGTCAGGTTTGCCGGGGCCAGGCTCCTTGTCTGGCTCAGCCCCCGCAGATTGATCCTTCTGGGCCGGTGTGGCCCGATGATAACCCACTGTCTCGTCGTAGCCCTGGGCCACTTTGTAGACATTCAATATGCCGGCGGCTCCCCCCAGAAGGATGAAGACCAGCATGAGCCAGGGACGCGTCCCCAGCCATTCGTCGAGAGCCCATCCGATGGCCAAACCGACAATCACGCCCGCAACCAGTTCAACACCGACCCGAAAGGCCAGCCCTAAACCGCTTTGCTGGGCAGCCCGGAATCCCTTGGTGTAACGATTTTGCGCAGGCTCCCGCGTCTGCAGGTCGCGCAGTCGTTCATCAAAGGATTTTTCGGACTCTCCCCGGTCAGGTTCGGTCATCCAATGCCCCCATGGCCAAAACGGTCGAGCTGAACTCAAACCGCCCTGAACCGGGGCGGACAATAAAGACCGGGTATGGGCCTGTCAAGCCGCGCGCACGCCGCAATTTATGACGCTTAAGTTTCTCTTTTGACGGTGTTTTTTTGGATTGCTGCAGCGCACAAACGCCTTCGGCCCCGGCGATGGCCTGCCATCGTGACTGGTTGGGGGCTGCTATGTCCCTGAAATCCGAGCGTTCCCGCTCAGGCCGAGTCGCGGATTTGCTGCGCTTGGGCCAAGTCGACGCTGACCAACTGGCTGACGCCCCGTTCACCCATGGTGACGCCGAACAGCCGGTGCATGCGGGCCATGGTCATCCTGTGGTGGGTAATGACCAAAAAGCGCGTGAAGCCTTCCGCCGCCATTTCGTCCAACATGGTGCAGAATCGGTCGACGTTGGCGTCATCCAAGGGCGCATCCACCTCGTCGAGCACGCAGATCGGTGCCGGGTTGGTCAGGAAAACGGCAAACAACAGGCTGAGCGCGGTCAGCGCCTGTTCCCCACCGGACAGCAGCGAGAGCACCTGAAGCTTCTTGCCCGGCGGGCTCGCCATAATTTCCAGCCCGGCTTGCAGCGGGTCATCGGATTCTGTCAGTTGCAGGTAGGCCTTGCCGCCGCCGAACAGCCGCACGAAGAGTTCCTGGAAGTGTTTGTCCACCTCCGCGAAGGAGGCCATCAGGCGGGTCCGTCCTTCCCGGTTCAGTTCGTTGATGCCCTGGCGAAGCTTTTCGATGGCCTGGATCAGATCCTCCCGCTCGGTGGTGAGCGTGGTCATCTGTTCGTTCAGTTCGTTGATTTCCTGCTCGGCGCGCAGGTTCACCGGACCCATGGTCTCGCGTTCCCGATTCAGGCGCTCGACCTTGCGCTCGATGACTTCCAGGTCGGGCAGGGCCTCGTCTTCTTTCAGACCCGAAAGGTCCCTCGTGTGTTCGGGCGGGCAGTTCAGCTTTTCCCGAATCCGCTCCATCAGGTCGCGGCAGAGCTGATTGCCAGCCTCGACGGCGCCTTCGGCCCGAACCATTTGTTCGCGTTCATGGGCGACGGCCTGTTCGGCGGTTTTCAAATCCTGCTTGATCCCGCTGAGAGAGGCCTCTGCCGCGGCCAGGGTGTCGGCGGCTGTTTTGCGCTTTTCCTCCGCTTCGCCGATGGCGTCGGCCAGCTTGAGGCGGCGCGCTTCCAGATGGTCAGGCTGGCCGGACAGGCTTTCCAGTTGTGCCGCCGTCTCGGAACGGCGCTGTTCCAATTCGTTTCGCCGATTGGACGCCCCGGCACCCCGCTCCTGCCAGCTTTTCATGTCGCGCTGGATATTGGCCAGCCGGCCTGCGCGGGCCTCGGCTTCGCGGACCAGGCCAGAGAAGGTGCTCTGACGTTCCAGCTGTTCCGCACGGGCTTCGGCAAGTTCCGTCCGCAGCTTGTCCGCGCTCGCGCGGGCCTCGTCGGTGTTGGCCAGTTCCGCGATCTGGCTTTGAGCCTCGGTCAGGCGGGTGCGGGCCTCGACCAAATCCTGATCGGCGACAGAGACCCGTTCGGTCAGGCCTTGCAGCTTAGAATTCAGTTCGGCCTCGCGGGCGGTGAGTGCAGCATCGCGTTTGCGGGCCTGGTCCAGCTCGACCTGGGCCTCGTTGACGCCAGCGCGCGCCAGTTTTTCGGCATTCTGTGCCTGAATGACCGCACCCTGGGCCTCGTCGGCCGCCCCGCGGGCGGTCTGGGCTTGCGCCTCCGCCTCTCCCAGATCGTCACGCAGGCCTTTCAGGCGGTTTTTCTGTTCCAGGCGCTGTGCCGCCGGGGTCGGTGCGCCCGCCTGCAGGGTAAAGCCGTCCCAGCGCCAGAGGCCGCCGTCTCGGCTGACCAGCCTCTGGCCCGCCTTCAGGGAGCCGGCGAGCGCTCTGCCGCGATCGGAATCAACCACAACCCCGATCTGTGACAGCCTGCGGGCCAGCGCGGCCGGGGCCTTGACCCTCGCACTCAGCGCCTCGACACCATCGGGCAGCGGGGACGGGCTTTCCAGCGGCGGCAGGGTGCGCCAGTGAACCGGTGCCGCCTCGTCCGCCGGTGCATCCAGATCTTCCCCCAAAGCCGCACCGATGGCGGCCTCGAAGCCGGGTTCCACTGTGATGGCGTCGATCAGTTGCGGCCAGATCTCGGCCTCTGCAGGTTCCAGCAGTTTGGCCAGCGCGCGGACCTCTGCCTCCAGGCTGGTCTGGGCTTTCTCGGCCTCGCGCGCCAGATCGGCCTTTTCGCGGGAAGCGGCTTCAGCGGCTGTTTTCGCGGTCTCGGCCTGTTCGACGGCTTCGCGCGCTGCCGCCAGATCGGCCTCCGCGCTCACCAGTGCCTCCCGCGCTTCTTCGCGCTCCGCCGGATCAATCCGGGTTGCCTTGACCTCGTCCAGTTGGCCCTGGGCGATCTCGAGCCGCTTTTCCAGTCGCCCGACCCGCTCTTCCCGATCCGAAATCGAGCGTTCCAGCGATTTGCGCCGCGCCTCGGCCTCGGCAAGTCCCTGGGTACACTGGCTCAGCGCCTGATCCAGTTCGTTGACCTTGGCATTGGCCGCGCCCAATTCGCGCTCCGCCTCCTGGCGGGTGACCTCTTCGTCAGCGCGGGCGGTCTGGATCTCGGCCTGTTCGGCGCTCAAGCCCTGAACGGCAGCCTCGGCATCGGAGGCCAGGGCGGCTTCGCGTTCCAGGTCGGCGGCAACCTGTTTCAGGCGTTGTTCGGCGTCCGTCTGGGCCTGACGGATGCGGTTTTCCTCCGCCGTCAGGCCTTCGCGTTCGATCACCAGGCGTTGAAGGGCTGCCGCCGCCTCGGCTTCCTTTTCGCGCAACTGCGGCACACCGGCGGCCTGTTCGGCCTCTTTCACGCTGGCGCTGGAAACCAGGGCGGTCAGTTCGCCCACCTGGCGTTCGTGTTCGCGGAATTTGGTCCGGGCCTGATCCAGATCGGTCAGTGCCGTGGTCCAGCGCAGGTGATAATAGGTCGCTTCGGCCTTGCGGATGTGGTCCGACAGGTTGCGATACCGGGTCGCCTGACGGGCCTGCTTTTTCAAACTGGCTTCCTGCGATTCCAGGGTCACCAGGATGTCATCCAGGCGCGTCAGGTTGGTCTCGGCACCTTTCAGCCGCAACTCGGCCTCGTGACGGCGCGAATGCAGACCGGTGATCCCGGCGGCCTCTTCCAGCAGCATCCGCCGCTGGGCGGGCTTGGCGTTGATCACCGTGCCGATCTTGCCCTGACTGACCATGGCGGTCGAGCGCGCACCGGTTGCCGAATCGGCAAACAGCAACTGCACATCGCGGGCGCGGCATTCCTTGCCGTTGACCCGATAAGTGGAGCCTTTCTCGCGTTCGATCTTGCGCGAGACCTCCAGGTCGGTGAATTCGTTGAACTGGGCGGGGGCAGTGTGGTCCGGGTTTTCCAAGCCGAGGACGACTTCAGCGATGTTGCGCGCGGGACGCTGCGACGTGCCGCCGAAGATCACGTCATCCATGTCCTTGCCGCGCATTTCCTTGGCGCTGGTTTCCCCCATGCACCAACGCAGCGCCTCGACAAGGTTGGACTTACCGCAACCATTGGGGCCGACCACGCCGCTCAGGCCCTCGCCGATGACCAGTTCGGTCGGATCGACGAAGGACTTGAAGCCGGAAAGTCTGAGTTTCGAGAAACGCAGCACGGTGTGGTCAGGGCTCCCTTAAGCGTCAGTTCTTTTTCGCAAGCGCGTCGTCGATCGCTTCGGCGAAGACTTCGTAGTCTTCCGCACCGACGATCTTCTCGCCATCGATGATGAAGGTCGGAGTCGAATTGACGCCATGTTCCGCTTGGCCGTTTTTGGCTTGGTTTTGCAGGGCACCGTAGAGTTCCCGGCTTTCCAGGCAGGCGTTGGCATCTTCGGTGGACAGGCCGGCGAGACGGGCGATGTTGATCAGAGAGGCGCGCGGGTTTTCCGACCGGCCCCACTGGTTCTGGGTTTTGAAGATCGTTTCGATCATGCCGAAGAAACGTTCTTCCGGTACGCAGCGCGCCAGCATGGAGGCCGCGAAGGCGGCACCACCCAGGGGAAAGTCCCGCATGACCAGCTTCACCTTGCCGGTATCGATGTAATTCTGCTTGATCAGCGGCAGAGAGTCGGCGTGAAAGCTGGCGCAATGCGGGCAGCCGAGCGACGAATACTCGATCAACGTGACCGGGGCATTCGGATCGCCCAGGACGCGTTCCTTCATTGCGGCTTCAAGGTCAACAGCGTTCGCCGGGCTGAAGAAAAAAAGGCCGATAATGGCGATAACAAGACCTAGTGGTGATTTCCGCATTTGTGTCTCCTGAAACACTACATGTTGGTGACTATAGGCCGCTTGAAGATGGCTCTCAAGTGGGCCCGTTTGTGGTTGATATTGAACGAGATTCCAGAGGTTTTCCCCAGGGTTGGCAAAGATCAGGGCCGGCAAAGATCAGGGCCGTCCCGTCCCCGGGTTGCGCGCAGAGACCAAGGCACCGAGGCGACCGAGGGCGTCGCGCAAGTCCTCGTCCGGGATGTCGGCGACGCTCGCCTTGGCTGCTGATATGACTTCCGGTGCCGGTTGCACGACTTTGGGCTGATCGCGCCCGATCGGCGCGGGGCTCAGGGTTTGGCGAACTTTGATCCGGGCGACGGCACCGTAACCAAAAAAGCGGTTGATGCGCTCGACCAGTTGCGGCTCCAGGTGTTGCAGTTCGATGGCGAGCGATCCGGAGCGCACGGCCAGGTGCAGCGTGCCGCCCCGTCGTTCCCGGCCGGGGTAGGCGACTTTTTCCGGCGCGGATTGCCGCGCGAGGTCGGGTCCGACGATCTCGGGCCAGCGGGCCGCGATCTGGGCATCGGCCATGCCGCGCTTGGCGAAGACGGGTTTGACCTCGCGTTCGATCAGGCTGGACAGGGCGCGGGTGCGTCCTCTCGCCAGCGCCTTGGGGGCCATCGGTTTGGCCGCAGTCGGCTTTGGCCCTTTCTCAGGGGACTGGTTTCCGCCCTTGGCACCCGCTACATGTTTCGCCATGACGGCTCCTCTTCAGGCCTCCGCTCCGAAGGCTTCTGATCTTCTCGACTGGTACGACCACAACGCCCGGACCCTGCCCTGGCGGCGTGCGCCCTTATCCGGCAAGAAGGCCGACCCTTATGCCGTCTGGCTGAGCGAGATCATGCTGCAGCAAACGACCGTTGCCACCGTGAAGACCTTCTATGGCGATTTCATGGCCAGATGGCCTTCAGTGCAAGACCTAAGCGCCGCCGCTCTCGAAGACGTGCTTTCAGCCTGGGCGGGGCTTGGCTATTACGCCCGGGCTCGCAATCTGCACAAATGCGCCCAGGCCGTCACCCGCGATCACAATGGCCGGTTCCCGGAGACGGAAGAGGCGCTTCGGACTCTGCCCGGGATCGGCGACTACACGGCGGCGGCGGTCGCGGCGATTGCTTTCGGCAAGCTTGCGGCACCGGTTGACGGCAATATTGCGCGGGTCTTCGCGCGACTGTTCCGCATCACCGGCCACGGTCCGGGCCTCAGGGCCGAGGTGAAAAACAGGCTTGAACCCCTTGTCCCAAAAGACAGGCCCGGTGATCTGGCCCAGGCCCTGATGGACCTGGGGGCCACAATCTGCACACCGAAAAAACCCGCATGCGGGCTTTGCCCCTGGCGACGGTCCTGCCAGGCACATCTGGCGGGCGACGAGATGGACTTCCCGAACAAGCCGCCCAAAAGACCGAAGCCCACCCGGCACGGCACCATCTTCTGGCTTGAAGACCTGCAAGGCCGGGTCTGGATGCGCAAACGACCCGAGAAGGGCCTGTTGGGCGGAATGACGGAATTTCCGTCCACCGACTGGACCACGTCCAAGCCGGATCAGTCGGCCATCGCGGGTGCCAGACCGCCGGGCAGTGCCTGGCGACCGGTGCCGGGCCTCGTGGCGCACACCTTTACCCATTTTCACCTGGAACTGCAGGTCATGAAGGGAAAGGCCAAGGGGGCTCCGGGCGAGGGATTTTGGGTGGAACCGGATCGGTTCGGTGACCACGCCCTGCCAACCCTGATGACCAAGGTGGTCCGGCTGGTTCAGGACTATTCGGCGTAATCCGGTTCTTCCTCGTCGAGGATGGCGCGCAGCGCCTCGAAATGGCGGATCGCCTGGTCCGGGCCTTCCTCGGCCCACTGGGCGGCGGTCTGTTCGGCGATGTCGGCGGGCATCTCGATAAGGCCCAAGGGGGCTGCGCGGACCTGAATCTCGGCCGCTTTTTCCAGGTAGTAGAGGTCGTCAAAAGCCTGGGCGACACTGGGCCCCGAAACCATGACCCCATGATGCGCGAGGAACAGAATATCCGACGTGCCCTTGGCTGCTGCGATCCGGTCGCCCTCTGACGCCTCCAGCGCCAGTCCGCGATAGTCGGGATCAAAGGCCCAGCGGCCCAGAAAGCGTGTGCTGTTCTGGTGCACCATCTTCAGGCCCTTGGCTTCCGAACAACAGAGCGCGGTCGCAAAGGGCATGTGGGTGTGCAACACGCAAAAGGCGGCCTCGTCCGCCCGCTGGATGGCGGCCCGGTGGACGGCTGCATGAATTTCGAGGGCCGTCCGCTCCACCTCGCCTTCGCCTTCCAAGGTGTTGCCTTCCCCATCGACGATGATCAGGTCGCTGGCCATGATCTTCGACCAGTGCAGGCCCAGTGGATTGATCAGAAAAGCCTGATCGCTGACGGCAACCGAGAAGTGATTGCAGATGCCCTCGTGGAAGCCGAGACGCGCGGCCCATCGGAGCGCGCAGGCCAGTTCCGCGCGCCAGGTCTCAATTTCTTCCAGGTCTTCCAGCAGGTCGTCGAAGTCGTCTTCATCCACGGGGAGCGAGCTCAGCTGTCGTATTGCATCAAGGGGTCGAAGGGGACATTGAGCTTGTCGCGACCGTTCAGGAAGGTGAGTTCGATCATGCAGGCCGTGCCCACCACTTCCGCTCCCGCCTTGTGGAACAGGTCGATGCAGGCGGACAGCGTGCCGCCTGTGGCCAACAGGTCGTCCAGAACGACAACGCGCGCGCCCTTCGGTACGGCATCCTTTTGGATTTCAATCGTATCGGTGCCGTATTCCAACTCGTAGGAATGCGAGAAGGTCTCGCCGGGCAGTTTTCCAGGCTTGCGGACCATGCAGAACCCGAGCCCCAGTTTCAACGCCAGGGGGGCGGCAACCAGGAAGCCCCGACTTTCGATGCCGGCCAAGACATCCGGCTGGTGCTTGCTGACCAGTTTCGCCATTCGGCCCATGGCCACCTGCCAGGCGTCCGGATGGGCGAGAAGAGTAGAGATGTCATAAAACAGGATGCCGGGCTTCGGGAAATCCGGAATGCCCCGGATGTGATCTTTCAGGTCCATGGAAAATACTCTGGTTGGTGGGGTCTGATCTGATGTTCCCGCCCAATCTACGCGGGTGGAGGGACAAGAAAAAGGGCGCATGGTGAATTCCCTGGCGGGTTCTGCTTTTTCAGCTCGCCCGCAGGCCTGAATGAGTTGCCCTGAATGAAACGCTCGCGTTAGTCTGTTACGGATGTTTTTTCTGCCTCTTTAACGGAGCCTTCCATGTCAAAAACGCACCGGGCTTCCGGCCGAATGATGTCCACCCTGGCCGTTTTCGGACTTGTCGCCGGGGCGGCTTTCGGGGGTGGGGGCTCAGCCGAGGCCGCCGAAAAACGTTTCATGACCATCGGAACGGGTGGGGTCACCGGCGTTTACTATCCCTCTGGCGGGGCGATCTGTCGGCTGGTGAACAAGAAGCGCAAGGAACATGGCATCCGTTGCTCGGTCGAGAGCACGGAAGGGTCAATCTCCAACATCCGGGCGCTGGCCGAAAACGATATCGAGCTCGGCATCGCGCAATCCGATGTTCAATTGGATGCCTATCAGGGCAAGGGCGAATTCAACGGCGATGCCATGGGCAGTCTGCGTACGCTGTTTTCCCTGCAACTGGAAAGCATGCACCTGATTGTGCGCAAGAGTTCAGGCATTAAGGAAGTGGCCGACCTGCGCGGGAAGCGCGTCAATATCGGCAATCCGGGATCGGGGCATCGGGCCAGCACCGAATTGCTGTTGGACGCTGCTGGCCTGCAGATTCGCGATCTGGCCCTGGCGTCAGAGCTCAAGTCTTCAGAACAGGCGGCGGCGCTTTGCGACAACAAGCTGGATGCCGTGGTCTTTACCGTCGGCACGCCCAACGGTGCCGTGAAGGAGGCCACGACCTCCTGCGATGCAGAGATTGTTCCCATCGCCGGCGAATTGCGGGACGCTTTCCTCGCAATGAACCAGGCCTATGTGCCGGCTGTCATTCCGGGGGGGACCTACCGCGGCAGCCCCGCCGATGTTGAGACCTTCGGGGTCCGTGCCACCGTGGTGACGACGGATGAACTGCCCGCTGATATGGCCTATGAGGCCGTTCGGGCGGTGTTCGAGAATTTCAACCGCTTTCAGGCCCTTCATCCGGCCTTCGCGAACCTGAGCAAGGAAAAGATGGTCACCGAAGGCCTCGTCGCGCCGATGCACGAAGGAGCCAAGACCTATTTTACCGAGATCGGTCTGCTGCCCAAATAATGACTATTCGGGGCCATCCGGCCCTGGCCCACCCAAAAAAAACACCCCCGGGGGCTTGGCCCACGGGGGTGTTTCTTTTTGATCTGCGCGGGCTGCTGGTTGAAAGCCCGCGCTTGACCGTCGGACCTTAGAGGGTGCCGAGGTACTCGATCACGGCAGCAATGTCGGCGTCTTTCTTGAGCTTGAAGCTCATGGAAGACTTAACGCCGGTCTTGGCGCTGGTGTAGGCCTTCGGATCCTTCAGGTATTCGCCCAGAGTGGCGGCATCCCAGGTCCAATCGGCACCGGCCAGACCCTTGTATTTGGAGTAGCCTTCAGCGGTACCGGCCTGACGACCGACGACACCGGCCAGAGACGGGCCGACTTTGTGCTTACCGGCTTCGGTGGTGTGGCAGGCCTTGCATTTTTTGAAGACCTTGGCGCCGTCGGCAGCCATCGCGCTGTTGGCGGAAAAAGCCATACCGGCTGCAACAACAGCGGCCATCGCCATTTTGATTTTCATAAACTCGCTCCCTTGAGTGGATAGTCTTTGGCCCCGAAAAGGCCCCCAAAACGGATATTCGCGTTCCGGCATGTATCACGCCGGGCCAAGGCCGATCAAGCGCTTCCGGCACCGGCGACCTTGACGGGGGCTGCCTTTGCGGTCGTCCCCGAACGGCTTTTTAGGACCGCATTGCGGCGACAATGTGGCCACCAACGCCCTTCAGGGCTTCGTATGCAAGCCGCTGGTGGTCCATCGGGCCGGGGGGCAATCGCTTTATCCAGTTGGCAAACCGATTAAAACAGTCCTAGATTGTTGGGGTGCAAGCGGGCCGTCAGCTCTAAAGTCCGAACTCTTTGATGTCTGCACTCATAAAGGCCCGCACTCAAGGAAAAGCACGCACTCAGGGGGTGGTGCCGGTGCGCCCGGCGCTGATTGAGGTGATCATGTCTGATACCGCTTCGACGCTATCCAATACCGATGTAAAAGCTCTTCTTTCCGACCCGTCCGCCGAAAACAGGGCGAATACGGCTGCCAAGATCGCTGCCAGATTTGGGGACGAGTTGGGTGGCAAGGAACGGGCCCTGGCGGAAGAGATCTTCCGGATCATGGTGAAAGACGCCGAGGTCCGGGTGAGAGAGGCCTTGGCACAGAACCTGAAAGAGAACCCCAACGTTCCTCATGACGTGGCCGTGACGCTTGCCAACGACGTCTCGGAAGTGGCCCTGCCGATGCTGGAATTCTCCGACGTCCTGACCGACGCGGATCTGCTGACCATCGTCAACAGCCAGGATGAAACCAAACAGGTGGCGATCGCCCATCGGGAATCCGTCTCGGAAAGCGTTTCGGAGGCCCTGGTCGCGAGCCACAATGAAGAGGTGGTGACCACCCTGGTAAAGAACGAAGGCGCGGCTATTTCGGAAACCTCGCTGCAGAACGTGGTCGAAGAATTCGGCGAGAACGAGGTTCTCCAGGAAGCCATGGTCATGCGGCCGAAGTTGCCGGTGACGGTTTCCGAGCGGCTGGTTACCATGGTGTCCGAACAGCTTCAGGCGGAACTGGTCAAGCGCCAAGACCTGCAGCCCGGACTGGCCACTGACCTGATCTTACAAAGCCGGGAGCGGGCGACCATCACGCTTGGCGGTGAAGGCAGCGAGGTTGAACTGGCCCAGTTGATCCGCCAGTTGTCCGAAAACGACCGGCTGACGCCATCGATCATGATCCGTGCGGTCTGTATGGGTGATATGGATTTCTTCGAACATGCGATGGCCGCGAAGCTCGGCATCGGCATCGTCAGCATCCGGCAGTTGATCTACGACAAAGGCTCTTTGGGCCTGAAGGGCGCTTTTGAGAAAGCCGGCCTGCCCATGAGCGCCTATCCCGCCGTCCGTGCGGCAATCGACGTCGCCAACGAAAATCAGTTGGACGGTGGCGAGCAGGACCGGGAACGGTATGCCCGGCGTATGCTGGAACGCATTCTGACCCAATACGGGGATCTGGGCGTCGAATTCGAATCCGACGATCTGGAATACCTCTTGGCCAAGATGGCGGAACTCCCTGCGGGTCGATTGGACGCCGCCTAGGGCGCGATCGGCTTTCTTCGATCAGGTCCTGGACCGGTTTTAAGAGTTTTTCACAACGATCCGGGGTTTCGGGTGTGGCTTGGTGCTGTCCGAGCCAGGTGCCGTTGCGGGAGGAACCGCGACCGGTTTAGCGATAATTTTCGGCTTTGATCGCTTGCGCTTGATGGAGAGCGGACCGCTGCGTCTCTTGATCACGGTCGGCTTTTCCACCGCCGGTTTCTCGCCCGTCGAGATCACGGGTGCCGGTGTTTCTTCATTTGCCGGCTCCGGCGGCGGGGCTACGGGTCTCGGTGCTGCTGCCGCTGGCGTCCCTGTCGTCAAAGCAGGCGTCGAGGCCTGCGGCGCATCCGGCATGGGCCCCGGCTTCGGGGCGTCAGGGCCCCGGTCTGAAGGCTTAGTTGAGGCCTTATCCATGGCAAAGAAGCTGATGATCTTGCCCAGCATTTCCTTGGCCAATGACTGTTCCTCGACCTGGGAAGCCGCATGAGCGTTGCGGCTGCGGATGTTTTCAAGCGTCCGTTTGGTCAGGATACGGGAGAGGTCATCTGCGATCTCCGGGTATTCGTTCAGGATCGACTGAATGTGATCGTGGGAGATTTCCAACGCCCGTGACGGTGTTGCGGCGGTGATGGTGGCGGCCCGCGGCTCGCCGGTCAGCAGTGCCATTTCGCCGAAGAAATCTCCGGGCCCCAGGCGGTTGACCTCCAGCATCGAGCCGTCTTCCGCCTCGATCTCCACCAGCATGGCCCCTTCGGAGACGATGAACAGGCTGGCCCCCGGGTCGCCGGCGCGAATGACATGATCGCCGGCTTCGAACGAACGATGGCCGAGGCGCTGGCGGACCAGGGCCTTCTGTTCCGCGTTGAAGGGCTCGAAGATGGGAACGTCGTCGATCAACAGGGCTTCCGGGTCTGGCTTGTTGCCCTTCTTGTCCTCCAGGTGGAACAGGATGAACTCTTCGTGAATAACCGAAACGAAGCCCGCATAGCGTAGGTTACGGACCACATCGCGCCAGGCGCGGGCCGTGATTTCGATGCTGGAGGGATAGTTGTCGCAGAAGAAGCGAATGGCATAGGTCGCCGACCAGTCCATTACCCCCACAAAAACGATTTCCGGCTTCGGGTCCTTCTTGATGCCGGCTGTGGCCGTGATGGCGTCGTGCAGAATTTTTTCCACCCAGATGGGCCGCGCGCCGGGATCCAGGTGCACCAGCAACTCCGTGCGGTAGCTCTCTTCCGGATAGCTGAAATTCTCGACGAAGGAATCGGAGGCAATGGAGTTCGGGATGCAGATGATGTTTTTGTCCAGGGTTTCGATCCGCGTCGTGCGCCAGGTGATGGCGACGACCTTGCCGGGCTCGTATTCCGCCACCTTGATCCAGTCGCCCATGCGGAAAGGGGTTTCCACGTTGATGGCTATGCCGGAAAAAACGTTCGAAAGGTTCATCTGGATCGCAAGGCCGACAATCATCGCCACCACGCCGGAGGTGGCGAGCAGGCTGGTAACCGTCTGGTCGAAGACGAAGGCAATGACGCCGAGCACGGCCAGGGTGTAGATGATACCGGCGGAAAAGGCGCGAACCACCCGGGGCACGGCGCGTCCCGTGCGCTGTTCCAATGGTGTCCAGAAGAAAAACTCCACGGCACGGACCAGAAGCCAGGCCGGAACCAGCCACCAGAGGACGCGGAAGACCGTGATGGCAACGTCCTGATAGTGCTGGAAGGCTGGCTGGCTCATCAACCAGCCGATGACCATGGTCTCTGCCGCCAGGACCATGACACCATAGAGCAGGGCCTGAGGCAGCCAGATCACCTCGCGCATCCGATTGCCCGGGAAGCGAACGGTGATCAGGCCGAGCAGGCTCAGGACAATCCCCGCGATCAGGAAGATGATCGCCGCCAATTCGACGCCCAGTTCGTCCAGCACGGTGATGTCGAGGGTCTGGAGTGTGACCGTCAGGTTGAGCCTGGAATAGCCCTCCACGTCCTCCCCGCCGAAGCGCGGATCGCCCAAGGTCGCGATGGGTTCGACGTCCTGGAACATCCGGATTTGGGAAACAGACCAATCTTCCAGGCCGTCCAGATTGACGCTGCTGGACACCTGAGTGCGGAAATCGCCCCCGGCACTGCCGTCCATACCCTGCAGGTCGGGGACCAGAATCAGGTTGTCGCGGTTCAGTTTGGCGTGGCGCAATTGGAGGCTGAGATCCCGGATGGTTTCCGATTCATCTGCCTCTTTCTGGTCCAACTTGAAGGTGGAGGACACCCGGAACAAGCGGTAGGAGATGCCATCCTTGTCGTTGGCCGCCACCGGCTCCCCCAGGGCGAGATCGCCGTCGGCAGACGGAAAGGTGATGTCGTTGAAATCCAGTTCGCCCTGATAGCGGAACCAGACGTTCAGGTCCGCGTCGAATCGCCTGGCAGCCAGGTCGATGTTGCTGATTTCGTTCACCTGCAGTCCGGTATGGACGATCTTGGTCTTGGTGAAATAGCGCCCGCCAACCTGGAGCACGTTGTCGCGGTCCATGGTTTCCCGCGATGACACGGGCACCAGTTGGATGGGAGGGGAGACCAATTCTCCGTTGCGATAGACCCCCACAGGGACCCAGCGCACCGCATTGCCATCGCGATCAAAATGATAGGGGCCGCTGACACCCTGCAGGCTCTGGTCCGGGGTGTTGATGGCGGAGAGACGGTCGCGGAAGGCGTTGCGGATCGAATTCCGGTTCCCTTCGGCCAGGATGTCGATACTGATCTGTTGAATGCCCGCAGCCGCTGCCGAGGCGGCATCGAAATACCCGGCGGCCAATGTGCTGGGGCTGCGTTTATTTGCCTCTTCGAACCGGCGCTGGAATTCGATGGCTTCGGCATTGCTGACTTCACGCAGGAAGGGGGCGACCGCCAGGACACCTTCCAGGTAAACCCCGGGCTGGAACTGTTCGCGCCTCAAGCCCTTGAAGGCCTGTGCCAGGGCCGGGCGGGACAGAATATCCCCGCCGATAAAGCGATAGGCGATCTCTCGGCCCAAACGCCGTCGGGGGCGGTCCTGGATTTTTTGGATCAGTTCGGCGGTATGCTGCTCGCCCGTCGCCAGCAGGATCATCTGGCCGAGGTAGCGGGTCTTGAGGCCTTCGGCGAGGGCCGTTATCTGGTCGGAGGCATCGGCGGCCGAACCGTCGAAGGCCAGCCGGTCAACCACCTTCATTTTACTGTCGCCCAGTCGATTGAGGACCGAAAGTTCCTCATCAAAGATCACCAGGAGCGAATCACCATAGGCGCTGCCATCGCTGATCACGATCAGTTCCGGCTCGTTCAGCACGCGCGAGACATAGTGCGCCAGAAGCTTGCCCTGGATTTCCGTGGTCAGGCCCACGCGGAAGGCATAAGGGCTGTCGAAGGTGACATTGGTTCGACCGGCGCGCCCGTTCAGAACGCTCAACCCCTCTTCCTGATAGACCGGCCAGGTTACATCGGCGGTTTCGTCCGTCAGGTGCCCGAGGACGGCGATGACATCGGTCTCCGCAGCCAAGCCTTTCACGGCGGCGATGGCGCTATCCGCCGTTTCACCTTCATCGCGGACCACCAGTTCCAGCCTTCGGTCAGCCAGGAGCCCGGCTTCGTTGGCCATGCTGACAAAGGCCTGGGCTCCGGCGACCATTTCGGTACCATCGCCGCTCATCGGACCGGTCAGCGGGGCGACCAACCCGAGCTGCAGGGTATCTGTCCCGGGGGCAATCAGGCGAAAAGCCAACAATCCGACGAGCCCGCTGGCGAACAGGCCAAGTGCCATGAAGCTGACAAGCGCCCGCAACCAGCGCCCGCGCTTGGTGTCAGCAAACCGCGGCTTGGCACCCGGCACGCCGGCGTACTTGGCCGTTACCTCTGGCCCGGGGTCATGAGGGTTGGAGTCCGAAAAGCGCCCATCGGGCGCTGGGCCCCCGATGGGCTCGGGATCTTGTGCCGCCATGGTCCTATGGGTTCTCCCAATTGATCAAAGGCGTTGATTGAAATTTCTAAGCAAGATCATACAGCAAACAGCCACAAGATCAAATCCAGCCTTAAGTAATTACTTCTTAACCACGAATATAATTCGAAAAAGGTAGAAAAACGAAAAGCTGGATTCCAGTGATTGGTCAAATGGCCTTTGATCGATCAAGTTAAGAGTTCAGCTGCATCCCACCCTTCTCAGTGAAGCAAGCCCTTGCTCCGTTCGGAAATGCGCGTTGTAATCGTTGGACAAATCTGGATAGTGCTTACGATCTAAGCTGATTTGCAGGAATGGGGCATTAAGCCCCGGGTGCATTGCCCTGCCGGGCATCGGTCCTTCTCTTGGTTCGTCGGCGGCGTGCATCGGGCCGGTCTGCGCATCGTTCCGGTTCAGCATGCGATTTAAAGCCCGAAATCCGGAAGCGGCTGTCGTGAGGAGGGAAGATGTCTGTCAATGTCGGCGAGAGTTCGAGCACCTGTCTCGATGGGGATGCGACAGACGAGACCGAGGCGGAGCGGCTCCGCGCCCTTCGGGCGCTCAACCTCCTGGACACGGCACCGGAAGAACGCTTCGACAACATCACCGCGCTTACACAACGGTTGTTTTCGGTTCCCGTTGCCGTGGTCAGTCTGGTGGACGAGGGCCGGCAATGGTTCAAATCCAAACAAGGTGTTGAGGTCTCGGAGACGCCAAGGGAGGTCGCTTTCTGCGCCCATGCGATCCGCCAGAACGAGGTCATGGTGGTCGAGGACGCCACCCAAGACGCCCGCTTCTGCGACAATCCATTGGTGACCGGCGATTTCAGTATCCGGTTCTATGCCGGCGCGCCGGTCCGTGCACCCTCGGGGCACAACCTTGGCTCCCTCTGCATCATCGATACGAAGTCCCGGTCACTCGGCGAAGAGGAAATCTCGTTGCTGCGACAATTGGCGGACTGTGTTGAACGGGAAATCGCGCTTTCGAGACTGATCGATCTCACCAGGGACCTGGACGTTGCCCGCCAAGAGGCCGAGGAAGCCCGAGAGAAAGCCGAAGAGGCGACAAAGACCAAGGATAAATTCGTCTCGCTCATTGCTCATGATCTCCGAAGTCCGATCAGCACCATCCAAGGCATGGCCGGTCTGATCCTGGCCAATCCGGAGGACGTCGTCGATAAGGTATTGAGGTCCCAGGTCGATACCATCCGGTCTTTGAGCGATCAAATCCTGCATATGCTGGGCGAGCTGTTGGATCTCGCCCGCCTCCAGGCAGGCACAATCGTTGTCAAACCGGCCTTTCTGGATGCCCGTTATGTTCTCGAAGACGTGATTGCCCGGATCGATCACCTGGCGCACAAGAAGGCGATCCGGATCGAAAACGATCTGCCGCCGCGCACCCGTATCTTTGCCGATCGAACCCTGATCGGGCAGGTGCTGCAAAACCTGTTGTCCAACGCCGTCAAGTTCAGCCATGAAGGTGGCTCGGTCCGTTTTTATCTACCTGAGGACAAGCCCGGCGTGATTGCCTGTGCCGATCAGGGTGTCGGTGTGTCGGCAGACCTGCGGGAAAAGCTTTTCCTGCTGGAAGAGAAGACCGCGACCACGGGTACGTCCGGTGAACCCGGAACCGGCTTCGGTCTGCCGCTCAGCCATCAAATCGTCGAGGCCCATAGCGGGGAGCTATTCTTTCAATCCGGCGAAGACGGCGGAAGCGTCTTCATGGTTGAACTGCCTGTGGTGCGTCCGAAGGTGCTGCTGGTGGATGACGACCCGATGATCCGCGCCCTTTTGAAGGCCCACCTGATGCAAGATGGCATTGATGTGACCGAAGCCGATACCGGTCGGGAGGCGCTTGACAGCCTTGAAGCGTCCGAGCTCCCCGACCTGGTGATCTGCGATATCAGCATGCCGGAGATGGATGGGGTGGAGTTCCTCCGTGCGGTGCGCGCCTCCCCTCAACACGAGGCGCTACCCGTCATCATGCTGACCGGCGTTGATGATCTCGATGTTCAGGAAAAATGCCTGAAAATCGGTGCCAACGACTTCACCAACAAACCGATCGATATCCCGAGTTTCCTGCCCCGAATCCGGCTCTATACGGGTTGAACGAAAGTTGGCTCAAGTGGGCTTCCGCCACCGGAAGGCACAGGGGTCGGGACCCGGTTTGCCGAAATGGTATCCCTGGCCCAGATGGATGCCGCAGCCCGAGAGGAAGCGCGCGACGTCAGCCGATTCGACCATTTCGGCCACGGTCTCGATTTCCAGATTGTTGCAGAGCGTTGCCATGGAGGCCAGGAAGGCCTTGCCCTTGGTCGACTGCAGCGCGCGTTTTACCACGGGACCATCGAACTTGATGGCGTCGATCTCAAAGCTGCTGAGGTAGTCGAAACCTGTGGCTCCGGCCCCAAAATCATCCAGCGCCACCTTGAAGCGCTTCTCTCGGAAACTCTGGATAATGGCGTTGACCCGCTCAAAATCGGAAATTACGGCGGTTTCGGTAATCTCCAGCGAAATCATGCCTGAGAGGTTTGACACGGTTCGCAGGATGCCATGGAGCCGGTCCACGAACTCATCGTTGGCGATGGAAAGGCCCGACACATTGAAGGCGAGAGGTGCCATGATTCCGGTCGCGGCATATTTCCGGAGGATGTCGGTGGTTTTCTGCGCAACGGCGATGTCGAAGTCGCTGATCACGCCGATTTCCTCGGCGAGCGTGATCAGCCGATAGGGCGATTCCGAAGGTGTGTTTTCATGGCGGAAGCGAGAAAGCGTCTCCAGGTGATGGACATCGCCGGTCTTCAGATCGCAGATCGGCATGAAATAGAGATCGAAAGCGCGGGTGTTGCAGATCCGCTGGAAGGTTTCGATCTGTTCCAGGGTTTCCGCCATCATTTGATCGAACATGTCGTTCATTGAAAGGCTTTCCGGTGCCGCCTCGCCCGCGCCAAGGTCGCCCTGGTTGAACCCGCGCACGGTGTACTCGATGGCCTTGCGCAGTTGGTCCTCGGTCAGGTCCGGTTCTGCGGCATGGGTGGTCAGCACTTCCGGTTTCAGATCGACAGGGCTCCCGGTTTCCGAACTGACGTCGTTCAGCATGCGCTCGACGTCGTCCTCGGAGAAGGTGCCGGCGTGAACCAGACCAAAGCTTTCGTCCGACAGTCGACCGGCGCTTTGTCCATCGACGGAACTTTCTGTCAGACGTTTTCCGATGTTGGCCATCAGGTCGCTGAAGACCCCATCGCTGAGCGCCTGTCGGGCATTCGGTAGCCCCGCCATCTTGATCAACGTCAGATTGGCTTCGGCCCCCGTTTCAAGTACCGCCTGCATGCCTCGGGTTGCCGCAGCAGAAAAGGTCTCTGCGTTCAGCATTCCCGTCTCCCCATCGCGGTCCACCTGCCGTCTTGGTTTGGTGGGTTTCACCCGGCTTTGCAGTTTGATCGCCAGGAAAAAATGATTGCCGAAATCGGGGGAACGGTAACCTGAGAGCAGGGCTTCGCGGATGGCACCGGATTGCATCCGAATTCCCACCTCGATGTCATCCAGGCGGCCCTTCAGGTCCGCGCCCTTCAGCAGGTTTGTGACAAAGGTGGAGTCTTCGCTTTTGAGCAGGGAGGTAAAGGGGTGTCCCTGAAGCTCTGCCGCATCCCGTCCGAGAAGCGGTTTGGTGCCGCCTGCGGAAAAAGCAATGCTCAGGTCGTCGGCGAGTTCGAACAGCATATCCGCCCGGCAGAACGCCAGGGTCGCAAAGCGTTTGGCGATTTCGGCCTTCGCGGTCGCTGTTATGACCCCCAAAGAACGTCCCCTCGTCCGCAGCCTGCTGTTATCCGGCTGACTTGCGTGCTCTTATCTTTTTGAAAACGGAAAAGCACTGTTCTTGTAGGGTTATAGCAGGCCGGCCCCGCGAAGGGCACTTATCCAATCGTAGGGGGGAAGTTCTGGACCTTTCGATTTGGCCGAGCCCATCAGCCGTTACCTGGACCGGTTCGGCAAAAGAGCCATCAGAGAGGCTCCAGATTGGCCTTATCGTTGCCACAAAAAGGTTGCTAAAGTTTTCGACCCTACCGTTAAATACGACCATCTAGACCGAGCGGGCTTTCATGTTTGTGTTTCAGCGCATCAAGCGGCCAGGCCGACCCGGCCGGGCACCCAGCAGGTTAGCGAAACTGTCGGCTTGCTGTCTCGCAGGCGTGCTGTGGACCGGATCCGGTCTTGCGGAAGAAGCGGGCACCGGCTCGGCCAAGAGCTTCGGCGGCGAAGACGACTGTGCCGAAATCTCTCTCCAGGATGTGGATCCGACAGGGCTGACAGATGCCGAGAGGATCGCTCTGATGGAACGGGAACTCTACCGTTCTCTCAGCCGCTTTGATGCCTGCCAGACCGCGAAATCGGGCGGCGGCGGTGGCGGTGGTTCAGATGGTGGGGCAGCGGGAGACTCCGGAAACGGCGACGGGGCCGCCGGCGGCGTCGAGGCTTCGGGCATTCGGGGCGATGATGCGCCATCAAACTCAGAGGCTGAAAGTTCCGATCAGGCCGGAACATGGCAGGACCCGGATACCAATCTTGGGGATCCGGAACTGGACGATAGGGAACTGGGCGATACGGAACTGAGCGGCGAGCAAGTCTCGCAGAACGGTGCGACACCGGATGACATTCCTCCCGGCGACAATGACAGTGTCTTGGAGCGCCAAATCAGAAAAGCCGCCGAAGCGGAAAAAGACCCGGAAAAACGGAAAAAGCTCTGGAACGAGTATCGACGCTATAAAGGCATGGAGCAGCAGTGAAACCACAAACGAGGTGCTTGCGATGAAAAGACCCTCTCCGGCCAAGTGCGCAGCGACCTGGGTGGTCTGCCTTTCTCTTGCCCTGTCGGGTTGTGTGACATCCAAGCCGGCGACCATGCCGCAGGTCGGCCCGGCCACCTCGAACGAGCTCTTGACCAAGGCCGAACCCCAGGCAGAACCGGCGCGGACGAAACTTGATGTGGTCATCCCGGTTTTTGATCCGGGCCTGCCGGAGGAACTGGCGGATGCGTCGGGCTATGACGAGGAAACGGAACTCTGGCCGGAACTGAGACGGGCCGAAGCCAACCGGTTTGCTGTCAAACTCAAAGAGGCCATAGAGGCGACGGGCGAATTCGGCTCGGTCTGGGTCACCCCGAATGCAGAAGCGACAGGGGATCTCTATCTTCTCGGCACCATTGATGAATCAGATGGCGAGGACGTTTCCTTCGATCTTCAGGTTGTCGATGTATCAGGGCGGACCTGGCTCGATGACGATTTCGACCATGACGTCGATGAAGATTTCCATGAAAACTGGCGCAACAAGGACAAGGATCCCTACCAGCCGGCCTTTGATGCCGCCGCCGAAGCGGTCGTGGCGCTGTTGAAAAAAACCAGCGAGGATGAACTCGCAGCCTTGAGGGAGATCAATCGCCTGCGTTTCGCCAAGAGTTTCGCCGATGATGCCTTTTCTTCCTTCCTGTCTGCTGAAGAGGGGCGGTATCAACTGGTGGGCCTGCCAAGCGAGGATGATCCCATGCTGGAGCGGGTCGAAGCCATTCGCGTGCGGGACCAGTTGTTCCTGGACCAGTTGCAGCCCCATTACGCGTCATTTTCATCCGGCATGGACCAGAGCTATGGGGTTTGGCAGGAACAGGCCCTGATGGAACATGTCGCCCGCCGTCAGGCGCAAAAAGATGCTGCGGTCGAGGCCGTTGGCGGGGTCCTGCTGATCGGTCTTGCGGTCCTTGCTGCCGTCGCGGGGGCCAGTTCGGATACGGCGGGAGGACAGATTGTCGGGGCAACAGGCGCGGCCGTTGGCGGCATGATGGGGGCTGATCTTCTCCAAAGCAGTTTCCAAACCAGCAAGGAAGCCGAACTTCATCGGGAGGCCCTGGAGGAATTGGGCCAGTCCATCAACATGGAGCTGGCCCCGCGCGTGGTCGAATTTCAGAACGAAACGGTTGAACTGACGGGCGATGCCGTCGAACAATTCAATCAGTGGCGCGCTTTCCTCGCCAAAATGCACGAAATCGAGATGACGCCTGATCGCCAGCTTTGATGCCCGCCCCGATGTTGGACCAGAAACTACAAGCAGCACAAAAGCAGCAGGCCAGGCATTGGCAGGTTATGCTGGGCCTTGTCGCGATGGCCGTCATCGGGGCCGGGCTGGCTTTGCTGTTCACCCTGGATGACGGGCTGTTCACGGCATCCAAGCCCCTCGACCCGCCCCCGGTTGAGCAACCCGCTGACCCGGTGCCGCCAACCCCAATGGCCGAAGCTGTGCCGAGCCCGATGGACGAAGAGGATCGCGCCCGCTTCAAGCAGCGTTTTGCCGACTTCGAAGCTCAGCTTGAGCCGTTTTTGGATTCGGAAGCTTTTCGGCGCTGGCGGCCAGGACTTGCGGATCGCCTGCTCGCGGAAAAACAGGCCGCAATGGATGCCTTTGCCGTCGGGCGGTATCAGGAAGCCCTGGTGAAACTGGATCCCGTGATTTCGGAAGCCGAGCAGGCCCGTGCAGCCCTCGATCAAAAGCTTGCAACCCTCCACGACCAGGCGACAACGGCGCTGGACGCGGATGATGCCGAAGCGGCCAGCCTGGCCATCGCCGAGGGCCTGTCCCTGGCTTCCGGCGAGATGCTTGAGCGTTTTCACGGCCTGGATGCTGCCCAGAAGGCCTTGATCGAGGTTTTGGAAATCCTGCGTCAGGCGGATATCGCCCGGACGGAAAACCGCCCCGAGAGGGAGCTTGAACTGCTTCAAAGCGCCCTGGAATGGAGCCCCGACAGGCCTGGCCTTCAGCAACGGCTTGAGGCCTTGGAAACTCGGATGAGGGATGCCGCCTATGCCAAGGCCGTCCAACGCAGCGAACAAGCCATAGCCGAGGGAAAGCCGTCTCTGGCCCGGTCGGCGCTTCAGGCGGCGCGCGAGGTCAAACCGGACGGTCCGGGGCTCGCGCGTCTCAACCGACAGATCGTCGATCTGGAACGGCGGATCGAGTTTCGTCGGCTCGTGCGGAAAGGCGAAGCGGCGACCGAGCGCGACGACTGGCCTTCCGCACGCGATGCCTTCGCCGCTGCGGTGAAGATCGAGGCGACGGACAGCCTCGCCGTCAAGGGTCTGGAACTGTCCGAACGCATGGTGGGCTATGGCACCCGTCTGGACGATATCCTCGGTCGACCAGATCGTCTTTCGTCTGAACGGATCAGGGATGCAGCCCAGGCTTTCCTTGATGACTCTGCTGCGTTGACCGCGATCAGTCCGGGCTTAAGCGCAAAGCACGCCGAAGCCAGGGGGCTGGTCGAGGCCTATGGGGCGGCCCTGGCCGTGACAGTGGTGTCCGATGCCGAAACTTTTGTTCGCGTCCGTTCCGTCGGTACGGTTGGCCAGGTATCGCGAAAGACAATCCGCCTGACACCGGGGCGCTATATCTTTGAGGGGCGTCGGGATGGCTATCGGTCTGTTTCGGTCAACCTGGAGCTTCTTCCGGGCAGCGAAAATACCCTCGTCGAGGTCATCTGCCGTGATCCCATTTGATGAGCCCATCTGAGATGAACCCCATTGAACAGAACCTCGCCCGGGCCAGACGGCGCCATCGCTTCGGGCTGCTCTTGACCGGTCTTCTGGTCGGTGGGGCCGGACTGTTGTTCGCGATCTGGCTCTTTGCGGCCTCGGCGACCCAGATTGTTGTTGAACCGCCCGAGGCGGCTGCCCTCGCCCAGATGGAGGTGACAAGCGGTCTCGCTTTTCTGTCGGATGGGACGGTTTTCAGATTGGGCAGTCGGCACGACGTCCAGGTCACGGCCAAGGGCTTTCGTCCGGCCGTCGTGGCGTTGTCCGGGGATAGCGCCGCCGGTCCGGTCCGGGTTGTGATGGTCCCGCTACCGGCCCGCCTGATCGCAGACACCGGGTCTGCGGCCTTGGAAGACGTCCGATGGTACCTTGATGATCGCCTCGTCCACATGGGCGGCACACTGGATACGGAAAGAGAGGCCGGACCCGTCCTGCTGCGGGCGGAACATCCGCACTATCTGACCGGGGAAGCGGAAATCGTCTTGGAACGCGGGGGCGAACATCGCGAGACGCTTTCCCTGGCTCCCGTACCCGGTACCCTTCAACTGACGTCGGAGCCGGAGGGGGCCAGGGTTTCCGTGCAGGGAGACGATTTGGGGGTGACGCCGATCTCGATCCCGCTCTTCGGCGGGGCCTATGACATTGCTGTGGACCTGCCCGACCATGCCCCTGTGACGGAACGGGTGGACGTCACCCTCGAGCGACCGGTCGTTGTCCGCAACTATCGTCTGGAGCCTTTGAATGCTTTTATCGATATCACCCTCAGCCCGGCGGGGGGCGTGTTAACCGTCAACGGGCGGATCATGCAGCAGCCCGAAGGGCCGATCCCGGTTGCGGCCAACCAGGCCGTTGTCCTGACCTATGGCAAGTCCGGTTTTTCGACGGACCGCCAGTCGTTGGTTCTGCAACCCAACGAAACCAGGTCGGTCTCCTTGCGCCTGGGCACGCAATGGGGCGAGGTTCTGGTTCGCAGCGAGCCGCCGGGTGACGTGAAGATCGATGGTCAGTCAAAGGGTCAAACCCCGCTGGATCTCAAACTGCGGACCCGGCCCCACAAGGTCGAGGTCACCCGACCGGGGTATCGCGCCTTCCAGGGGCGCGTCACACCGGAGGTGGGAAGTCCGAAGCTGATCGAAGCCCGGCTGATGACTGAAAAAGCCGCTTCTCTGGCCGAAGCCAAGACGGCCTATACCCACTCATCCGGGATTGAATTCAAACTGTTCCAGCCGGATCGGATCGTGCTCGGCGTGCCCCGGGGGGAGGCCGGCAGGCGGGCAAACGAGTTTATCCGGAACGTGCGTCTCGTCCGCCCCTTCTATGCCGCCCTCCACGAGGTTACCAACCAGCAGTTCCGTGCCTTTGACCCGGAGCGCGGAGCGGGCCCTGCCGATCAGCCGGTCGTCAATGTGGACTGGCAGCGGGCAGCGGCCTTCTGTAATTGGCTGAGCGAGCGGGAAGGGCGTGAAGCCTTTTACATCCTGGATAGGGGGCGGGTTTCCGGTTTTCGCCCGCAGTCTACCGGATACCGGTTGCTGACAGAGGCGGAATGGGAATGGCTGGCCCGAAAGGCCGGTCGGAAAAGCCAGACTCTCTTTCCCTGGGGGGCAGAATCCGTCATTCCGTCGCGGTTCGGAAACGTCGGCGATGAAAGTGCCAAGGCCAGTCTCTCGGCCCATGTGCCCCGGTATACCGATGGTTTCGACGCCTTGGCCCCGGTGGGAAGCTTCGAGGCGGAGGCCTCGGGCCTTTATGATCTTTTCGGCAACGTCTCGGAATGGGTGCATGATGCCTATTCGCTCCGGCCGCCGAGAGGCGGGGAGGAAACGGACCCGATGGGGCCTGCCATCGGCGATAGCTATGTCGTCAAAGGGGCAAACTGGCGCTCGGCGTCCTTGACGGAATTGCGCCCGGCATTTCGCCAAGGTCAAATCAGTGGCCGGGATGACATCGGCTTCAGGGTTGGGCGCTATCTGTACGGGGAAGAAAGGCAGGACCAATGACAACGACACGAAACAGCAAAAGGCCGCGATGGTTATGGCTGATCCTGGCTCTCGGGCTTGGGTTCGGGGTCAGCTATGCCTGGGCTCAGACGGGCAACCAGATTCAGTTGGGCACGCCGGCTTCCTTCCCGGTGGATATTTGATCATGGGGCGCGTGATCCTACCCCTGGCGGCCTTGCTGGTCGCCGCCGTTTCGGTCCATCTGGCCTATATCGGATACATCCGCCCGGAAGCGGAAGCCTTGATCCAGGCGGCCCTTGCCGCTGGGCAGACGGCACCCCGGGACATGGTCGTCGTCCTGAAGGATGTCGAGCAGGAAATCTGCCTGATCCTGACGATCTGGGGTGTCTGTTTGATTTCCTTGAAGTGCTGGGAGATCCTGCGCAGCCGGTTCCTTTTCTCGGTGGATTTCATGGAGGGCGTGGACGAAAAGAAGACCGATCCCGCCCGGATATTAAGAGAACTGGAAAACCTTCCCCAGAAGACGCGGGAGGCCCCCTTGGTGAGGACACTCTCGGCCAGCCTGCGGCGTTTCCTGATCACGGGGGATGTTCAGAACACTTCGGATGCGGTCGATTCCAGCGTTGAAGCTCTGGCGCTCCGCCAGGAGGCCGAAACCTCGATGATCCGCTATCTGATCTGGGCCATTCCGTCGATTGGCTTTATCGGCACGGTGCGCGGAATCGGGCTGGCGCTTTCGCAGGCCGACGAGGCGCTGGCGGGAAACATCTCAAACATGACCGACAGTCTTGGGGTCGCCTTCAACTCCACGCTCGTCGCCCTGCTGTGCAGTATCCTGTTGATGTTCCTGCTGCATCAGCTGCAGCGCCTGCAGGACGGGGTCGTGGTGGATACCCAGGCCTATTGCGAGGCCTTTCTGCTTAACCGGATCAGCAAGACCGAGGACCTGTGAGACCGAGGCGGCAAACCGAAGGGTTCAACATCGCCTTCCTGGACATCATGTCCTGCGGTCTAGGCGCGGTGATCCTCGTGTTCATGCTGGTGCGCCAGGATGTGGAACCGATTGAGGTTGTCGAAGCGGAACGGCTGGCTGCCGAACTCGCGGCGCTCGAAGCCGAAGAGGCGGCCCTGGACGGCGCGCTGACAGAAAAACGGACGACGCTTGGCCAACAGGAAGCCGCTCTCGAAGACTTGTCTTCCAGGCTGCAGGGCGCAGAGCGAACGCTGGCCCGGGAGCGAGCGACACTGGCCGAGCGCGATGCAGCCTTGAGCGCTACCGAGAACCGGCTGGAGCAGGTCCAGGAACCGAAGCCGCCGGATGTGGTCGAGAAGACAGGCGGTGGCGAGGAAACCTATATCATGGGGTTGCGGGTCGAGGGGCCGCGCATTGTTCTGCTTGTTGACGCCAGCGCTTCCATGACCGACCGGCGGCTGATCGAGATCATCAAGCGCAAAGCCTCCGGTCGGGCCGTCAAGCAAAAGGGCCCGAAATGGCAACGCACCCTCGACATCCTCGCCTGGATGCTGGCCCGGGTGCCCAACGGGTCCGATGTGGCCGTCATCGCCTTTGCCGACAAATCCCAAGATCTTTCGAAGGGTTGGGTCTCCGGGCGGGACAGCAATGCCCTTGCTGGTCTGCTGGCAAAGGCGCGGTCACTCGTGCCGGAAGGGCCGACGAACCTGCACGCGGCCCTACTGGCGGCGGGCCGCCTTCGTCCCTCTGATGTCTATGTGATAACGGACGGGCTGCCGACCGAGGGGGAGGGACGATACCAGGGGCTGAACCCCTTTGCGGATTGCAATTCGCTCTTCGGCAAGGCTGCAACCATTTCCGGGGAATGCCGCGTTCAGTTGTTTCGCCACACGATCGCCAACAGCAGCCTGGGGGCATCGACCACCGTCAATGTGGTGCTCCTGCCGCTCGAGGGGGATCCGCAGGCGGGAAGCGAATTCTGGGCCTGGACGGCCGCGAGCGGTGGGCTTTTGATCAGTCCTGCGGAGAGCTGGCCATGAAGCGCCGTAAACGCCCGCTCGAGCTGTTCAATCTTTCCTTCCTGGACGTGATTTCCTGCGGCTTCGGTGCCGTCGTCCTTCTGGTCCTGATTTCCAATTACAACCAGGTGGAGGAACCGGCTGATACGTCAGCTGCGACCGCGACGCTCGCCCAGGTTCTGGCGACCGAAAAGCGCGTCGCGGAAAAACAGGCGGAACAACGCGCGCTGGATGAAAGCCTGTCGGCAAATGCCCTGCTTCAGGACCGATTCCGGGCGGAGGCCGCCCGGCTGTCTGCCGCCCGTGCCCGTGCCAAGGCCGCCAGCGACCAGAAAGCCCAGTCACTTGAAGCCCTGTCTCTGGCCGAGGAGGCTCTGAAGCGGGCCAGCGTGACCGCCGGTCGCAAACAGACGCCCAGGGACACCGAGGTCGGTGGGATCCCGGTGGACAGCGACTATGTGGTTTTTGTGATCGACACCTCGGGCAGCATGCTTGGGATCTGGGATCGGGTGGTTGCCGAACTGGTGAACGTGATCAGCATTCACCCACGGATCGTCGGCTTCCAGGTCTTGAACGACAACGGCCAGCACCTGATTTCGTCTTATGCAGGAAAGTGGATTCCGGATACGCCCGGTCGCCGGGCCAGTGTGATCAAGTTGCTGAAAAGCTGGCGCAGTGTTTCCAACAGCAGTCCGGTTGAAGGCCTGACGGTGGCCCTGCAACGCTACGCCAAGCCGGGGCGCAGCCTTTCCATTTACATCTTCGGTGACGAGTATTCGGGATCGTCCTTCGAGCCTGTCCTGGCGACCCTGGACCGCCTGAACGCCAACCGAACCAGCGGGGCTAGGCTTTCCCGCGTCCATGCGGTCGGCTTCATCTCCGAGCACACGACAGAACGGTTCCCGATCCTGATGCGCGAAGTTACCCGCCGCCACGGCGGCAGCTTTCTGGCCCTGAGCCGCTAAAGCGGTCGTTCTATATCTTTGAAAAGAATGGTCGGAGTGAGAGGATTCGAACCTCCGGCCCCTGCCTCCCGAAGGCTTGAGCGGAAAAGCTAAATCACTGATATTGCTTAACTTTTCTGCACACTATTTTGCACAAATCAGCATAATTCAGCACGATTTGGCAGGATTTGCGTGTTAGTAGCGTGTTAGAGACAATGCCCGAAAGGTGCGGTTTTCAGGCTGTTTCAGGTACCTCTATCAGGAGATCATCGACGTCATCTCCGAGATATGCCCTCACGGTTCTGTTGTGGTAGCTACAAAGCCATTCGTATTTTTTGCGGACTTTTTCTGACGTTGCAGCAGCCAATGCGTGTTGAACCATCTCGCCATGGTCTTTAGCAAACTTTCGTCGCCCTCTGGTCTTTGCCGACCAGTAAAGATCGTTCTTCTCATCTCCATGTGCAGCATCATGTTGAATTTTTTCTTCAACAAGAAATTCTGGATTTGCCTCTATGATGTTTATATACAAATAGTCTAGATAATATCTTTCAATATTGTCTGTCCCCATTATTTTGTCTGTTATTGATATGTTTGCGGGGTCCCAGTCAGGTGCATAAGCACTCCGACCCTCATGATTTAACAGGTATTTACTTGCTTCATCAGTAAATGTGATGATGGGGAAGCACGATACTTTCTCTGCATCGTATGCCTTTACCATCGAAGGGCTTACGAGCACATCTTCGGAGCTGTAAGTGAAGCCCTTACCAATACCGCCCCGCAGAAAAATACCTTCTAATACGCAGGTTCCCTGGCCAATCGCAATTTCACGAAGGTATCCCATCATCGCATCATATGAACCGAGCGTTTCCGTTCGAGGCGTGTAATCTGGCATATCGATGATGATGCAATCCGAGAAATAAAAGTACTTTCTTCGAGAGTGGAAAATCTCACCTTCAGTATCAAGTTTTTGAGTTTGTGTGAATTGAGCCTTAATAAACTCGATCTTTTCAATGGCCCGATAGAGTTCTTTTTCTGTTTGGGTAGATTTCACCATGTCGCTGAAGCCCAACAGATCGATAAAAGCAGCAAGGCCAAGGGTGATATCACTAGAGCTGCTCATTTGGTTTCTCTCTTGATGTCAGGAGGCAGTTGGAATCTAGGGTTATGCTATTTTTGGATGTTCCGTTTTGCTGTCTCAAGTACCAACTTAGGGTCAAGCCCCGGCTTATCACGTTGTTTCGCAACATGCCCCGCTTGCTGCTGACGATTAACTTCTCTGGGTTCTGTCTGATCGATAAAATAATCGATTATCTGAAAGCCAAAATACTCGATAAACCTGCCGCCTTTCTTGAAGTAGGCGATCTCGCCGCGGGACCGGGCGCGGTCGAGAGTGGCGTGGCTGATGCCGATGATCTTGGCCGCCTGCGCGCCGTTGAAGCGGACGTACAGCGGGATGTCCATCGCGGCTGCCATCTCCTCGCGGAGTTGTTTCTTTTCCTCATCCGTCATGGGGCGCTTGGCAGGTCGGCAGGGTGACACCGAAGTTGTCATGCGCCAGGAAGGCGATTGCTATAGGAGCGATGTTGATCAGCACGCCGAGCGCGATCAGCGCGAGGCCGCGCCCCCAAGCCTTCTTGAACATGATCACAAAAGCGCCCGCGCAGAAGAACGCGAACCCGAAGAACCACCGATAGACCTCGGTCACCTCCCAGACCCAGCACCAGAGGCTTTCAAACATCAGAGCATCTCATCATCGCGTCCGCCGGGACGGCGGCGCGGCGCGGGTCGCCAGCGCGAGCGGTTCTGCTCGCTTTGCCGTTTGGCTACTTGCTCAGCCCCGCCCTTGAGAAGGCCAATGCCAAGCCGGATCGTCAGCTCCGTACAGAACATCGCGAACCCGTGGATACTTCTGAGCAGGAGGGTGATAAACCCCACGAGGCTTAGCCCCTGGTATCCATGATGGCGTAGTCATCCGGGGTGGGTGGTTTGTCGTGCGGCAGCAGCTTCACCACCGTGCCGTAGCCCCAAGCGGTGACAACTTTCTCTTCCTCGTGGGTCTTCACGCCGGAGACCGGCGTGCGGGATGCCATCCCGATAAGGCCGATCATAGCATTTGCCATGCCCGCCCCGGCGATCTTGGAGAACGCCGTATCGGTCTCCAGACCGAAGCGGGTGAACAGCACGGCATCGCCGTGCAGGTATTGGCATTGCGCCCAGAGCTTCTCTTTCACCCCAGCAAAGGCGTCACCGGGACGCACGCCTTTGCCCTTCTGATGCTCAGACATCGCCTGATCGAAGGCGTAGACCACATCGATCACTTGATAGGGGACACCCGCTCCACCCGTAGAGATGTTGCGCCCCAGGGCTTCGGCAATGTCCGCCGCGCGTTGGGCCTCAAAGGCCTCTTCCTCTTCGCGGGCCTTCTGTTCGGCTGCGAGGCGCTTGGTCTCCGCTTCCGCAGCCATTTTAGCTCTGGCTTCTTCCTGTCGCTTCTCGCTCTGCTCTTTGGCTTTCGCCGCTTGCTCTTCGAGCGCCTTGGCAGCTTTTCCCGCAGCGTCTTTCATCTTGTCGAACATGTTTCGCCAGCACTCCCCAGGGCCGTAATAGGTGTAGGCAACGTTAGGTGGCACGCTATTGGCGATCAATGCTGAATACGATTTTTTGCCGAAAGAGTGATTTTGTATGCACTATTTTGGTGTTTTTGCTTCAGAACCGGGAGATGGTATGCGATCTTGGACACCTGTTTAGAGCGCACTTATGGGTTTGCAGAGCAAACCCGGTCGCAGGGCTCCAGCGCTCTTCAGGTTTGAGGTGTCACCGCATGGCGATCTATAGCCTAAAGCATGGCAAAATCGGTCGGAGTAACGACAAGCCGGGAACGGCGGGGGCACATATCCGCTACATCACACGGGCCTCTGCGAAGCCCTCGCTGATCTGTGCTCGGATGCCGCACAACCGCTATGCGGCTGAGCGGTGGATCAATGCCGAGGAACAAGCAGACCGCGTTAATGCGCGGGTCTGCGACAAACTGATCCTCGCCTTACCGAGAGAGCTGAACGCCCGGCAGCGGGCGACACTCACCCGGTCGTTTGCCGAGAAGCTCACCAAGGGCAGAGCCCCTTGGTATGCTGCGATCCACAGCAGCGGCAATGACCGGCACAACCCCCATGCCCACCTCGTGATCAGAGATCGCGATGTGGAGACCCGCAAGCGGGTCATTGGCATGTCGGAAATGGGCTCCACACAGTTCGTTCGAAAGTTGTGGTGTGATGTTGCCAACGACCATTTGGCGATGGCAGGATTGGAAGAGCGGATATCCCACGAGCGTCTGATTGTTCAGAAGATCAAGCGATATCCCCAAAAGCCGCGCGGCCCGAAGAAGAAGGGCAAAGCCGCGAATGATGAGGTGGATATGAACGTTGTAAAGCGTGATACACCGGAGCTTGAAGCAGAGGCCAAGGCCGACCCTGAAGCCGCCAAGCGGAATCAGATCAAGCAGCTTTGCGAAGCCGTGTCGGAGTACCGCCATCTCGCAGACGCGCTAGAGGCTGAGAAAGCTGCCCAGGTCAAAGCCGCTGAGCTGGAATTGATTGCCACCACAGCGCAAGAGCGGGCAGCCGAGGAACAATCCGCCCTTGAGGCCCGCAAGCTCGACTTAGCCGAGGCGCAGGCCGCTTACGACGCTCTGCACCCCAAAGGCCGCAAGGCTGGCTTTGGCTTTCTGGGGTTAGGCTCTGCCAAACGCCAGCAGGCCGACAAAGCTGCCCAGCAGCTCAACATCGCCAAGCAAGCTGAGACTGTCGCCGCCGTGGTCGCCAAACGCACCGCAGGCGAGGCCTCAAACGCCATCGCCCAGCGCGACAACGCTTGGCGCGAGGTCGAGAGCAATCAAGCGCGCCTCAAGACCTTCGGCACCGCTAAAGACATCGCCGACGCCCTGGCAGTCCTCAAAACCTCGTCCCAGCACTATGCCGAAGGCATCAGCATGGACGACCTGGATCAAGCCCGTGCTGTAGATCAGATATCCGAGAGAGAATGGCACGTTGCCGTTTCGCAGATGGACAAGCTCAGCCCTGACCGATCCAGAGCCCGCTAGCGCTTAAAGTGAGGCGTCCAAGATGCTTCTAGCTCATCTTCTTCCTCAAGCTCTTCATCGTCAGCCAGGGCAAGCAAGGTCATCCGAAAACCATTCTGCTGCGCAAGTGTCTGCGTGATGACCTGACGTGGCTCCTTTCTGGAACACCACACGCCAAGTTCGGCTTCTTCCCAATCTGTAACAGAGCCGGTGAGGATATCCGTGCGCGCTGAAGCACCCTGAGGCATAGGGTCCCCAGGTGTCACCTTTACCCACGGAAAATCGTCGTGGCGAAATGGGTATCTGATTACACCGTTGCGCGAGAACACCACAGCGCAGGGCTCATCTTGGAGCTTTACGTACCGTCGGGCTGCAGCTTCCTTGCTTACCCCGAAGTCACCAGCAAGCTGTAAAACATGCTCCAAATCCAAGCCCATCAAACGACGGACTTTCTTGATGAACCGCTTCCGTGGCATGAGAAGCTCCGCCGCAAATCGGTTGGCTTCAACTTCTTGCTGAACTCTTTTGTCGGGCGAGCTTTTATCGCTCTTTGCTAAGTCTTCAGCACTACAATTAAAACGACCGCTAGGAGGCGGCGTATGATATGGGTTCAGGAAGTGTCCTAACTCGTGCGCGATTGTGTAACGTTTGCGTTCCGGCGATAGGGTTTTATTAATTAGAACGCTGCCGATGCTCTTCTCCTCGTCTGTTACGAGGGCGCCATCAAGGTTCTCAATGAACTCATAGCGAATTTCTGCAATCTCTAACTCTTCTGCGACTTTCTCAATTGGAACAAGGTCCGGCATACCCGGCGCTTGTTCGTGAATCGCAGTAGCAATCTGTTCCGGGTTACCCCCGGCGTCATCTAAATCCATCCTACTCAGATTGAGAATCACGCTTTTTCTTCTTTTCAACTAGGTTTTTGACCATGTCTTCTAAGATATCTATTTCATATTCGTCCAATTCGTTTGAAGCCATCCTAAACATTGCTCCAACTCGCTCTGTCTCATCGTCAATTTTTTCACCAACGATGAAGGCTATATTTTCGCCAAAGTGATCAGCCAACCTTGTTAGCAAAGAAATTGATGGGTTTTTGCTTGTGCCTTTTTCGAGCTCCCAGATGTGGGCTTTGGACGTCCCAACTGCGTCAGCGACCTTTTGAAGTGATTCGCCTTTTTTTAGTCTAAGTGCTTTTAGTCGCGCGCCGATAGACATATTTGCTCCCCATTCAAATTTGTTCTGATTTGGTCCTACGGACTCCCCCACACCATATTGGCCTTTTTGTTGTAACTGTCAATCGAACATTTTCAGTTCGCCTGGGTTGACAGAATTGCGTTCGATCTGACATAACGAATACGGCCACTCAGACGAGTCGCTAAAACCTCGTAGATAGCCGAAAGGAGATTTTTTCATGGCTGCTACCGCTCAACAGATTGTCAACGAGATCGCCGGGCATATCCGGAATTGTGGAGGGCAGTATCGTGACTGGTACGTCGGGATCGCTGCCAATCCGGAAGACCGGCTTTTTTCCGCTCACCGCGTTCGGAAGCAGGGTGATGCTTGGATTTTTCGGCCTGCCGCCAATGAGAATGCTGCTCGCCAGATCGAGCGCCATTTCATCAATTCCTTGGGCACCAAGGGCGGTGGGGGCGGCGGAACGTCCGCAACCCGGTTTGTCTACGCCTATCGCATTGGCCATCACACCGTCGAATAGGAGGTCGCAATGAGTGCCTTCTCTATAAAGATCGGCGGTCGAACCGTTCGCCCCGAACAATTGGCCGACGCAATGGAGCGTGAAATGTTCAAGAACATCCAGGAGCATTTCAAGAAGCAGTTGCGGAACATTCGCGATCCTGAGACAGGGCTTTCGCCGAAGGTGACGCTCACAGGGCGAGACCTTGGAAGCCTAAAGGTCGAAGTAGAGGGCTCCCCGCAGTTGGTCGAGTTGGTTGAAAAGCGGCTCAGCACAAGCTGAGCCGCTTTTTTTCATGGAGACACGATATGAAATCCAGACCGTTTGGAAAATGGAGTGATTTGGGCGTCCCCCAGAAAGGCTGGCGCTGTACGATGGTTGAAGACCTGGGGGAACCTTCAGCTATCTGCGAAATGTGCGAACATCAGGAAATCCGCTACGTCCATCATATGGAACACCCGGAGTATCCCCATGCCTTGGAGGTCGGCTGCGTGTGCGCCGAAAAAATGGAGCAGGACAAGGTTGGTCCGCGTAAGCGCGAGAACGCCCTCAAGAACACAGCAAAGCGTCGGAGCAATTGGCTCAAACGTAAATGGAGAACGTCTGCCAAGGGCAATGCCTACCTAAATACAGACGGTATGAACATCGTCGTTTTCCCTGAAGCGGGCGGGCTGTGGTCCGCGAGAATCATGGAACGGCGCTCTGGGCTGTCTGAGTCATCTCGAAAACGCTATGCCTCGGCAGACGCGGCCAAGATCGCGGCTTTTGAGGCGATGGTTTTTCTGAAAGAGACGCGTAGGTGGGGGCTAAAATAGCCAACTGCTGACCGACAACTATTTTTCATTAGAGAAAAACCCATTCACCTCTCTTAGCTTTTGAGTTCTTCAAGGTTCGCCTGGAACCCTCGGATAATCGCCCGGTGCATGACGATGATCTCATCCAGCTTGGAAAGCAGGGCAGCCGGTTGCTCTCTCAGGTGTATCATGTCGTGCACAAGGCCTTGGAGACGGCCTTCCGTAAGGCTCATCGCCCGCAGCCCTTCTTCGCTAATGTGAGTCATCACCGCTGGTGAACTCGTTAGGATGTAGCGCGTGTTCGACAAGGGAAACATGTTCAGCGAGCTCGCATCTACCTTTGCCGAAAGAATGTCAGCATGCATTTTTTCGTAGGCCGCTAAGGCGCCTTCGAGTTCCATTTTCTCAGAGAGAAGGATGTTGTGGGCGGTCACTTTTTCACCCCGCTCGATAACATTAAAACTCACCTGAGAGCCGAGAAGGCTGACGCCAAGTGGTATCAGAACAAACGCTGCTGTGGACCGCAAAAAGCCACCCGCTTTCTCAAATTTGCTGTAAATCGCGAAAAGCAGAAGGGCGATTGCAAGCGCCGAAACCCCTAGTGCGATAAGCATCTCAATTCTCCTTTCTTAGGTTTCGATCCTCAAACCAAAACGCCTTGCGGCATTTGATGTTGAGGCTATCAGTCAACACGATCTGCTCTTCCCAAGCCAGTTGTCTCAGCTCACCCGGTGCCAAGAGCCGCCGGGCGGCTTGGCTGCTGGTTTTGCCGTCTCTTCCACCGCTTTGATGGGACTCGGATGTAATGGTCGTATCGCCCATCAGATCCGATAGCTGTCGCCCGAGTTCCACATCTTTGGCCCTGGGAACGATCCAGGCCTCAAAGTTGGCTTGGAAACTACGCGGGTCTCTGTAGAGCGTTTCCACCTGTCCCGGCGATTGGAACGACGCCAGGATTTGGCAGTTGGCCGCCCGCAGGTAGGTGATACCTTTCGCCAGGGCCTCGCAGGTGCCCATCGAGCCCGCCTCATCAGCGATCACCAGAAACCGCCGGGCCAACGGCTCATAGCCAGTTTGGATGTACCACC
>JBMYSY010000009.1:0-147415 GCA_049603795.1 Magnetovibrionaceae bacterium
GAACAACCGTTCGTCTCGTACACAGACGCCCGACCAACACCCCTCCAGCCGAATGGGATACCGATGCAGGTTACCGCTACCAAGGAAGAAGGTCTGAGCCGCGAATTCAAAGTCGTGGTTCCCGCTGATGCCATCAACGACAAGATGGATGCCAAACTCAAAGAGGTCGCCGGTTCGGTGAACCTTCCGGGCTTCCGCCCCGGCAAAGCGCCCGTGAGCCTGCTGAAAAAGCGCTTCGGCGCCTCCCTGATGGGCGAAATTCTGGAGGGCACTGTCAACGAAAGCTCTGCGCAGGTCCTGACCGACCGCGGCATCAAGCCCGCAGGCCAGCCCAAAATCGAGATCGATTCTTTCGATGATGGCGCGGACCTCGAATACACGATGAACGTCGATATCCTCCCCGAGATCGTCCCGATGGACTTCTCGACGCTGGAACTCGAGCGCCTGGTCGCCGAAGTGCCGGAAGATGACGTTCAGGAATCCCTCGACCAGATGGCCAACATGAACAAGACGCTCACCCCGATTAAGGGCAAGCGGAAGTCCAAGGCCGGGGACACCTTGAAGTTTGATTTCGTCGGCAAGATCGGTGACGAGGCCTTTGAAGGCGGTTCAGCCGAGGATTACCTCCTCGAGTTGGGCTCCAACAGCTTCATCCCGGGCTTCGAAGATCAACTGATTGGCTCCAAGGCCGGTGAAGAGCTGGACGTTACGGTGACCTTCCCGGAAAACTACGGTGCCGAACACCTGGCCGGTAAAGAAGCCGTCTTCTCCTGCAAGGTGAAGGAAATCCAGGAGGGCAGCCCGGCCGAGATCGACGACGAACTGGCTAAGAAAATGGGTGCCGAGGATCTTGAAGACCTGAAGGCCAAGATCGTCGAGGCCAAAGGCGGGGAATACAAGCAGGTTTCCCGCATGCGACTGAAACGCGACCTTCTGGACAAGCTGTCCGATGCTCATGACTTCGAGCTGCCGCCGGGTCTGCTGGAAGGCGAATACGAAGCGGTCAAAAGCGGCATGGAAAAATCTGAAGAGGATGAAGATGCTCCTGCCGATGATATGACCGACGAGGAAAAAGAGGCGGATTACCGCCGCCTGGCCGAGCGTCGCGTGCGCCTCGGTCTGCTGTTGGCGGAAGTCGGTCAGGCCAACAACCTTCAGGTAACCGAAGAGGAAGTGAACCGGGCCCTGATGGCCGAAGCACGCCGCTATCCGGGTCAGGAACAGCAGGTCGTCGAGTTCTTCAAGCAGAACCCGCAGATGCTTCAGCAGTTCACCGGCCCTCTGTTTGAAGACAAGGTTGTCGACTTCATCCTGGAAATGGCAAAGGTGACGGACAAGACCGTGTCCTTGGAAGAGCTGACCGCCGACCCGGATGAAGCTGACGCAAAGCCGGCACCGAAGAAAAAAGCCGCGCCGAAGAAAAAGTCCGCGCCGAAGAAAAAACCGGCCGCCAAAAAGGCGGAAGAAGCTCCGGCAGAGGAAGCCGAACCGGAAGAGGGCGCTTAATCACGCCCTTTGATTAAAGGCGATCAATAAAGGCGGCGCGGCCCCACGGGGGTTCGCGCCGTTTTTTGTTTCGGGGCCAGTGGCGGTCACTTTTTGTCCACTTTTATGATCTGGAATTCTTCCAGCTATCAAGGCAGAGCCTTGGGCGACAATCGGATTGCGCGCGCACGAAACAGGATGGTGCTTTTCCGGTATCCGTCCTTGATCCTCCGGCGTCTGGCGGCTACCGATGGATCAACGGGTGCTGTTTCGCACCGATCTCATGATTCTGAATGGAGATGTTCACCATGCACGACCGGTCCGTCTTGGACGTCCAGATGAACAGCCTGGTTCCCATGGTGGTGGAAACCACCAACCGCGGCGAGCGCGCTTATGATATCTATTCCCGCCTGCTGAAAGAGCGGATCATCTTCCTGACCGGCGGCGTGGATGATCACGTTTCCAGCCTGATCTGCGCTCAGCTGCTGTTCCTGGAAAGCGAAAACCCGACGAAGGACATTTCGTTCTACATCAACAGCCCGGGCGGCGTGGTCACCAGCGGCCTCGCAATCTTCGACACCATGCAGTACATCCGCCCGGACGTGTCCACTGTCTGTATCGGCCAGGCCTGCTCCATGGGGTCCTTCCTATTGGCGGCCGGCACCAAGGGCAAACGGTTTGCGCTGCCGAATGCGCGGGTGATGGTTCACCAGCCGTCCGGCGGGGCCCAGGGTCAGGCAACGGATATCGAAATCCAGGCGCGCGAGATCCTGGCGATCCGCGAACGCCTGAACCGCATCTACGCCGAAAACACCGGCCAGGATATGGAAACCATTGCGGCTGCCCTCGAACGCGACAACTTCATGACGGCCGAAGAAGCCAAAGAGTTCGGCCTGATCGACGAAGTGGTCGAATATCGCCCGATGCCCGACGGGGAAGAGGGTGACAAGGAAGAGTCCAAGGATTAAGCGCCGATAAGGGGCTGAAAGTCGGGTGAATTTCCCTGACGGAAGCCCCATTTCCCCGCATTTGCTCCTGTTTTAGGGCGCGCGGGTTGAAAATATCGGTTTTTTAGCGTTGAAGGCCCTGGGGGCTATGTCTAACATGGACTCCTTCAGGGCTACCGGATGAAGGGAGTGCCCATGAGCAAAAGCCAAGGGGGCGACTCAAAAAATACCTTGTATTGCTCTTTCTGTGGAAAGAGCCAACACGAGGTGCGAAAGCTGATCGCGGGGCCGACGGTTTTCATCTGTGATGAATGCGTCGAGCTGTGCATGGATATCATTCGCGAGGAGCACAAAACCTCGCTTGTGAAGTCCGGCGATGGTGTGCCGACCCCGGCCGAAATCAATACGGTTCTGGACGACTATGTCATCGGGCAGGCTCATGCCAAGCGCGTGTTGTCGGTTGCTGTCCATAACCACTACAAGCGATTGGGCCATGGCAACAAAAACGGTGACGTGGAACTGGCGAAGTCCAACATCCTGCTGGTTGGGCCCACGGGCTGCGGCAAGACGCTTCTGGCTCAGACCCTGGCCCGAATCCTGGATGTTCCGTTCACCATGGCCGACGCCACCACGCTGACCGAAGCCGGTTACGTGGGCGAGGATGTGGAAAACATCATCCTCAAGCTTCTGCAGGCTGCCGACTACAATGTCGAACGCGCCCAGCGTGGCATCGTCTACATCGATGAGGTGGACAAGATCAGCCGCAAGTCGGACAACCCTTCGATCACCCGGGATGTCTCGGGCGAGGGGGTTCAGCAGGCGCTCTTGAAGATCATGGAAGGCACGGTCGCCAGTGTGCCGCCCCAGGGCGGTCGCAAGCATCCGCAGCAGGAATTCCTGCAGGTGGACACGACCAACATCCTGTTCATTTGTGGCGGCGCTTTCGCGGGCCTCGACAAGATCATCTCGGCGCGCGGCAAAGGGACCTCGATCGGCTTCGGTGCGGATGTCCGGTCCGAAGACGACCGCAAGACCGGGGACGTCCTGCGTGATGTGGAACCGGAAGACCTGCTGAAATTCGGCCTGATACCCGAATTCGTCGGTCGTCTGCCGGTGATCGCGACCTTGGATGACCTGGATGAGGACGCCCTGATTGAAATTCTGACCCAGCCGAAGAACGCGCTCGTGAAGCAGTATCAGCGCCTTTTCGAGATGGAGGACACTCAACTGGCCTTTGCCAAGGACGCATTGGAGGCCGTGGCCCTCAAGGCGGTCGAACGCAAGACCGGTGCCCGTGGTCTTCGCTCGATCATGGAAACGATCCTGCTGGATACCATGTACGAGTTGCCGGGCCTCGAAGGGGTCGAGGAAGTGGTCATCAACCGCGAAGTGGTCGATGGTACGGCGAAGCCGCTGTACATCTATGCGGACCGACAGAACGACGCATCGACCAGCGCGTAAAACTTGAAGGGTGACCGGGCCTTGCTGGCTCGGTTGCCACTTCATCCGACCAGGTACCTTGCGGGGTGCCGGTCAGCGGCATATCTCGAAGGGACGTAAAGACCTTCACGAACGCCGGTGCCACTTCAAAAAGGTGCTCACCTTCGGGCCGGTGTTCCCAGACCTAAAGGGGCTTATTTTATCGTGTCCACTGGTGATCTCTATCCCGTTCTGCCGCTCCGCGACATCGTGGTTTTCCCCCACATGATCGTGCCTTTGTTCGTGGGCCGGGAAAAATCCGTTCATGCCCTCGAAGACGTCATGAAGGACGACAAGCAAATCCTGCTGGTCGCCCAGAAAAACGCCGCTCAGGATGACCCCGGCACCGACGACATCTACAGCGTCGGTACCGTCTCCACCGTTTTGCAATTGCTGAAACTGCCGGATGGCACGGTGAAAGTGTTGGTCGAAGGTGGCCAGCGGGCGCGCATCGATTCCTTTGCCGATAACCCGGATTTCTTCCAGGCGGAAGCCTCCGTGATGGAGGAGGGCGGTGCCGAGCCGCAGGAATTGGAAGCCCTCTCGCGCTCGGTCGTCACCCAGTTCGAGCAGTACATCAAGCTGAACAAGAAGATTCCGCCGGAAGTCCTGGTCTCCATCAATCAGATCGATGATCCGGGCAAGCTGGCCGACACGGTCGCCAGCCACCTGGCCCTGAAGATTTCGGAAAAGCAGGAACTGCTGGAAATCGAAGCCGTCGCTGACCGGCTGGAGCGGGTCTATTCGCACATGGAGTCCGAAATCGGCGTGCTCCAGGTGGAAAAGAAGATCCGCAACCGGGTCAAGCGCCAGATGGAGAAGACCCAGCGCGAGTATTACCTGAACGAACAGCTGAAAGCGATCCAGAAGGAACTCGGCGAGACCGAGGACGGCAAGGACGAGACGGCCGAACTGGAAGAACGCATCGCCAAGGTGAAGCTCACCAAGGAAGCCCGCGAAAAGGCGACGGCGGAACTGAAAAAGCTCCGCAACATGTCGCCGATGTCTGCGGAAGCCACGGTGGTTCGCAACTACCTGGACTGGATGCTGTCCATTCCCTGGAAGAAGCGTTCCCGCGTAAAGAAAGACTTGAAACTGGCCTCCGACGTGCTGAACAAGGACCACCACGGGCTCGAAAAGGTCAAGGAACGCATTCTGGAATACCTTGCGGTCCAACAACGGACCAACAAGGTGAAGGGTCCGATCCTCTGCCTCGTCGGCCCTCCGGGTGTGGGCAAAACCTCGCTCGGCAAATCAATCGCAGCGGCCACCGGCCGGAGCTTCGTGCGGATGTCGCTGGGCGGCGTGCGAGATGAATCGGAAATTCGTGGCCACCGGCGCACCTACATCGGCTCCATGCCGGGCAAGGTCATCCAGGGCATGAAAAAGGCGAAGTATTCCAACCCGCTGTTCCTGCTCGACGAAGTGGACAAGATGGGTCACGACTGGCGGGGTGATCCGGCCTCGGCGCTGCTGGAGGTTCTGGACCCCGAACAGAACGACAGCTTCAACGATCACTATTTGGAGGTCGATTACGACCTTTCGGACGTGATGTTCGTCACCACGGCGAACACCATGAACATGCCGGGCCCCTTGCTGGACCGGATGGAGATCATCCGTCTTTCCGGCTATACTGAGGATGAAAAGGTCGAGATCGCCAAGATCCACCTGATTCCGAAGCAGATCGAGAACCACGGCCTGAAGAAGGGCGAATGGTCGATTTCGGACGAAGCGATCCGCGATGTTATCCGCTATTACACCCGCGAAGCCGGGGTGCGAAATCTGGAACGCGAAATCACCAACCTGGCCCGTAAGGCGGTTAAGGAAATCCTCATGGACGAGGCGGAGACCATCAAGGTCACCCGCAAGAACCTGGGCAAGTTCGCCGGTGTTCGCCGCTATCGTTACGGCGAGGCGGAGTTGGAGGATTTGGTCGGTGTTGTCACCGGCCTGGCCTGGACCGAGGTAGGTGGCGAGTTGCTGAGCATCGAATCGGTCATGGTGCCGGGCAAGGGCAAGATGACCATCACCGGGAAACTCGGCGATGTGATGCAGGAATCCATCCAGGCCGCCAAGTCCTACGTCCAGTCCCGGGCGACCGAATTCGGCATTCTGCCGCCGCAATTCAACAAGCGTGACATCCACGTCCACGTGCCGGAAGGCGCGACACCGAAAGATGGTCCCTCTGCCGGTGTGGCGATGGTAACCTCCATCGTTTCCGTGCTGACGGGTGTTCCGGTTCGCAAAGACATCGCCATGACCGGCGAAGTGACGCTTCGCGGTCGCGTTTTGCCCATCGGCGGCTTGAAAGAAAAGCTGCTTGCGGCCCTTCGCGGCGGCATCAAAACCGTTTTGATCCCGCGCGACAACGAAAAGGATCTGGCGGAAATCCCCGACAATGTGAAGAAGGGGCTGACCATCATTCCGGTCGCAGAAGTCGGCGAAGTCCTGAAAGAGGCCCTGACGGAAGAGTTGGAGCCGGTCGAATGGGACGAAACGCTGGAAGAGACCAGTGCGCTCGCCGCCAGCAGCGCCGACGGAGAAGCGGATCTCGTCAAGCACTGAGCCCCGCAGCTATCGAATCGGCGAAAAGCCTAAGGGAATCGGGGTCGCAAAGGCGGCCCCGAAACCGTTTTGGCGGGGCTTGTCGCAGCCGCATTGCGGGCCAGGGGGTGAAAGACGAAATTTCCTTTCGTTGAAAAGGGTCTTAAGCCTCTGAACCTGTGGAAAACCGCACAATTCCGCCGATTTTCGGTGTTTGGCGAATTGACGTTTTCGAAATGGCAGGCGTACACTCCCTCAGTCTTCGGGACGTAACCGGGCGCCAACCTCCAACCTTTCTTGGCCGCCGGTGAAGCCGGATAACAAGAACAACCCATCTAATGACCACCACCCATAGCAAGCAGAAGGGGCTATCCATTGAACAAGAATGAACTCGTCGCGGCTGTTTCCGACAAGTCCGACCTTTCCAAGGCAGATGCGACCAAGGCCGTAGACGCCGTTTTCGACGCTATCACCGACGCCCTCAAGGGCGGCGAAGAAGTTCGCCTGGTCGGTTTTGGCACTTTCGCCGTCAGCGAGCGCGCCGCCACCACCGGTCGCAACCCGCGCACGGGCGAAACCATCCAGATCGCGGCTTCCAAGCAGCCGAAGTTCAAGGCTGGTAAAGGCCTGAAGGACGCCGTCAACTAAGACGCCCCCTTCGCAGAATTCGAAGCCGGTCAGTTCCTCCAGGGGCTGGCCGGTTTTCTTTTGTGCCGCTTGAAACGGACCGGCGCATTGGGTAATGTCCGGCACCTTGTCAAATATCGAGAGAAAAGCAATCGGGCTTTTCTATCCTTTCCTGGGGGCGGTTAGCTCAGTTGGTAGAGCGCTTCGTTTACACCGAAGATGTCGGGAGTTCGAGCCTCTCACCGCCCACCATTCCCCTGCTTGTTGCCATTGCATTCCTGCTCATTCTAGCGGCTTGCGCGGAAGCGCCGCGGATGGATCATACCGACCCCGTCAAGGTGGCGACCGGGCGAGCTCTCTATGCCGACCACTGCGCGGCCTGCCATGGTGAGAATCTGGAAGGGCAGCCAAACTGGCGGACCCGCAATGAAGAGGGTCGCCTTCCGGCCCCCCCTCATGACCAAACCGGCCACACTTGGCATCATCCGGATCAGCAACTCTTCGATATCACCATGAACGGAATCGAGGCCTTTGCACCGGATGGCTATGTCTCCGACATGATGGGGTTCAAAGACATCTTGTCGGATGCGGAAATCTGGGCCGTCCTCTCCTATATAAAGAGCACCTGGCCTCCTCAGGTGATCGAAGCCCAGGAACGCCGAAACCCGTAAAACCACAGCAATAAACGGAGAACAGCCTTGGCCGACGACCAACGCAAATGGGACCGCCGGGATGTCTTACTGGGGGCAGGGGCAGCCTCCCTGGGGGTGATTACAAGCTATGCGGTCGTTCAGTCGCTCTCGCGCGGGTCATCCAAGGACGGGGTAAAAACTTCGATTGCCGAAGATCAGCAATCATCCGCAAAAATTTACGACCTAACTGCCGGTCCGGCGGAAATCCCGCTGTTGGGCGCGGAATCTGATCCGACGGCCATCTGGGGCTACAACGGCGACGCGCCGGGACCGCTGTTGAGCGCCCGGCAGGGAGATGAGCTGGCCGTCAATCTCACCAACAGGTTGGACCAGCCGACAACAATCCACTGGCACGGCATCCGGCTGCCCAACGCCATGGATGGTGTGCCCGGATTAACTCAGGCCCCTGTCCAGCCGGGCGAGACCTTCACCTATCGCTTTCCGCTCGAGGACGCCGGCACCTTCTGGTATCACCCCCATGCCAACAGCGCCGAGCAACTGGGGCGCGGCCTTTCCGGCGTTCTGATTGTCGAAGAACCCGAACAGCCGGATGTGGACCGGGATATTCTCTGGGTTTTGGACGATTGGCGGATCGGCGAAAATGGGGTGATCGCCGATGGGTTCTACGCCCTGCACGACATGAGCCACGCCGGGCGCATGGGCAATGTCGCCACCATCAACGGGCGGGTCGGGACCGGCCTTAGGGCCTTTGCCGGAGAACGAATCAGGCTTCGCCTCGTCAATGTTGCCAATGCGCGGGTTTTCGGCCTTCAGTTCGATGATCATGCCCCCTGGGTCATGGCCATGGACGGCCATCCGGTCAGTCCGACCAAGGTTTCCGGCCCCGTCACTTTGGCACCGGGGGAGCGCGTTGACCTCTTCATGGACATGACCGGCGATCCGAAGGCCAGTTTCCGGGTACGCGATGTTCACTACGCGCGCTTCGCCTATACCATCGGCCTTATCCAGTACGAGGACGAGTCGCCCAAGACCTTGCGGGATTCAGCGCCGTCCCCCTTGCCCGCGAACCCGGTGGCCGTCCCCGACGTGACGGGATTGGAACCCCAAACTTTCGCCATCCAGGGCGGTGCCATGGGCCGACTCGGCGGAGCGGAGTTGAATGGCGAATATACGGACCTTCGGACACTCGCGCGCGAACACGGCATCGTCTGGGCCATCAATGGCAAAGTGCCAATGTTAAAAAGCGACATGTCGGCCAAGGATTACGGCGGTTCTGCGCCGCTGGCTGAATTCAAACTCGGCGAGACCGCCTACCTGCGCCTGAAAAACGATACCCGCTGGGAACACCCCATGCACCTTCATGGATTCGCGTTTCATATCCTGAAGCGCTCAGGTGCCGAGATCACGACGCCGCCGATTCGCGATACCGTTCTGTTGGCTCCGGGGGAGGAGGCCGATATCGCCTTTGTCGCCGACAATCCGGGCGATTGGATGTTCCACTGCCACGTCCTGGAACATCAAGCCTCCGGTATGATGGGCTTCATCCGCGTTTCGTGAGCTTGTTCGCTGAGAGCCATCGGAGTGTCCCGATGGGGACGAGAACCGCTCTAAGTATGGGGCTTGCTGTGGACGTGGGGCAGGGCGGTTGTCCCTTCCTCGTCACCATGCTGATGGCTGTGATCCGACATCTGAAGATCCACCGGCACCATATGCAGATTGCCATGGCGAACCCCGCGTTCAGCGATCACGGCCCTGCCGAAATCCCGAACACTCGCGGTTGAACCCCGCAGGACGGTCGTCTCCAGGCAGGAATCGTGGTCCAGATGGACGTGCATGGTCGATAGCGCCAAATCGTGCGCATGGTGTTGGCGCTTGGTCAGACGTTTCGCCAGCTCGCGCTCTTCGTGGGAAAAGACATAAGTTAAAGCGGCAACGCATTGGCCCGTATCCTGTTCGATCCGCTCCGATTCCAGCTTTTCGCGCAACAAATCCCGGATGGCCTCGGACCGGTTCTCGTAAGCCTGCTCTGCCATGAAGCGGTCAAACTGCTCCATCAGGTCGTCATCGATGGTGATGGTGATCCGTTGCATCTAAAAGCGCGCTCCTGTGGCCTGTCTGAGCCTTTCGGTTCCGATGTCTCGCATCATACCGGTTGTGAGGCCTCTGCGTCTTGTGTATGATGTCTTACGAAATCGTCATACCTCATATCAATCGAAGAGACACCAGCCTGCGATCCGTGAGGAAGTCATTGAAAAGCGATGATCTGAAGAGCCCGTTGGGAGCTGTTCTCGGCCTTGCCGCCGTCCTGATTGGCACAGTCGGCAGCGCTAGCGCGCATTTCCTGGAAGTTCTCCCCGAAACCTCTGTTCTCAGCAGCAGTGAGCCGAAGCCCATCGGGATTGATCTCACCTTTACCCATCCCATGGCGGGCGGCCCGGTCATGACACTGGCACGGCCGAAAGCCGTGGAGGTTCTGGCGGAGGGGCGCAAAACCAGCCTTCTCGAGAACCTGGAAAAAGTGGAACGCCAAGGCAAAGAAGCCTACCGGTTGATCCATACGCCCGAAGGCCCGGGTGCTCATATCTATTACGTCGAACCCGAACCCTATTGGGAGCCGGCCGAAGACGCCTATATCGTCCATTTCACCAAGACCATCGTAGACGCCTATGATGGTGGAGAGGGCTGGGATGCTCTGGTGGGTGCTCCGGTCGAGATTGAACCGCTGACGCGCCCCTTCGGAATCTGGTCCGGTTCGGTCTTTAGCGGACGGGTTCTCAAAGACGGAGAGCCATTCGCCGATTCCATTGTCGAGGTGGAGTACCGGGGCGAGGGGCGATTCGATCTGCCATCCGCCGCTTTTGAGACCCAGGAGTTGAAGACCGACGGAAACGGGATATTCCACGTAGCCCTTCCGCGTGCCGGTTGGTGGGGCATGGCCGCCCTGGTCGAAGCGCCGACTGCCTTGGAAAGCCCGGACGGACGCCAAGTCCCTCTGGAATGGGGGGGCGCGCTCTGGATCGAAGCCCGTGACTTGACTGAATCCGGCATGTTCGCCGGGGGAGAGGAAGGGAAGCAGTAATGGCGCATCTTGTCGACGGCGTCCTCAGCGCGCCTGTGTTGGTGACCGGTGCCGCAATCGCAGCGACCGGACTTGCGTTGTCCCTTCGCAGGTTGGATCAGGATCAGTTACCACGCACCGCCATGCTGTCTGCGGCGTTTTTTGTCGTCAGCCTGATCCAGGTCCCTCTGGCCGGGACCTCCGTTCACTTGATCATGGCTGGGCTCTTGGGAATTCTATTGGGGTGGCTGGCTATTCCGGCCATTTTCATCGGTCTGCTGTTGCAAGCGGTCCTTTTCGGCGTTGGCGGCGTTACGGCTTTAGGCGTCAATCTGATGATCATGGCGGCTCCAGCGATTGCCTGCCATTTCGTATTCGAAAAGTTGAAGGGCCGAATTCCGGTCACGGTCCTCGGTGGCCTTTGCGGCGGTCTTGCCGTGTTGATGACCGCGCTCCTGGTCTCCGCCTCTCTGGTGGCCAGTGGCCCCGAACTGGTGTGGCCGGCCAATCTCGTTTTGATGGGCCATCTGCCCGCCCTGGTCCTGGAAGTCATCCTGACGGCAACCGCCGTGCGATTCCTGGCCAAGGTGCGCCCCGATCTGTTGGGCGTCACAGGCGCTTCGGCTGATTTTGAGACCGGTCGGGAACAACCGGCTCTGCCATGAGCTTCCGCAATCTTGGCCTGATCCTCGGGCTTTGCCTGGTCGGTTTTTTCAGCACGTCCAGCGCCCAGGCGCATCGCCTGGTTATCTTTGCGACCGAAGCCATCGATAGAATCTCCGGTAAGGCCTATTTTGCTGACGGAAAGGGGCGTGCGGGCTGGACGATGACGCTCGCCGACCGCAAAGGCCTCCCTTTGGCTGAGACCCGGACCGAGGCGGAAGGCCGATTCGTTTTTGACGGCGAATCCTATGCGGGCGCAGAGCGACCTTTTCGGATCACCTTGGACCTCGGAGATGGCCACGGTCAGTCCATTACGATCGGAGAAGCCGCCATCGCCGGGGAAAAGCTCGCCAATGCGCAGACCGCGACGGTTCCCACCGGATTCTCACCGCAGGAGTTTGAGGCCCTAATGGCGGCACGTCTCGCCCCGCTGGAGGAACGAATCAGCGATATGGCCGAGAAACGCCGCTACCAGGATATCATCGGTGCAGCCGGTTATATCATTGGCTTGTTCGGGCTGGCTTTTTTCGTTTTGGGCCGAAAACGGCGTTGATCGGCATCTCATTTGGCGATGGAGCCATGGGAATGGCGGTTTTGCCACCTTCCGAAGCCATTGAAAACCGGGGGTTTTCGTCACAATCAGCCGCGCTGGCGATAAGCTGGTTTCTTCTGTTTTTTTGACGTCACGATTGTTTGGACAAAACCGTGCGGCCTGGGCTAAGGTGCGCTCGCAATCGTTCCGGCATTTTGAGTTTCCGACCCGGGCGACGTGAGCACAAAGGCTTATGGCGCGGGCGGAAAAACAAGGTGTTGAAAAGAAGCTAGAGGGGACGCTTGACACCAGTTGGGTCAGTGCATTAAGTCATGCGCTCCGCTGATGACGGCAACAACGAATTGCCGGATTCCAGTGGCCCTATTGGGGGTGTAGCTCAGTTGGTTAGAGCGCTGGCCTGTCACGCCAGAGGCCGCGGGTTCGAGTCCCGTCACTCCCGCCACCCTCTCCGGGTGGGAACCTGGTTCTCAGGTCCTAGCTTCCGGATACGACTGCACCGAATGATGCTCTTCCTGATGCGAAGGGCGTGCCGAAAGACCGATTGGGCGTGGGGCTGATCGGATCTGAAGGGAGCAGTTTGGATCGGTATCGACCGGTCCTTGGCCGCAGAGGGGAGGGCCGCCAGCGTGGACAGTCTTCTGATTGAATACCTGCCTATCTTGATCTTCCTGGCGATCGCCACGGGGCTTTCGTGCGTTTTTGTGCTGGCCTCTTACATTGTCGCCCGCCAGAAGCCCGATCCGGACAAGAACGATGCCTACGAATGTGGCTTTGACGCCTTCGATGACGCTCGCCACAAGTTCGATGTCCGCTTCTACCTCGTTGCCATCCTCTTCATCATTTTCGACCTCGAAGTTGCCTTCCTTTTCCCCTGGGCGATCACGCTGGGTGAAATCGGGGTCTTCGGGTTCTGGTCCATGGTGGTCTTCCTTGGTGTTCTGACCATCGGCTTCATCTACGAATGGAAAAAGGGAGCTCTGGAATGGGAGTGATCCTCGGCGCAGATGGACAGCCCCTCGATGGCACTTTGGCGGAAAACAAGCCGCTGGGACCGGGTCCGCAGCAGGACGCCATCCTGCGCGCTGTCACCGGCGAGCTGACCGAAAAGGGCTTCGTCGTCGCTCAACTGGACAAGCTGGTGAACTGGGCCCGAACCGGGTCGCTTTGGCCGATGACGTTCGGTCTGGCCTGCTGTGCGGTGGAAATGATGCACGCCGCCTGTTCGCGCTATGACGTGGACCGCATGGGTCTGGTTTTCCGGCCCAGCCCGCGTCAGTCCGACGTCATCATCGTCGCCGGCACGTTGACCAACAAGATGGCTCCGGCCTTCCGCAAGGTCTACGACCAGATGGCAGAGCCGCGTTATGTGCTCTCCATGGGATCCTGCGCGAATGGTGGCGGTTATTATCACTATTCCTATTCGGTGGTGCGCGGTTGTGACCGTGTGGTGCCGGTCGATGTCTATGTTCCGGGCTGCCCGCCGACGGCTGAGGCGCTGGTCTATGGCATCATGCAGTTGCAGAAGAAGATCAGACGCACGGGGACGCTGTTCCGCTAATCAAGCGGGCAGCCATTTGACGAAGACCGGCACTGGAACAGAAATCCGTTAAGGGGGACGCGACGGACATGGATCTGGCCCTGAAAGACCTTGGCGAATACATCGAGGACAGCCTCTCTGAGGACGTCTTGGGTGTTTCCATGCGCCTTGACGAGTTGATGGTGACGGTTCGCCGGGAAGCGATCTCGAAGGTTCTGACCTTCCTACGCGATGACCCGAACTGTCAGTTCAAGCAGTTAATGGATGTCACCGCCGTCGATTTTCCGGACGACGAGGACCGCTTCGAAGTGGTCTACAACCTGCTGTCCATGACCCATAACAACCGTGTCCGCATCAAGCTGCGCTGCCCGGAAGATGAAACCGTGGCCTCCGCTGTTCCGATCTTCTCCAGCGCCAACTGGTGGGAACGGGAAGTGTTCGATCTGTTCGGCATCTTTTTCACCGACCACCCGGACCTGCGGCGCATCATGACCGACTATGGTTTTGAAGGGCATCCGCTGCGCAAGGATTTCCCGCTGACGGGCTACACCGAAGTCCGTTACGACGAAGAACAAAAGCGCGTCGTCTACGAGCCAGTGAAACTCGCCCAGGAATTCCGCAATTTCGACTTCGTCAGCCCCTGGGAAGGCATCCAGGGCAAACTGCCGGGCGACGAAAAGGCTGAAGAGACCGAGGGGAACGCCTGATGGCCGAACAGGAAATCAAGAACTACTGCCTGAACTTCGGACCGCAGCACCCGGCGGCCCACGGCGTGCTGCGCCTCGTGCTCGAGATGGACGGGGAGATCATTGATCGCGCGGATCCTCACATCGGTCTGCTGCACCGGGGAACCGAAAAGCTGATTGAATATAAGTCCTACGTTCAATCCGTTCCCTATTTCGACCGGCTGGACTATGTGTCGCCGCAGAATCAGGAACACGCTTTTTGCCTGGCGACCGAAAAACTGCTTGGCGTCACCGCACCGCCGCGGGCGCAAATGATCCGCACGCTGTTCGCCGAAATCGGTCGCTCTTTGAACCACATCTTCAACGTCGTGGCCTTCGCCATGGACGTCGGTGCCATGACTCCGATGCTCTACGGAATGGAAGAGCGCGAAAAGCTTATGGAATTCTCCGAAAGGGTCTGTGGTGCGCGGCTGCACATGGCCTATTTCCGTCCGGGTGGTGTTGCCCAGGATATGCCCGCGGGTCTGGCGGAAGACATCATGGCCTGGGCCGAAGCCGCACCGGCCCTCGTCGATGACATCGAAAACCTGCTGACCGAGAACCGCATCTTCAAACAGCGGACGGTGGGCATCGGTGCCATGACCCCGGAAGAAGCCTTTGATTGGAGCTTCACCGGCCCCAACCTGCGGGCCACCGGTGTTCCCTGGGACCTGCGCAAGGCGCAACCCTATGATTCTTATGCCGAGATGGATTTCGACATCCCCACAGGTAAAACCGGCGACTGCTACGACCGCTATCTGGTTCGCGTCGCCGAGTTGCGGGAATCAATCAAGATCATCAAGCAGTGCATTGAAAAAATGCCTGAAGGCCCGGTGAAGGTTATCGACAACAAGGTTACGCCGCCCAGCCGTGGCGACATGAAAACCTCGATGGAAGCCCTGATCCACCACTTCAAGCTGTTCACCGAAGGCTTCCACGTGCCGGCGGGTGAAACCTATAGCGTGGTCGAGGCACCGAAGGGGGAATTCGGTGTCTACCTGGTCTCCGACGGGTCCAACCGGCCCTACCGCTGCAAGATCCGCGCACCGGGGTTCGCGCACCTGCAGGGGACGGATTACCTGTCCAAAGGCCATATGCTGGCGGACGTCGTGGCCAATGTCGGCTCGTTCGACGTCGTGTTTGGGGAGATTGATCGATGAGTGGGGGATCGAACAGCGTGAACGCCGATTTCCAGCCGGATTCTTTCGCCTTCACGGAAGAAAATCTGGCCCTGGCCGACAAGATCATCGCCAAGTATCCGGCCGGCCGCCAGCAGTCTGCGGTGATGCCGCTGCTCCAACTGGCTCAAAAGCAGCACGACAACTGGCTGCCCAAGGTCGCCATGGACGTGATTGCCGAGATGCTGGGCATGCCGCCGATCCGCGTCTACGAAGTGGCGACCTTCTACACGATGTACAATCTGGAACCGGTCGGAAAGTATCACGTCCAGGTCTGCACGAACCTGCCTTGCTGGCTGCGCGGCTCCGACGATGTGGTCGAGGCGGCGAAGGAAGCCCTCGGCATCGGTTTCGGCGAAACAACGGCTGACGGTCTGTTCACCCTGTCGGAAGTCGAATGCGCGGGCGCTTGTGTGAACGCGCCGATGGTGCAGATCAACGAGGACTACTTCGAAGATCTGGACAGCGATTCAACCCACACCATTCTGACGACCCTGAAAAACGGCGGAACGCCGACGCCGGGTCCGCAGAACGGGCGCAAGGGTTGCGAACCCGAAGGGGGTTTGACCTCCTTGACCGAGTTTTACCCTGACCAAGCCGCACCGGCGGCCAAGGCTTAAAGGGGGAGAGCGATCATGTTGCAGGACAAAGACCGCATCTTCACGAATATCTACGGCTTCGGCGAACCCGGCCTCAAAGGCGCGATGGCGCGCGGCGACTGGGATGGCACCAAGAAGCTGATCGAATTGGGCCGCGAAGAAATCATCGAACAGGTCAAGGCCTCCGGCCTTCGGGGCCGTGGCGGTGCCGGCTTCTCGACCGGCATCAAATGGTCCTTCATGCCGAAGGAAGTGGGCGACCGTCCGCACTACCTTGTCATCAACGCGGACGAGGGCGAACCCGGCACCTGCAAAGACCGCGAGATCATGCGCAACGATCCGCAAAAGCTGATCGAAGGTGCCCTGATCGCCAGCTTCGCCATGCAGGCCCATGCGGCCTACTGCTATGTGCGGGGTGAGTTCTTCGGCGAAATTGCAGCCCTGCAAAAGGCGGTTGACGAGGCTTACGAGGCCGGCCTTTTGGGCAAGAATGCCGCCGGTTCCGGTTGGGATTTTGATTTCTATGTCCACTCCGGCTTTGGCGCATACGTCTGCGGTGAAGAGACCGCGCTGATCGAAAGCCTGGAAGGCAAGAAAGGTCAGCCGCGCCTTAAGCCTCCGTTCCCAGCTGGCGTCGGCGTCTGGGGCTGCCCGACAACGGTGAACAACGTCGAATCCATCGCCGTGGTGCCGACGATCCTGCGCCGCGGTGCCAACTGGTTTGCCGGGATCGGTCGCGAGAACAACACGGGCACCAAGCTCTTCAACATCTCCGGTCATGTGAATACGCCCTGTACCGTGGAAGAGGCGATGTCGATCCCGCTTCGGGAACTGATCGAAAAGCATGCCGGCGGTGTGCGCGGCGGTTGGGACAATCTGCTGGGCATCATCCCGGGCGGTTCTTCCGTGCCGATCATGCCGAAGGACATTTGTTCCGAAGTTTTGATGGACTTTGACTCGCTGCGCGAGGCCCAGAGTGGCCTTGGCACGGCAGCGATCATGGTGCTCGACAAATCCACCGATGTGGTCAAGGCGATCACCCGGCTGTCGGCCTTCTATAAGCACGAAAGCTGCGGCCAGTGCACCCCATGCCGGGAAGGCACCGGTTGGATGTACCGCGTCATGCAGCGCATGTGCACCGGACAGGCCGAGTTGGAGGAGATCGACATCCTCGAACAGGTGACCCGTCAGGTGGAGGGCCACACGATCTGCGCCCTCGGCGACGCCGCCGCCTGGCCGATCCAGGGTCTGATCCGTCACTTCCGGCCCGAGCTGGAAGCCCGCATCAACGCCTACCGCCAACGGGCAGCAGCCGAATAAGGGAGCGAACCAGATGCCGAAGCTGACCATTGACGGCATGGAAGTGGAAGTCGAAGCCGGCCTCACCGTGCTTCAGGCCTGCGAACAGGCGGGGATCGAAATCCCGCGCTTCTGCTATCACGAACGCCTCAGCATCGCCGGCAACTGCCGGATGTGCCTGGTGTCCATGGAACGCGCGCCGAAGCCCGTGGCCAGCTGCGCCATGCCGGTGGGCGAGGGCATGGTGATCAAGACCAACACCCCCGAAGTCGAGAAAATGCGCAAAGGGGTGATGGAATTTTTGCTGATCAACCATCCGCTGGACTGCCCGATTTGTGACCAGGGCGGTGAATGCGACCTGCAGGACCAGGCGATGGCCTTCGGTGCCGATCAGTCCCGCTTCAAGGAAAACAAGCGCGCGGTCAAAGACAAATACCTGGGCCCCCTGATCAAGACGATCATGACCCGCTGCATCCACTGCACGCGCTGCATCCGGTTTGCCGAGGAAGTCGCAGGCGTTCCCGAGATGGGTGCCACCTTCCGGGGCGAAAACATGGAAGTGGGGACCTACGTCGAAAAGGCCCTGACCTCCGAACTTTCCGCCAACATGGTCGATCTCTGCCCGGTCGGCGCGCTGACCAGCGGTCCTTATGCCTACAACGCGCGCCCCTGGGAGCTGCGCAAGACCGAATCCATCGACGTTTTCGATGCCCTCGGCTGCAACATCCGCGTTGACGCCCGGGGGAACGAGGTTCTCCGCGTGCTGCCGCGGCTGAATGAGGACGTCAACGAGGAATGGATTTCCGACAAATCCCGCTACGCCATCGATGGCCTCAAACGCCAGCGCCTCGACAAGCCCTACGTCCGCAAGGACGGCAAGTTGAAGACCGCCAGCTGGGCCGAGGCTTTTGGTGCCATCAAGACAGCCCTCGAAGGCGTTGACGGTTCCAAGATTGGCGCCATCGCTGGCGACATGGTCGATGTGGAAAGCATGACGGCGCTGAAAGACCTGCTCGGCAGCCTGGGCTCCACCAGCCTCGACTGCCGCCAGGACGGTGCCAAGATCGGTGGTGGCCCGCGCGGTTCCTACCTCTTTAACAGCGGTATTGCCGGTATCGAAGAGGCCGATGCGATCCTGATCGTCGGCGGCAATCTGCGCCGCGAAGCCGCTGTCCTGAATGCCCGCATCCTAAAGCGTCACCGCGCCGGTGGTGTTCAGATCGGCCTGATCGGGGAGGGCGGTGATCAAACCTACCCCTATACCCACCTTGGCACGGATGCTTCCGCCCTGAAGGATCTCGGCGATTTCGCCAAGGTTTTGAAGGACGCTTCCAAGCCCATGGTCATCCTGTCCGGGTCCGCCATCACGGGTTCCGACGGTGACGTGGTTCTGGGACTGGCCCGCAAGGTCGCAGAGGACTGCGGCGCTGTTTCCGACGATTGGAACGGCTTCAACCTCGTTCACCTGGCTGCCAGCCGGGTCGGCGGTCTGGATCTCGGCTTCCTGCCGGGCGAAGGCGGCATGGACGTGGAAGCGATGCTGGGTGGCGCGCAAGTCATCTACGCCCTCGGTGCGGACGAAGTCGACTGGTCCAGGAAGGGCGATGCCTTTGTGATCTATCAGGGCCACCACGGCGATGCCGGTGCGATGGCGGCCGACGTGATTTTGCCGGGTTCGGCCTATACCGAAAAGAGCGGCACCTATGTGAACACGGAAGGCCGTGTGCAGGTGGGTCAGAAAGCCGTTTTTGCCCCGGGTGATGCCCGCGAGGATTGGGCAATCCTGCGCGCACTGTCAGATGTTTTGGGCAAGACTCTGCCCTACGATGACCTGAAGGGTGTTCGCGCCCGCATGGTCGAGCTTAACCCGGTTTTTGCCGAGACGGATGTCGCGGCTGCCGGGGACTGGGGGGACTTCGGGACTGCGGATGGCGAGCTTAGCGGCCAACCCTTCGTGAGCCCGGTGACCAACTTCTACATGACCGATCCGATCAGCCGGGTTTCGACCGTCATGGCCGAATGCACCAGCCTGTTCGTTTTGGGGGATGAACGAAAGACCGGTACCGATGGTTGATCTCTGGGACGCTTACATCTGGCCCACCGCCTGGATCGTATTGAAGATCGCCTTCATCATCGCTCCGTTGATGCTGGCCATCGCCTATCTGACCTATGCGGAACGGAAGGTTATTGGTGCCATCCAGCTCCGAAAGGGCCCGAACGTGGTCGGCCCCTTCGGCCTGCTGCAGCCGATCGCGGATGGTGTGAAGCTGTTTTTGAAGGAAACCGTGGTCCCTACGGGTTCCAACAAGGCGGTCTTCATTCTGGCACCGATCGTGACCTTCCTGCTGTCTCTGGTCGCCTGGGCGGTGATCCCCTTTGGTGACGGTCTTGTGCTGGCCGATATCAACGTCGGTATCCTCTACCTGTTCGCGATCTCTTCGCTTGGTGTCTATGGCATCCTGATGGCCGGTTGGGCCTCCAACTCGCGCTATGCCTTCTTGGGAGCCGTGCGATCCGCAGCCCAGATGGTCTCCTACGAAGTCTCCATGGGCTTTGTGATCATCACCGTGCTGCTCTGTGCCGGATCGTTGAACCTCTCCGAAATCGTCGAGAGCCAGCGCGATGTCTGGTACGTCATTCCGCTCTTCCCGATGGCGGTGATCTTCATGATCTCGATCCTCGCGGAAACCAACCGCGCGCCGTTTGACCTTCCGGAAGCGGAAGCGGAACTGGTCGCCGGTTACAACGTCGAATATTCGGCCATGACCTTCGCGCTGTTCTTCCTTGGCGAATACGGCTTCATGATCCTGATGAGTGGGATGATGAGCATCCTCTTCTTAGGGGGATGGCTGCCGCCCATCGACATCGCGCCGTTCAACTGGATCCCCGGGCCCATCTGGTTCGCGCTGAAGATTGCCTTCGTGCTCTTCATCTTCCTCTGGGTCCGCGCGACCTTCCCACGCTATCGCTACGACCAGCTGATGCGCCTGGGTTGGAAAGTGTTCCTGCCGATCAGCCTTGCCGCCGTTGTGGTGGTGGCCGGCGTCCTTGTCACCTTTGATCTTGCGCCGGGCATGTAAGGAGATTTGAGACCATGAGCTTCATTTCTCAGAACGTCAAAGCGATCCTGCTGACCGAGCTCGTCTCGGGTATGGCCCTGACGCTGCGGTATATGTTCAAGCCGAAGGTGACGCTGAACTACCCTTACGAAAAGGGTCCGCTGTCGCCTCGTTTTCGGGGTGAGCACGCGCTTCGCCGCTATCCGAACGGCGAAGAACGCTGCATCGCCTGCAAGTTGTGCGAGGCCATCTGCCCGGCCCAGGCCATCACCATCGAGGCCGAGCCGCGCGGTGATGGATCCCGCCGGACCACGCGCTACGACATTGATATGGTGAAGTGCATCTATTGCGGCTTCTGTGAGGAAGCCTGCCCGGTGGACGCCATCGTCGAAGGGCCGAACTTTGAATTCACCACGGAAACCCGCGAAGAGCTGATGTACGACAAGGACAAGCTGCTCGCCAACGGTGACCGTTGGGAAACCGAACTTGCCGAGCGCCTGAGCGCCGACGCGCCGTATCGCTAAGGGGGACTTGAGGAAAATGTTTGTCGAAGCCTTAGCCTTCTATCTGTTTGCCGCGATCACGGTCGCTGCGGGTGTCATGGTGATTTCCGCGCGCAACCCTGTCCACTCGGTCCTTTTCCTGATCCTGGCCTTCTTTTCGTCCGCCGGCCTGTTTGTGCTGCTCGGTGCGGAATTCCTGGCCATGATCCTGGTGGTGGTCTACGTCGGCGCGGTCGCGGTTCTGTTCATGTTCGTGGTCATGATGCTCGACATCAACTTTGTCGAGTTGCGCCAAGGCTTTCTGCAGTACCTGCCCATCGGCGGCCTGATCGGACTGATCATGCTGGTGGAGCTCCTGGTCCTGTTGGGCGGCATGCACGTGGATCCGGAACTGGCCAGCGGTATCGCAAAGACACCGCCGCCGGGTGAGATCACCAATACGGAAGCCTTAGGCTTGTTGGTATACACCCATTACCTGTTCCTGTTCCAAGCCGCCGGCATCGTCCTGCTGGTCGCCATGATTGGCGCGATCGTCCTGACCCACCGTCGGCGGGAAGGCGTGCGCAAGCAGAACATTTCCGAACAGGTGGCCGTGCGTCCGCATGAGCGCCTGGTGATCAACAAGGTGGAACCGGGCAAAGGCATCTAAGCCCGCGCAAAGGTTCCGCGACGTGCCGTGCAGCCGCAACCTCCTGATGGAGAATGCGTTTTTCTGGGGAAGGCCGGGCAGGGGGCTCGGTCTGTTGGAGCGAAGAATAGTCGAAGGGGGCCCAAGGGGATCTCATGGTAGAAATCGGTCTCGGCCACTATCTGTCGGTGGCTGCCATCCTGTTTGCGCTCGGTATCTTCGGGATTTTCCTGAACCGGAAGAACGTGATCGTCATCCTGATGTCGATCGAACTGATGCTGCTCGCCGTCAACATCAACTTTGTGGCCTTTTCGTCTGAACTCGGCGATCTGGTCGGTCAGGTCTTCGCCATGTTCGTGCTGACCGTTGCTGCCGCAGAGGCGGCCATCGGTCTGGCGATCCTGGTGGTCTATTTCCGTAACCGCGGCTCCATCGCGGTTGAAGACATCAATATGATGAAGGGGTGAGTGAGCCGCCATGTATGCTCTTGCGATCTTTCTGCCGCTGATCGGCTCCATCATCGCCGGTATCATCGCGCTCCGCGATATACCGAAGGAAAAGAAACACGCCAACGATCTGGCCGCCCAGATCGTGACCTCCGGCCTGCTGGTCGTTTCCTGCCTGATCTCCTGGTGGATCCTGAAGGAAGTCGGCTTTGGCGGAGAGGCGATCACGGTGACGCTCTTCACCTGGATCGATTCCGGTGCGCTGGAAGTCGATTGGGCGCTGCGTTTTGACACCCTGACAGCCGTCATGCTGATCGTGGTCACCACCGTTTCGGCCATGGTGCACATCTATTCCATCGGCTACATGCACCACGACCCGGATGTGCCGCGGTTCATGTGCTACCTTAGCCTGTTCACCTTCTGCATGCTGATGCTGGTGACCGCCGACAACCTGGTTCAGCTGTTCTTCGGCTGGGAAGGTGTGGGTCTGGCCTCCTATCTGCTGATCGGCTTCTGGTACAAAAAGCCCAGCGCCAATGCCGCCGCCATCAAGGCCTTCGTGGTCAACCGGGTCGGGGACTTCGGCTTCGCGCTCGGCATCTTTGCGGTCTTCATGCTGTTCGACTCGGTCAACTTCGACACGATCTTCTCGGCGGCCCCCGATCACAAAGACACGATGATCAACGTCTTCGGTGGGGAATTCCACGCGCTGACGCTCGCCTGCCTGCTGTTGTTCGTGGGAGCCATGGGCAAGTCCGCCCAACTCGGCCTGCACACCTGGCTGCCGGACGCGATGGAAGGCCCGACACCGGTTTCCGCGCTGATCCACGCCGCCACCATGGTGACGGCCGGCGTGTTCATGGTCGCCCGCCTGTCGCCGCTGTTTGAATTTTCCGATACCGCACTCATGGTGGTCACGGTCATCGGGGCCTGCACGGCTTTCTTTGCCGCGACGGTGGGCTGCGTACAAAACGACATCAAGCGCGTAATCGCCTATTCCACCTGCTCGCAGCTGGGCTACATGTTCTTCGCGCTGGGCGTCTCCGCCTATCCGGCGGCGATCTTCCACCTGATGACCCACGGTTTCTTCAAGGCCCTGTTGTTCCTGGGGGCCGGTTCCGTGATCCACGCCATGTCCGACGAACAGGACATGCGGAAGATGGGCGGCATCTGGAAGATGGTCCCGATCACCTATGCCTGCATGTGGATCGGTAACCTGGCGCTCGCCGGTGTCCCGCCCTTCGCCGGGTACTTCTCGAAGGATATGGTCCTCGAATCCGCCTGGGCGGCCCATACGGATGTCGGGCAGTTCGCCTACTGGATGGGTATTGGGGCGGCCTTCATGACGGCCTTCTATTCCTGGCGCCTGCTGTTCATGACCTTCCATGGCAAGCCGCGCGCCGATGAACACACCATGGCCCATGTGCACGAGAGCCCCTGGATCATGCTCGGCCCGCTGATGCCGTTGGCCCTGGGTGCCATCTTTGCGGGCTACCTGTTCTATGGTCCCTTTGTCGGCCACCACTTTGACGAATTCTGGCGCGCTTCGATCCTGATCCTGCCCGAGCACTCGGCGCTGATCGATGCGCACCACGTTCCGGCCTGGGTGAAGTATCTGCCGCTTGGCGTTGGGATCACCGGGATATCGCTCGCCTTTATCCTGTACATCCTGAAGCCGGACATTCCGGGCATGATCGCCGGGCGCTTCAAAGGTTTGTACCAGTTCCTGCTGAACAAGTGGTACTTCGACGAACTCTATGACTTCCTGTTTGTTCGCCCCTCCATGCGGCTCGGCAAGGGCCTCTGGAAGGGTGGGGACGGTGCCCTGATCGATGGTGTCGGCCCGGATGGCGTGGCCGCTGCGGTTAAAAGCATCGCCAAGCGCGCCTCCAAACTGCAGGACGGTTATGTCTATCACTATGCCTTTGCCATGCTGACCGGGGTCGTCTTCCTGGTTACCTGGTATCTCTACACGAACGCGTAAGGAAGAGGTTACCCGTCAATGATCAGTTCCATTCCCTGGCTGACACTTGCCATCTTCCTTCCGCTCGGTGGGGTCGCCTTCCTGCTGACGACCGGCGGAAATGAAGAAGAGAACCGCAATCCGGTCCGAAAGACCGCGCTGTTCACCAGTCTGTTCAACATCGTGCCTGGCCTGTTCATCTGGTTCGGGTTCGAACGCGGCACCCACGAATTCCAATTCGTCGAGAAGGTCACCTGGCTGCCGGGTCTGGACATCAGCTACCACCTCGGCATCGACGGGATTTCGATGCTGTTCGTGCTGCTGACCATCATCCTGACCCCGATCTGCATTCTGGCCAGCTGGCATGTGGGCAAGCGCCTGAAGGAATACATGATCGCCTTCCTGGTGCTGGAAACCATGATGATCGGCATGTTCTGCGCGCTCGATCTGGTGCTGTTCTACATCTTCTTCGAAGCCGTCCTGATCCCGATGTTCCTGATCATCGGTATCTGGGGTGGTCCGCGCCGGGTCTATGCCTCGTTCAAGTTGTTCCTCTATACGCTGCTGGGTTCGGTTCTGATGCTGCTGGCCATGATGGCCATGTACTGGCACGCCGGCACGACCAGCATTCCGGACCTGATGAATGCCGGTTTCCCGGTGAACATGCAGTACTGGCTCTGGCTCGCCTTCTTTGCTTCCTTTGCGGTGAAAGTACCGATGTGGCCGGTGCATACCTGGCTGCCGGACGCACACGTGGAAGCCCCGACCGCCGGTTCCGTCATCCTGGCCGGGGTGCTGCTGAAATTCGGTGGCTACGGCTTCCTGCGGTTCTCGCTGCCGATGTTCCCGGAAGCCACCTTTGACTTCACGCCGCTGGTCTACACGTTGTCCATCGTCGCCGTGATCTATACCTCGCTCGTGGCACTCGCCCAGCACGACATGAAGAAGCTGATCGCCTATTCGTCGATCGCCCACATGGCCTTCGTGACAGCCGGGACCTTCACGCTGACCGTCCAGGGCGTGGAAGGTGCGATCTATCAGATGCTCAGCCACGGTGTGGTCTCCGCTGCACTCTTCCTGATCGTCGGCGTGATCTATGATCGCATCCACAGCCGCGAAATCGCCGATTACGGCGGACTTGTACACCGGATGCCGCAGTATTCGCTGACCTTCATGTTCTTTATGATGGCGAGCATCGGCCTGCCCGGGACGGGTGGCTTCGTGGGCGAATTCCTGGTCCTGCTCGGTGCTTTCCAGGACAATGCCTGGGTGGCGGCGCTGTTGGCCACGGGCGTCATCCTTGGTGCCTGCTATATGCTCTACCTCTATCGCCGGGTGATCTTTGGTGAACTGACCAAAGAAAACCTGATGAAAATCAAGGACCTGAGCAGCCGGGAGCTGGCGGTTTTCGCGCCGCTCATCATCCTGACCATCTGGATGGGGGTCTATCCGGCTTCCTTCCTGGACATCATGCACGCCTCGGTGGATCACCTGCTGGGACAAATTGAGACTGCACTTGCCGCTTCTCAAGGGTTGGCTCAAGGAGCCACCCCGATGAGTGCCGGTAACTGACGCCCGTTGATTTTGGAGACGCAAACCATGTCGCCTGCAACCCTTCCCGATTTCGCCCCGGCTTTCCCGGAGCTGTTCCTGGTGATTGCTGCCATGGCGCTGTTGATGGTCGGCGTCTTCAACAAGGAAACAAAGCCGGCTGATGGCATTGCACGGGCCAAGCTGGTCGGCGTGCTGAGCGTCGCCTCCCTGGTGGGGGCCGCCTTCCTGGCCATGTTCGTGGTCGAGGGCGAGCGGATTTTGACCTTCTCGGGCCTTTTTGTTGCCGATCCTTTTTCCCAGTTCTTCAAGGTCCTGGTGCTGCTGGCCTCCCTGCTGACCCTGATCATCAGCCAGGAATACATGGAGCGTCAGGGGATCTGCCGTTTCGAATATCCGGTTGTCGTGCTCCTGGCCTGCGTCGGCATGATGATGATGATCTCGGCGAACAACCTGATGAGCCTCTACATGGGTCTCGAACTCCAGAGTCTCTCGCTCTACATCCTGGCGTCCTTCCAGCGCGACGATACGCGCTCGACCGAGGCCGGGTTGAAGTACTTCGTCCTCGGCGCGCTTGCCTCCGGGATGCTGCTCTACGGCATGTCACTGGTCTACGGCTTCACCGGCACGACGGACTTCAATGTTCTGGCTGAATTGTTCATGCACAGCGAAGAAGCGGCCCATGGGCATGGTGCCGCCTCGCTCGGACTGATTGTCGGCATCGTCTTCATGCTGGCGGGTCTCGCCTTCAAGGTCTCCGCCGTTCCGTTCCACATGTGGACTCCGGACGTCTATGAAGGTGCGCCGACCCCGGTCACGGCCTTCTTTGCCGTCGCGCCGAAGATTGCCGCCATGGCCCTGTTTGCCCGGGTCATGCTGGAGCCCTTCGGTGATCTGATCGAGCAATGGCGCCAGATCATCGTCTTCATCTCGATTGCCTCGATGCTGTTGGGTGCTGTCGCTGCCATCAGCCAGACCAACATCAAGCGTCTAATGGCCTATAGCTCCATCGGTCACGTGGGTTACGCGCTGATCGGTCTCGCCGCCGGTGGGGTCGAAGGCCTGCGCGGCATCATGATCTACATGGCCATTTATCTGTTCATGAACGTCGGCGTCTTCGCGATCATTCTCTGCATGAAGCGCTCCGATCGCATGGTTGAAGAGATCGAGGACCTGGCCGGCCTGTCCAAGACCCACCCGAAGATGGCCTTGGCACTGGTGCTGTTCATGTTCTCCATGGCGGGCATTCCGCCCCTGGCCGGTTTCTTCGGCAAGTTCTACATCTTCCTGTCCGCCATCAACGTTGGGCTCTATGCCCTGGCTGTGATCGGTGTTCTGGCCAGCGTGATCTCCGCCTTCTATTACCTGCGGATCATCAAGGTGATGTACTTCGACGAGGCGCACGAACCGCTCGACAAGGGGCTGAGCAAGCCGATGGTCGCGGTCATGACGATCTCCGGTATTTTCATCACCTTCTTCGCTCTGGTCCCGGGTCCTTTGGAAGCTGTGGCCGACTCTGCGGCACGGATGCTCCTTGGCGGCTAAGGTCGATCTGAAAGCCGGCCTCGACCTCGCACTGCGCGAGGGGCCCAAGCTCGCCAGCCCCTTCCGGCTGCACCTGTTCGATAGCCTCGATAGCACCAACGAGGAAGCCCGACGCCTGGCAGAGGCAGGGGCACGGGACGGCACGGTTGTCATGGCGCGTCGCCAGGAATCGGGCAGGGGACGAAGAGGTCGCCCCTGGGTCTCGGAGCCCGGCAATCTCTACATCAGCTTTATTTTCCGCCCGGAAGACCCACCGTCCCGTGCCGCCGAGCTGGGCTTCGTCGCCGCCAATGCGACTGCGGATGCCATTCAACACTTCTGTTCACGGGCCACCCAGGTCACTGTCAAGTGGCCGAACGACGTGCTGATCGAAGGGGCCAAAGTTGCTGGCATCCTTCTGGAAAGCTCAGGCGGGCCGGAAAAGGTGGACTGGCTGGTGGCCGGGATCGGCGTCAACATCGATCACCACCCGGCGGATACGCCCTATCCCGCAACGCACCTGAACCACGAGCGGGAGCGTGACGAGGAACCCTTGGTCAGCGCCAACGTCTTTGCGGAGACCCTGGTCCTTTATCTCGGTGCCGGGCTGGTGAACCGACGCCGCGTGGGATTTTCGGCCATCCGGCGGGATTGGCTCCGCCGCGCTCATGGATTGGGCAAGCCGCTTCAGGCCCGCCTTTTCGACCGGACCCTGGAAGGGGTCTTCAAAGGGCTCGATGGTACCGGCGCGCTTCTGCTTGAAGACGCTGGTGGCACGGTTCATACCCTTACGGCGGCGGATGTTTTCTGGCCGCCCTTCAGTTCTCCCCCAGATGACGAGACAAGAGCCCATGCTGCTGGCGATTGATTCCGGAAACACCAATACGGTCTTTGCGCTCTATGATCGGGAAGGACGCTGTCTGGGCGAATGGCGCGCGGCGACCAACACGAACCGCACCGCAGACGAATACGGCGTTTGGTTGCGCCAGTTGATGGAGTTCGAGAATCTCAGCGACGTCACCCTGTCGACTGCGATCATCGCTTCCGTCGTTCCGGCAACCGTTTTCAGCCTGCGTTACATGTGCCGGAAGTACTTCGATCTGGACGCAACGATCGTCGGTGACCCGGAGCTGGATCTGGGCATCGAGGTCAAACTGGTCCACCCGGAAGAAGTCGGTGCCGACCGACTGGTCAATGCCGTCGCCGGGCGGGAGACCTATGGCGGCCCGCTGATCATCATCGACTTCGGCACGGCGACCACCTTTGATGTTATCGACGACGATGGCTCTTACATCGGTGGCGCCATCGCGCCGGGCATCAACCTCTCGCTGGAGGCCTTGCACATGGCGGCGGCGAAACTGCCCCGCGTCGCCATCGGTCGTCCGACCAATGTCATCGGAACCGATACCGTCGATGCGATGAAGTCTGGTGTCTTCTGGGGATACGTCTCGCTGATCGAGGGGCTGGTGAAACGGATCCGGGAAGAGAAGGGATCCGATATGACCGTGATTGCTACCGGCGGTCTGTCCTCTCTTTTCGCGGGTTCCACCGATGTGATCACCAAGGCTGATCCCGACCTGACCCTTCGGGGGCTCTGGCTGATCGACCACAACAACCGCCCGGAGACCCTCCGCACGTGAGCCGATCAAGCGACGATCAACTCCTCTTCCTGCCCTTGGGCGGTGCCGGTGAAATCGGCATGAACCTCAATCTCTATGGCTACGGGCCGGAGGGGGATGAGCGCTGGATGATGGTCGACCTCGGCGTCACTTTCGGAAACCCCGGATCACCGGTCGACGTCATGATGCCGGACCCGGCCTTCATCGAGGACCGCTTGCATCAGTTGGACGGCATTGTGCTGACCCATGGCCACGAAGATCATCTGGGGGCCGTGCCATACCTTTGGCACCGGTTCCGCAAGCCGGTTTTCGCGACGCCCTTCACGGCGGCGCTGCTTCGCCGGAAGATGGGGGAGGCCGGCTTTCCGAAGGACCTGGACCTGACCGAAGTCCCCTTGTCGGGTAGCTTCCGGGTCGGACCGTTCGATCTGGAGCTGGTGACGCTCACCCATTCCATCCCGGAACCCAATGCCATCCTGATCCGGACACCGAAAGGCACGGTGGTGCATACCGGCGATTGGAAACTGGACCCCGATCCGGTGGTAGGCGAGACCGCAGACGAAAACCGACTGGCCCAGGCGGGAGAAGAGGGCGTGCTGGCGATCGTTTGCGATTCCACCAACGTCTTTCAGCCGGGCGAAGCGGGGTCGGAAGCGGACTTGCTGGAGCCGCTGACGGAACTGATCGCCGAACAGCCGAACCGCGTTATCATCACCTGCTTCGCCAGCAACCTGGCCCGGCTCGAAACCATCGCCAAGGCCGCCCGGGCCAATGATCGGGATGTCATCCTGGCCGGTCGTTCACTATGGCGGATCACCGAGGTGGCACGCGAGACGGGATACCTGAAAGGTGTTCCGGACTTCCTGACCGAACATGATGCAGGCTACATCCCGCGCGAAAAAACCCTGATCATCTGCACGGGCAGCCAGGGGGAACCGAGGGCCGCCCTGGCCAAGCTGGCCAGCGCCGAGCACCCGCGCATCGACCTGGAACGGGGCGACACGGTGATCTTTTCATCGCGCGAAATCCCCGGCAACGAGACCTCTATCGCGACCATGCAGAACCGCCTGATCCAGAGAGGGATCAAGGTCGTCACGGACCGCGACCTCAGCCCCGATAAGGCTATTCACGTTTCGGGTCACCCCTGCCGCGATGAACTGGCGCGGATGTATGCCCATGTCAGACCCCGGGTGGCCGTACCGGTTCACGGCGAAGCCCGTCATCTGGTCGAGCACGCCAAACTCGCCGCCGCCTGCCAGGTGCCCAGCACCGTCGTCGCGCAGAACGGCAGCATGGTCCGGCTTGACGGTGGGGAACCCGGTATCGTTGACGAAGTTCACGCCGGTCGCCTCGCCCTGGACGGCAACCAACTGATCGCCATCGACAGCGATGCCATGCGGGAACGCCGTCGCGCACTCTTCAACGGTGTGGTCGTCGCGAGCCTGGTCGTGGACAAGGATGGTCGGCTCGAGCTGGAACCGCAGATCACCCTTCAGGGCCTGCCCGGCGACCCCGATGATCTAGAGGATGAATGCCTTGATATCATCGAGGACTGCGTCGAGAGGCTGCCCCGCGTATCGGCGCGCAACGACGAATCACTGAGTGAAGCGGTAAGGATTGCACTTCGCCGCCACATCCGTACTTTAGTGGCCAAACGACCCTATATTGAGGTTCAGCTTTTCCGTCTCTGACAAACGGACCTGAACCCACCCTGCAACAGATGAGGAGTATTCATCCATGATTGGACGCCTGAACCATGTCGCCCTGGCTGTGCCTGATCTCGAAGCCGCCTCGGCGACCTACAAGAACACCCTGGGTGCCAATGTGTCCGATCCACAGGACGAACCCGATCATGGTGTGACTGTGGTCTTTGTCGAACTACCGAACACCAAGATCGAGCTGCTGCATCCGCTGGGTGAGAATTCGCCGATCCAGGCCTTCCTGGATAAGAACCCGTCGGGCGGCATGCACCATGTCTGTTACGAAGTGGATGACATCATCAGCGCCCGCGACCACCTGAAGAGTGAGGGCGCGCGGGTGTTGGGCGATGGCGAACCGAAGATCGGTGCCCACGGCAAACCGGTGCTGTTCCTGCACCCGAAGGATATGATCGGGACCCTGGTCGAACTCGAACAGGCCTGACAACAAGATGGACCCGCTCACCATCCTCGCGGTTTACGCCATCATCTGGTGGCTGGTCCTGTTCATGGTGCTGCCCTTTGGCGTGAAGCCGATCGAGGCTGAAGACGTTGCCAAAGGGCAGGCCCATGGTGCACCACAGAAACCGTTGCTGATCAAAAAGCTGCTGATCACGACAGCGATCTCCTGCGTCCTGATGGGTATCTTTTATGCGGTCGCCATATCCGGTCTGGTGAGTTTCCGGCCGCAGAGTTGACGCGATGAAAGCGAGACGGAGGAGGGGGCGATGACCTGGTATTGCGACGTGGCCCCTGGCGACCCCGTCCACGGTCCCTACCACGACAGCGAATACGGCTTCCCGACACGTGACGAGACCGTATTGTTCGAGCGGCTTTGCCTTGAGATTTTTCAGGCGGGTCTTTCCTGGGAGCTGATCCTGAAACGACGCGCCGGTATGAACATCGCCTTCGAAGGATTCGATGTGGATACCGTCGCCGCCTATGGCGAAGCAGACCGTACCCGCCTGCTTGATGACGCTCGGATCATCCGCAACCGGCTCAAGGTCGATGCGATCATCTCCAATGCCAAGGTTGTTCAAGGTCTGCGCGAAAGCCACGGTGGCTTCGCAGATTGGATCGATGCCCATCATCCTCTCGTGAAGAAGGACTGGGTAAAACTGTTCCGCAAAACATTTCGCTTCACCGGACCCGAGGTGGTGAACGAGTTCCTGATGAGCACCGGCTACCTGCCGGGCTGCCACCGGGACGACTGTCCGGTCTTCGAGAAAATTGCCAACCTCTCCCCGCCCTGGATGACAGTTGAGCCGGGGTTCTTTGACCTCGAAGATTGATCAGGTCTGATCGTTCGACAGGCCAAAAAAAAAGAGCGGTCAAGCCGCTCTCTTGAAGTCCCTCCCATTTTCGGGTCTTTGTTTTTTTTTATTATCGTTGTTCTGTTTTGCTCGATCTTAACCGAGAAAGTCTCAACCGAGGTATGGGACGCCGCTTATGCGGTCATTGTCTTCCTCCCAAAACCTGGGCCGCTTTTGGCACGCAGGGTATCCCAAGGATGTACGGGACTTTACACACAATTGTTTCATCCGTCATCAAAAAAATTTCGACTGGAAATCACCGGGTATTCTTAGGGGTTATTTTTATTTCCACACAAACAATGTGGTATTGCTGCAGCATTTGTGCGGCGCACAATGTGACAACTAAGACAAACCGGTGTGTTATTTCCCCCGCCCGTCGAAATCGTGATAACGTTTCGCGATGCGCACAATAGCCACACTATTTTTCGTATTTATGTCAGTGGGCGCTTTTTTTCCCCCAGTGACGGCACAGGCCCAAACCTCTGTCCAATCCGATAAGGATAGGGTGGAGGGGGCCATTCGAATCAGTTCAAAGGACTGTCGGGCATTGACCGTGCATGCCGCAGCGGACGACGTCGTTCACGGCGCGGCGGAGAGCATTCGGGGGCGGGCGGTGGTGCCGGCAGATCTAAACCCGAACGCCAGGATCATCTTGCCGGAGGTGTTTGAATTCAACATCACCCGCGACCTCGGCTACTACCTCGGCGCGCCGGAAGACGCCGCCGAGGCGGCTCAAGCCGCAGCCAATGCGGCGGAGCAGGGACAGGATGCTGCCGCCAGCGCGACCTCCCTTGCCACAAGCGCCGAGGCCCTGGCCGATGCGGTCGAGGCGGTCGACAGTGACAGCACGGTTGGCGGCTCCGCCACATCCGCCGCGACCTCAGCCGCCACGTCAACGACCTCTTCTGCGGCGGCTTCCGAGTCCGCCGTGAGGACCGCTGACAAGGCGACCAATGCCAGCTCCGCTGCAAGCTCGGCCAACAGCGTTGCTGCCCAGGCCGCTGTGGTCTCTGCAGCAGAAGCGGTGAGTGGTGCCGAGACGGCCTATGCCGCAGCAGTCACCGCATATAAAGCCGATCCGACCAACGCCGTTCTGCAGGACGCCGTCGATACGGCGGCAACAGGTGTATCGACGGCATCGACAGCCTTGTCCGCTGCCCAGTCCGCTGCGGCCAGTGGGGACGCCACGACCGCGCTCGCACAGGCTTCAACGGCTGTCACGGCGGCAACTGCAATTGGCTATGCCGAAAATGCTGCGCTCACTCAGATCCGGACGGATGCCGCAACATTGGCGACCGATGCCAGTTCGACCTCCAGCTCCGCAAGCCAGGCCAGCGCAGCCGATACCGCCACCCAGGCCATCTACAAAGACGCCGCATCAACGCCCGATATGGCGATCCAGATCGGCACCGTCCGCTTCGATCGGCGCACGGGTGTTTTGCTGTTCAATGGCCAGCCCCTGGGAGATTCCCATCAGGCCCAGATTGCAGCGAAATGTGCAGAGCGGATGGGGCGCTAGCGCGAGAATTTACCGCTCATTGAAGGGGCTGCTTTTTCCGGCTAGGTTGCTCGCCATTCCCGGACCGCCGAAGCCTCGGCGATTCCCTGATTTCCAGCCCTTACCGTTTGAGGCCGACCATGCGCTTGACCCGCTACTTCATGCCCACCTCGAAAGAGACACCTGCCGACGCGCAGATCGTCTCCCACCGTCTGATGTTGCGGGCCGGGATGATCCGACAGGCCAGCGCCGGGATCTACTCCTGGCTTCCGTTGGGGCATGCGGTCCTGAAGAAGATCGAACAGATCGTGCGCGAGGAACAGAACGCCATCGACTGTAATGAGCTTCTGATGCCGACCATCCAGTCCGCCGATCTCTGGCGGGAGTCCGGGCGCTTTGATGCCTATGGGCCGGAAATGCTGCGCATCACGGACCGGCATGATCGGGAGATGCTTTACGGCCCGACCAACGAAGAATTGATCACGGACATCTTCCGGGGGCTGGCGAAATCCTATAAGGATGTGCCCGCACTGCTCTATCATATTCAATGGAAATTCCGCGACGAGGTACGCCCACGCTTCGGCGTGATGCGCGGACGCGAGTTCCTGATGAAGGATGCTTATTCCTTCGACCTGACCGCAGACGATGCGCGCCACTCCTATAACAAGTTTTTCCTGGCCTACCTGCGCACCTTCCAGCGGCTCGGTCTCCAGGCCATCCCGATGCGCGCCGACACCGGACCCATTGGGGGTGACCTCAGCCATGAGTTCATCATCCTGGCTGAGACCGGCGAGAGCGAAGTCGCCTGCCACGAAGATCTGCTCAACATCGACTGGGCGGCGACCGATGTGAACCTGGACGACCCCGCTGCGTTGCAGCAAACTATTGACGGCTTCACCTCCTACTATGCTGCAACGGATGAAGAGCGCGACGAGGCCCGGGAAAAGGAATTGGGGGACAAGCTCCGGGTCGCCCGAGGCATCGAGGTCGGCCACATCTTCTATTTCGGCACCAAGTACTCGGCGGCCATGGGGGCCAAGGTCATGGGGCCGGACGGCAAGGAGATCGAGGTCGAGATGGGTTCCTACGGCATCGGGGTTTCCCGGCTTGTGGGCGGGATCATCGAGGCCTCCCATGACGAGGCCGGAATCATCTGGCCGGAATCTGTCGCACCTTTCGCCTGCGGCATCATCAACATGCGGGTTGACGACGAGGCCTGCCTTGCGGCTTCGGAAGACCTCTACGCCAAGTTGACGGCTGCCGGGGTCAAGGTGCTTTACGATGACCGCGACATCAAGGGCGGTGCCAAGTTCGCCGACATGGATTTGATCGGCCTGCCCTGGCAGATCATCGTCGGCCCGCGCGGAATCAAGAACGGTGTGGTCGAGATCAAGAACCGCAAAACCGGCAAGCGCGAAGAGATGTCGCCGGAAGCCGCCCTCAACTGGTTCACCGACAAGGCTTAAGGATCAACGGCTCGTGTTCTCCGCACTCGAATGGTGGGTGGCCTTCCGCTACCTGCGCGCCCGACGCCAGGAAGGGTTCATCTCGGTCATTGCCTGGTTCTCTTTGATGGGCATCGCGCTAGGCGTGGCGACGCTGATTATTGTCATGAGCGTCATGAACGGTTTCCGCGAAGAACTATTGAGCCGCATCCTTGGCCTCAACGGTCATCTCTCGGTCTATTCCGCAGCGCCCCAGATGGCGGATTTCGATCTGATCGGCAACCGGGTCGCTGGCGTCGACGGCGTGATCGCCGTCAACCCGATGATCGAGGGCCAGGTCATGGCAACCGCTCGCGGTGTCGCGCGCGGAGCTGTCGTCCGGGGCCTGCGCACCGAAGACCTGATGGCGAGGCCGGCCTTCAAGGGTAACGTCGTTGCAGGCACGCTGAACGAGGTCCGCGGCGAAGACGTCGTCATGATCGGAAGCCGACTGGCGCAGCAAATGGGCTTAGGGCTCGGCGACGAGGTCACGCTGATTTCGCCCAAGGGAACCGTGACGGCCTTCGGCACGGTGCCCCGACTGCGCGCCTACCGGATAGCTGCGATCTTCGAGATCGGCATGTTCGAATATGATTCCGGATTCATCTTCATGCCGTTGGAAGGGGCACAGATCTATTTCCGCATGCCCAACACGGTCTCCAATCTGGAAGTCTTCACCGACTCTGCCAGGGGCGCGCCAAAACTTGTGGGGCCGATCATGGCTTCGGTCGACACGCCGGTCCGTGTGCACGACTGGCAGCAGGCCAATGCCAGTTTCTTCAATGCGCTTCAAGTGGAACGCAACGTGATGTTCCTGATCCTGACGCTGATCATCCTGGTGGCCGCCTTCAACATCATCTCCTCGATGATCATGCTGGTCAAAGACAAGGGCAGGGACATCGCCATCCTGCGCACCATGGGTGCGACACGCGGCACCATCATGCGCGTTTTCATGATTGCGGGTGCCAGCGTCGGCATCATCGGCACCCTGGCGGGCTTTGTCTTGGGGCTCGCCTTTTCGCTGAACATCGAATCAATCCGGCAGGGGATCCAGGCGCTGATCGGAACGGACCTCTTCGCCGCCGAGATCTATTTCCTGTCGCAGCTGCCGTCAAAGGTGGACTCGGGCGAAGTGGTTCTGGTCGTGATCATGGCCCTGGTGCTGACCTTCCTCGCGACGGTGTATCCCGCCTGGCGGGCAGCCCGTCTCGATCCGGCGGAGGCGCTGCGCTATGAGTGATCCGATCCTCAAACTCGAAGGCCTGACCCGAACCTTTCATCAGGGAAGGGGAGAACTCGAAATCCTGAAAGGCATCGACCTGACCCTCTACCCCGGCGAACTGGTCGCCCTGGTGGGACCGTCCGGTGCGGGCAAATCAACCTTGCTGCACATCGCGGGTCTGCTCGAGAAACCGGATACCGGCACCGTGAAGGTCTCGGGTGTCGAAGCAACCAATGCGGGCGATGATCTGCGCACCAACCTGCGCCGTGATCACATCGGTTTCGTCTACCAGTATCACCATCTGCTGGCCGAGTTCTCGGCACAGGAAAACATCGTGGTGCCTCAGCGCCTGGCCGGACAGGGGAAGGACGAAGCCAACAAGCGGGCTTCCGAACTGCTGTCCTTCATGGGGCTTAGCGAACGTGCCACCCACCGTCCGGCCCGGTTGTCCGGCGGCGAACAGCAGCGGGTCGCTATCGCGCGTGCGCTGGCCAATGCGCCGCAGCTTCTTTTGGCTGATGAGCCGACGGGCAACTTGGATCCGAACACGGCGGAAGATGTCTTCGGGCTGCTTCTGAAGCTCTGTCAGGGAGCCGGTCTCGCCGCCTTGGTCGCGACCCACAATCCGGCCCTGGCCCGGCGCATGGATCGGGTTGTCGAGTTGAAAGACGGACACCTGGTGGAAGCTTAATCGAATCCCAGCAGAACGTGCCCGCCGACTGTGCGGCGCGTGGTCGCCGTGGGAAACAGGGCTTCCGCATCCGCTGGCACGATGATCTTGGATCCCCGGTCCGCCATAAGTTCCGGGATCGATTGTTCCAGGTTCATCGGCAGATCGAATTTGCGCAACGGCAACTCGCCGATGGGCGCTGACCCCACGGCCTCACCTTGATTGAGCTGGCGGACGATCTTCTCGGTGACCCCCTGGCGGATCATCGCCTCCCGCCAGCGCGCAACATCCAGATAGGCGTGTGACGGATCGTGGGTGAAGAAGCGTTTCCGGGCAACCGGGTTGCAGGCATGGGCGAAGGCATAACGGGCGGAGCTATCTGTCGGCTTGAAGATACAGAGCAGCGCATGGTCCGCAGGCTCTTCCGCCAGCGCCTTCCAATCCGCCCAGGCTTGGGGACTTGCGAAGATTTCGTGGGTCCAGGTCCGGTTGCCGTCATAGGCCGCCCAGTCGATGTTGGAGACACCGGCGTAAGATACCGGTAGCCGGATCAACACGAAGGCCAAAATCAGCCCACCCATGACGCAGACAAATCCCTGGCCCCCGGTGCGCCGCCAGACCAGCTCGTCCAGCCGGGCGAAGAGGGCTTTTAGTGGTTCAGCAAGGCGGGGCAGCGCTGCCATCAAGACCAAGGCAGCCGCAACGGCCATGGCCATCGGAATGGCCTTCAACAGAATGACAGCAAATAAGCCCGCCAGCTTTTCATAGCCGGTCAGGATAGCACTGCGGAGGATCCAGGCGACGCTGACCGCCGAGACAAGAAAGGCGAAGTACTTCATAGCCCGGGGCGGCGAGATCAGGATGAACATCGAGTTCGGATAGATCTGATAGAACCAGGCTGTATAGACCGTCCCGAACAGGGCAACGGCGACGGCGGCCCCCATCGCAGCAAAGAGCAGGGCGCGGCATGCACCGGATGGCACGGCCCGCGCCAGAAACGGTGTGGCGATGACCGCCAGGGCGAACAACGTCCAAGCCGGCCAAGGCTGCATGTGGAAGGCAAGTTCCATGTCTTCGCGCTGGATGGCGATGTCGCTGAGCAGCACCATCTCCTCGAATGTATGTTCCGGTCCGCCGCCCGCCAGCGCCTTGAAGCCCACATAGCCGGTCGGGATGGCCAGATAGATCAGACGCCATGTGGGAGTCCTGCCATCCAACAGGACAAACAACCCGGCCAGGGGCACCAGGATGAACGTGCCCTTGGCTGTCATCATCAAGGTCAGCAGGATCAGGAGGGACGCCAACAGAACCCGTCGGCAGAGCAGGGTATAGAGCACAACGAAGCCCAGCATCTGCGCCATGGCCGTCGGGTTGGACGACATCGACCCGATGACCGAGGGCCGGACCACGGCGATGATCTGGCCGGAGAGAAAACAGCAAACCAGAACCGCCAGCAGCGCCTTCGGCGCATCATCCAGGCCCAGATGATCGCGAAAAATCCGGAAGGCAAACCAGACAGAGACAGCGGACAGAAGGAGGTGGATGGCGAGCCCGACATCATCCCGTTCGATGGGGATTCCGGTCAGCTGGAAGAAGGCATAGAACAGCGAGCCCCGGGTATAGACGGTCTCTGACAGGAAGTAGTCCGTCGCAAAAACCGCAGGATCACGCAGACCGGCCAGGACCGTTTGGTAGATATCCGAGGGGCCATCGAACTTGACCACAGCCAGAAAAGCGATGACGGACAGCAAGAAGGCTACGGCGACCCGCTCCGCCAGATGGCCCTCTTTCAGGGGGCTTATCGTATCAGGTCTGTGATCCATGGTCGCCTTAACCGGCCGGGACAAAACATTCCTGGCCCGGCCCCCTGATTCCTCAACTGGTGCCGGACAGTATCCGAACGGCCAAGCTCGTGAAATACCGAATCCTCAAGCCCGATCGGTCGCGCTCGCGCGCTTCGGCGACTTCCAGAAATTCAGGACAAGGCCGAGCGCAACCAGAGCCGCGCCGAGGGCCTCGAATGCCCCGAAGCGCTCCCCCAGCAACCCGGCCGCAAGGCTCATACCAAAGACCGGAACGAGCAGCGAGACCGGGGCGACCTTGCTGGCATCGTGACGCTTCATCAGCCAGCCCCAGAGACCGAAACCGGTGGTCGTCGAAAGCAGCGCCAGATAGAGGATGCAGCCCAACCCCAATCCGTCGAGGCCGGTGATGGCCGCTTCGATTTCCGCCCGACCTTCCCAGACCCAGGAGATCAGCAACAAGGGAACAACGGGCAAGGAGCAGACCCAGACCATGAAGCGCAAAAGGTCCTGCGGGTGTGCCTTCTTCATGACGATGTTGAACCCGCCCCAACTGGCCGCAGCCGCGATCACAAGGATCAACCCGATCAAACTTGAAGACTGATCCTTGGAGAGAGCAATTGCGGCAATCCCTGCGAAGGCGATCACCATACCGATCCATTGCAGCCGGCGTGGCCGATCGCCAAGAAGGACGATCGCCAACAACACCGTGAAGACAGCCTGGACCTGCAATACCAGTGACGACAGACCGGCGGGCATACCCAGGTCCATCCCGACAAAGAGGAAACCAAACTGGCACACGCCGAACAGAAAGGCGGCGGCGAAGACATAGCGCCAGGGAACACCGGGGTGACGGTAGAAGATCAGAAAGGGCCAGCCCGCAATCATGAAACGGAGCGCACTCATCAGGATCGGCGGAAAGCTGTCGAGGCCGACTTCGATGACGACAAAGGTCAGGCCGAAGATAAACCCGATAACAAGCGCGACGAGGACATGGGGCAGAGGCATGATGGGCGTCACGCTAGGCCCGACTGTGGATCAAAGCAACAAAGCTGTGGACAGGTTGGACTTCGCTGTTTCGGCGAACCCGTGATTTGGCAATCATGGGGCATGACCCACGCTGGATTCGTCCATCTTCGCGTTCACACCGCCTATAGCCTTTCCGAAGGTGCCGTGCGGGTGAAGGAACTGCCGGGGCTTTGTGCCAAGCTTGGCATGCCGGCGGTCGCCATGTGCGATACCTCCAACCTGTTCGGTGCGCTGGAATTCGGCCCGGCCTGCGCCAAGTCGGGGGTGCAGCCGATTATCGGCTGCCTGATCGGTGTCCGCCGGACTGACGGTGACCCGCGCGCCGCCGTCTCCCCGAAACCCGACAGGCTGCCGCTGCTGGTCCAGAACGAGACCGGCTACGCGAATTTGCTGCGCCTGCTGAAGATCGCCTATCTGGACGGAGAGGATTCGGAAGAGCCCTGCGTCGGCCTTTCCGATCTGGCTGAGAAGGCGGACGGACTGATTGTGTTGAGCGGCGGGCTGGACGGGCCCATCGGGCGCTTGCTGGCCGCCGGGCAGAAGGACGCTGCGGGGGACCTGCTCTCCACCCTGCAGGCGACTTTTCCCGACCGACTTTATATAGAGCTGCAGCGCCATGGGCTGGCCGATCAGATCCGCATCGAGCCCGACCTACTCGACTTCGCCTATGATCGCGATATCCCGCTGGTCGCCACCAACGATGTCTTCTACCCCGAAGCCGACATGTTCGAGGCCCATGATGCGCTGATGTGCATCGCCCAAGGGGCTTACCTTTCGCAGGACGACCGGGACCGCAAGACGCCGGAACACTGGTTCAAACCGGCCGACGAAATGGCCCGGCTTTTCGAGGACCTGCCGGAAGCCATCGACAACACGGTCGTCATCGCCCAGCGCTGCGCCTATCAGGTCGAGACGCGGGGGCCCTTGCTGCCGCCCTTCGATTGTGGCGAGGGCCGCACGGAAGTGGACGAACTGCGCGCCCAATCGCACGAGGGCCTGACCCACCGGCTGGAGACCGCCGTCTTCGAGGACGGTTGGGACTCGGTCAAGCGCCAGGAGACCGACAAGCGCTACCGGGAGCGGCTGGACTATGAACTCGACGTCATCATCCAGATGGGCTTCCCCGGCTATTTCCTGATCGTCGCGGATTTCATTCAATGGGCGAAGGACCACGACATTCCGGTCGGGCCGGGTCGTGGTTCCGGTGCGGGCTCGGTCGTGGCCTGGTCGTTGCTAATCACCGATTTGGATCCGATCCGCTTCGGGCTGCTGTTCGAGCGCTTCCTCAATCCGGAACGTGTGTCCATGCCCGACTTCGACGTGGACTTCTGCCAGGACCGGCGCGACGAGGTGATCCGTTTCGTCCAGGATAAATACGGCTACGAACACGTCGCCCAGATCATCACCTTCGGAAAGCTGCAGGCGAGGGCGGTGCTGCGCGATGTGGGCCGGGTCATGCAGCTGCCTTTCGGCCAGGTGGACCGCATCTGCAAGCTGGTGCCGAACAACCCGGCGAACCCGGTGACGCTGGCTCAGGCCATTGAACAAGAGCCGATGCTGAAAGAGCAGATCGACACCGACGAACAGGTGGCCCAACTGGCCAACAAGGCCCTGAAGCTGGAAGGTCTCTATCGGCATGCCTCGACCCACGCGGCGGGCGTGGTGATCGGCGACAGGCCACTCGACCAACTCATCCCGCTCTATCGCGATCCACGGTCCACCATGCCGGTGACCGGCTTCAACATGAAGTACGTGGAAAGCACCGGGTTGATCAAATTCGACTTCCTGGGCCTCAAGACGCTCACCGTGCTGACCACGGCGGTCAACCTGATCAAGGAGGGTGGCAAGGTGATCGACCTCTCCACCATCCCGCTCGACGACAAACCATCGTTCGAGATGATGAGCCGGGGCGAAACGACCGGCGTGTTCCAGTTGGAATCGGCGGGCATGCGCGACGTGTTGCGCAAGATGAAGCCCGATACCTTCGAAGACATCATCGCCGTCGTGGCGCTCTACCGTCCGGGTCCGATGGACAACATCCCGAGCTACATCCGACGCAAGCACGGCGAGGAGGAGCCGGACTACCTCTATCCCACCCTGGAGCCGATCCTGAAAGAGACCTTCGGGATCATGATCTACCAGGAACAGGTGATGCAGATCGCCCAGGTGCTCGGCGGCTATTCCCTCGGCGGAGCCGACCTTTTGCGCCGCGCCATGGGCAAGAAGATCAAAGAAGAGATGGAGAAGCAGCGCGTCATCTTCATCGAGGGTGCCGAGAACAAGGGCTGCGACAAGAAGCTGGCGGGCGAAATCTTCGACCAGGTGAACAAGTTCGCGGGCTACGGCTTCAACAAATCCCACGCGGCGGCCTATGCGCTGGTGGCCTATCAGACAGCCTACCTGAAGGCCAACTATCCGGTGGAATTCCTCGCCGCCTCGATGACGCTGGATATCACCAATACCGACAAGCTGAACCTGTTCCGCCAGGAACTGGACCGCCTGAAAATCCCCGTGCGGCCACCGGACGTGAATGCCTCCCAAGTGGTGTTCAGTGTGGAGCGTGATCCTGAGGGTAAGGCCGAGGCTGTTCGCTATGCCCTGGCGGCGGTGAAGAACGTTGGCGCGGCGGCCATGCAATCGATTGTCGATGAACGGTCAAAAGACAAGGGCAGCTTCACCTCGATCACAGGCTTCGCCGACCGGATGGACGCCAAGGCGGTGAACAAGAAGCAGATCGAAAACCTGATCCGCGCCGGGGCCTTCGATAGTCTCGACCCCAACCGCCGCAAGCTGTTCACCGGTGCCGAACGCATCCTGAACCATGCGGGCGCGGCGACCAACGACCGCAACTCGGACCAGATCGGCCTGTTCGGCGGCGGCGGCGGGGAGGCGGCCCAGGCTCCCGACATCCGCCTGGACGACACGCCCGACTGGTCGCCCATGGACCGCCTGAAGGAGGAATTCGATGCCGTCGGCTTCTACCTCTCCGCCCACCCATTGGACGCCTATGCGAAAACGCTGAAGCGGCTGCAGGTGCGGAACTGGTCCGATCTCATGGAGGCCGGTCACGACGAGGGCGTGACGCTGGCCGGCACTGTCATTTCCAAGAAGGAACGCGTCTCGGCTAGAGGCAACCGCTTCGCCTTTATCCAGTTCTCGGACGCGACGGGTGCCTATGAGGGAACGGTGTTCTCGGAGACCTTGGCGGCCTCACGCGACCTGCTGGAGACCGGCCAGTCCGTCATCATCAAGGGCGCGCTGCAGTTCGAAGGCGAGACGGCACGCCTCACCATCAACAGCCTCCAGGCGCTCGACCAGGTGGCGGCCAACACGGATGCGGGCCTGAAAATCACACTCGCCGACCCGAGGGGGTTGGGAGACCTCAAAACCATCCTCTCCGAAGGCGGCAAGGGCAGGGGTTCGGTCTTCATCGAGGTTTCTCTCGAAGACGGTGCCGAAGCCAAATTCGACCTCGGCCAACGCTTCCGCATCTCGCCCACTGTGCTGCACGGCGTCCGCGCGATCGCGGGTGTGGCGGCGGTGGAAGAGCTGTAAGAAGGGCGCGCGCCATGGCCTACGACTTGATCGTCGAGGAAGAGGGCTTCTTCATCGTTCAGACCGGCGATGTCAGCTTCGACGAGATCAACGAAATCAACGATCAACTCCTCGCCCACGAAAAGTGGGACACCCACCGCTACCAAATCTGGTCCTACCTGGACGCCTGGGCCATCGAAGGCGAGGCCAAAGACAGCCGCGTGATCTCCAAGATCGACAACATGTCCCTGAAGCGCACCCACCTTGAGCCGATCAAGATCGCCTTTCTGAGCCGGAACGCGAAGACGAATGAGGTGTTGAACGCCTATATCGACTCAGTGGACCCAAAACAGGTCCAGGCCCGGATTTTCCGGGAGGAGGGGGATGCGAGGGGGTGGTTGGGTGGTTAGAGGCCACCTCGAAATCTAAATTGCCCATCTGAAAACTAGGGCCCAGAATACTGGCGAATCCTCATACTAGGTGAAGCCAGGCAATGCCTATATCCAAGAAAAATCCCCTAAGAGATGTACTAAAAACTCAGATCAAATCTCAGCGCGCTGGGTTTTTGATAGGGGCTGGCTCCTCTTTTCTTGGAGGAGAGGGTTATCCTCTGGCCTTTAATTTGTGGAGAAGCATAAAGGAGTATGTGGAAGAGGGGCTTCGCTCAGACATCCAAAGCAAGCTCGACGCTGAAGCCATCGGAATTGAGCGAGCCCTTGATTTGCTTGATACCGGTATGCACGTAGAAGCACGTCACCGTTATGCGGTTGCGGAAGCGGTTGCCACTCATTTCGCTACGCTTGCTCCTGATCTAACTCATCACCGAGCCTTTGTGAATCTGCTCGCCTCCTTGAGTTCCCGTAAGGTTACCATTTTTTCTCTGAACTATGATCCTCTGATTGAGCGAGCGGCAGAGCAAGAACACATTCGCCTGTTCGATGGCTTTCATGGACATGAAGCGGCTTACTTTGACCCGACGATCTTTGGTCAAGATATCAAAGCGGTTCAGACGGGAGCGAAGGGACTACGGGGGCAGAATATACCAACTTGGTTAGAGCTCATTAAGCTTCATGGCTCCCTTGGCTGGTACGCATGTCCTGCATCGGGCATCAGACGAACTGGTTTTGACAGAAAGATTTCTGACCCACGAAAGCGGCTAATGATCCCACCGCAACATCGCAAGGCCCAGGATACGGGGAATCCACCTTATGCTGGGCTTTGGACCGAGTTTCGCGGCCGGCTCGTACACGGACCTATCCTCCTTAATCGACTGGTGTGCGTCGGCTATGGGATGGCTGACGAGCACGTAAACGCCGTTATTGAGCAAGCGATGGCTCGAGACAATTTCACATTGATCATCGTGACGAAGGGCCTTTCAGATGAAGCTTTCGAGCGATGGTCCAGGTACCAAAATGCTATCATTGTGACTGAGGATCGGTCCTACAATTTGGGTAAGCACGAAGCCGGAGATGCGGCGCTTTCCACTTTTGAAGGACTAATAACGGAACTCTCATCATGACCCAAAAAAATGAAAACACGTTGATTGGCTACGTGACAGACGTGCAGGCCGGTGCAGTCGCAGCACGTCTCATCGATAGAGAAGAAGACGGCCCTTTCATTGTCACGATTGGTAGCGACGATGTTCTGGTGGGGCGCGTTTGTTCTTACGTTGCGGTGAAGCAGCGAGAAGATATCACGCTGGGCATGGTCACGCGCATGAGCGAGACGGAGAGATTGCTTCCGCTCGAACCTGGTTCTAGTGCCAGCGAGACAATCCGCTCTACTCGGATAGACCGTGACTTAAGCATTACCCCGCTTGGAACTCTGAACGATCAAGGAGAATTCCATCGCGGCGTGAGCGCCTTTCCTACCACGGGAGCAGAGGTGCATGCACTCGGCCCAAATGACATAGGCAAGATGTTCGCACGCTTTCAGTCGAAGGGATATGACGTTGGCTATCTCCCTTCGACTCCCAGTCAGAGCGTGTACTTTGACCCAACAGGCTTGTTTGGCCGTCATTTTGCCATCCTAGGTCAGACAGGAGCCGGTAAGTCGCACACAGTCGCAAACCTCTTGCAGTGTGCAACGAAGAAAATGCAAAAAGCCCATGTTATCCTGCTCGATTTGCACGGCGAATACAGCTGGGTCGATGAAAAAGGTGATCGCAAGTTCGCATTTCAAGATGGCGTAGCGCGTTACGTAGATGCGCGCAGTCTTGAGATTCCTTACTGGCTAATGACCTTCGAGGAGCTGTGCGATCTTCTTGTTGATCATTCAGAACGGGAAGCGGCAAATCAGATTGCCTTTTTCAAAGACACCCTGTTCGCCCAGAAAACGACTGAGAATGCGAGCGTGGGCCTGGAGCGCATATCGCTTGATACGCCAATCTACTTCCCTCTCGAAGAGTTGGTAGCCCAAGTTCAAACTGAAAATACAAGAATGGTTCAGGGTTCAAATGGGCTAAAGAAAGGACCTCTATTCGGTGATTTTGATCGTTTCCTCATTCGGCTCAATAGCAAGCTGAACGATGTGAGATACGATTTTCTGCTCAAGCCCCAAGTCCGTAAGACGTCGGATACACTCGAAGGCCTGCTTCGCGACTTTGTTGGGTTGGGCGAGCCAGAAGCGGCAATCACGATCATTGACCTCAGTTCTGTCCCATTTGACGTGCGCCCCACCGTCGCAGCCCAGATTGGCCGGTTGGCTTTCGAATTTAACTACTGGAATCCTGAGTACCGAGACTTTCCGCTCGGCCTCATCTGTGAGGAGGCCCATGCATACATTCCACGGGACAACTCCGGGCAGTATGCAGGTGCGAGAAAGTCTATGGAGCGAATCGCCAAAGAGGGGCGCAAGTACGGGGTTGGCCTGGGTGTTGTAAGCCAGCGCCCGCACGAACTTTCAGAAACCGTTTTGGCCCAGTGTGGGTCCTTTATCTGTCTTCGTGTGACCAACCCGACTGACCAAGCCTATGTGAAGAACCTCGTGCCAGAGGCGGAACGAAACTTATTGGATACTCTGTCTGGCCTAGGTCGCGGTGAAGCGATGGCCCTGGGTGAGGCCGTACCATTACCGACACGAGTTCAATTCAATAGGGCTGATCCTGAGCCCAACAGTGACGACATTGATTTCTATAACCGCTGGATTGACGGGCCGGATGATATTGATGTGTCTGCCATCGTTGATCGTTGGAGAAGGCAGGAGCGTTCCGAATGATTGGGCTTCAAGGTTTTTCGAGTTAAATGATGGCGGCAGTTACCCCAAAGACGATCACGTCCAAACACCCTTGCATTCCCCCCATTCCCCCTCTAAAACCCACCACACTTCGCACGCGGGTTCGCGGGCTTGGGCGCAAATTCGCCCTCTGCCTCGCTCCGGTGGCTGGTTTCCAGTCCATGCCCGCGGAGGCTCAACCGGAAAAAAGGATCGACCAAGATGGCGATGCCCGACTTCACCATGCGTCAGCTTCTGGAAGCTGGCGTTCACTTCGGCCACACCACCCGCCGGTGGAACCCGAAAATGCAGCCCTTCCTGTTTGGGGCCCGCAACGACGTTCATATCATTGACCTGCAGCAGACCGTGCCGATGCTCCAGCGCGCCATGCAGGCCGTCCGCGATGTCACCGCCGCCGGCGGCCGGGTGCTGTTTGTCGGCACCAAGCGCCAGGCTTCCGAGCGCATCGCGGAAGCCGCTGCCCGCTGCGGTCAGTACTACGTCAACCACCGCTGGCTCGGCGGCATGCTGACCAACTGGACCACGATTTCCGGTTCCATCAAGCGTCTGCGCGAGCTGGACCAGCGTCTGGATGATCCCGAGACGCAACACGGCCTGACCAAGAAAGAGCTGCTGAAGCTCACCCGCGAGCGCGAGAAACTGGAACGTGCGCTCGGCGGCATCAAGGACATGGGCGGTCTGCCCGACATCCTGGTGATCATCGACACCAATAAAGAAGACATCGCGGTCGCCGAAGCCAACAAGCTCGGCATCCCGGTCGTCGGCGTGATCGATAGCAACTCCAGCCCGGAAGGCATCACCTATCCGATCCCGGGTAACGATGACAGCCTTCGCGCGATCAACATCTACTGCGAATTGGTGGCGGGTGCCGTGCTCGACGGGATTTCCAAGGAAATGGCCGCCGCTGGCGTTGACCTGGGTGCTTCGGAAGAAGTCCCGGCCGACATGATGCCGGCTGAGGAAGTTCCGGCTGAAGAAGCCGCCCCGACAGAAGGCGAACAGCCCGCGTCTTAAAAGCGCGTTTCGCCTGACTGACACAAAAATGACGCCCGGATGATGTTTGATCCGGGCGTCATCTCTGCATTTAACACGTATTGGATCGAGACGAGGGTACTATGGCTCAGATCACCGCTGCGCTGGTCAAGGAACTGCGCGAGAAATCCGGCGCTGGCATGATGGACTGCAAGAAGGCGCTTACCGAAACCGATGGCGACCTCGAGGGCGCCGTGGACTGGCTGCGCAAGAAGGGCCTGTCGGCTGCTGCCAAGAAGGCCGGTCGCGTCGCCGCTGAAGGCCTGGTCGGCGTCGCTTCCGACGGCACCTCTGCCGCCATTGTGGAAATCAACTCCGAAACGGACTTCGTGGCCCGCAACGACAAGTTCCAGGGCTTTGTCTCCGATGTCGCCACCGTGGCTCTCGGCACCGATGGTTCTGTCGAGGCCGTTACCGCCGCCGACTATCCGGGCGCGGGAAAGAACGTCGGCGAACAGCTGACCGAACTGGTGGCCACCATCGGCGAAAACATGACCTTCCGCCGGTCGAGCAAGCTGAGCGTCGAAAAGGGCGTTGTCGCCACCTACGTGCACAGCGCCGTCGCCGATGGCCTGGGCAAGATCGGCGTTCTGGTGGCCCTCGAATCGGATGCTGCCGCCGACGCGCTGGCTCCGGTCGGCAAGCAACTCGCCATGCACATCGCGGCCTCTTCTCCGCAGGCCGTTGACCGCGACAGCGTTGATCAGACGGCGGTCGAACGGGAACGTGAAGTGCTCTCCGATCAGGCCCGCGCTTCCGGCAAACCCGAAGAGATCATCGCCAAGATGGTCGAAGGGCGTCTGCGCAAGTTCTACGAAGAGATCGTTCTGCTCGACCAGACCTACGCCATCGACGGCGAGACCAAGGTCGCAAAAGTGATCGAACAGGCCGGCAAGGACGTCGGCTCCCCGATCAAGGTCACCGGTTTCGCCCTGTTCAAGCTGGGTGAAGGCGTGGAGAAGAAGGAAGAAGACTTCGCTGCCGAAGTCGCGGCTGCCGCCGGTTCCTAAGACGTGATCTTATCCGCTTCGGCGGGCAGGGAAGGGGGTGCTGATGCGCCCCCTTTTTTGTGTCCTCTTTCTTGTGTCTGGTGATCGGGATAGACTTCGATCAATGAGGCCGGAATGGCCCGATTCGACTGCCTCTCCCTGTTCTGAACCCTGTCCGTTCATTCACCGCCTTTCACAAGTAAGGTCGCATCGTCATGTCCAAAGCCGACAATCCCAGCTCTTTTAAACGCGTGATGCTAAAGCTCTCGGGAGAGGGGCTGATGGGCGACAAGGCCTTCGGGCTGGACGCGCCGACGGTGGATCGGATCACGGAAGAGATCAAAGCCGTCCATGAGATGGGCGTGGAAATCTGCCTGGTGATCGGCGGTGGCAACATCTTCCGGGGCGTCTCGGCCGCCGCCGCCAGTATCGAGCGCACGAGTGCCGATCACATGGGCATGCTGGCCACTGTCATGAATGCGCTCGCCGTACAATCCGCGCTTGAACGCAAGGGCTTACAGGTTCGTGTTCAGTCGGCACTTAACATTTCCGCCGTCTGCGAACCCTATGTGCGCCGCAGGGCCGTGCGCCATATGGAGAAGGGCCGGATCGTGATTTTCGCTGCCGGAACCGGCAACCCGTTTTTCACCACGGATACCGCCGCCGCCCTGCGCGCCGTCGAGATGGGCTGCGACGTTCTGATCAAGGCGACCCAGGTCGACGGGGTCTATGATTCTGATCCGAAGAAAAACCCGGACGCCAAGCGTTTTGATCGTTTAAGCTATGAAGAGGTCATCAAGCGCGACCTTAAGGTCATGGATACCTCTGCCATTGCGCTCGCCCGCGAGAACAACGTACCGATCCTGGTCTTCGACCTGCACCAGGAAGGTGCCTTTGCGGGCGTGATTAAGGGCCAAGGAACCTTTACAGTGGTCGGTGAGTCGGGCTAACACCCAATCGCTCGGGCACCCAATCGCTCGGGGCCTCGCGCAGAACAAGGAACAAAAGCGCGGGCTTTCACGATCAATCAGACAGGATTTGGAGACAGGCGGTGAGCGGCGATATTCCCAGCATGATGAAAGACATCAAGCGGCGCATGGAAGGGGCCATCGACGCGCTTCACAAGGAATTTGGAGGTCTGCGCACAGGCCGCGCATCCACCAGCCTGCTCGACCCGGTCATGGTCGATGCCTACGGATCCATGATGCCCCTGAACCAGGTCGGCACGGTCAGTGTGCCGGAACCCCGGATGCTCTCGGTGCAGATCTGGGACAAATCCATGGTCAAGGCGGCCGAAAAAGCCATCCGTGATGCGGGTCTGGGCCTCAACCCGGCTGCGGACGGGACGATGATCCGCGTGCCGCTGCCGCCCTTGACCGAGGAACGCCGCGCGGAACTGGCTAAGGTGGCCGGAAAATACTCCGAAGAGGCCAGGGTTTCGGTCCGCAACATCCGTCGCCACGCCATGGACGAGCTGAAGAAGGCCGAAAAAGACGGCGACATCAGCGAGGATGAACACCACAAGTTCGGCAAGGAAGTCCAGGCCCTGACCGACACCTATGTGGGCAAGATCGACGAGATGCTGAGCCACAAGGAAGAGGACATCATGCAGGTCTGACACCGTCCGGCCGCATTTCAGTCTTAAGCACCGTTGAAATTCTGCTATAGAAGACTGAAACCTAGGATCTTCCTCTATGCCCGTCGCTTCTGTTCAAGAACCGGAACTCAGTCCACCCGCCCACGTGGCCATCATCATGGACGGCAATGGCCGCTGGGCGAAAGCTCAAGGCCTGCCGCGCATCGCCGGTCATCGCAAGGGCGCAGACACCGTTCGCACGATTATCCGCGCCGCCGCCGAGGCCGGTGTCGGCGTGCTCACGCTCTATGGGTTCTCGTCCGAAAACTGGAAGCGCTCGCCGGAAGAGGTGGGGGACCTTATGGGTCTTTTGCGCTTCTACCTGCGCAACGAAGTCGCCAACCTGCACAAGGAAGGCGTGCGACTTTTGATTATCGGTGATCGCGCCAAGCTGGCAGGCGACATCGTTTCGCTGATCGAGGAAGCTGAGGCGAAGACCGCCGGAAACACAGCCATCCAGGTGGTGATCGCCTTGTCCTATGGTGGCCGTGCAGAAATCGCTGCCGCCTCCAGGCGTATCGCCGAAGAGGTCGCCGCCGGGCGTCTCTCCCCCGACGACGTGGACGAGAAACTGCTATCGGAATACCTCTACACCGATGGCCTACCGGATCCTGATCTGGTGATCCGCACCTCGGGCGAGTGCCGGATCTCCAACTTCCTGATCTGGCAGTCGGCCTATGCCGAATACATCTTCACGGACACGCTCTGGCCGGATTTCGGACCAGAAGCCTTTCAGGCCGCCATCAACGAATTCCATTCACGCGAACGGCGTTACGGCGGGCGGCTTGGCTGACAGTGCTGAACAGCCGCTCAAGGGACCGAAACCCTCCCGCTTCGGGGACGGGTTGGTGCCCCGCATCGCCTCAGCCCTGGTGCTGGGGCCGATCGTCCTGGCCGCTGTCTTTTTCGGCGGTCTCTGGTTCGATCTGCTGGTCCTCGCCGCTGCGCTGGTGCTGGCCTGGGAATGGGCCGGGCTGGTCGGGACAGGCAACCAGAAACGCATCGTCATCGCCCTGGCCCTCGCGGCCCTGCTGGAGATTGGGGTGGTGCTGGCAGGCGATCTGCGCTGGTTGATCGTTGTGGCCCTGGGTGGCTTCCTTTTTGTCTATGTGGTCGCCCGAATGCTGTCGTCCGAGCCGAAACCGCTGTGGTTGGCGATGGGGGCGATTTACATCGGGCTTCCCTGCGCGGCCTTTGTCTGGCTGAGAGCGGACGCCGATACCGGCCAGGCCATCGTTTTTTGGCTGTTTGCGCTGGTCTGGTCGGCGGATACGGGTGCCTATGCCGCCGGGCGCCTGATCGGCGGGCCGAAGCTCGCACCCCGGATCAGCCCGAAAAAGACCTGGGCCGGCTTTATCGGCGGTGTGCTATCGGCGGGTTTGATCGGATGCTGGGTGGCCTGGATGTTCGGAGCCGGCGCGACTTTCGCGCTTTTTGGCTATAGCGCGCTCCTGGGCGGAATCAGTCAAGGCGGGGACCTGATTGAATCCTGGGTTAAGCGGCGATTTGATGTTAAGGATTCATCCAACATCATTCCGGGCCATGGGGGATTGCTGGACCGGGTGGATGCCTTGCTGGTCGCCATTGCTGCTGCGGCTCTGGGTGCGCTGGCCTTTGGATTGAACCCCTTTGTTGCGGGATCTCTCTGACCGACGCCCCAGAGAGTCCCGAGCGGGTCCCGAGCGGGTTTTGAGCCGGTCTCTGGAAGGGCCGGGGCTTTCCCATAGTGCGCGCATCAACTACGATAACAGGCGGGCAGCGATGGGTGCCTCTGATGGGTGCCTCTGATCGGTGCCTTTGGGGAAGAATCAAAGGACGACAGGCTTCAGACGATGACGGTCATCAAACCCGCAAATCCGGCACCCGCCGGATCATCCACCGAGAGCCCTAAATCCGTCACCGTGCTGGGTTCTACGGGCTCGGTCGGGACCAGCACCATCGACCTTCTCGCCCGCGGCTCCTTTGAAGTCGAAGCCCTGACGGCGAACGGCAACGTGGACCTTTTGGCGGAGCAGGGGCGTCAACTGGGTGCCAAGCTCTGCGTTGTCGCCGACGAAGCACGCTACGGAGATCTGAAAGAACGGCTTTCGGGAAGTGGCATTCAAGCTGCAGCCGGTGCCGATGCTGTGCGCGAAGCGGCCCAGCGCCCCGCCGACTGGGTCATGGGATCGATCGTCGGTGCCGCAGGCCTTGCCCCCGTCCTGGCAGCCATTGAGCGCGGCGCGACCATCGGCCTCGCCAACAAGGAAACCCTGGTCTGCGCCGGCGATGTGGTCATGAAGGCGGTGGAAACCCACGGCGCGACCTTGCTGCCGGTTGATTCCGAGCACAGCGCAATCTTCCAGGTCTTTGATTTCGACCGGCCCGAACGGGTTGAACGGCTTGTCCTGACCGCCTCCGGTGGCCCGTTCCGGGAATGGACCCGCGAAGCCATGGCCGCCGTGACACCGGAACAGGCTGTTGCCCACCCCAACTGGTCGATGGGGGCAAAGATTTCGATCGACTCCGCCACGATGATGAACAAGGGCCTGGAACTGATCGAGGCCCATCACCTTTTCCCGGTTTCCGAAGATCGGATCAGCATTCTGGTGCACCCGCAGTCGGTGATCCACAGCATGGTCGATTACGTCGACGGCTCCACACTGGCCCAACTGGGCTCTCCGGATATGCGAACACCAATCGCCTTTGCACTTGCCTGGCCGGACCGGATGGATGCACCAACCGAGCGGTTGCGCCTGGAAGAGATCGGCAAGCTGACCTTCGAAGCGCCAGACATGGACCGTTTTCCGGCCTTGAGGCTGACGCGGGAGGCCCTTATCTCGGGAGGGCTGGCCCCTTGTCTGCTGAACGCTGCAAACGAGGTTGCGGTCGCAGCTTTCCTGGATCGCCGGATTGGTTTCCTGGATATCGCGTGCGTTGTGGAAGGGGTGCTCGAACGCCTCTCTCCGCCGCCGGCAGCCGGGTTGGACGATATTCTCGCGGCGGACGCGGATGCGCGACGCAGCGCATCCGAAATCGTCAAGACACTGAACTGACTTTTCCGCTCCCGGCACCTGCCTGAGCAATGTGAAACGGAACAGAGCCTGAAATGGAATTCCTGAACTTCACCTGGTACTACATCCTGGGCTTCCTCTTCGTGTTGACCGTTTTGGTCTTTGTTCACGAGTTGGGGCATTTCTGGATTGCGAGACGCAACGGCGTAAAGGTGGAAGTCTTTTCGGTGGGGTTCGGACCCGAGCTCATCGGTAGGACAGACCGCTTCGGTACCCGTTGGCGGCTCAGTGCCGTGCCCCTCGGTGGATATGTGAAGATGTTCGGAGAGTACGATTTCGACGACTCCCCGGAAGCCGAACCCATGACCGAAGACCAGAAGGCCGTCTCTTTCCACCACAAGACTGTGGGTCAGCGTTCAGCCATCGTCTTCGCGGGACCGGCTGCGAATTTCCTGTTTGCGATTGCCCTACTGGCGTTCCTTTTCGGTGCCGTTGGCCAACCTTCGCTGCTGGCAGGGGTCGGTTCCGTGCAGGAAGGCAGCGCTGCGGAGGCCGCTGGAATCCTGCCCGGCGATCAAATCATTCGGATCAATGGCGAAGAGGTTAAGCTCTTCCAGGACCTGCAGGCGGCGATTGAGCCCCGACCGGAAGAGCGGGTTTCGATCATCCTGTTGCGCGAGAGCCGGGAAATCAGCCTGACCGCGACCACGGGCGTGCGCGAGGTGACGACAGAGACCGGCACCGTTTTACGCAAGGGTCTGCTGGGCGTCGCACCGGATATGGAACTGTTGGAATACAGCCGCTACGACCCACTCACAGCCCTTTGGATGGGGGTCGAGCGAACTTTTGGGATGGTGGGCCAGATCCTGGCCTATCTGGGCGATATCATCGCCGGCGACCGCAACACCGACGACCTGGGCGGTCCGTTGAGGATTGCCCAGATGTCCGGGGATATGGCCCAGGGCGGCTTGGTGCAGTTGATGTTTTTCATGGCCGCACTGTCGATCAATTTGGGGCTTATTAATCTTTTCCCGATACCGATGTTGGACGGAGGCCACCTGGTCTTCTACGCCTGCGAGGCTGTCCGAGGTAAGCCGTTGAATGCCAAGGCACAAGAATACGGTTTCCGTTTCGGGCTGGCTTTGGTATTGCTGCTCATGGTCTTTGTCACCTGGAACGACCTCGGGCACTTCGGCGTGTTCGATTTGTTTAAGTGACCAGGCCGGAAAAGCCTGCGACGGGAGAAGAAAAGCGTGCGGCTTATGAAGCGCCAACGACGGTTTTTTTCGGGCCAATTTGGCTCCGAATCCATTTGCACGCCTAGGAGTCGCTCTCAGGCTTGGCTCTGTCGGTTCGTGTTTGTCCTCGGGTTCTTTTTGGCCGGCTTCAGCCTGCCTGAAGGCGCAGTGGCCCAATCCGGCACCATCCAGGAAATTGCCATTGAAGGCGCTCAGCGCATCGAGCCGGGCACCGTTCGGTCCTATCTCTTGATCCAAGAGGGGGACAGCTTCGACCGGTCTCGGATTGACCGTTCCCTGAAAAGCCTCTTCGCGACCGGCCTGTTTGCCGACGTTACGCTGAAGCGGGAAGGGGATCGGCTGGTGATTTCGGTTGTCGAAAACCCGATCATCAACCGCATCGCTTTCGAGGGTAACCAGGACCTGAACAACGAGACCCTGGAAGCCGAGGTCAGCCTCCGCCCCCGCGTCATCTATACCCGGACCAAGGTCCAAAGCGATGTGAAGCGCATCCAGACGCTCTATCGCCGCTCCGGCCTGTTTGCGGCGGTCGTCGAGCCCAAGGTTATTCAACTGGAACAGAACCGCGTCGATCTGGTGTTCGAAATCAACGAGGGCAAGGCGACCGAAATCGAGTCAATCCGGTTCATCGGAAACCGGGAATACTCGGACTCGCGGCTGCGCGAAGTGGTTCGGACCAAAGAAAGCGCCTGGTACCGGTTCCTGTCTTCGGACGACACCTATGATCCGGACCGCCTGACGCTGGACCGGGAGCTGCTGCGCCGCTTTTATTTGTCGGAAGGTTTCGCCGACTTCAGGGTGAATTCTTCTGTCGCGGAGCTGACGCCGGACCAGCGTGATTTCTTCGTGACCTTCACCATCGATGAAGGGCCGCGTTATGCCTTCGGCGACCTGACGACCGAGGTTTATCTGAAGGATTTGGATCCGGAAGCCCTGGTCGATGATGTCGAGATCGAAACCGGCGATTGGTATGACGCCGACGAAGTGGAAGAGACCATCGACAGCATCACGGATACCGTAAACGGCCTGGGCTATGCCTTTGTTGACGTTCGGCCCATTATCGAGCGGGACCGCGAGAATCAGAAAATCAACGTTACCTTCGAGGTCAACGAAGGTGCCCGTGTCTTTGTCGAGCGCATCAACATCGAAGGCAACGTCCGGACCGTCGACGAGGTGATCCGACGCGAGTTCCGGCTGGTTGAAGGCGATGCCTTTAATGCCGCCAAGCTGCGCCGGTCCCGCCAACGGGTACAGAACCTGAACTTCTTCCAAAAGGTCGAAGTGGAACAACTGCCGGGCAGTGCACCGGACAAGACGGTCATCAATGTCGAGGTGGAGGAAAAATCCACGGGGTCATTGAACCTGGGTGTTGGTTTCTCCACCACGGCCGGCGGCCTGATCGAGATTGGCCTGCGCGAGACAAACCTGCTCGGGCGGGGCCAGGATATCGCGATCCAGGCCCAGTTGGCGCAGAAGGAAAACCAGATCGACCTGTCCTTCACCGAGCCCTATTTCCTGGATAGGGAAATAGCCGCAGGCTTTGACATCTTCCATTCGGAGACGGACCTGCAGGATTCAAGCTCCATTGACGTCGAACAGACGGGCGGGACACTCCGGGCGTCCTATCCGATCACCGAACTGCTCTCCCAGGGTTGGTCCTATTCCTATCAACGCAAGAACATCACGGATGTGGACACCAGTGCGTCCAGCCTGGTCCGCGCCGTTGAGGGCGAAAGGGACATCGGCGAGGTCGGCCATACGTTGACCTACGACAAGCGGGACAATCGCATTAACCCGACGGAAGGCTACATCGTCCGCATGAAAAACGCCGTGGCCGGGGGCCTGGGCGACGCTCAGTACAATCGAAATGTCCTGTCTGCCGCCCATTACTGGCCGCTTGGCGACCAATGGACTCTCTCTGTCAGCGGCGAAACGGGCTACATCGTTGGCCTCGGCGATGACGTCCACCTTTTGGATCGCTTCTATATCGGCGGCAATGACGTTCGCGGTTTCGCCGATTCCGGTGTTGGCCCGAGGGATACGGCCACAGAAGACGCGCTCGGTGGGGAATGGAAATACACCGGTACGGTCGAGATGAACTTCCCGCTCGGCCTGCCGACCGAGTTGGGTATTCGGGGCAGGGTGTTCAGTGATTTCGGCAGCAGCGCCGGGCTTACGCCGACCAACGCCGCAACCGAGGACAACGCGTCCTTGCGCCTTTCAGTTGGTGCAGGTATCACCTGGATGTCCCCACTGGGTCCGATCGGGGTCGATTTGGGGATTCCATTGCTGAAAGAAGATTACGACCAGGAAGAAAACATCCGGGTCAATTTTGGATCTAGGTTCTAGGAGATCGACGTGAAAAAACTCCTGATGGCAGCGTCCCTCGGCGTTGCCCTGTTCTTGTCGCCGTTTGTCACAGAAGTACAGGCACAGGAAGAACCCAAGGGTATCCTCCTGCGCGTGGCAATTGTCGATATGGAAGCCATTTCCCGGACAGCTTCTGTCTTTAAAGACGTCCGTCGGCAACTTCAGGACCTGCGCAAGGAAATCTCGGAAGAGGTCCAGAAGGAAGAAGCCGCCATTCGGGAAGCGAACCAGGAGTTGGCCCGCAAGCGGACCCTTATGACCCCGGATGCCTTCGCCGAGGAACGCCGGAAATTCGAACAGAGTGTTGCCACTTTCCAGCAGTCCATTCTGACCCGCCGCCGGGCGGTCGAGAAGGTCGAAGCGGAAACCATGCGCAAGCTGCAAGGCACCTTGATCGAGATCATTACCGAGATCGCGAACGAAAACGAATTGACGCTGATTCTCAGCAAGCGGAACACCATTCTTGTCGCTGCAGGCCTGGAGATCACGAACGTCGTTCGGGGTGCTCTCGATGAGAGATTGCCCAGTCTGGTCGTCCAACGCCCTGAGCTTTAAGCGCCATGGCTGACGAACGGTTTTTTGCCAAAGCTGGCCCCTTCACCCTGGCCGAGCTTGCCGAGCTGACAGGCGCAGACATCCATGGCGAGGCTGATCCGGCCCGGTCTTTTGGCGATGTTGCTCCGCTCGACAAGGCCGGCCCTTCAGACTTCAGCTTCCTCGACAATCCGAAATACAAACCCAGTTTCAAGGTTAGCGAGGCCGGGGGCTGCGTGGTCCGACCCCAGATGGTCGAACACGCACCGGATGGCATTGCCCTTCTGGTCACGAAAGACCCGTACCACGCCTACGCCCGGATCGCCGAAGCCTTCCATCCGACCCTTCTGCCGCCAGCCATGATTTCCGGCGCTGCCCACATCGCCGAAAGCGCTCAGCTGGGTGGCAACTGTCGCGTCGAAGCCGGCGTCGTTATTGGCGAAAAGGTCGAAATCGGTGCCAATTGCATCATTGCCGCCAACACGGTCATCGGTGATGGCGTGGTTATCGGCGATGGCTGCCGGATTGGTGCCGGCGCGACGATCACCCATTGCCTGATGGGCCAAAACTGCATCATCCATACGGGCGTGCGGATCGGCCAGGACGGCTATGGTTTTGCTCTGGGTGCCGGGGGGCACATCAAGGTCCCGCAGTTGGGTCGCGTCGTCATCGAGGACGACGTCGAAATCGGGGCGAATACCACCATTGACCGGGGGGCCGGGCCGGACACCAAGGTCGGAGCCGGCACCAAGATCGACAACCTCGTCATGATTGCACACAATGTGCAAATCGGTCGGAATTGCGTTATTGTCGGCCAAGTTGGCATTTCCGGCAGTACCGAAGTCGGCGACTTTGTCATGATGGGTGGACAGGCCGGCCTTGCCGGGCATTTGAAGATCGGCAGCGGGGCTCAGATCACCGCACGTTCCGGCCTTATGCGCGACGTACCGCCTGGCGGTAAAGTTGCCGGTACACCGGCCCTGCCAGCGCGAGAATTCTTCCGGGCCTATTCGGCTTTCGAAAAGGCGGGTAAGCCGCCGCAAAAGGACTGATGACGATGGATACGCAGGACTCACCCCAAGCCAACCCGACCGGCGACGCCACACCGGAGCCGGAAGCGGGCTACAGCTGTGACATCAATCGGATCATGGAGGTGCTACCCCACCGGTATCCTTTCTTGATGATTGATCGGGTCGTCGATGTGAAACCGAACGAGAGCGCGGTCGGGATCAAGAACGTATCGATCAACGAGGGTTTCTTCCAAGGTCATTTCCCCGGCGCACCGATCATGCCGGGTGTGCTGATCGTCGAAAGTATGGCACAGACGGCGGGGGTTCTGGTGATCGAAACCCTGGGCCCCGGCTCTGAAGGCAAGCTGGTCTATTTCATGACCGTCGATCAGGCCCGCTTCCGCCGCCCGATTGAGCCGGGTGACCAGGTCCGCATCTTGGTCGAAAAACAGCGCAACCGCGGGAATGTCTGGAAGTTCACCGGCAAGGCCTTCGTGGACGAAAAACTGGTCGCCGAAGCCACCTTCGCCGCCATGATCCGGGATGGAAACGAATGACCATTCACCCGACTGCCGTCGTCGATCCCGCAGCCACCATCGGGGAGGGGGTCACGATCGGTGCCTTCAGTGTGGTTGGGCCGAATGTTACCCTGGGCGACGGGGTGACCCTGATGAGCCACGTGGTCGTTGATGGCGTCACCACCGTTGGTGCCAACACGAAAATTTTTCCCTTCGCCGCCATCGGAAACGCACCGCAGGACCTGAAGTACAGTGGGGAGACCTCCCGGCTGGAAATCGGCTGCAACAATGTTATCCGCGAACATGTGACCATGAATCCCGGCACCCAGGGTGGCGGCTTGCTGACCCGTGTCGGCAACAACTGCCTGTTCATGGTCGGTGCCCATGTGGCGCACGATTGCCTGATCGGCGACCATGCCATTCTGGTCAATAATGCGACCCTCGCCGGTCATGTGGAAGTGGGCGACTGGGCGATCATCGGCGGGCTCTCTGCCGTTCACCAGTTCGTCCGGATCGGTCGCCACGCCATGATCGGGGGCATGAGCGGGGTCGAGAACGACGTGATTCCCTATGGCTCCGTCCTGGGCAATCGGGCCCATCTGTCCGGGCTCAATCTGGTCGGCCTGAAGCGCCGGAGTTTCGACCGGGAAACGATCCATAACCTGCGCAAGGCCTATCGGCTGATCTTCGCTCAGGAAGGCACGCTTGCGGAAAGGCTGGACGACGTTGCCGAACTGATGCCGGAAAACCAGCCGGTCAACGAGATCCTGGACTTCATCCGCACGGACTCGTCGCGCGCCATCTGCCAACCGATCATGGATGATGCAGCCTAAGCTCGGCATATTGGCGGGCCAAGGCAGCCTGCCCGAAGACCTGATCGCCGCCTGCCGGTCGGACAACCGACCGTTCTTTGTCCTCGCCTTCAAGGGTCAGACGCCTGAAAGCCTGGTTGCGGACGCGGTCCCTCATGCCTGGGTGCGGCTCGGCGCTCTGGGCCGCGCGATCCAGTTGTTGAAAGAGGCCGGGGTCGAGGAAGTCGTCATGGCCGGTGGCATGCAGCGCCCCAGCTTCGCGACCCTGATGCCCGATGCGGAAGGTGCCCGATTCCTGGCCAGCGGTGCCTTCATGAAGGGCGATGACGGCCTTCTCACGGCACTTATCGACTATATTGAACAGCAGGCGGGCTTCCGCGTCGTCGGACCTGACAGCCTTCTGCCCGCGCAACTCGCCGAGCCGGGCGTATGGGGTCAAATCCAGCCTTCACGTTCGGCCTGCGAAGATATCGCCAAGGCCGCCCGAGTGGTCAGCATCCTCGGCGAAGAGGATGTCGGTCAGGGGGCGGTCTGCCAGCAGGGACTGATCCTGGCGGTTGAGGCCATAGAAGGCACAGCCGCCATGATCGAGAGGTCAGCCGGGCTGAAGCGCGAAGGAGAGGGGCCCGTTCTCGTCAAGCGCGCCAAGCCAGGCCAGGAAAGTCGTGTCGATCGTCCGGCCATCGGTCCGGATACCGTCAAACAGGCGGCGGAAGCAGGCTTCAGTGGGATCGCTGTCGGCACCGGAGAGGCCATGGTGATGAGCAAGGGTGATCTGGTGGCGCTGGCGGACCGGGAAGGGCTGTTCGTCTGCGGCTTCGATCCGGAAAGCCACGACGTCCCATGACAGAACAGGACAAGCGCGAGACCCTCTGCATCATCGCGGGCGAGCCCTCAGGCGATCTACTGGGCGCGCGCCTGATCGCAGGCCTCGAGGCCATGGCCCCAGGCCGCTTCCGCTACGTCGGTGTTGGCGGCGAGGCCATGGCGGCCGAGGGCCATTCGAGCCTGTTTCCCATGTCCGACCTCTCGGTCATGGGCCTCGCGGAAGTGTTGCCGCGCCTGCCACTGCTGATCCGCCGCATCCGGGAGACGACCCAGTTCGTCCTTGAGACCCAGCCCGTCGCCGTGATCACCATCGACGCGCCGGACTTCAGCTTCCGCGTCCAGAAGCGCCTGAAGAAGGCGGGCTCACAGATCCCGCGCATCCATTACGTCGCACCTACGGTCTGGGCCTGGCGGCCGGGTCGGGCGAAGAAATGCGCGGCCTTCCTGGATCACATGCTCTGCCTGCTGCCCTTCGAGCCACCGTACTTCGAAGCAGCCGGCCTGAAGGCGAGCTTCGTCGGCCACCCGGTGCTTGAAGGGGGCGCAGCCGACGGCGACGGAGAGGCCTTCCGCACACGTCACGGCATCGCGTCTGAGGCAAAACTGCTCTGCGTGTTGCCGGGTAGCCGGGGAGGGGAGATCAAGCCGCTGCTGCCGATCTTTGGTGAGACGGTGGCGCAGCTGGCTGAAACCATCCCAAACCTGCACATCGCCGTGCCCACCCTGCCGCACTTGAAGGGCCGTGTGCAGGCGGCCATAGATACTTGGCCGGTGGCGGTCACTCTGACCACCGACAAGTCCGAGAAATTCGATGCCTTTAATGCCGCCGACGCCGCACTCGCCGCAAGCGGCACCGTCGGCCTGGAACTCGCCGTGGCCGGTTGTCCTCATGTGATCGGCTATCGCGTCAACTGGCTCACGGCGGCCATCGTTCGCCGCCTGATCAAGGTCCGCTTCGCGCACCTGGTGAACTTGATCGCGGACAAGCCGGTCATCCCCGAATTCCTGCAAGAGAACTGCACGCCTGATGCCTTGAGCTCGGCCATCTCAGAGCTCCTTATCGGAGGTCGCGCCGCCCCGCAGGTGGACGAAGCGGCTACCGCTCTGGCTCAATTAAGACCTGAAGTGGCGACGGAGGGTCAGATACTGCTGGCGACATTGAGAAACTGAATTTCTGTTCGCCCGACCTCAGGGGGGCCAACAGACGCAATGGGCAAGCCGGACCGTCTTACCCCTGTCATTGGCGGCGGACGAAACATACGCCGGATCATCGCCCAGGTGAGGTTTTTAGATCGGCTTTCCGCCCGAGCACGCAAAAAAGGCGGACCCGAGGGCCCGCCTTTTCCGTAACGTAATGCCAGTCACCCGGCACGGAGATTAGCTCCGGTTGTGCAGTTCCACGAAGTCGCGGGTGGTGGCACCGGTGTAGAGCTGACGAGGGCGGCCGATCTTTTGGCTCGGGTCCTCGATCATTTCGTTCCACTGGCTGATCCAGCCGACCGTGCGGGCCATGGCAAACAGCACGGTGAACATGCTGACCGGAATGCCCATGGCGCGGAAGATGATGCCGGAATAGAAGTCCACGTTCGGGTAGAGCTTCTTCTCGACGAAGTATTCGTCTTCCAGCGCGATGCGTTCCAGTTCCATGGCGAGCTTCAACAGCGGCTCGTCCTTCACGCCCAGTTCTTCGAGAACCTCGTGACAGGTTTCCCGCATCACTTTGGCGCGCGGGTCGAAGTTCTTGTAGACCCGGTGACCGAAGCCCATCAGACGGAACGGATCGTCCTTGTCTTTGGCCTTCTTGATGTATTCATCGACGTTGTCGACGCTGCCGATCTCGTTCAGCATCTTGAGCACGGCTTCGTTGGCACCACCGTGGGCAGGGCCCCAGAGGGATGCGATACCGGCGGCGATACAAGCGAACGGGTTGGCACCGGAAGAACCGGTCAGACGCACGGTCGAAGTCGAGGCGTTCTGCTCGTGGTCGGCGTGGAGGATCAGGATCCGGTCCATGGCCTTGGCGAGCGTCGGGCTGACTTTGTATTCCTCGCAAGGTGTCGCAAACATCATGTGCAGGAAGTTTTCCGAGTAGCTCAGATCATTCCGCGGATAGATGAAGGGCTGACCCATGGAATACTTGTAGGCCCAAGCACCGATGGTCGGCGTCTTCGCCACCAGCCGGTAGCTGGCGATCATGCGGTGACGCGGATCAGAGATATCGGTGGAGTCGTGATAGAAGGCCGAAAGGGCACCGACAACGCCGCACATGATGGCCATCGGGTGGCTGTCCCGGCGGAAACCATCATAGAACTTGTGCATCTGCTCGTGCAGCATGGTGTGGTAGGTGATGTCGTGCTCGAACTTGCGCTTCTGTTCGACCGTCGGCAGTTCACCGTAGAGCAGCAGGTAGCAGACTTCCGGGAAGTCCGACTTTTCCGCCAGTTGCTCGATCGGATAGCCGCGGTAGCGCAGCTCACCTTTGTCACCGTCAATGTAGGTGATCTTGGATTCACAAGAACCGGTGGAAGTGAACCCCGGATCGTAGGTGAAGCAATCGGTTTGCGCGTAGAGCTTCCGGACATCAATCACATCCGGGCCGACAGTCCCGCTGATTACGGGCAATTCCCAAGACTCGCCCGACGCATTGTCGGTGAGTGTGTATGTTTTATTATCGGTCATCTTTCATCCCCTGGGCAATCAAGACCGCCGGCAGGATTGCCGGTTGTCCAGGTGTGCTTCGAACCCCGATCCGGTGGGTCATCCCAACCCGAAAAGTCAATCGGCGGCTCATGAGTTGCCGGGAGTTTTTCCAAGATGATCTTGTTCAAAACGCTCCGGCGATTCTTCAAACCCCGTGCACGAGATAGGCAGTACACGTAAAAAACTTGCACGTGGAGCCCGTCAAAACATCCCGGCGAAGTGGTCGAACCGGCCAGACGCGCGCATGTTGGTTGCGCGGCCTTTCCAAAACCAACTTGTTCGGATTCCACCAAAGCGCGCCCCACGTTCTCATGCGCTTAGTGGGTCAGTTAGATACCCCTGTAAACTCCCTCCGTCGCCGCACCGGCCAGACGTTAGCTTCTTCTGAAGAGCAGCTTTCCCGCCTCTTCGGTGTACGGCAGCGGGCGCAGTCTAGCATAGAAGAGGGCGTGTTCGGCAAGCGCCGCCAGGGTCTTTCTGACGACTTTTGCCCAAGCTCGAATCACGAGGCGTTAGTATCTGAAAAAACTGGGGAATTTCCGTCCGAAGCAATCCGAATCACCCCCTGGCATCGTGATTTTCGTCAACAGGTCATCGTCCCGGAGTGGGAAGTGGCACCGGAACAGTCCGAGGAGCCATCGAAAATCCCTCTCAATCCGTCTCTTGCGCAACTGATGATAGCAGAGTGGCACCACCGCCTGTCCTGGCTTTAAGGTAACACCATGAGCGAATTCATGCGCGAAGGACAGCAGAGCTTCCGGCAGGCCTTTGGGGGCCTCGGTTCGTCTTTCGCACAGGGCATAAGGCCAGTGGGCCTGCCGATCCTGCTTGGGATCGGTGTTGTGATCTACTTCAGGCTTCCGATTGAACCTGCGCCCTGGGTGGTTCTTGTCAGCCTTGTCCTTGGAGCCCTGGGCCTGCTGTTCGCTCGGCTGGCCGGGACGGCGCGGATTTTGATCTTGAGCCTCTGCCTGGTGACCCTGGGCCTCGGCCTCGGGGGCCTTCGAACCTTGAGCGTCGCCGCACCGGTTCTCGAGCGCGCCACAGGGCCAACCTGGGTCGAAGGGCGGCTTGCCAGGGTCGAGCCCCTAACGGATGGTGTCCGCGTGACATTGGATTCGGTTCGGATCGACCGCATCCGGCCTGCCGACACACCCGTCCGGGTCCGCCTGACGGCTAAAGGGAAACAACCGGCGCTGCATCCGGGGGATTGGTTACGGCTGCGCGGCGAACTCCGACCACCACCGCCACCCTCGGCACCGGGTGCCTTCGATTTCCAACGCCAGATGTTCTTTCAAAGCATCGGTGCGGTCGGCTTTGTCTATGGACCTGCGCGAATCTCCACGCCCTACAGCGACGCCCCAACCGTGGCCACCTGGGAGAACGGGTTCGGCCTGGCCGAGGCCCTGCAGAACCTCCGCACCGCACTGACCAGACGGCTGTTGGCCGGGCTGGAAGGCGATGCAGGAGCCGTCGCAGCCGCCCTGATCACGGGCGAACGACGCGCTATTCCGGAAGAGGTGACTGAGGCGCTCAGAGATGCGGGACTAGCACATCTTCTGGCCATTTCGGGGCTTCATATCGGGTTGGTGACGGGTCTCTTTTTTGGCGGCATTCGGCTGATCCTGGCCTTTGCACCTGCCGTCGCCCTCCGCTTTCCGACCAAGAAGATCGCGGCGGCAATCGCCCTGCCGGCGGCCCTCTGCTATTGCCTTATCGCCGGGGCGACCGTGCCCAGTCTGCGGGCCTTCCTGATGGTCGGTCTTATGCTCCTGGCCGTACTGGTTGATCGCCGGGCAATTTCGCTTCGGGCCGTCGCAATCGCCGCAAGCCTGATTCTGATTTTCTGGCCGGAGAGCCTGCTGGGAGCCAGCTTCCAGATGTCCTTTGCCGCTGTCGTCGTCCTGGTGGCAGGCTACGAACAGCTGACCGATCGGGGGTGGATGGTCTCCCGCCGGGACAGCGGTGTCTGGGGCCAGATCGGCCTCTATATGGCCGGCATCGCCATCACCACGCTGCTGGCCGGGCTTGCGACGGCTCCCTTTGCCGCCTACCACTTCAATCGGATCGCGGACTACGGCCTGCTGGCCAATCTGGCCGCCGTGCCCCTGACCGGGCTCTGGATCATGCCTGCCGGCCTATTCAGCCTCCTTTTGATGCCTTTTGGCTTGGAAGAATGGGGTCTCGCGGTGATGGGCTTCGGCATTGATCTGGTTATTGCCATCGCCAAGGGGGTTGCAGGTCTGCCCGGTGCGACCCGGCAAATCCCGGCCCTGTCGGATCTGGCGTTCGGGTTGATCCTGGTCGGCGGCCTCTGGGCTGTCCTTGTCCGGGGCAGGGGGCGACTGCTTGGTCTGGCCGGCCCGGTTCTCGCCCTGGTGCTGGTCATCAACACGCCAAGCCCCATGATCTTCGTCGATTCAGAGGCCCGATTGATGGCTGTGCGCCTGGGTGACGAGATCTTTGTGAATTCCCGCCAGATCGCCCGCTTTGATCGGGACGTTTGGCAACGGAGGCTGGGCCTGACGGCTGCCCAGCGCTGGGAGACGAATGGTCGCCCCCGGACACAAGGAGAAGCTTCCCTTCGCTGCGACATTCACGCCTGCCGCCTGACGGTCCACAACCGGGTGATATCGCTGATCCGTCATCCGGCAGCCTTGGCCGACGACTGCCGGGGGGCTGATCTTGTGATCAGCCTGGAGCCGGTATCCCCTGGTTGCCGCGCGGAGACCACCGTGATCGACCGTTTCGATCTCTGGCGGGGCGGTGCTCTGAGCGTCACCCTGACCGACACATTGAGGAAAGCGGGCCAGTTCCAACTGCGCCAGGATAAAATCGAACGCGGCAACCGCCCCTGGGTACCTCAGAGCGGAAGGCCCCGGCCAAAAGATGGAGTCTAAAGCGGCTTTCGCCTTAGTATTTCCGAACCAAGCCAACCAGATAGCCCTGAACCTTAACCTGATCCGGTCCGAAAATCCGGGTTTCGTAGTGCCGGTTGGCGGGCTCGAGCGCGATGGCAGAGCCCTTGCGGCGGATGCGTTTCAACGTCACCTCGTTTTCGTCGATGATGTTGGCGACCACGATGGTACCGTTTTCGGCGACATCGCCCTTGCGGATCACCACGGTATCACCGTCAAGGATGCCGGCCTCGATCATCGAATCACCGTCCACTTCCAGGGCATAGTGGTCCCCCTTGCCGAGCAGGCTGGTGGGCACATCAATGAAATCGGTCTCGTTCCGAAGGGCCTCGATCGGGGTTCCGGCTGCGATCCGGCCATAGAGCGGCAGGGCGACTGAATTGGCATGCGGTGCCGCCGGGGTGCCGGGAAGCTTGAACTCCCCCTTGATGACCTGCGGCGAGAAGCGTGGCTGCGCGCCGGGGCCCTGGCCACGCGGCAGACGTTCCGGCATCGGACCGGAAGGATCTAGATTGTCGGGCAGGCGCAGGACCTCCAAGGCGCGGGCGCGATGCGGCAGGCGGCGGATGAAGCCGCGCTCTTCAAGGCCCGTAATCAGTCGGTGAATCCCCGACTTGGATTTCAGATCCAGCGCGTCCTTCATCTCGTCGAACGAGGGCGACACGCCGGTCTCGTTCAGTTTCTTGTCGATGAAGATCAGCAGTTCGTATTGTTTACGGGTCAACATGCCACATGGTCCTTCTGGCCAATACCGTCTTGCAGGCTCGTTCTGGTGGATCGGGTTTCCCCGCTCCAAAAAGGGAACACGTCTCGTCATTTGATGGAAACATTCCCGTCGATCGCGGGGACATCACCTGAACAAACAAAAAACGTTCGCCTTTGTTCTATTGAAGTTCTGCTCTCCGGTCAAGCGCGCAGCGAAAAGTCGCACTAAAATTGGAACCCGCTTTGAGGTTGTTGACCCATCAACAACACAACCGAAACACTTAGTGATTTCTTAAAGAAACAAACGACTCGGCGGATTTGCTGGGGTTCGGTTTCCGCACCACCCAAGAGCTCTACAGACGAAGACTTGCGAGATCGAGACGAATAATTGTCACGGCTTCACCCTTGGCCGCCGGGGCCGCATCGATTTCGCGGACCAAAAGGCAATCCGCATCGGCGAATCGGGCCATCATCGAGCTGTCCTGGCCGGTGAAGGGTGTCGCGATCAGGCCCTGTTCGGGATCGTTGTCTAGCGTCGCGCGAAGGTAATCCTCTCTCTTGCCGCCAGCGGGCAAGTCCGCTCCTAGCTGGGCGCGCTCCTTGACCGGATGGGGATTGAGGCCGAGCATGACGCAGATCGCGGCGCGCATGTAGAGCACGCTGGAAACACCGGCACTGACCGGATTGCCCGGCATCCCCAAAAGCGGCACCTTTTCGCCATCCAACGTCGGTATGCTGCCGAAAATCAGAGGCTTACCGGGACGCATGGCAACCTTGTAGAAGCCCAGATCGGCCCGGTCGGATTCCATGATCTGGCTGACCAGATCGTAGTCGCCCTGGCTGGCTCCACCGGTGGTCACGAGGAGATCGACGCCACGGGCGGCACTTAGCTTAGCCGCCAGAGATTCCGGGGTATCGGCGGCGATGCCCAGGTTCCGCGCCTCGGCCCCCAAGGCCGCACAATAGGCTACCAGGGCGACCGAATTGGAATTGACGATTTGGTCAGCGCCCGCCGCCTCGCCGGGCAGCACAAGTTCGTTGCCCGTGCTCAGAACACCAATCAGCGGCTTCTTGACCACGCTGAGCCAAGGCACGTTGGCCGCAGCGGCCAGACCGATATCGCGGGCTGTGAGGCGGCGACCAGCCTCGAGCAAAACCTTTCCTTCAGCGAAATCCAGCCCTTCCGGTCTAACGAATTTGCCGGGAAAACCCACCTCGTTCAGCGTGATTTGATCGCCGTCGACTTCGGAATCTTCCTGAATGATCACCGCATCCGCGCCCGGCGGCAGTGGGGCCCCGGTGAAAATCCGCGTACACTGGCCGGGCCCGACCGTTCCTTCGAACCCGAGCCCCGCAGCCGCTTCGCCGATGCGGGTCAGCGTCACGCCTTTTCGCTGAACATCCGCGCTGCGCACCGCATATCCATCCATCGAGGAAACGGCGGCAGGTGGGTGGGAAAGCCGCGCGATCACGGGCTCGGCCAACACCCGGCCCAAGCCGTCCCCCAAAGAGACCGTTTCCGCGCCGAGCTTTGAAAAACCGGCGATGACCGTCTCCAGCGCCTGTTCAACCGTCAGCATCAATCAGCCTCGAACGTGCCGGACTTGCCACCGGCCTTGTGGGTCAGGCGGATATCGGCGATCCGCATACCCCGGTCCACGGCCTTGCACATGTCATAGACAGTAAGCGCCGCGACCGAGACCGCCGTCAGCGCCTCCATCTCGACACCCGTCTGACCTTTCAGTTTGGCCGTGGCCTCAATGTCCACCGCGTTCCGGTCTGGATCACAGGACAAATTGACCTTTACGGAGGTCAGCATCAGGGGGTGGCACAGCGGGATCAGGTCGGGCGTGCGCTTGGCTCCCATGATCCCAGCCAGCTGCGCGACGGTCAGCACGTCGCCTTTCTTGAAACCGCCGTCCATGATCTTGGCCAGCGTCGAGGCCTCCATGAAGACCGTACCCCGCGCGGTCGCCGAGCGTTCGGTTTCTTTCTTGTCCGAGACATCGACCATGACGGCATTGCCCTGGTCGTCAAAATGGGTGAACTCGTCGCTGCTAGCTTTCGTCATGATCAGACGGCTTCCGCCAGACCGGTCAACAGGGTGCGGGTCGCGGCCTCCACATCGTCCTGGCGCATCAGGCTTTCGCCCACAAGGAAACAGTCGGCCCCTGACTTGGCCATGCGATCAAGATCGGATTTCTGGTAAAGCCCGCTTTCACTGACCAGGATTTTGCCCTCCGGGACCATCTTCGACAGTTCTTCTGTCGTCGCGATATCAACCTCCAGCGTTTTGAGATTGCGATTGTTGATACCGAGAAGAGGGGACTTCAGTGGCAAGGCGCGTTCCAGTTCCTCGGCATTGTGGACCTCGACGAGGACATCCATGCCGAGTTCAAGCGCGAGTGCCTCCAGGTCAGCGGCTTCTGAATCCTCCAAAGCCGCCATGATCAGCAAGATGCAATCAGCCCCCAGCGCCCGGCTTTCAACGATCTGATAGGCGTCGAGCATGAAATCCTTGCGCAAAACGGGAAGCTTCACAGCCGCCCGGGCCTCCAACAAATAGAGATCGCGGCCTTTGAAGTAGGGTTCATCGGTCAGGACCGACAGGCAGGCCGCACCGGCCGCAGCATAGGCCTGGGCCAACGAGGGCGGATCGAAATCGGGGCGGATCATGCCCTTGGAGGGGGAGGCCCGCTTGATCTCGGCAATCAAGCCGTAGGCCCCGGCGTCCCGCTTGGCCTGCAACGAAGCGACGAAGCCCCGAGGTTTCGGGGCCCCTCTGGCAACGTCTTCCAATGCCGATAGGGGTTCGACGGATTTCCGCTTCGCCACGTGTTCGCGCTTGTCGGCGCAGATTTTTGCCAGAACGTCACTCATCAGGCGGCTCCGTTGGTGATGGCGACGAGCTTGTCGAGGGCGGCCCGGGCCGCACCGCTATCGATGGACTGGGCCGCGATGCCGACGCCGGTTTTCAGGTCATCCGCCTTTCCGGCCACCATCAGGGAGGCCGCGGCATTCAAGAGAACCACGTCGCGTAGCGGTCCTTCGGCACCTTCCAGCATCGCCATGGTGGCCGCCGCGTTCAATGTGGCATCGCCGCCTTTCAGATCATCGGGAGAGCAGGGCGCGAGGCCCGCATCCTCGGGGCGAATGTCGTAAGTCGTAACCTTGCCATCCCGCCATTCCGCCACATGGGTCGGGCCCGTCAGGGTGATTTCGTCCAGACCGTCCGATCCATTGACCACCCAGGCGCGCTCCAGGCCCAAAGCACCGAGAGCCGCGGCCATGGGTTCGATCCATGCTTTTGAAAAAGCACCGGTCATCTGGCGCGTCACCAAGGCCGGATTGGTCAGGGGGCCAAGCAGGTTGAACAGCGTCCGCGTGCCCAGTTCCATGCGCGTCGGCATCACGTGGCGCATGGCGCTGTGGTGGCGGGGTGCGAACAGAAAGCCGATCCCGGCATCCGCGATCGCCCGCTCGACAAGGCTCATGTCAGCCTCGGTATTGATGCCGAGGGCGCTGAGGATATCCGCCGCACCTGATTTAGACGACAGCGCCCGGTTGCCGTGCTTGGCCACGGGCACACCGCAACCGGCGACAACAAAGGCCGTCGAGGTGGAGATGTTGAACGTGCCCGAGTTGTCACCGCCGGTACCGACGATATCGATGGCCCCTTCGGGTGCCGTGACCTTCAGGACTTTCGCCCGCATCACACGGGCAGCCGCCGTGATTTCTTCCGCGGTCTCCCCACGAACCCGAAGGGCCATCAAAAAGGCACCGATCTGAGACGGCGTGGCCTCACCGGACATAATGATGTCGAAGGCCTTTTCGGCCTGGCCGCTATCCAGGGCCTTGCCGTCGGCGACGAGCGCCAACAGAGGTTTCATTTCGGCACCAGTGGGCTGATCGGTCATGCGGCTTGTCCCTGATTGATTGGTTTGTTTGTTGTGGCCAGATCCAGGAAGTTCTTCAGCAACTCCTTGCCGCCCTCAGACGCGATGCTTTCCGGATGGAACTGGACGCCGTGGACCGGATGGCTGCGGTGACTGAGGCCCTGGATGACACCGTCGTCGCTCGTCGCCGTCACCTCCAGGCAGTCGGGCAGGCTGTTGGGATCGACCGTGAGCGAGTGATAGCGGGTCACCGGCAAAGGCGATGGCAGCCCCTTGAAAAGTCCGCCTTGGGTATGGGTTATCCGGCTGACCTTGCCGTGCATGCAGGACGGCGCGCGCTTGACCGTTCCGCCATAGGCCTGACCGATGGATTGATGGCCGAGACAGACACCCAGCAGCGGCCAGCGCCCATCGGCCTTGCGGATTAAATCCAGGCAGATGCCGGCGCTGTCCGGGTCGGCGGGACCCGGTGAGATGACGATCCCCTGGGGCTCCAGCGCCAAAGCCTCCGCTGCGGTCAGGGCGTCGTTCCGTTCAACGCGGATATCGGCACCCAGCTCCCCCAGATACTGAAGCAGATTATAGGTGAAGCTGTCGTAGTTATCGATGAGCAGGAACATGGGCCAGGGGTCTCAAATTCATGGAAGCGATTATAATAAAGTCCGGTCCGGGCGGAGCAAGCGCATCCGCGTCAAGACGCACCAAAGAGCGTAACACGCCGCCCCCGGGGCTTCAGCTTGACCGGCACCGGCCCCGAGGCACATATACGGTCATGAGCGCTCCACTTTCTTTTGGCCGAAAATCCATGGCTCTCGCGGCGGCCAGCCTGCTATTGGTCGGTTGCGCCGCCTGGGACCCTGACCTCAAGCCCGGCTGGGAGGCCTATCGGGCCGGCAATTGGGGACAGGCCTACCGGTTGTGGCTGCACCCCGCGCTCGACGGAAATTCCGACGCCCAGTACCTGATCGGCAAGATGTTTTATGATACCCGCGATTATCGCCAGGCGGCCATCTGGTTTCGTCAAGCTGCCGACGCGGGGGATTCGAGTGCCCAGCACTACCTGACAATCATGACCGAGAATGGCTTTGGCGTGAAAGAAGTCGAAGGCCAACCCTGGCTGAGGGAGGACGATTGAAAAATGGACGGTACCCCAGCCACGATCCGACACAGCTTTGCCGTCTCCGGCATGACCTGCGCGTCCTGTTCGGCCCGGATTGAACGGGTCTTGAGCAAGCTCGAGGGCGTGTCGTCGGCAGAAGTCAATCTGGCAACGGAAGAAGCCCGGATCGAGGTCTCGGAGGCAGGACCGGACGAGGCCCGGCTGATCAAAGCCATCGAAGGGGCCGGATTTGGAGCCGCTGTTCTTGACGCGGAGGAGGGGGCGGAGCAAAGCGAGGCCGCAGAGGCACAGGCCGCCGCGCGATTAGCCTTCGAGACCCGCAGACTCGGCCTTTCCATTCTCCTGACGGTTCCTTTCGCCCTTGATATGGCCAGCATGTTGAGCGGCCAAGGGCACGTCTTGCCACCGCTGGTGCAATTGGCGCTGGTCCTTCCGATTCAGTTCGGCACGGGGCTTCGCTTCTACCTCCCGGCCTGGGCCGCGCTAAAAGCAGGTTCCGGCAATATGGACCTGCTGGTCGTCCTGGGCACCGGTGCAGCCTTCTTGCTGTCGTTGGCCCTCTTGTTGAGCGGCGAAGACGGGCACCTCTATTTCGAGGCCTCGGCCTTTGTCATCACGCTCGTGCTGCTTGGAAAATGGCTGGAGACAAGGGCCAAGCAGGGAACCGCCAAAGCCCTGAAGGCGCTCGCCGCCTTGAAGCCCCAGACAGCCATCGTCCGCGGCCCGGACGGGACCGAGCAGGAAGTCGCCATCGCCTCGGTCCGGCTGGGCCAGAAGCTTGTTGTCAAACCGGGTGCTGCCGTCCCCACCGATGGTCTGGTCATCGAAGGCCGGAGCGAAATGGACGAGGCCCTGATCACCGGAGAGTCGCGTCCGGTGCCGAAACAGTCGGGCGATACCGTGACCGGCGGGGCCATCAATGCAACGGGCGTGCTGCTGATCGAAGCGACCGCCGTCGGCACGGAAACCCAGCTGGCGCGCATCATCACCATCGTCAGGGAGGCCCAGACGGGTAAGGCTCCGGTTCAGCGCCTTGTGGATCGGATTTCGGCTGTTTTCGTCCCGATCGTGGCGGGGCTGGCGTTGATCACAGGATTAGGCTGGGCCTTTGGCGTCGGTTTGCCCCTGCCGGAAGCCATCATTCACGGCGTAACAGTCCTGGTGATTGCCTGCCCTTGTGCTTTGGGCCTGGCGACGCCCGCAGCCCTGATGGCGGGGACGGGGGCGGCGGCCCGCGCCGGAATCCTGATCCGGGAAGTCGAGGCCCTGGAACAGGCCGGTCGCATCGATCGGGTCATCTTCGACAAGACCGGTACCCTGACGGAAGGACGCCCAAGGGTCTCCGCCATCTTTCCGGCGATCGGGCAATCAGAAAGAGACCTATTGGCCATGGCGGCAGGGGCGGAAAAGGGCACCGAACACCCCCTCGGAATCGCGATCCTGGATAGGGCGAGAGAGCAGGACCTTGAAGCGTTTCCCCTGTCGGACGTCCGCGCGCTGCCCGGTCTCGGAATCTGTGCCACCGATGCTGACGGTCGCCTTGTCCTGGTCGGCAACCGGGACCTGATGGAAAATCGCGGCTTTACCCTTGACCCGGAATTGCTTCAGCAGGTCCAAATGGAAGAACGGAAGGGTCAGACGGCGATTTGGGTCGGTCTGGATGAGGAGGAGACACCGAGAGGAGCCATCATCCTCGGCGACAATCTCAGGAAGGGAGCGGCGCTCGCGGTCCAGCGCTTGCGCGCCGCAGGGATTGAGCCTGCCATGTTGACCGGGGACGCCCCTGAAACGGCAAAAGCCATCGCTGAAGAATTGGGGCTGGAGCAGGTCTTTGCGGGCATCAAGCCTGATGGCAAGGCCCAGGTGGTCCGCGACCTTCAGGCAGCGGGGCACCGGGTTGCCATGGTCGGCGACGGCATCAACGACGCCCCGGCGCTCAGTCTCGCTGACCTTGGGATCGCCATGGGTTCCGGCACCGATGTCGCGCGCGAAACAGCGGCCATTACCCTGATGAGGTCCGAGCCGGAACTCGTCGTCGATGCCCTGGATGTGGCCCGCGCGACCCGGGCCCGAATTCGAGGCAACCTGTTCTGGGCTTTCGTCTACAATGTGATCGGCCTGCCGCTTGCGGCCTTTGGCTTTTTGACACCCGTCTTCGCAGGGGCGGCCATGGCGATGTCCAGTGTCTCGGTGGTCACCAACGCTCTGCTTCTCGCCCGATGGAAGTCAAAGGCCTGAGTCCCTCGCGACGTCCCCTTTGCCCGTGATAGGCTGTCCAGGGATTCGAGGACGGATCTGGCGCACAAATGAAATGGAGACCCGCAGCTGTGCTGCACCGTCTGCTGACAGACTTGCATTGGCGTGGGGCCGCCCTCAGGGACAGGCTGGCGGGTCGGCCTGTGCCGAGGGTGCCCAAGGCTGCATCCGGCTCCCGGAATGACCCGACTGCGAACGATGTACCGGGGCTGTTCAGCCTGAAGCCTGCGCGCCTTCTCCTGATCGCCAGCCTCGGAATCGCTTGCCTGATGGGTGCTGCGCTCGGCATCCAAACGATGATTGGCGGGGAAAGCGGCAAGGGCGTTCGGGCCGAAAGAGCGCTGATCCCGCCGCGTTCGACAGGCCCGGCCCAACCCTGGTACCAAGGCCGACCCAGCGTTCCCGCCCTGGTGATGTCCGAGCCGTCGGTCCCAACGGACCGGGAACCAGAGCAAGATCGGCAATCCTCCTCCGAAGCTTCGGGCCCGGAAATTGACGCTTCCCCAGGGACCAAGATACCAGGGACCGCAATAAAAGAGATTGCAACAACAGGGACCGCATTAGCAGAGACAGCAGCTACAACGACGGCTCCGCCGATCGTCTACGAGGAACCTCTGCCAGCAGATGTGCGACAGCCGCTTCCGCTGCTCACCGTAAAGGTTTCAATCTCCAATCTGCCGAAAGAGGATGAAATCCCGGCAACGGAAGAACGGGAACTGGCAGCCCTGATCCCTGATGTGCCTCCATCGCCCGATCTGCCTCGGCCTGAAGCCTCGCCGCTGATCACGCCGAGCCCGAATGAGACCGTCTCCAGCCTGCCGGATTGGCGTGCCAATGCCGTTGCTGTCAATCCAGCAGACAAGCGGCCGATGATCGCGATCGTGATTGATGATCTCGGTCTGGACCGGACGCGCACGGCCCGAACGGTTGAACTCCCGGGTCCCCTGACGCTCTCTTTCCTGACCTATGCCGAAGACCTCGCATCGCAGACGGCCAAGGCCCGCAACGCAGGCCACGAGTTGCTGGTCCATGTCCCCATGGAACCGCAGAGCCGTACCATCGATCCCGGACCGGAAGCCCTGACCCTGGACCTGCCGGAAGAAGAATGGCGTCGACGGCTGGATTGGGGCCTCGGGCGGTTCGACGGTTACGTGGGCTTCAACAACCATATGGGCAGCCGGTTTACCGCTGATCGGCATGCCATGCGTGTGGTGCTGGAAGAAGCCGAAAAGCGAGGGTTGATGTTCCTCGATTCCCGCACGTCGGGCGGCGCTGTGGGCCCGGCGATAGCCCAAGGCCTGGGCCTGCCCTGGGCGGAGCGCCATGTTTTTCTGGACCACGTCAACGATGTCTCGACCGTCGCCGGGCAACTGGCGGAATTGGAACAACTGGCCCGGGAACACGGCTATGCCGTCGCCATCGGCCATCCGAGAGACGCCACCTTGTCCGTCTTGGAGACCTGGCTGGTCGAGGCCCAGGCCCGCTTCCAATTGGTTCCGATTTCCCATATAGCTTGGCTGAAAGCGGAGGCCTTGGGTTCTGATGCCATTGTTGGCTTAACAGGGGGAAGCGGGAATGACTGATACCTATCGCGTCGAGGGCATGACCTGTGACGGCTGTGCAAAAAGCGTCACGCGCGCACTGACGGAACAGGCCGGCGCGGCCTCTGTCGAGGTCGATCTTGAGGCTAAAACGGTCAGTGTGACGGGAATTGATGCCGAAGCGGTAAAAGGCGCAATTGAAGGTGCCGGGTTTGATTTTCTGGGGTCAGCGACCGAAAGCTGATCAGGCGACCCGTTGGGCCTTGGCGACCAGCCCGGTGCATTTGACCCAGAACTTCGAGCCGTTCGGCACTTCGCCGGGACGGCCCTCGCCGGAGTACTTCACATAAATCTGTTGGGAGCCGTTCTTGTCGTTCGGCGGGGTCAGCGTGGAGACTTTTGCGCCCGGCATGATCTTGCTCTTCAAGGCGTTGATCGTGCCTTCAGAGGTGATCTCCCACGTTTGATTGGCGTGCACGAGTGCACCGCTATTCTTACCCATAAGGGGTCCCCCAAGAGTTTTCCTGGAAGCGATAATATCGCGTCTCGGCCAAAGAAGCCAGCAAGACCAACAGACAGGAGAAATAATTCTAGCTGTTCTTGTCTTCGGCGAAGCGCTTTGCTTCTTCGGCAGCCCGCAAAAGTGCGCCCGCTTTATTCAAGGTTTCCTGAAATTCAGCATCCGGCTTGCTATCATGGACGATGCCGGCTCCCGCCTGGACGATCATTTCTCCGTCCTTGACCATGGCAGTTCTTAAGGCAATGCAGGTGTCCATCTCGCCATCGGCACCGAAATAGCCGATGCAGCCCGCATAGAATGATCGACGCTCCGGCTCCAGTTCGTCGATGATCTCCATGGCGCGCACCTTCGGCGCACCGGAAACCGTTCCGGCCGGGAATCCGCCGAGCAGAGCATCGATGGCGTCATACTTGCTCGTATCCAGGTCGCCCTCGACGTTGGAGACGATGTGCATGACATGGGAATAGCGCTCGATCACGTTTCGCTCGGTCACTTCGACGGAACCGATCTCGGCCACCCGGCCCACATCGTTCCGGCCCAGATCCAGCAACATCAGATGTTCGGCCAGTTCCTTTTCGTCGGCCAGAAGATCAACCTCCAACGCTTTGTCCTCCGCCTCGTCTTTTCCGCGGGGACGGGTACCGGCGATCGGGCGGATAGCCACCCGTCCATCCCGAACGCGAACCAGGATTTCAGGGCTGGAGCCCACCAGGGCATATCCGCCAAAATCCAGGAAGAACAGAAAGGGCGAAGGATTCAGTCGCCTGAGGGACCGATAAAGCGAAAAAGCCGGCAGCGGGAAGGGAACCCGGAAGCGCTGCGACAACACCACCTGAAAGATGTCACCGGACAGAATGTAGTCCTTGGCCTTGGCAACCATGCCCTTGAAGGCATTCTCGGTCATGTTGCTGACCGGCGGAGGCAGAACCAGATCATCAAAATCGGCCGCGCGGGGCGCGGGCAGACTGTCTTCCATGGCTTCAACGGCGCGCTGAAGGCGCTTGCGCGCTGTCTCGTAGGCGTCTTCAGCCGTTGCCATGCCTGTGGCGCGCGCACCTGAGGGGCGTACAGGCGTGATCAGGGTCAAGGTATCTTCGATGGTGTCAAAAACGCAGAGCAGGGTAGGGCGGACGAACACGCCATCGGGTGTGCCGGTCAGGTCCGGGTTTTCGTCCGGAATACGTTCGACGAGCCGCACGGTATCGTAACCCAGATAGCCCACCAGGGGTGCCGCCATGGGGGGAAGCCCTTCCGGCAGGTCGATCCGGCTTTCGGCGACGATGCTGCGCAAAGCATCCAACGTCGGCTCCGCCATGGGCTCGAAGGCTTCTGGATTGGCATCCGGATTGCGGTTCACCTCGGCCTGCTGCCCCTTGCAGCGCCAGATCAGATCAGGGCGCAGACCGATGAAAGAATAGCGCCCCCGGACACGCCCCCCGGTAACGGATTCCAGCAAAAAACTGTTCGGTTCCCCGGCGGCAATCTTCATCATCGCCGAGACAGGCGTTTCCAGATCGGCGATCAGGCGCGTCCAGACGACCTGGGGGGCGCCCGCATCAAAGGGTTCGCGAAAATCTTCGAAGGCAGGGTTGAGCTGCATCGGCTTGGTCAATAAGCGCCTTGGGCGCGCGGCGACGCGGAGGGATCGACGATGTACTGGAGCGCCCGCTGATTGATTGAAACCGGATGGCGTTGCTGCAACGCGACGGTCAACAGGTTGATCATATCCTGTTCAAAGCCGCCCTTCATCTGGCGGGAAAAGGCCTCGATCCCATCGGCTCCGGCAACCGGGTCGGCTTCTTTGATGTCCGTCAGCTTGATCAGCATCGCGCCGTTTTCCGTGTCCACGACACCGGCCTTGCCGGGCTCGAGGCCGAACAGCACATCGACGGCACCAATCGGCAGACCTTCACCGCTGCGGGTCGCCGCTTCGAGGGCAGTGACCTCCAACCCGGCCTGACCCGCCAGTTCGTCCAGGTCGGCACCGGTATTGACGGCCTCGGCCAGGGTCTCTGCCTCGGTTCGGGCCGCCGTGGCCCGCTTGTCGGCGAGGACCGCCTCGCGCACCTCGCCCCGGACGTCGTCTAGCGGTCGAAGGGCGGGCGGCGTGATGCCATCGATCCGGGCGACGAAGTAACCATCGGCCCCGGTATCCGTCATCTGGCTCTCTTCGCCCTCCAGCAGTTCGAACAGGGCGGGCAAAAAGGCTGTGCCCTCCGGCAGGCCGGAGATCGCCTGGCCGTCGGGTCCGTTCCCCTGGGCATCGATCGCCGCCAGATCCAGCAAAGGCAGGCCCAGCTGGCTTGCGGCTTCTTCGATGGTGGCACCACCACCCAAGGCATCCTCAACCCGGGTGGACGTGTCGTAGAGGGCATCGACCGCGAGATCATGGGCGAGCGTCCGGGCCAGTTCCTCCCGGGCTTCCTCGAACGAGACCGAGCCACCGCTCTTGATCTCAGTCACGTGAAAGATGTGCCAGCCAAACGGGCTTTGCACCGGCTCGGAAACGGCATCTTCAGACAGGGCGAAGACAACATCGGCAAGATCCGGCAGCATGTCATTCTTGGTCACCTCGCCGAGCTTGATGGCGCTTTCGGCGAGTCCTGCATCAAGGCCAGCCTGAAGAAAATCCCCCCCGCCCAGAAGCGCGACGTGCAACGCCCGCGCCTCGGTCTCCTCGTTGATGATGATCTGGCTGACCGTTCGGCGCTCCGGCGTGGTAAAGGCGTTGATCCGCTCTTGATAGGCTTCTCTCAACTCGTCTTCGGATACCTCGATCCCGGCGGCCAGGTCTTTCGCCGTGAAAACAAGGGCCTTCGCGGTGCGATATTCCGGTGCGGTAAAGGCGGCCGGGTTGGCTTCGTGGTAGGCCGCCAGTTCCGCCTCGGTGGGCTCTGCCGGGGCGGGCAGGTCACTGCTGATGATTGCCACCGTCTCCGCCATGCGCTCTTCGCGACCCCAGGTATAGGCTTCCGTCGCAATCACGCGGGGCGTCTGAACGCTGGCCATCAAGGTTTCCAGGAAGGTGGAACGCGCGATGTCTTCGCGGGCGAGGTTGATGTAGAGCCCTTCGTTCATTCCGGCGTTGCGCAGGGTAGCGGCGAAGACGTTTCGGTCGAACTGGCCAAGACTGTTGTGGAAGGCCGGGTTGCTCTGAATATCCGCCCGGATCATGTCGTCGGTCACGACCATCTTCAGGTCGTTGGTCTCTTCGCGCAAAAGCGCCTGTTCGATGGACCGTCGCAAGACGTCCTGAACCAGGCCGATGTTGCGCAGCTGCTCGATCATTGCCGGTGTCAGGGAACCGCCCAGCTGTTGGGACAGACGCTGAATTTCGTTGTTCAGCTGGAACTCGACCTCCTGGGAGGGAATTTCCGTATCGCCCACGGTGGCTGCCACCTGATCATCCTGGCCGCCGGTCACATAGTCACCAATACCCCAGACCGCGAAGCTCAAAATCAAGAGGATCAGCAATCCTTTGACCACAATCGATCCGGAGCGTTTGCGGATGGCGTTGAGCATGTCTGGAGCCTTTTTGAAATCAACGAAACTGGGAAAAAACGACAATGGCTGTAGATAGGCCTGAACCAACCGTCGCGGAAGGTGTCGCATCATAGGTCCCGGTTGAAGCGCCCGCAACCACTGGACTTGGCTACAACTTGACCAAAGAGTTCGACACTTTCGGGCAGTTGGTTTGCGGCCCCCCTCATGATAAAGACGCTGCAAGCAACAAGTCACAATGCTTTCACTTGGGAGACAAGATCATGACCACCGCCCCCCGAACCGCTGCCCGCAAAACCCTGATTGCCGGGAACTGGAAAATGAACGGTCTGCAGGCGGATGGTTTAAGTCTGGCTCAGGACGTGGTCGAAGGTGCTGGCGCTGTCTCTGACAAGGCCGATCTCCTGGTCTGCCCACCGCATCTGCTGGTCGCCATCATTGCCGAGGCTTTAAAAGGCACCCCGGTCATGGTCGGCGCACAGGATTGCCATGCGGCGGAGAAGGGGGCCCATACCGGTGATGTCAGTGCGGCCATGGTGGCGGATACCGGCGCAGGTGCCGTGATCCTAGGTCATTCCGAACGGCGCACCGACCACGGGGAAACCAACGAGTTGGTCCGGGCGAAGGCAGAGGCGGCCCATGGCGCCGGTCTGCTCGCCGTGATTTGCGTGGGCGAGACCGAGGCCGAGCGCGATGCGGGAGAGACCATGGCCGTCAATGCCGCCCAGGTCGCGGGTTCCCTGCCGGACGGTGCGACGGCAGCAAACACGGTCATCGCCTATGAGCCCGTCTGGGCCATCGGCACCGGCAATACGGCGACGGCGGAAGACGCCCAAACCGTCCATGCCTTCATCCGGGGCGAGGTGGAAAAACGCTTTGGCGCTGAGGTCGCCGGTGCGCTTCGGATTCTCTACGGCGGCTCCATGAAACCCGGCAATGCCGCCGAGCTTCTGGCACAGCCCGATATCGACGGAGGGCTGATCGGCGGGGCCAGCCTCAAAGCCGAGGATTTTCTTGGGATCGCCGCCTGCGCATGAAGCCCAGAAGGGTTTTAGGGCCTTCGGGTAACTTCGCGCTGGAAAAACCGCTCCCGCACGACTAAAACACCGCCATCTCAACAGTTCTAAGGCTTTCGGAAGGCCCTGTCGCCATGACCACGGTTTTGCTCGTCATTCATATTCTTCTGGCCCTCGGTTTGGTCGGTGTAGTGCTGCTTCAGAAATCCGAAGGCGGTGCGCTCGGCATGGGCGGCGGCAGCGGCGGTGGCGGCATGGGTGGCTTCATGACCGGACGGGCGACCGCAAACCTGTTGACCCGCGCGACCGCCGGATTGGCGACAGCCTTCTTCGTCACCAGCCTCGCCCTGGCCCTGTTGCACGACAGTGCGCGCGACTCGGGCTCGATTCTCGACGCACCGGGCGGTCAACTGGCCCCCATGAGCGCGCCGAGCACACCGGCTGAACCCGCTGCGCCCGCAGCACCGATCGCGGAATAAGCCCCTAAAAGGCTTGATATTTTTGCCCTCCCGGCAAGACCTTGGGCAGGTTTTTGCCGGGTCGGTTGAACGGAACATTTGAACAGCCGGACGGCTGGTATAGGCTGGGGGCCCATGACGCGGTTCATCTTCATCACCGGCGGCGTGGTTTCCTCGCTCGGCAAAGGCTTGGCTTCGGCAGCCCTTGGTGCGCTGCTGCAGGCACGGGGCTATAAGGTCCGCCTGCGGAAACTCGACCCCTACCTCAACGTTGATCCGGGCACCATGAGCCCCTATCAGCATGGAGAAGTCTTCGTGACCGATGACGGGGCGGAAACCGACCTCGACCTCGGCCACTACGAACGCTACACCGGCGTCCATGCCCGTCAGTCGGACAACGTGACCACGGGGCGCATCTATTCCAACGTGATCGCCAAGGAAAGGCGCGGTGACTATCTGGGCGCGACGATCCAGGTGATCCCCCACGTCACGGATGCCATCAAGGAATTTGTCGTCTCCGACCTCACGGACGAGGATTTCGTGCTCTGCGAGATCGGCGGCACGGTGGGCGATATCGAGGGCCTGCCGTTCCTGGAAGCCATTCGCCAGCTGGGCAACGATCTGGGCCGCAACCGGACCATGTACGTCCACCTGACGCTGCTGCCCTATATCCCGGCTGCAGGCGAGGTGAAGACAAAGCCGACCCAGCACTCGGTCAAGGAGTTGCTCAGTGTCGGGATTCAGCCGGACATGCTGATGTGCCGGGCTGAAAAGCCCTTTGCGGAAGGGGAAAGGGCCAAGATCGCACAGTTCTGCAACGTCCGCCGGGAGGCCGTTATCGCGGCCCTGGACGTTGATTCCATCTACCGTGTGCCACAGGCCTACCATGCGGAAGGACTGGATGATGAGGTGTTCCGCCACTTTGACATGCACCCGCCCGAACCGGACCTGACCCGTTGGGACGAAATCGTCGAACGCGCCACAAAGCCCGAGGGAGAGGTGACCATCGCGATCGTCGGCAAGTACACGGGCCTGAAGGATGCCTATAAGTCCCTCACCGAGGCCCTGGCCCATGGCGGTATTGCCAACAAGGTCAAGGTGAATTTCGAGTGGTTCGATTCAGAAATCTTCGAAAAAGAAGATTGTATTCAACAGCTTGACGGCGTCGATGGCATTCTGGTTCCCGGCGGTTTCGGGGAGCGCGGCTCAGAAGGAAAAATCGAAGCCGCTCAGTTCGCACGAACCAGAAATGTGCCCTATTTCGGCATCTGCTTCGGCATGCAGATGGCCGTCGTCGAGGCCGCGCGAAACATGGCGGGCATCGCGACCGCAGGCTCGACCGAATTCGGCCCCTGCGACGAACCGGTCGTCGGCCTGATGACCGAGTGGGTCAAAGAAAACGAACTTGTCCAGCGCGGCTCGGAAGAGGACTTGGGCGGCACCATGCGCCTTGGTGCCTATCCCTGTTCCCTCAGCCAGAAAAGCCGTGTGCGCGAGATCTATGGCCAGGCCCAGATCGAGGAACGCCACCGCCACCGTTTCGAGGTCAATACGACCTACCGCAAAACCCTGGAAGAGGCCGGTTTGCGGTTTTCGGGCATGAGCCCGGACGGGCTTCTGCCCGAAATCGTCGAACTGCCGGACCATGCCTGGTTCATCGGGGTTCAATTCCATCCCGAATTGAAGTCGAAACCGTTTGACCCGCACCCCCTGTTCACGTCATTTGTGGCGGCAGCCGTTCACCAGTCACGTCTGGTTTGATTCTATATGAGCACGAGCAAGACTGTCTCCGTCGGTGATCTGCAGATCGCCAACGATAAACCTTTCACTCTGATCGCCGGACCTTGCGCGATGGAGAGCCGCCAACACGCTCTCGAGATGTCCGCAGGCATGAAGGAAATCACCGAAAAGCTCGGAATCCCGCTGATCTACAAGAGCTCGTTTGACAAGGCCAATCGCACGAGCGTTTCGGGTGAACGCGGCATCGGCCTCGACAAGGCACTGGAAGTCTTCGCCGAGGTCCGCGAAAGCCGGGGGCTTCCCGTGCTGACGGACGTTCATTCGCCGGAACAGTGTCCGCTTCTGAAAGAGGCGGTCGATGTCTTGCAGATTCCGGCCTTCCTTTGCCGTCAGACGGACCTGTTGCTGGCAGCAGGTGAAACCGGCCTGGTGATCAACGTCAAAAAGGGGCAGTTCCTGGCCCCCTGGGACATGGCCAATGTCGCAGCCAAGGTTGCCAGCACCGGCAATGAACGGATCATGCTGACCGAACGTGGGGCGAGTTTCGGGTACAACACGCTGGTCTCCGACATGCGCGGCCTTCCGATTATGGCCAAGACGGGCTATCCGGTTGTCTATGACGCCACCCATTCCGTTCAACAACCGGGCGGGCAGGGCAGCAGTTCCGGTGGCCAGCGCGAATTCGCACCCGTCCTCGCCCGGGCGGCCATTTCGGTCGGTGTGGCGGCGGTCTTCATAGAAACCCACCAGGACCCGGACAGCGCGCCCAGCGACGGTCCGAACATGATTCCGCTCAACCAGATGGAAGGCGTCCTGGAAACGCTCCTCGCCCTGGACAGGGTGGCGAAACAGCATCCCATTAGCTTGTAACCCCAAGACGCTAGGGACGGGCCGGACGGCAACCGCACCAGCTTAAGAAACGACGAGGAAGGGCAGGTCCCATGACGGCAATCATTGATATCATCGGTCGCGAAATCCTGGACAGCCGGGGCAACCCGACCGTCGAAGTTGACGTGATCCTGGAAACCGGCGTCCTGGGCCGGGCGGCCGTTCCCTCCGGTGCTTCCACCGGTGTGCACGAAGCTGTCGAACTGCGCGATGGCGACAAGAGCCGGTATCTCGGTAAGGGCGTGCTGAAAGCGGTCGAGAGCGTCAATGGCGAGATCGCAGATGCGCTCCGCGGCTTTGACGTGGAAGAGCAGATTCAGCTCGACGATACGATGATCGGGCTGGATGGCACGGCGAATAAAGGTCGGCTCGGTGCCAATGCCATCCTCGGCGTCAGTCTGGCCGCCGCAAAGGCCGCAGCCGAAGAAGCGGGCCTTCCGCTCTACCGCTACATCGGCGGCGCTTTCGCCCATACCCTGCCGGTACCGATGATGAACATCATCAACGGTGGCGAACACGCCGATAACCCGATCGATATCCAGGAATTCATGATCATGCCGGTAGGTGCCGATACGGTGGCCGACGGGATTCGCATGGGGGCCGAAGTCTTCCACGCGTTGAAAAAAGGCCTGAAGGACGCCGGCCACAACACCAACGTCGGCGACGAAGGCGGCTTCGCCCCGGGTCTCGCCAGCGCGGACGAAGCGCTCAGCTTCATCTCGAAGGCCATCGAGGCTGCGGGTTACAAGCCGGGCGACGACATCATGCTGGCGCTTGACTGCGCCTCTAGTGAATACTTCAAGGATGGCCAGTATATCCTTGAAGGGGAAGGGAAAACTCTGGATGCGGCGGGCAACGTCAAGTATCTGGCGGACCTCTGCGCTCGGTACCCGATCATCTCCATCGAAGACGGCATGGCCGAGGACGACTGGGACGGCTGGAAAGCACTGACCGATGAAATCGGTGGAAAGGTTCAGCTGGTTGGCGACGATCTTTTCGTCACCAACCCGATCCGCCTGCGCGATGGCATCGCAAAGGGCGTTGCCAACTCCATGCTGGTCAAGGTGAACCAGATCGGTTCGCTCTCCGAGACCCTGGACGCCGTGGAAACGGCACACAAAGCCAACTACACCAATGTCATCTCCCACCGTTCGGGGGAGACCGAAGACAACACGATCGCGGATATCGCCGTGGCCACCAACGCGGGTCAGATCAAGACCGGCTCGCTCAGCCGGTCAGACCGGATGGCAAAATACAATCAGCTGATCCGTATCGAGGAAGAACTGGGCACCCAGGCCGTTTACGCCGGTCGGTCCATCCTCAAGGATTAACAGGGCCGGATTCGACTAAAACCTCTTTAAACCAGGACCGGAAAAACATGTCGGAAGAAGCGCTAGAAGCCTATTACGGGCTGCCGCAGGAGGTCACTTACTGCAAGTCCTGCCTGATGTCGAACCAGCGCCCGGCATCCTATCCGGAATTCCGCCACACCAAAGATCGCAAGACGCCGTCGCTGAACATCTGGCCCGACGGCATCTGCGACGCCTGCCGCTACAACGAGCGAAAGGCGGAGATCCAGTGGGACCAACGCGAAGAAGAACTGGTCAAGCTCCTGGACAAATACCGCCGGACAGATGGCGGCTATGACTGCCTGGTACCGGGTTCGGGGGGCAAAGACAGCTGCTATGCTGCCCATGTGCTGAAATACAAATACGGCATGAACCCGCTGACCGTGACTTGGCCGCCGATCCTGTATACCGACATCGGACACAAGAATTTCCGCGCCTGGATCGAAGATGGCGGATTCGACAACGTCACCTTCAAACCCAACGGTCGCGCACAGCGCCTGTTGACAAAGCTGTCGATCCAGAACCTCTTCCATCCGTTCCAGACCTTCATTCTGGGCCAGAAGAATCTGGCACCTAAGATGGCGCTGAAGTTCGGTATCCCGCTCGTCTTCTTCGGGGAATCAGAGGCTGAATACGGCAGTCCGATTGCCGAGACGACGACGTCCATGCGCTCGAAGTCCTATTTCGCCATGGATAATCTGGACGAAATCTATCTGGGCGGTGTCTCGGTCAAGGAGCTGATGGAGGTCCATGGCCTGACCCTGAACGAGCTCTCGCCCTATTTCCCACCGACCTCGGATGAGTTGGACAAGGGCGATATCGAGGTGCATTACCTCGGCTATTATCTGCGCTGGACGCCGCAGGAAGCCTACTATTACGCCGTCGACCACACCAACTTCGAGGCCAACCCGGTCCGTACCGAAGGGACCTATTCAAAGTACAACAGCCTGGACGACAAGATTGACGGCTTCCACTACTACACCACCTGGATCAAATTCGGGTTGGGCCGCGCGACCTACGACGCCAGTCAGGAAATCCGCAACAAGCACCTGACTCGGGAGGAGGGGATTGCCCTGGTCAAGCGTTTCGACGGTGAATTCCCGGAACGCCACTTCAAGGAAGTCATGGAATACATCGACATGACCGAGGACGAGTTCCTGCAGCTCCAGGACAAATTCCGCTCGCCTCACCTTTGGGTGAAGGACGGCAACGACTGGCGACTGCGCCATCCCGTCTGGGAATCGTAAAGGACAATCCGGTGATCGACGACCCGGCAGCACTGGATGCCTTCTGCGTTTCGGTCTCGACCGAGGTCCAGGACGTGCTGACCACCATTGACCGCCAGGGCGAGGGCCTAGCCCTGGTCGTCGGCGAAGATCGGGAACTTCTTGGCATCATTACCGACGGCGACGTCCGTCGCGCGCTGCTGGACGGATACCGGTTCTCGGGAACGGCCGGGGATTTCCTGGCGAAGGTCCGCAAGATGGAGACCTTCAAGGCCCCTCTGACCGCCAAGGCCGATATGTGGGAGGCCGACCAACTTGAACTGATGGAACAAAGCGGTGTCCGCCACTTACCTGTGGTCGACAACAAGGGTTGCCTTGTCGGTCTGGAACTGATGAGCGAGAAGCTCAAAGAGTCAGACGGACGCCTGCACGCTGTCGTCATGGCCGGCGGGTTCGGAAAACGCCTGCAACCGCTGACCGACTCAACGCCGAAGCCCATGCTGCCCGTGGGCGACAAACCCGTTCTGGCCCATATCGTGGAACAACTGGCGGGCTCCGGGATCGAACGGGTGAACATCACCACGCACTTTCAGGCCGAGAAGATCCGCGAACATTTCGGCCAGGGCGAGAAGTTCGGGGTCGAAGTCCGCTATACCCAGGAAGACAAGCCGCTTGGGACCGCCGGTGCCCTGTCGATGCTGGAATCAGCCGACTGTCCGCTTCTGGTCATCAACGGCGATATCCTGACCCAAACCGATTTTCGCGCAATGCACCGCTTCCACGTTGAGAACAACTCCGACATCACCGTCGGTGTCCGCACCTATGACGTTTCAGTGCCTTTTGGCGTCATTCGGGCGGAAGGTTCCCGTGTGACCCGGCTGGACGAAAAGCCCGCCCTGTCTTTTCTGATCAATGCCGGCATCTACCTGTTGGAACCACGCATCGTCGAAAAAATCCCCAGCGGCGACCGCTACGACATGACCGATCTGATTTCGGACACCATCGCAGCGGGCGGGACGGTGACCAGCTTCCCGATCCACGAATACTGGCTGGATATCGGGCAGATCGAAGACTACGTCCGTGCCCAGGGCGATGCGAAAGCCGGCAAACTATCCAACTGATTGGGTGCCTGGCCACCGGAAGCGCGTTTACCTTTTTTTGAGAACTGAGGCTTATCTTTCGAGGTGGGTGAAAGACGGGACTGCGAGACCGTTCGGGGACATTTTTGTTCGAGCGACGGAATGCGTGTGTCCGAATGACGTTTTGGCAGGCTTTCAAGAAAAGATTGATGCAGGCCCTGGGCCCTTTGGCGGCTGCGGGACTCATCATCTATTTTTCTGTGCACGCCCTTACCGGGGACCGGGGTTGGCTTGCCCATCGCACCCTGTTGACCGAGGTCGAGCGAACGCGGACCCTGGCGGAAGCCACCGGTGCCCAGCGCAGCGCCTGGGAAGATCGTATCCGCTTGCTGCACCCTGACAGCCTGGATCCCGACATGCTGGATGAGCAGGCGCGCCTGATGTTGAACTACGCCGAGCCGGGTGAAATCGTCATCCTGACACCCGGGCGCTGAAACCGAAAAAGGGTTCCCGCCGATGGCCGACCATGCCCCCTTACCAGACCCTCCCTATTACGCTGTCATCTTCACGGCGAAGCGAACGAGCGAGGATGAAGAAGGCTATCAACGCATGGCCACCCTGATGGACCGATTGGGGAGCGAGCAGCCCGGCTATATCGGGATCGAGTCCACCCGTGGTCCGGACGGCCTCGGCATTACGGTTTCCTATTGGCAGGACCTGGAGGCGATTCAGGCCTGGAAAGACAATCTGGATCACGCGGCAGCGCGCGAGATGGGTCGGCGTGTTTGGTATAGCAGCTATGCGTTGCGGGTGGCCCGGATCGAAAAAGCCTACAGCTGGGCTTCAGAATCAATAAGTTAACTTATTTTTCGTTAATCCCGTTTTTATCGTGAAAATACAGGGGTTTGCACTGCAGCATCCCTTGTTTTTAAGAATCGATTTCCCTAACCTTCTCCCTACGACAAGACGGCAGGCGGAGCGATATCGCGTTCGGCCCCGAGTTGAGCCGTCGTCGGGGAGAGGGAACATTCACCATGGCACGACCGACCAAGGCGTCGACATCCCGTCGCGCGTCCAAATCCAGCAAATCCGCCGCGACCCCGGAAGAGCTGCTTCACTACTACGAAGAAATGCTTTCCATCCGGCGCTTTGAAGAAAAGGCCGGCCAGCTTTACGGCATGGGTCTGATCGGCGGATTCTGCCACCTCTACATCGGCCAGGAAGCCGTTGTGGTTGGCATCGAAGCCGCATCGAAAGAGCAGGACACCGTCATCACCAGTTACCGGGACCACGGCCACATGCTGGCCTGCGGCATGGACCCCAAGGGCGTGATGGCCGAGTTGACCGGTCGCATCGGCGGTTATTCCCGAGGCAAGGGCGGCTCGATGCACATGTTCTCGAGCGAAAAGAAATTCTACGGCGGCCACGGCATCGTGGGTGCCCAGGTGCCGATCGGTGCCGGCCTGGCTTTCGCGCACAAGTATGCCGAAGACGGTGGCGTCAACTACGCTTACTTCGGCGATGGCGCAGTCAACCAGGGGCAGGTCTACGAAGCCTTCAACATGGCAGCCCTCTGGAAGCTGCCGGTGATTTTCGTGATCGAAAACAACCAGTACGGCATGGGAACTTCCGTCGCCCGCGCTTCCGCTTCGACCGAACTCTTCCGTCGGGGTGACGCCTACGGCATTCCGGGCATGCAGGTAAACGGCATGGACGTCGTCGAGGTCCGCGAAGCCGCAGCCAAGGCTCGGGCGCACGCTGCGTCGGGCGAGGGCCCTTACGTCCTCGAGATGAAAACCTATCGCTATCGCGGTCACTCCATGTCTGACCCGGCGCGCTACCGCTCCAAGGAAGAGGTCAGCAAGGTCCGCAAGGAGAGCGATCCCATCGATACGCTCAAGGACAAGATCCTGGAAGCCGGCATCGCCGACGAGGCGGCGCTGAAGGAAATCGACAAGAAGGTGAAGGCGGTGATGTCCGAAGCGGCTGAATTCGCCCAGCAGAGCCCGGAACCGGACGTTTCCGAGCTCTACACCGATATCCTGATCGAGGCCTGAGGCCGGAACCCGCTCGCACCAGACGAGTTGATCGGGCCCGATTGGCCCGGGAGGAAAGAGTATGCCGATTGAAATTCTGATGCCGGCCCTGTCGCCGACCATGACCGAAGGCACCATCGCCAAGTGGGTAAAACAGCCCGGCGATGCCGTTGAAAGCGGAGACGTTCTCTGCGAAATCGAAACCGACAAGGCGACCATGGAAGTGGAAGCCGTCGATGAAGGTAAACTGGGCAAGATCCTGGTTTCCGAAGGCACCGAGGGTGTCCTTGTGAACGCGCCGATCGCTCTGCTTTTGGAAGATGGCGAAGACGAAAGCGCGCTCGAAGGTGCCGGAACGGCGGCTCCTGCTGCCGCTCCCGCCGCCGAAGCACCGGCCGAAGCCGCCCCGGCACCGGTAAGCGTCACGTCGCCGGAACCGGCTCCGGTCAGTGCCGACGAACCCGCCATGGGAGAGACCAAGGTCGCGACGGTTCGGGAAGCCCTGAATACGGCCCTCGAAGAAGAAATGACCCGCGACGAGCAGGTCTTCCTGATGGGTGAAGAAGTCGCCGAATATCAAGGGGCCTACAAGATCAGCCAGGGTCTCTTGGAGAAATTTGGCGATAAGCGCGTGATCGATACGCCGATTACCGAACACGGCTTTACCGGTCTAGCCGTCGGGGCTGCCTTTTATGGCCTGAAACCCATTGTCGAGTTCATGACCTTCAACTTCTCCATGCAGGCCATCGACCACATCATCAACTCCGCCGCCAAGACGCTTTACATGTCCGGCGGTCAGATGGGTTGCCCGATCGTGTTCCGGGGTTGCAACGGTGCCGCTGCCCGCGTGGCTGCCCAGCACTCTCAGTGCTACGCCTCGTGGTACGCCCACTGTCCCGGCCTGAAAGTGGTGTCGCCTTACTCCGCCGCTGATGCCAAAGGCCTTTTAAAGGCCGCCGTGCGCGACCCGAACCCGGTCATCGTTCTGGAAAACGAAATCCTCTACGGGCGGTCCTACGACCTGCCGGTCTCCGACGACTATGTCGTGCCCATCGGTCTGGCCAAGATCGAGCGTGCCGGTACGGATGTGACCATCGTGGCCTATTCCATCGCCGTTGGCTGGGCGCTCGAAGCCGCTGAACAACTGGCCGAGCAGGGAATTTCGGCGGAAGTCATCAACCTGCGTTCGATCCGCCCTCTGGATACGGCAACGATTGTGAATTCGGTGAAGAAGACCAACCGGATCATCACGGTCGAGGAAGGCTGGCCTTTCGCCAACGTTGGGTCCGAAATCGCCAGCGTCATGATGGAACAGGCCTTCGACCACCTGGATGCGCCGGTGACGCGGGTTTGCGGTGAAGATGTGCCGATGCCCTATGCCGCCAACCTGGAAGCCCTGGCCCTGCCGGATGCTGCCAAGATCGTCGAGGCGGCCAAGGCCGTCTGCTACGCCTGATAGACGCGCGAGTTGAGGAGATAAGACGATGCCGATTGAAATCCTGATGCCCGCGCTGTCGCCGACCATGACGGAAGGCACCATCGCGAAGTGGATCAAGCAGGAAGGCGATACCGTCGAAAGCGGTGACGTGCTCTGCGAAATCGAAACCGACAAGGCGACCATGGAAGTGGAAGCGGTCGAAGAGGGGACACTGGGTAAGATCCTTCAAGGCGACGGCACCGAAGGGGTCGCCGTCAACGAAGTGATCGCGCTGTTGCTGGAAGAGGGCGAGGATGCCTCCGCCCTGGATGGCCATAGCACCTCCGCCGCCCCGGCACCTGCCGCTGCACCAGCCCCGGAGGCCGCTTCGGCTCCCGCACCGGCACCTGCTGCGGCACCTGCTACCGCTCCTGCCGCGGCTCCAGCCCCTGCTGCAAGCGGGGAGCGGGTCTTCGCAAGCCCTCTGGCCAAGCGTCTTGCCGCCCAGAACGGTCTGGACCTGAAGGCCATTGCCGGTTCCGGCCCACGTGGTCGGGTGGTCAAGCGCGATATCGAAGCCGCCTTGGCTGCCGGTACGGGCAAGGCCGCTGCGCCTGCTGCGGCACCCGCTGCCGCCGAGGCACCGAAGGCTGCAGAAGCACCGAAAGGAATTCCGGCCGGTGTACCGGCGGATGCCAAGTTCCACCAGGTTCCCAACACCAACATGCGCAAGGTCATCGCGCGTCGTCTGGCGGAATCCAAGGCTACCGTTCCGCACTGGTACCTGACCGTGGAGATCGAGTTGGACAACCTGCTCGACCTGCGTAAGGAACTGAATGCCAAGTCGCCGGAAGGCGAGGGTGCCTTCAAGATCAGCGTCAACGACATGATCATCAAGGCCTGTGCGCTTAGCATGCGCAAGCACAAGGAATGCAATGCGACCTGGGACGAAGAAGCGATCCTGTTCTACGACACGGTCGATATCTCCATCGCCGTCGCGACGCCCGCCGGTCTGATCACGCCCATCGTGCGGGATGCTGACCAGAAGGGTCTCGCCGACATCAGCCGCGAGATGAAAGACCTCGGCAAACGCGCCAAGGAAAACAAACTGCTGCCGCACGAATTCCAGGGTGGCGGTTTCTCGATCTCCAACCTCGGCATGTTCGGCGTCAAGGAGTTCGCCCCCATCGTGAACCCGCCGCAAACCGCCATTCTGGGCGTCTCCGCCGGGGAACAGCGCCCGGTCGTCAAAGACGGTGCCCTGGCCATTGCGACCACCATGAACTGCACGCTCTCGTCCGACCACCGGGTCGTCGACGGGGCGGTCTCCGCCCAGTTCATGCAAACCCTCAAGGGCTTCATCGAAGACCCCATGAGCATGATGCTCTGAGAAAAGGACCAAACCCATGAGCGAGACGAATTTTGATGTCGTAATCATCGGCGCCGGTCCGGGCGGATATGTTACCGCCATCCGGGGTGCCCAGTTGGGCCTGAAGGTTGCCGTGGTCGAGAAGAAGCACCTGGGCGGTATCTGCCTCAACTGGGGCTGCATCCCGACCAAGGCGCTTCTGCGCTCCGCCGAGATCTATCACTTCATGCAGCATGCCGAGTCCTACGGCTTGAACAAACCCGCCGACATCAGCTTCGACCTGGCCAAGGTCGTCGCCCGGTCGCGTGGTGTCTCCAAGCAGCTCAACGGCGGCGTCGGCCATCTGCTGAAGAAAAACAAAGTCACCGTCATCGACGGTCGGGCAACCATCAAGGGCGGCGGCAAGATTGCTGTTACCGACCCGGAAACCGACAAGCCGATTTCCGAACTGACGGCCAAACACACGATCATTGCCACCGGTGCGCGCCCCCGCGTCCTGCCAGGTCTCGAGCCGGACGGCAAGCTGGTCTGGACCTACTTCGAAGCTCTGGTGCCCGAAACCATGCCGAAGAAGCTACTCGTCGTCGGCTCCGGTGCGATCGGAATTGAATTCGCCAGCTTCTTCAACACCATGGGCGCAGAAGTGACCGTGGTCGAAGTGGTCGATCAGATCATGCCGGTTGAAGATGCCGAAATCGCCGGGATCGCCCGCAAGCAGCTTGAAAAGCAGGGCCTGAAGATCATGACCGGTGCCAAGGTGACCAAGCTGGACAAGACCGCCACCTCGGTTACCGCCACCATCGAAGATGCCAAGGGCAAGACCCAGCAAATCACCGTGGACCGCGTGATTTCCGCTGTCGGCGTTGTCGGCAACATCGAGAAAGTAGGCCTTGAGAACACCAAGGTGAAGACGGACAAAGGCTGCATCATCGCCGACGGCTGGGGCCGCACGGATGAACCCGGCGTCTATGCCATTGGCGACGTCGCCGGCGCACCGATGCTGGCCCACAAGGCCGAGCACGAAGGTGTCATCTGCATCGAAAAGATCGCCGGTCTCGACAGCCATCCGATGAACAAGGACCACATCCCGGGCTGCACCTACTGCCACCCGCAGGTCGCCAGTGTCGGCCTGACCGAGAAGGTTGCGAAGGAAAGGGGCCACGAGATCAAGGTTGGCCGTTTCCCCTTCATCGGCAACGGCAAGGCGATTGCGTTGGGCGAGCCTGACGGCATGCTGAAGACCATCTTCGACAAGAAGACCGGTGAGTTGCTGGGTGCCCACATGGTGGGTGCCGAGGTGACCGAGTTGATCCAGGGCTTCGTCGTCGCCATGGGCCTGGAGACAACGGAAGAGGAGTTGATGCACACCTGCTTCCCGCACCCGACGCTGTCGGAAATGATGCACGAAGCCGTGCTGGATGCCTATGACCGGGCCATCCACTTCTAGGGACGGCCCTTCCGGGGCTGTCGAAATCAGGGTTGCCGCCGAGCCCGACGTTGAGGCCTGGCGGCAGCTCTTTCGCAGCTATCTGGATTTTATGGATCAGAATCCTCCGGACGCCACCGTCGACGGCATCTGGGCCCGGATCATCGATCCGGACAATGAACAGGTCTTCGGCCTTCTGGCTTTCGTCGATGGACAGCCTGCCGGGCTGTTGAACTACATTCTGCACCCCAACACCTCGACCCTGACGCCGGTCTGCTATCTCGAAGACCTCTATGTGTCCGAGACGGCACGCTGCAGAGGCGTGGCCAGGGCCTTGATCGAAGACCTGAGGGCGAGGGGAGCAAAAGCCGGTTGGCGGCACGTCTATTGGATGACACAGGGCGACAACCACTCGGCGAGGGCGCTCTATGACCAGGTTGGCAGCTTGACGGACTGGGTCAGATACAACATGACAGTGCAAGAGGAACCGGGGCGCTAGCCTCCACCGGGAGGGACATCCGGTCCAACCTCGACCAAACGAGCAGCCCTTACCCCTCGCGGAAGAAGAGACAATGGATTTCGGTACTGTTTTTATCGCCCTGATTGGTTTTTCAATTGCCCTGTTGATGATTCCGCAGTTCCTCGACGCCAATATCGAGCGGAACATCGAACTGCTTAAAGACGACGTTCTGACCAATGCCTCCCTCGACCAGTTGCCGGAGGCGGCCCGCGGTCAACTTCAGACCCAGTGGGATTCACTGATCGTCAACCAGCGCCCGGAACGCATCAAGCGCATTCGCCAGCAAAAGTACGTTCCTTTTGTAAGCGGGCTTGTTGTGGTGGAGATGATCCTGTTCGCCATGTCGGCCTACAAGATCGCCCGCGGCCAACGCATGCCGGGCTTTATCGAAGACACAGTGGTGGGCCTTGCCGTGGTTCTGGTCTTGTTGACGGTCTACACCGCCCAGCGGGTCTATCGGAACAATCGGAACTTCACCCGTTACCTGAAGACCTATGACGACTATATGAAGCAGTATAAAACGCTCAGCTAAAAGGGACGCAAACCCATGGCGACCACTGCAGGATCGGAAACACGGGTCCGTCACCCCGAAAAGGCCCACAAACCCGACAATGCCAGCCCTCGCAAGCCGGGCTGGATCCGGGTCAAGGCACCGACGTCCAAAGCCTATGGCGAGACCCATAAGCTGATGCGCGAACATGGCCTGGCGACGGTCTGCGAAGAAGCCGCCTGCCCGAACATCGGCGAATGCTGGTCGAAAAAGCACGCCACCATGATGATCATGGGCGAAATCTGCACCCGGGCCTGCGCCTTCTGCAACGTCGCCACCGGAAAGCCACAGGGCCTGAACCCGATGGAGCCGGAGAACGTCGCACTCTCAGTCGCCAAGCTGGGCCTGCGCCACGTGGTGATCACGTCTGTCGACAGGGACGACCTGGCCGATGGGGGAGCCGATCACTTCGTGCAAGTGATCACCAAGTGCCGGGAACTGGCACCGGATACCACTGTCGAAATCCTCACCCCGGATTTCCGAGACAAGGCCGGTGCCCTCGAACACGTGATGACCGCGCCACCGGATGTGTTCAACCACAATCTGGAAACCGTCCCCAGGCTCTATCCGACCATTCGGCCAGGGGCGCGCTATTTTCATTCGCTGCGTCTGCTGTCAGACGCGAAACGGCTGGTCCCCGACGGCTTCACCAAGTCCGGGATCATGGTCGGTCTGGGCGAGACCCGCGAGGAAATCCTGCAGGTCATGGACGATTTGCGCTCTGCCGACGTGGACTTCCTGACCATCGGCCAATACCTGCAGCCGACACCGAAACATGCGGCGATCGATCGCTTTGTGACACCGGACGAATTTGAAGAATACAAATCGCTGGCGCTCTCCAAGGGCTTCCTGCTGGTGTCCAGCTCTCCTCTGACGCGTTCGAGTTATCATGCGGATGATGATTTTGCGAAATTGAGGGCCGCGCGCCGTGAGAAGCTTGGCTTAAACGACGATCACACCGTATAAGCGGCTTCATGCCAACGCATGCGGAAAAACGGGTTCTGCCCCATACGCCGGAACAGATGTTCGAACTGGTGGCCGACATCAAGCGCTACCCGGAATTTCTTCCGTGGTGTGTGGGTGCCCGCATTCGCTCGGAAACCGAGGATAAAATCGTCGCCGACCTGGTCATCGGCTACAAGATGTTCCGCGAACGCTTTACCACCACGGACATCCTGACCCGCCCGCACCGGATTGACGTATCCTATTCCGAAGGACCGTTCCGCTATCTGAACAATCACTGGGTCTTCGATCCTCACCCGGAGGGTGTGGAGATCGATTTCTACGTGGATTTCGAATTCCACTCGAAGATCCTGCAAAAAGCCATCGCGCTGGTGTTCAACGAAGCCGTCCAGCGCATGGTGACGGCTTTTGAAACCCGGGCTTTAGAACTCTATGGCCCGGGGCCGGGAACAACAGGCAAATAGCAGGCTGCTGGTCGAATGCCAGATAGATCACTCTCGCGACCCGGCGTTTGGCCTGAATCAGCCTCTATTCATTTGCTTAGAGAGCGATTCAAGGCAAGGTAGCGACCTGTTCCGCCAACAGGTCCAATGCCGCCGCGACAGTCGCCTCCCGCACGGCCTTCCGGTCACCGGCGAACAACTGAACCTCGTGATGCGTTCCGAATGGGCCGCTGACCGCCAAGTGCACCAAGCCCACCGGTTTATCCGCCGTGCCGCCCCCCGGACCGGCAATTCCGGTTACGGCGACCGAACAACGGTTGGGCTCTCCCTGAAGCGCCCCCTCGGCCATGGCTCGTGCCACGTCCTCGGCAACGGCCCCCTGGTCGGCAATCAGTTCGGCGGGGACGCCCAACATGTCCGTCTTGGCCTCGTTGGCATAGGTGACAAAGCCCCGGTCAAACACGTCAGAGGCCCCGGATACCGCCGTCAGTGCGCCAGCGATGAGGCCGCCGGTGCAGGACTCGGCTGTGACGATCTTGAGGTTTCGCCGCCGACAGGCCGACAAGAGCTTTTCAACAGTTTCCATCTCGATCGCCATTTGCAGCACTCCACGGTTCGTTTACAGGCGAGAGCGCAATGCGCCCAGGCCGAAGCTTCATCGCTATGATCATGCCAAATTCCGGAAGGATCACGATATGGATTTCTGTCCGGGTTGGGTAATCAATGGGTTCCTAAAACCAGTCCTTCAAGCCCCAAAGAACGGCCCAGGCGACGACCATTCCATAGAGGCCGGCGAGGACATCATCCAGCATGACGCCAAAACCACCTTTGACGCGGCGGTCGGCCAGGCTGACCGGCCAGGGCTTGAGAATGTCAAAAAATCGGAACAGCCCAAAAGCCATGAAGACCCCGAGCGGCGTCAAGGGAGCGACCGCCATGACCATCCATTGCCCCACAACCTCGTCCACCACCACGGGCCCAGGATCCTCTTCGCCGGATTCCGTGACATAGACCTGCGCCGCCCAGGTGCCGACAGGGAACAAGAGGGCCCCTGCAATCATGAGCCCCCAAGGACCAAATGTTGATCCGATCCACCAGCCAAAGGGCAGGGCGGCCAAAGACCCCATGGTCCCAGGGGCCTTTGCCGCCAGACCACTCCCGAACCAGGTCGCCAGCCCCAAGACCAACCAGTTCTTGGGCGTGCCGGCCTGAAGAGCCTTCGGCGGCGGTCTGAAAAGCGCTGGCATGGATGAAATCCCCTTTTCTTGTCCGTTTCGAGCGACCGTTCCGCTTAGCCGTGAATATCCAAGCCTGCAAGCGTTCTAAAGTATAGTGAATTACTATTTCTGAGAAGGCGAATCGGATATTCTTAAATTCGTCGGAATAAATCTGTGGAACGAAACGGTTCCGCTTGGTGGAAAAGTCAAACGGTACTGATTCCGCGCTTGCCACTTGGATTGGCTTTGGATACGGTCTTCAAATCCATAACTGTTGGCAGGCGAGTCGGGATTCATGCGGCCGTCAAGCCGTCGGGCATAAGCACCGGAAACAAAGGTGCAGCCCTGAAAAACGGCGCTGACAGAGGGACAAGACGCGGTGGGTGCTCTAGGGGACGAAGAAAAGAAAATGGCAGCCGACGATACTTCCGCCAATGGCTTCAAGGCCAAGGTACGGGCTTTTGTTGATTATGCTTTTCCGGAACGACAGGTCGTCGTTCGCACGGAAGGCAGGGTTTCTTTCCTCCGGGTTTCCCAAAGAGCGCAGATGGCCGTTACCGGTGCCATCCTTGCCGCCTTTGTCTGGGGCGGTTACAGCACGGTGTCCTTCCTGCTGCATGAACAGGTCGTCGCCGACAAAGACAACGAGATCATCACCGCCCGTCTGGCCTACCAGAGCCTTCTGGACGAAATGGCGGAGTATCAGTCCAAGTTCACGGACATCACGACCGCGATGGAGGAAAGCCACAGCCTGATGTTAGGGCTGGTTGAACAGAACGCCTCCCTGCAGCAAAACCTGCAAACGGTTGAATCCCAGCTCAAGCAAACAGAAGAAGAGCGGATCAAGATCGACGCGGCCCGTGACGCCCTGAAAGACAAAATGGCGGAAGTGGAAGACCGCATGCGCTCGGTCGCCAGCCGCAATTTCTCGCTTCGGGACAACCTCGACAACATCGAGACCGACCTGAAGACCGCGCTGCGGGAGAGGAACTCGGCTCAGTTCGAAAGCAACCAACTGAAACGCCGCAACATCGAGTTGGAGACCCGCCTGGCCTCCCTCCAGGACGAACAGGCGGAAACCCTGGCTCGGCTGAACGATCACACCATCGGCCAGATTTCCGAACTGGAGACCGTCATCGACATGGCCGGGGTCAAGGTGGATACCATCACCGAAATCGCCGGCCTGCCGTCTGACATCTCGGCCCAGGGCGGCCCCTTCGTCGCGGCAAGCCTGGCGGATGATCCCTCTCTGCCGGGCCAGGGCATGCGCCAGGGCATCGACAAGTTGAACGTCAATCTGAACCGCGCGGAAATGCTGGGCGATATCATTGCCAAGCTCCCCCTCGCGGCACCGATGCACACCTATTACATCACCAGTTCCTTCGGCAAACGTCGCGACCCCATGAACAAGAAGTGGGCCATGCACTATGGTCTCGACTTCGGCGGCCCCTTAGGCTCCAAGGTCTACGCGACCGCGCCGGGCAAGGTGGTTCATGCCGGATGGAAGGGGAACTACGGTCGATTTGTCGAGATTGACCACGGCAACGGCATTCGGACCCGTTACGGGCACTTGAAAAAAGTTCTCGTTAAAAAGGGACAAGAGGTTGCTTTTCAGGATAAGATCGGCCTACTTGGAAACTCAGGGCGGAGCACGGGCGCCCACCTTCACTACGAGGTGGTGTTTAACAAGAAGCCCCTGAACCCCAGCAAGTTCATCAAGGCGGGTCGATATGTTTTCAAAAAGCCGTAAGCCTACGCCGCAGACAAAAACAGCACCGACGCATGTCCCGACGAAGCCGGCAGCACCGTCGTTAATCAGCACGGATTTGACTGTTGTCGGCGACCTGAAGAGCGACGGCGAAATCCAGATCGATGGCCGGATCAACGGCGACATCTGCTCCGACAGCCTGTTGGTGGGCGAGAGCGCTATCGTGACCGGTGAAATCGTCGCTGACCGTGTGACGGTCCATGGTGCGGTGAATGGCCAAATCCGGGCGCGCAAGGTCAACCTTGCAAAGACGGCACGGGTCGTTGGCGATATCCTCCACGACAGCCTCGCGATCGAAACAGGGGCCTTCCTCGAAGGCCACTGCAAGCGGATCGAAATGAACCAGGAAGAAATGGGAACGGTCGAGGCGGTTGAGCCCAAATCCGAGGTCGAAAGCACTAAGCCTGCGGCCTCCGGTTCGGCCAAATCCGGGCCAACTATCGTCGCCGGAAAGGCCGTCGCCGCGTCCTAAAATCCCAACTGGCGCTCGGGGTCCTGGATCTTGAGCGCCTGGGCAAAGACATCATCACTGACATTTCCGCCGGACAGCGTGACCACGGTCGTGCTTCCGGCTTTTCTGTTTTTGCAGGCTGCAGCCAGGGCCACAGCGCCCCCTGGCTCGACAACCACCCGAAAGGCCCCGTAGGCCAGCTTCATGGCAGCCAGCGCCTCGTCATCGCTGACCGACAGACCGCCCGCATAGCGGGATTGCGTCAGGGGGAAGGTCAGCTCTCCGCAAGGAGAGACCAGGAGAGCGTCGCAGAGCGACCCTGATCGTGCGGCATTCAACTCGCGCTTACCGGAGACCAGTGACCGGCCGTAATCATCAAACCCCTGCGGCTCCGCGACCCACAACCCGTCCTTGACCGGGGCCTGCCCATCGAAAGCGAGACCGATTCCGGCCGCCAGACCTCCGCCGGATGTGCAGACGATGATCCGATCAACGACCCCATCCAACGCGTTGGCCTGCTCCAGAATCTCCAAGCCGGTCGTTCCCTGTCCGGCAATAACGCCGGGATGATCAAAGGGCGGAATCAGAGCCGCGCCCCGCTCGGCACAAAGACGGGCACCGATTTCAGACCGATCCTCTGTTGCTCGATCATAGGTGATGACCTCCGCCCCCCAGGCTGCGGTCGCCGCCAGTTTGGGCTGCGGAGCGTCCGCCGGCATGACAACCCAGGCCGGAATACCGAAGTGCCGGGCCGCCCAGGCTATGCCCTGGCCGTGATTGCCACTGGAAAAAGCGACAACACCGCGCGCGCGAACATCCGGCTCCAGGCTGGCAATGGCGTTGAATGCGCCCCGCGCCTTGAATGAACCTGTCACCTGCAGGCATTCGGCCTTGGCCAACAGACGGAAGCCTAAACGCTCGTTCAACAACGGGTTCTCCAAAAGGGGGGTACGGCGCAGTTGACCATCAATCCGCGCAGCGGCGGCCTCCACATCCTCGCGCGTGAGCGCCCCTTCAGCGGGCTTGATCGACGAGAGCATCCAACACCTCCAAAACCTCTCTCTCGCCCAGGGAGGGCGCATGGCCCACGCCCTCGACCGTGACGGTCACGAGACCGGGATGGGCTGCTGCCATGGCGGCCTGGGCCTCAGCCGTGAACAGATCCGATTTCCCACCCCGGACACTGACAAGCGGCCTGCCGCCCAGCGACCGGAACAAGGGCCAGAGATCGATATCGGGTTCCGGGTCAGCCTCCACCGGCTCAAGGATTTTCGGATCCCAATCAAAAACCAGCCCGCGCGGCGTCTCCTGCCAGGTGGCGCGGGCAATGGCTTCCCAAATCTCATCCGTGCCCGCGGGAAAGTCAGGGAAGTATTCTTTCAAAAGACCGGCAGCGTCAGCCCAGGTCGCCAATGGCTCTGTTCGACGCATGAAGGACATGACACTTCGCAGAGCCGGAAAATGAAGATCCGGGCCGACATCGTTCAGCAGTGCACCGGCGATCACGGTCGGCTGGGAAACCCCGAGCCCCATGGCCAGCAGGCCGCCGAGCGACGTCCCGATCACCACCACCCGGTGCACGGCCTCGACCACGAAAAGATGGCGCAAATCATCGAGGTAGGCTTCAGGGCGGTAGCTGGCAGATGTTGGCGCATAGTCTGACCGGCCGCGCCCCCGATAGTCAGGACAAAGCACCAGGGTCCGATCCATGTATCGCTTGGCCAGCAGATGGAAATCCTTGGAGTTGCGCGTCAACCCGCCAAGGCAGAGCAGGGCCGGGCGGTCGTGAACAGCCTTGCCATAGCGTCGATAATAGAGCGACAGACCATCTTGGGCCGTGTAGCGACACTCTTGATAGCTGGCCCGGAAATTGGCTGGAGAGCCGGGCGATGGTATCTGCGGGGTCGCCATTAACGCGCCAGGTCCTTTTCGAGCTTCAAGGCCACCTGCGTGCCATAAAGCCGATGCCGATAGACCTGCAGGTTCTCCATGACCCGTTGAACATAGGTCCGTGTTTCGCGGAAGGGGATCAATTCGATCCAGTCAATCATGTCGATCTCGCCTTTTCGGGGATCGCCATAATCTTCCAGCCATTTGTTAACCCGGCTGGGACCGGCATTGTAGCCTGCCAAAGCCATCACGTAAGAGCCATCGAAGCGTTCAATCAAGCCTGCCATGTAGGCTTGACCCAGTTTCAGATTGTAATCCGGGTCTATCGTCAATTTGGCTTTGGAATAGCGCAGGTTGTGGCGGCGGGCCACGCGGTTGGCCGTTCCCGGCATCAGCTGCATAAGCCCCCGGGCACCGGCCCTGCTTTTGGCGTCAATCCGAAAGGCACTTTCCTGGCGGATGGTCGCCAGAACCAGGGCTCGTTCGGGTGCCGTACCACCCGGCGGGCTTGGCAGCGTAACGGTGGGGAAGCCATCTTCTTTCAGGATATGTCCTTCGCGGAGCATCCGCTTCGCCAATCGGATGCCCAGGTCCGGCCTGCGGACCTCAGCGGCCAGATCCGCGGTCAGAACGGCCCAGCCCGGGCTCTCCGTCACTTTCCCGAGCGCATCCAGGAAGGGCCTTAGCCAGTCGCTCTGGTCCAACTGGGCAAGCTTGACCACGATGCGCCGCAGTTCATGCTCCCCAAAGGCCAACTTTTCTTCGTCCGTCGGCTTCGGCGATGCGGACAAAGGCAGGACCCGCCCCGGATAGGCCTCCAGATGGGCCAATTGCCCGTAATAGGTTGTCGGCCACTTTGCAGCACGCTGGAACCATTGTTCGGCAATTTCCGCCTTGCCGCCTGCTGCGGCGGCACGGCCCGCCCAGTAGGCAGCGCGGGCCTTGCTGATCGGATAGCGCACGCCATCATAGAGAACCTTGAAATGCAGGAAGGCGTTTGCCGGTTCAGCCAAGAAACGCAAAGCGATCCAGCCGGCCATCCATTCACCTTCCGCGAAGCTTACTCCTTCGGTCAGGCCATGGTCGCGGGCCAGCATGTAGGCGTCTGTAATGTGGCCTTTGCGCAGCGACCGCCGGGCGAGCAGGGAACGTTCCGTCCACCAGCGTTCAAGGTGGGGTGGATTGGTATCCAGCGAGGGGAAGAGATCGATGGCTCCTTGATCCCGACCCTTCTTGCGACGCCAGCGCAGCCGCTCGTAGACCAATCCCGGATCCGACTGCAGAGCCTTCGGCACGGCCCGGATGGCGCGATCAACGCCCCCCTTGCGACCGCGCAGGGCCAGCCGGGCTTCCGCCAGCTTGCGCAGATCGTTCGGCACGCGGGCCAACATGCGCCGTGCAGGGCCCGAACGACCTTCCCAGAGCAACCTGTCGAGGCGCTCGGCGTGATGTTCCGGCCCCAAATGGCTGCGATAGGCCGCCAGATAGGACCGTTCGTCGTCGCGGTTGAAATTACCTTTGATCCATCCGCGCCGAATAAAGGCCTGACCGCGTTTGATTTCGCCCAGGGACAGGAGCGCTCGCCCGTAGAGCCCCATCCCACCGGCACTCAAGGGCTCGTCCTCGTCATAAAAGGCCAGAACAGCCTTATGGGAGGCACCTTCCTCCATCATTTTTTCTTCGGCCCTGCGTTGAAGCCAGGTCTGGCGGGGCCAAAGCGGGTTGGCTCTTCGGAAGGCCGTAATCCGCTCAAGGGTCGCTTCGTTCTCCGGGCGGCTCAGTTGGATCCAGTCGAAAACCTTCTTCAGGTCCACATCCGACAGACCGCTGCTTGCGCGCTCCACAGCCTGCCAGCGCTTCAGGCTGACAGCTCGAAATGCGCTCTTCGCCAGGGTCTTGTCAGCCTCGCTCAAGGCGACCGCAGGCACCGGTGCGACCATAGCAGTCGGCGTCTCCTCCGACCGGCCTTCCCAAGGGAGAAGACCGATGGCGGAAACGCCAACCGCAAGGCAGAGCGCACGCGAAATTGAAATGGCTTCAAGCATACTGGCGCGATCTTTCAAAACGGGGATTCAGGCTTCTGCTTTTGCCCTGCGACTAAATCCGGGAGCGGAAAACAGGCCCGATCAGAGAGGGATGAATTCTACGCCCGGCTTACTTTAGAAAAAGTTTAATCCGGGTTTTTTTATGGCCGCAAGAGGCTCGGATGTGGCGAAGATCACCAAATCCGTTTTTGGGCACTGGCGCGGGATGGTCGGGCCGCACCGGACATCGCGCATATAAGCCCTTGTGACGGCTCCCGGCCTTTGGCTATTGTCTGCGGCCCTCAAGAGGTACATTTCTTGGGGTGACGGAGGAGAAATCAGATGTTCAACGGCTCGATTACCGCACTGGTCACGCCTTTCCGGGATGGCGCGGTCGACGACAAGGCCTTTCAGGGCCTGGTCGAACGCCAAATCGCGGATGGATCCCATGGCGTCGTTCCCTGTGGCACCACAGGCGAATCGCCGACCCTTACCCATGCGGAACACAAACGCGTGGTCGAGCTGGCCATCGAAGTCGCCAAGGGCAAGGTACCCGTTATCGCGGGGACAGGGTCCAATTCGACGCGGGAAGCCGTGGAACTGATTCAGCACGCGGCGGAAGCGGGCGCAGACGCCGCCCTTGTGGTGACCCCTTATTACAACAAGCCGACCCAGGCCGGCCTGATGGCACACTACTCGGCGATCCATGACGCTGCCGAACTGCCGATCATCATCTACAACATTCCGGGGCGCAGCGTGATCGATATGTCGCCGGATACCATGGGCGAGTTGGCAAAGCTGCCGCGCATCGTCGGTGTCAAGGATGCGACGGGTGATCTCGTTCGACCGCTGGCCACCACACAGACCTGCGGGACGGATTTCTGCCAACTGTCGGGCGAAGACGCGACAGCCGTGCCCTTCCTGGCTGCCGGTGGGGTGGGCTGCATCTCGGTGACCTCCAACGTCGCGCCGGCTCTCTGTGCCGAAATGCACAATGCCTGGGCCAAGGGCGACTTCGCCACGGCAAACGCCATTCAGAACAAGCTGTTCCCGCTGCATCAGGCGATGTTCTGCGAGTCCAACCCCGTGCCGGCCAAATACGCCCTGTCCCTGTTGGGCCTTTGCGAGCCGGACGTGCGCCTGCCGCTCGTGGGGCTGTCCGATGGTGGCAAGGCTAGGGTCAAGGCCGCGCTCGAGGGAGTGGGCCTGCTGGCCTGAGTTGAGCCGCCATGGCCGGAAAAAATAAAAAGAAGAAGACATCCGGCAACACGGTGGCCCAGAACCGCCGCGCACGGCACGACTACGAGATCATCGACACGATGGAAGCCGGCATCGTTTTGATGGGCTCGGAGGTCAAGTCGCTGCGCCAGGGCCACGCCTCCATCGGCGAAGCCTTCGCCCAGGAACAGAACGGCGAGATGTTTCTGGTCAACGCCCATATCCCGGAATATGCGGGAGCCGCCGAATACAACGGCCACAAGCCACGCCGCCCGCGAAAACTCCTGCTGCACCGGCGCGAGATCAACCGCCTGGCCAATGCACGATCCCGAGACGGCATGTCGGTCGTACCCTTGAGTATCTTCTTCACCCAGCGCGGCCTCGCCAAGGTGAGCCTCGCATTGGGGCGCGGTAAGAAAAAGATCGACAAGCGCCACGACATCAAGGACCGGGATTGGAAGCGCCAACAGTCCCGCCTGATGCGGGAAAAAGGTTGACCCTGTGACAGGCCGGTCAGACGCGGAATGGGAAAAGCGTTTGAGCGGGCAGGGCGACGGCACCCATCTCAGCCGGTTCAAGACAGCACGGATCGAGGCCAAGGAGAGGAAAGCCGCGGAGGCAGGACCATCGCCGGACCGAGGAGCCTCCGAGGGCCGCCTGCCGCCGGGGCAGCACCGGACAGAAGATTTCCCCGTTCTGGACCTGGGCGTGCGCCCTTTGATTGATGTTCGCGATTGGCAGCTCTCCATCAAGGGCCGGGTCGAGCGACCGGTGGACCTCAGTTGGGATGATTTCCGGGCCCTTGACCAGAGCGCCATCACCAGTGACATCCACTGCGTCACCGATTGGTCCCGTTACGACAATCAATGGCGCGGGGTGTCGGGGGTGACCTTGATGAACTTGGTACGACCGCTGAAAGAAGCGGCTTATCTGATCATCCATTGCCACGATGGCTATACGACGAACCTGCCGCTACAGGGCTTTCTGGAGCCCCATAGCCTAGTGGCGACCCACTGGAACGGCAGGCCCCTGGCGCGCGAGCACGGCGGGCCGGTCCGCGTTGTTGTGCCCAGCCTCTACTTCTGGAAAAGTGCGAAATGGATCAAACACATCCTGGTCAGCGACCGGGACGTGAAGGGTTTTTGGGAGACAAGGGGCTATCACAACGATGGCGATCCCTGGAAAGAACAACGCTACGGATGAGAAGAGATGGCGGTTATCATCAAGCCCGACGACCTGAACAGCGAAGCCGTAAGTGCCATCGTCGCCACCCACCTGAGCTTTGCGCGGGCCAGCTCACCCGCCTGTCAGGCCTTCGCCCTTGATGTTGAGGCGTTGAAGGCACCGGAGATGAGCTTCTGGGTCGCCTGGTGGAATGCCAAGACGCCGGTTGGCTGCTGTGGCCTGTTGGCACGCGAAGGCGGTTTTGGGGAGATCAAGTCCATGCACACGCTGGAGGCCCATCGCGGCCATGGCATCGGGGCCTTGCTGGTGGACCATGTGCTGAAGGAAGCGGGGCGGCGGGGATATGGTCGCGTCGGCCTGGAAACCGGCAAGGGAGAGCCGTTCTTTCCGGCACGGCGGCTCTATGCCCGGGCGGGCTTCGTCGCCTGTGACGCCTTTCCACCCTATGAGAACGACACCTTCAGCTACTGCATGATGCGCGCTGTCTAATCATAGCCCGGGGGCTTTTCTGAAGCGAAGTCCAGTCCCATCTCTTCAGCAAGGATGATCTTTGTTGAACCCGCAACTGGATAAAGAGGCTGCCCCATGACCTCCTGGTTGAAAGCCGCCGCCCTTGGTGTCGGTCTGACCACCACAGCCGGCATCGCCAACGCCGATGTCGGCTCATCGGCATTTGATTTCAGCTTTCCCAGCATAGAGGGGGAAACCATCGATCTGAAGAGCTTCGAGGGCAAGGCCATTCTGGTGGTCAATACCGCCAGCAATTGCGGATTTACCCATCATTATGAAGGGCTTCAGGCGCTCTATGCCGATTACCGTGATCGTGGCCTGGTGGTCCTTGGCGTGCCATCCAATGACTTCGGCGGTCAGGAGCCAGGCACGGAAACCGAGATCAAGGAATTCTGCGAGGTCACCTTCGGGGTTGAATTCCCCATGACCGCCAAGCAAAAGGTCAAGGGAGAGGACGCCCACCCGTTTTATCGATGGGCGGGCGAGACATTGGGGTTTGCCGCCAAGCCGCGCTGGAACTTTCACAAGTATCTGGTCGCACCGGATGGGACGCTGGCTGATTGGTTTTCTACGGCCACCAACCCGAAATCGGAAAAGGTGAAAGCGGCAATCGAAAAGCTCCTTCCAGAAGGCTGAAACCGGCTGTTTTGGAGGAGGCGAGGATGATGGGGAGTTCCCAAAGCAATGGCTAAGCCGCTTTTGCACCTGGTATTCGGCGGAGAAGTCGCCGATCCGCAGACCAACGATTTCGTCGATACCGACAAGCTGGACGTGGTTGGGATCTTCCCGAACTACGAGACGGCGATGGCCGCTTGGCGCGGTGCCAGCCAGGCTCATGTGGATGAGGCGAACACGAAATACGTGATCGTCCACCTGCACCGCCTGATGGACCCGGAACACCCGGAAGCCGACTAAGACGGAAAACAGACTGGACTGCGGGTCAATTTTCCGGCTCGCGGTCCAGTTTCTTCCCATCAAGATCGGCGCGCTGCCGATCTTTCTGTTTATCCAGGGCCTCGCGTTCCGACTTGGTTCGGCCGAAGCGGATGCGGTTTTGCTCGGCCTGTTCGGCTTTGTCGGCTCGGGCCTTGCGCTTTCGGGCCTGCCTCAGGTTGATCACTTCGGCCATTCCGAATCCTCATCCTTCGTCAGATGATATCTCTCTAAGCCGTTCAAACACAGACCGGAACATTTCCGGCGTCAACCGGCGGGTCTGCGTATTGTATCGCGAACAGTGGTAGCTATCGACAAGGGTGATAGCCCGACCCTGGAAGGCCAGGCGGTGTTCCGCCCCATGGCCGAAGGCACAGGCCGACTTCTTCATGCCCAGGGCGGTCAGGATCGCCCCGTGGGCAATGGTCCCCAGGGCGAGAATGACTCGCAGGTTGGAAAGACCAGCCAGTTCCTGAGCCAAAAAGCCGTTACAGGTGCGAATTTCCGCCGTCGTCGGCTTGTTCTGGGGCGGCACGCAACGGACGGCATTGGTGATGCGCGCGGCCTTCAAGGCCAAACCGTCATCGGCCCGACCACCATAAGTACCAGAGGCGAAGCCATATCGCAGAAGGGTTTCGTAGAGCAGATCACCCGCATAGTCGCCGGTGAAGGGCCTGCCGGTCGCATTTGCGCCCTTCAGGCCGGGGGCCAGGCCCACAATCAAAAGCCGGACCGGCTCAGACGCGCTGAAAGCCTTCACCGGGCCATTGTGAAAGTCGGGATACTTCTCCCGGTTCTCGATATGGAAATCAGCCAAACGGGAACAGAGCGCGCAGTCATATGACGGTTCCGAGGTGGAAAGAGCTGGATCAGGCCGGCTCATAGCTGTCGTCGTCGTCCTCGTACTCGTCGTCATCGTATTCGTCGTCATCATAAAAATCGTCGTCGGCCGGGGTCGGGCGCTGGGCCTGTTCGGGGCGCTGACGGAACTCGCCGGAACGCGAAATCCGGCCCTGAATGCTGGTCAATTCGACAAAGACATCCGCTTGACGGCGCAACTCGTCGGCCACCATCGGCGGCTGGGATTTGACCGTGCTGACCACCGTGACCTTAAGGCCTCGGCGCTGCACGGCCTCCACGAGGCGGCGGAAATCACCATCACCGGAAAAGATCACGATGTGATCCAGATGCTCGGCCATCTCCATGACATCGACAGCCAGCTCGATGTCCATGTTCCCCTTCACCTTGCGCCGCCCCATGGAGTCCGTGAACTCCTTCGTCGGCTTGGTGACCATGGTGTATCCGTTGTAATCCAGCCAATCGACCAGCGGCCGGATCGGTGAATATTCCTGATCTTCCATCAAGGCGGTATAATAAAACGCCCGAACCAATCGCCCTTCAGAGGCGAACAGCTCCAGAAGGCGTTTGTAATCAATGTCAAAGTTCAGGGAACGGGCGGCTGCATAGAGATTAGAGCCGTCGATAAATAAACCTATTTTTTCGTTGGGATAGAAATGCACCGAACTTATCCTTTTTGTCTAATAGCTTATTTGCAATATCTTCACGAACAGAACCATATGTAGCCGGGATTCGAATTCGGTTCAAGCTGCGAACACCCGAAAAACATGTGTTTGGAACACAATATGATGTGCAGGGCGATTGGCCTGAACGTGGGATGAACAGGGGCGAAAGGTTATCATGATCCTGATCGGAATTGGTGCAAATCTCACCTCCCCAATCCACGGCCCACCTCTGTTGACCTGCGAAGCGGCCATCCGCGCGATCTGCCCGCCGCCGGTCCGCGCGACCGACGGTTCCGGCGATCTGATCAACGGGCCGATCAGCCTGATCGCCCGATCCCGCTGGTGGCGCTCAAAGCCGGTACCGCCTTCCGGCCAGCCCTGGTTCATCAACGGGGTCATCCGGATCAGTACGGAGCTGGACCCGAAAGTCCTGCTCGAATACCTCCACGAGGTGGAGCGCGCCTTTGGTCGTGTACGGGGGGAGAAAAACGCCGCAAGGGTCCTCGACCTCGATCTCTTGACCTATGGGGACGAAGTGATCGAAACCGAACCCCTGACCGGTCCGGAAATGGCTCTTATCGAAGAGGGCGGCGAAGCCTTCCGCATTCCTCACCCGCGCCTGAGCGAAAGGGCATTCGTGCTCTATCCGATTGCCGATATTGCTCCGGACTGGGTTCACCCCGAAACCGGGAAACCGCTGAAGGCGCTGGTAAAACTCCTGGATCCAGAGCAGGTCATTCAACCCGTGGAGCCGGCACGTCGCCCGAATGTGCAGCGTCCCGACCCCCGGTTTGGCGTTCTGATGGAGGAGGGGTAAGCTGTTATTACCCTGGCTGAAGGCGTTTTGTTGCCTTGACCCGGCTCTGGCAATATATGATAGAGAGCGTTTCCCGAAACGACCCCTCGGAGGCATCCTGTGGCCCGCGTAACCGTTGAAGATTGCATCGTCAAAGTTCCCAACCGTTTTGACCTCGTCATGCTGGCGGCCCAGCGTGCCCGGAATATTTCGTCCGGCGTCGAACTGACGGTGGAACGGGATAACGACAAGAACCCCGTCGTGGCCCTTCGGGAAATCGCCGACCAGACGGTGGAACTGGATGACCTGGGCGACCAACTGGTTCGCGGCCTGCAACGCCACGTCGAATCCGATGAGCCGGAAGACGAGGCGGAGCTGCTGGCCCTTCAGGAAGAGCTGTCCGGCGAAGTGGGCGAGGCCGACCTGGGATCGGAACTCAACGCTGATGTTCTGAACATCGATGGCGAAATGGCCGCTGCCGACGAGGCTGGCGACATCATGCCGGCCGCAGAGGGCAGCCTGCCTGGCGTCGACGGCAACGCTTTCAAGGACATCTGATCGGAGTTGCCCATGGTCCAAAACCGGTGGCTTGACGACACGACCCGCCGGATTTGGCCTGGGCTGAACCCCTGCATTCTGCCGCATGACCTGTTCTCCCGACAGAGGGCAGAGCCATGATGCGTCAATACGAACTGGTCGAGCGAGTCCGCTCCTACGACCCCTCCGCTGACGAGGACGCGCTGAACAGCGCCTATGTCTTTGCCATGCGCGCCCATGGCTCCCAGATGCGGGCTTCCGGCGATCCCTATTTTTCACACCCGCTGGAAGTTGCGGGCATTCTGACGGGCTATCGCCTGGATGCGGATTCGATCATCACCGCCCTGCTGCACGACACGATCGAAGATACCGAAGTCACTTACGAAGACATCAACCACCACTTCGGCGACGGGGTCGCCAGGCTGGTGGACGGCGTCACCAAACTGACCCGGATCGAGATGGTCTCGGACCACCAGAAGCAGGCGGAGAACTTCCGCAAGCTCCTGCTGGCCATGTCGGAAGATATCCGCGTACTGCTGGTCAAGTTGGCGGACCGGCTGCACAACATGCGCACGCTTCACTACGTCAAGAAGCCCGAAAAACGTCGCCGGATCGCGACGGAAACCCTGGAAATCTTCGCCCCCCTGGCCGAACGCATCGGCATGCAGGAGATGAAGCAGGAACTCGAGGATCTGGCCTTTGCCGAGATCAATCCGGACGCGCGCGGCTCCATCCTGGCGCGCCTGGAGTTCCTGCGCGAACATGGCGCACCGATGGTCGAGGCAATCGAGGCCGAGTTGCGCGGTACGCTCTCTGACGGCGGGCTGGACGCCGTGGTATACGGTCGCGAAAAATCGCCGTTTTCGATCTGGCGAAAGATGCAGCGCAAGGATGTCAGCTTCGAACAGCTAGCCGACATCATGGCCTTCCGGGTCATGGTCGATGACATCCCGTCCTGTTACACGGCGCTGGGTGTGATCCATGGGGCCTATTCGGTCGTACCCTCTCGCTTCAAGGACTACATCTCGACACCCAAGCCCAATGGCTACCGATCGCTCCACACCGGTATCATCGGCCCGCATCAGCACAGGATCGAGGTCCAGATCCGCACACACGAGATGCACGATGTGGCCGAAAACGGCGTGGCCGCTCACTGGATCTATAAGCAGGGTCCCGACCGCCAGCAGGAAGGCAAGCAGTATCACTGGCTCCGCCAATTGCTGGACATTCTGGAACACGCCGAGGGGCCGGAGGAGTTCCTGGAGCACACCAAGCTCGAAATGTTCCAGGACCAGGTTTTCTGCTTCACGCCGAAGGGGGACCTGATCAGCCTGCCGGGCGGTGCCACACCGGTCGATTTCGCCTATGCGGTCCACTCGGAAGTGGGGGATACCTGCGTCGGCTGCCGCGTCAATGGGCGCATGGTGCCGCTGCGCACCACGCTTTCCAACGGCGATCAGGTGGACATTCTGACCTCCAAGGCACAGACACCTTCACCCACCTGGGAACGGTTTGTCGTGACCGGCAAGGCGCGCGCGCGGATCCGCCGCTTCATCAATGCCCAGGCGAAAGGCGAATACGTGCAGTTGGGCCGCGAAATCCTCAAAAAATCCTTCACCGACGAAGGCTACAATCTGTCCGACAAGGGTCTTGAAGGGGTCTTGAAGATCTTCCGGCAGAACAGCATCGAAGATCTCTGTGCCCAGGTTGGCGCAGGGCATACCTCGGGGCGCGACGTACTGGAAGCGGTCTACCCGGGCACAAAACGGCGCAACCTGCTGAAAAACGTCGTCCCCATCGCCAAGGCCCGTCGTCGCATCGCCAACCGGAAAACCGGCGAAAAGGGTATTCCGATCCGGGGCCTGATCGATGGCATGGCGGTGCACTATGCCGGTTGCTGCCATCCGCTTCCGGGGGATCGCATCGTCGGGATCATTCAGACCGGCAAGGGTGTGTCGATCCACACCATCGATTGCGAGCAACTGGAAGTCTTCGTGGATCAGCCTGAACGCTGGCTGGATCTGTCCTGGGACCTGGAAGACGACCTGAACCAACGCCATGTCGGGCGGATCACGCTGACCGTCGTGAACGAACCGGGGACACTGGGGTCCATTTCCCTGGTGATCGGCAAGCACGAAGGCAATATCACCAATCTGAAGATCACTGACCGCAGCCAGGATTTCTTTGATCTGCTGATCGATATCGAAGTGGCGGACGTTCGCCACCTGACCGACATAATCGCGGCGCTGCGAGCCTCGCCGGAAATCAATGCCATTGAACGAGCGCGCGGATAGCGCCATAACCTTGTTGAAAGGCTTGTTTCTGGGGGAGGGGAGCCAGCGGTTTCGTTGGCATAGCTTGGATGTTTCGTCGCCGAGAAAAGCCGGCCTTGGGCGACCGGGTCCGTAACGTCATCTGGCCCTCTCTCGGCTGGTCGAGGACATTAACCTATTTCAAGCACCGGCTCGGTCGATTGCCGGGCACACCGCATGGCATCGCCTGTGGTTTCGCGCATGGTGCGGCGATCTCGTTTACGCCCTTCATGGGCTTCCACATCATCATTGCCGCGCTTTTTTCCTGGGCGACCCGCGGCAATGCCCTGGCCGCTGCCATCGGAACGGTGGTGGGCAACCCCTGGACCTTCCCGTTTATCTGGATCTGGATCTATGAACTCGGCCACTGGCTCTTGGGCCACGGTGGGGCAACGCCGGAAGCCGTCAACTTTGAGACCTTTTTCCAGGATATGATTGACTCGGTCATGGCTTTGGAAGGCCAATATCTTCTGGAAACCGTCTGGCCCGTGTTCTGGCCCATGTTCATCGGCGGATTGCCGACTTTCGTTGTTGTCTGGATTGTGTTTTATCTGCCGCTCCGAACCATGGTGGCCCGCTATCAGAGCCGCCGGGTGGAACGTCGGCAAGCGAACCGGGAACGCAACGCCGCCTGATTCGTCCTAGCTTGGGAGAGGAAGTCCTCATGTCTCAGCCGCTCCGTCTTGGTGTGAACATCGACCATGTGGCAACCATCCGCAACGCCCGCGGCGGTCGTCATCCCGATCCTGTCCGCGCCGCCTTCATGGCGGTCGAGGCGGGGTGCGACGGCATTACCGCCCACTTGCGCGAGGACCGCCGCCACATCTCGGACGAAGACATCAATCGCCTTGTTGTTGCCCTGACTGTCCCGTTGAACCTGGAAATGGCCCCAACTCAGGAGATGCTGGAAATCGCGCTGCGCCACAAACCCCATGCCGCCTGCATCGTCCCTGAAAAGCGCGAGGAACGAACGACCGAAGGCGGCCTGGACCTGATCGGCGGGGAAGCGACAATCAAGCCCGTGGTCGCGGCACTGGTCGAGGCCGGCATCCGTGTTTCCTGCTTCATCGAGCCCGACCCGGCGCAGTTGGATCAGGCCGCCAAGTTGGGCGCGCCTGTTGTCGAGCTTCACACCGGTGCCTATTGCGAAAAGACGGGCGAGGCCCGGGCGTCCGAGTTGACCCGCATCCGGGAGGCCGCTCGGCATGCGGCAGCTATCGGCCTGGAATGCCATGCCGGGCACGGACTGACCTTCGAGACCGTGGAGCCGGTCGCCGCCATGCCGGAGATCGCCGAGTTGAACATCGGACATTTCCTGGTGGGTGAAGCCATCTTCGGTGGCCTTGATTCAGCCATTCGCCGTATGCGCAGCCTCATGGACCGGGCGCGCGCGGACGCCGATCATCGGGCGGCCTGATGATCGCTCTGCCGCCCGCGCTGATCCTCGGTATCGGCACGGACCTCTGTGACATGAACCGGATCGCCGAAACACTGGACCGCTTCGGCCAACGGTTCCGAGACCGCTTGTTCACGGAAGAAGAACAGGCGCGCTGTGAACGACGTGCGGGCAGGGCGCGTCTCGGTGCCTATGCCCAGCGTTTCGCGGCCAAGGAAGCCTGCGCCAAAGCGCTGGGTACCGGCTTTCGAATGGGTGTCTACTGGCGGGACCTGCGCACCTCCAGCCTTCCCACAGGCCAGCCGCTGATTACCGTCCACGGCGGTGCCGCTGAGCGTCTGGCCCATCTGACACCGGTAGGCATGGTCGCTCGCCTGGATGTCTCCATGACCGATGAAGACCCGATGGCACATGCCATGGTGATTATTTCCGCCATCCCGCCGGGTCGCTGATTGCAGCTTGACCTTGACTAAAGCGGCGCTCGCTGGCTTGATCGCGCGCATCGTCGCGAACCCGGACACCGGCCGGGTGCTCTTCCTCTATTCAGTTGATTTTGTTCATGTCAGAGCCCAGACAAGACGGCCTCTTCGAGACCCTAAAAACCGTCGCCCTGGCCGTCGTCATCGCCATCGTGGTGCGAACCGTCGGCTACGAGCCATTCAACATCCCCTCGGGTTCGATGATTCCGACGCTTCTGGTCGGCGACTATCTGTTCGTTTCAAAATTTTCATACGGTTACAGCCGTTATTCCCTGCCGTTTGGCCTGCCCCTGATACCGGGACGTATTCTGGGGTCCGACCCTGAACGGGGCGATGTGGTGGTCTTCAAGACACCACAGGACAACGCAACCGACTTCATCAAGCGGATCGTCGGTCTGCCCGGCGATACCATCCAGGTCAAAGGTGGAATCCTGCACATCAACGGCAAGGCCGTCGAACGCCGCCGACTGGATGATGCCTTGATCGAGACCGACCTCGGCAGCTACGCCCGGTTCCAGGTCTACGAAGAAACCCTGCCCAACGGCAAAACCCACCTGATCATGGAAAACGGTGACAACCGGGTGGGTGACAACACGCCGGAATTCCGCGTCCCCCAAGGCCAGTTTTTTGCCATGGGCGACAACCGCGACAATTCCACGGACAGCCGCTTCAAGACCGTGGGCTTCATCCCGCGCGTCAACCTGGTGGGCCGGGCCGAGTTCCTGTTCTTCTCGATCGAGGGTGGGGAGTTCTGGCAATTCTGGAATTGGCCGACAACGGTGCGGACGGACCGGCTGTTCAACGGTATAGAATAGGCTTCCCCGGCCATGGAAAGCTTTGACGACCAACGCGCAGAGGAACTGGAAGCCGTTCTCGGACACAGCTTCAAGAGCCGCGATCTGCTGCGTCAGGCGATGACCCATTCCAGCATGAACGAAACCCGTCGCGGTAGGCCCTTCTCCTATGAGCGTCTGGAGTTTCTCGGCGACCGGGTATTGGGTTTGATTGTCGCCCGCTTGCTTTTTGATCGCTTCCCGAATGAAAACGAAGGTGCGCTCACCCGGCGCCACGCGGCGCTTGTGCGCCGTGACACCTTGGCCCGTGTGGCCAGCGAACTGGGCCTGGACCGCTTCATGTTGATGTCAGCGGGCGAAGAGGGGGCGGGGAGCCTGGAAAACCCAGCCCTGTTGGCCGACACCTGCGAGGCGGTCATCGCCGCACTCTACCTCGACGGCGGTATCATCGTTGCCGGGGAATTCGTTCGCCAGCGCTGGCAGTTACTGATCGAGGAAAACCCGACACCGCCGCGCGATGCCAAGACGAGCCTGCAGGAATGGGCCCAGGCAAGAGGCCTCGGTCTGCCGGCCTACAGCGCCGTCAACCGGTCCGGCCCGGATCATGCGCCGGTCTTCACCATGCGGGTCGACCTTGGCGGCAAACACAGGGCAGAGGCGGAAGGCCCGTCCAAGCGCGCGGCGGAACAAGCCGCAGCTGCAGAACTGCTGGATCAACTCTCGGCAGGGGATCTCAAAACATGACGGATGGGCCTCTCAGCGGCTTTGGTCCCGCCGACAGCCGGTTTGGCGTTGTTTCCCTGATCGGGGCACCGAATGCCGGGAAGTCGACCCTGTTGAATCGCATCATCGGAACCAAGGTCTCCATCGTCAGCCCCAAGGTGCAGACCACGCGTTCGCGCGTTCTCGGCATCTGGCTGGAAGGGGCGGTTCAGATTGCCTTTGTTGATACCCCCGGAATTTTCGCCCCCCGCCGACGCCTCGACCGGTCCATGGTCCGCGCCGCCTGGGACGGGGCGGGGGAGGCCGACCGCGTCCTCGTCCTGGTGGACGCACGCCAAGGTATTTCGCAAGATGTCACCCGCATTATCGAAACACTGGCTAAGCGCCAACACCCAAAAGCAATGAAACCGGGCCTAATCCTGAACAAGGTCGATCTGGTCCAGAAAGACAAGCTGCTGGAACTGGCCGCCCAGTTGGGTGTAGGGGACCTGTTCGGCGATGTCTTCATGGTTTCAGCCCTGACCGGGGACGGGGTGGGTGACCTGCTGGAGAACCTAGCCGCCTCAACACCGCCAGGCCCCTGGCACTATCCGGAAGACCAGATATCCGACATGCCACAGCGGCTTCTGGCCAGCGAGATCACCCGCGAAAAACTTTATCTCCAGCTGCAACAGGAACTTCCCTACCGGGCCACGGTGGAAACGGAAGCCTGGACCGAACAGAAAGACGGCAGTGCACGGATTGAGCAGGTGATCTACGTCGAGCGGGACAGCCAGAAGGCCATTGTTCTCGGCAAGGGCGGCAAAAGGATCAAAGCCCTGGGCGGCGCAGCCCGCAAAGAGCTTGAAGAATTGCTGGAACGCCGCATCCACCTGTTTTTGTTTGTGAAAGTGCGCGACGGCTGGGAGAACGACCCGGAACGCTACCGGGAAATGGGCCTCGACTTCAACGCCTGAGGGTCACTTGGGCCTGAAGGGCCTGCCTGACCTCTTCAACCACCGGCTTCCAGTCTTGTGCGTTGGACTGACGGAACAGGCGTGCAGAGCCATACCAAGGGCAATCCGCACGGTCCAACTGCCATCGCCAATCGGGCACGCGGCACAGCATCACCCAGATCGGCTTACCCAAAGCGCCGGCCAGATGGGCCACGGCGGAATCAACCGTGATCACCAGATCGAGCTGTTCGAGAACCGCCGCCGTCTCGGCGAAATCGGTCAATTCGCTGGAGAGATCACGCAGCCCCAGGTCTTCCAGCGCCGTCAGGTCCCCGGCGACGGCCCCGACCTGCAGACCATAGGCCAGAATCCCTTCCATGCCGACCAGGGGAGCCAACATGCGGGCGTCGGCCAAGGATCGGTTTCGGTCATTGGCTTGGCGCGGATTTCCCGACCAGGCGAAACCGACCTTCAGCGCCTCATCGTTTGAGAACCGCTCCGCCCAGCGGGTCCGGGCGGCCAGAGGAGCAGAAAGGTAGGGCTCTTCACCCATCAGATCAGACTCTCCGGCATCAAACAGACCGGGAAGGCTCATCAGCGGGATTTCCAAATCAGCTGCGGGCAAAGGCTCTGTTTTTCCGACAACCTCCAGGCCCGGTGTTCCTTTCAAGAGCGGAACCAGGGCATTCGGCACATGCAAGACGCCCCGCGCTTCCGCCCGCTGCAAGGCCGGAGCCAGGAAACGGATCATCTGGAGCGTATCCCCAAAGCCCTGTTCAGCGAGAATGGCCAGGCGTTTGCCGGAGCAGGCCTTACCCGTCCAACGCGGCAGGCCCGCCGTCGGCAGACGGTGGCGCAGCCGTTCCAAACTGTAGCGCGCCTCGAATCCGCTCCAGCCGGACTGCAGGTCGCCGCGGAGCAAAGCCGTCATGGCCTTGTTGATGCGGGCATCCGCGTGGTCCGGTGTTATGGCCAAGGCGCGATCAAAGGCCCGATCGGCGGCGTCAAGGTCGGGCCTGGCGGCTTCGGCGCAGCCCAATGCCGTCCAGAACGAGGGATCTTCATCCGCCAGGGAACATAGGGGCTTCAGCCCGGCGACGGCCTCTTCTGCGCCGCCCAGCGCAACCAGGAGCCCCGCCCTGACGCTCGCCGCATGCAGGTCCTCGCCGTTTTCGGCCAGAACGACGTCCAGTTCTGCCAGGGCTTCTTCGTGACGACCAAGACCCTGAAGAGCCTGGGCCCGGTTCACGCGGGCCGTGCCATGGGTTCCGTCGGCGAGAAGTGCTCGGGCAAAAGCATCGGCAGCATCTTCGAACCGACCGGCAAACAGGCGGACTACGCCCAGATTGTTCCAGGCTCCACCGTTGCCGGGTGCGAGTTGGATGACCCGCAGATAGGCTTTCTCGGCCCCCACCAGATCCCCGCTGTCCTGCAGGGCATGGGCGTGATTATAGACATAGGCCGGTTGGTCGGGTGCGCGTTCCACGGCCTGACCGAAGGCATCGGCGGCCTCCTTGACCCGACCGAGCCGGGCCAGGACCAACCCATAAGCCCCGTAGGTCGCCGGCGAGCGATCATCAACCCGAAGCGCCTGGGCGAGGGCATCCGCCGCCTCTTCAAACTCGCCCATGTTGGCGAGCGCCTGGCCCATGTTGTACCAGCCGGCAAAGAGTTCTTCTGTCAGTGCAAGGCCGCGCCTGGCGGCAGAAACGGCCTGTTCGAAGCGGTCCAGGTCCAACAAGGCACCGGACAGATCCCCCCAAAGGCCCGGTTGGTCCGGTTGGAAGGCGAGGGAGGCACTGAAGGCGGCAATCGATTGCTCCAGCCGACCGGTCTCCTTGGCGATCCTGCCCAGGTTGGCCTGGTAGCCGGGATTCATCGGCTGAAGAGTCACAGCCCGTTCAACCAGTTCCAGCCCCTGTTCCTCCCGCCCGGATTGGAAAGTCGCGAGGCCTTTCAGGTGCAGGGCCTCCGCATGTTCCGGCTCCACCGCCAGAATGCGGTCATACAGCCTTGCCGCCTCGCCAAGCCGGTCCGCCCGATGGTGGCGGAGAGCATCTTCAAACAGGGCGTCCAGGTTTTCGATCATCTTGAAGGCGCGAATCGTCACAGGTCCCATCCACAGCAGGCCCACAGAAGGCGAAGAATCCAATCAGGGGGATTGTGGCACGATTTCCCGATCACGCCCACGCAAACATGGTTAACGCAGCGCACGCCGCCAGGTGTAATGAGGTAGAACGCAATTCCCCACTTCCGTGAGAGCCGTCACATCAAAAAAGATCGTTAATCCTTGACCTCAAACAGCTTTCTCGCGACTCTCTGCGCTAAGAAAAGCAACACATTGGGGTAAGGCGATGAAAGTTCGCGACCTGATCGAAAGATTTCAACGGAAAGCCATAACCGCGAAGGTGGACGAGACCATCCGGACGGTCGCAAACCGCATGGTCGAAAATAGGATCGGGGCGGTCGCGGTCGTCGGGCCGGATGGTTCTTCCATGGTCGGCCTCCTGTCCGAACGCGATGTTATGCGGGCCATATCCGAATACCCCTACGAAGTCGCAGACCTATCCATCGGGCAGTACGCGACCACAAGGCTGCGCACCTGCACGCAGGATGACGAGGCGGCAGATGTGTTGGCGACGATGCTGGGTCAGGGATTTCGACACATGCCGGTGGTTCGTGACGGTATTGCGAAAGAGGATGCGACATCGGGCGATCATCTTGTGGCCGTCCTGAGCATCAAGGACTTGGCACAAGCCCTCATTTTAGAAAAACCGTCCTAATATTCTATCTACCGTAACCTTCCACCGCTTATGGCTTTATCGAGTATTGCGCTAAGGCGGAATTTCGGTATCTTTTATGACGGGTTGGTTATGTAGGGGAAAAGCTGCGATTCGCAGCCTCCTTTGCTTTTGTCTTTCGGGTTGAGATAACGGAATTCCGTCCCATGACGGTCGCAGCGGAACGCGGGTCTGGAGATGTCGGCCATCTGGAATGGTCGGAAGAATTCTCTGTCGATATCATCAGTATCGACAAGGATCATCAGGACCTGTTTCGCCTGTTCAATGTCTTGGTGGACACCTGTGAGTCCGGCGGGCGGTTTGAAGAAATCGTTGAAGCTTATCAGGCCCTTGCCGCACATACCCAGGCCCACTTCCAGCGCGAAGAACAGTTGATGCAGAACATCGACCTTCCGGGTCTGGAAGCTCACATCACTCAGCATCGTCGGCTTCTCAAGGAAGCCGGGGAAGTGGCAAATGATCTATCTCCGGACTCGACCGCAAGCGATCTGAAGGCGGTTCTGGCTTACCTCCGCCTCTGGGTCGTTCGCCACATCATGCTCTCCGACAAGGAAATCCTGCAGCACCTGCACCGCCAACGTTAGGGCTCTTTCCGTCCGGCAACGGCTTTGGCATGCTGCGGCGATGGAATGGCGTGATCAGGGCATCGTTCTCACCACCCGCAAGCATGGCGAAGGCAAGGCAGTCGTGACCTTGCTGACCCGGGATCACGGGCGGCACGCGGGGCTTGTGCGCGGGCTGAAGGCGCGGGCGAGGGGTTCTGGCGCGTTGGAACCGGGGACCCGCGTTTCAGCCGTCTGGAAAGGTCGGCTGGCAGACCAACTGGGCAGCTACCAACTGGAACCGGGAGAGGCCCTTGGTGCCGCCCATCTGGATGAGGCCCTGGCTCTTGCCGGGTTGAATGCCGTGACGGCCCTGGTCAACAAGGTCCTGCCGGAGAGAGAACCCCATGTTGCTGTCTTCAACGGGCTTCTGGCTCTTCTGGAGGGCCTGAAGCACCTCGAGGGCGGTCGCGACTGGGGTGCCTTGCTGGTGAGATTCGAACTGGGTCTTCTGGCTGAATTGGGCTTCGGCCTCGACTTCAGCGAATGTGCGGCGACGGGGCAGCGCGAAGACCTGGTCTGGGTCTCGCCGAAATCCGGTCGGGCGGTCTCCCGCGGGGCCGGCGCGGCCTATGCCGACCGGCTCCTGCCGCTGCCGGGTTTCCTGATCTCCGGCGAGGTGGATACCGATCTGCCTGCGGTCCTGCAAGGGCTCAAGCTTACAGGCTTCTTCCTGCAAAAAGCGGTGGACCAGGGGCATGCCAATGCTTCGACCCATGGTTCGTTTCAGGGTGCCACCCTGCCGGAAAGCCGGGCAACCTATATCCGAAGGCTCAGCGCTGCGAAAGTGATGGCAAACGGTGGATAACTTGGGTCTTACCGGGTTTGACCGAATCGGGGCTTTTCGCGCAAAGTGACGGCTAACAGGAACGATGATCGAACATTAACGATCTTTCTTAACCACGATTTTTCAAGTGGCGGCCCCTGGGGCTGTCTTGAAAAGGGTCCGCCCGATGAACGATATTCCCGCCGATCCGCCGCCGCCGGATGACGAGCCCGGCTCCATCCGCAATACCGCTCTGGCAGAAGCTCTCTCCGAACGCTACCTGGCCTATGCGTTGTCGACGATTGGCAGTCGCGCCCTGCCGGATGTGCGCGATGGGCTGAAACCGGTGCACCGCCGCGTGCTCTTTGCCATGCGGCAACTGCGGCTCGACCCGGACAAGGGATTCAAGAAATGCGCCCGCGTTGTCGGCGACGTGATTGGTAAGTATCACCCGCACGGCGACCAGTCGGTCTATGACGCCATGGTCCGCCTGGCGCAGAGCTTTGCTGTTCGCTATCCGCTGGTCGACGGGCAGGGGAACTTCGGCAATGTGGACGGCGATAACGCAGCCGCCATGCGATACACCGAAGCCCGCATGACCGATGCCGCCATGCGCCTGCTGGAAGGGATCGACGAGGATGCCGTCGATTTTCGGCCCACATACGATGGCGAAGACGACGAACCGATGGTCCTGCCCGCCGGTTTCCCGAACCTGTTGGCGAATGGTTCCAGCGGTATCGCGGTGGGCATGGCCACCAACATCCCGCCGCATAACGTGGCCGAGCTTTGCTCAGGGTTGATGCACCTGATCCGGCACCCGAATGCCGGCATCGAAAAGCTGGTCGAAATGATTCCTGGCCCGGATTTCCCGACCGGTGGCGTCCTGGTCGAGTCCCGCGAGAACGTCATCGAAGCCTACAGGACAGGCCGGGGCGGGTTTCGGCTTCGCGCGCGCTGGGAGGTCGAAAAGCTCTCCCAGGGTCGCTACCAGATCATCGTCACGGAAATTCCGTACCAGGTGCAGAAGGCAAGGCTGATCGAACGCATCGCCGAGCTTCTCCAGTCGAAAAAGCTGCCCTTCCTGGAGGACATTCGCGACGAGAGCTCGGAAGATGTCCGCATCGTCCTCGAGCCCAAAAGTCGCACGGTCGAGCCGGAAATGCTGATGGAGCAGCTGTTCAAGCTGACCGATTTCGAGACCCGTTTCGGCCTGAACCTGAACGTCCTGGACAAGGACAACACGCCCCGCGTGATGAGCCTGCGAGACGCCCTGCAGGCCTATCTGGATCATCGCCACGAGGTGTTGGTGCGGCGCAGTCGGCACCGGCTGGCCAAGATCGAGCGCCGCCTGGAAATCCTGGCGGGCTTCCTGATCGCCTATCTCAACCTCGACGAAGTGATCCGCATCATCCGCGAAGAGGACGACGCCAAGGCCTCTTTGATGGTGACCTTCGACCTGACCGATGTTCAGGCCGATGCGATCCTGAACATGCGGCTGCGCCAGTTGCGCAAGCTCGAGGAAATCGAGATCAAGAAGGAGCACGAGGCGCTTTCAGCGGAAAAGGCCGAGATCGAAGCGCTTCTGGGTGACGAGGACCTCCGCTGGAAAGCCATTTCGGCCCAAATCGCCGAGACCAAGAAGGCCTTCAGCCAATTGACTGAGCTCGGAAGACGGCGCACCGACATCGGCGATGCCCCCGCCGACATAGACGTCCCCTTGGAAGCCATGATCGAACGTGAACCGATCACGGTGGTCTGTTCCGCCAAGGGTTGGATCCGGGCCGTGAAAGGTCACCTGGACGACGTTTCGAACCTGAAGTTCAAGGACGGCGACAAGGGCCGCTTCGCATTGAAGGCTCAGACCACGGACAAACTTCTGGTCTTTGCCACCAACGGCCGCTTTTACACGCTCGGCTGCGATAAATTACCGGGCGGACGCGGCCATGGGGAACCGGTGCGCCTGATGGTCGACCTGCCGAATGAGGCGGACCTAGTCACGATCCTCGTACACGATCCGAACCGCGAGTTGCTGGTTGCCTCGGACGAGGGCAGGGGCTTCCGGGTGTTCGAAAAAGACATCATCGCCCAAACCCGTGCCGGCAAGCAGGTCCTCAACGTCTCCGGCGGAGCGGAGGCGAAAGCGGTGGCTTTCGTCACGGAAGGGGCCGATATGGTCGCCATCGTGGGTGAGAACCGGAAGATTCTGATCTTCCCGCTTGACCAGTTGCCGAACATGACCCGCGGCAAGGGGCTCTACCTTCAGCGTTACAAGGATGGCGGCCTGTCGGACATCAAGACCCTGAAAATGGAAGAAGGCCTGACCTGGCAAACCCCGGACGGGCGCACCCGCACGGAGACCGATATCCGCCGCTGGATGGGAACGCGGGCGGGAGCCGGTGCCATGGCACCGCAGGGTTTCAATCGGTCCAATTGTTTTTAAGCGGATTTTAACGGGCAGCGAGCCAAGCTTGGCTTGGATTTATTTGTGCCTTCATGGCACAAATGTCGGCGGGCAAGAAATCAAGATATAGTGGCTTCTATGGATCGCCCTTATCCCGTGTCGCGTTGATGTTTCACAGCACCGATGCCAATCTTGTTCGCAGACAGGAAAATCTTCAGGCCGTCTTCCCTCCGGACATTGCCCTTCCAGTCCGGTCATTGACGTTAACAATAATGGCTTGGTCTGCACCTTGTCCCTGGCGTTGAAACAGGCGAAACATGATTAGCTTCGCCAACCTATCTAGTTCGATTTTTCAATCGGTATCAGAAGCTAAATCGAGGACTTCTGAGCGCCGTGACGCTGTGGTTTTCGACAATGGGACCCTGCGGCTGGGCAAGGGTATTTGCTCTTGTGATACCTCTTCGAGAACGCAAGACAGCAAGGCCAACAGACCCGAGCTTTTCCAAACCGTGGCAAGTTGAAGGGCTCCAATCTGTCGATCAGTTTCCCGCTTAAATCAGACCCTGAAGGCGAAAAATGTACCTTGGCAGAAGACGCCCGGGAACGGCCGTCGAGGGCGCGACACCCTCGCGCCGGGCCCCTTTGTGCTCATAAAATGAGGCTGCAAAGGGATCGGCATCCAAGGTCAGGTTGAATGCCCCTTTTCGCTTCGATACGGCGACCGCCCAATCGAAGAGAAGGCTGCCCAATCCCGTTCCCATGTACGGGGGATCAATAAAGAGCTTCCATAAGCAGGCTTCCCCACCGGACATAGAGATCTGCGCGACACCGGCGGGACGTTCGCCGACAACCGCGCAGGCAATGTCGGTATCAGCGAGCTCCGATTTCGTGAACGTCAGGTCGTCGAGGCATTGGCGGAGAAAGTGTTCGTCGTACCCCCAATGAGCCTTCGAGCGCATGCAGATCAGGCTGAGATAAGCCAAATCCGCACATCCGACTGTTCTGATTTCGGGGTCCATGATTCGAATGGCGGGTCAGGCTTTTGCCTCAGCCTCAGCCTCGGCTTCGTTTTCTTGCTGGACAAAGTCGATCATCTTCGCCGCCGCCCCGGACCCCGCTTCCGCGTAGATGTTGAACACCTCGGTCACGCCATGTTCCTTCAGACTTTCCACCTGGTCAGGATAAAGCGCTGTGGAGACGATGGGGCCGGTGAAGCCGCGTTCGCGCAGACGTTCGGCTGCCTGGATGTTGGCATCGTGGAAGGGCATGGCGAGCAGAATCAGTTCCAGGTCCTCGTGCCGATTGTCCACGCGAGACCAGAATTCCGGGTTGGTGGCGTCGCCATGCACGACGCGGCGACCTTCATCACAATGGCGGGCGACTTCTTCGTGGTCCAGGTCGATGCCGGTGATGCGGTCTTCGACGAATTCGCGCATCTGATCATAGGCCGCCCGCCCCACGCGCCCCATGCCGAAGACCAGAATCCGGTTGCCGCTGAGCTTGATGTCATCGTCTCCGGGCAGACGCTTGGCGCTCTCGAAGGAACGCAGCCGGTCGCGATATCGGGTGTAGATAGTATCCGCCAGGGCGTTCAGCGGGGAGGCGACGACGAAAGAGGCCGACAGCGCGAGGGCGATCGCCGTCAGCCATTCATTTTGCAACCAGCCGGCACTGATGGCGATGGCACCGACGATCAAGCCGAATTCCGAATAGTTCCCCAGGACAAGGCCCGACAGTGTCGCCGGGCGGGCTCTCAGTCGGAACCTTGCCAACAGCCAGAAAAACCCGAAGGCCTTGAAGGGAAGCAACAATAGCAACAGACCGGCTGCGATAGCCGTTTCCCAGGTGGGCAGGCCGGTCAGGCCGATGGTCAGGAAAAAGCAGACCAAGAAGACGTCCTTGAACCCGAGGAGCTGCTTAGCAAGCTCGCTCGCCTGCCGGTGACTGGCCAGCAAAACCCCGAAGATCAGTGCGCCGAGATCGCCCTTCATGCCGACCATTTCAAACAGGGCAGCGCCGCCAAGGGCCATGACGAAGCCGAAGACGGCCAGCAGTTCCCTGTGCCCGCTCATCTCCATCATGCGGCCCAGCAGATGGCGCGCCGGGATCAGCAACAAAAGGCCCAGCGCCCAGGGGGAGGGGATTTTTCCGGCCGAAATGGCAAGAAAGAGTACAGCCGCGATGTCCTGCATCACCAGCACGCCAATGGCCACCTGACCATAGCGCGAGGCCAGGGCACCGCGGTCTTCCAGGGTCTTGACCGCGAACACAGTGGACGAAAACGACAAAGCAAAGGCCACGATGATCGCTGTCAAAAAGTCCAAATCGGCAAAAAGCGCGGCCCCCATGAACCCGAGTGACATCAGGAAAGCCGTGATCACCACAATGGTGACGCCCATATGCGCGAGGGTCGTGGCCCAGATTTCCGGTCGGAGCAGGGAACCAAGCCGCAGTTTCAAGCCGATTGTGAACAGCAAGAGCGTGACGCCGAGGTCCGCAATGGCAGACAGGAACTGGTCACCTTCCGCCCCCAGCAGATGAAGAATAAAACCTGCAACCAGAAAGCCCACCATGGGCGGCAGTTTGAACTGCTTGACGATAAGCCCGAAGCCGAAGGCGATGGCGATCCAGAGGGGGTCTTTGTAGTCAATGGAGATCAGAATGGATTCCATGAACTCGTATCACTCCATCATTCGTCCGAACTCAATGTGGGGCTGCCATGTCATCATTCGTTGCCATCGGCACACAAGCAATACATGGCATTCAGGATATTGAGGTAAAGGTATCGCGGTTAGGTTTATGTCGTCTTAAACCTGCTCGGAAACGAAGACGGCATTGGCCGGCTGCCGAGAGGAGAGCTTGGCCGTCAGGTCTTCTCTCGAAATCCCCACCGACTCAGCCGCTTTTCTCAGTAAATCCGCCACCGTATCGGGGCTGACCCGGGCGGGACCGGTTTCACCCGCCTTGTCGGTCGCAAAGGCCAGCTCTCGCAATTCAACCGCTTCCCGATCGGCCTCGCCGCCCGGAGCCGCATCTGCGCGATAGGAAAGGGCCAGAAGCTTCACCGAGATCGACGTGCTGATCCTCGTCAGTGGCCCAAGGGGGTCCCCCTCCTTGGTCTCGGCGTTCGTCTGCGCGACCTCGCCGATCCTTTGGAGCCGTTCCGGCGCATCTCCGGCAAAGCGAGCCGCCTGTTCGGATAGCCACTTCACGCCGCCACCGTCTCCCCGTGCTGCGGCGAATGTCGCCAAGAGCAGGTAGGTATCCAAGAGCTTGTCCAGCCGCTCCAGGAAATCCCGATCGAGGTCCGCCTTTCCTTCCTTGAGCGATTGTTCAAGTGCATCGGCCCGTGCACGGGCCTGTTCCAGGCCCTGGCTGACCCGCTGGGCCACCGCATCCGGTCCGGCTTCGCCAAGCGCTCGACCGGTATTGCCGGTCTCGTCATTGGTGTCCCGGCCTGATGAAGCGGCGGATGGCCGGGTACTGCTGAGCGAACCGGATTGCCCGGTCGCTACAGGGGCCACCGTGGCCTTCGTGGTCTTAGCGGCCAGGGCACTTCGGACAATCACGTCACTCATAACGGTTCTCCGTTAAAGCCGTTGCATTTGTTGAGCTTAGCACAGATTCCGGAAACCGCGTTAAGCGAATGGATGGCTTGCCCGGCACAAGGCACAGGTCTAGGCTGCTTCAGCGCAGGGCCGGGGAGAGGCCCCGCACGAAAAGACAAAAACTGAGAGTCAGAGCCACCTTGGAACAGATTGCGATCATCGTCCGCAGCCTGGACAAGCTGAACGACCTGGTCGGTCGAAGTTTGAGCTGGTTGACCCTTGCCATGGTGCTGGTGACCTTCGCGGTGGTCATTCTGCGCTATGTTTTTTCCATCGGCTGGGTCGCCATGCAGGAAAGCTACGTCTGGATGCACGGCATCGTCTTCATGGGCGGTGCCGCCTATACGCTTCTGCATAACGGGCACGTGCGGGTTGATATTCTCTATCGCGGCGCATCCCCACAGTTCCGCGCAAAGGTGGACATCTTCGGTGTCTGCTTCCTGATGCTGCCGGTGTTGATCCTGGTGGCCTGGGTTTCCACAGGCTACATCCTGACATCCTGGGCGGGGTTGGAGGAAAGCCGTGAAGCAGGGGGCCTGCCGGGGCTGTTTCTGCTGAAATCGATGATCTGGGTCTTTTCCGGGCTCATGAGCCTGCAGGCTGTTGCTTTGGCACTGCGATCCGGCCTGGTGCTCGCCGGGTATGGGCCATTCCTGGCCGAGGCGGAGACCATGGAAGGGGAGGGCGCTAGACATGAGTGAACAGCTCTTCCAAGCAGAAATCCTCTCGATCATCATGTTTGGCTCGGTCTGCGCTTTGTTGATGCTGGGCTTTCCGGTCGCCTTCACCCTTGCAGGGACCGCCTTTGCCTTCGCCGGCATCGGGGCCTACCTGGATCTTTTCGATTTTCGGCTCTTCGGTTCACTGCCCAGCCGATATTTCGGCGTCATGCTGAACGAAGTTCTGGTCGCCGTGCCCTTGTTCGTCTTTATGGGCGTGATGTTGGAACGCGCGCGGATCGCGGAACAACTTCTCAGCACCATGGCGATGCTGTTTGGTCGTCTGCGCGGGGGGCTGGGGCTCTCGGTCATTATTGTCGGCATGTTGCTGGCCGCCAGCACCGGAATTGTCGGTGCGACCGTCGTCACCATGGGGCTGTTGAGCCTGCCCAGCATGCTGAAGCAGGGCTATGATCCAAAGCTCGCCTGCGGTACGATCTGCGCCTCTGGCACACTCGGCCAGATCATCCCGCCCTCGATCGTGCTGGTTCTGTTGGGCGACATCCTGCAGGGCTCCTACGCCGAGGCCCAGCGTGCCATCGGAAACTGGGCACCGGAGCCGGTTTCGGTCATCGACCTGTTCGCCGGGGCCTTCATTCCGGGCATGATGCTGGTCGGACTCTATATGCTCTGGATGCTGACCAAGGGCATCCTGCAGCCCTCAAGTTGTCCGGTGCCGCCGCCCGAGGAAAGACCGGATAACCTTGGCACCCAGGTTCTGACCGTCCTGGCCCCACCGGCAATCCTGATCTTCATGGTTCTGGGCTCGATCCTGGGCGGTGTCGCGACGCCGACCGAGGCGGCGGCCGTGGGGTCCGTTGGCTCGCTTTTGCTGGCCGGGCGCAATATGGGCCTGAGGGAATACCTGGCGGTCGAAAACCCGCTGACCATCCCGACAATGAACCCGTTGTTCTGGCCCCTGGAACTCGGGCGGCGGCTCGACCGCTTCGGAAATTTGCCGATCTACATCGCAGGCCTTTGTCTGGTGGGACAGGTGACCCTGACGGTCATGTTCGATCTGCGCATGCAGCGTGACGACGTGCCGATAGGCGATCAGATCGCCTTCTGGGCAGCCGTGATGATGTGCCTGGGCCTGCTGGCGGGGTTGCTGGTGGCCTTGGCGCGGGTTTTCCGGGGGTTGATCTTGCAGAATGTCATGCGCTCGACCCTTCAGATCAGCTGTATGGTCTTTGTGATCTTGCTTGGGGCCTCGGTCTTTTCCTTGGTCTTCCGTGGCCTTGGCGGCGACGAGATCATCGCGCACTTCCTGCTGAACCTGCCGGGTGGTGTGTTCACAGCCATGCTGGTCGTGATGCTGGTGATGTTCGTCTTGGGATTCTTCTTGGATTTCATCGAAATCGTCTTTGTGGTCGTGCCGATCATCGGGCCCATTCTGCTGCAGATGGACATCAGTCCGGTCTGGCTGGGGGTCATGATCGCCATCAACCTGCAAACCAGCTTCCTGACACCGCCCTTCGGCTTCGCGCTGTTCTACCTGCGGGGCGTCGCTCCGCCCAGCGTGACCACCATGGACATCTACAAGGGCGTCATCCCCTTTGTTCTGATCCAGATCGTTGGTCTGGCCCTTGTCGCCGGGTTCCCCGGGCTCGCCACCTGGCTGCCGGACGTGCTGTTCTGATACAAGAAAGCCGACGGAAAATGTTCCGCCGGCTCTCCGGTGTGAGTAGAGCGCGATCGGCTTAAGTCGAGCCACTTTGTGGCTCGGCATAAGGCGTGAATCGCCCTCTAAAACGTTGATAGAGACTGATTCACGAAGAAAGCCGGATCACCACCGGTGATTCGGATTTCTTCGATCAGGCTCTTGTGCGCCCAATTTGCGCACTTTGGGTCTGTTCAGCTGGGCTGAGCGTAGGTGAAAGGCAGCAGGCGCGCCGTCGTATAGGCCTGTTCGGACACTTTGGCCCAGCCAATGGCGTTAGCGCGGAAATTCAACAGGCTGTCCATGACCTTACGGCTGAGCGGATCCGCACTGGCGAGGTCGTTCATGACCTGCCCGGACAGCGCACCGAGACCGTTGAGGACCTCATCCGGGAACTTCTTCAGCACGACACCGTGCTTACCCGTCAGCGTTGCCAGAGCTTCGTTGTTGCGGGCCATGAATTCGCTCAAGACCATCTGGTTAACCGAGCGGTTGGCTTGCTCGATGATCGCTTGAAGATCGCTCGGCAAAGCATTGAATTTCTCCAGGTTGACGAAGTTATCGAGCACCGTGGCGGGCTCGTGCCAACCGGGGTAGTAATAGTACTTCGCCGCCTTATAGAGGCCGAAGGCCAGGTCGTTATAGGGCCCCACCCATTCAGTGGCATCCAAGGCCCCGGATTGCAGGGCAGGGGGGATTTCGCCGCCCGGCAGGTTGACCACCGTGCCACCGGCGGCCTTCACCACCTCTCCGCCAAGGCCGGGGATACGCATCTTCAAACCCTTATAGTCGGACAAGCTCTTGATTTCTTTGTTAAACCAACCGCCCATCTGGGTCGATGTATTGCCCGAGGGGAAGAACTTGCACCCCATCTGGGCGTAGATCTCATCCGACAGGGCCTGTCCGCCGCCGAATTGGAACCAGGCGTTTTGTTCCTGGGCCGTCAGGCCGAAGGGCATGGCGGCGACGAACTGTGAAGCGGCCACCTTGCCTTTCCAGTAATAGGGCGCGCCGTGGCCCATCTCGACCGTGCCGCTGGCCACCGCGTCGATGGATTCAAAGGCCGGGACGATTTCACCGGCGCCGAAGACCTTGATCTTCAGGCGGCCTTCGGAAGCTTTTTCAATGTATTCCGCCAAAAGATTAGCACCGGTCCCAAGGCCCGGAAAATTCTTCGGCCAGGTGGTGACCATGCGCCATTCCATATGGCCATCGGACAGGGCCGGTTTGGGAAAGGAACTGGCGGCGGCAACACCGGCGACACCGGCTGCGGCGGCACCTTTCAGAAAACTACGACGTTTCACGATTGTCTCTCCTTGACTATGCCCTGCTTGTGCGGGCGGCTCCCTAGAGCCTGATGGTCGAATGTCGGGCCACCCGCGTGACCCGGCATTTGGCGCATCGCGCTCTCGTGCGATCATTGTTTTTGCGGCCCGGCATCAGAATTGCCCTAAGCCCTTATCGCATAAGGGAAGGCTAGCCCCGGGCAAAGTCGAAGGGCAAGGAGTTTCGGAGTTATCGCCGCTTAAAAAGGCGTGTGATTGGGCTCTGCCCAGGTGGCAAGCCTGTCTTCGGCTGTCAGCTGTTTCCAACCGGACGGCGTATAGCCCTCCAACGGCTGGAATCGGACCTTGTAGGCCATCTTGCCGCAGCCCTCGACCCAAAAGCCGAGGTAGGTATGGTCCAGCCCCAAGTGCACCGTGCGGTCCACCAGCCACATGATCATATAGCTGCCAAGACTGCGCTTGGGGTCCGTGTTGTCATAGAAGCTGTAGACCGCCGAAAGCCCGTCGCCCAGAAAATCCGTCAGACAGGCACCGATCAATGAGCCGTCCGGATCACGAAATTCCAGCAGGGTTGTCTCGACCGGCGTTTCCTCGACCAGGCGCTGGTAGTCGAGAAAGTCCATCTTGGTCATATCACCGTCCGCGTGGCGACCCTGCTGGTAGGTCGCGAACAGGCGGTATTGCTCGTTAGTGACACGATCAACCGATTCGACCTGGACATCGGCATTGCGTTTCCAAATCCGCCGTTGGGTCTTCGACGGTTTGAAGTCCTTTGCCAGAATTCGGACGGCAACACAGGCATTGCAGTCCGGACAGGCAGGCGAATAGGCGATTCCATGGCTTCGGCGGAACCCCGCCAGCGACAGGCTATCATGTAGGTCCGAAGCATCCCGCCCTGCCAGTTCCGTCACCACCCGGCGTTCAACCTTGCCTGCCAGATAGGGGCAAGGCAGTGGTGCCGTTGCGAAAAAATAACGTGTTCCGATGAAGGGCTTGTTCATGTCGCTTCCGATGGGTCCACACTCCCGGTTTCCAATATGGTCCCCCGGTATTGGGGTCAAGGCGGCCTGACCTGCCCGGATTGGAAAATAAGCCAAGGACAGTCAGCGGGGTCGCGGCTGTCTGAGGAGACTACCGCAACCCAATTTTCTTGCCAAGCAGCCGAAGGGCTTATCAGACGGAAGCATGAAAAGGCTGAAGGCCCGAGGAGCCAATATCGCCCTCAGCGCGCCGAGGGAACGATCTGAAGGTTTGAGCCGCCCTTGCCGGTTATGTTCTCCAACTCTTGGCGCGATCCCCGGTCGATGGCGCGCAGCCCCGGCAGTGCCTCCTCGGGCAGAGCACTCTGCCCGCCTGAGCCCGATTTGGCACCGGGAGCCCCCGGTCCGGTCCCGCGCAACAGCACGATCTCAAGGCGGCGGTTCCTTTGGTTGTTCGGATCTGCAACGAGAAGCGGCTCAGTCGCAGCCTTGCCGACCACTTGCCCCCATCGCACTTCGGGCACACCCCGGAATTCAAGATACCGCCGCGCCGAATTGGCCCGGTCCGACGACAGTTCCCAGTTGCCGTAGCCGGTCTGGGTGCGGAAGGGAGTCGCATCCGTGTGGCCGGCAACCTTGACGTCCTGGGGCATCTTGTTGATGGCACCTGCGACCAGGTCCAGCGCCCGCATGGTGTGTTCGAACAGCTGCGCCCGCCCGGACGGGAACATGGCAAGGCCATCCTGATCGACCAACTGGATGCGCAATCCTTCCGGCGTGTTGTCGATCAAGAGGCTGTCGGCCATCTTTTGATCGGGCAGGCTGGCGATGGCCTGGCGCAATTCCGCCTCGACCCGCTCAAAATCCTGCTGTTCCTGTTGACGACGGATGGCTTCCGCCTGTTCAGCGGCCATTTCGGCGTCCGATTGCCCACCGCCGGTCCCCGCGCGCGGCGGCGGCAGATCCAGCGTTGCCGACGGACGGGAGGTCACGTTCGGCATGGCACCTTCTTCGGCGATCACCTGACCACCGAGTACGCCACCGGCGCCGCTGGTTGTGTCCGAGGCTGATACCGGGGCAAAGTGATTGGAGATGCCTTCCAGTTGCTCCTGGGTGACCGCATTCAGCAGCCAGAGCAAAAGGAAGAAGGCCATCATGGCCGTCACGAAATCGGCGTAGGCCACTTTCCAGGCACCGCCATGGTGGCCATGACCGCCGCCTTTCTTGACCTTTTTTATGATGACCGGGCTGGGTGTCGCCCCTTCCGCCATGGTGGTTGCCTCCGCTTACCCGTCGCCTCCGCCTACCCGTCAGAGAGCGACTGCACCATTTCCTCGACCTCCTGGAAGGAGGGGCGGGCGCTGTCGCTCAGGGTTTTGCGGGCGAACTCCACCGAGACCTGAGGCGCATACCCCTGCATATGGGCCAGGATACCCGCCTTGATACATTCCAGGTAGCGGTGATCGGCGTTGAACGCCTGTTCCATGGATCGCGCCATGGGTCCTGCGAAACCATAGGCGACGAAGACACCGCTGAAGGTTCCCACCAGTGCACCACCGATCAGCTTGCCCAAGACCTCCGGCGGTTCCGTGATCGAACCCATGGTTTTGATCACGCCGAGGACGGCGGCGACGATCCCGAGTGCGGGGAAAGAGTCGGCCAGGGTCTGCATCGCGCCTGAGACCGCATGCTTGGCGTTGTGATGTTCTTCCAGTTCGACATCAATGATCGCCTCGACCTCGTAGGCATTGCTGGTCCCGAGCGTCAAAAGGCGCAGATAGTCACAGAGGAATTCGAGAGCATGGTGGTCATTGGCCAAGGTCGGGAACTGCTGAAACAACGGGCTTTCGGAGGCATTCTCGACATGTTGTTCGAGTGCCAGGTCGCCCTTGGTCTTGGCAAGGCGAAAGACCGTATAAAGCGCACCAAGGAGTTCCAGATAGTGGGTCTTCTTGTACTTCGCGCCTTTGATCAAGACGCCGAAGCCCTTCAGCGTTCCCTTCAGGACATGTGGCGGGTTGGCGATGATATAGGCACCGATCCCGGACCCGAAAATGATGACATATTCAAAGGGCTGCCACAGGACGGACAGATAACCGCCGAGCGCCGCATAACCGCCGAGCACGCTGACCAGGACAACGATGGAGCCTACGATGAAAAGCATGCGTTAGCCGTGGTCCTTCCCCTGGTCTTTCCCCTGGGCTTTCCCCTGGGCTTTCCCCTGGGCTATCCAGCGAATCCACAAGAGCTTTTTTGAAAAAGCTCTCTTAAGGCTATAGTTCGACGGTTGCGTCAACTCAAGCCTGCTGCGTATAAAGCGCCACCATTCGCCTTATGCGCAAACTCTTGATCGGGAACTTGGTTTTGACCTTTGACCCTGCTGACTTCCGCAAAGCGCTCGGCCACTTCGCGACAGGTGTGACCGTCATCACAGGAACCTTCCCCGATGGGAAGCCCGCCGGAGTGACGGTGAATGCCTTCTCTTCACTCTCGCTCGACCCGCCGCTTGTGCTGTTCTGCCTGGGCCGGGGAACGTCTGTCGAACCCGCCTTTCTGGGCGATCGGCCCTTCACCGTCCACGTTCTGGGATCGGATCAACAGACCTTGTCCAACCAGTTCGCCAGAAGCGCGGAAGACCGCTTCGGGGATTTGGGGTTCGAAACCGGTGCCAATGGATGCCCGTTACTGGATGGCTGTCTTGCTCGCATCATCTGTGATGCTCATGCCGAACAGGACGGCGGCGACCACGTGATCAAATCGGGCAGGGTGATCGGCATTGACTATCCGAAGGCGGGCAAGCCCCTGATGTATTTCGGTGGCTCTTACCAGGAACTCGCCTAAAGCCACTCATCTTCCGATGTTGAAGACAACACCCGCGCCTCGAAGCCGCCTTTGGACAAGGCTTTCAACAGCCGCGCGACGTGGGGTTTGTCGCGGGTCTCCACGACCACATCCAGGTCAGCCAGCTTGACCGGGATGTCGTGGAACAGCCTTTGGTGCACGACCTCGACAATGTTGCCCCCGGCGTCTCCCAGAATGCGTGTAACGGCACTCAGCGTCCCTGGCGCGTCCGTGATCTTGATCCTGATCCTGGCGATCCGCCCGGATGAAGCGAGGCCTCGCAACAGAACGGAAGCAAGCAGCCGCGCATCCAGGTTTCCGCCACAAATGACGATCCCGGTCTTCATTCCGGCCACCACCTGCGGCTTGGCCCGGACGGCTGCCCAACCTGCGGAGCCGGCACCTTCGACCACAAGGTGCTGAGCTTCCGCCAGTTCGTGTACGGCGTGTTCGATCGAGCGTTCAGAGACCACAACGATTTCATCCACCAGAGGCCGGATAAGGTCTCGGGTCAAAAGGCCTGCATCCTTGACAGCGATCCCCTCCGCCAAAGTGGGCTGTACGGTCTTCGGTGCAGGTTCGCCAGCCAGAGCAGCCGTCATGCTGGCATAGCCTTCCACTTCGACCCCAATGATACGGATGTCCGGCTTGATGGTTTTTGCCGCCACAGCCATGCCAGCCATCAGCCCGCCGCCGCCGATGGGAACGACCAGGGCTTCCAGGCCGGGCTCGTCTGCCAGCATTTCCAGCGCGACCGTGCCCTGGCCCGCGATGATGTCCGGATCATCATAGGGGTGGATGAAGGCATAGCCTTTTTCGGAAACAATCCGCGCGGCCTCCGCACTGGCCTCACTCAAGGTCGCGCCTTCCAACACCACTTCGGCACCCAGTGCCTCTGTTCGGCTGACCTTGGCGAAAGGGGTATTGGCGGGCATGACAATGATCGCCGGCAGTCCAAGTGTCCGGGCGTGATAGGCAACACCCTGGGCATGGTTTCCGGCGGATGCGGCAACGACGCCAGCTACCGATCCTTCCGCCGCCAATCTGGAAAGCTTGATGAAAGCACCACGCGCCTTGAAAGAGGCCGTGATCTGTTGATTCTCCAACTTGACGAAGATCTCGCTATCACAACGGTCACTCAAGGCAGGGGCGGGCAAGGTCGGGGTGCGCACGACCTGGCCCTGAAGGTCAACAGCAGCCTGGGCGATGTCTTCGAAGGTGACGGCATCAGTTTTCATCCGCAAACAGTATGCCGACCGGTCGCTCTGTACCAGAAAAACCAAAGCGAAGGCTTGGGCACTCAGTCGCGGAAAAAAATATATCTACGGTTGTCTTTGTGTTGTAACAATAAACTAATTTCGATTGATATTCATATTCTAATGTGCGAAGCATAAAAAGGGGTTGGAAGCCGAGTGTTTTCCTAGGGGGTTTTCTAAACATGGATACGAATTTTCAGGCTCTCTCCGGGACCGGAGAGCTGACCGTTGACGATTTGCTGACACTGCTGCGGTCCGGGCAGTTCACCGAATTTCTGGCCGGGGCGGCCCAATCACATGATCCCTATCTCCGCATCCTGGCCGAGATCGAATCTCAGGAGCGAGCCGAACTGAAATCCCTGGTGGAGACCACCAAGGCCGTCGGCGAATCCATGATCGCCATCGCCGACATGACCCGCCAATCAAGGGAAGTGAACAATCGGGCGCAGGCCATCGCAGCCGCTTCCGAAGAGATGGTCGCATCCGTCCAAGAGATTTCCTATTCGACAGAAGCCGCCGCGACGGATGCAAACGCCATGCGCGAAGCCGCCGAAAAGGGGCTGGAGGCAGCAAACCGCGCCAACGACAGCATGGTCCACATCACCCGTGCTGTGGAAGACGCGACCGCCAAGGTCGACTCGCTTAACGAAGCATCCGCCCAGATCGGCCAGATCGTCGAATCCATCGAAGCCATTGCGCAGCAGACCAACCTGCTGGCGCTGAATGCCACCATCGAGGCCGCGCGCGCAGGCGAGGCGGGCAAAGGCTTTGCCGTTGTGGCCTCGGAAGTCAAAAACCTCGCCAACCAGACGGCCCGTGCGACGGACGATATCCGCAACCGCATCACCGGGTTGCGCAGTGAGATGGCGGACATCATCACATCCATGCACGAAGGTGCCCAGGCCGTTCAGGAAGGCGAGGAAGTCATCGCCGCCACGGGTACAGAAATGCAGACAATCGTCGCACAGGCAGCCGGCGTGGACGCCAAGATGCAGGACGTCTCCGACATCCTGAGTCAGCAGACCGAGGCCTCAGGCGAGGTCAGCGAGGGCGTACAGATGATCGCCGAAATGTCAGACAAGACCGTGGTCGATATCTCCCACCTGGCGGACGGCATGGACGATGCCAGCAAGCACCTTGTTGACCGGCTGAACCGTTCGGCGGAGCGGGGCGTTCGCTTCAAGACGGTCGAACTCGCAAAGTCAGACCATGTGCTGTTCAAGAAAAGGGTGATGGACGCCGTCATTGGCCGGATCAGCCTCGCGCCGGGCGAACTGCCGGACCACCACAAGTGCCGCCTGGGCAAGTGGTACGATACCCAGAACGACCCGTTGATCACCAATGATCCAGCCTTTGTCGAAATGAAAGACCCCCATCAGCGCGTGCATAGCCACGGGACAAGAGTGCTGGAGTCCATGAGCCGAGGCGACCTGGATCAGGCCCTGGTCGAGGTCGTTAGCATGAACCGGGCTTCTGTCGAAGTCCTGGACCTGTTGGACAAACTGAGCGCGAACCTGGAACAGCAGCTATAGCGCCCTGTCGTATGAAACCGATTAATTCTCAGGGGGCTGAGGTGACCGTCGGGGCCTGGACCGGGTTGAGGGTCAGCAACCGACCGCCATCTTCCAGCAATTGCCGCTCCGTGCCGGAAATGACCAGACTGCGCCCGGCTGCCCAGTCATCCACTTGATCGTCATAGTGGCTCGAGAACGGATGTCCGGATTGCCCCGTTGCAATCCGGAACCGTGAGCGTTCCGGACTGTTCAGGTCCATCACGGCACGCAACCCGGCACCGTGGACATGACCAAAGGGATTTTCCGCCGAACTGATCCGGAACCCGCCCCGATGGAGGGTATAGGCACCCCCGTCGGTCGCGATCCGCGGACTGGCGAAATCGCCCAATAGCCGAGCCAATTGCGGCCCGACGACCGGCAGTCGGTCCAGGCCTAAGCGCCCCCAGGGAATGCGCGACAGGATCGCATGACCGAAGCGGGCTTGATGCACCTCGCCCCATTGCCAGTCAAGAAAGCCGTCGCCATGGGCCGCTTTTCCCTCTTTCAATGCCTGGTCGAAGCTCTCGGCCAGCAGATCGCTACAGACCTCGACGGTTGCCGGTGTCGTCACGTCGTCACACCAACCCTGGGCTCCCGTCAGCACCTGTTCAAGGAAGCGGGGACGCAGGCGCAGAGCCCTGGCCCAATGCTCACCCAGTTCATCCTGATAGAGGCGCCGTTCAAAGTTCAGCACCCAGGACCAGAAGAGCAGGGGTTCGGCCCGCCGGGCCGCCATTTCTCCCGACCAGGATTTCAACAGCCCGAGGGCCTTGTCCGCTTCATCCGACGTGGGCTCGAACTGGCCCATCAAGGGCATCAACCGCTGGAAAGCCAGGGAAGTCGTATCAAGTTGAAGATCCAGGCTCGACTGCAGGCTCTGTCGCGGCTCGCTCTGGAGCCTCGCCTCAAGCCGTTCCGCCCGGTAGCCCGGAGCCCAGTCCCGGCTGATGAAAGGCAACATCCCGGGCGCGATCACGGCCTCGTTGGCATTGGCGACAAAACCCCGCTCGGGCCGGATCTGATGGGGCATTTCCCGGAAGGGCACGAAGCCTCGCCAGCGACCCTCGTCGGTCCAACCCCGCGACGGGTACCAGCCATCGCCGCCCTCTCGTTTCGGAACCTTGCCCGCGATGAACAGACCGATGGAACCCGCCTTGTCGGCCACCGTGACGTTTTGCACCGGCGCGTGGAAATCGGTCAGAGCCGCTGCCGCCTGGTCCAGGGTCTTGGCAAGATTCAGGCCCAACAGCGCCTGGGGCGTCAGATCGCCGCCACGCAGAAAGGTCGCCTGCAGGCTGACCATCCGGCCTGCGCCGCCGGCAATCTCCTCGGCGCGATCCAGATGGTCGGAAATCACAGGGCCATGGCGGGTGCTACGGATCTTCAGGGTTACCGGATCCGCATCCTTGAGGCGGATGACCTCTTCGCGGAGGGCAAAAGGCCTCGGACCACCGGGCGTCAAATAGGTTCCTGGCTCCGGCCCTTCGCGTTCAATGAACAGGTCCTGGAGGTCGGCCTGAGTGGTCGTCAGCCCCCAGGCCAGCGAGCGGTTTCGACCGATAATCGTAAAGGGCACACCGGGAACGGTGGCACCGACCAAGGTCGTCTTTGGCGTTTCGATCCGTGCGAGATACCAGAGGATCGGAGCCGAAAAGCCGAGATGCGGATCATTGGCGAGCAAGGGAGCTCTTGTCTCGGTCCGCGCCCCTGTCACGGCCCAGGCATTCGAGGCCCCGATGGCACGGTCCGGGGGCGGGGCTGGCAACCCGTCCAGAAGAGCTTGCCAATCAATGCCTTGCCAGGCACTCAAGGCCGATACAACCGATCCGGTCCCCCCTGTTCTTTGGCCAAGGGAAACGCCCGGCGGCTCGGTCCTGAACAGGGCATCGATCTGATCGCGCCCCAGTCGGTCGGACAACTCCGCCCGCAGCATCTCGCCAAAGGCGTTGCCGCTGAGACGGATCGACATGATCTTCGCCCAAACAAGAGAGTCCGCCGGCTGCCAGGGCTCTGGGCTCAGCCCCAGCGCCGCGAATTCAGGCGGCAGAAGCCAAGCCTGGTCACGCCAGGCATTGACGCCCTCTGCATAGGCCTCAAGCGCCAAGCGGGTCTCCGGATTCAGACGATCCACCTGGGCCTCTGCCAGGGCATAGAGCCCGAGGACGCGGTGAAACCTGTCGGAGGACAGGGCGACCTTCCCCAGAACCTCGCCCAGCCGCCCCGCGCCGAGGCGGCGCATCATCTCCATTTGGAACAGCCGGTCCTGGGCGTGGACAAACCCGAGCGCCCGATGGCCGTCGGAGAGCGTTTCAGCAAAGATGTGCGGGATGCCCTTCGCGTCCCGGATAATGCGAACCGGGCTTTCCATTCCGGTCAGGCCGAAATCGGATCGCCACCCCTGGATCCATCCGTTCGGAAGGGAAGCCATGGCAAACAGCCAAAGCCCGAAGAGGCCAAGCAGGATCAGCCCCATCAAGCCGCCAAAGGACCAGCCCAGGAAACGAAGACACTTACCGAAGAAAGCCATGAACCGGAACCTGTCCGTTGTTGTCGCTAAAAGAGTTCGGACGCTTTGACGGTTGGAGCCGTTTGCCAAACGCATGGTTTGACGTCGGGGCGGGTAGCCATGAGGATGGACTGAGTTGTTCCGCTTTTTCAAGAGGAGCCCCCACAAGGGAACGGAAGAGAGGACATGCAGAAAACGCCCACCCGGTTCGGACACTTCAAGGCCCTGAACGCGCAAGGTTTTCACACCCTCAGCTATGCGGAATGGCTGCCGCAGGACAACAAGCCGGTAGCTGATCCACCGATCATCTGTGTCCATGGCCTGACGCGGCATTGCCGGGATTTCGATTCCCTTGCTGCGCGACTCTGCGAAGGGGATGGCGTAACCGGTCGGCGCGTGGTCTCCGTGGATTTGCCGGGCAGGGGGAATTCGGACCGCCTGTCAGACCCGTCGCTCTATGAAATCCCGACCTATATCGCCAATCTTGCTACCCTGATCGCGCATCTGGCTGCGGACCATGTTGACTGGGTCGGCACCTCGCTCGGCGGGCTTATCGGGTTCACGCTGGCGGCCCAAGCCAATACCCCGGTGCGACGGCTGGTGATGAATGATATCGGCCCTTACATCCCGAAAACCGCCCTCGACCGCATCGCCTCTTACGTGGCCAACCAGCCGCTGTTTGACGACATGGAAGAGGCCGAGGCCTACTTTCGGGCGGTTCACCAGCCCTTCGGGAACCTGACCGACGAGGAATGGCGAACCCTTGCCGTCCACTCAACACGACCGCGCGACGACGGTCGGTTTGAACTGCACTACGACCCCGGCATCGCTGAACCGTTCAAGGACGGCTTCTCTGAAGCCATCGACCTCTGGGCCGTCTGGGACAGCCTGAAGCTGCCTGTTTTCGTGATCCATGGTGCGGAAAGCGACATCTTGTCAGCCGAGACCCTGGCCGAAATGGCAGAGAGGGGGCCAAAGGCAGAAACGCTCAGCCTGCCAGGCATCGGCCATGCCCCCAATCTCGGCACAGCAGACCAGATCAAAGCGATTCAGAGCTTCCTAAGCAATTGAGCCGGGATGCGGGCTCAGCCGACTGGATGACGGTTTTTTGGGTGCAAGAGCTTGAAAAACGGGGTAACTTGCAGGCAAATAGGCCGTAATCATCGGGTGCCAGGATGAAGGCGCGCGGGGTCAACAGGGGTACGCCAGTTACACGGGTACGATAGGTTCAGGGGTACGATAGGTTATGACGAATTCTCTCGCTGTCGCGGAATCCAGGGAAATCGACGCCATCAAGGGCGACGAATTGGACGACTACGTGACTTTCGTGGTTGCCGATCAGCTGTTCGGCATTCCGGTGCTCCAAGTCCAGGACATCCTGACCCCGGATCGGATTGCTTCCATCCCGCTGGCTCCGCCGCAGGTCAAGGGCTCGATCAACCTGCGTGGTCGCATCGTCACCGTGATTGATGTGCGCACCTGCCTTGGTCTCCCGAAGCTGGAAGACGACTCCGAGTGCATGGGCGTGACCGTGGAACACCACAACGAGCTCTACACCCTGCTGGTCGATGGCGTCGGTGACGTCGTTAGCCTCGCCGCCGACATCTTCGAGAGCAACCCGAGCACGCTTGACCCGCTCTGGCGAGAATTCGCCAATGGGGTCTTCCGGCTCGACAAACGCCTGATGGTCGTACTCGACGTGGATCGGATTCTGGATATCAAGCAGAGCTGATCTGACCGAAGGGCCGACCTGCGGCTGCCTATCGCTCAGCTTCCCGGCGTCGCTCAGCTTCCCGACAGCGCCTTTGCAATCACATAGCGCAGCTTACGCTTGGCGTTGTCGCGAAGCGTCTGTTCGCTCGCCCGCGCATCGCCAACGATGGAGACCTCGGTATTTGTCCGGGTGTCGATGGCGGAGACCTTCACATAGCCGCCGTTGACGATCATCTCAAACAGGACGTCGCCCAGAACCACGTCTTCGGGTTTTACGGTTCCGGGCATGACGGTGTTCACTCCGCTACATGTTGCGGCGGTATTCCCCGCCCACTTCGAACAGCGCCTGGCTGATCTGGCCAAGGGAACATGAGCGCACGGCTTCCATCAAGACCGCAAAGACATTGCCGTCTTCGGCGGCAACCTTTCTGAGCTGCGCCAGAACCCTTTCGGCCTCGCCTCCATGGTCTTTCTGAAAGGCCCTTAGGCGATTGATCTGGCTTTGTTTTTCATCGTCAGTGGAGCGCGCTAGCTCCGGGGTCGGGATCTCTGCCTCTCCGCCCTCGGCCAGGAAGGTGTTCACGCCGACAATCGGCAGGCGGCCATCATGTTTGAGGGTTTCGTAGTAAAGCGATTCGTCCTGAATCTTGCCCCGCTGGTACCCTGTTTCCATCGCGCCCAGGACGCCGCCACGCTCTGTGATGCGCTCGAACTCCTGCAGGACGGCTTCTTCAACCAGATCGGTCAGTTGTTCGATGATGAAAGACCCCTGATTGGGGTTTTCGCAGGCGTTCAAGCCCCATTCCCGATTGATCACCAATTGGATCGCAAGCGCGCGGCGCAGCGAGTCTTCCGTCGGCGTCGTGATGGCCTCGTCATAGGCATTGGTATGCAGGCTGTTGCAGTTGTCATAGACGGCAATCAGCGCCTGCAGGGTGGTCCGGATGTCGTTGAAGGCCATCTCCTGGGCGTGCAGCGACCGACCCGAGGTCTGGATGTGATACTTCAGTTTCTGAGAACGCTCGTTGGCTCCATACTTGAACCGCATGGCCGTGGCCCAGATGCGCCGCGCGACACGGCCCAGAACGGTGTATTCCGCATCCATGCCGTTGGAGAAGAAGAACGACAGGTTCGGGGCGAAATCATCGATGTGCATGCCGCGCGCCAGATAGGTCTCGACGAAGGTGAATCCGTTGGCGAGCGTGAAGGCCAGCTGGCTGATCGGGTTCGCACCGGCTTCCGCGATGTGATAGCCGGAGATCGAAACCGAATAGAAATTCCGGACGCTGTGGTGGACGAAATATTCCTGAATATCGGCCATCATCTTGAGCGCGAATTCGGTCGAGAAGATACAGGTGTTCTGGCCCTGATCCTCTTTCAGGATATCCGCCTGGACGGTCCCTCGAACGTTTTCGTGCACCCATTGGGTGATTTTCTGACGCTCCTCGTCCGAGGGTCGGCGGTCGTTGTCGGCCTTGAACTTGTCGATTTGCTGATCAATCGCCGTATTCAGGAACATCGCCAGGATGGTCGGCGCGGGCCCGTTGATGGTCATGGAAACCGACGTTTTCGGATCGCAGAGATCAAAACCGTCGTAGAGCTGCTTCATGTCATCCAGCGTCGCGACAGAAACGCCCGAATTTCCAACCTTGCCATAGATGTCGGGGCGTTCGTCCGGATCCTGGCCATAGAGGGTCACCGAATCAAAGGCGGTCGAGAGCCTCTTGGCCTCGGAATGGCGCGAGAGGTAATGGAACCGCTTATTGGTGCGCGCGGGATCACCTTCACCGGCGAACATGCGGGTCGGGTCCTCGGACTCGCGCTTGAAGGCAAAAACACCGGCCGTGTAAGGGAAAGATCCCGGCAGGTTTTCCTTCAGCAGCCAGGTCAGCAGTTGCCCCTGGTCCTTGTAGTCCGGTAGGGCGACCCGGGGCAGGGTGGTTCCCGAAAGGGTCTGGCGGACAAGGGGCGTGCGGATCTCCTTGTCGCGAATCTTCACCACGTATTCATCGCCGCTGTGTGACGCGACGACCGATGGCCAGATGTCCAGCAGTTTGGCGCAGCGTGCATCCTGGGCGGCATTGCGTTCTTCCAAGAGCCGGTCCAAATCGCCGATCCCGGCATCCGCCCCCAGCATCTCCATGGTTCCCAGCAGCTGTTGACGTTCGCGGGCGATCTGGGCCTGCTTTTCGACGTCCGCATGGTACTGGCGAACCGTATCGGCGACCTCGGCCAGGTAGCGCACCCGGTCAGGCGGCACGATGGCCCGGTCAACGGGCGAGGCCCTGTCGTTTACGGCCTCCATCCGGCAGGGCAGGCGGTCGAACTCAAGGGAGCGGAAATGGCCGATAAGTTCCTGATAAAGCGCGGAGACACCGGGATCGGCAAACCGCGAGGCAATGGTGCCGAAGACCGGCATCTCTTCAGGCGCTTTGTCGAAGGCCGAATGGTTGCGTTGGACCTGCTTGCGCACGTCCCGGAGCGCGTCGGAAGCCCCTTTGCGGTCAAACTTGTTGATCGCGACCACATCGGCGAAGTCCAGCATGTCGATCTTTTCAAGCTGGCTGGCCGCACCGAATTCCGGTGTCATGACATAGAGTGAAACATCCACGTGATCGACGATCGCCGCATCGCCCTGGCCGATCCCCGGCGTCTCGACGATCACCAGATCAAAGCCCGCCGCCTTGCAGGCCGCGATGGCGTCGTCCAACAGGGCAGGTACCTCGCCGGAAGCTCCCCGGGTGGCGAGACTGCGCATGTAAAGGTTGGGCCCATTCAACGCATTCATGCGGATTCGGTCGCCCAAAAGCGCACCGCCGGTCTTTCTGCGCGTGGGATCAACCGCCAGGATGGCAATGCGAGGTTCTTCGGAATAAAGCCGGAAGCGCCGGACCACCTCGTCGGTCAGTGAAGACTTGCCCGCACCACCCGTGCCGGTAATACCGAGAACCGGAACCCAATGGCATTTGTTGGCCTGGGATCGCATCGCCAACAGTTCCGCTTCATCCAGCCCGTCGGCTTCCAACTGGGACAGAGCACGGGCAAGGGTGGGGGTATCGCCCTCGATCAGCCGGGCAATATCCGCCTTGCCACCGTCAATGACGTCATAGTCGGCCTTGGCCAACATGTCGTCGATGATACCCTCCAGCCCTAAAGCCTGGCCGTCTTCGGGGGCGTAGATGCGGGTCACGCCGCGTTCGTGCAAGAGGGCACGTTCTTCCGCCACGATCACGCCACCGCCACCGCCGAAAACCCGGATATCCGGCCTGCCGCGCTCTCGCAACAGTTCGATCATGTAGGAAAAATACTCGACATGACCGCCCTGGTAGGAGCTGACCGCAATGGCGTGGGCGTCTTCCTGGATGGCTGCGGTCACCACTTCGTCGACTGAACGGTTATGCCCCAGATGGATCACTTCGACGCCTCCGGCCTGAAGGATGCGTCGCATGATGTTGATCGAGGCATCATGGCCGTCAAACAGGCTGGCTGCTGTGACGAAGCGCAATTGATGCTTGGAGCGATAGCGTCCGGCAGCACCGGCTGCTTTCTCGGTACGGGCCTTGGTTTTGCGCTTCGCGGCCTTGCGGGTTCCGTCTTCAGGCATCACGAGCCTCCCATCTGTACTTATTTTTGTGATCAGTATGCGCCGCTTGGGCTTCGACGTCATCTGACCTGTCTCAAAATTAACGTTTACGTAAACGTAAACTATCGAGGGAAGCAAGAGCCTTTAACAGCGCTTGACGCCTCCCCGGATGCCCGATATCCGAACAGACCCACGGATGTGCAGATCCGCACCAAATCACAGAAAAATATTGGGAAAAGAGGCCATGACCCTGGAAAGCAAAAACCCGGAGACCCTCGCGCTCCACGCCGGCCACCGGCGGGACGAGACCACCACCGCCGTGGCCGTTCCGATCTACCAGACCACCAGCTATCAGTTTAACAGCACCGAACACGCGGAAAACCTGTTCGGCCTGAAGGAATTCGGCAATATCTACACCCGGATCATGAACCCGACGGCGGATGTTCTGGAACAGCGCATGGCAGCCATCGAGGGCGGTGTTGCAGCCCTGGCATTGAGCTCCGGCCAGTCTGCTTCGACTTTGGCCATCATGAACCTCTGCGAAGCGGGCGACAACTTCGTCACCTCGACGGACCTCTACGGCGGGACCTGGAATCTTTTCGCCAACACCTTCAAGCAGCTTGGCATCGAAGCACGCTTTGTTGACCCGTCCGACCCGGAAGGCTTCGCCAATGCGACGGACGAAAAGACCCGTTGCTACTATGCCGAAACCCTGCCGAACCCGAAACTGAACGTTTTCCCGATCCGGGAAGTAGCCGACATCGGCCGCAAATTGGGTGTTCCGCTGATCATGGACAACACGGCGGCGCCGCTGCTCTGCCGCCCCTTCGATCATGGAGCGGCGGTGGTGGTCTATTCGACCACCAAGTACATCGGCGGTCACGGCACCTCCATCGGCGGTCTGGTCATCGATGGTGGCAACTTCGATTGGGAGGCCTCCGGTGATCGGTTCGCGCTGCTGAACAAGCCGGACCCGAGCTACCACGGTGCCGTTTGGACCGAGGCCGTGAAGCCGCTAGGCCCGATTGCCTACATCATCCGGATGCGCGTGACGCTCTTGCGCGATCTCGGGACGGCGATGAGCCCGTTCAACGCCTTCCAGTTCATCCAAGGGCTAGAGACACTGCCGCTGCGCATGCGCGCGCATTGCGAAAACGCCGCCAAAGTTGCCGAATTCCTGTCCGGCCACGACAAGGTCGCCGGCGTGATCCACCCGAGCCTGCAGGACGGCGAGCTGAAGCGCCGGGCAGATACCTACATGCCGGGCGGCAAGGGGGCCTTGCTGGGCTTCGAATTGAAGGGCGGCACGGAAGCGGGCCGCAACTTCATCGATGCCCTGCAGATGTTCTATCACGTCGCCAATATCGGTGACGCCCGCAGCCTCGCCATCCACCCGGCAACGACAACACACTCCCAGCTATCACAAGAGGATCGGGAGGCCTCTGGCGTAACCGACGGTTACGTGCGCCTGTCCATCGGCATTGAGCACATCGACGACATCCTGGCCGATCTGTCCCAAGCTCTCGACGCCGCGTAAGCCACTGACGCACCGCCAAGACGCTGATATCTCAGCCTTGTAAGGCCGCTTGTGAAGGGCTAAAACCCTGAGCAAGCGGCCTTTTTGGTCTCATTCGGGGGTAGATGAACATGGCACCAGCAAGCCAAGCGGGCTTACGCGCATTCCCGACGACCCGCCTGCGCAGGCCCCGGCAGGCCGATTGGCAGCGCCGTCTGGTCGCCGAGACCATTCTATCACCTTCCGACCTGATCTGGCCTGTCTTCGTCCTGGATGGCGAAGGACGGAGGGAAGCCGTCATTTCCATGCCCGGCGTGGACCGATTGAGCATTGACCTGCTGGTCCCGGCCGTGAAGGAAGCAGCCGCGCTCGGCATCCCGGCCATCGCCGTCTTTCCACAGACCGATCCAGCGTTGAAGACCAAAGACGCCCGAGAAGCAACCAACCCCGACAATCTGGTCTGCCGGGCCGTCCGCGCGATCAAGGATGCGGCACCGGAAGTCGGCGTGATCTGCGATGTGGCGCTAGACCCCTACAACGCGGATGGCCACGACGGCCTGGTCGAGGACGGGCGCATCCTGAACGACGAAACCGTCGAGATACTCTGCCACCAGGCCATCGTCCAGGCGACGGCTGGCTGCGATATCAATGCGCCTTCTGACATGATGGACGGGCGCATCGGGGCTCTTCGCGCCGCCCTCGATGGCGCGGGCCACCAGAACTGCTGCTTGATGTCCTATGCCGCCAAGTATGCCAGCGCCTTTTACGGACCGTTCCGGGATGCCGTCGGCTCGGGCGGTGCCTTGAAGGGTGACAAGAAGACCTATCAGATGGACCCGGCAAACAGCCTTGAAGCGATGCACGAATGCGCGCTCGACGTCGGCGAAGGTGCCGATATGCTGATGGTCAAGCCGGGGCTCGCCTACCTGGATATCCTCTCGAAAGTGAAAGAGGGCTTCGGCCTGCCGACCTTCGCCTATCATGTGTCCGGGGAGTACGCGATGCTGATGGCCGCCAGCCAGCAGGGTTGGGTCGATGGCGACAAGGTGATGATGGAGACCCTGATGGCCTTCAAGCGCGCCGGGGCCGACGGGGTTTTGACCTATTGCGCTGTGCAGGCCGCCCGAATCCTGAACGCCTAGAGCGGTTTTCGTCTCAATTGGGTCACTGAGACGGCCTCTGGAGAACGCTG
>JBMYSY010000010.1:0-139606 GCA_049603795.1 Magnetovibrionaceae bacterium
CGCTCTCGTTCAGGGTCGCCGTGAACACGGTCGCCCCAGCCGCCGTGGCGGTCACGGTGGTGCCATCGGTGGAATAGCTCAGCGCCTCACCCTTGGAGGTCAGACCCATGTTGGTCAGATCATCGCCGAAGCCGAGCGTCACATCCCCCGCCCCGTCCGGGCCGAAGTCGATGGTGATCGCATGGCTGTCCGAGGTGGTCGGAGAGAGATCATCCTCGTCCACATAGGTCTCACCCGGATCCGTGTTCGGATCACCGTCGTCCGGGTAGTCGATCTCGGGACCGTCATCCTTGATCCGGATGACAAGAGAAGCGGAAGACGTATCGCCATCAACATCGGTGAGGGTGTAGGTAAAGCCGTCCAGCGCATCCTGGCCGTTGACGTTTTCAACGAGGGCATCTGCCGTGAACGACCAGGTACCGTCGGAATTGACGGTGAGGCTGCCGTTGATCGTATCGACTGTCTCGCCCGCATTGGCGGTCTGGGTCGAACCGGCCTCGTCGGTGTAGGTAAAGCTGGTAAGCGTAGCCCCGTCGGCGTTGATGGTGTCATTGAGCGTCACATCACCCGTGGCATCGGGGCCGGTATTGTCCACGGCGCTGGCCGGGATGACCACATCGGCGTCGTCTACAGCAACAGGGACATCATCGACGATACCGATATTGAAGACCGTGCTCGTCGTATCGCCGTCATCATCGGAAACCACCAGGCCGATTTCGAGTTGGACCAGGTTGTCACCGTCTCCGGTGGGGTGGTCAACAGGGCCGGACAGGGTATAGCGGTAGGCGGCGGTTCCATCATCCACGGAGCCTTCCAAAGCGACCGTGAGAACGGTCTGGCCATTGGCCGTCCCGGTGATTTGCTGGCCGTCTCCGGACAGTTGGAACGAAATCGGCGCACCGTTCGACGTCAAGGTGCTGTTGGTCAGATCCGTGGTGAGCTGCAGGCTGAGGCCACCCGCACTGTCGACGCCAAAGCCTGCGGTGATGCCTTGAACGACATCCGTCGTCTCGATTGCGCCCGCTTGCAGGCTGGCTTCGTCACGAACCGCGTCGCCCACGGACAGGGTGGGCGTGTCGTCCGGCTCGGGCTCAGGTTCCGGCTCAGGTTCCGGTTCGGGCTCTGGTTCCGGTTCGGGCTCCGGTTCAGGCTCCGGTTCCGGTTGAGGGGCGGGAGGGATGGTGAGAGGTTCTGCCGGAGGGGCGGCGGCAATACCGTCCGCGATGTTGTCATCGGCACCGTCTTCTTCGACTTCGTTCTCTTCTTCCGGATCCTCTTCTTCTTCCGGTTCGGCGTCATCTTCCTCGACCGCTGCAGGATCATCGTCGTCGTTACCGCGACCACCACCGGGACGGGGCGGGGCCGGTGCCTCGAAACGCTGCGCGACGCGGTTGTCTCTCTCCGAGGTATCGTAAGGGTCTATCTCGATCTCCCGGGACGAGGTGATCGCTTCGCCTTCTTGAACCTGGTTGTTGATGATGACTTCGTAGGTTTCGCGCTGGGTAGACTGGATGTTGGCGTTATCCATCAGGTCATCGCCAGACCCAACCCCGCCTGCTGCGGACTGGTCAACGATGTCGACGTCGTGTTCCTGGCCGTCTTCCAGGCGTTCAAAACCGCGCCCGGCCGTATCCATTTCCTCGAAAGCGCTGTCGCCCTGCGCACCGGAATCCGGACTGTCAGGTGCATCCGACGGCGTGCCTTCGCCCGTCAGTCCTTCACCAGCCCTGCCTTCGGGAGCCTGATCGTTTTGATCCGCCATGGTACCTGTCCCTCTCTACCCCGGTTTGTTCAACCGTGGCCTTACGCTGCGGTCTAAAGAGACCGCAGTCTAATCCAAAACCATCCCGCCAACCGTGTCCGTCGTCACACCTACAGGGTATCCCCTGATTTTTTTTCAGCCCGCGTTTCGGCGGCCTGATGAACGATTATTACAGTCTAACTCAACATTAGAATGGCATGTCAGTCTGAAAGCAACCTGACAGATTGGGCCCATTCGTGGCTTTTCGGGCGCAAAATAAATGGGTTAGCGGTCAGCTTTCCTTCAGCTACAGCGGATAATGGTTCAAGGATTCTTAGAGGGTATGTGGTTGGGTTGCCTATCCAGGAATGACGAGATGCCGAGCTCGGCCTAGCCCGATTCACAGGATATTAACCCTGTCAACAGAAAAATCAGGTTTGCTTTAAAATAGCACAACCGGACTGATTGACTTAGGTTGGGTCCAGTCATTCCAGCGAAGGCCCGATTTGAACGGGAACCAAGGCTGAGAATGCGGCGGGATAGAGGACAGACAGGTTATGACTGCGGCGGGCAAAGCAGAAGAACATCACCATTTGGGCAATCGCCTGAAAGGTGGCGGGCATGGGATTTTCGCCTTCAGTGAATTCGGCGGCTTGAAACAGGCCATCCCCCAACTGGCTCTTTCGACCTTGCTGTTCAACCTGCTCGCTCTGGCCCTTCCCTTCTCGCTGCTTCAGGTTTACGACCGGATCGTGCCGAACTCCTCCGTCGGAACGCTGTCGATCCTGATCGGTGGGATCATGGTGGCATTGTTCCTTGAATCCCTCATCCGGATGGCCCGATCCAATGTGACGGGTTGGATCGGTGCGAAATTTGAACACAACGCCGGGTTCGCAGCCTTCGACCATCTGCTTCATGCGGAATTGGCGGATTTTGATCGGTCAGGGTCCGGTGAACATCTGGAGCGGCTCAACGCTCTGCGTAAAATCCGGGAATTCTATGCCGGACAGCTGATTACGGTCTTCCTCGACCTGCCCTTTGTTTTTCTATTTCTGGGCCTCGTGGCTTTGCTGGGCGGGCACCTGGTCTGGGTGCCGCTTGGTATGCTGATCCTTTTTACCATCGCGACGGTCTGGAAATCACATGCCATTCGGGAAGCCATCGCAAACCACACCCAGGCCCGCGACCGGCGACTGAATTTTTCCATCGAGGTGCTGCGCGGCATCCACACTGTCAAAGCGATGGGCATGGAAAATCAAATGCTTGCGCGCTTCAGCCGCCTGCAGGAAGGTGTCGCCAAGTCGGATTGCAAGGTGGCTGAGGAAAATGCCGCGACCATGTCGGTCAGCGGCCTTTTTGCCCAGGCGACGATGATCGTGGTGGCGGCTGTCGGATCCACTTTTGTAATCGATAATCTGATGACGGTTGGCGGACTGGCTGCCTGCAGCCTGCTTTCAGGACGCGCCCTGCAGCCGTTGCAGAGGGCCGTGGGGCTTTGGACCCGGTTTCAGTCCGTCGGTCTTTCCCGAGACCAGGTTTTGGAGATCTTCGCGCTCCGCCGTGAACAGACTGAAGGGGCTCCGATCAAGTCCAGCGCCAACATTGATGGACATATCAGCCTGCAGAACTTGAGCTTCGCCTATCCGACCAGCAGCGAAGCGGTCCTGAACGGTATCAACCTGGAAGTGCCGACCGGGACCTGTATCGGGATCAAGGGCGACAACTCTTCGGGCAAGACAACCCTTCTGCGGCTGATGATGGGCAGCCTGACCCCGACCAGCGGTGCCGTGCGTATTGATGGCCATAACGTTTTGGATTTTGACTCAAAGGCTCTGCGCTTTGGTGGCATTTCCTATCTGCCCCAGGAAGGTGAACTGGTGCGCGGTACGATTTTGGAAAACATCACCATGTTCCGGCCCAATACGGAACACGATGCCCAGGCGATCGCCGGGGAACTCGGTCTGGACGAGATTGTCGCCAACACCCCCTTTGGTTATGCCATGAACATTGGCGACGGTGCCTCGGATGGGCTGCCGCGCGGCATAAAACAGCGGATAGCCATTGCTCGGGCCCTGGTGAGCGACCCCCGGATCATCCTGTTTGACGAGGCGAACAGCGCCGTTGACGGGCCCGGCGATGCCAAAATTCGGGAATTGTTGGAGAAAATCAAAGGCAAGCGGACGATGATCCTGGTATCCCAGCGTCCGTCACTGCTGGATATGGCCGATGCCGTCTATGAGATCGTCGATGGCCGCCTGGTTCACCGCCCGCAGGAACCCAAGGCCCCGGCTCCGGAGGCTCCGGCACCCGCACCGGCCCCCACACCTGCACCGGCTGCGGGTCCTGCTGCGGCTCCGAAGCCTGTTGCGGCCCCTCGCCCGACTGTTGCATCACCTGCCGCGCCTACGGCTTCCCAACCTGCGAACTCCCGTGCCCGTCCCCGGATCATGCGCCATCCGGAATCAAAACAGGTTGAACCGAAGGCCGAGCCCGGAATGGTCGCGCGACCGAATACGCCAGCTCAGGCTTCGGAAAAGTCATCGACATCTTCCCGCCCGAGTGTGAACCCGGAGCCTCGGCCCCGTCCCAGTAACGGTCAGGCTTCCGCGGCCAATCGCCCGGCACCGAGACCAACTGTGAAGGCTCCTGCTCCCAGCGCACCGGAGAACGTGCTTCGCCCCCGGCAAGCCCCCTCCAATGCAGTTAAACCCGCGGCCACGAATGCGGCTGCGCCCAATGCCACGTCACCCAAGAAGGCACCGAAGCCGCCGGTCATTAGACGGCGCGCGCCGGCCCCGTCTCAATCCGTCGAGGAGCAATCGGTATGAACAAGCTCGTTTCCGACCCGCTGCTCAACTCCGACGGACAGGAACCTGCCCTGCCCGGCAATGACAGCTTCGGTCTTTCCCTGGAGAACGTGCGCGCCGGGCACTTGGGGGGCTTCACCGCCCAGTCCGATCTGGCCGCCTGCCTGCTGCCTCTTGTGAACGCTCTGGATTGGCAGGGGCGGTCCCGTCACATCCTGGAGGCCCTGCCTCACTTTGCCGATACGTTGGATCTGACCGACTTCCTGAATGTCTTTGCAAATCTTGGCTTTAAGAGTCGTTCTTTCACAACTAACCTGAAGAATCTCGACCCCCGCCTGATGCCCTGCCTATTCCTTCCGGAAAAAGGCCCGGCGATGGTAATCCTGGGTGAGCGCCCGGATGGATTGAAAGTGTTTCAATCCGAAACCTACAGTCATACGCGCCTCGCCAACCGGAACATCCGGGGCCGGGTTTACATGTTCCAGCGCCGCGACGAGGACGAGCGCAAGGCGCGTACGCGAGACCAGGGCTATGTGGCGGAAGTGGGCGAACGGTTCAAGCCGATGGTGGTCCAGGCGCTTGCCGTGAGCTTTATCTCGAACCTGCTGGTGCTCGCGACACCGCTGTTCATCATGACCGTCTATGACAAGGTCATCGGCAGCGGATCAATAGACATGCTGATGCACCTTTTGCTGGGTGTGGGGATCGCTCTGGTCGCTGACGCCATTCTGAAGAATGTTCGGGCCCGGATCATCGCCTATGTCGGTGCCCGCATGGATTACATTCTTGGTACCGCCATCTTCCAGCGCCTCCTGTTCCTCCCGCCCACCCAGACAGAACTGGCGAACATCGGTTCCCAGGTTGCCAGGTTGAAGGATTTTGAAGGCATTCGGGAATTCTTCACCGGGCCACTGGCGACGGTCGCCCTGGAAGCACCCTTCGCCATCATTTTCATCACCGTTATGGCCCTGCTGGCCGGACCTGTCGCCGTTGTGCCGGTGGCCGCGCTTTTTGGCTTCCTGTTTATCGGTTGGCTGCTGATCCCGGCGCTTCGCAAGCGGGTAGCCGCCTCCTCCCGTGCGGAAAGCATGCGCCAGGAATTCCTGGTGGAAGCCCTGGCCAAGCGCCAGGCCCTCAAGGATGTTGGCGTTGAAGACATCTGGGATGAACGCTACCGCGAGATTTCCGCCCGCGCGGCTACGCGCTCCTATGCGTCGAACAAGCTTTCCAACCTCGGGGCGACGCTCGCCAACGCCATTATCGTGTCGGCCGGTATCGGTTCTCTGGGCTGGGGTGTGCTTCGTGTCCTGGAAGGCCATATGACCGTGGGCGCACTGATCGCCGTGATGATCCTGGTCTGGTGGATCCTGCGCCCCATGCAGACCGCTTTCCTGACAGCGACCCAGATTGAACAGGTTCGGTCGTCCATCAATCAGATCAATGCCCTGATGCGGCTGCCCCCTGAACGGGAGACCGACGCCGAGACACCGCCGATCAAGCCCTTCGAAGGAGCCGTCAGCTTCAGCCGCGTATCCGTTCGATACACCGCAGAGTCTGAACCGGCTCTGCTTGGCGTCAACTTTGATGTGGAACCGGGGGAACTGGTTGCCGTGGTCGGGCCGAACGGATCGGGCAAGACGACGCTTCTGAAGATGATCGCGGGCCTCTATCCCCCGCTCGCCGGAGCCGTCAAGATCGATGGCACGGATATACGTCAGCTTGATCCGCTCGAGGTTCGTTTCGGGATTTCCTATGTCCCTCAGGAATGTCAGCTGTTCTTCGGCACCATTGCGCAGAACCTAAGGCTCGTGGAGCCGACGGCATCCGACCAGGACCTGCGCCGCGCGGCGGCCGAAGCCGGCATGTTGGACGACATCAACCGACTGCCGGACGGGTTTGATACCCGCGTCGGCGACGGTCGGGCGGATGTCCTGCCGAAGAACATCATCCAGAAGCTCTCTCTGGCCCGGGCTTACCTGAAGGATTCGCCGATTATGCTGTTCGATGAACCGGTAAACGGCCTGGACTTCGCGGCTGACCGTCGGTTCATCGCCAACCTGGAAAAGCAGCGCGGCAAGAAGACCTGCTTCTTGGTGACACACCGCCCGAGCCACCTTCGGGTTGTGGACAAGATCATCGTCCTCGAAGAGGGCAAAGTGCTGGCCGATGGGCCGGCGGACAAAGTTCGGGGCCAAATCCCCGCCAATTATTTCTAGGCCCAAAGGGCAGAAGGTAGGACCAGTCATGGCTATTCAGCGGCTCAATTCCGGGATGGACGACGACACGGACCCCTATGGCAGCGGACCGACGCCTTACACAGAGGCTACAGCAGTCGCCCCTCCTCAGGGCCAGGGGCATCCGGCTGGCGGAGGGCGCTCAGGCATGGGACGCTCAGGCATGGGGCAGGCGTCTGGTGCGGGTGGCCAGAGGGTCAATTCGGTTGCTGACCGGCAACTGCGCTACATGGCCCAGTCCGTCATGATGGAAGAGGCCGGGATTTCCTGGCTGAACAATTTCGTCATTGGCCTGGTGACCGTCATCGTAGCGGCCTTTATCGGCTGGTCGATCATGACCGACGTTGAGGAAATCGCCATTACCCATGGCGCGATCGTCCCGAGTGGTTCCGTCCAGGTCGTACAACACCTGGAAGGCGGCATCGTTCGGAATATCCTGGTCAAAGAACGACAGTTGGTCGAAGCAGGCCAGCCGCTGATCCGCATGGATCCTGCGCAGGCTCGGTCAGAATTGGAGCAACTGGAAGCCCGGCGGGCAACGCTTCAACTGCGGGCAGAGCGCCTACGCGCCGTGGCCGAGAACCGCGAACCGGACTTCTCGATCACGGATCAGACCTTCTCAGCCCAAATCCAGGACCAGATGGAAATCTACACGGCCCAGATCGACCGTTGGGATACCCAGAAAGCCGTTCTGGAGAAGCAGGTTTTTCAAAAGCAGGAAGAGATCAGCGCGGTGAAGGAACAGCAGCGCGCGACCAGGGACCAGATCGACCTTTTGGACAATGAAATCGACATGCGCGCGGGTCTGGTGGAACAGGGCTATTCCTCCAAGGTCGTACTCCTGGCTGTTCAGCGTCAGAAGAAGGCCGCCGAGAGCGAACTGGCCAGACTTCAGGGCCAGGGAAAGAGTGCTGCCGAGAAGCTCCGCGAGGTGAGGTCCCGCCTCGCCGACCTGGATAACAACGTCCGGGAGAACGCCCTGAATGAAATGGGCTCGGTCACGGCGGAGCTGGCCCAGTTGGATGAGGCCATGACCCAGACCGCGGACCGCGTGAACAGGCTGGATGTGGTCAGCCCTGTTCGGGGCCTGGTGCAGGAAATGAAGATCAAGACCGTCGGAGCCGTCGTGCCTGCCGGTGGCGAATTGATGAACATCGTCCCGATCGACGACACCCTGCAGGTGGAAACCAAGATCACCACCCGCGACATCGGCCACGTGGAAACGGGCATGCCCGTCTCGATCAAGGTGACCTCTTTCGACTTTGCCCGTTACGGCAGCGTCGAGGGCACGCTGGATTCGGTCTCCCCGACCACTCTGGTCGATGAGAATGATGGTTCACCCTACTATCGGGGTCTTGTCAGCCTGAGCCAGAACTACGTCGGAAAGGTGGAAGGTCAGAACACGCTACTGCCCGGGATGACCGTTCAGGCCGACATCGTGACCGGCAACAAGACCTTGTTCGAATACCTGCTGAAGCCGATCTTCGTCTCACTCAACCAGGCTTTCCACGAACGCTAAGGCCCCGGGCGCTAAGGCCCCGAGCGCCAAAGCCACGGGCGATCAGGGCATCAATCCAACGTGACCCGGTCGCCCGGTTTCAGGCCGATTGCCCGGGTCACCCCGGCTGTGACTTCCAGGACATAACGAACCGGTTCGTCAATTGTCAGCTGTTTCAGGGATTTAGGTGTCGTGCCACGGATGACCCCGGCGACCGTTCCATCATCACGGACGAAGACCATATCCAGCGAAATGAAGGTATTCTTCATCCACATGGAAACCTTCCGGCTGCGGCCGAAATCGAACCACATGCCGTCTCTGGCACCCAGATATCGGACCCCTTGGAGCCCTTGTATGCGGGCTTGTTCCGTGCCTGCGATGCGCACGTTAAAACGATAGGCGCCACTGCCGCTCTCTGCCGTCACCGTTCCCTTGCCGAACAGGGAGGCCGCTGCCCGTCCTGGTAGCCCGAGAAATCCCGCCGAGGCACCGAACGCCCCGAGCCCGAGCCCAAAGGCGAGCAGCTTCCGTCTGGCAATGAGGGGGTCGGTTTCTCTCATGGGATCAAGGGTGCCATGCCGGATTGGCAAACCCAAGGGCTTGTTTCTTCTGAAATCCTGGCCAATATGAAGGACAACCCTTTCACGGGGGGAGCCGGTGTGGCCGGCTGAGAGGTTGCCCGGGCGGAAATCCGCCCTCCAGCAACGACCCCTTGAACCTGATCCGGTTCGTACCGGCGAAGGAACGTGGACCTTGATGCCGGAAGTCTCTTCACCTGCCGCGAGTTCTCCGCCACCCGGAATCCAATTGTCCGGCGGACGACTCGCGTTCGAAGGCGATGTTCTCTTTGACAATCTGAAACTCACGCTTCCTGCCGGGCTTTTCACGGTGCTCCTGGGGCCGAGCGGAATCGGCAAGAGCGCCCTGCTCCGCCTTCTTGCCGGCCTGCAGGACCAGGCGGAGGCTGACATTCGATGCTCCGATGACGCTCCCCTGGCCCAGCGTGTCGCCTACATGGCCCAGGATGACCTGCTTCTGCCCTGGCTATCGGCCCGCGACAACGTCTGCCTTGGTGCCCGACTGCGGGGAACGGTGGCGCAAGCGGACCGGGCCCGCGCGCAAGACCTGCTGCACGCTGTCGGCCTGGGAAATGACGCGGATAAGTCCATCGCAGCCCTATCCGGTGGCATGCGACAACGCGTGGCCTTGGCGCGCACCCTGTTCGAGGACCGCGCCGTCGTTCTGATGGACGAGCCCTTTTCCGCGCTGGATGCGGTGACAAGGCTACGGCTCCAAGATTTGGCGGCGGAGCTGCTTGAAGGCCGGACCGTCCTACTGGTTACCCACGACCCCTTGGAGGCTTTGCGGATCGGCCATCGGGTCCATGTGATGAGCGGTCGGCCGGCGACCCTGGATGACGCCCTTGTTCCGGAAGGAAACACTCCCCGTGCCGTCGGCGACTCCGCCATCACAACCCTGGAAGCCCAGCTTCTGAACCGGCTTCAGGCGGCAGCGTCATGAGGCAGGGTTCGCTCTCGCGCCCGATCAAGGGCCTGATCATTCTGGCCGGCCTGATCGGACTTTGGCAGGCGATCGTCTGGATCACGAGTGCGCCCGTCTTCATCCTGCCGGGTCCTGGCGACATGATCAAAGCCTGGACAGCACGTCCGCAGCTCTTCCTTGAACATGGAGCCGTCACCCTGGCCGAAATCCTCTTGGGTTTGGGCCTTGGCATTCTTCTGGGCGGCGTCAGTGCCTTGGGCATGGCCGCCTTCGCGCCTGTGCGATCCTGGTTGATGCCGGTCCTGGTGATTTCCCAGGCCATCCCGGTCTTCGCCATAGCGCCCGTCCTGGTGCTCTGGCTTGGCTATGGGCTGGGCTCCAAAGTGGCCATGGCGACGCTGATCATTTTCTTTCCGGTCACCGCCGCCTTCCTGGACGGCCTGAGGCGCTGTCCGCCCGGCTGGATCGATCTTGCACGCACCTGCGGTGCCTCCAGGGCAGCCATTCTGTTCAAGGTCCGTCTGCCCGCTGCCTTGCCCGCACTCGCATCGGGAATTCGGGTCGCGGTGGCGGTCGCCCCCATTGGAGCCGTCGTTGGCGAATGGGTCGGGTCCAGCGCAGGCCTCGGCTACCTGATGCTGCACGCCAATGGGCGGATGCAGATTGACGTGATGTTCGCAGCCCTTGCCACGCTCTGTGTGATGGCCGTGGCGCTTTACCTGATTGCCGATACGGGCTTGCGCAGGCTTGTCGCCTGGCAGCCGGAGTCCCAACCATCCATCAAGGGTTAAAACGAGAGGAAATTTCGAATGATGCTTCGACGACTGTTACCACTGGCCCTGGCCGCAGGCACACTGATCGCATCCGGGCTCGCAACCGGTGCAGCTCAGGCCAACGACAAATTGACTGTTCTGTTGGATTGGTTCGTGAACCCGGATCACGCAACACTTGTTGTCGCCCGGGACCTCGGCTTCTTTGCCAACGAGGGCCTCGAAGTGGAACTGATCGCACCCGCCAACCCGGACGATCCGCCGAAGCTGGTGGCTGCGGGCAAGGCCGAGATCGCGATATCCTATCAGCCGCAGCTGCATATGCAGGTCGATCAGGGACTACCGCTCCGGCGGATTGCGACCCTGGTGGCGACACCGCTGAACACACTGGTCGTACTCGCCGACGGACCTGTGCGGTCTGTTGCCGACCTGAAAGGCCGCAAGGTGGGCTTTAGCGTCGGTGGCTTCGAAGAAGCGCTTCTGGGCGCGATGCTGGAAAAGCATGGGCTCAGCCTCGCCGACATCGAACTGGTGAACGTCAACTTCTCCCTCTCGCCCTCGCTGATCGCCGGGCAGGTGGACGCGGTTATCGGTGCGTTTCGCAATTTCGAACTGAACCAGATGGATATCGTCGAGCGCCCCGGAAAGGCCTTCTATCCGGAAGAGGAAGGCGTTCCTGTCTATGACGAGTTGATTGCTGTCACGAACACAGACCTGCTGGACGACCCGCGCCTGCCCCGCTTCGTAAGCGCGCTGGAACGTGCTGCGCAATGGCTGGTCAACCACCCGGACGAGGGTCTGGAGCTTTTCATCAAGGCCTATCCGGACCTGGACGACGAATTGAACCGCCGGGCCTGGGCCGATACCTTGCCCCGGTTTTCCCTCAGCCCAGGAGCGATGGACCGGAACCGATATGACCGTTTCGGCAAGTTCCTGGAAGCCCGCGAACTTACCGGTGCCCCGGCCAAGGTCACGGATCTGGGCATGGAACTGGCCCGGTGACAGGGACCGTCCTCGTTAACCATCAGTTCGGCTGAAAGCCTTAGATCGGAAGGATTAATCGCCCCCGCAGGTTAAGATATTATCTTGCGCCTGCGGGGGCATCTGGATATTTTGCGCTGGTTCGCCCGGTGGGGAGTGGGGCGAATCGGGGCCGTGCCCTCCTCTTCTAGGGGGCGTCCGGTGATGAGACTTGGGGCAAGGGGGCAACAGCTTCGTGCTGCACGCCATTTCACTCAGCGCTGCGCTTGCGGCCCTCTGGTGGGTCTTATCGGGCCATACCGAGCCGCTGATCATCGGCCTCGGTGCCGCTTCGATCGCGCTTTGCGTCTGGGTCGCACTCAAGATGGATGTGGTGGATCACGAAGGACACCCGATCCACTTCGGCTGGCGGGGTCTCGGCTATCACCCCTGGCTTCTGAAAGAAATCATCGTCTCAAACCTTCAGGTGGCCGCGCTGATCTGCAAGCGCGACATGGGTGTGAACCCCTCTGTTTTCACCGTAAAGGCGGGCCAGAAGACCGAACTTGGCAATGTGGTCTATGCCCAGTCCATCACCCTCACCCCCGGCACGGTCAGCATTCACGTGGCTGATGGGGAAGTCACCGTTCATGCCTTGAACGACGGCTTCGCGGAGGGTGTGCTTTCCGGCGACATGGATCGGCGCGTCACGGCTTTGGATCTGGAATTCGAAGATCAGCTGCAAGAGCTCGAACACCAAAACGAGAAGAAGGAGGGTGAAGGCTGATGTTTGCCGCGACCTCCCTTGCGCTCATCGTTGTCTGTGCCCTAGCCCTTGTCCGTGCCCTCATCGGCCCCACGGTTTATGACCGGATCCTGGCGGTGAATACATTCGGTACGGTTACCGTCATGCTGATCGCGGTTCTGGGGTTCCTGATGGGCCGTCCGGAATGGCTTGATATCGCGCTGCTTTACGCGCTCATCAACTTCATCGGCACCATTGCCGTCAGCCGCTATGTCCTGGTTTCCAAGAAACCGGAAGCCATCGGCGAAGACAATTTCGGGGATCTGTGAGCCATGGCGGAGATTCTCGATCTGGCGAGCTGGGTTTTGCTGATGGCGGGTTGCCTGCTCTGCATCATCGGTGCCATCGGCATCCTTCGCCTGCCTGATGTGTTCAGCCGTCTGCATGGTGCCGGCATCATCGATACCCTGGGCGTGATGATGGTGATGGCCGGGCTTTTGTTGCAGGCTCCGAGTTGGATTGTCGCTGTAAAACTGGTGTTGGTCTTTGTCTTCATCTTCTTCACCAGCCCGACAACGACCCATGCGCTTTCGCGGGCCACGCTGAACAGTGGCCAGTTGCCGCTGATCGGCAATGGCAATGACAAACGGGCGGCTTTGAAGGCTCAGGAGTTCGAACCCATCGTCATCACGCCCTACAAGAGCGACCAGACAGAAATGGCCGAGAGGCCCGGGGGTGCGTCATCGAAGGACTAATCGATATCGCGCTGCTTTTGATGCTCTGCGTGGTTGCCTTCGCGGTGATCCGCATGACAGACCTGTTCGGCGTCGTAATGCTGTTCGGGGCCTATTCCCTGATCGCCGCCCTGCTCTATGTCGTCTTGGATGCCGTCGATGTGGCCTTTACCGAGGCCGCTGTGGGAGCCGGTGTTTCAACCGTTTTGATGCTGGGCACGCTTGCGATCACCGGTGACCAGGAGAAACGGCGAAACCGCATGCGCTCGACGCTCGCGGTCCTGGCCTGCCTGGGGACGGGAACGCTTCTGATGTGGGGTACTCTGGATATGCCGGCCTATGGCGATCCGGATGCGCCGATCCACAAGCACGTGGCACCCCGCTACATCGGGGAGTCCGGCCAGGAGATCGGGGTACCGAACATCGTGACCTCCGTCCTCGCCAGCTATCGGGGCTTTGACACCTTGGGCGAAGTGACCGTGGTCTTCACGGCTGCCTGCGGTGTGATTTGCCTGATCGGGCGCCGGCGCGAAGTCACCGAAAGCGACGAGGACGAAGAGCAGGAAGGCTCCAAGGGTGACCGCACATGATGCAGCGGAAACCCATTCTGCGCGTCTCGGCAAAACTGCTGATCCCACCGATCATGCTGTTTGCGCTCTATGTGCAGTTCCACGGCGATTTCGGCCCTGGCGGCGGATTTCAGGCCGGTGTGATCTTCGCTTCCGCCTTTATTCTCTATTCCCTGGTCTACGGCGTGGACATCATGCGGAAGGTCTGGCCTGCCTGGCTCAGTCGGCTTTGCCTGTCCTTGGGCGTCCTGATTTACGGCGGCACCGGTGTGGTCAGCATGTTCAAGGGCGGCCAGTACCTGAACTATTCTGTTTTGGCCCATGACCCGGTCCATGGGCAGCACTACGGCATTCTGATTATCGAATTTGGCGTTGGCCTGACCGTGGCCGCAGCGATGGTGACCATCTTTGCCGTCTTCGCCAGCCGCATCCGCGAACGCCTCGATCACGAGGCCGCCAGCCATCCGCTGGGTCGGGCCGGAAAAACCAATAACGAGGGGGACGACTGATCATGCAGCCCGTCCTCCTGAACTATTGGATCGTTGTTGTGCTGATGATGGCCGGCTTCTACGTGGTTATCGCGCAAGGCAACAAGGTGAAGAAGCTGGTCGGTCTGAACATCTTTCAGGTCGCCGTTTTCATCCTCTACATCTCCATGGGCAAGGTTGATGGCGGCACGGCCCCGATCCTGGATGCTGCGATCACCACCTATTCCAACCCCCTGCCCCACGTGCTCATCCTGACCGCCATTGTGGTCGGCGTGGCAACAACGGCGCTGGGCCTCGCACTCGTGGTGCGCATCAAGGACGAATACGGTTCCGTGGAAGAAGATGATATCGAGGAATTGCAGGCTGAAGAGGCCCGGCTGGAGGAAGAAGCCGTTTTGGCGAACCTTGCCGCAGCCAAGCTTCCAGAGGAGGCGGACCATTGAGCACCGCCACCGACCACGCCATGACCCTGGCCGATCACCTGCCGGCCCTGCAGGTTGTCATCCCGCTGTTGGCAGCCCCCATTGCGGTGATCCTGCGAAACCGGGACGCCTGCTGGGCGCTTTCTGTGGCCGTCAGCTGGGTTTCCTTCGGGATCGCCCTTTCACTGATGGGGATCGTGCTGGACAAGGGCACTTTGATCTATGAGATGGGCGGTTGGGCACCGCCCTGGGGTATCGAATACCACATTGATGCCGCCAACGCCTTTCTCCTGGTGATTATCACGGCAATCGGTGCCCTGGTGGCACCTTACGCAAAGGCCAGTGTGGAAGCGGAAGTGCCGGAAAACCGGGGCTACCTGTTCTACACCATGTACCTGCTCTGCTTCACCGGCCTGCTGGGCATGGCGGCGACGGGTGATGCCTTTAACCTCTTCGTTTTCCTGGAGATTTCTTCGCTCTCGACTTACGTCTTGATCAGCCTGGGCAAGGACCGGCGGTCTCTTACCGCGTCCTACCGCTACCTGATCATGGGCACCATCGGGGCGACCTTCTACATCATCGGCGTCGGCCTGCTCTACATGGCGACGGGCTCGTTGAACATGTACGACTTGGCGGGCTTCATGGCCGATGTGGCCGACAGCCGCACCGTTTTGGCCGCCATGGCTTTCTTGACCGTCGGCCTGGCCCTGAAGCTTGCACTCTTCCCGGTGCACGTCTGGTTACCGAACGCCTATGCTTTCGCCCCCAGCGTGGTGACGGCCTTCCTGGCTGCGACGGCCACCAAGGTCGCGATCTATGCGTTGATCCGGATCGACTTTTCCGTTTTCGCCGCCGTTAATCCTCTGGCCGACAGCCTGGTGGATGGCGCGATCATGGCGCTTGCCATCTGTGCCATGTTCTATGGTTCGGTCGTCGCGATTTATCAGAACAACCTCAAGCGCCTGCTGGCCTATTCTTCCGTGGCTCAGGTGGGCTACATCATTCTTGGCCTCGCCTTGAATTCTGACCTCGGCCTGACCGCCGCGCTGATCCACGTATTCAACCATGCGATCATGAAAGGCGCTCTGTTCCTCGTGCTCGGGGGTGTCGCGCTGAAACTCGGCGGCGTCACGTTGGACAAGTTGATCGGCGCAGGCAAACGGATGCCCGTCACCATGGCCTGCTTTCTCGGCGGAGGGCTAAGCCTGATCGGGGTTCCGTTGACCGTCGGTTTCGTCAGCAAGTGGTATCTGGTCCAGGCGGCCTTCGACCAGGGCCATTGGTGGATTGCCGTGCTGATCATGCTCTCCAGCCTGCTCGCCGTGATCTACGTTTGGCGCGTTGTCGAGATTGCCTACTTCAAGCCGCTGCCTGAAGGAGCCAAACCCTGGGACAGCGAAATGCCCGCTTCGATGCTGGTACCGACGATCATCCTGACGGGTGCCTGCATCTGGTTCGGCATTGATGCCGGTCTGACGCTCGAGATCGCAACGACAGCCACCCAGACACTGATGGGAGGCGCGGCCCAATGAACCCGGCTCTTCACCCTGAGGTTTTGATCATTGCGGCCATGGTGCTGCCCTTGGTCGGTGCCCTGCTGATCTGGATCTTCGATAAGCAGCCAAACGCGCGCGATACCTCGATGGTGATCACGTCGATCATCACCTTCCTCGTGGTCTCCCAGCTCTTCCCGATGATCGCAGCTGGCGAACGCCCGGCGATCACCCTTTTCGAGATGATGCCGGGGCTCACGATCGCCTTCGAGGTTGAACCGCTCGGCATGCTGTTCGCCGGCATTGCTAGCTTCCTCTGGATCGCTACCTCGCTCTATGCCATCGGCTACATGCGGGGCCACCACGAGAAGAACCAGACACGCTTCTTCATCTGTTTCGCCATCGCGATCAGCTCAGCCATTGGTGCCGCTTTCTCAGGCAACATGCTGACCTTGTTTGTTTTTTACGAGGTTTTGACCGTCTCGACCTTCCCGTTGGTCACCCATGCCGGCACGGAAAAAGCCAAGCGTGCGGGCCGGGTTTATCTCGGGATCCTAATCGGGACCTCGATCCTGTTCCAACTGACGGCGGTTGTCTGGACCTATGTGCTTGCGGGCACGCTCGATTTCGAACCGGGCGGCATTCTGGAAGGTAAGGCCTCGGCGACCGTGGTCGGTGTCCTGATCGGCCTCTATGCCTATGGCATCGGCAAGGCGGCCTTGATGCCCTTCCACCGCTGGCTGCCGGCCGCGATGGTGGCTCCGACGCCGGTTTCCGCCCTTCTTCACGCCGTGGCCGTGGTGAAGGCCGGTGTGTTCACGGTGCTCAAGGTGGTGATCTACATCTTCGGCCTGGAGCTCCTGCGCGATACCGGGGCCAGCACCTGGATCGCCTATGTGGCGGGTTTCACCATTCTGGTGGCCTCTCTCGTCGCCATGACCAAGGATAACCTGAAGGCGCGATTGGCCTATTCCACGGTCTCGCAACTGTCCTACATCGTTCTCGCCGCCATGCTGGCGACGGGCCTGGGTGCCCTGGGCGGTGCCATGCACATTGCCATGCACGCTTTCGGCAAGATCACTCTGTTCTTCTGTGCCGGTGCCATCATGGTCGCCAGCCACAAAACCGAGATTTCCCAGATGCGGGGACTGGGCCGTGTCATGCCCTGGACATTCGGTGCCTTCCTGATCGGTTCCCTCTCGATCATCGGGTTGCCGCCGCTGGGCGGGTCCTGGTCGAAATTCTATATCGCGCTGGGCGCTGTCGAAACCGATCAGCTGATTTTTGTGGCCGTGCTGATGATCTCCAGCCTGCTGAACGTTGCCTACCTGCTCCCCGTTGCCATCAGGGGCTTTTATGCGCCGAAACCCGGTGAATCGGTAGGGGCCGCCCATGTGACCGAAGGTGGCGGCATCAAGGAAGCACCGCTTTTCTGCGTCGGGCCGCTGGTCTTCACGGCCTTCGCCAGTTTCCTGTTGTTCTTCTACGCCGATCTGCTGATCGACTTCCTGCGGCCCATTGTGGAGGTGGCACCATGAGTGAGCATCACACATCCGATGGGAGCCACGAGGATGACCCCCAGACCTGGTTCGACAAGCCCGGCAACGTGAAGAAAACCGTCTATGCGGTCTACGCCCTCTGCGCCCTGCTCTTCGTGGCGGACTTTCTTTATCACAAGCACGTCCACTACGGTGCCGAGGAAATCCCCGGATTCTATGGGATTTACGGATTTCTCGCCTTTACCGGGATCGTGCTGATCGGCAAGCAGCTTCGCAAAGTGCTGAAACGCGACGAGGATTACTATGATCGTTGATTGGCTCAGCCCCGGATTGCTGCTGGCGCTTGGTGCGCTGATCGTCCCCCTGCTGCCGCTGGGTGCGCGCAAGGTCTTTCTGCTCGCCCTGCCGTTGATCTGTATCGGCTATCTTTTGAACATCGAACATGGCTCCTACGGAACCTTCACGTTCCTGGGCCAGGAATTGGTTACGGTCCGGGTTGATCAGCTTTCCTTCGTGTTCGGGCTGATTTTCCTGATCGCCGCCTTTATCGGCAACCTGTTCGCCATGCACGACGACGACGTCGTGCAGCAGGCTTGCGCACTGATCTATTCGGGCAGCGCGGTGGGGGCCGTTTTTGCCGGTGATCTGGTGACGCTGTTCGTCTATTGGGAACTGACGGCCATCAGTTCGGTCTTCCTGATCTGGGCCAGCCGGAACGAGGAAGCCTATAAAACCGGCATGCGCTACCTGATCATTCAGGTGGGTTCCGGCGTTATCTTGTTGTCCGGCCTGATGGTGCACGCCCACGAAACCGGCTCCATCGCTTTCTCGAGCTTCCTTGACGCGGACGACAACATCGCGGGGTTGGGCGGCAAGCTGATCCTGCTGGCCTTCGGCATCAAGTGTGCTTTCCCCTTCCTGCACAACTGGCTGCAGGACGCCTACCCCAAGGCGACGGTGACCGGCACGGTGATTTTGTCGGCCTTTACCACCAAGCTCGCCGTCTACAGCCTAGCGCGCGGCTATGCGGGATTCGAGCCGTTGATCTACGTCGGTGCCTTGATGACCGCTTTCCCGATCTTTTTCGCCGTGATCGAGAACGACCTTCGGAAGGTTTTGGCCTATAGCCTCAACAACCAGTTGGGCTTCATGGTCTGTGGCGTCGGTGTCGGCACCGCAATGGCGCTGAACGGCACAGCCGCCCACGCTTTCAGCCATATCCTTTATAAGGCGCTGCTGTTCATGAGCATGGGGGCCGTGCTTTACCGTTGCGGTACGGCCAAGGCTTCGGAACTCGGCGGGCTGCACCGGTACATGCCCTGGACGACCGGGTTCTGCATCATCGGAGCCATGTCGATCTCGGCCTTTCCGCTGTTCTCGGGCTTCATCTCCAAGTCACTGATCCTGACGGCGGCGGCGGATGAGGGCTATTGGTTCATCTGGGCCGTGCTCCTGATGGCCTCTGCGGGTGTGATGGAGCACTCTGGGATCAAGATCCCCTTCTTCGCCTTCTTCGGCGAACACCGCTACGATTGGAAGAAGCGCCTCGGCCACCAGCCGAAGGAAGCACCTTTCAACATGCTGCTGGCCATGTTTATCACGGCCTTCCTCTGCATCTTCATCGGGGTCTTCCCGGATTATCTCTACGCCATTCTGCCCTACGAGGTGGACTACCACCCCTATACCACGGGCCACGTGGTCACCCAGATGCAGCTCTTGATGTTCTCGGTGCTGGCCTTTGTCTTCCTGATGAAAACCGGGCTCTATCCGCCGGAGATTCCGTCACTGAACCTGGATTTCGACGTGGTCTACCGGCGTGTCCTGCCGAAGTTCATCCAGGCGCTCGGTGCCCAGATCGCCGAAATGGACAAGGGTGCACGCGAATGGGGTATCGGTGTGATCAAGGGCGTGATGGATAAGACGCAGCGCACGTTTAATCCGCTCGGTCCCCTGGGTGACACGGGGACCTCCGGCATGATGGCCGTCAGCGTGACCGTGATGCTGGGTGTTTTCCTACTGTTCTTCTTTATCTGAAGATTACTTAACCCAAGGTGCCTTGGTGACCTTGACCGGTTTGCCGGTTTCGGCGCTGACGGGCTGACCGTGGCCCTCCTCGGGCTGCGCGTTTCCCCGGGCCTGGAGCTTTTCCATCAGTTCGAATGGGTCCATGGCGGTTCCGGTGGGGCCCGGCATTCTACCCCGTGTCGGGGCGGAGCTGCGGAAGACCTCCGTTTCTTTCGAGACCCGCTTGACTCCCGCGAAGGGCGATGCCGGCGCGGCCTCGGGTTGACGGGGCTCTACCGGCGCTTTCTTGGTAGCTGGTTTGGGGCTAGGTTTGCGCTTCGGCGGCGGAGATTCCGGGGGTTCTTCTCTGATACGGGCCGTCCGTTTCGGCTCCCAGGCCTTTACCTGAACGGGCTTGCCCTGTTGGGTGCGGAACAATTTGGGGCGGACCAGTTGATCCGCCGCCGGGGCAGCGTCACCACGGGCAAAAGACATCATCATATCCTGGGCCAGGATTTCCGCACGGTGGCCGCGCTTCAGGGCCTTTTTGTAGGCCGCGGTATCATTGGTGATCTCATTGAGCGCGTTGGTCTGTTTGTGGCCGAACCGGCGCCAGACGCTGTTCAGGAGCTGTTCCGCGTCATCGGGCAAAAACAGGTCCGGTTCAATGTTTGGTCGCCCGGCCACAAAAGCGGCGAAGATATTGGGTTCCACGGGCCCGATCTCGTCAGCGACAAAATAAGCCGGCATCAGAAGTTTACCTTCGTAGAGCACCATGTAATAGGCCTGCCCCAGGAAAAGCAGGCGCTGCAGCTTGTGCGGCTGAAGGTATTCGGAATGTTCAAGTGCCTGATCGACAAACCAAAGTGCCGCATCGAAGGCTGATTTCAAGGCTGTGGCCATGGATTCTCCCGCTCGACCGACCTTATATCTGATTCACGTTCTTGTGCCAGGAGCACAAACCGCTTCTTGCGATCAGTTATCAGAGTTTATAGGCTTTTCGGATCGAGTCCAAAGCCTGAACACCTGATGGGGGACGGACGATGATCGAACAACGCCATGGCGACCACGCCGAATTCAACAGCTCCCACCATGACGGGTGCGATTCCGACAGCGATGACCTGAGGGAAGGCCTGCCGCCGATGGTCTGGGTGACGGGCCTGCTGGCCCTTGTGGCCGTCCTGCTTTGGATGTTCGGGAGCTACCGCCTGTAACCGATCCGGCACTCAAACGTAATCGGCAGTGATCTGACAGGTGAAGCAGCCATCACGCCGTCAGGTTGACTGCCTCGTCCAACAGTTCCTCCGAGGTTCGGAAGACGGCGGCGGCTGCTTCATAAGCGGTACGGGCAATGGTCTGATTGACCGTTTCGGAAATCAAATCCACGGATTGATCGCCTGCCAACAGCTGGCTCTGAACGCCGGTGGAGCGGTCGATTGTCGCTTGAACCCCACCGCCTTCGACGCTCGAAAAGGACACCTCGGCGCGCTGAAAGCCGGGGGTGTTGGCGTTGACCACATTGTCCGCAGATACAGCAACAGCCGTCGACTGCGCACGCAGGGCGCTCGTGGCGATGTTCAGGGGTGCTGTGGGATCTGCGTTGATCACGGGCCGGGTTCCTTCAACTCCAACTCTCGCACCCTACGATGCCAAAGCGGTCAAAGGCGGTGATCCCGATCACAACAAGAGGAAAATCAACGAGATTCAGAGCCGACTTTTAGATGAGAGCATCAGAGATTGAAGCTGATGTTCTGACCGCGGAAGGTGTTATTGCCGGAAATCACCCGCGCATTGGTCTCGTAGGTATCAATGATGCGGTTGGTGGGCAGGACGAACTTGACGGTTCGACCAGGGGTCAAATCCTCTCCATCCCCGGGGTCAATTTCAACCGGCTGCGCCTCGAACACTGCTGCGAAGCTGCTGGACGGGGTGGAAAACAGACCCGGCTGCTGCAGGGGTTGCTGTTTGCGTTCCTGCTGCTGCTCGTCTTTGCGTTGACCGTAGGCATCGAAAAGGAAGTCCGCACTGCGGAAGAAGGCACCCTGGCCGGCACTGGATTCTTCGATCGGTGCGCTCTGCGAATCGGCAATCGTGCGGTATCCAGCACCCGCGCGCGTCGTGGGAGCTGTTTGTGGTACCGCTGCTGTCTTCGCGATCTGGCTCATAGCCCTATCAATCCGACAATCCGATCAACCGTTCATCCGACTGCTGAACACACAAAAAGGTGTACTGAATCAGCAGTTTGGCGCACCACGCACCACCCATGCCCAAGGCGCACTTCGCCCCGAACATAGATTCCTTTAGACCATATTAACTGTGGTTAGGCTTAAAAGTCAAGGGTTTGCAGGGTTTATAGGGTTAATTTGAAGGCTATTATTTTGATTTCGAAATAAAATCAATGACATGCTTCTGTAGGCCAAAATCATCCAGATTGACGTGCCCTGCACCCTCGACGCTAACGAAGCGCTTGGGGGGATGGGCAGATTCGACCAAGGCCTCCCCCATCCAATGTGGCACGGTTCGATCTCGGGTCCCGTGGACGACCAAGAGCGGTGCCTGGATGCCGTCGATCCGGCCCAAGCTGTCCCATCGGTCCTTGACCAGAAAGATCGCAGGCGTCCAGGGATAGTGGGACTGGGCGGCAGCCGCCATGGATGTGAAGGGTGCCTCAAGCACGACCGCAGCTGCCGGTGCCCCTTTTTGCGCCCTCTCCGCCGCCAGTCTGACAGCTACACCGGAACCGAGGGATTCGCCGTAGAGGATGATATTGGACGGAGAGAGCCCCCTGCCCTCCAGAAACCCAAAGATTGCTCGGGCATCGGCGCTCAACCCCTGCTCTGACGGCGCACCGGGGTTTCCGGCGAAACCGCGATAACCGGCAAAGACCACACCCCAGCCTGCCTCACGATAGTCTTGTACCTTTTCAACCCGACTGGAAGGGTCTCCGGCATTGCCATGGAAGTAGACGAGTGTCGGGTGATCGGCTGACTGGCTCTTCGCCCACCAGGAGGTCACCAAAAGCCCGTCTTCGCTTGCAACTTCAACCGCTTCAAAGTCACGCGGCATGGCCGGGCGTTCGGCACCCGGGTGGTACATCAGGTTCCGTTGAAACAGGTAAAGCGCCAGGACGAAGAGGCCATAGCAGAGGACGAATGCCGAAAGCAGCGGGATCAGGAATTCTCTCATGGCGTCTGATATGGGGTCTTATCGTCGGTCTGCCCGAATTTAGCGTAGTTCCCGTAAAACCACTTCCCAGGCACCGGCCTCATCCCGACAAGCGACGCCTTCGCCGCTGCTGATGCCCCAATCGGCGGTCATTACGGACCGGAACTGGCGACAATAGCGGTTGTTCGACGCGCGGAACGTCCGTATGGGGCGGAAAATTCCGCTCAAACCCGTGTTCGGGTTTTCCCAATCCACGCTTGCCCCATCCAGGCTGGACTCCAAAGCCCGGGTCGCCGTCGCCCCCAAAACCTCGAAGTCTTCGGGAAGAAGGGCATCGGCAATGATGATTCCGGCCCGCCGTCCCGCCAACCCGCCACCCGTGACCGTCATAACGGCCACAATACCGGTTCCCAGTTGCAGGCCGATCACGCCCCCCGCCAAAGACGCGGCCAGCACCACGGCAGCCTCTGTCGCCCTGGTATCGGCGGAACGGGCCCTGCCACAGGCTGACAGGAATTGCAGGCCCAGGACCAGGACAAGCCCGGTCGCCAGAACGCGCTTCAGGCGACCCGTTGGCCGGTCGTTCGTCATTTTAGGGGTTCGGCCTGGGGGGCCAGGGCGCATTCCAGGGAGCCACGGTTTCGCTCCTGGGGAGCGCCGCTCCCGGAACAGCCTGCGGGGCGTATCCGGATGCAGGGACCTGGCTCGCCGAAGGCGCGGTCCGCTTGGCTGAAGTCGGCTTCACGCATCTGAAGAGGGTCGACCCCGGTGCCTTGAGCGAACACCGCAAGGTATCCCCTTCTCGGGCCACGACGTCCTTGCCGAACTTCGCGCATTCTTCCCGGGCCAGGGCCATAACCTCCTCAAAGGTCGTTTTCCGGGTGTTATAACAAATGGCGAATCCGCCCCGGTCTGTTACCGGTTTCTTGAAACCTTCCGACTCACGGTTAAACTCTTCCGTATCGAGAATGTAGGGTTCGGGCCAGGAACAGGCGGCCAGAAAACAAAGACAAATCAGAGAAATAGATGAAAAACGAAACGGCATGGCGTTGAGGGGCCTTCCAGACGTCGAAAAAGCGATAGGGCTAGACCGATCCGGTTTTATCCCGTCGCGTGACCTTCGTAAACAGCACCCCCTTCGTCAAACAGACGAGAGAGAGACGTATGGATCGACTCTATCCCCTGCTCGAGGCCTTTGATGAGGCCGACACCAAGGCCGAACGGGCTGCGGTCGAAGCAAAGCTGTTCGACACCTATTCCAAGCTGGGTGCCATCCTGGTGACCGATATGTCGGGTTTTTCCCGCATCACCCAGGCCCGCGGGATCGTTCACTACATGAACATGATCCGTCGCATGCGGCTTGCCATGGCCAAAGCGGTGGCCGAACTGGACGGGCAGCTTGTGAAATTCGTCGGCGACAATGCCTTCGCCAGTTTCAAGGAGCCCGCCCAGGCCGCCCAGGCCGTTCGGCTCGCGCAGGAACGCCTGGCGGACGAAGACCGTGATCGGGATGACGATTCCAAGGTCTTGCTGGCCGGAGGCATCGACTTTGGCGACTACCTGGCGATCGCCGGGGACGATTTCTTCGGCGATCCGGTCAACGTTGCCAGCAAACTGGGCGAAGACCTAGCCACGGGCGGCGAGCTCTGGCTGTCGGAGCGGGCCTATCAGGGCATCCCACAAAGCTTCCTAGACGAATGGGAAGCGTCCTGGCAGGTCACCAAGGTGACAGTTTCCGGTGTTAAGCTGAAAACCTATCAAACGAGGATCTAAGGCTGCGGACCGAGCTGCTCGGAACCATCAAATTCAGGTTTCCAGATGCCCAACCGTACCTGCGGCCTCCTCCTGGTCGGCCTGCAAGGCAATCAGGCGGTCGGAGACATGGCGTGCCGCCGCCCGGCCACCGTTTTTGGGTACGATCCATTCGGCCTCTGCCAGCACGGCATCAACGGCGTCCTGGGGCGCGATTCCAAGTCCCGTCGCGCGCATCAGCTTCAGGTCGTTCAGGTCGTCCCCCATATGAGCACAGGCTTCAAGCGGAACATCATATTCGGCTGCTAAGTCTTTTAATTTTTGCAGTTTATCCAGCACGCCGATATGGACGTGCTTGATTCCCAATCGTGTAAAGCGCTCCGTAATCGAGGTCGTCGTACCGGCGGAAATGATCGCCACGACAACGCCCGAATCCTGCAGCCGTTGCAGGCCCAAACCGTCCTTGACGTTGAAGGTTCGAAAGACCTCGCCGCTTTCCGAAAAGGTAATGGAGCCATCGGTAAGGACGCCATCCACGTCAAAAGAAACGAGCCTGATCGCACGGAGTTTCTGGGTCAGATCGGCTTCGCTTAGCGGCATGTGGGCTCCTTTCGTTTCACCTTGCGTCTTTACCGCGCCCCAGCCACCAAGAACAGCCCTTTTGGTGGTCACTCGCCAAGAGTGGGGCTTTCCCCCGGGGGGAGAGCCCGGCTATCCTAAACCTCCCAACATGAAGAGATTCCGACGGAATCCCGAAAGGAAGCATCACCGATGACGCGCAAGGGCCCGATCTATCGTCCCACTCGCCGCACGCTGCTGGGGCAACTTATCGCGACCGGTGGTGCGGTTATGGGCGCAAGCGCGTTTCCCCGGTTTTCAATCGCCAAGCCTAGCCCGGTCAAAATTGGCGTCATCCTGCCCTATTCCGGCACTTACGCCCTGCTCGGGAATGCCATCACCGACGGCATGAAACTGCGCCTGGACCAACAGGGTGGCGAAATTGCAGGCCGAGAGATCGAATGGCATGTGCTGGATTCAGAAATGGCCCCGCCGAAGGCACCGGCCAATACGCGGAAATTGATCGGTCGCGAACGGGTGGACTTTCTGATCGGTCCCGTCCATTCCGGTGTGGCCCAGGCCATGGTCAAGACACTCGGCAACAGACAGAGCCCTTTGATGATCATCCCCAACGCCGGGTCCAATGTGCTGACGCGGGGAATCTGCCGCCCCAATGTCTTCCGCGCCTCGTTTTCGAACTGGCAGGCGGCCTTTCCTGCCGGAAAGGTGATGGCGGCTGACGGCCACAAGACGGCAGTAACTTTCACCTGGAAGTATGCTGCGGGGCTTCAGATGATGGAAGCTGGCAGGGAAGCTTTCGAACAGTCCGGCGGCACCATCCTCAAGGACATCACGGTCCCCTTCCCCGACGTCAATTTCGATGCGGCGATCACCGAGATCGCCAGTCTGAAACCGGATGCCGTCTTCGCCTTTTTCTCCGGTGGCGGAGCTGTGAAATTCGTGAAGGACTTTCAGGCCGCGGGCCTGCGCGACCACATGGGGCTCTACGGACCCGGGTTCCTGACCGAAGGCGTGGCCGATGCCCAGGGCGATGCCGCCGAGGGCCTGCGGACCACCTTGCACTATGCCGATGGCTTGGATCTTCCCGCAGACAGGGCCTTTCGTGCCGCATACAAGGCCAAAACCGGCCGCGAGGCCAACGTTTTCGCCGTGCAGGGCTATGATACCGGAAGCCTTTTGATCCGGGCCCTCGAAGCCGCCGAAGGTGATCCGTCTCGCATGGACGATATGATCGGGGCTTTGGAAACCGCAGAGCTGGTCGACAGCCCGCGCGGGTCCTGGAAAATGAGCCCGGCCCACAACCCGGTCCAGGATTTCTATCTGCGCGAAGTCCGGGGCGGTCAGCACAAAGTGCTGGGTATTGCCGAGAAAGCGCTGGCCGATCCCGGCGACGGATGTTCGCTGGTGTGAGCCCCCTTCGCTTGATTGCAACCTAGCGCCCCATGGACATATCCGCCCTTTTTGTCCAACTGCTCAACGGTCTTCAGGCCGGTCTGGTCCTGTTTCTCGTCGCCAGCGGTCTGACCTTGCTGTTTGGCATCGTCGGAATCATCAATCTGGCCCATGGTGCCTTCTTCATGCTGGGGGCGTACCTCTGCTGGTGGCTGGTGGGCTTAACCGACAGTCTGGCCCTGGCTCTGGTCGTTGGCACGACGATCATGGCGGCTTCCGGAATGGTCCTGGAAAAAGTCGTCTTCCGCCCCTTGCAGGGGCGCGATCACCTGGATCAAGTGATTGTCACCTTCGGTCTGATTTTGGTCATCGACGATCTTCAGAAGACGCTTTTCGGCAGCGACTTCCGGTCCGTCCCGATCCCGGAAGCCTTGAACGGCTCGATCGCCCTGTCCGATGTGCAGAGCTATCCGGTCTACAGGTTGTTCGTGGCCCTGATGGCGATCGTGCTTGCCATTGGCTTGGCTGTACTGATCAAGCAATCGCGACTCGGTATGTTGATGCGGGCCGGGGCAACCAGGCCTGAGATGCTCTCCGCCCTCGGGACGGACCTGGGCCGGCTGATGGGCATTGTCGTAGCACTCGGCGCGGGGCTTGCCGCCTTTGCCGGGATGATCCAGGCACCGGTAAGCTCCGTCTATCCCGGTATGGGTGACCAGGTGCTGATCCTGTCCTTCGTCGTGGTCGTCCTGGGCGGGACGGGCTCTCTCAAAGGTGCCTTTTGGGCAGCACTCTTGGTGGGCCTGGCTGATACCTTCGGCAAGGTCTTTTTTCCGGATCTAGCAAGCCTTGGGATCTATGCGCTCATGGCAGCCATTCTGGCCTGGCGACCGCAGGGCCTGTTCGGAAAGGCTCCGGCATGAGCCGCACCAGCCTCCTTTCCGCTCTGACCATCGGTTGTCTGGCGGTACTTCCCTTCGGCACGGCACTGGGCCTAGATCCCTACTACCTGACGCTTGCCAGCCGTCTTGCCATCCTGGCCCTTTTTGCGCTCAGTCTGGACCTTTTGGTCGGTCTGGCGGGAATGGTGAGCCTCGGCCATGCGGCATTCTTCGGCCTCGGCGGATATGGCCTCGCCATTCTGGCAATCGACGGTAGCGCACCACCCGCAGAACTCGCCATCCCCCTGGCCCTGGTTGGCTGCGCCGCCGCCGCCACGGTCATCGGCTGGTTCAGCACCCGAACCAGAGAAGTCGGTTTTCTGATGATCACCCTGGCCTTCGCGCAGATGCTCTATTTCCTCTTCAACGAAAGCACTGCCCTAGGCTCTTCCGACGGACTGTTCCTGTCGGGTTATGATTCCCTCTTTGGCCTTTCGCTTTGGGACGAGACCCATTTTCACTGGATCGTCACCGCCTGCCTTGGGGGGGCGCTGCTGGTCTTGCTGCGCATCAAGGAATCGCGCTTCGGACGCCTTCTGGCGGCAGGGGCAGCCAATCCGGTGCGGGTCCGCGCACTCGGCATCGACCTGAAAGCGCTGCATCTTGTGGCCTTCATCCTCGCCGGGGCCCTGGCTGGCCTCGCCGGGATTCTGGATGGCCTGCAAAACAGCTTTGTTTCACCTGGATCCCTGCACTGGAAATTGAGCGGGCTAGCCTTGGTGATTGTTCTGCTGGGACGAAGGGGCACATTGATCGGCCCGGTCTTGGCGGCCTTCGGTTTCGGCCTGTTGCAGGATCAACTGCAGGACACCACGACCCATTGGCATCTCTGGCTGGGGCTCGGCGTGATGGGGATGGTTCTGGTGCCCGCCTGGACAACCCGGTTGGGTCGAGCCCCCGTCAGTCGTCTTCGTCCTTTTGGGGGCGCCAGAAAATCAAGTTGATACCCACTGAAAACACAACGGAAAGGGTCATGATCCCGAGGATCACGGTCACATTGGCCCCGATGGTATCGCGCAGGATAAAAACGATGATCAGACCGGTGATCACGCCCCAGGCAACGGCAAAAGCTGGTTTCATGCTGGGAATCCCCTTAGAGCTGGCAATCTTGGAGTCTTTAAACGGTGTTAGTGTGACCGCCACGAAGGGTCAAGACTCTCGGAAATACAGCAGTCGGCCGATCACCCGGCCCAGCACCGTTGTTTCCGCCAACGCTTCATGCGACATATATCTCCGACATTCTTTTGATCAGCAGGTTAAACCCTTTGCCGCCACCTGATACGACGACCGGCGAGACCTCTCCGGGCCAAGAGCAAAAACCCGGTCAGACGAGCGACCTGACCGCTGGCTATGCGCCGCAGGATGGCGTCTTCGACGAATTGGTGGACGAGCGAGGTCAGGTTCGCGATCATTGGCGAAAGCTCCTGCGCAACCTCAACGACATGTCGACTGATGAAATCGCACGGGCTTGGGAAACCGCCCAGCGTACGATTCGCGATAACGGCGTCACCTACAACGTCTACGGCGACCCCCAGGGCATGGAACGCCCCTGGGAGTTGGATCCCATCCCCCTCCTGATCGGGGCAGAGGAATGGCGGGAGTTGGAGCGAGGCCTGATCCAGCGTGCGAGGCTTCTGAACTTCATCTGTGCGGACCTCTATGGCCCACAGCGTCTGTTGACCGAAGGACATCTGCCGGCCGCCTTGGTTTTGGGAAATCCGAATTTCCTCCGACCGATGCACAACGTCGGCCAGCCCTTTGATACCTTTCTGCATCTGATCGCGATCGACTTGGCGCGGGCACCCGATGGCCGTTGGTGGGTCCTGTCTGACCGTACCCAGGCCCCGAGCGGCGCGGGATACGCGCTTGAAAACCGGGTGGTCATGGCGCGCGCCCTGCCCGACATCTTTCGGGAAACCCATGTGCTTCGGCTGGCTTCCTTCTTCCAGACGCTGCGGGAAAACCTGATTCGGCTGAGCCCCAGAGAAGATCCCCGGATCGTCCTGTTGACGCCCGGGCCATTCAACGAAACCTACTTCGAACATGCCTACCTGGCGCGATACCTTGGCTTTGCCCTGGTTGAGGGTGCAGACCTCACCGTCCGCGACAACCGGGTTTACGTGAAATCATTGGATGGCTTGAAGCAGGTGGACATGATCGTTCGCCGTCAGGACTCCGACTGGTGCGATCCCTTGGCCCTGCGCCCTGACTCCGCTCTCGGCATCGCGGGCCTTGTCGAGGCCGTGCGCGCAGGGAATGTCGTGGTCGCCAACGCACTGGGATCGGGCATTACCGAATGCGAAGCCATGATGAGCTTCCTTCCCAATCTCGCCAAGGAGATCCTCGACGAAGAGCTCTTGCTGCCGTCCACAGCCACATGGTGGTGCGGCCAGGAGGAAGCTCGGGATTACGTGCTCGGCAACTTGGATGATCTGGCCATCGCACCCGCCTTTCGCCGCCTTGGCGGCCAGACCATGCCACAAGACAGCCGCCCGGCGGTCGAACTCGACCCGGAAGAGCGCGCCGACCTTGAACGCGCCATCCGAACCCGAGGCTACGAGCACGTCGGCCAGGAAATGGTCTCTCTGTCCACGGCACCGGTATGGGCAGGCAGCAAACTGGCACCGGGCCCGATGTCGCTGCGCGTCTTCCTGGCGGCAGCGGGCGACACCTATGTGGTGATGCCGGGCGGCCTCGCGCGGCTTTCGGACAACGACGATGCCCATGCCGTTTCCATGCAGCGAGGTGCCGGATCAAAGGATACCTGGGTGCTCTCCGATGGGCCGATCAGCACCTTCAGCCTTCTGCAGCCGCCGGGCCACAAGCTCCGCTTACGTCGCTCGGGCCGTGATCTTCCCAGTCGGGCCGCCGACAATCTGTTCTGGCTCGGTCGGTATACCGAACGCGCTGAGGCGACTGTGCGGATGCTCCGCAGCCTGGTTTCCCGCCTGACGGATGACGCCGATCTGATCAACAAGGCCGATGCCTTGAACCGTCTTCTGGATGTGCTGATCGAAGACGGAGTGGCACCGGAATCCCTGCGCGAGCGCGTTGAGGAATCCGGGATCGAGTGCCTGGACCATGACCTGCGTCATCTTTTGTTTGACCCCGATTGCCCGCTGGGGCTGGCGAACACGCTGGCCAATGTTCGCCGAACGGCTTGGCTGACCCGTGACCGCCTCAGCGTCGATGCCTGGCGCACATTGAACAGGCTCCGCGCCGATCAGGTCTGGCAACCCCGCTACGGCCGGGAGATTGCCGATAGCGTTAACCTGTTGAACGAACTTTTGCGCACCCTTTCCGCTTTTTCCGGCATGGAGGGGGAAAACATGACCCGGAGCTATTCCTGGCGCTTCCTGGATATGGGGCGGCGGACGGAACGGGCGGGGCACATGGCGCGCCTGCTTCAGGCGCTGGTAACCGAGGGAGACCCCGAAACCCAGGGCCTTCTCGACCTGACGCTCGAAATCGCGGACAGCTTCATGACCTACCGGTCGCGGTATCTGTCCACCCTCCAGCTGGCACCGGTGACCGACCTGCTGCTTGCCGACGATACCAACCCACGATCCGTCGCTTTCCAGATCAGAAGGCTCGAAGCGCATCTGGAGCAACTTCCAGGCGATCCGATGCGGGCTGGCATTTCGAATGAGCTGAAGTTCATCCGCAAGGCGCGGATTGACCTGGAACTGGCCGATATTGTCGAGCTGTGCAATGCCAAGACCAAGAAAGGCCTCCGAAAAGACCTGTACAACTTCCTCGATCAGGTCATGGCTTCCCTGCCTGCCTTCTCGGAAGAACTGGCCAGGACCTATTTCAGTCACGCGGCCATCGTGCGGCCCAAGCGAATGGGAGCGCGCGGCAATGCTTTATGATGTCAGCCACCGCACGGTCTACAAGTATTCACAGCCGGTCTCGATTTCTCACCACCTGTTGCACATGTCGCCGCGAACAAGCGACCGTCAGGCGAACTATGCCCATCGTCTCCACGTCGAGCCGGCACCTGCGATTTCGGAGACCCTGACAGACTACTTCGGCAATCCGGCGAACTACCTGACCATCCAACAGGATCACACGAAGCTTGTGCTGCACGTGACCAGCCGGATCGAGGTCATGCCACCCGAGTTGCCCGAGCCGGCGAGCACGCCAGCCTGGGATAGTGTGCCGGCGACCCTGGCAGCCGATTTCAGCCCGGACGGCCTTGATATCTTCCAGTATACGTTTGATTCCAATCACACGGTCGGTGGCGAGGGCATTTCTGAGTATGCCCGCCCTTCCTTTCCGACAGGACGCCCGATCCTGGAGGCTGCCCTTGACCTGAACCGCCGGATTTTCAAGGATTTCTCCTATTCAGGATCAGCGACGGATGTCTCAACGCCCATTGATGACGTTCTGGAGATGCGCCAAGGCGTATGCCAAGATTTTGCCCATCTGCAACTGGCCTGCTTCCGCAGTCTGGGGCTGGCGGCGCGGTATGTGTCCGGTTACATCCGGACCTATTCGGACAAAAGTGACGAAAAGCTGATCGGCGCGGATGCAAGCCACGCCTGGGTCAGCCTGTTTGTGCCGGGAACGGGTTGGGTCGATCTGGACCCGACCAACAACAAGCCCGCGACCGAAGAACACATCACCATCGCCTGGGGCCGGGACTACGCCGATGTCAGCCCCATCAATGGGTTCATCCTGGGCGGCGGTGCCCACGAGGTCTCAGTCGCTGTTGAGGTAAAGCCCCTTGGGCAACCGGTGGCTCGGCACGTAAACGCGGTCAATAATTAGCCGCCCTCATCTTCCGGCTTTTCGTAGCCGAAGAAAATCAGGCCGAGGTGCGCGCTGAGATCGAGCAGACGAAGCTGCACACGGTCCAGATATTCGTGCAGGCCATCGGTCAGGATTTCTTCGGAACGCCGGAAGCGCACTAGGCTTTCCAACCCCTCCACCATGGCCACGGCTGGCTTGACCCGTTCACCGTGAATGGCCTGCAGGTTGTAGAGCAACTCTTGAAGTTGGCGGATGCAGGAATTCAGGGATCTGGGAAATGCCGGGTCGAACAGCATAAAGGTGACGACGTTTTCCGGCTTCATCCCCCTGGGATAGACCCTGCGGAAGCTGTGATAGCCGGCAGCTGAGCGCAGAACCGCGTTCCACTGGGCCACATCCACCGGTGTGCCGACGTCTTCGACCTTCGGCAAAAGGGTGTGGTATTTGATATCCACCAAACGCGTCATCTGGTCTGCGCGTTCCAACATCTTGCCGATGCGATAGAAATGCCAGGCCTGATCGCGATAGGCCGTGCCGTCCATGATGCCCGCATGCTGCTGGCAGCTATCCTTAATGCTCTGGCAGAGGTCGGGTAGCACGCTCGGCTTCAGGTCCTTCTTGCGAACCCCTTTCAGATCGTTGTGGAAGACGTTCAGTTGCCGCCAAACCTCAACAGAAATCAGGTGCCGCAGAGAACGCGCGTTTTCCCGAGCCGACCAGACGCAAGAAGAGATCGAATTCAGGTTGTTGCGATCGGTGACATAGAAGTCCACCACGGCATCCGCGGTCGCCTTATCATGGCTTTCAAAGAATTCGTCGTTGTCTGCAAAAATGTGAACAATGGGCAACCAGTTCTGTTCGCCCTTGCTGTCGCGGGCAAAAGTTTCGTTCACGTCCAGGATGCGGGCCAGGTTCTCGGCGCGCTCCATATAACGCGCCATCCAGAAGCTGTTTTCGGCAAAGCGGGCGAGGAGATCAAGCAAGGACCCAGGTATCCTTTGTTCCACCGCCTTGCGACGAGTTGACGATAAGCGAGCCGCGTTTCAAGGCGACGCGGGTCAGGCCGCCGGGCAGAACCCAGGTGGATTGCCCTGTGATGACGAAGGGCCGCAGGTCCACGTGCCGGGGCTCAATCCCCTCCTCACAGACCGTCGGAGAGACCGAGAGCGAGATCATCGGTTGACTGATGTAATTGGACGGGTTCGCCTTGAGGACCTTGGCACAGTCTTCCAACTGGTCCTTGCTGGCCTTGGGGCCCACGGTGATCCCGTATCCGCCGGACTCACCGACCGGCTTGACAACAAGGTTCTTCAGATTATCGAGCGTGTACTGAAGAGCCTTCTTTTCGCGGCAAATATTGGTCTCGACATTGTCCAGGATCGCGTCCTGGTCCAGATAGTATTTGATGATTCGCGGCATATAGGCATAGACCGCCTTATCGTCGGCGACACCGGTTCCGACCGCATTGGCGAGAGACACCTTGCCCGCCTTGTAAGCCCGCATGAGGCCAGGAACGCCAAGAACGCTGTCTTTGTTAAAGACTTCCGGGTCCAGAAAGTCATCATCAATCCGGCGATAGATCACATCGACAGGAGCCAGGCCCGCGACGGTCTTCATGTGCACACGGTCGTCGTCATCGACGATGAGGTCGCGCCCTTCCACAAGGGGAACGCCCATCTCCCGGGCGAGGAAGACATGTTCGAAATAGGCGGAATTGAAAACGCCGGGGCTTAACAGCACGATCCGCGGATCATCAGCACCGGCCGGAGCCACCTCCAACATTTTTTCGCGCAGGTGCATCCCGTAATCGGAAACGGGACGAATCCCCACACCTTCCAACAGGTCCGGAAAGGCCCGCAGCATCAAATGGCGGTTTTCGATCACGTAGGAAACGCCCGAAGGTGTGCGGGCATTGTCTTCCAAGACCTTCAAGCGACCATCAACATCGCGAATGATATCGATGCCGTAAATGTGGACATAGGTATCATGAGCCAGATCGACGCCGACCATTTCCGGCCGGTAATTGGCATTCTTGAGCACCAGGTCCTTCGGGATGATGCCGTCTTTCAATATCTGTTGTTTGCCGTAGATGTCTTTCAGAAACAGATTCAGGGCCGTCACCCGCTGGATCGCCCCCTGTTCAATCGCCTGCCAATCTTCATGGGAAAGCACACGCGGCACCACATCGAAAGGCAGGATGCGGTCGATCACATCCCTGTCCGAATAGACGGTGAAGGTGATACCGAGGTTGAACAGCTCCCTTTCCGTCGCTGCCGACCGCCGCTTCAACCCGGCCAGGGTCAGGCGGTTCAGGCGCTTCAAGACTGCTGCCGTGTGGTCGGTGCCGCCATCCGGTGCGCCCATCATCTCGCAGAAGAAAGCTTTTTGGTCGTAATCTTTCAAAAGGCCTTTGGCCACGAAAACCTCGCGTCCCCATGTTCCAGTCCCAACAATCCAGGAGGGAGCCCACCTGGGCCACGACTGAAAGGGTGAAACGTTGAAATCGGTCGTTCCAGCAGATGCGACCGGGCTTGGAAAAGTTTCTAAAATAAGTCTAAGCCAGCGATCAAAGGCTTGTCCAGACCCACTTCATTCGACGGTCGGCTTCAACGGTGGGCCTTTGCGCACAGCAAATTTCTTCAAATTTTATCGATAATTATCGGCACTTAAGCCGCAAATAAAACATTCGGATAAGCGAAGACTCCGGAATACCTTATGGGAGCAGTCCGGTTAATTTAAGCTCTCACAATCAGGGTCTGAGGTTATGCCAGTCGCAACCGTTTCCTCTCAGCAGGGCCGTTATGAAGTCCATCGGCCCGATCGCGGGGACCCCTCGCTTCGCACGCTTTTCATCCTCTGTTTCTGCTCGATCTCGCTGCTCGCCGCTGTGATTTACTGGGGTGGCGAAAAGCTGCAGGGCAAGCCCTGGGATTTTGCCGGGCTCTTCCAGGAGGCGATTTTCGGTTCAACAGGTGACGCCAGCCGATTGCCAATAGCCGGAATCGCCCTGGGCGACACCCTGCCTTCGATCCGGGGCCAGCTGCCGGGTCTCCTGTTCCAGGAGGATACCTCGGGCCGGTTGTCCGCCCAGGCCAGCCTTGATGGCGGGAAGCTTGCGATTTCCTTCCTGGAGGCCGATCACGGACCAATCGTCGGTCGGATCAGCTTCCGGGCGACCTATCTGGATTTCTCGGAAACCGAAGTGACTCGCGCACTCCAGCAACGCTTCGGGAAGCCGCTGGCCACCGAATGCGGCACAAACATCACAATTGACACAAAAGGCTGTACGTTCTCTTGGGTCAGAGACAATGGAAACCGCATCGAAGCGCGATTGAGCTCTCCGCGCATGAAACGCAAAGGTCGGGAAGCCCCCCTGAATGTGGTCATCAGCTTGACGGATTACCGCGAAGCAACACTGCCGGTCGCCATGGCGGATCTGACCAGCCTGAATGGAGAGCAGGAACGACTCCCCTTTTAGAACCTGATCGGCATCAAGTTTAGTGCTAAGAAGTCGTCAGAGGCTCGCCTGAGACCGCCCCGCCTCTTCTGCAGGTGTCCTATTTGATCGGAACGCAGAGATCGGTCAGGCATTCTTCGGGTGCGACGAGGTTCGGATCGTTGAGATAGACCTCGAGGCAGGGCCGCTCGGGATCGTAATCGCCTTCGATCTCGTTCATGCCCACCGACATGATCTCGCCAAATACCCGACCGATATCGCGATATGGTCCCTTGTGGCGACAAATGGCATAGCGCCCGCCGTCAATCCATTCGACAGCGATGCCTTCGTCAAAATCCGGGACGGCACTGACCGACAGGGCCATGCAAGCATCGTACTTTCGGTCCTTCGCCGGATCCCCGGTCGGGTCATCCCAGCAAATTCCGAAAGCGGCGACGAATTCCTTGTAGAGGTCCTTGGATTTCACATAGGCCCAAAGTTCATCCCAGACCTTAGGCGCAACCTTGGCGTAGGCCCCGACGCCTCTGAGATAAATCACCTCTCGACGCGGGATGTCCTCAATACGGATCTCCAATTCAGTCCTCCCTGAAAAACGTTTGCGACCCAAGAAGCACTGAGACTGCCGAATTCCCGCAGACTTGACCAGAGCAAAAAATCAGACGTTCGGATTGAAGGCCCTCACCGGCGATGAACGCATACAGTTCAGAGGCTTCAGGCGATCGCTGCCACGGGTCCAAGTGTGGTACCTTGGCGAAATGCGGCCCATTGACTAGGTCTAAGGAATGCACAAGCGTATCGTCGAACCCGCCCTCGCCCGCCTTGATCCCGATCGGGCCACTTATTTTTCCGAAGTGGCCCACCGATTGGAAGGCGACAGCCGTGCACAGGAAGACGCCAATCTAGTCTTTTCGGTGCTCGCAGCAAGTTGCGGAGATCTGCCACCCCATCTGCCGATTGACGATTTCATCAACCGCCTTCTGGTCTTCACCGGCCAAAACAAACGGTCATTCCTACGCGTTCTCTACAGCCGGGCCTATCTGCACAACCCAAACATTCTGCAGAAACACACGAAAGGATTCGTTGCTGAGGTGATCGGTGAAGTCATGCGCAGGGGGGCCGAGGGCGAGTTGGATCATGACGAGCCCCAGGTCTACACCTTCGGCCCCGGCGATGATCCGTCGTTCTTCCCCTACGCCGACCCCGACGAAGACGATGAAGAGGACGTTTGGCGTTAGACCGGCTTCGCTTTCAAAAACCCACTCAAACCCTTGAACGGCAGCAGAAGCAGCAGCGCCATGGTCATTTTTGCGCCGAAATCGCCCGCAGCCCAGGTGATCCAGGGCAGTCCGGTACCGGCGAAGGCCAGGCTGAAAAACAGCACCGTATCCAGAATCGAGCCCAAGGTTGACGAAACCAGTGGAGCCATCCACCAGGTCTGATTGCGCAGCCGGTTGAACACGGTCACGTCCAGCAGCTGTGCGGTCAGAAAAGCCGTGCCGGAGGCGATGGCGATCCGCACATCCGCAAACACCAAAGACAGAGCAACACCCACGGCAAAACCGGCATAGACCACATACCGCGCCCGATCAGGACCGAGCGTCCGGTTGGTCAGGTCGGTCACCAGAAAGGCGATGGGATAGGTAAAGGCCCCCCAGGTCAGCCAATCATTGATTGGATGTTGAACCAGGATGTTTGAAGCCACGACGACAACGGTCATGGCGATCACGCCCAGGCTCAAACCCTTCCAGTCGATGGTGCCGGTCATAGTGCAAGTCCCCAATAGAGCAGAAGCCGCGGACAATACGCTCCGGCCCCGGACAGATCAAGTTGGGAAATATTGACCGAATTACGTGGCTGGAACCCCCTTGCCGGGGCAATAGGCCCCTCCCAGGATCGGTCCGCTCCGTTCAGCCTGGACAAGCACCGCGCAGCCCTGATTGGCACCCAACCGGACACCTTTGATGGAAAGGCTCTGCGCCGAGCCGCCATATGCCCCGATGGCGGCGACATCCCGGACAATGTTGTGGCTGGTGAGCGTCTTGCCCTTGTTTTCGCCGGATTTGACCTTTGTCGTATGTTCGAGGTCAAAGATGGCAAGCAAGACCCTGCCCGGAACACCGCTCGCCGGAAGGGCAATGGTCAAATCAAAGCTATCTTCGTCGGAGGGAGCCTTCTCCACCATCATCGGTATTCCAGGTCGTTCCCGGTTCTGACCAATGGCCCGTTCGACGTCTCGGACACGAGACCCGACAACTTCCCACTGGCCGCCAATCACCATCTGCGGGGTGTAGACGGAACCGGTGCCCCGAATAGACCGGTTATAGTCCCTCTGACGTTGCGTAAAAGCTGGATCGGAAAAGGGATCCTTCCACTTTCCCGCAAGGCCGTAGATCAAGTCGTCCCAATAATCCACGTGCCATTCAAGCGCCAGAATTCCCGGCTGCTTGGAGAGTTCGCCCAGGAGCTTTTCCGCCGGTGGACAGGAATAGCAGCCTTGCGAGGTGAACAGTTCAACCACCACGGGCTGTTCACCGGCAGAGGCGGAGGTGGCCTGAAAGGCGAGGCCCAGGCTGGCTGCCATCAGTACCGAACGGCGGAGCGGCCTGGAAATGCGGGAAAGGATCTGTTTCATGCCCTCTATCTGGCGAAAGTCCCCGGTCACGGTCCAGACACAAGGCTGTGAGGCAATCTTGGCCACGCCATCACAAAGGCAACTCACCAGGGCATCGGAACCGGCTCGACCCCGAAAATGAACCCGTGGAGGGCCAGCACCACAATCCACATGGCCAGGGCCATAAGCCAACCCTGTGGCCGAAGCCCCCGCCAATCCAGCCTCGAACGCCCCGCCATGATCGCGGCGAAGGGGATGTTGGAGGTCTGGTCATCAAAGCCGAGGCGACGATCCAGCTGCCAGGTTCCCAAGGGCACGAGGAGCGCCATCGATCCGAAGAAGATCCAAGCCGCCAGATCGCCATTTGCGATCATGTGCAGGACCGCCCAGAGAAAAACACCCCAAAGGACCGGATTGCGGGTGATGGTGCGAATGCCAGAGGCCGTCCCGCCATGCGGCTTCGGCATGTTTCCAAAGGCGATCAAGGCGAAGGCAAAAAACATCAGTGTGACGGTGATGTGGCGAAGCGGTAGTGGCGGATCATACAGTCCGACGTAAGGCGCTTCGGCAAAAGCCCAGATGGCAAGGCCCAGCGTGCCAAGGGCAACCAAGGCAAAAAGTCCGCGAAAGCCAGTCCTGCCCAGCTTTGCCGTGATCGGGTCACGAAGGTTCGAATTGCCGAGCAACAGATGACTGCCGCAGAACAACAGCATGGCCAGAACCAGGTAGGTCATCCGGGACTCCTTATCAGGCCTCGAGGTAGGCCCGTCTGATCTGTTCATCGGCAGCCAGTTCCGCCATGGTCCCCGTCCAGCGACCGTATCCCGTTTCCAAAATAACAGCCCGGTCGGCCAAAGCATTGGCAAAACGCACATTCTGTTCGGCCAAGAGGATGGAGAGACCTTCCTGTTTCAGCGCCTGAATGGCATCGGCCAGATTTTCGACGATTTTCGGTGCCAACCCCTCTGACGGTTCGTCCAGCAATACGATTCTGGGGTTTCCCGCCAGGGTTCGGGCAAGCGCGAGCATCTGTTGTTCGCCGCCGCTGATGCGCGCCCCCAGGCGGTCCCGCAATTCAGCGAGATTGGGGAAAAGTTCGAACAGGCGTTTGTCGGTCCAAGGCCCTGGCGCATCCCCACGCCTTCCGGCCTTCAGGTTCTCTTCAACGGTCAGGCCCGGGAAAATCCGCCGCTCTTCGGGCACATAGCCAATGCCCAAGCGGATGATAGGCGCGGTCGGCAGCTTCATCAGGTCCGCGTTCCGCAACCGAATAGCACCTCTGCGTTCCGGGATCAGCCCGACCACGGCCTTCAGCAGGCTGGACTTCCCCGCCCCGTTCCGGCCGAGTAGGCTCAGAACCTCCCCTTCCCTCAGTTCCAGGGAAATCCCGTGTAGGGCGGTCGCCGCGCCATAACCGGCAAACAGGTTTTCAACGGTGAGCATGGTCCGTCACCTCCTGATCGCCGAAACGCGTGCCAAGATAGATTTCTCGGACCGTATCATTGCGCCGGACAGCCTCCGGTGATCCATCGGCGACCAATTGCCCCCGATGCAGGACGATCACGCGCTCAGCCGTGCCGAAGACGATCTCCATGTCGTGTTCGGTGAACAAGACGGTCAGGTTTTGACGACGGCGGAGAACCTGGATCAACTCCATCAAGGGACCACGGTCCGCCTTGGCCATCCCGGCGGTCGGCTCGTCCAACAACAGCAGCCGCGGCTTTGATGCCAGGGCGATGGCGATCTCCAGGCGCTTCACATCCCCATAGGCCAGATTGGCCACGGGCTGCTCTCGAAGCGCCTGCAGGTTAACATCATCCAGGAGCGAATCCACGGAAGCCGTCACGTTCTGGCGTCTGCGCCAGGGCATCCGGGATCGCCCGCTTGCAATCTCCAGGGCGGTGCGCAGGTTCTCCTCAACGGACATCGAGGCGAAGGCCGAGGCGATTTGAAAGGTTCGCCCGATGCCGGCCCGGGCGACCGCCTGGGGTTTCAGATCGGTAATGTCCTGTCCGTCGAACCTGATGCGACCCTCGGTGGGTTTAATTTGACCGCCCAGCAAATTGAAACAAGTGCTCTTGCCCGCGCCATTCGGTCCGATGATTGCGGTCGCTGACCCTGGATCGAGCGTGAAATCCACACCTTCCAGGGCGCGGAACCCGTCATAGGATTTGCTTAAATGTTCCACGACGAGCAGGCTCATGACCGTTGCCATCCCAGTTTGCGGAACAGCTGCCCAAGCCCGCCCGGCAGCAGAAGTACACAAGCGATGATGATAGAGCCGAGAATGGCGCGCCAAAGATCGGTCTCGGAGGCGATACCGATCTTGAGTCCCGTAAAGGTGACAGCCCCCAAAAGCGGGCCCGCCAGGGTCTGAAGCCCACCCAGAAGCACCATCACAAGCCCGTCAACCGAGACCGGAATTGCCAGCACGTCGGGGAAAACACTGCCCTTCAGAAAGGCATAGAGCCCGCCTGCCAAGCCCGCAGCGCCACCGGCGATGATAAAGGCGATCCATTGTTGCGTCTGCGCGCCGAGACCACAGGCCTCTGCCCGGGCCCGCGCGTCCCGTACCGCCCTCAACCCGAAGCCGAAGGGCGAAAAGACAACTTTGTAGAGCAGAAAAAGAACAAGCACACCAAGCCCCAGGGTCAGCCAATAAAAGGCCGAAGGCGATCCGAGCGCCTTCGGCGGCCAAACGCCAAGGATTCCGTTGTCTCCGCCGGTGAAGCCGTACCATTGGAAAGCGGCGGCCCAGGTGATCTGCGCGAAGGCCAGGGTCAGCATGGCGAGATACACCCCACTCAGGCGGACCGCGAACCAGCCGAACAGGGCCGCACCGGCACCGGCTACCAGAGGGGCCACGATCAAGGCCGCCCCCATCGGCGCGCCCAGGTGACTGACAACCAAAGCCGAACCATAAGCCCCGAGGCCCAGATAGGCAGCATGGCCAAAGGAAACCATGCCGCCGAGGCCCATGATCAGATGCAGACTGGCGGCAAAAACGGCGAAGATCACTATCTCGGTCGCCACGTTCAGGCCAAAGGCATCCAGCCAGAACGGTGCCGCCACCAGGGCCAGCAAGACAAAGGCTCCCCCAATCCGGGCCCGCCTGCCCAACGGTCGGAGATGGGGTTCCGATCGAGGACCGTGCAGGACCGACTCAGGCCGCCCCAACAGCCCCCAGGGCCGAACAACCAAGACCACGGCCATCACCAGGAAGACCAGAACCAGCGTAATTTCCGGCAGGATGACGATGCCGAAGGCATGCAGCTCGCCGATCAATACGGCGGCGAGGAATGCGCCCGGCAAAGAGCCCATACCGCCGATAACGACCACAACAAAAACTTCCGCGATGATGCTGAGGTCCATCAGCAGGTTGGCTGGCTCGCGCGGCATCTGAACCGCCCCGCCAAGACCTGCCAGGGCGGCACCGATGAAGAACACCAGCGTGAAAAGGCGCTTCTGATCGACGCCCAGAGCGGCCAGCATCTCCCGATCCTGCGACGCGGCCCGGACCAGGATGCCGAACCGGGTCCGGTGCAAAAGGAACCAAAGCCCGCCCAAGACGAGGGGCCCCAGAATGATCAGGAACAGGTCATAGGTGGGGATGCTGCTGCCCGAGATGGAGATGGCACCATCCAGGCCGGGTGCCCGCGGACCCAAAATATCGTCAGGACCCCAGATGGCGAGCGTCACGTCGGCCAGAATCAGAACAACGGCGAAGGTGGCGACCAGCTGCACCAACTCCGGTGCTCCATAGAGCCTGCGAAGCAGCAAGACCTCCAACAGCACTCCGACGATGCCGACACCCAGGGAAGCGCCGACCAAGGCCCACCAGAACCCGACTATGGGGGCCAGGGTGACGGCGAAATAGGCCCCCAGCATATAGAGCGAACCGTGGGCGAAGTTCACAATCCGGGTCACGCCAAAGATCAGGCTCAGACCCGAAGCAACCAGAAAAAGCGAAACCGCGCTGGCAAGGCCGGTCAGGAACTGCACGACGACGAAGCTCATGACCCGGTCTTGCCTACGCTCATTTGGCCTGCGTTATTTTGGGCGGCTTTTACTCGGCAGGACGAAGCTTCTTAACGGCTTCCGCATCCGGCAGATAATCGGCACCATCGCCGAACCGCCAGTCAATCATGCGCGGCATGCCCTCTTCAACCGTCAGACGGCCGACATAGGTGCCCATGGTCGACTGCTGGTCACTTTCGCGATAGGTGATCGGGCCGATCGGTGTGTCGTGAGTCAACCCACGCAGGGCGGCAAGAACCGCTTCCGTCTCGGTGGAACCGGCCTTCTTGAAGGCCTCGGCAATGGAATACATCGCAGCATAGCCCACGACGGACCCCATTCGGGGGTAGTCTTCAAACTTCGCCATGTAACGCTGCTTGAAGGCCCCGTGCGCATCCGATTCGATGGCGTACCAGGGATAACCGGTCACGATCCAACCCTTTGGCGCTTCATCCTTCAGGCTGTCGATCCATTCCGGCTCACCGGACAACAAGCTGACTACTTCGCGGTTTTCGAACAGGCCGCGCGTCTTTCCTTCTCGCACGAATTTCGCAAGGTCGCCGCCAAAGGTAACGTTAAAGATGGCGTCGGGCTTTGCCTGTTCGAGAGCCGTGATCGTGGCACCCGCATCGATCTTGAACAGGGCCGGCCATTGTTCGCCGACCCATTCGACGTCCGGACGTTTGGCGCTCAATAGTTCCTTGAAGGCCTTCACGGCGGATTGGCCATACTCGTAGTTCGGCGCGAGTGTCGCCCAGCGCTTCGCCGGCAGTTTCGCGGCCTCCTCGGCCAGCATCGCGGCCTGGACATAGGTGCCCGGACGCAGCCGGAAGGTATGTGCATTGCCCTTCGCCCAGGCAATCGCGTCCGATAGCGGCTCGGCAGCAATAAAGGGAACATCCAGCTGCCGGGCGGTATCGGATATTGCCAGGCCAACGTTCGACAACAGGGTGCCGAACAGCAAAACAGCTCCTTCACGGCGGACCAATTCGTTGGCGACCGTCACGGCGTCCCCGGGCTTGGCACCGTCATCCTTGGAGACCACCACAAGCTTGGAGCCCAGTACGCCTCCGGCGGCGTTGATTTCATCCAGGGCCAGTTGCCAGCCCTGGCGATAGGGTACGGTGAAGGCGGCAAGGCGGGTGTAGCTGTTCAACTCACCGATGACGATGTCGTCAGCGGCTTGGGCAGTCCGGCTGCCAGCAGCGGCCACGAGCCCAAAAACCATGGCCCCGACGGCCAGCTTCGCGGTGATCCCGCGGAAGGTAAACATGATTGGGATTCCCCTTTGAATTCATCCTCAGGTCTTCAAAGAGCACCGGTGTTTTGCCCCGCCAACATGAAGCAGCGGGCCGAAACAAGTCGCCTCAAAGGCGAATTTCGTTTCATCTTGTTATTTTTGGAAAGCAAAACGGGCGTCTCGCGAAACTCTATAACCCGCGAATGTCGCGAAGGCAACCGGCAAACCCTTCCGGCTTTTCAGGTCGACGGTACCGTGGATTTTCGGGTGAGGATGTAGACAGCTGCAGGAGCCATCAGGCCGCCTACGACCACCGGCAAAACCCAGCTCTCGGCAACAAAGACCGCCAGAACGAAGAGGCTCACGCCCATCATGCCGATGGCTGAAACCTTTGCACCCACCGGTATCACCCGGTGGCTGTGCCACCGCCGCAACGGAGGCCCGAGTCGGGGATGATTCCACAGCCAGAGCTGGAATCGCTCCGAGCTCCGGGAAAAAGCCCATAGCGCCACGATCAGAAAGACCGTCGTCGGCAGCCCCGGAACCACGAGCCCAATCACACCAAGCGCCACGAGGAACCATCCCAGGCAAAGCAATCCGCGTCGCGCCCAGCACCCTGTGATCACGGGTGCAACAGGCACGGCCTCTTCCGTCGAACTGTTCCGCCGGCCCGGCATGACCGGACAACTAAAGCGGGGCTTGGAGCGTACTGGTTCTGTTGTCATGATCCGCTTGGCCTCCGTCCTGCCCCACAGATGGGCTTGCCTTCGACCGCTTACCAGGGCAAAAGCCCCTGAGTTTAGACGGTTATCGGCAAAACCGATCAGCTTGAGTGACCGGACAGGATGTTTCCTATGACGACAGTCTACATTGATGCGGACGGAATTTGGAGTCAGCCACTTAGAGGGGCTTATCCAACCCCCCGCCCGGCCCTCTTTTTGGACCGCGACGGCGTCATCAATGTGGAGGTCGACTATCTGCACAGGGCCGAGGACTGCCAACTGGAAGATGGTGCCGGGGCGACCATTCGACGCGCCAACGAACTGGGCATTGCTGTCGTTGTGGTCACCAACCAATCCGGCGTCGGTCGGGGTTATTTCGATTGGCAGGCATTCGACACGGTCCAGCAGGAACTGATGCGCCAACTGGCAAAAGAAGGCGCGGAACTGGATGCTGTTTACGCCTGCCCGTTCCACGAAAAGGCGGAACCGCCCTTCAACGTAGCGGACCACCCGGCACGCAAGCCGGCCCCCGGCATGCTTTTCCGTGCGATGGCCGATTTGAACCTGGAGGCCTCTCAATCCTGGATCGTCGGGGACAAGGCCGGTGACTTGGGTGCCGGGCGCAATGCCGGTCTGGCCGGCGGGCTCCACGTGCTTACGGGACATGGCAAAAAAGCCTCGGAGCAGGAAAAATCCAAGGCATTGGCGCGAGAAGATTTCGAGGTGTTGCAAGCTTCCTCGATCAGGGATGCGGTCGCCTTGCCGTTGTTCAGCGCAGCCGGCGGCGTCTGATCCAGGCGGAACAAGCCTGCACAAGAGCACCGGGCGAAAGCTTTTTGTTCAGAAAGCCGTCGGCACCCAGCGCAATCACGCGCGCCTGGACCTCGGGGCCCGTTTCTCCTGACAGGAAGACGACCGGCAAGGTTTGAAAGCGATCAAACTGCCGGAGCAGCGCCGTCGCCTCTCCCCCTGTCAATCCAGGCATGGATTGATCCATCAAGACCAATTCGGGATCAAAGTCATCAACGGCGGCCACGATTTTTTCGGGACTCTGAAGCCATCGCACCTGATAACCCGCATTCTTCAAGACCGCCTGGTAGACCTCGCTCACAACCGGATCGTCATCGACAACGAGTATCTTCGCATTTTGCTGATCCAGCGCACCGAGAAGGGCCTCTACCCGCTCGACAATTTCCGGAATAGCCGGTTGAATCAGAACAGCCAAAGCCCCTGCCCGGGCGGCGTCAAGACGCTGGTCCTGTCCGTCCTCGTCAAGGAGGCCCAGAAGCGGCAAAGCACGGTCTTTCTCGGCACCTTTCGGATTTTTCCCGACGCGGGCCAGGCGCAGCAGCGGCTCGCCTTCTGGGCCCAACAGGCCAGCGGCGTCTAGAGCTTCCGGCAGTCCTTCGGGAAGTACGCCTTCCAGTAAGAGACGCCCACCCTCTTCAGAAGACACTTCGCTGGCAAGTTCCGGTCCGTCAATGGCCTCGAAAGCGCGAACCTTTAAATTCAGGAAGGCATCATCCAAGCCGCCTCCCGCCGCAGCGGCCCTCTCGAGTACCTTTGCCGCGTCCGAGATGGCGTTCAGTCCAAACATCGCCGCAGCCCCCTTGAGCCGATGGTCCTCCCGCTCAAGGGCTGAAGGGTCATCTCCCAAGGCGAGCAGTTCATCCACCCGCGAGGGCAATTTTTCGGTGAAGGCTTGGCGTAGCACCGCGATCTGGGCGTTGATGGAAGATGCGTCAGAGGTGTCGGCGTCAGCCGACATTTTCGGACCAGATTGTGTTCAGCTGTTCTGCCAGGCTGATGGGATCAAAAGGCTTGGCAATTACATCAATCGCGCCCAGGCTTTTGTAGCGTTCAATATCGTCCGACATCACTTTCGCCGTCATGAAAATAACGGGCGTGTCCGCCAAGCCATCAAGCTTACGAAGATGTTGGAGTGTTTCCGGGCCATCCATTTCAGGCATCATGACGTCCAGCAAAATCAGGTCCGGACCGAAGGCTTCAGCTGCCCCAAGGGCTTCAGCCCCGGAAGAACAGGCCTTAACATCAAGCCCCCCGACGTCAACAAGGGCCAAAAGAGCCACGGCTTGGATGTCCGGGTCGTCTTCCACGTACAGAACTTTTGACAGGCTAGGCATTCAAACAGGGCCCATTTCAAATCAAGAAAACGGTAACACTTGAACCGTGATTGTGGGCTATCGACCGAAACTTTCAAGGAAACATTTCGATCCAAGGCCTTATCAGGGGGCCAAAAGCCGTCAATCATCAAATCCGTAGTGGATATAGTCGGCCCAGGTCCGTTCCAACCGTCTGAGTTCACTGGAGGTCTGTTCCACCTCTTCCGGCTTCATGCCAAACGAGCTCAGCCGTTCCGCATTTCCCTCGTGCAGGGCTTGAATGGCATCGACCACAGTGCGTGCCTTGTCGGTCAGACGGATGGTCACAGAGCGCTTGTCATGGGCCGATCGTTCCTGCTCGAGATAGCCCATCTCCGTCATTTTCTTGACGTTGTAGGACACATTGGAGCCCTGATAATACCCCCGCTCAATAAGGTCACGGATGACGATTTCCTCGCCGCCGATGTTGTTCAGCAACAGGGCCTGGACACCGTTAAGATCCCGCACCCCGAGCCGGTTGAGCTCTGTGCGCAGAACATCCAGGTAGCGACGGTGCAGTCGTTCAATTAGGCGGGTGAGTTCCAGGTATTCTCGAAGCATGAAGTCGTTCCAACATCCGAATGGTAATCAATTTGGTTCAAGCGGCCCCCATGGTCCCGCTTAATGCCGCCACTGCCAAGTGAAACAGGTCACAAGAGTGCACTTTTAGACAGACGTTGCGCAAGACCGGGATGCTTTGAAAGCTTGGCCTAAGCGCCTGATTGTGCCACGATTTACCGGATAACCTCCGCTAAAAAGGCCTTGCCTGATCGATGATCGATTCCTCCCCTGCCCGCTTCCGCGTTCTGGCGCTGACAGCCCTGCTTCTGGCCCCCTTGGGAGCCTGCTCCTCGACGCCAAGCGAAAATGGGCCGGACCAATCGGCGGAAGCTCCTGAGGCCGGACAATTGCTTCGAATTGCCGATGCCACGGCAGCCGGAGGTGATTTCCTGACGGCTGCAGGTCTTTACCGGCGTGCACATGAACAAGACCCGGATGATCCGGCCCCCCTCGCCCGCCTTGGCGACCTTCAAACCCGACTGGGGGAAACAGAGGCCGCTATCAACAGCTACAAGGCCGCAATAACACGCGATCCGGACAACACTGCGCTTGCCACCAAGACAGCCAAAGCTCTGATCAAACAAGGCGATGCCGCAGAGGCGCGCGATCTCTTGGAAGCCGCAAGGGGGGGCGAAAACGAAGATCCCGCCTTGCTCAATCTATACGGCGTAACCTTGGATCTCTTGGGCCAACACAAGGATGCCTGGCCGGTTTACGAGGCCGGCCTTAAGATCACGCCGGACGATAGTGCCTTGAACAACAACTACAGCCTGTCCCTGGCCCTCGGTGGTGCCTATCGGGAGGCTGTGGTTCGCCTGCTGGCGCTGTCCGATCTCGCAGGGGCAACCGTCCGCCATCGGCAGAATCTTGCGCTGGTCTATGGCCTACAGGGCGATGAGGAAAAAGCGGAACGGCTGATCCGTCTCGACCTGCCGGAAGCCGCGGTAGAACGAAACCTGAGGCTTTATCGGGAACTTCGGTCAATGCCGGAAGGGGAACGCAGCCAGGCGGTCTTGAGGGCGGCAGGGGCGATACCGATTAGCCCCCCAATGAAGCCAACCGTGCCAGATGCACCGGAAAGCTGAAATCCGCACCGAATTGCGGTAGACTAGATGTGATGCGCCCCTTCGGATTCGATTGGACTGTTTATGGCCGACGATTCAAAAAGCAAAGCCGACGCCGTGTTTGATATTCCGGTCGAGGTAACGGCCGTACTGGGCACGGCGCAAATGCCGATCAGTCAGATCCTGAAGCTCGGACGTGGAGCCGTGGTGGAGCTGGAGCGTGTCATAGGCGAAGACATTGAACTTCACGCCAACAATCGTTTGATCGCACGCGGCGAAGTGGTCGTTGTGGAAGACCGCCTGGGCGTCACGCTCACCGAAATCACGAAAATGACTTAAGCGGCGATGGCCGTCTCGGCCTGCATCAAACGCCGAGCCCCGAAAGCCAAGGCTTCGGTGGAATCCATTTCACCCTGATAGAGTCGCTCAGCCGCACGAAGCATGTCTTTACCGGCGGCACGGAAAATTTCCGCGCGGGTCCCCTTACCCACTTTCTCAGCGTCCATCATCAAATGGGCTGCGTAGTCACAAAGGCGGCGGAAGATATCGACGGATTCTGCTGACATGGCCTTACCCCTGAAATCAGGGCTCCCTTCTGGGTTGGCGGCACGCTTCTGGTGCCGAACGAAGGCCAGAGTCGCCTTTAATTTTTAACAAGCGGTAAACAGGTCGGCATATTTTTCCTATTAAATTCAGATATTAAGTGGACATTAACCCTGTTTCGCCTATCGCCCGGCATCACATGTTCGGAAGATTGTCCATCAAGCGCAAAATCGCCGGGCCCAACAAGATTACAAACAGACAGGGCAGAATAAACAGGATCATCGGCACGGTCAGGATGGTCGGCAGCCTGGCCGCTTTTTCTTCAGCCTTCATCAGGCGCTCATTGCGGAATTCTCCCGCCAGAACCCGAAGCGACTGGGCCAAAGGCGTGCCGAACTTTTCGGTCTGCATAAGGGTATTCACCACCCCACGGATGGAGGCCAGATCCGTCCGGTTTGCGAGATTTTCCAGAGCCCTGGTCCGATCGGGCAGAAAGCCCAGTTCCGCTGCCGTCAGGCCGAATTCATCGGCGAGCGCGGGGGAAGCCTGGCCCATCTCGCGCGCAACCCGGTTCAACCCGGCATCCAGGGCCAATCCGGCCTCGGCACAGATCACCAAGAGGTCAAGCGCATCGGGTAGTGCCTTCTGCAGTTCGGACTGGCGGCGTTGCACAGCATTGCGCACGAAAACTTCCGGCAGATAGGATCCAAATAGGGTCGCACCCAGGCAGGCTGCGGCCTGCAGCAGTGCAGACAGATCATAGAGGTTCAGGCCATAAAATAGCGCGACAGAGATCAACATGGCCCCCGCCGGCAAGGCGATCTTGGCGAACAAATAGATCACCAGCGCATCCTTGGTCCGCCAACCGGCACGCATCAGGCTCATGCTCATCCGTTCGGCCTGCTCGGCCTTGACGAGATTCAGCTTTGCCGTGATGCCCCGCATCATCTGAACGGCGTTTTTGGCCCTTGTATTGTGGGATTGAGCACGTGTTACCCCTGCCCTCAAATCCGCACGATGTTTAGCGAGTGCCTTGGCGCGGGCGGCAAAAGGATCGCGGACCACAAGACCGCTCCAGACGGCCAGAACCACAAAGACAGCACAGAGACCGCTGATGGCCATGATCACCAGTTCAGGCTCAATGCCACCAAATGTTCCGCTCGGAAGGAAGTTCTCACCCATTTCTCCGCTCCTTCCCTAGACCTCGAACTTGATCAGGCGGGCCATGACAAAGGCCCCGCCGGCCATCAACACCCCAGCGCCGATGAGCATCAATCGGCCCCGGGAATCGCTCAGCAGTTGCCCCGCGTAGTCCGGGCTCATGGCATAAAGAATGCCGAACATGAGGAAAGGCAGCATGCCCAGCAACATGGCGCTGGCACGCGCCTCGGATGACATGGCCTTCACTTTCAGTCGCATCTGTTTGCGTTTGCGCAGAATGTCGGACAGGTTGGCCAGCGTTTCTGCCAGGTTGCCGCCGGTTTCCTTCTGGACCGTCAGGCTGATGACGAAGAACTTGAATTCCGCTGTATCCAGCCGCTTTGCCGATTGCCACAGCGCGTCTTCCAGTTCCTGACCGAAAGAGACCGCGTCGGAGACAGCTTTGAATTCCGCCCCCACCGGTGCGGGCATTTCTTCGCCGACGCTTTTGATCGACTGGCTTACGGGTAATCCGGATTTGAGGCCGCGCACCATCAGGTCGATGGCATCCGGGAACTGGGAGGTAAAGGCGTTGATCCTGCGGTCGCCCATCTTGCCAATCACCCAATAGGGCAGCCCGACGCCGGAAACGAGGCCGAGCAGAAGGCCTATGATCTCGGAAAATCCCCCGAAGACGCTGACCAGGATGAAGGTCAGGACGGCAAGGCCCAGGCAGACCAGACCGTAGGTGCCGGGCTTCAACTGTCGGCCCGTTCGATCAAAGCGCGCCTGGAGCTTGTCCATTCGCGGCATGGATTTTCGGGCAAAGCCATCAAGGGCACTGGCAGCACCATCGCCATCCTTGCGCAATGACCCCGGCTTGGCGGCCTGAGTGGTCCCGGCGGCCTTTCCTCTCTTCGAGAGTCCGGCCGCGCGCTTGGCGAGACTATGGCGGGGACGAAGCAGCGCGCCGATGGCAAAGACGATCACGAGCCCCGCCGTAGCGGCTCCGGCCATGATCAGCAGATCGGGGGAAAGTTGAAACATCTCGACCTCCGCTATCAAGGCTGGGCCGGGGCCGGCGCATCGACGCTGCCCATGGCATCCATCAAGGCCCTGCCCAGACCGAAATAGTCAGCGCGTTCCAGGAAGGCCGGTCGCAGGCCACTTGAGACAAAGCTGCCCTTCAGGTGGCCGTTCTCGTCTTCGCCTTCGAACTTGAAGGTGAAGAGGTCCTGGGTGGTGATGATCTCCCCTTCCATGCCGACGATTTCAGTCACCTGGGTGATCCGCCGGATGCCGTCGCGCATCCGCGCAATTTGGACGACCAGGTTCACCGCGCCCGCGATCTGCGACCGCACGGCCTCGTTCGGCAGTTTGACACCGGCCATGGCGACCATGTTTTCCAACCGCACCAGGGCTTCGCGTGGGCGGTTGGCGTGGATGGTGCACATGGACCCATCGTGGCCGGTGTTCATGGCTTGCAGCATGTCGAGTGCCTCACCGGCACGGATTTCGCCCAGTATGATACGATCGGGGCGCATGCGAAGGCAGTTCTTCACCAATTCGCGCTGGGTAATTTCGCCCTCGCCCTCCAGGTTCGGTGGGCGGGTTTCCAGGCGGACCACATGGGGCTGCTGCAGTTGCAGTTCGGCGGCATCTTCGATGGTCACGATGCGCTCGGACTCATCGATCATGCGGCTCATGGCGTTCAACAGGGTGGTCTTACCGGAACCCGTACCACCGGAAATCAGGATGTTCAGCCGCGCGCGAGATGCGATCTTGAGGACCTTGGCCAGATTTTCCGACAGGTTCTTCGTTTCGATCATTTTGTCCAGCGTGATCTTTTTCTTGGCGAATTTCCGGATCGAGATGCTGGGGCCATCAATGGCAAGCGGAGGAATGATGATGTTGACGCGGCTGCCATCGGCGAGGCGGGCATCGACCAGTGGCGTGCTCTCGTCGACGCGGCGGCCGATGGCCGTGACGATGCGGGTCGCGATTTGCATCACATGGGCATCATCGCGGAACTGCACGGCGGAAAGTTCCAGCTTGCCCTTACGCTCCACATAGACCTGGCGCGGACCGTTGACCATGATGTCGGTGACCAGATCGTCGGCCAACAGGGGCTCAAGCGGGCCAAGGCCCAGCAGGTCGTGAAGCAGCAGGGTCACCAGATCGCGCTGCTCCAACAGGTTCAGATTCCGCTTCTGCTCCGCCAAAACCTCGGCGGCCACATCGCCGATCTGGCGGGCCAGTTCGTCACGCGGCAATTGGATGGCCTTCGAGACATCGATCCGCTCCAACAAGGGTGCCTGAACCGCGTCCTTGGCGGCGATCACGGTACTTTGCGGGGACTGAACGTCATTGGCCGGTGTTCTGGCTTGAACTTTCGCGCGCTTTTGAAGCTCGTTCATCACCGCCGTAATCAGGTCCCGCCGCTCAGCCTCGTTGGGGGTCGCCCCCGCTTCACCGGCCAACCGGTCAAGCACGGAACCGACCTCGTCGGCCAGGCTTTTCCGGCTCATGGCCTGTATCGCTTCTGATGTCAGATCGGTCTCAAGTCGTTCGAGTGCGGTCTCTTTCAGGTCGCCCATCGTGCGGGAAGAGAGGACAACCTGGGCGGCAGCGGGGTCCCGATCGCCCCGGGCATCCCCCGCCACCGCCGGAGCACCCGGCTTGGCCGTCCCTTGCCGGCCAGGTACCCTATCCGAACTGTTTTGAGACCCTTGACCCTGAACCTTGGCTTCGGGGCCGGGGAAGACATGGGTCTCGACGGTTCCTCTGCGTCCGAACATCACCCGGCCCTCCCCATCAGGCGGGCCAGCAGGCCCGGTTTTTCAGCAATTTCCTGGCCCAACACGTCATCCAGCAAGCCTTCCAGAGTCTGGACCGACCGTGCCTTGGGCAGAGCTTCGGCCCAGCAAAGGCCACGCGCCTCCGCCTCGCTCCCGACCTTGGGCTCGAAGGGGCAGACGGCATCGACCGGCACTTCGGCACCGGCTTCGAAATCCTTCACCTTGAGCTCGCTTTTCGGCTGGCGGCCCACGAGGTTCAGGACCAATTTCGCATCAATGCCGGAACCCGCTTTCGCCAACTTGGCCAGTCGCCCGGCGTCACGCATCGCGGTCAAAGACGGGTCGGCAACGATCAGCCAATGGGTCCCCGTCCGGGCCTGGGTGATCTGACGTCGGGCAGCATGGCGCGGGAGATCAAGCACGATCAGGTCCGCATCGGCAGAGACCCGCTCCAACAAGGCATCAAGGGAATCGCCATCGAACCGACAGGGATGATCCAGCGGCTCCTCCGAGGCCAAGAGCGACAGCTGGTCTGTTTTGTGAACCATGGCGCGTTCCATGAACAGGCCATCAATCCGTTCAGGCTGTTCCAGGGCTTCGCGGAAACCACGACCGGGTTCCACATCGAAGTTGAGCGCCTGAGTGCCGAAGGTGAGGTCCAGATCGACCAGGACCGTTTTCAAATCCCGCTTTTCCGATGCCATCCAGGCTAGATTTGCAGCGATCGCGGAAGCCCCTGTGCCGCCCCGCGCTCCGGTCACGGCGATGATCTCGCATTGCTTTGGTGTCTGCACTTCCGGTTCGATAGCAACAGGCTCGCGCATCAAGACGCCGGCCAGATCATCCGCATCGACCGGCTTCGGCAGGTAGTCTTCCAGGCCGAGGCTCGTCAGCCGGCGATAGAGCCGCACATCGTTGCAGGAGCCCAGCGCAAAGACCCGCGCGCCCGGATCACAGACGAGAGAGAGCTCGTCGAGCGCAGACAGTGGATCCGCCGCTTCGTCCAGATCGACCACTAGACGCTGGGGTGTCTGCCTGCTTTGCAAGGCCTGGGCTGCCGTCGCGATCCCGCCGGGGAAGACGCTGTCCGCAGGAAGACCCGCCTTTGCTGCGGCATTGCGGCAGACTTGGCCCGTGGCGTCATCGGATACAAAGAACAGGATGGCTTCCGCGCCCTTGGCGGACAGGTCCACCGGAGAAGTCTGTGTGATGGCGTTCATCTCTCTGTCCCCTTCCTTGACTTATTCGCTATCGGTTTGCGCCTGGCCGCCCTGGCTGACGTTGATGTCTTCCGGTTCGATCGCCGTGGTTTCACCCTTGCGGTAACGCTGTTGTCCGAGCACTTGGAATTCGCCGACGCCTGGCCCCGGATCCCGACCGCCCATCAGATCACGGGGATCGGCCACCATCAGGCCGAGGTTCATGGCAGTGGCGCAGCCGAAATTCCCGTGTGGTTGATTGTTGAAATGCCGGCCCGGCTCTCTCGTCCAGTCGGGGCAGCCCGGAAAGACGACGGAGACCCGCTCGATGGCGACGCGCAGACGATCGCCGGGCAGATCGGCGCGAACGATCTCGGCACCATAGCCCCAGATCGCAAGCGTTCCTTCCAGCTTGGCAATCCTGCGCTCGGCAACCGGGTCGGGCGTAATCCCCCCCTTCCCCGCCGTCTGAATGATCAGCCTGTCGCCGGGGCGCACTTCGGTCCGTTCGAGGAAGTTACGCAGGTTGGTAACCTCGGCCTCACCCAGCAGGTGAGAGTTTGCGTCGAACCGGACATCCTGGGCATAGACCGTCGACTTGGCTTCCGGTGTCGGTAACGCGTGGACATTCGACCAGTCTTCCAGACCGGCCCCGCCCGCCGTACAGGCTCCCAGCCCGAGACCGGCCAGCAGAATGATGATTGTTTTGGATAAAGGTTTCATGAGGGCGCTCTCCTGCTTGTCCGATCAATCCGTTAATCCAGTTGAAAACCGACCGGACCGGCCAGGCGGCGTTCATCAGCCGCCATGACGATTTTCTCGGGACGAACCGGATTGCGGCGATAGGTCCCGCCGGTCACAAAGCGATCCACGTCACTGGGTGGGGTGTAACCATCGGTGGGAGCGGCCATGCGCGCCTGAGCGAGCGGGCCTTTCGAGATGGGCTTGACCAGGAACGGTGTCACGATGATGACCAGTTCACTCTCGTCGCGTTGGAACCGGTCCGACCGGAACAGCTGGCCCAGGACCGGGATATCGCCCAGTCCGGGGAACTTGGAGACATCGTGGGTCGTATTGTTCTGGATCAGGCCGCCGATGGCGAAGCTTTGGCCCGAACCAAGCTCGACCGTGGTCTCGGCGCGCCGGGTGGTCAGCGAGGGAACGGTGAAGTTGTTTAACGTGACCGAGTTGGTGGACGACAGCTGGCTCACCTCCGGGCGCACATGCAAATTGATGCGGTCATTGATGATCGTGGGCGTGAAGGCCAGGCTGACACCAAACTTCTTGAACTGAATGGTCACCTCGCCGCTCGATCCGGGCACCAGGATCGGAAACTCACCGCCCGCCAGGAAGCTCGCGGTCTCTCCGGACAGGGCCGTCAGATTGGGTTCGGCCAGGACGGTGATCAGCCCTTCCTGCTCCAGGGCATCAATGATCGAGTTGCCGGTGATGCTGCTGCTGTCAAAGCCGAGGCTGAGGGTTTGCTGCGTGACGGCTGCCGAAAATGGATTGGTATTGGCAAGGCCCAGGGCGAAACCGCCCAGGGTACCGGCAAGGTCCCAGTTGAACCCCAGCTGCTTGTCCAGGTCCCGGCTGACCTCAGCCACCCGGACCCGCAGATTCACCTGGGACGGAGCCGCGACACCAAGCCGGTTGACCACCTGGTCGCCGGACCCGGCGAAGCGGGCCGCCAGACTGCGCAGGTCCTCTGCGGTCGAAGCGGAGGCGACCTCCCCTTCCAGGACAATGGCTCCCCCGACACTGGACACCTGTATGCCGCTGGACGGGTGCATGCGGGCCACCGCGTTTTGCAGACGCGCCACGTTGTGGATCACCTCGACGCTGATGTTGGCCAGGACCTGTTCGGACCGATCCAACGCGATAACCGTTGTCTCCCCATAGGCCTTCCCCAGCACATAGATCAGGCGGGGTGATCGGACCTGGATGTCGGCGATTTCAGGATTGGCCACAAAGACCGAAGAGGCATCCGCCGGCAGGCGCAGGAGCTGACCCTTGTTCACTTCCATCTGCAGGGCTTCGCCGCTGGGTGCGATGATCTCCACGGCTTGGCCCGGTCGGGCCAGGGCGACAAACGAGGTCAGTGCAACCAGGAAGGTCAGGAGAAAGAAGGCTCTCGCTCGGTTTTCAGTGTTTTGCATGACATGTTTCTCCTCTCCCTCGGAGGCAAATCGACCTAAAAGGTGCTTTGGCTGACGTCGGAGCCACGGACGATGTCCACCGTGTTCCGGGGTTTTGACGATCCGGTCTTTTGGGGCTTGGGCTTCGGAATGGCAGCCTCGAAGGCCGAGATGACGTCGTATTCGGATGTCACGGTCGTCGCGAAGTCGCGCGCCGGATCCTGTGTTTGGGAAGGTTCGATGGCACCGACCTGGCGAGCCACCTGGACGAAACGGTCATCCCCGTCGTCGGTTTCATCCCTGGCGAGGCTGCGGAGCGAGAGCGACAAGTCCCCCATTTGAAGGCCGAGTGCGATGATCTCCGCCTGCTTGGTCGTCACCTCCAGGGTCGCGGTCTTGGTGACCCGGGGCTTACCGTCGACGGTCTGAGTTGCCTGGTCGCGGGCCAAGACCCTCAGGTCGTTGAGCAGCGTTGTGGTGAAGCTGCGGGGGTTTTCGTCCACCTCGTCGGTTTCCTCGACCAACTCGGTCATCTTGTATCGGGTGGTCAGGAGCAGATCGACCTGATCCCCCGGAAAGACGAAACCGGAAATCCCGGTGGTCGCGTTGACCGGTACCGATACCGCCCGCATCCCGGGCTCCAACACGGCAGCCAGGAAGCCCCGCTGTCCGGGACGGACGATCTTCGACATGATGATCGGCTCGCCTTTCGCCAGCGGGGTGCGGACCACAGCACCATCCAAGGCTTCCACCGGATTGCGGCCCTTGACCATGAAATCCGGACCGACACCATCAGCAGGCCAGGTGCGCCAGGTCATTTCCGGCTGCTTCAGGAAAGTCCCGACCGCCATCGGCTGCTTGGCCACCAAGACCTGGACCACGTCGGCTGTCTTCTCGACCTTGGGCTTCATTTTGGCGATCTCCGCGCGTTCGGCGGCCATCCAGGACTTGGCATAGAGGCCAGTGCCAACGGCGGCGACCAGGGCCAGAACCACAAGGATCAATGTGCGTGCGGACATGATCAGTCTCCTACAGAAAGGCCTAGAGACCCAGGGGGCGAGTGGCGTGACGGAGGAACGCCATACCGAGCACGGCGCCGCCTGAGGCGATGGCCACCCCATAGGGCAGGCTTTCGCTCAGCAAGGCGTTCCTCACACCCTCACCACCGATTGCGTCAGCGGCCATCGCCAATGCAAATCGGATTCTTTGGCGGCTCCAGATGAAGGCCATCAAGCCGCCGACGACCGTCGTCACCAGTAGGAAGCTCAAGACCCCTTCCGGTCCAGCCCAAAGGGCCACAGCGGCAATCAACTTGACGTCGCCGCCGCCCATCAGGCGAAAACAGAAAAGACCCAAGCCGACCACGAAGACGGCGATGGCAACCAGGGGGCCATAGACAATCAGCCCGGGCTCGTTCTGGACCAGCAGATGGGCAGGCCAGATCAACACCAGGCAAAGCGGAATCACGTTTGGAATACGGAAGGTTTTAATGTCGTTGGCTGCTGCGTAGCCAAGCAGGCCAACAAAAAAGGTATAAACCAGAAAATCGGGTGCCAGCAGGCTGAACTGTTCGGGGTTCGGCAGAGCGGCAGAGATACTATCGAGGGACGGCATGATCGGGCCCCTTTCCACTCAGGGCGGTTTTCCTTCTCTCCGAATGGCGGATGGTCTGTCTAATTCAAGGAAAACGGGACAAGAGCGCTTCTTATGGGGGCGGGCTTGACCGCTTCGGGCGATGAAGCATGAGGTCTGGAAGCCTCGCCAAGTGATCCTTCGTCCCCCCAGGTCGGGTGTGTGTGTCTGGGGACAGGTGACCCGGGGGGCACCGGCTGGCCAGAGCGCCGTTAAGACCAGCCGATGTTCGAAGGTTCAGACTTATTCGACGACCGGGGCTTCATCGCCACCGCCTGCGCCGCCGTCACCGGCTGCCGCCCCGTCGCCACCGCCAGCGGCACCACCGGCCAGCTGACCGGCAACGTTGTCATAGGTGCCCTGAAGGCTGGTGCCGACGGCGGTCATGCCACCAATGGCAGCCACCGCGATCAGAGCAGCGATCAGGCCATATTCGATGGCGGTTGCGCCGGATTCATCGGCCAGGAAGGATTTGGTGAACGTTTTAACAGACATAGGTTTTCTCCTTGGTAAGGGTTCACCCGTTGGCCGCTTCGCCTCCGCTTGGGAATGGGCTGTTTGCCACCGGGCTTGACCAAATGAATAACCCCACCCCGACTGCCTGTTCAAAAGTTTTATTTAGGAATACTATATCATTGATTTATTTATTATTTTAACGAAAGATTTCATAAAATTTGAAGGAAAGTGTCGCACGTAGTCGATTTACGTTAATAAATTGATTTAAAACGTTTTTATAGACTTGCCTCGGAGCGACACACGATCAACCATCGCTTCAGGTCCACATAAAATTCGTCATTCTTCAAATTTTATGTAGTTTTATGAAATATTTATCTCCAATAAAAACAGTCATAATACCAAACTGAGGCCTGTATATTACTGTCTCGCTTATTCGGCTTTTCTAAATCCTCAGAATGCAGACAGACCCATGTTCAATGTCCTCGTAAACCAGATCCTGAAACCCTTCGCCCGCTCAACAAAAGGCGGCATCGCGACCTATATGGCCCTCGCCATGATCCCCTTTGTCGGGATTGTTGGTATCGGAACCGATGTGGCGCGCGGCTTCATGGTCAAATCCCGATTGGCCAGTGCGGTGGATGCTGCGGCACTGGCAGGCGGCAAGGCCTTTTTCAAGCCGACGCGGGATGAGGATGTGACCATGTTCTTCAACGCGAACTTCCCAGCCGGCTATATGGGGGCCGCTGTGAATGGGCCGAACTGGATTGTCGATGAGGCCGCAGAAACCATCACCGTGACCGCCAGCGCAACTTTACCCACCACCTTCATGAAAATCCTGGAACGCTCCGACCTGACCGTGAAAGCGGAAGCCGAGGTGACCCGACAGATGCAGATGCTGGACGTGGTCCTTTCCATCGATATGTCGGGCTCCATGGGGAACAGCGCACCGGGCGGCGGCTCGCGCATCGCTGCTGCCAGGGGTGCCGCCACGGATCTGGTCAACATCCTGTTTGGTGACGACGCAGAAAAGGAACTCCTCACCGTCGGCCTGGTCCCCTGGAACGGCAAGGTCAATGTCATGACCGACAAGCCGAACTATGACCCGGACCTGACGACCTCGGCCTTTGTCCCGGTCTATACGAACCCCTTGACCGGGTCGGCTGAGACCGAGGTCTTTTATGCCAACGTCTCCCCCGTCCCCTTGTTCAGCGCGCCGCCGGACAACTGGAAAGGCTGTGTCTTTTCGCGCTTTATTGACGATGACGATCCGCTCTCGGATGCCGATAACCTTGAAGGGCCGGCGGAAGTCCCCCTCGCCGACTGGCCGGCCTGGGAGCCTGTCGGTCCGGAGGGTGAACCTGTTTCCGGCTGGCAGAAGTGCGACCTGTCGATGGGCGGAGAATGTACGCCCTGCCTCTCCCACGGCATCACGCCCCTGACCAACGTCAAAGCAACGATCTTGGGCGAGATCGGGGCATTGTTGAATCCGAAGGGAACCACCAACATCACTCAAGGGCTGGGATGGGCTTGGCGCGTTCTCACGCCGGAAGCCCCCTTCACCGAAGCCGTTGCAGACCCGCCCTATCTTCGTCAACAAGCGGTCGTGTTGTTGTCGGACGGCGAGAACTATCCGGGACACGGCGATGGCTACAAGCGCACCTTTGGCGGCGGATCAGACGGTCGCGAGGAAATGGACGCCCGCCTGCTCGCCCTCGCCGAAAACATGAAGGCGGATGGGATCATCATCTATGTGGTCCAATTCGCCAATGCCGGAACCGGTCTCCAGGATCTGTTGCAGCAGGTGGCCTCGGGTCCCGTCTCGCCGTTTTATCACTACGCGCCGGACGCGAATGCCCTCAAAGCGGTCTTCCACGAAGTGGCCAACCACTTGAGCGAGCTCAGGATCTCCAAATAACGTCAGTTGCTGATGACGATTGCGATACCGGTGTAGATGTAGCCGACACCGCCAATGGTCACGGGAACCTGGGCCAGGCTGTGAAGCCCGACTTGGGAATCGGTTCCGCCATCCGGGTTCATAATCCAAAGTGAACCCCCGTCGTGCCGGGCCAGGACGTAGTGCATCAAGGCCGTTCCGGCGATGATGCAGACCAGCAAAGCCCTGGCACCGCCCTGAAGATCCGAAGCCGCGAGAGCCCGGTCTTCCTTTTTGATGCCCGTGGTCGGAGCCGGCTCGTAGGAGACCAGTGCCGCATACTGGGCCTTGGCCGTCTTGTCCAACTTACCCACCAGGCCCCCTGTCCGGGCCGTGTCTTCCAGAATGGTGACCTTCTTCATCATGATCTTGGCCGCGTGGAAGGCGAGCTTGGTCGGATCGGAGCCGGACCGATCCGGATATTTTATCTTCTCGAACAGCGGGATTTCAGCCGCCCCGATACCACCGCCGCCGGCGTGGTTCAATTCGGCCACGGCCGTCGCCAGCGAGGCCGCCCCGCAAGACGTCTGCTCGGTCTGGGCAAAGGAATAACGCGGCATGGTGCCTACTCCGATCAAAGAAACTGAGAAGCTAATCTGCCATGGTTTCGTTTGCGCGACGTTAACGCTAGAGTACGACCACCACGTGAATAGAAACTGATTGTCGCCAAACGCCGGGTCGCGAAAGAGGCCCGACATTCGCTGATCAGGTTCCAAAAATTACCCCGAAACTGAACGGGCCAAACCAGGAGCTGGCATGAGAAAAGCGTTTTCCCTGGTGGGCTTGATGGCGTTGATTTTGGTCGCAGGGACACCCCTGCCCGCTCCTGCTCAGGAGCTCGAGACCTGCTGGGTCTTTTGCTACGAAAAACGAGCCAAAGGACCCTGGTGCTCTGAGATTTTCGACGCCGGGCGGTTTATCGGCTGCCAACGCCAGGGTTTCGGCTTTTTCAACATGTGCTGGGAGAGACACATCAAGCAACATCCGAACATCGAGGCCAGGGGCGACGCCAGCAAAGAGAAGCTCGAATTGACCTTGGAAAAACTCTGCGGCGTGCCTCTTTAGTCGGCCAGCTGGGTCAGCGGCGCGAAGCGGGGTCTGAGCACCGAGGCACGCTCCACCCGGGTCGCCGAAATCACCTTCGGGGTGAAGATCGGTTCGTGGTCGAAGAAAACTTCCGCAGCGATCAGGCTTTCGTTTGGACGAACGATCAATCCAACCGGCAACAAAGGCGTTCCGCCGGCGGCCCCATAGCGACTACCGCCACCGCCGCCGCCGTAGGCTTTCTGCCAGTTGATCAGGACCGTCCCTTCCGGGTCGGCACTGATCGAGCTGACAATGATCCGCCCCGACGTCGAAACATCAAAGGGTTCCATGATTTCGGACGCAACACCTGTCAGGTCCGCCAGTTCACCCGCGCTGAGCGATTCGGACTGAGCCACCAGATCGGCGAGAGAGGCCGAGGCCCGCTCGGTCTTCTCGTTCAGCAGCGTAAAGGTCATGATTTCCAGACCACCCAGCAGCAAGGAAATCAAGATCGGCAGAGCGATCGCCATCTCGACCGCGATGTTGCCGTCCTCGCGGGCAGAAAAGCGTCGGAACAGGGGGAAAAGTCGGATCATTCCGCCCCCTCCGCCGCACCCAAGGGGCCGATGCCCACGTCCCAAGGTTCATTCCGGACGGCAACGGCGACCGAGAGTGCCTTCGTGCCGTCCCCGCCGATGAGATACTGCCCGACCGGGGTCAGCAGCTTCCAATCGTAAGACAGGCGGTAAAGCACGACGTCACCGGACCCACCGGCCCCGGCGACACCCAGATCGGCATCCCAAATCCCGTTGTCGTTCTCGTCCATAAACGTTTCGCCGGAATCGAAAGCCCCGTTGCCGTTGCCATCGATGTAGTCTTCGCCCTGCCCGACCTTGCCGAAGCTGGGATAGACCTTCACGTCAACCTGGGCCAGGTTCATGTCGATAAGGCCTATCGTCGTCTGGCCCACGATGGCCCGGATGGAATCGATGCGCGTCTCACCCTGGATTTCCCTTCCGGTGATACCGAAGCGCGAGGCGTCTCGCAGCCCTGTTTCCATCAGGATTGCCGCCAACATGATCAAGCCGAACTCGATGATCGAGACCGTGACGGTAATCAGCGCCGACGACAAAAAGGCAAATTCAATGGCGAGCGAACCCCGGTCGCAGCCGAGAGCCGCGCCGCCTTGCAAGGAGGCAGGCTTCACAAACCGCAATCTGATACCGGAGAGAATTCTGGCAAACACTGCAATCACCCTTGGACACATTAAGCCGGGCTTGGCCAGCCGGACTGATCTAGGATTAGTCTACGCCCTATAATTTCAATTATACCAATGTTTTAGTTCTCATTATTTTCCATGAAAAATTAAGTAAAAAGTCTGTAAAATTTGAATCAATCCGGCTTGGCCCGCCCCTCTACGACCGATAGACTGAGCCTCCCGCGGGTCTCGCGGTCAAAGCAGCTCTTGATCAAGGAAAACGCCCATGAAACTCCTGCGGTTCGGTGCCCAAGGGGAGGAACGCCCTGGCCTTCTGGATGAAGCCGGGGTGATTCGCGATCTATCCGGTCATCTGGCCGACCTTTCCGGAGATGCGCTCAACCCGGACTCCCTTGCGGAATTGGCGCAGTTGGATACCTCCAGCCTGCCTTCTGTCGGTGACGATGTGCGGATCGGTGCACCGGTGGGTGGTGTCGGCAAGGTTCTGGCCATCGGGCTGAACTATGCGGACCACGCGGCCGAGACCAAATCGGAATTGCCAAAGGAACCGCTCTTGTTTTCCAAGGCGGTGACCTCGATCTGCGGGCCGAATGATCCGCTGATCATCCCCCGCGGTTCTGTAAAGACCGATTGGGAGGTTGAACTGGCGGTCGTGATCGGCCGACGCATCACCTACATCCCGGAAGCAGAAGCCCTGCACTGCATCGCAGGCTACGTGGTCATGAACGACGTCTCGGAGCGGGACTACCAGAAAAACCGCGGCGGTCAGTTCATCAAGGGTAAGAGTTTCGACAGCTTCGGCCCCATCGGCCCCTGGCTGGTCACGCCGGACGAAGTACCCGATTGTCAGGCACTCAACCTCTGGACAGAGGTAAACGGCAAGCGCCATCAGGACGGCACCTCGGCCGACATGGTCTTTTCCGTCGCCCACCTGATCAGCTACATCAGCCGGTTTATGACCCTGGTACCGGGCGACATCATCACCACGGGGACACCGCCGGGCGTCGGGGCTGGCATGAACCCGCCCCAATTCCTGAAATCAGGTGATCGCATTCGCCTCGGGATCGAGGGGCTGGGTGAACAGGACCACCCGGTTGTGGGCTTCGACGACTGACCCCGCCAACTCCCTTCGTCCGCAATTCCCCTTGTCGGCCAAATGGAGGCGGCCAAACGGAGTCAGCCAAACGGATCAAAGACCCTGATTCCAATTGGAAAGACCGTGTTGACGTCAGTCCGCGCCCCGATAACGGCACTATTGGACAGACCGACCGCACCCGCCAGATTGGCCCCGCGCAGATCGGCCCCGATCAGGCTGGCATCGGTCAGATTGGCTCCGATCAGGCGGGCCTTTGTCAAGGTCGCGCCAACGAGGTTGGAGCCCGAGAGATCGGCATACGAAAAATCGATACCGGCGAAATTTCCGCCCTGCAGATCGCGGTTGCTCAATCGGGCCTCCAGGGCGGTCTGGCCCGTCGTCACGCTCTCGAAAAAGCCCGTCTGGGTCACGCTGGAGACCTGACCCGGGCGATCCGTCGAGGCGGTAGATGCGTCACTTTGGGAGGCCAGGAAAGCCTGGGCGTCGGTACTGAGTGACACGCTGTCAGTGACCGTCCGCTGACCGCTGACGATTTGGGCCGTTGACAGACCGGTCCCCTGATTGGCCGAGACCTGCAAGTAAAAGGCCGCATCGGAATTCAGGACGGCAGCAACACCGGGGATGGCCATGCTCGGCCCTTTCGGAAGATGAAACGCAGGCAGACGAACGCAGGCGGGCGAACGCAGGCGGAAGGGAGCTGCGCGTTAACGTTTTGTTTTCCATAATCTAGCATGTGCTTGAAAAAAACGGTAGACTGGTCGCCTTGCTGGCCAGAAGAGCCGGATAAACTGACGCAGAGCCGAGGCTGCGGCCCCTTCGCTCCGACCGGAAGAAAGCCTGGTCATGACCATCCTGAGTTCCATCACGGCGCAGGACTATTCTACCAACCTGCTTCTGCAGCAGGTGCGCCGATACAACGAACAGCAACGTGAACTCAGCCAAAATCGGGCCTTTGCCGAAGGGCAATCCCGGATCAATTCGCTCAACATTGACGCGCGGCGTCTTTCGAGCCTGCAGAGCGACCTGGACAGTACCGTCGATCAGATCAACGGCAACGTCACCCGCGCCGCCACCATCCGCACCCGGACGGAAGACCTCGTCTCGCAGGTGGTCACCGCTGGGTCCTACGGCGACGGCTCCACCTATGACCTCTATCGGTCGACGTTCAACTCCCTGCTCCGTTCGATCAACAGCACGGCAGAAAGCGGGTCCCTTCGCGGCGATAACCTGCTCGGCGAGCAGCCCACCAGCGGGCTGTCCTATACCGCCAATATTCGTGGCCTGACCAATACGGTCAGCGATACATATCTCGGTTCGGACTATTACCTGGAGGAAGCCGGCGGCAACATCTGGGTGCCTGATCGATCCGTCCAGATCTTGCGCCAAAGATCCGCGACCGGTGCCGAGACCGGCGTCTACGCCTCGATCACCGAGGGGCTGCGGGTCGATAGTGTGACGGGTACGTCGGTCACCTTCACGATCAACTACAATACCGCGGACTCACAGCAGTTCACGGCCACGCTGAACACCTCCGGTCTGGGGATCGTCGATGCCTGGTACTACGCGGATCTATCGACAGCAGATGGCCGTACCCGGGCCCTGACCGACCTGAACTCCGCCAAGGCCACAATCGACGTTCAACTGGCCCGCCTCCGCGCCGCCCTGGCAGAAGCCGAATTCTATCAGAACGAAAACAGCGTCGCCCGGACGGCTGCTGCGGGACTGATCGACAATGCAACAGCGGCCCAGCTGGTTGCCCTCCAGGACGTGGATAGCGATTTTGCGCGGCGGAACGACATTACAACCAATGCCATTCGGGCCAGCCAGTTGATCCGAAACGAGTACCGAGGCTTTTTCAACGGCGGGAGCAATGCCGGGATCACGGGTGCTTTGATCGATGTTATCGGGTGATAGGATCGGCAGAAGGTTATCGGCCGACTTGCAGGGATATTTTAACGGCCTAGGCAGTTGACGGATGGCCAAGCCAGCGAAGGTGTTGCACAATTGTATGGATTCCGGAAGCGAGGCCCATAAAAACTAAACCGTAAGGCCCTATGCGTCTTTCACAACGCCGATCAATCGTCTTAATCGTCATCACAATTGGCGCCTGCTCGATAGTGGCCCTGATCGCCTTCGGGCTCGGCCTGTCGCAGACATTTTCCCAAATAAATGATGGATGGAGCCGATATAGCGCCCAGGCTGCCTCAATCAATCAGGCGCTCGCCCGCGTTGGCTCGGAACTCGGCTATGGCGGGTTCATTCATAATTTCAAAAACTTTGTCCTTCGGGGCGATCCGATCTACAGGGCGGAACTGCACGACGATCTTGCCCGATTGGAGACCAGCCTCGGACAGCTGGAGGTGCACCTGGAATCAGAGACCGATCAGCGCGATCTCGAAATCATCAGGAAAACCGTCGAGATTTACGGTGCCCAGGTCTCCCGGATCTCGCAAATGCTGAACAATGGCACCTCCATTCAGGCCATCGATCAGGCGGTTCGGGTTGACGATACGGAAGCCTTTGCCGCCCTTTCACGTCTTCGGGAAGCCCAGTTCAAACGCAGTCAGGAAATCCGTAGGCGGACCGAGGCGGAACTTCTGGAAGCCAAGCAATTTCTTTCCATTGGCATCCTGGTCGTCCTTGGGGCCGCCATTGCCATTTTGGCAATCATCACGCTTCTCCGATCGACGACGCGGCTCGTCACTGAGTTGGACATCATGTTCTTAGAGGCACCCGATGCCATGCTGCGGGTCCGCTCCAGCGGCGAAATCGAGAAGGTCAACAAACAGGCCGAGCGCCTGTTTGGCTATTCGGCGGACGAACTCGTCGGCATGCACCTTGAAAACCTGGTCCCGGAACGTGCCCGAATCCAGCATGCGGCCTACCGCCAAGAGTACATCAAAGCCCCGACGTTCCGGCCCATGGCCAGCCGGCAGATGGTTAAGGGCCTGACAAAAACCGGCGAAGAGCCGTCGTTGAGCATCAGTCTCAGCCATACAGGTCAGGGGGAAGACATACGGGCAATCGCGGCCATTCGCGACATATCCAACCAATTGAAGATGCAGCAGGCCGTTGAGGCCGCCAATGCCTCCGCACACTCCGCCGTGGAATCAAAAGCCCGCCTGCTCTCGAATATCGGTCATGAACTCAGAACGCCGTTGAACCAGATCATCGGATTTGCCGAATTTCTGCTTCACCACCCCCAGGAAAAGCCCACCGAGGCGCAAGAAGAAAGCCTGAACCACATCGCCGATGCAGGACGCCACCAATTGAGCCTGGTGGATCGGATCCTGGCCATCGTTGACGGCCATGGGCAGGGTCCGGGTTGTGGCCCGGAGGCTGACCAGGACACCGGCTCGGATTTCGATCCTGTGGTCCTGGTCCAACAGGTCATGGACGATCACGCGGCAAAAGCAGCCGATAAGGGCATAGAGTTGTCCCTGGTTCTGGGCAAGGAACCGCCTGGGCAAAGGGCGGGGGATCGATCAATGGTCAAGGAGTCTCTTTCTGAGGTTCTGTCCAACGCCATTGCCTATATGGACCATTCTGATGGCAAGGTGCAGGTCATCCTGGACCAAAACGGAAGTGATCTGCGCATTGTTATCGAAGACAACGGCCCCGGCATTCCTGCACCCGACCGAGAGCGGGTCTTCGAGCCCTTTGAAAGGCTCGATGCGGAACGCCGGGCGATCGGGGGCATCGGCCTTGGCCTCACGATCGCGAAATATACGGTCGATAGCATGGGCGGCGAGATACGCATTGAACCGGCGCAAAAGGGTACCCGCGTCGTCATCAACCTTCCTGGCACAGAAGGCCCGGCCGAAACCGCCTCACCTTCGGACGGTTAATCTTCCTGACCGGAACCCGGAAACAGGCCTGGGGAACGACACTCGCCAAGTTGTTCCTGATCCGTTAGTATCCGGCCCGCATATCAGGGGATCGGCGTTCATCCGGGGGGTCTACCATGAGCCAAGCCTTAAGCCAGAAGTACGATCTGCGGGTGCCTCGCTACACCAGCTATCCGACCTCGCCCCATTTCTCTGAAGCCGTGGGCCACGAAACCTACAGGGGCTGGCTGGAAAACCTCGATCCCAAAACCCCGCTTTCGCTCTACACCCACATCCCGTTCTGCGACGAAATGTGCTGGTTCTGCGGCTGCTTCACCAAGATCGTGAAGAAGTACGAGCCGGTTTCCGACTACCTTGATGTGGTCCTTGCCGAAATCGACCTGCTGGCGGACACCCTGCCCGGTCGGTTCAGCGCGCGACACCTCCACTGGGGCGGCGGCAGCCCGACCATGCTGACGGGCGCGGACTGGATGCGCACGCTGGACAAACTGCGGTCGCGCTTCGACATCGATGAACATTCCGAAATCGCCGTCGAGATGGACCCGCGCACGGCGACCGAGGGCTACGTCAAGGCCGTGACGGATGCCGGGGTCAATCGGGCTTCCATCGGCGTTCAGGACTTTGATGCCAAGGTGCAGGAAGCCATTCATCGCATACAACCCTATGACGTGACGGCCCGTGTGGTCGGCTGGCTGCGCGATCACGGGGTGAAGTCCATCAACATGGACCTGATGTACGGCCTGCCCCATCAGACAACCGAACTTGTCCTGAAACAGATTGATCTGGCACATGGATTGGCTCCGGCCCGCGTGGCCTTGTTCGGCTATGCCCATGTACCCTGGATGAAGACCCACCAGAAGATGATCGACGAGGCCGTTCTGCCCGGAGCCGATGATCGCTGGGAACAACTGACGATGGCGACCGAAAAGCTGAAAGATCTGGGCTATGTCCAGATTGGCTTCGACCACTTCGCCCGACCGGACGACGAAATGGCCGTCGCCCTGGCCGAGGGCCGCCTGCGTCGGAATTTCCAGGGTTATACAGTCGATGACGGCCAGACCCTGGTGGGATTGGGGGCTTCCTCCATCGGCAACCTGCCCCAGGGCTATGCCCAGAACACACAGCGGCTGCGCCAGTACGCCGATGAGGTAAAAGCCGGTCGCTTCCCCGTGGTCAAGGGCTTTGAACTCACAGCCGAAGACGAGACCCGGCGCGGCATCATCGAGAAAATCATGTGTGAACTGACGGTCGATCTCGGTGCCTTCGAGGAGCGTTTCGAGGCGGAAATCGATGCCCTCTCGCCGCTTGCCGATGACGGCATTGTCGCTCTTGACGGCGACAGGATCACGGTGACCGAAGAAGGCCGCCCCTTCGTCCGCCTCGTCGCCGCCACTTTCGACACCTACCTCGCCAGCGGCAAGGCGCGCCACAGCCGGGCGGTTTAAAGCCTGAGCCGATCTTTGATGGCCTGGGCAACTTCGGCGGCCGCATTCAACGGCTCGTGGGTCCAATCCTCCAGGCTGCTCTCGAGCGGACGGGCATAGCCGCCATCGTAGAGACTCTGGTGCAACCGCGCGTGTTTCGCGGAAGTCAGGTCCTTCGGCGCGAAAATGTAGACCGGCTTCGGCGTCGCGCAGCATTCGGAGACCATGGAAACCGAATCTCCGGTCACCATCACCGCGTCAGCCAAGGCCAAATACCCATAATACGGGTTAGGGCCGTCCGATCCCCAAAGATAAGCATGGTGTGGCACCGTGACTTCCGTCATCAGGGCGCTGGTCTGCTTGGCACCGGAACGGCGGCTGGTGGTGATCATCAACGACCCACCAGCCTTGCGGGCCAGGATACTCGCCTGCCTGCCAAGGTCGCGGGCCATGGCAGGGGTGAAATCACGGCGCTTTGTGGAACCACCGACAATCACCGCGATCCAGGGCTTCGGCAGATCCTTGAAGGCCTCCATCCATTCGGCCCCCGCAGCGCTCAGGAACGAACCGGTCACCCTGTTGGGCGCGCCGGTGATCACCATCTCGTTGGCTTGCGGCATCCGACCGTCGTGGGCCGGATAGGCGATCAGGTCGAACTCGCCCCGCCCGGCGGAGCCCGGGTGCATGATCTGGCAGAGAAAAGCAGCGCCCTTGGACTGGCGCTTGATCCAGCGGGAGACCGGTGCCGTCCTCCTGCCCGCCCCGATCACAAGGTCGGGCCAGTTGCCGTCGTTCAGGTTGGCCTTGGAGGCAGAGGCCAGCCCCAAAAGCCCGGCCCCACGCAAGCCGTTCGGAAGACCGGCCAAAGCCGAATAGCGGATTTCCTTCTCGACCCAGGGCAGGCCCAGAGCCTCGGACACACCTCGCGCCTGGGCCACATTGCCAGCCCGGTCGTCCGCCAGAGTCCAGATTAACGGGGTACGCGGGCGGGCAGCCAAGATCAGGTGCCCTGCCCTTTGATGTCGTCCAGGCGCGCGCGCGTCGTGATCACGTCCGGGTCGCAAACCAGTTCAATCACGCTGGCGGTCTCGGCCTTCAGGGCCTTATCCAGAGCAGACGAGAAGTCCTCTGTCCGTTCCACCCGATGACCATTGATCCCAAAACTGCGCGCAAGCGCGGCAAAATCCGGATTATGCAGCGCCGTTGCATGGGCCCGACCCGGATGGCGCTTTTCCTGGTGCATGCGGATCGTCCCATACTGGCTGTTATTGAAGACCAGGATCACAGGTGCCGCGCCTTCCTGAGCGGCGGTCAGCAATTCCATCCCAGTCATGCCGAACCCACCATCGCCCACACAACCGATCACCTGGCGCTTGGGCTGTGCGATCTTCGCCGCGATGGCTGCCGGTACGGCATAACCCATGGCCCCACTGGTCGGCCCCAGCAGTCGCCGCCCACCCCCAAAGGTAAGGAAGCGCTGCGGCCAGCCCGCGAAATTCCCGGCATCCACCGTGATGATGGCGTCCAGGCTCAAGCGGTCTTCCAGAATCGCCATAACTCCGGCGAGATCGAGCGGCCCGCCCGTCAGGTTGGGTTTGCGGTCCTGTTCGTGCCCGGCCCTGGCGCTTCGACACCATGCCCCACGGTCATAATCACCGAGCAGTTTCAGATCGACGGAAGCCAAGGCGAAGAGGTTGGGATGGGCATGGATGGCCAAATCAGGTTCGAACACCCGTCCCAGGTGCCCGCGATCGGCCTGAACATGAACAAGCTTCGGGCGCACATCGGCAAACAGGCCGTAGCCCTGGGTCGTCATTTCACCCAGCCGACAACCGACGGCAACGATCAAATCCGCCGATTTAATGGTTTTCAGCAGGTTCGGACCGGGACCGATCCCAAGATCCCCGATAAACAACGGGTGGTGATTGTCGAACAAATCATGGCGCCGGAAGGAGGTGGCGACCGGCATGCCAAAGGTCTCGGCGAAAGATCGAATGGCCCCCTTGCCTTCTTCGGTCCAGCCGCCGCCACCCAACAACAGGATGGGCCGCTCAGCCTCGGCCAGCAGATCCTCCAGGTCTTCAAGGTCCTCTATTTCAGGCTCGGCCTGACGCACCATAAGAGGTTTTACGGGCGGTGTGGACAAACGTTCCGAAAGCCGGTCTTCAGGCAGGGCCAGGACCACAGGGCCTGCCCGCCCGGACTGAGCGACGCGAAAGGCCCTCGCCATATCGCCGGGGATCGAGGCTGTCTCGGTCACCTGATCAGCCTGCTTGGCCAGGTCGCCAAACATCCACCGGTAATCCACTTCCTGGAAAGCTTCCCGGCCCCGGTGCCGATCCGGAACCTGCCCGACCAGCAAGACCATCGGGGTCGAGTCCTGCTTTGCCGTATGCACACCGATCGAGGCATTGCAGGCACCGGGTCCCCGCGTTACCAGGCAAACGCCGGTCTTGCCCGTCAGCTTGGCATAGGCCTCGGCCATATTGGCGGCACCATGTTCGTGTCGGCAGGTAACGACTCGGATGGGCGGATCAGAGTCGTAGAGCGCGTCCAGAACCTCCAGATAGCTCTCGCCGGGTACGCAAAAGACGGTATCGACACCGTGCAGCGCCAGGGCCTCGACCACCAGTTCTCCGCCGCCGGACAGACCGTCCGGGGTTGGCTTGCGCCGAAAGGTGGGCTCGCTTCCGCGTTCTGACACGGTTTCATCCCTTTCATCAGGGCCGACTCTGGTCGAGACATGGGTCATGACCAGAGGATAGCGAACCCACGGGGTTTGGCACGAAAAATTTCATTTTTGGCACCTCTGAGACAGCTTTTTGCCAGATTCCCCAAGCAGCCGTTGACCGAAAACCCCACCTCTTCCCATAATCAAGAGGAAACAAGGACCGGTTTCACCTGACGGTCTGTAAAGGCGCTGATCCTCCATGACAGATGATTTCGAACGCCCCTATTCAGCCGTGACAAGCCGACCTCAGCGCGCGACCGAGGCCACGGCCCTCTATGCCGTCGGGCAGTTGGTGGAGCATGAGTTGTTTGAATACCGGGGCGTTGTGGTCGATGTGGACCCCTTTTTTCAAGGTTCCGAGAACTGGTACAACAAGGTCGCGCGATCCCGCCCGCCAAAGGACCGCCCCTGGTACCATGTCCTGGTTGACGGTTCCGATCAGCGGACCTACGTGGCCGAACGCAACCTGAAGGCGGATTTGAGCGGCAAACCGATCAAGCACCCCGAGGTAGAGGACTTCTTCGACGTACTGTCGCAGGATGGTTATGTGGGCCGCAAGCCGTTGATGTAATCGCTTCTGGCCGCTTGTCTTCGGCCTCTCCGCCCGTTAAGCCAGACCATCAACTCTTCCGCTCCAGAAGGACGTCCATCGCCGTGACAAGCCCTGCTACATCTTCCCCTGCCGCCTCACCTTTCGGCCGAGAGACCGCCCGGATCCTCCTCGACATCAAAGCCGTCAATTTCCGCCCGAAAGAGCCTTATACGTTGACCGCTGGCTGGGCGAGTCCGGTCTATATCGATTGCCGGAAGCTCATTTCCTTCGTGCCGGAGCGTCGTCGCGTGATCGAAATGGCCACAGAACTGCTGAAGTCCGCCGTTGACCTGGAACAGGTCGGTGCCCTTGCCGGTGGCGAAACCGCCGGCATCCCCTACGCCGCCTGGCTGTCGGAATCGACGGGCATCCCGATGGTCTATGTGCGCAAAAAACCCAAAGGCTTCGGGCGAATGGCGCAGATCGAAGGCGATCTGCCGCCGGGCAAGACCGCCATCCTGGTCGAAGATCTGGCAACGGACGGCGGCAGCAAGCTGACCTTCGTCAACGTGCTGCGCGAGGCCGATACAACCGTTACCGACAGCTTTGTCGTCTTCTTCTATGGTGCCTTCGCCAATGCCCTGGATTCATTAAAAGAACACGACCTGAACCTGCATTACCTGGCGACCTGGCATGACGTTCTGGCCGAAGCCGAAGCGGGCCAGGATTTCGATGCGGAAACCCTGGATGGCGTTCGGGATTTCCTTGCCGATCCGATCGCCTGGTCAGCCCGTCACGGTGGCCGCGACAAGGCCTAATCGGGCTTACCAACTGTCCTCGGCCTGGGCCGGGCCGCTGGTGGGCCGGGCAGGCAAAGTGATCGTCAGACTCAAGCCGCCTTCGGCGCGGTTCTCGAGTTCGATTTCCCCGCCGTGTGCCCGCGTGATCGATCGAACGACGGCCAAACCCAAGCCCGATCCGGCCTGATCCAGGTTTCGGGCCTCGTCCAGCCGGAAAAACGGCTTGAACACATCGTCCCGCCGGTCCTCGGGGATGCCGGGTCCCTGGTCATCGACCCGGACCAAGACGGCATCGTGCTCCGCGACCAGAGAGACCCGCGCGCTATCCCCGTATTTCACGGCATTGTCGATGACATTGCCGAGCGCGCGCTTCAGGGCCAGGGCACGTCCTTCAAATATCAGCGTCTCTGGCCCCAGATAGGTGACGTCCCGGCCCAGTTCCACCTGCCCCTGGACGGCCTCCTTAACCAAGGCGGCCAGATCCACTTCGCCCAGGGGCTCCTTCGCGGCATCATCCCGCGCGAAGGCGAGCGTGCCGGCGATCATGGATTCCATGGTGTCCAGGTCGTTCAGCATGCGCTTGCGCATGTCCTCGTCATCCAGGAACTCCGCCCGAAGCTTCAATCGCGTGATCGGTGTTCTCAGGTCGTGGCTGATTGCAGCCAGCATCTGGGTTCGGTCCTGAATGTAACTTTTTAGCCGCCCCTGCATCAGATTGAACGCCTGGGCCGCATCACGCACCTCGTCGGGCCCCTCTTCGGGCAGAGCCGGCGCGTTGACGTCCCTTCCCAGGCGTTCTGCGGCCAGCGCAAACAGCCGCAGGGGCGAAGAAGACCGGTTCACCGCCCAGAATGCCACCAGCAAAACCGTAAACGTCAGCGCCAGAACGGACAGAAAGAAGCCCGACGTCCAGAAACTCTCCAACTTGACGAAGGGGGCCATGAAATTCACCCAGCCGCCGTCACTCAAAGGAACGGAAACGAACAAGGCCTCCGAACCCGCCTCCGGCTCCACCCTGCGCATCCAATCGGTCATGCCGTCTAAGAAGGGATGGCCGGGAAAGAGCACTTCCGGCGCACCGTAGGAGATCGCGGTCCGGGCCGTATCCATCTCGCCGTCGTGGTCTTTCAGGAGCCCGGCAAACATCCGCGCCCGCCAGTCCCGGACCCGCTGTTCGACCAGGGGTTCGGAAGACAGCCAAGTGGTCATCCAGCGCCGCCCCCCCAACACACGGGCCAGCTCCTGGCGGCGGTCCGGGGGTGCAGCCTCCATGACAGCCGCAACGGTCACGACCCGCTCAGCCACCAGATGGACCCGTGCCGTTGCGACCGTGTCCTGGCGGTCAGTGGCGTAAATCACCAATCCGATGACCTGGGACACCACAAGGCCGGTCAGCAGCACGAGAACCAGGCGACCGACGATCGATCCCGGCAGGCGCGGTCGCATCAGGCCTTAGCCTTGACCGTAGGCGAGAAAAGATAGCCCCCACCACGGACGGTCTTGATCAATGTCGGCTCCTTAGGGTCAAGCTCCAGCTTCCTTCGCAACCGGCTGATCTGGACATCAATAGAGCGATCATAGGGCTGGGCATCCCGTCCACGCGCCAGATCCAGCAACTGATCCCGGCTGAGAACCCGCCCGGGATGGGAAGCCAGGACAACCAAAAGATCGTACTCGCCGGTCGACAGATGCACATGGTCGCCCTCAGGGTTCAGCAGGCGCCTGGAATCCCGGTCCAGGGTCCAGTCGTCGAAGCTGAGCACGGCACCGGCCTCTTCCGCGCCGACGATGCGCGGGCGCTGCTCGACCCGGCGCATCACGGCCTTCATTCGGGCCAACAATTCCCGAGGATTAAAGGGCTTCGGCAGGTAGTCGTCCGCCCCGATTTCAAGGCCGACGATGCGATCCGTCTCTTCGCCCATCGCCGTCAGCATAATGACCGGGATGTCGGTCTGGTTGCGCAGCTTGGCGCAAAGGCTCAAACCATCCTCCCCGGGCAGCATGAGGTCGAGCACAATCAAGTCCACACCACGGTCTTCCAGGACCGACCACATCTCCTTGCCGTCTGCGGCCGTGGCAACGCGGAAGGCGTGGTTTTTCAGAAATCGCGCCAACAGGTCACGGATTTCCCGGTCGTCATCGACCACCAGAATGAGCGGTTCTTGTTCCATGGATCTTAATATACCGCTCGAACGTCTTGAAAAAACGTCTTTTTATAGAGACATCCAGCCGAAACATAGCGTTACAAAAAAGCCTGTTTCCTGAAAACTCCGGGAAACGATTACCCCTTACCTTCATCATCATTGAGTTTCGGGCCTGCCGGGCATCGTGGTTCCCCTAATCACACCGTCCAGCGGGAATGAGGTCAAACAAGTCGCCGGGGTTCTGAAGAATCCGATATCGGGCCGATTGCTTGCTCCGCCTCCCCGCAGCCAACCATACCCCATCGCTCCTGAGTGAGCCGGTCGTCCCCAGCGACCGGCTCATTCCCTTTTGGCCTTACAATGGGGAGCCTTAGCAGCTACTTGATGGTTCAGGCTTTCTTTTTGCGTCTTGGAGTGGGCATGCGGCTTTTGGCATTTCTTCCAACGGGTTTTGTTCTGGGTCTTTCGCTGTTCTCGTCGATGGTCTGTCTGGCTCCCCGTCCCGCTTGGGCGGACAAGGACTTGACCATCGGCATCACGCAGTATCCGGCGAATTACCACCCGTCAATCGAGTCGATGCTGGCCAAAACCTACATCCTGAGTGCGACCCGGCGACCGATCACCATCTTCGATGCGGACTGGAACCTGATCTGCATGGCCTGCGAGACTCTGCCAACCCTGGAAAACGGCCTGGCGGAGCGATACACGACGCCCGAAGGCAAAGAAGGCATCAAGGTTACCTATACGCTGAAGCCCGACCTGTTCTGGGGCGACGGGACACCGGTCACCACGAAGGACGTCCTGCACACCTGGACTGTCGGGAAGCATCCGAAAAGCGGCTTTGGAGCCAGCGAGGTCTTCCGACGCATCCTGCAAATCGATGTGAAGGATGACCGCACATTCACGCTTCACCAGGACCGCGTGACCTTCCGCTATAACGCGATCAACGGGTTCGAGCTTTTGCCCGCCCACCTGGACGCTCCCTTTGCCGAAAACATGGATGGCTATCGCCAACAGAATGCCTACGACGCCGACCCAACCCATCCGGGCCTGTATTTCGGCCCCTACGTCATTGCGGAAATAAAAACCGGCGCGGAAGTCACGCTCGCCCGAAATCCGCATTGGATGGGCAAGGCACCCTATTTCGAAACAATCTCTTTCCGCGCGATTGAGAACACGGCGGCCCTGGAGGCCAACCTGCTGTCGGACGGCATCGACATGATCGCTGGCGAATTGGGACTGACGGTCGATCAGGCTCTCGCCTTCGAGAAGCGCCATGGCGAAAGCTTCACGGTGCGGTATCAGCCGGGGCTGATTTACGAACACATCGACCTGATGCTCGACAATCCGGCCCTCCGGGATGTCCGCGTCCGACAGGCCCTGTTGTTCGGACTGAACAGGGAGCTGATTTCGGAGCGCCTGTTCGGCGGACGGCAACCGGTCGCCGATTCTTCAATCAATCCGCTCGACTGGATCCACACGAAAGATCTACCGACCTACGCCTTCGACCCAAAGAAGGCCGCCGCCCTTCTGGATGAGGCCGGATACAGTGACATGAAGGATGGCGTCCGCCACAACGCTGCAGGGGAGCCGCTGCGGTTCGAATTGATGACCACTGCCGGCAACCGCATTCGGGAAACCGTCCAGCAGGTCCTGCAAAGCCAATGGAAGGCCATCGGCATCGACGTTCGGATCAAGAACGAACCGCCCCGCGTGTTCTTCGGCGAAACGGTCACCAAACGGGCCTTTACCGGCATGGCCATGTTTGCCTGGATTTCCAGCCCGGAAAGCGTGCCCTTGACCACGCTGCGTTCCGACCACATCCCCAGTCCTGAAAACAACTGGGCGGGTCAGAACTACACCGGCTATCAAAGCGCCGAAATGGACCGCCTGATCGACGCTATCGAGGTCGAACTGGACCGGGACAAGCGCGAAGCCCTCTGGCACGATCTGCAGCGCCTCTACGCTCGGGACCTTCCCGCATTGCCCCTTTATTTTCGCGCCAACCCCCATGTCTGGCCGAAAGGCCTCGAAGGCATCACGCCCACCGGCCACCAAGGGGTTTCGACCCTCTGGATCGAAGATTGGCGGAAGGTTAGCGACTGAAAGCCACGGCCTTCATCAAGGCGATGACCGTCTCCCCCGGCTGCAGGTTCAAGCGGTCATAGGATTTCCGGCTGAGCCGCGCGATGATCGGGTCGCCCTTGCCGGCGGGGCCCAACTTCAAATGCACAGTCACCATGAAATCGCCAAAGGGCTCCGTGACCAGGATGCGGGCCGGCAGCGCATTGTTGATCGAGGAACCCTCGGGCGCGCGTTGACGGCAAAGAGCGATATCAGAAGCCAGAATGCGAAGCCGCCGCCTTTGTCCCGGTTCGGCTGTCCTGCCTCCCGCAACAAAGACCTCGGCCCCGCCGACGCTCAGTGTCGTCATGCCATAGTGTTCGTTGTAGTCGACCACCGTGCCTTCCAGAACACTTGCAGCGCCCACCATGCTTGAAAGAGGAAGCCCCGGGTCGGTCAAGGCGGGTGCCAGAGGCCCGGCGTATTCAACGCCACCGGATTTCATCAGGACGAGCGTGTCCGCCAGCCGCTCGACCTCGGCGATATCGTGACTGACGTAGAAGACCGGGATCGAGAGCTCGTCGTGCAGACGCTCCAGATACGGCAGGATGTCATCCTTTGCGAAGCGGTCGAGAGCGCTCAAGGGTTCATCCATCAACAGCACTTCCGGTTCCGACAACAAGGCACGCCCAATCGCGACCCTTTGCCGTTCCCCGCCGGACAGAACGGATACGGGGCGGTCCATGAGGCGCTCCAGACCCAGCAATCCCACAACGTCGTCGAGCGAAACGGCGGCGTCCTTGGCTCTCCCGGCCTTGAGGGCGCGCTTGCGGCCATAGGTCAGGTTCGACGGCACGGACAGGTGGTCGAACAGACTGGCTTCCTGAAACACATAGCCGACTGCACGTTTATGCGGTTCCTTGAAGAAGCGACCGTCCTGCCAAACCTGCTGGCCGATGCGAAAGTGCCCGTCGAGATTGTTCAGCCCCGCGATACAGCGCAGCACGGTTGTCTTTCCGCAGCCGGAGGGCCCAAACAGGGCCGTCACTCCCTTTGCAGGGACAGTAAACCGGCAATCCAGCTTGAAATCGCCCTGAGTGCCCTGGAAACAGGCATCGATACGGGGGTCAGCCACGGTTCAACCCCGCCTCGTCTTGCTGCCGATGCGCCGGTCGGTCAACAGCATGGTCAGGATCACCAAGAAGGAGAAAATCACCATGCCACCGGCCAGAATGTGCGCCTTATCCCACTCCAGCGCCTCGACATGGTCATAGATGGCAATCGACAAAACCTGGGTTTCTCCGGGAATGTTGCCCCCGATCATCAGGATGACACCGAATTCGCCCACGGTATGGGCAAAGGACAACACGGCACCGGAAAGGAAGCCCCGACGGGCAAGCGGCACAGCGACCGTGAAGAACCGGTCCAGCGGAGAAGCCCGCAAGGTGGCCGCGACCTCCATCGGCCTGTTCCCCAGAGCCTCGAAAGCGTTTCGGATCGGCTGGACGGCAAACGGCATGGAATAAATCACCGACCCCACAACCAGTCCTTCGAAGCTGAAAGCCAAAGAGTGGCCGAGGAGACCGGTGACAGCGCCGCCCAAGGCACTGGCGGGGCTGAATACGATCAACAGGTAAAAGCCGAGAACAGTCGGAGGTAGAACCAGAGGCAGGGTCACGACGGCACCGACAGCCTCTTTCCACCAGGCATTGGACCGCGCCAACCACCAGGCGATAGGCGTGCCAATGATCAGCAGGATCAGGGTCGTCGTGGCTGCGAGCTTGATGGTGATCCAGATGGCATCGGCCATGGGTTCCTCAGTCCGGCTCCCCATACCCGAAAGTAGCCATGATCCTGCGGGATTCCGGCCCCTTCAGGAAATCGAGGAAGGCCATGGCGGCTGCGTTGCCTTCACCCGCCTTCAGCAAGACCGCCCCCTGGCGAATGGGCGAGTAGAACTCCGTCGGCACTTCCCAAACCGAGCCGCTTTTCCGACCGACAACCTGTGATAGGGCCACAAAACCCAGGTCGGCGGCACCGGACGAAATGAACTGCAGGGTCTTGCTGACCGTATCGCCGCGCAGAATCTTCGGCTGCAACTTGTCTGCCACGTTCAATCGTTCCAGGACCTCCATGGATGCCACGCCATAGGGTGCGACGGTTGGGTTGGCCATAACGAGCCGATTAAAGTCTCCGGCTTTAAGGACCTCTTCGCCCTGATCAACATAGCCTTCAACCGCGCTATAGAGGACGATGCGCCCGAAGGCATAGGTAAAATCCGTGCCCTCCACGGCGAATCCGTCCTGGATGGCCCTGCGGGGTGTTTCCTCATTCGCCGCCAGGAAGGCCGCAAAGGGCTCTCCCCTTGCGATTCGGCCATAGAGCTTGCCCGTGGATTCGAAGCTGAAGATGATCCGATGACCCGAAGCTTCCTGAAACGCTTCGGCGATTTTCTTAGCCGGTGCCGTAAAGTTCGCGGCAACGGCAACCTGGACCTCTTGGGCCGCAAAAACGCCACCGTGAAAACAAAGCCCCAGCGCCAAAAACAAGGCGAGAACCAGCGCCCTCCCGCCTGCCGAGAAGCCTGGACACCCGTAATTCCGACCGATCCAAAAGGCCATTTCGATGATCATTTCCAGCGTAATATACCAGTAGAGAATACCGGGCGACTATGGAAGATGAAAGCGATTATGCCCGCTTTGTCATGGAACAGGCCCATATTTTCCACCCTTCGAAAGTGCAGCGCTGCGCCCGAAAATCCATAGCGGCCGATAAGGCGGGTCGGCAAAGAGCCTATCGACGCACCGCGCCGCAATCAGTAGGCTGAAGGCATTGCCCTGCTGGATTTGCTGCCGTCACATGACCGCTTTCCTGATCACCCGCCTCGGTCAATCGCTGATCGTTCTCTTTGTCGTTTCCTTTTGTATCTATGGCTTGATTGGCCTGATGCCGGGCGATCCCATTGATTTGATGATCAGCATGGATCCGGAGTTGCGATCAGAGGATGTGGAACGCCTGAAGGCCCTTGCCGGGTTGGATCGTCCGCTCTGGGAACGCTATCTTGATTGGCTTGGCGCGGCCCTTGGCGGTGATTTGGGATACTCCCGTCTGTTCAATCAGCCGGTCGCTTCGGCCATTTCAGAGGCGTTCGGCAATACCGCCCTGCTTCTGGGCAGCTCCTTCGTCCTTTCCATTGCGCTGGCCCTGCCAATCGGCATTGGCGCTGCCATGCGACCGCGATCCCTGGGTGACTACCTGGTCAATCTGTTGGCCTTTGCCGGCATATCTATTCCGCCATTCTGGTTAGCTCTGCTGCTGATCATGCTGTTCGCCGTGACGCTCGGCTGGCTGCCGGCTGGCGGTTTCGAGGACGGGCTGGCGGGTTTGAAGCATGCTGTCCTTCCCATCGCGGCGCTGACACTTGCCAGCATCGGCAGTCACACCCGCTATGTCCGAGCCGCCATGATCGAGGTCATGCGGGCCGACTTCATCCGGACCGCGCGGGCGAAAGGACTGCCCGAACATCGCGTCGTCCTGGCCCATGGGCTTCGAAACGCCCTGCTGCCCGTGATCACCATTGTGGCGCTCGACTTCGGTTTTCTGTTTTCCGGGGCCCTGATTACCGAAACAATCTTCGCCTACCCCGGCATGGGCAAACTGATCTTCGAAGCCGTAATGGGCAATGATTTCAATCTGGCCCTTGCCACCCTTTTGGCGGCAACGGCCATGACCCTGGTCGGCAACCTGTTCGCCGATCTGGCCTATGTCTCGCTCGATCCCCGTATCTCCTACCAGGGGGCGGAATCATGAAACCGGCCCGCCTGACCTGGATCCGGTTTCGTGGCCATCGCGCCGCTTTCGCCAGCCTGATCCTGTTGGGCCTGCTCTTCGCGCTCTGCTTTTCCGCTCAACTGATCGCTGAAGCCCTGGGCGTCAGCGGGACGGCGGTCGATCTGCTGGCCATGAACATGGAACCGTCCGGCAAGCATTGGCTGGGCACGGACGAACTGGGGCGGGATATCCTGATCCGCCTGTTGGCAGGCGGGCAGGTCTCGCTGACGGTGGGCCTGATCGCTGCACTCTGTGCAGCCTTGATTGGCACCACGATCGGTCTGGTCGCGGGCTATCGCGGCGGTTTGACCGATGCGGTGCTGATGCGCCTCACTGACGGGGTAATCGCCCTGCCTCTGCTGCCGCTGCTCATCGTCCTGGCAGCCGTCGATCTCGGCAAGTTGGGCCTGTCAGACAGCGCCATCGCGGACGAGGCCACACAGTTGATGCGCATTGTTCTGATTGTGGCCCTCGCGGGTTGGACGACCGTGGCCCGATTGGTCCGTGCTCAGGCCTTGTCTCTTCGCACCCGGACTTTTGTTTTGGCCGCACGGTCCCAAGGGGCATCAACGCGCTTTATCATCCTGCGCCATGTTCTGCCCAATCTGGCGAGCCCGATCATCGTCGCAACCACCCTGGCGACGGGGCAAATCATTCTTCTGGAATCGGTCTTGAGTTTCTTGGGCCTTGGCATTCAACCGCCAACGCCAAGTTGGGGCAATCAGTTGACCAACGCTCAGGAACTGATCTGGTCCGCCCCTGCCCTGGCGCTCTGGCCCGGGCTCGCCATCTTTACCACGGTCATCGCCTTCAACTTCCTGGGCGATGGCCTACAGGATGCGCTGGACCCCCGGGCCAAGCCTTGATCAAGGGTTGGCCCAAGGGTTGGCCTGCTGCATCAGGCCGTTCGCAGGATCAGGTGGTAGCCAAACTGGGTTTCGACGACACCCGACGTCTGGCCGACTTCCAGACCGAAGGCCGCGTCTTCAAACGGTTTGACCATCATGCCCTTGCCGAAGCTGCCCAACTCGCCACCGGAGCGACCCGAGGGGCATTGGGATTCCTTGCGGGCCACATCGGCGAAATCGGCACCACCTTCGATGTCGGCCTTCAATTCCTCGATCTTGGCCAGGGCCGCTTCTTTGCCGCCGGCACTGTCCGGGGTGACGAGGATGTGGCTTGCGCTGATTTCGCTCATGAAAGTCTCCTGACTGAAAAGGGCAGCGGACCGCGATAGGAACAGCCCGCCTTGAAGGCTGGAAACTAGTCCCACCGCCATGATCATTCAAGCAGCAGACCTTAATGAGACAGCAGGACCGGGACCGTCATGTGAGCCAACAGATCACGGGTGACGCCGCCAAGCACGATTTCCCGCCAGCGGGCATGGCCGTAGGCCCCGATCACCAAAAGATCGATCCCTTCGTCGGCAGCCCTGGACAGGAAGACATCCCCGACACTTAAGTCGCCGCTGGTCACATGCTCGGCATCCGCTTTCACATCGTGCCGTGCAAGATGCAGCGCCAGGTCTGCCCCCGGCAAATCGCCATCGCCCTGCAGGCCGTTTTTGGGGTCCACGCACATGACGCTCACCTGATCGGCCGCTTCCAGGAAGGGCATCGCCGCATGGACGGCACGGGTCGATAACCGGGATCCGTCCCATCCGACCATGACCCTCTTGCCCACAGTGTCGAAGTGGCCCGCATAGGGCACAACCAGCACAGGCCGCCCCAGGCTCAGGATCAGTTGATCCGGCATGTCTGCGGCCCCCTCGGTCAAATCTGGTTCTCGTTGTCCGACGATGACCATGTCGCTGTAACGCCCGTGGAGTTGCAGGACGTCCAACTGGTCGCCAATGACGCCCCGCCATTCGCCACGCAAGCCCGCTGCGCGGACGGCCTCTTCAAAGGCTGGCTTTGTCGCATCCGCGTCGGCGCGATACTGGCGGTGTTGTTCTTCCATCACAGCCTTGCCGATCTGGGCTTCGATATAGCCTGGCATCCGGGGATAGGTGACGGTCGCAATGCCCGTCAGATGAGCGTCATGTCTGGCGGCAATATCGACCGCTATCTTGAGGCGTTCAGCACCCTGCTCGGTGTTCTCGAGATGAACGACTAGATCTTTGAACGGCATGATCTCCCCCCTTCCTGACAGACTGGGCAATCGAGCCCGGCGCGAAACCGATAACGTGCATCCGGAGCGCCAATCGGCTATCTCCGGTTTACCCGATATTGGTCGGATCGACTAGCGAAATCGGAAGGAAAAGAGCGGGTCCGAAGACCGATATAAGCAGGCAGGCGATTATCGTGTGGAAGCCGAAGTGACGACGATTCTTTGGCGCCGACGGCGTCCTCGAAACCCGAGTTCGGACGCGAGCCCCCGCAGGAATCGAGCAACGTGATAGGGGGTAAGGTCGGTCTGCATCATCATCTCATTCTTTCTGTAACAGGTTTAATCTGGATGCGCCCGGAGCCTTCTGGTCCGGTGCTTTGGCTGGAGAGCGGCTTGGACGATTTCTGAGACAAATTCGCGATACCGACGCTCCGTTGAGAGCATAAGATCATTTCGATGGCGAAATTTCTGTGACAAAGATCACTCCTCAGAATTCTCCAAACAATCCTGCTTCATCTGGCTCTCCGGGCTCATCCGTTCGGAGGAATTGGCTCAATCTCAAATGCGAATTATTCTCTGCACATAACAGGCATCTTCAGATGCCAAAAACGCGTTTGAGGTCATGATGTTGGAAGCGGCTGCAGTAAAACGGCTCAGCGAAGGACTCCTGGCCGAGTTGGAGGGTTTGACCCGCGAAGTGACCCGTCTTCGAGACGACGCTTCGGCCCCGACACAGGGGGGACAGTCTGCCACCATGGGCGGGCTGCTCGGCCATCACCTGCGGCGTACAAGCGAAACAGCGCTGGCAATCCTCGCCGATTTCGTGGACCTTTCCAGAATGGAAAGTGGCGAAGACCCATTGGATATTTCCGCCTTTGATTTGGTGGAAATGCTGCGCAAACTTGAACCTGGGATCCGTGCGAAGGCCGATGCAGCGGGCTGTACCGTTCGCTTCGCCTACAGTGGCGACTTTGATCTCGTCCTGGGGGATCCCCGCAAGATCGAGCGGATCATTGATTTGGTTCTGAAGCGTCGATTGCTGGCCGGTATGGGTGGAGCGGTATCGATTTCGCTTGAGCGGGTTGGAGAAGGCGATGAAGGCGAACCCAGCCTGCGTCTCGGCCTGACCCGTATCGGTGCTCTGGATGACGATGCCCAGGCTGAATCGCCAGAAGCCTTCGCAATGGCGGAACGCCTTTTGACGGCCATGGGCGGTGAATTCGGAACCTGGGCGGAAGCCGAGACCGGCGCGGCAGCATGGATCGTGTTGCCTGCGGAGGGTCCGGAGAAGGCAGGTGCGGGGGACGTTGGGTCAAGCTTGGTCGATGTATCGGTGCTTGAGACCCTGGCACGAGAGACGTCGCCGGAAATCGTGCCTGATCTGCTCCTCACCTTCCGCGAAGACCTGATTGATCGCGCCGTTCGCATACAGGCAGCGCTGGAAGCCACGGATCTGGACGTGCTGGAACACGAAACCCATACGCTGTCGAGTTCTTCAATCACCTTTGGTGCAGCGGCCCTGAGCAAGCTGGCCAAGCAGGCCGAACTTTCTCTGAAAAGCGGGGACAGCGAAAAGGGGCTGGCCATGGTCCGCGATCTTCTGGCCATCGTCACGGAAACGGACCAGGCACTCGCAGCCTACCGGCCGTAATTGTTCACGCCGCCCCCTGCTCCCGCAGGCGCCTGTAAATCGTCGATGCACTGACCTTCAGAATTTGGGCGGCCTTGGGCACACTTCCCTCGGTTTCCTGAAGGGCCGCTTGGATATATTCCCACTCCACATCCGCCAAGGGGCGCAGTTCGAGCTTAGCCGTCGTCTTCTCTGACCGCATCGTCGGCCCTGCGCCATCATCGACCTGACTTGCGCTCGCCCGCTCGGACGGGCTGGCGGAGGGTCGCATCGCTGAAAGGGGTCCGGCCAGCATCTCCTCTGTCACCATCGGGCCGTCATGAAGGACAACGACGGAACGGACCACGTTCTGTAATTCCCGCACGTTCCCCGGCCAGCCATGGTTCAGGATCATGGATTGGGCATCGGGATCAAAGCCATCGAAGCTCTTCCCCTCCTCGGCGGCAAACTGGTTGAGGAAGGCCGCCGCAATTTCCAGAACATCGCGATCCCGTTCCTTTAAGGGCGGCAAATGGATAGGGATCACGTGAAGCCGGTAGTAGAGGTCCTCGCGGAAATTTCCGGCACGAACCTCGGACCATGGGTCGCGGTTCGTCGCGCAGACAAACCGAATATCCGTGCTTTCAAGCTGACTGCCGCCGACCTTCGTAAACTGACCCGTCTGAATAAACCGTAGAAGCTTGGCCTGGAGGCTAATGTCCATCTCGCAGATTTCGTCCAGGAACAGCGTTCCCCCCGTGGCCAGCCTCGCGGCACCGAGCCGGTCTGATACGGCACCGGTAAAGGCTCCCTTCACATGGCCGAAAATCTCACTCTCCATCAATTCCCCAGGAATGGCCGCGCAGTTGATGGCGATAAAAGGACCGTCTCTGCGGTCACTGGCCTGGTGGATAGACTGGGCGCAAACCTCTTTACCCGTCCCGGACTCCCCGGTAACAAACACCGTTGCTTTGCTCTGCGCGGCACTTTCAATGGTTCGGTAAACCGCCTGCATCGACGGACTTGCGCCGATGAAGCCACCAAAGGCGGTTCTTTCCCTTTCCTTCGAAAGTGTTTCGACCAACTCGGTCAGGTCGACGCGCTCCAGCACGTTCTTTAGCGTGTAAGTCAGGCGTTCCGCACTGAAGGGCTTCAACAAAAAGTCCGATGCCCCGGCCTGCATGGCTTCCACGGCCATATTGACCGATCCATGGGCGGTGATTACGACCACCCCGCACCCCAAGCCCTGTTCACGCACATGGCGCAGAATCTCAAGGCCGTTCATATCGGGCAATTTCACGTCGAGGATAATCGCATCGGGTGTTGCCCGGCCCAGGGCATTCATGCCGGCCTGACCGGTGTCGGCATGGGTGACGCTATAGCCATGGGGCTTCAGATAGGCCTGATACAATCGAGCCATCGGAAGGGAGTCTTCGATCAGAAGTATTTGACGAGGGCCTGTATCGGCCATGCCCGTGATCCTGTTCCGGCGGAGCCCTACGAGCAGGCTAACCCATGCTCAACGACAGAGGCCAGCGGGAACATTCCGCAGCCGGGAACCATTAAAGAAACAACCGCTTGAGGCCGAACAGCCAATCCAGTAACGTAGGCCCCTTCCAAGGCTGTGGTCCGTTTATTTAGGGGCACATCGGTTGAGTGGTTTTGGCCTGCAAGATGCCGGACTGCTTGAGGGGAACCGGTGGAGCACGGACCGACGTCTTGGAATGAGGTGCGATGACGATTGCCAATGGTATGGCTGGCAGTGGGGAAGATGGTCGAGACATTGGTCCGGGCGTGACGTTACGCTACACCCGGGAACTGAACTATCCCGGGCCACCAGGGGGTCAAGACAATGGACTACAACGCTTTCTTCGCTGACCGAATCGCCGACCTTCGTAACGAAGGCCGCTACCGTGTATTTGTGGATCTTGAACGCCAGATGGGGAACTTTCCCCGCGCCTGGCATCACACCGATGACGGCAGCGTGAAAGAAGTCACCGTCTGGTGCTCCAACGATTATCTGGGTCAGGGGCAACGTCCGGAAAGCATCAAGGCGATGCACGAAGCGATCGAAAAGTGCGGCACAGGTGCGGGTGGCACCCGAAACATCTCGGGCACCAACCATTACCATGTCCTGCTGGAGCGCGAGCTGGCGGACCTGCACAACACCGAAGCGGCCTTGGTCTTCACCTCCGGCTGGGTCGCGAACGAGACAACCCTCTCGACCCTCGGTTCAATGATTCCCGATTGCGTGTTCATCTCGGACGCAAAAAACCACAATTCGATGATCGAAGGCATGAAGCACAGCCGCGCCGAAAAGCGGGTATTCAAGCACAACGACGTCGAGGACCTGCGGCGCATCCTGGCCGAATATGACAAGGATCGGCCGAAAGTCATTGCCTTCGAATCGGTCTATTCGATGGACGGCACAATTTCGCCTATCAAGGAAATCTGCGACGCCGCAGAAGAATTCAATGCCATGACCTTCCTGGACGAAGTCCATGCGGTCGGTATGTATGGCCTGCGCGGTGCCGGAGTGGCTGAACGCGATGGCCAGATGCACCGGATCACGGTGATCCAGGGGACCCTTGCGAAGGCTTATGGCGTCGTCGGCGGCTACATCGCCGCCAGTGCCGATCTTTGCGATTTCGTCCGGTCCTACGGCACCGGGTTTATCTTCTCAACCTCCATGCCACCGGGCGTGGCGGCGGCGGCTCGGGCCAGTGTCCGCTATCTGAAAGAACACAACGAAATCCGCGAACGCCACCAGGAACGTGCAGCGACCCTGAAGCGAAAAATGACCGAAGCAGGCCTGCCGGTCATGCCCTCGGTCAGCCACATCGTCCCGCTGCTCGTGGGGGACCCGGTCCTCTGCAAGAACGCCAGTGACAGCCTGTTGGAACACCACAATATCTACGTCCAGCCGATCAACTATCCCACCGTGGAGCGTGGCAAGGAACGGCTCCGCTTCACGCCGACCCCTTTGCACACGGACGAAGACATGGACTATCTCGTTGCCGCTTTGGGCGAGGTCTGGGGCCGCCTGGGCCTTAAAGCCGCCGCCTAAAATCGGCGAACGTCGGACCTGACAAAGGCCGTCCCAATCGCTAGGTTTCAGGAGACTTCGGTCTTCACATGATCCTCGCGTTTTCAGGGGCGGCCTTTTTTGTTTTCAGACAACACGCTTACGCCGAAAGAAGCCATCCGGCTCTGTGCGCTCGGTACTCTCGCGGCAAGACCGATGCGCTACAGTTCGCTGGCCAACTCGACACGACATTTCGTCAGCCATATCCTCGGTCCTTCGCTGGATGTCATGGGTACGTCCATCGAACTGTTGAAGTACGAGGGCCTGATCGAGCCCGTCGAAGGCGTCGGCATGGAAGATGACGCCGAACTGAAGCTGACCGACCAGGGTCTGGCGGAAATCCAGGCCCTGTTGAACGCCAATCTGCGCGCAGCGGCGACAGAATTGAATAAGCTGATCATCGCATTAAAGTTCCGTTTCCTCCATCTGCTGGAACCGGAAGACCGGTTCATCCAGGCGGACCTGCTCGTCGAAGCCACAGAGAACGAACTCGCCCGGCTGGAAGAACTTCGCGATGGTATGGACTTCGGCGCGGAGGCCGAAGGCCACTTGGGTCGATGGCTGAACCACGATATCGAACTGCTGGAGCGGCGATTGGCCTGGCTGGAGGCCTTTCGGGATGACCTTGGGGTTGATCCGACATAATATACCAGCGAATTTGGCTTTTCGTTTAGGGGGATAACTTGAGTAAGCCAACCAAGCCGGAACGTCCGATGGGGACCCTGGCCCAGGCAACGCGGGCCGAGCTGCGAGAAATCGTCAAGGCGATCGGGTCCAGCGCGGCTGTCTTTTCGGTCTATGACCTGGACATTTCCGTCCTGGCCGCCAACCGAGATTTCATGCGTATGACGGGGCGCGAGTGGGTGGCCGATGAGACGGACCTGTCTGGCGATCTGTCCGAGCTCATCCCCTCTTACGCGCTTCGGGGATTTTCCGACGCCATCCATCAATGCAGTCTGACCCGGCAAGGTATGGAAGCCGAATTCGCCTTCGATTTCGATGGCAGTCACAGCTATTGGCGCTGTGTCTTCAGCCCAGTGCTTTCGGAGGACGGTCGGACGGAAAGAGTCTTTCTGACGGCTCTCGACATCACCGAAAAACACCAGCTTCGCCGGGCTCTCGACCAGAGCCACGAAAAGCTCGAACGGATTTTAGGCAACGCCCACGACAGCATCATTGTTTGCGGGGAAGACCAGAAAATCACCCGCGTGAACTACTCCGCCGAGGCGCTGTTCGGTTATTCGGAATCAGAACTGGTGGGACAGCCGATCGATATCCTGATCCCGGAAGATTCCAGACCGGCCCATCCGGAGTACATGGAAAACTTCAAGGCCTCCCCCATCCCGGCGCGCACCATGCATGAACGCTCAGAAGTACAGGGGCTTAAGAAGAACGGGTCGATCTTCTGGGCGGATATCTCCATCTCGAAGAGCCAAAGTGGCGAAGGCATGGAGTTCACAGCCATTGTCCGGGATGTCAGCGAAAAGCTGCGGCTCCTCGAGCGGCTGAAGCGTGAATCCGTCACTGACCCTTTGACCGGCCTGTATAACCGTCGCCACCTGACGGCCTCGGCAGAAAAAGCCGTCGCCTCGGCCCAACGGCATTCACGCCCGCTCTCCTTTATTCTGTTCGACCTGGATAACTTCAAGCAGGTAAACGACAAATTCGGCCACCATGTGGGCGATGTCGTCCTGCGCAAATGCGCCGAAGCCATTGGACAGGAAGCCCGGGAATCAGACACCTGCGCGAGGTTCGGCGGAGAAGAATTCTGCATTCTGCTGGACGAGGCGACGGGAGAACAGGCACGGGAACTGGCCGAACGTCTCCGAAGGCGTCTCAGCACAATCGAGATTGCAGACAACCAATCGCTAACGGCCAGCTTCGGTGTCGCCGCCTGGCAGCAGGGTTGGTCCGTTGATGATCTGTTCAGGCATGCCGACGATCGGCTTTATGTCGCCAAGAGCAACGGAAAAAATCGAGTGGACTGATTATTGGGTAATAGTGCCCAAGGGGGCAAAGTGCCGGGCCCGCCCCGCAGGGTCAGCCTTTCTTGGTCACCTTGGTGACGACCATCTCGAGCCCTTTAAGCACTTTCGTGCCTTCCACACCGCCATTGCCCTGCATGCGCTGGCTGATAACAACCTTCATGGTCTGCATGTGCACGGCGATAACGTCGATCTGCTCCGGCTTAGGCTTGGCGTCGCCCAATCCTTCGATAAAACGACAGAGGCTGTTGCCGATAATCGTGATCAGGTCATAACCGAAAGAACCGCCCTGCCCCTTCATGTCATGGGAAATCTGGAAAACACGGTCCAGTTTTTCCGCACTGTCGGGTTGGGCCTTCAGTTCCAAGAAGGCGGCACCAAGGCGCTTCAGATCCTCGTCCGCCCATTGAAGATAGTCGCCGGACAGATTTTCAATGACCTGTTCCGCCTTCTTGAGCGTTTCCACATCCACAGCACCGGGACCACCTTCGCGGACCTTGTTCTTCAGCGCATTGGGGGGGCGGATAATTTCCGCTTTCGGCTCGTTCGACATGTCTTCAATCCTGTTCCGAAGAGGTTCAGGCAAAGAGTTTACTTTGCAATGTCTAAACCAGTCCTTACCTGATTCCGAAATTTACAACAAGCCCTTGGTATTAAAGGCGGGCTCATTCATTCCAATGCCTTGGCACTCAAATGCCCTGATGCAGCTTTGGGACTAACCGTTCAGGAGGGCTTCGATCTCATCTTGGGATAAATTCGGCCCGTCATCCTGTTGTTCGGCCTGCCCCATGCCGCCGCCCGTGCCGCCCGCCATGCCTGCATCATCCCCGGCAGTCCGCCGATCAGGGCCGTTATACTGCGGGGAGTCTTTGCGCCGACGATCCGGGCCGAAATAGGTTTTTGATCGCACAAAGGCGCGCGGCTTCTCAATAATGGCCTTGATGCGCGCATAGAGACCGCGGGCCGCGATCGGCTTTGCCAGAAACTCATGAACCCCTGCGTCCCTAGCCTCCGTGACTTTGTTCATTTCCGTGTGGCCGGTCAGCATAATGATCGGCACAAAGGGGTTCGGGCTATCAGCACCCGTCCGGACCAGCCGGGTGAAATCAATCCCGTCCAAGGGGTCCATGTTCCAGTCGCAGATGATGATATCGGCGGCAAAGTGTTTCAGTTCCTTGAAGGCATCCGCGCCGTCGGAAGCCTCAACGACATTCTTACAGCCCAGGGCGTGCAGAATTGTCTTCACCAGCGCCCGCATGTGCCGGTTGTCATCGACGATCAGAAAATTCAGTCGCTCCAGATTGTATTCTGACATTGCCGCGAAACGCGCCCCAACCCGATCAAATTGCTCCCTCGGAAAGCCGAGTAACCATCCCATAAAAAGCCATAGTGGTACAGGGTCTTATATATGGGAACTTACGACCATGCCCTTAAAGGATAAGCCTCATCAGAGTACGTTTAGGCTGCGGAGAACCCCCTCGACCTCTTTGTAACCCGCTTCAGTCAAAGGTGCCTGAGGCGCAAGTGGCTGGCCGACGTTAAATCCCTGCAAGGTCAACCCGCCCTTGATGCAGGCTGCCAACTGATACTTCTGGAAGGCCTCGTTCAGCTTCCAAAGGGACCGCTGAAGTTCCATGGCCCGGTCCCAATCCCGGGCCAGAGCCGATTCGAACAGTGCAACACTGAGTTCCGGCACCAGGCAGGCAGGCCCCGCCATCCATCCCTTGCCGCCAATCAACATCACGGCCGCAGGGATGTGACTGGAGGCGGCAAAGATATCCAGACCATCCCCAACACGGTTCAGAAGTGTCAGCAACCGGCCCGTATTGGTGGAAGCGTCCTTGAGCGCGACGATGTTGGGCACCTTGGCCAGTCGCTCCAGAACCGGAACGGACAGGTCTGCCCGCTGAAAACTTGGATTCGTATAGAGGATGATCGGCAGATCAACACTGGCAGCGACGGCAGCAAAATAGTCGTGAATATCATCGTCACTGAGCGGGAAGTAGGCTTCCAGCACGCAAAGCAGGCCATCCGCACCCATCGCCTGAAAAGCCTTCGCCTGACGGATCGCCTCTGCCGTCGTCGTCGCCGCAACGCCAGGGGTAACGGGCACGCGACCTTGGGAAGCCTCCAAGGCTGCTCTCACCAGGGCTTCCTTCTGCGCCCAATTCAGATAGGGGAACTCCCCCGTCGACCCCAAAGGGGTCAGTCCGTGAACGCCCTTGGCGATCAGGTGGTCACAGAGTTCGGCCATGACGTCGGTGTTCGGTGCCCCGTCAGGTTTGAGGGGGGAAACGAGATAGGGGAATACCCCTTTGAAAGGTGACGCGATGGCCATGCTAGAGCAGTCCCAATTCCTGAAGTTCGGCGGCGAGTTCGGGCGGCAGCTTATCACCCTGAGGCTTAGCGGACAGGTCCGGAGGCACTTTCTCCGCCGGAAAATAGCGCCACCCCTGGAACGGTCGGTGCGCCCGGGGCTCCACCCTCACGAGATCCGGATGCAGCACCAGCTGAGTAGCAGGCCTGCCCTGTTCATCGTATCCGTCCCGTAGATCGAGAAAGGCCTGGCGGACCTGGATCACGCCCTTGATGACCCAATAGATCGACCCGCCGTCCAGCATCTCGTCGGCCCGTTTGGGGCGCATGCGGGTGGTATGAATGATCTCCCCGGTCAGCGCCAGCCGCCCGGCCTGCCAGCCGGAGAGGTCTTCGACAGTCTCCGCGCCGACGCAGAGCTTCAGCATATGGAGAGAAGCCGTCATTCGACCGGACCGCCGCCCAGGGTCCGCGCCAGCCCAACCCGGCTCATGTTCGGTCGCCCGAGACGCGAAGAGATACCTGCTCCGACCTGGATCAGGGCATCCAGATCGACGCCGGTCTCGATCCCCAAGCCCTCCAACATATAGAGCACATCTTCCGAGGCCACATTGCCACTGGCACCCCGCGCGTAGGGGCAGCCGCCAAGCCCGGCGACGGAGCTGTCGATGGTCGCCACCCCCTTTTCCATCACCGCTAAGAGATTGGCCAGCGCCTGGCCGTAGGTGTCGTGGAAATGAGCCGCCAGATGGGTCACCGGCACACGGGCGGAAACCGCATCGATCACCTGCTGGGCCTGTCCGGGCGTCCCCACGCCAATGGTATCGCCGAGGCTGATCTCGTAGGCCCCCATGACGAAGAGCCGGGACGCGACCTCGGCAACGATCTCCGGATCCACATGGCCTTCGTAAGGGCAACCCAAGACACAGGAAACATAGCCCCGGACCTTGATGTTGCGGGCGAGTGCCGCCAACACGACGGGCCGGAAACGGTTCAGGCTTTCTTCAATCGAGCAGTTAATGTTTTTATTCGAAAAACTCTCAGAAGCTGCTGCGAAGACGGCAATTTCTTTTGCTCCGGCCTCCACCGCCGCATCAAAGCCCTGGCGGTTTGGAACCAGGACCGGGTAAGCGATGTCGCCCTCCAGATCGAGATTGCTCAAGACCCTGTCGGTCCCCGCCATCTGCGGCACCCATTTAGGCGAAACGAAGCTGCCTGCCTCGATCACGGTCAGACCCGTGCCCGATAGCTCTCTGATCAGCCCCAAGCGATCCGATACATCCAAATGGGATTGCTCGTTCTGCAGGCCGTCTCGCGGCCCCACCTCGACCATGCGGATCTTCGTCGGCAGCGCCAAGATTCAGTCCCCCGCATCGAATAGGATCAGATCGGCTCCCTCTTCCACCTGATCACCGGGATGGTACAAAAATTCAGCCACCTGGCCGTCCGCCGGTGCCTTGATCGCATGTTCCATCTTCATCGCTTCCAGGACCAGCAAGGTCGTACCCGCCTCCACAGGTGTTCCCGCATCAACGGAGAGGGCAACCACGCGACCCGGCATGGGAGCGGCCAGTTCGCCTCCACCCCGCTCTTCCATCACATGGCTCGTCGGGTCATCCAACACAAGGATGTATGAAGTCCTGCCATCGTCCAGAACCAACCTGAAACCATCCCGATCCACAGCGATCCGTCGCCGGTGGCCATCAAGCGTCAGGATCAACGCCCCGTCTTCATCCCATTCGCCGGTGGCCTCCTGCGGGGCCGATTCATCGATCTCCAACAGGTATCCGGAGCTTCGAAAATGCGCCGTAACGCTGCGCTTCGAATCTCCCTCCAAGAAATCGAGCGTGACGTGACTGTCGTCATTCAGCCGCCAACCATCCGTCGCATGCCAGGGTGAATGGGGATCGACGGAAGATGCCGCAGCCTTCTTCGCCGCGGCCGCCCGGTCCAGCAGGATCGCCAGAGAGGCCGCAGCCAGGATATCCCCGGGCACCTGGTCAGATGCAGGCAGGAGAGCCTCGATCTCGCGCCCGATGAAGCCGGTATCGACCGCGCCTGCACGAAAATTATCGTGATCAATCAGCGCGCGGAGGAAATCCAGATTGGTGGCAAGGCCCGTCACCTGGGTTTCGGCCAGGACACCCGCCAGTCTTTGACGTGCGCTGTCGCGATCTTCTGCCCAGGCGACGATCTTTGCGATCATCGGATCATAGTGGATGGAGACACTGTCGCCCTCGCGGACTCCGGGCTCGACCCGCACCGTGCCGCCGAAGGGATTCAGGTCCGGCAAGCGGAAACGCCGAACATCACCCGCCCCGGGACGGAAGTCGGCTGTCGGGTCTTCCGCGTAAAGCCGGACCTCGATCGCATGGCCGGAACGCGAAATCTCCCCCTGGTCGCGGCCCAGAGGTTCCCCCGCCGCGACCCGGATCTGCAAGGCAACCAAGTCCTCGCCCGTGATCATCTCGGTCACCGGGTGCTCGACCTGCAGGCGGGTGTTCATCTCCATGAAGTAGAAGTCTTCGCCGTCCAACAGAAACTCGACCGTCCCCGCTCCCACATATCCGATGGCTTCGGCGGCCATACAGGCGGCGTCACCCATGCGGTCGCGCAGATCATCCGAAAGATCCGGTGCCGGGGCTTCCTCGACCACTTTCTGGTGACGGCGCTGGGAAGAACAGTCTCGCTCGAAAAAATGCACCGTCTGGCCGTAGGCGTCAGCGAAAATCTGAACCTCCACATGACGGGGCTTTTGGACAAGCTTCTCGACCAACATACGATCATCACCGAAGGCCGACAGCGCCTCCCGCTTGGCGCTCTCCAAGGCTTCCTGGAAGTCGTCCGGCCGCTCGCAGGCCCGCATGCCACGCCCACCGCCACCGGCGGCAGCCTTGAGGAGAACCGGGTAGCCGATCTCGCCTGCGGCCTCCGCCATGCGCTCTGCCGACTGGTCTTCCCCGTGATAGCCCGGCACCAGGGGCACCCGGGCCTGTTCCATGATCGCCTTTGCTTCCGCCTTGGAGCCCATGGCCCGGATGGCTTCCGGCGGCGGCCCGATAAAGGCTATGTCGGCCTGCTCCAGAGCTTCAGCGAAATCCGCATTCTCCGAGAGGAATCCATAGCCCGGATGGACGGCCTGAGCCCCCGTCCGCTGACAGGCCGCCAAGATGGCATCAATGTTCAGATAGCTCTCAGCCGCCGTTTCTCCGCCGATACCAACCGCCTCATCCGCGCTTTCCACATGAAGCGCCTTGGCATCCGCGTCGGAATAGACGGCCACGGTCTTGATGCCCATACCGCGCGCGGATTGCATGACGCGATAGGCGATCTCTCCCCGATTGGCGATCAGGATCTTATCGAACATCAGCTCTCCCCCCCGATCCAGGCGGCTGGGCGCTTATCGAGGAAAGCCTTCACACCCTCCTGGCCCTCCGCGGAACTTCGAGCCTTGGCAATGGCGCGGGCCGAGCCTTCTAAGATCTCGCGGGTGAGCGGCTGGGCGGCATAGTGCACCAGGGACTTGGCCTCGGAGACGGCACCGGGCGCACCTTTCAGAAGCTCAGCAGCGATTTCGGCGGCTTTCGCGTTCAACTCGGTCTCGGCCACCACGTCATGGACAAGGCCGAGTTCAAGCGCCCTCGCGGCGGAGATGCGTTCCGCCGTCAGGAAATAGCGCCTTGCCTGACGGGCACCGATGGCGCGGATGACGTAGGGCGAAATCACGCCGGGAACGAGGCCCAGCCGGACCTCGGAAAGCTGGAAGAACGCCCGTTCCGAAGCCAGCACGATGTCGCAGCAGGCCGCCAGCCCGACACCGCCGCCGATGGCCGGTCCCTGGACCAGGGCCATGACCGGCTTGGGGTTCTGGTAGATCGCACTCATGACCCCGGCCAGCTTGCGGGCATCTTTGAGGTTTTCCTTTTCAGACAGAGCCCCCATGCGGCGCATCATGTCGATGTCACCGCCCGCCGAAAAGCTCTTGCCGATGGATTCCAACTTGATCACCCGGACACCGTCATCCTTGGCGAGCTTGTCGAAAGTCTTGGTCAGGTCCCGGATCAGAGCTTCGTCAAAGCAGTTGTGCTTGTCGGGCCGGTTCAGAATGACGCGGGCGATGGAGCCTTCCCGTTCGATCAGCAGCGTTTTCATCTTCGCCTCACATCCGGAAAACGCCGAAGGACGTCTCTTCGACCGGCGCGTTTAGAGCCGCAGACAGGCCGAGCCCCAAAACCCGGCGCGTATCCATCGGGTCGATCACCCCGTCGTCCCAGAGCCGCGCCGAGGCATAATAGGGATGCCCCTGAGTTTCATATTGATCCCGTAACGGCTGTTTGAAGGCCTCTTCCTCCTCCACCGGCCAATCCTCGCCTTTGGCCAGAAGCGCGTCCCGCTTGATGGTTGCGAGAACGGTGGCGGCCTGCTCCCCCCCCATGACGGAAATCCTGGCATTCGGCCACATCCAGAGGAACCGGGGGCCGTAAGCCCGCCCGCACATGGAATAGTTTCCGGCACCGAAACTACCACCTACGATCATAGTCAGCTTCGGAACCTTGGCGCAGGCGACCGCCGTCACCATCTTCGCACCGTCCTTGGCGATCCCACCCGCTTCGTACTTCTGCCCCACCATGAAGCCGGTAATGTTTTGCAAAAAGATCAGGGGAATCTTTCGCTGGGCACAGAGCTCGACGAAGTGCGCGCCCTTCAAGGCCCCCTCCGAGAACAAGATACCGTTGTTGCCCACGATGCCGACAGGATAGCCGTAGAGGTGGGCAAAACCGCAAACCAGCGTCTGGCCATAGAGCCCCTTGAACTCATCAAACTCTGAGCCATCCACCAATCTGGCAATGACGTCGCGGATATCAAAGGGCTTCTTGAGGTCGGTGCCGACGATGCCGTAGAGATCTTCCGCCGGATAGAGCGGGTCCAGCGGGTCTCTCAGTTTCAGGTTTTGCGGCTTCACCCGGTTCAGGTTGCCGACGATGGACCGCGCCAGATGCAAGGCATGTTCATCATCGCGGGCATAGTGATCGGCGACCCCGGAGGTCCGGCAGTGAACATCGGCACCACCCAGGTCTTCGGCTGTCACGACTTCCCCCGTGGCCGCCTTCACCAGGGGCGGGCCGCCCAAGAAAATCGTACCTTGGTTGGCGACAATGATGCTCTCGTCTGACATGGCGGGCACATAGGCACCGCCCGCCGTGCAGGACCCATGGACGATGCTGATCTGCGGAATGCCGGCGGCCGACAGATTGGCCTGATTATAGAAAATCCGCCCAAAGTGATCCGCGTCCGGAAAGACTTCGTCCTGTTTGGGCAGGAAAGCCCCGCCGGATTCCACCAGATAAAGGCAGGGAAGCTGGTTTTGGAGGGCGATTTCCTGGGCACGCAGATGCTTTTTGACGCTGAGCGGATAATAACTGCCGCCTTTCACCGTCGGGTCATTGGCGACGATGACGCATTCCTGGCCCCGCACCCGACCGATCCCCGTGACCAGGCCCGCCCCCGGCACGTCTCCACCATAAAGTCCATGGGCCGCGAGTTGACTGAATTCCAGAAAAGGCGAGCCGGTATCCAGCAGGTGCCGGATGCGGTCTCGCACCAAGAGCTTGCCTCGATCGACGTGACGCGCGCGCGCCCTGTCACCACCGCCCTGCTTGACCGTCATGATCTCGGCCTTGAGCTCGTCCGTGACAGCGCGCAAGGCCCTGGCCTTTTCCCGGAAAGCCGGGTCGCGGGTGTTCACGGTGTTGGGGAGAAGGGTCATTTCGGCTCCGCCTTCTCGATCTCTCCACCGGCTTCCGACCAGCCCTTAAACCCGCCCTTGATATGGGCGACGTTCGAGAACCCCATATCCTGCAATTGCTTGGTTGCCAGGGCTGATCGCCAGGACAGCGCGCAGTAGAGAACAAAAGTCTTATCCGGCTGATCGAAGACCGGCTTGTGATAGGGGCTAGCGGGATCGACCCAGAACTCCAGAACACCGCGCGGAGCCTTGACCGCGCCAGGCACCATCCCTTCCCGGCTGATCTCTCCCGGCTCGCGGATATCGACGAAGACGATCTCTCCGGCCTCTGCGCGCTGTTTCACAAGGTCGGGCTCCAGCGTGGTGATTTCGGCTTCGGCCTTGGCCACCAGATCCATGACGCCTGTCTTCATCGTTCCCCCCCTTCAAAAGGCCTGCTTGCCGGCCAGGACCTTCTTGATCATCCACATCCGGTCGGAGCCCCAATAGCCCTCCCCGTCGACGAAGAAGAAAGGCGCTCCGATAACGCCGCGCTCGATCGCCGCATCCACTTCGTCTTTGAGCCGCTGCTTGTTGGCCTCGTCCAGGATGGCGGCTTCCGCCTCGGCACGATCAACGCCGACCGACTGAGCCACATCCAGGGTCGCCTCGATGCCGGAAACGTCGATGCCATCGGCAAAGTAGGCCTTGAACACGGCTCGGGCAAAATCACGCGCCTTCGAGCAATCGGTATCGTGCAGCCAGTAATAGAGCCTCGCCGCCCGCATGGTGTTGATCGGGAACTTTGCGGGGAATTGATAGGGGATCTCCATGAACCGGGCCATGCGGTCCCAGTCCATGCGGGAGTATTCGCCCTTCATCGGCTGGGTTATCAGCAAGGCGTTGCCGGTGGCCTTGAACACGGGGCCCAGCAGGATCGGCTTCCAGCGGCATTTCCGCCCACCCCGCTCCGCGACCTTATCGATCCGGGTCGAGGCGAAATAGGCATAGGGCGAGGAGAAATCGAAATAGAAATCGACGGGTTCAAATTCAGATTGAGACAACGGCAGGCTCCTTCCCCTAACGGCCATCCAAGACGGCACGGCTGATCACCATTTTCTGCACATCGCTGGTCCCTTCGTAAATCTGGCACACCCGCTGGTCGCGATAAATCCGCTCGACCGCGAAATCGGCCAAATAGCCGTAGCCACCGTGTATCTGCACGGCTGCCGAACAGACCCGCTCGGCCACCTCGGAGGCAAAGAGCTTAGCCATGGAAGCCAATTTCAAGGCTGGCGCTCCGGAATCTTTCAGAACGGCAGCCTGCAACGTCAGGGCTCGGGCGGCCTCCACCTCGGTCGCCATGTCGGCCAGACGAAAGGCGACCGCCTGGTGGCTGCTGATCGGCGCACCGAAGGCCTCGCGCTCTTTGGCATAGGCCGTCGCAGCCTCCAGAGCGGCCCTTGCGAGCCCGACACTTTGGGCGGCTATGCCGATGCGGCCCCCTTCAAGGTTGCCGAGCGCGATTGAGTAGCCCTGCCCCTCCTCGCCCAACAGAGCGTCCTCCGGCAGGTGCAGGTCATCGAAGGCGATCTGGCAGGTATCAGAGGCCCTTTGGCCCATCTTGCGTTCCTTGGAGACCACATGGAACCCCGGTTCATCCGTCGGGACCACAAAGGCAGATAAGCCACCCTTGCCCTCCCCCGTCCGTGCAAAGACCACCAGGACGTCCGCCGTGGAACCGGAAGTGATGAAGGCCTTTGTACCGTTCAGCACCCAGCCGTCTTGCGTGCGTGAAGCCTTGGTGCGGATGTTGGACGCATCGGACCCGGCCTGGGGCTCCGAGAGAGCAAATCCCCCAAGAGCGTCACCGGTCGTCAGCCTTGGCAGCCAGCGTGCTTTCTGGACATCCGAGCCGTGGTCCTGGATCGGCAGCGTTCCCACGCCGTTGTGAACCGACAGGATGGTCGACAGGCTGGCGTCGCCCGCCGCGATCTCTTCCACGACAAGTGCAAAAGCCAGATAACCGATCCCGGAACCGCCTCCATCCCCGTCCTCGTCCCCAACCTCATGGGCCAGCATGCCCATCAGGCCCAGTTCACCCAGGCCTTTGATCGCCTCGGCGGGGAATCGCTCTTCCGCATCCCAAGCCGCTGCCTCCGGTGCCACCCGGTCGGCGACGAAAGACCGTGCGGTCTCCTGGATCAGGCGGTGTTCCTCGGACAAGATCATAGGGATTACCAGGGGATGGGATCGCCGGTGTAGTTGTAGACTCCCCCAACCTCGTCCAGGGTCAAATTCTCGATCACACGTCGCATCCCGGAAATGCTCTCGGTGGGCGAGATCAGCGCGTTCGGGCCACCCATGGCGGTCTGCACCCAGCCGGGATGCAGCAGGCAAGACGCGATACCACGGGGTGCCAGGTCAAGGGCCAGGCTGTGCATGACCGCGTTTACGCCGGCCTTGGACGAGCGATAGATATGCGCGCCGCCAGAGCCATTGTCCGCCATGGACCCCATTTTGGACGTCAAGGTCACCAGCTTCTTCAGATCCCCCGCCAACAGATTCGCCAGCAGCGCCACCGTCACTTTAATCGGGGACATGACGTTGACCCGAAGCACCTCTTCCCAGGCGGCATAGTCGATGTCGGCATAGCTGCCGCCCTTCGGACCATAGAGCCCCGCGTTGTTGATCAGCAGATCAATTGGCACGCCGGTCAGTTCGTCCGCCAGCCGATCGACGGCCCGATGGTCCGCTACGTCCAGGCTCTGTGTTCGGATCGTACCTTGAACCTTCGCCAGTTCCGGTGCGTCCAACGGGTTACGGCAACAGGCGATCACCGACCAGCCATCAGCCGCATACTGTTTGACGAATTCCAGTCCAAGCCCGCGATTGGCTCCGGTCACGAGAACCGTTGGCATAGGTTAGCTCCTGAATTTCAATGAAATAGACGATTTATTTCACGTATTTTCTAAATTCCGGCTTGCGCTTTTCGTTGAACGCCTTGACCCCTTCCTGGGATTCTTCCGTGCCATAGTAGAGGCTGACCGCCTGCAGGCCCATGGCCGAAAGACCCGCGATACTGGCCGAGTCCGCGTTGAAGGACCTTTTGGCGATCGCCAGGGCTGTCGGGCTTTTTTCCAGGATCTCCGCACACCATTCGGCGACCAGATCGTCCAATTGGTCATCGGGGACGACACGGTTGGCGAGCCCCATCTCGACCGCCTCTTGGCCGGAATATTGCCGACAGAGGTACCAGACCTCGCGCGCGCGCTTCTCGCCGATCACTCGGGACATATAGGCCGTGCCGAAACCAGGATCGACGCTGCCGACCTTCGGCCCCACCTGGCCGAACCGCGCGGTGTCGGAAGCCAGGGTCAAATCACAGAGCAAGGCCAGAACATGGCCCCCGCCAATGGCGTAGCCCCTAACCTTGGCGATCACGGGCTTTGGAACATCGCGGATCACGCCCTGCAGTTCCTCCAGCGGCAGGCCGATGATGCCCCGGCCATCATACTGGCCTTCATGGGCGGACTGATCGCCACCTGTGCAAAAGGCCTTGGAACCTGCACCGGTCAGGACGATGACGCCGACGGTCTTGTCCCATCCGGCACTCAGGAAGGCGTCGATCAGCTCTTCGCAGGTCTGCCCCCGGAATGCGTTGTACTTTTCCGGACGGTTGATGGTGATCGTGGCGACGCCATCGGTCACGTCGAAAAGGATATCTTCATAGGCCTTGGGGCTTTGACTCATTGCGATTCCTCGAACAATTCCCTGCCGATCAGCCATCGGCGAATTTCCGACGTGCCGGCACCGATCTCGTAGAGCTTGGCATCGCGCAGCAGCCGACCGGTCGGGTATTCATTGATGTAGCCGTTACCGCCCAGACATTGAATGGCTTCCAGGGCCATCCAGGTTGCCTTCTCGGCGGCATAAAGGATCGCCCCTGCGGCATCTTTCCGCGTTGTCTGGCCCCGGTCACAGGCGGCAGCAACGGAATAAACGTAGGCCTTGCAGGCGTTCATGGTCGTGTACATGTCAGCGAGCTTGCCCTGCATAAGCTGGAAACTGCCGATCGGCGTGCCGAACTGCTCGCGCTCGTGCAGGTAGGGAACGACCACATCCATGCAGGCCTGCATGATGCCGGTGGGCCCGGCGGCAAGCACGGCACGTTCGTAGTCGAGGCCGCTCATCAAAACGTTAACGCCGCGCCCCAACCCGCCCAGAACGTTCTCCTCCGGGACCTCGCAATCCTGAAAAACCAACTCGCAAGTGTTCGAGCCACGCATCCCCAGCTTGTCGAGCTTCTGGGCGGTTGAGAAACCCGGAAAGCCCTTTTCGATCAGAAAAGCAGTAATACCCCGGGGACCGGCGGTCGGGTCGGTCTTGGCATAGACCACCAGCACGTCGGCATCCGGGCCATTGGTGATCCACATCTTGGTCCCGTTCAAAACGTAGCGATCGCCCTTCTTCTCGGCCTTCAGGCGCATGGAGACCACGTCGGAACCCGCATTCGGTTCGCTCATGGCGAGCGCGCCAACCTTCTCGCCACTGATCAGCCCCGAAAGATAGCGATTCCGCTGATCATCGTTGCCGTTTCGGCGGATCTGGTTGACGCAGAGGTTGGAATGCGCCCCGTAGGACAAGGCGACGGACGCGCTTGCGCGGCTGATTTCCTCCATCGCCACCACGTGTTCGAGATAACCCATGCCGGCCCCGCCAAGGTCTTCCTCGACCGTAATGCCGAGAAGGCCGAGGTCGCCGAACTTGCGCCAGAGATCCATGGGGAAGTCATTGCTTTCGTCCACCTGGGCAGCGCGGGGTGCGATCTCGTCCGCTGCAAAGGCAGATACGCTATCGCGCAAAAGATCGGCGGTCTCGCCCAATCCGAAATCGAAGGCGGGCAGGCTGTTTGGCAGGTGCATGATGCCCTTCTCTCCCCTTGCAGACTTTGCTCAGACCTTATGTCGGCCTGTTAAACTCAAAAGTAATTGACGTTTACGTTAACGTCAACCAAGCAGAAGGCGGATCAGCAGGCCGAGACCGATCAGGACAATGCCACCGTAGCGAAGTGCGTGACCGACCTCGATCCTGGCCGTCAGCCAGCACCACCCCACCAAGCCAAACAGGACAAGCGGCAGCAACAATGGTGGCAGGGCGAACCAGCTCAGATCCAAGGGTGCCGCGACGATCACCGCATCGGAAACCTCCCCCGGTTGCGCCAGCAGCAGTTGGGCCAGAATAACCGCCAGTATGCCCACTGCCAGCGGACCGGTCAGGGCTTTCCATAAAGACCCCTGCCCCCGGGTCCGGAGCACATGCCAGCCAAAGGCGCTGGCTAGTCCAAACAGGGGAAGCGCGATCAACAGGTTGGCCCAGAACAGGCCGAGGTGCAGCGGCTTGGCCTGATCAATCAAGACAGGGGCCAGCATCAGAACCGGATACATCAAGGTCAGAAAGGCCAGGGCGCGAGCAAAGGTCTTGACCGAACGCATCCCTGAAAGGCCCTCGGTCGCAACCCTGGAAACCCGGCCCAACACGAAAACGCCATATCCCGAAAGCCCCAGAAGGACAAAGCAGACCAGGACGAAGGGCACCATCTCGAGGGGTTGCTCGTTGAGCGCTCGATCGGTCAAGGACCGCCAGACGTAGATCGGCAACAAGGCCATAAAAAACAGTGCCACGGCACCCGCCAGAAACCCAGCCAGTTTTTCCAGCTTCGGAGTCTCGACCAGAAAAACCAGAGCGCCCAGTCCTGCATAGGCGATCAGGCAAAGAATCATCAACCGGGGGGAGCCGATCAACAGCCCATTGGCCGTGGCAAGCAGCGGGATGCCCAGGAACAGAACAAGGATCACGACAGGTGCAAAAGTCGTCGTCCGGTCACTCTCAAGATAGGGGTAAAGCAGCGCCCGGTCGGCTTTTTCGATCAGGGACCGAAAATGCTCCGCAACCGACCGCTTTGCGGGCAAAGGTCCCCGGTCACCAACCGGTCCCGTCTCCGGCCCGTTGAACTGCCGCCGAAGGCCAAGCCCCAGCAGTACAGCACCCGAGATCAACAGTAAGCTCGACAAGAAAATCAATGCCGTCATGGTCTAGCGGGGCTCCACCGTTTGGGCTTTTGGGATTTCGGAAATGGCCATGTGAGAGTCTGGCGGAAGCCCCGTCTCGGTTCAAGCACGGCAAGCCTGACCGCAAACCACCACGGCAGAGTTTACGTATGAAGGGCCATTCGACCAATCACCGGCAGAAACCGGTCTTGTGACAATGACCACAGATATTCCCTGGATTCGCGCGCTATGCCTGGACTCATGTTCCTGAAAAAACCGTTGACATGAGAACAGGAATAGAACATTTTGATGAGAACAAAAGAGGATCATTGATACATCCACGGCGCGCCACCCAAGCGATAGATAGCGCCGAGAAGCGGAAGGACAGCAACCATGACTTGGAACAACTCAATAGGTGACTTTTCCGGGGGGGATGATGTCTGGACTTTGGGCTTGGAAGAGCCGGAGGACGCCCCCGTGGCCGAAGTGGTCTATCAGCCGGTTTACAAGCACCATCTTGGACCGCGCCAGATCGACCATGTGCGGCTTTACCCGGGGGAAAACCCGCTGCGAGGAGCCCGGCGGGCGCTGGGCAAGCGGTTCAAGGTGCGCGATTACGTGATCGTGGATGCCCGCCCACTCGCTGGCGGCCTGCGCGACAGTGCCTTCTGGCAGCAAGACAATACGGACCAGGAAGCGGCTTAGGCCTGCTTGCTGAGCAGATCCCGCGTCCGCTGTTCGAAGCCGTCCAATTCACTCAGAATGCTCTCGATGTCGCGGCGCTGGCGGAGAAGTTGTTCACGGCGTTCCTGGATTTTGTCCAGGAACAGCCGAAGCTGGGTCTCCTCCCCGCTTCCCTGGTCATAGAGCCCCAGCATTTCGGCAATTTCATCAAGGGAGAAGCCCAGGCGCTTGCCGCGCATGATCAGCTTGAGCCGCACCCGGTCGCGATGGGAATAGACGCGGCGCTGGCCCTGGCGTGCCGGGGTCAGCAGGCCTTTGTCTTCGTAGAACCGGATCGTTCGGGTCGTGATCCCGAACTCGCCGGCAAGCTCAGCGATACCAATGGTTTCAGGCATGAAGCGGAGGGTAAGTTCCCTTTACGTCAACGTCAACTTCAACGTCAACGCAAACACTGTCGTGCTAGGCCTTGCGCTACAGGATGATCAGGGCCGCCAAGCCCAGGAAGGCGGCAAAGCCGATAACATCGGTGACCGTGGTCAGAAAGACCCCCGACGCAATCGCCGGATCGATCTTGAACCGCTCAAGCGCCAACGGGATGGCCGTGCCCGCGAACCCCGCTGCGATCATGTTGACGACCATGGCGAGCCCGATCACGACACCGATCATCGGACTGCCGAACCAGACCCAGGCGACGAATGCGGTCAGTACGGCAAACAGAACCCCATTCACGCCGCCCACCATCAGCTCCTTGCCCATGACCCTGAGCGCGTTGGTCGGCGTCAGTTCCTTGGTGGCAAGCGACCTCACGGTCACCGTCAGCGTCTGCGTTCCGGCGTTACCGCCCATGGAGGCGACGATGGGCATGAGCACGGCGAGAGCGACAATTTCCTGGATGGTGCCTTCAAAGACGCCGATCACGATGGAAGCGACGACCGCCGTGAACAGGTTGACCACCAGCCAGGAAAACCGCGAGCGCGTGGTGTCGATCACGGCATCGAACAGATCGGCCTCGGCCACACCCCCGAGGCGCATGATGTCCTCCTCGTGTTCTTCGTGGATAACATCGACCACGTCATCGACGGTAATGGCCCCGACCAGCCGTCCCCCCTCGTCCACCACCGGCGCGGAGACAAGGTCGCGCTGGCGGAACAGGTGGGCGACCTCTTCCTGATCCATGGTGATCGGCACGACCGTCGACTGGCTGGTCATCAAGTCCGTGACCGGGACAGGCCGCTTGGAACGGAGCAAACGGGAAAGGGTGATGGACCCTTCCGGCTGATGGGACGGGCCGACGACAAAAATGTTGTAGAAAACCTCCGGCAGCTGATCATCGTCTTCTTCCGCCGTTCGCCGCAGGTAATCGATGGTCTGCCCCACGTCCCAGATTGTCGGCACCGCGACAACGCGGCGCTGCATCAGGCGACCAGCGGAGTCTTCGGGATAGCTGAAGGCCTCTTCAATCAGGTTCCGATCGGTGGCCGGCAAGGCCTCCAGGATCTCTTTCTGATCAGACTCGTCCCACTCCTCCAGGAAATCCACGGCATCGTCGGTCTCGAGCGAGGAGATCACCTCGGCCAAGGCTTCCGGGGCCATTTCCTCGACAATGTTGTCGCGAACCGCGTCATCCAATTCGGAGAGCGTATCCGGATGCAAATCATCGCCCAAGGCACCAACGAGAATCTCGCGGGAGGCGGGTTTCAGGTGCTCCAGCAGGTCGGCTACGTCGGCGGGGTGCAGAGGCAAGACGAGATCCCGCGCCCTCATGGCATCACCGAAATCCAGGGCCTCGATGACCGCCTGCTCCAGGCCGGTGCTCAACTCGCCGGGATCAACCGAATCCTCGTCCTCGTCCGGCGCCACGCGCTCGGCAAGATCTTCGCTCATGGCCCCTCTTTCATCTGGTGGACTCCGCTGGCTCGACAATAGATGTGAGCCCGAACCGGCTTGGTTTTCAAGCCGCCCAACAGGATAGGAGCAATTCTTTAAAGGATTGAGAAGAAAGCTTGGTGCGGTCGAGAAGACTCGAACTTCCACCCGTGTTACCGGACAGCGACCTCAACGCTGCGCGTCTACCAATTCCGCCACGACCGCGAACCCAAGCTTGCAACGCTGCCAATGGTCAGAAGGGGCTGTTGAGGAAAAGCCCTTGGCAAATCGTTGAGGTGCGGACATATCAAATCGGCCAGGGGGGTTCAAGGCGCAATCGTCTCAAGAAGCGAATGGCTTCAGCCCTCCCACCAACACCAACAGATCAGGGCCCGATCATGGCCGAAGAAAACACCCCCCTGCCGCCTGTTCTCCTCCTAACCTCGGAAGGCCAGCAGGATTACGAAGCCGCCAAGGCCGCCATGGAATCCCGGGCGGCTGCGATTCGCGACGGTGCGGAGCAAGAAGCCCTCTGGTTTGTCGAACATCCCCCGCTCTATACCGCCGGAACCTCGGCCAAGGCGGACGACCTGTTGGAGAAGCGATTCCCCGTCTACGACGCGGGCCGCGGGGGGCAGTACACCTATCACGGGCCGGGCCAGCGTGTGGTCTATGTCATGCTGGACCTGAAGTTCCGCAATTCGGACGTCCGCGCCTTCGTCTGCGATCTGGAAAACTGGATCATCGAAAGTCTGAAGCCCTTTGGCGTTACGGGTGAGCGCCGGGAAGGTCGCGTCGGCATCTGGGTGCGCAGGCCCACGCCCCTCAACCCCGACCGGGAAGCCAAGATCGCCGCTATCGGGGTTCGTGTGCGGAGATGGGTGACCTTCCACGGCATCTCGGTCAACCTGAACCCGGACCTAGGCCATTTCGGCGGAATCGTGCCCTGTGGGATTGCTGAACATGGTGTGACCTCTCTGGCCGACCTCGGGGTTGATGCCACGATGGCCGACCTGGACCGTGCACTCGCCCAGGGCTTCGAGACGGTGTTTGGACGTAGCCTTTCGGTCTATGCCCCTGGCAAGAGCAATCAGGGTATAGTGGCCTGACCGGACGAAACCCGAATCCAGGCTCCGATACCCCATGACCGCCGCCTCCCCCCAACAACCGGCCCTGAAGTCCAGCGAACTGCTGGACGAGCTCGATCATGCCATCAACGATCATCTGGCCTGGATGAAGGACTGGCACCGGCTGATCATCTGTTCCGGCGTCCCCAGCCCAGAAGATCTGGCCTACGATCCGCATCACCTCTGCCGCTTTGGCTCCTGGTATGTGCGCAACCAGCATCGCGGCCTGGTGAACCAACCGGTGATCCGAAATCTCGCACGGATGCACAAAGACATGCACGACGTCGGTCTGACCCTCGTCAACGCGGCGCGGGATGGCGAAAGACCGGACATGGCGCAGTATGATCGCTTCATGGACATGGCGCGCGGCTTTATCATCCAGGCGAGGCGGTTGGAAAAGGCCTTTGCCACGGCGTCCAGCGATCTCGATCCGCTCACGGGGCTCCACAATCGCCAGGCGATGATCCGCGACCTGGAACGCGAACGCGACCGGTTCAAGCGCATGGGTCACCCCTGCTGCGTGGCGCTCGCCGACCTGGATTTCTTCAAAAAGGTCAACGACACCTATGGCCACGCTGCGGGCGACCGGGTGTTGGAGAGAACCGCCGAGACATTGCTGGGCGGTCTGCGCCCCTATGATTCGATATACCGCTATGGCGGGGAAGAATTCGTCCTGCTGCTTCCCGAAGCCACGCTGGCCGATGCCTTGATCGTGCTGGAGCGACTGCGCGAAGCCGTCGAGAGCACACCGATCAAAATCGATTCCGGCGAAAATCTTCGCGTCACCGGCTCCTTCGGTGCCGCCGCGCTCAGCGCCGAATATTCCATTGAGACCACGCTCGAACAGGCGGACCAGGCGCTCTACGAGGCGAAGGAAACCGGGCGCAACCGGGTCATCGGCTGGGATGGTCCGCCGGAAGTGGAAGGGTTGTGAGGGGCGAAGACCGCCTGACCCGCGCGCTCGACGGGATTTACCGGTCCTATCTCCGCGTGAAGCCCCTGGTGGAAGGCCGGCCGGATTCAGAGGCCCGGAACCCTGCGATCATCCTCGATATCGCCCGGCTGCTGGGCCTCCTGCCCGCACCGGAGCGAATCCTCAAGATCACCGGCAGCAAGGGCAAAGGCACAACGGCACGGATGGCCGCGAGGCTGTTGGATCGCGAGACAGCCGGACCGGTTGGCCTCTTCGTCTCACCGGAGGAAGTCCGGGCACCCGACCGCATGCGAATCAATGACTTAGTGCCCAGCGACGAGAGGTTCTGCGCGCTCTATGACCGGTTAAAGCCCCGCCTGGACAGCATAGAGGCGGGGCTGGAAGACCATCGCTACCTCTCGCCTTTCGGCATCTTCCTCTTGATGGCGCTTCAGTGGTTCAAGGATGAAGGCGTCGAGTGGTTCGTGCTGGAATGCGGGCGCGGAGCCGCCTTTGACGAGGTGGGGAGGCTCCCTGCGAAGACGGCTGTTGTGACCTCGGTCTTCCTGGAACACCCGGAATATCTCGGCCCTACCCTTTCTGAAATCGCCGACAACAAGTTCGCCATAGGCGACACCGCGGGCGGTTTGATCGTTTCACCCCAGGCCGCTGGCTTTTCGGGAAGTCGCGAGGCTCTTGTGGCCCCGCCGGTGTCAGGGCCGGTATCAGGCAATGTCCAAGGACCTGCCTGGATTGCCGACGCGCATGGCCTGGCAGTGGCGGGCATACAGCATCTGCTGGGCCGGGTTGTACCACCGCTGAAGCAACAGGAGCTCTCAACGGCTTCTTTCGGTGAGTCGACCTTGGGAGAAACACCGGTGATCTGGGAGGCTTGCATCAACGAGGCCTCGCTGGATCGCAGCTTTGTTGATTCGTTATCAAATCAGCCCGGAGGCTGCGTCGCCGTTGTCTCCCTTCCGGATGACAAAAATCGCAGCCCCCTTCTGGAGTCTCTGGAATCAGCCTGCCTATCAGTAAGAGAGATCGCGCTAACGGGGGATCGCGGGCGGCTGAGCTATGCCCAGGCAAAGCACCTGCTGGCTACTCTGGATTACCAGGATACTGCGGGCTTGCTTTACGTCCTGCGGAAACTGGCCGATGCCCAACCGGGCCGCAGGCTCTACCTGATCGGCACCCAGACCTTTATTCGATTGGTTCGGGCAGCACTCAAATCGTCGGCTTTTTGAGAAAGCCCGGCTCATCAGGGGGATCAGCAAATTCGGTATCGATTGAGGAGACCTTGGCAAACGTCGGCCCCTCCCAGCAGCGTCTGATCAATTCTTCGACGGCTGCCTCCGGCCCTGAAGCCAGCGCCTCTACCGAGCCGTCGCTCAGGTTCCGGACCCAGCCGTTCAGGCCCAGCCCCTCGGCCTGGGTCACCGTCCAGGCGCGGTACCAAACGCCCTGGACGCGGCCTCGGATGATCAGCCGGCGGGTGACGGTTTCTCCCGCCCCGCCGTCGGCTGATTCCTTCATTCGAATTCCATGATGATCTGATCGACCATCAGGGCGTCCCCGGCCTTGGCCTTGATGGCACTGACCACGCCATCGCGCTCGGCACGCATGACGTTCTCCATCTTCATGGCCTCAAGGACACAGAGCACCTCACCCGCCTTGACGTCCTGGCCAGCTTCAACGTCAACGCTGAGCAGCAGGCCGGGCATCGGGCTCATCAGGAACTTGGACATGTCAGGCGGCTGCTTTTCGGGCATTTTGCTCAGCAGTTCCGCCGCCCGCGGGTGCATGACCGCGAGTTCTGCCTGATAGCCCCGGTGCAGCAGCGAATAGGTCATACGATTACGCTGGACCTGCATCGTCACCGCGTTGCCGTTGATGGTGCCCTCAAATCGGCCCATCCCGAAGATCCAGTCGGAAACAATGTCATAGGTTTTGCCATCCGCCGTGACGCGATGCCCGTCGTCATGTTCCTCGATATGAACGGAGTGATATTCGGTCCCGAGCTTCACGACCCAATCCGGGCCGACAACGGGCTTTTGCCCATCCATCTGGCCGGTGATTTTCGCCGCACGCTTTGAATAGCGGTGGTGGATGTCGGCGGCCACGGCGATCAACAGTTCCGGTTCCGCGTGGGGCACCAGGGAGGCATCAAAGCCGTCCGGGTATTCCTCGGCGATGAAGTTGGTGGAAAGGCGCCCTTCAACGAAGCGCGGGTGCTGCAAAAGAGCCGCGAGGAAGGAGATATTCTGGCTGATGCCCTGGATATAGAAGCGGTCAAGGGCTTCGCGCATCTCCGCGATGGCCGCGTTCCGATCTTTACCGTAGGTGATCAGCTTGGCCACCATCGGGTCATAGAACATGGAAATCTCGCCACCCTCGTAGACGCCCGTGTCCACGCGCACGCTGTCGGTCTCGGACGGCGGCTGATAGCGCGTCAGGCGGCCGGTGCTGGGCAGGAAGTTGCGGAACGGGTCTTCGGCGTAGACACGGGCTTCCAGCGCCCAGCCTTCCATTTTGATCTCGTCCTGACCGAACGACAGCTTCTCGCCGGCGGCGACAAGGATCATCTGTTCCACCAAGTCGAGCCCGGTGATCAATTCGGTCACCGGGTGTTCCACCTGCAGGCGGGTGTTCATTTCCAGGAAGTAGAAATTCTTGTCCGCATCAACGATGAACTCCACGGTCCCGGCGGACTGGTAATCCACGGCCTTGGCCAGAGCCACGGCCTGTTCACCCATGGCTTTCCGCGTTTCCGGGTCCAGGAAGGGCGAAGGTGCCTCTTCCAGAACCTTCTGGTGACGACGCTGGATGGAACATTCCCGCTCCCAGAGGTAAACGCAGTTCCCGTGGGAATCGCCCAAAACCTGGATCTCGATGTGGCGCGGCTCGGTGATGAACTTCTCGACAAAGACACGATCGTCACCAAAGCTGGATTTGGCTTCCGACATGGTTCGCACCAGGCCGTCGCGGCATTCCTCATCGTTCCAGGCGATCCGCATGCCCTTGCCCCCGCCACCGGCAGAGGCCTTCAACATGACAGGATAACCGATGCCTTCGGCGATCCGGGCCGCCTCATCGGGGTCGGAAACCGCCTCGGTGTGACCGGGAACCGTGTTCACCTTGGCATCCATGGCGAGTTTCTTGGATTCGATCTTGTCGCCCATGGCCTCGATGGCGCGTTTCTTCGGACCGATGAATGCGATCCCGGCTGCGTCCAGCGCATCGCAGAAACCCGCGTTTTCAGACAAGAAGCCGTAACCCGGATGGACGGCATCGGCTCCGGTATCCTTGCAGGCCTGGATGATCTTCTCGCCCAGAAGGTAGCTCTGATTGCTCGGCGGGGGGCCAAGCAAAACCTTCTCATCGGCCATGCGCACGTGCAAAGCATCGGCATCGGCTTCCGAATAGACCGCGACGGTCGCGATGCCCATTTTGCGGGCCGTTTTGATCACACGGCAGGCGATCTCGCCCCGGTTCGCAATCAGGATTTTCTTAAACATGGTCTTCCTGTCTCCCTATGGCCGCAGGCGCTGACCTTTCAGCATCCCCTTGGCCCCGAAACACATCAAACAGGCCCATGGCATAGGCCGCGTGCAGGGTCAGCACGGGGCTCCAGCCGATCATGGGCCATACGAACCAGGCCAACTCGGGTGTCAGCCACAGGTTCAAGGGCACGATGACAATCATGAGGGCAAAGTAGCCGATCAGGTGATGGCCGAACTGCTTCAGCCTTTTTCGATCCCGACCGGTTGCACCACTTTGGCTCATGACGGCCTGCCCTGCCCTCACATCCTTAAAGCGGAATGTTTCCGTGCTTCCGCCACGGATTTTCCAGCTTCTTCTCACGCAGCATATTCAGCGAACGGCAGATCCGGCGGCGCGTGTTGCGCGGCTGGATGACGTCGTCGATAAAGCCACGGTGACCGGCGATGAACGGGTTCGCGAACTTCAAACGGTACTCCTCCGTCCGGGCCGCGATCTTTTCCTCGTCCCCTAAGTCCTGGCGGAAAATGATTTCCACCGCGCCCTTGGGCCCCATCACCGCGATCTCTGCCGACGGCCAGGCGAAGTTGACGTCGCCCCGAAGGTGCTTGGAGGCCATAACCACATAGGCACCGCCATAGGATTTCCGCGTGATCAGCGTGATCTTCGGCACCGTGGCTTCCGCATAGGCATAAAGCAGCTTGGCACCGTGTTTGATGATGCCGGCATACTCCTGTTCGGTACCCGGCATGAAGCCCGGTACATCCACCAGCGTCAGAATCGGAATATTGAAGGCGTCGCAGAAACGCACGAACCGTGCAGCCTTCCGCGACGAATCGATATCAAGGCACCCGGCCAGGACCATCGGCTGGTTGGCGACAATGCCAACCGGCGCCCCCTCCATCCGGGCCAGGCCGATCACGATATTGGCGGCATAGTTGGGCTGAATCTCGAAGAAATCGCCATCATCCACGATCTTCAGGATCAATTCCTTCATATCGTAGGGCTTGTTCGGGTTGTCCGGGATCAGCGTCTCGAGTGAAGGCTCTGCACGGCTCGCCGGATCGGGTGTCGGCCGGCGCGGCGGCTTCTCTTTGTTGTTCGCAGGCAGGAAGTTGATGAGACGCCGCGTCATGACCAGGGCTTCCACGTCGTTGGTGAACGACAGGTCAGCCACGCCGGACTTGGTGGTGTGGGTCGTGGCACCGCCCAGTTCTTCCTGCGTCACCACTTCATGGGTCACGGTTTTCACGACGTCCGGACCGGTCACGAACATGTAGGACGAGTCTTCGACCATGAAGGTGAAGTCGGTCATGGCGGGCGAGTAGACGGCACCGCCGGCACAAGGGCCCATGATGACCGAAATCTGCGGCACGACGCCGGATGCCATCACGTTGCGCTGAAACACTTCCGCATAGCCGGCAAGCGAGGCCACACCTTCCTGGATACGCGCCCCGCCCGAGTCGTTCAGGCCCACCACAGGGGCACCAACACGGATGGCGTGATCCATAATCTTGCAGATTTTCTCGGCATGCGCCTCAGACAGCGAGCCACCGAAAACCGTGAAATCCTGGCTGAACACGAAGACAATGCGGCCGTTAACAAGGCCATAGCCGGTGACGACGCCATCGGACGGCACGGTTTCTTCCGCCATGCCGAAGTCCGTGCAGCGGTGCTCCACGAACATGTCCCATTCTTCGAACGTACCGGGATCGAACAGCAGTTCGATGCGTTCGCGCGCGGTCAGCTTGCCTTTCTTGTGCTGGTTGGCGATCCGCTTTTCGCCGCCCCCAAGCGCCGCCCGCTCGCGGCGGTGTTTCAATTCCTCGATAATATCGTGCATGGGCCCTCTCTCTCGATCTGCGCCCGGGACAAAGACAATCTCCGCTGCCAATCCGTGCAGCGCGCCCCGTTTTCCCCCGGAAGTGCTGGTCAAACAGCCCCCGCCGCCCATGGCCCAGGGATTATCCTAAAGCGATGGACGTCAGGCGTTGCCGCGTCGCAATAGCACGCTGCCAAGCGATAGGCCAGTCATATGCAAGAAGGTTTCGGAAAAAGCCGGTAGAACGCAAGAATCCGTAAGGTCAATGGGGCTCAAGCAAGGTTACCAGCCGGGCCGCTGCTTCCAGATCCAGGCGGACATTCGCCCGCCGTTCAGAAGCCTCGTCATCATCGCCCCAGTGGGAAACCTGATAGGTTTCATCCACCATCGCCGCCTCGAAGGCCGCCTGCGGATCGAGGTGTCGCCGCACCAAGGCGAGCGCAATAACCAGGGACCCTGCCGAAGCCGTCGCGACCGAGAGAGACGTCAGGCGAAAGGGGTCCCATTCGGCAATGTAGCGATCAATCGTGGGGATCGTATCGTCCGGTTGTTCCACCGGGACAATTCCGGCGGTGACCTTTAACGACAGCCCCGTCTCTGCGCGAATCCAGTCGATCAGCGGATCCCAGGCCAGGGCCTGGGCCTCGGCCAGTTCCTGGGGCCGATCGGCCCGATAACAGACCAGGTCCGTTCGGGCATAGCGCAACATTTCGGCTTTCATGCCCTCAGGGTCCGGTTTGATCCGATCCAGGGCCGTAAAGCCAAGACTGGTCAAAGGCATCGTGCTGGAATCGATCTTGTCGTCCTGGGCATCCCATTCTTCGGCGATCGCCTCCGCCAAGGCGGCACTTGGCAATAAAAACAGGGCCTTGGCCGGTGTTTTTAAAGGCCGACCGTCGAGCGTGAGACCAAAACCTTCCGGTCCGGGCTCGACGGTGACCTCTTTGTAAAACCGCTTGGGTTGATCCGCCATTTCGGATCAGTTCCCAAACAGGCCCTTGAGGGCATCCTTGGCACCTTCCAAGGCTTTGCCGGCAGGTGCTTTTTCCTGTTCGGCGGATGGTGCTGCCTGCTCACTGCTGCTCTCTGACTCAACCTCGCCAGAGGGCGAAACGGCCTTTCCGGCCAAAGCCAAAGCACAATAATCCGTTTTGTCGACGGCCCCCTTCGCCACGTCCACGGCCTTTTCCGCCAGCAAAGAAAGGCCGCCGGTGGCCACAGCAGCACCGATCGACAGGGCCGATTTTGCCAGGGCCTTTCCTTGCGGTCCGAAGGATGGCGATGCCAGGGTTCCGCCGATGGCGATCGGATACATGGCGACACTGGCCAGATTGGTTTTCTTAGCCCTTGGCGTTACGTCGAGGTCCAAGGTCTCGTCAGCCAGATTGATCCGCCCCTCGCCGACCACGGAAAAGCCACCGGTTTCGATCACGGTCGCATGGCTGGATGCCATGCCGGAAGCGATTCGATAGTCAACGACGATGCAGCGAATATCCTTGTCCCCTTCGCTATCGACGAAGGGCAAGGCCGCCATGAGATCGGCGGAGGCGAAATTGAGTGCCTTGCTGTCAATCTTACCGCCCTCGGAGGTCACGCGAAGATTGCCATTCAGGCCCGCCATCAGAGCGCGGACAGAGCCGCCCGCGCCTTTGAGGTCTGCCGCCAGATCAACTTTTCCCATGACCGGAGCCGAACCGCCCTGAAGCCCGGCCAGCACTTTGCCGTAGTCGAGTCCCTTCACATCCAGCTTTGCGCTCAGCGATGGGGTTGCGGCTGCACCGTTCAGGCTGATGTCACCGGCCACCAGACCATCGCTGACCGTCGCCTTGAAGGGGCTCAGTTGCAATTTTCCACCGTCCAGAGCCAGTTGCAGGCTCAGGTCGGAAACCTCGTTTCCTTTTGCCTGGATTTTTGCCGCTTTCAGGCTGATCGCAGCATCGGCGGCTTTCAAGCCGTCCAACGGCAAAGGGTCAGCCGGGAAGACCCGGCCATCGCCCGAATCCGAAGCCGGTTCAGATGCCTTTGTCCCTTCATCGGCAGGCATAAGCTCATCGAGCGCCAGCAAGGTCGAGCTGAGGTCCGCTGTCACCTTGGGGCGCGGACCATCCAGGCGGACAGATACATCACCGCCAAGGTCGCTGGAGCCCAGCTTGAGGCTCAAGCCCTTGATACCCCCGCCGCCTTCGGCATCGAAGGCGCGACCACTCACCTCAATCCCAACCGCCGGGACCGGGCCGACCTCGGCGAGCGCGGGAACCATTGCGGAAGCAGCCTTCAAGGTCTCGGGGATGGACGTGGTCGAAACGGAAAAGCCCATATCGACGCCCTTGCCCCCCCGAAGGTCCTTGATCAAACCATCCAGCGACACATTGGCACCGACAGCCTCAGCATCCAGCTTGACGGTAAACGGATCGTTCTCGAGCAAAGCTTCGACAGAACCCAGTTGCCCCGAAGCCTCCACATCAACACCGTTGTAGCGGGCCAGAAGGCGCAGATCGAGAGGTGCACTGGCGGAATCGGCACCCAGATCCAGTTCGACGATCTCGGCCACCAGGGTTTCGCCTGTGACACCATCCTTGTACGTCACAGAGACGTCCCGAAGCGAAACCAATTTCACAACAGGAAGGACACCGGGTCCGCCGCCTCCTTCGTGTTTTTCTTGTTCTTTTTCTGCTTTTTTCTCGCCAAAAACCCAGTTCCCGACACCGTTGGCATCCGTCTCCGCCATAACATCCAGCCCGCGCAGGACCAGACGATTAACATGGATTTCCTGGGACAGAAGCGGCAGCAGAGACACCTCTGCGCTCAGTTCATCCAGCTTGGCCATTTCAGGGCGAGAACCCCAAGCGGCATTCTGGAAGCTGACGCCTGACACATTGATGGAGGGCGTCAGGGAGATCGACAACTCAAGATCTCCGGCCAAAACCAAATCCCGGCCGGTGGCCTTCTTGGCTTCCTCCTGAATGAGGCCCTTGTACTGATTGAAGTCCATGGAACTCAGGACAACGACACCGATGATCACAACGACCACCAGGATACCAACCAGGGCACCAAGGGCTGCGAGAATTTTCTTCATGGGGCCTCTCTCTAAACGTCTTAACGTCTATCTGTTTGTTTTCTTGGCTGGTCGATGGAACAGAATCGCGCCAGCAGCTTAAGCGGGATATAGGGCTTGGTATCGCCCTTAAAAACGATCTTCCCCTGAAAAACGCTCTTCCAGGAAGGCGCTGATTTGATCTGTCGTGGAGACGACGGTTTCCGCGCCCGCCGCCAGAAGGTCGTGCGTTTCATGGTAACCCCAGTCAACGCCAAGCGCTAGCGTACCGGCGTTTTCTGACATCTCCATGTCAAATGTTGTATCTCCGATCATCACCGTCGCCTTCGCGGCCACGCCGCACTCGGCCATCGCGCGCTCCAGCATGTCCGGATGGGGTTTGCCCATGGCACGGTCCGCCGTCTGAAACGTCACGAAATGTTCCATCAACCCGTGACCGGAGAGCGTCGCCTCAAGCCCCCGCCAGGCTTTTCCAGTCGCGACACCTAAGAGCCATCCGGCGTTCGACAAGTCCGATAGAAGCTTTTCGATTCCATCGTATAGGGGTTCCTGGACCGTCTCATCGGCCCGATAAGTCCGGAAAATCCGCTTGTAGGTTTCAGCAAAAGCGGAGGCTTCTTCCCACTCGGTCAACTGGAAGACCTGCATCATGGCCTCTTCCAGGCTCAAGCCGATCACGGCCCGGACGTTCTCTCGGGCCGGTTTTGGCAAGTAATAGTGACATGCCGTTTCAGTCATACAGCGTATAATCGTATGTTGACTGTCGACCAGAGTGCCATCGCAATCAAACACACAGAGCTTTAGATCGGACACATTCGACCTCATTCCATGGAAGGCGAAAATTGATTGTTTACAACGATCCTAAAAGTGCGCGACAGTTCTGTTATTGGCAAGCCGTTGCAATGGCGGCTGCCCAAAATGAGAGTGGGCAACAAACGACCCGCTGACGTGAGGAGGACCTACAGAGGGCAGGAATACTTTAGATCAAGGCCGATCAGTCAAAGCGTGCTGGTGGACGTTCGCGTTGGAATAGGGTCATTGTTCTTTGAACATCAGTAACGTTCTTTGAACATAGGCAACCTTTTCGGTGAAACCCCTATCCATCTCGCTGAATGACGGAGCCGGGCGGGGTGTGTTTTAAAGTTACTGCTCTTTAATCGATGCAAGAGCCTATCAAAGGACCGGTCGCGAAGCCGTGTCCAGGCAAACTCAAGTACCGGAGAAGCAGGATGAAAGCTTTGAAATTCTTGGCGGTTGCCGCCGCCCTCCCTGTCCTCGGCGCCTGCGCCCAGTTGGGAGATTACGACTTTGACAAAACCGCCGGCATGTCCGCCGGCTCCACGTTCGGTGAAGAACTGAAAACGGCCTACCTCGGCCTGGCCACCTCCGAAGCCGGTGAGCAGGACTGGAAAGATGCCGATTTCTTCCACACCAAAGCCAAACGTTCCGTCAAAGGCCCTGTCGGCCCGCAGGACGTCGCTGACCGTCTCCTGCCGGATGGCCCGGACCAGGACTTGGCCAATGCCTACGCCAGCCTGACCGCCGTGCTGAACGCCGGTGCCGGCACCAGCAACCCGAAAATGGCCGCGATGGCTCAGACCTCCTATGACTGCTGGCTGCAGGAACAGGAAGAAAACATCCAGCCGGAAGATATCGAAGCCTGCAAAAAGAACTTCGAGATTGCCATGGCCGCCCTTGGTGCCGCCCCGACTCCGATTGCCATGGGCCCCTACACCGTTTACTTCGGCCTCGGCAGCTCCGCAGTTGATGCTACCTCCAGCAGCGAACTGATGAAGGTTGTTGACGTCTACAAGGCTGGTGGTGTTTCCGCCATCCAACTGACGGGCCACACGGACACCTCCGGTAACCCGGCTGCCAACCGCGCCCTGTCCGAAAAGCGCGCAGCAGCTGTCGCCAGCGCCCTTCGCGCCAACGGCGTCCCGGGTTCGGCCATTATGCTGAGCTACGACGGCGAAGCCGCTCCGCAGGTCGCCACGGGCGACGGCGTTGCCGAACGGCTGAACCGCCGCGTTGAGATCACGCTGAAGCCGTAAGCTTTCAGATCGGATCATCAGACCGTGCAAGCGGTCTGTGGAAAACCCCCGGCCCATGGTCGGGGGTTTTTCTGTTTGCGGGTTCGAATAGACGAGGCGGGAACAAGCTCCTCCCCTTTCCGCAAAAAGAAATGCCGCCAGTCAGGACCGGAGAACGGCCACGACCGACGGCAGTTGCGGGTTGGGTTGGGTTGGGACGGAGTGTTAAGCCGTCAGCCCCGGCAATCGACAATAGCGTCAAACTGGAACGAACGAACGTACCAGGACGGGTCGATGAAAAGGCCAAGTTGGTCGGCACCACCCTTCGTTTTTTTTATTTTGAACGAAGCCCTTTGGCCTTCGGCCAATCTCAGCTTGCGTTTTGAAAGCACGCCCTGCGTGGCTATTGTCATGATCTGGAACTCGGCTGTCCGGGGCCAGCCATCCCCAAGATTGTGAACACGAAATTCTGCTGCGTCCGGCGTACAGGCCACCGCTACATCGATCCGAAGCGCATTGATTGCTCCCTGAGCCTGGACGACTTCTGCACCACTAAAGTATAGTCCGCAAGCTAGAGCCGCGGCAACGCAGAACGACGCGACAGAGCGATTCTTTACGCGAAATGAAGCCATAGCCGTCAATCCCTTAGCCCAAGGGCCACAAAACCCCAGTAAAATTAGGGAAAAACTAAGCCGGGTTCCTGACGGCAGCCTTACAGTCGATCAATGAGGTACTTGGCCCCAGAAAAACAAGTTGGTCAAAGCCAACCTCATCCCAAAGCCGCCTATCGTCCCCGGCTCCTGAGATCGATCAGAAAAATCGCACCGCCTCCGTCCGAGGGATCTCCATCCAGCACGCGGACCCGACCGTCATGGGCTTCTACGGCTCTCTTCACGATCGTCAGGCCAAGACCGGCACCACCCGACCGCCGATCCGCGCGGGTAAACCGTTTGAAAATCACGTCTTTCTTCTCGGGCGAGATCCCCTCCCCGCGATCCCTGACGGCGACCTGCGGTCCGGGCCCGACGGTGATGGTGATGGTGGTGTTGCGCGCGGAATAGCGGATCGCGTTCTCCAACAGATTGCGAACCGCCTGCTCCAGGGCGATTGCATTTGCCCTCATCAGTATGGGCTCTTCCGCGCCCAGAACTTCGATCATACGCCCTTCCTTGATGGCGAGCGGCGCGATTCGGACGGCAATATCGGTGCACAGACGGGCCAAATCGACGCCGTCCTGCATTTCCAGTTTACCGGATTCGAGACGGGTCGCCGCAAGCAACTGTTCGACCATACGGGCCATGGCGTCCACGTCCTCGCGCAGGGATTTGGCCGAATCGTCTTCCAGAACGTCCAGTTGGGTCCTCAGTACGGCCAGAGGGGTGCGCAGCTCGTGGGCTGCATCGGCGGCGAAGGCGCGGTGGCGTTCCTCTGATTCGGCCAGCTTCATCTGGGCCTGCTTCAAAGCGGAGATATCCGTCCCGTAACTGACCATGGTCCCATCGGGCATGCGCTGTTCCTGAAACAGGAACCACTGGTTGCCGGCATAATGCACCTCGAAGGCACCTCCCGGTCCGGCGCGGCGGGCATGGCGGCCGGCGATCCAAACGCCGAAGTCGTTAATCGCCTCAGGGATCAGGCGGGCGTCCACAATGGCCTTCAGCTGATCGTTGAAAGAGACCCCTGGCCGAACGGCCTCCGGGGCGGTGGCATGGAGGTCCCGGAAACGCCGGTTGGCCAGAACGAGCCTGTCATTTCGATCATAGAGCGCGAACAAGTCTGAAAGCCCCTCGATGGCGGCTGCCAGTCGCTCGGAAACGGCCTCCGCCTGACGTCTCCGCGTAACGTCCCGCCCCACCGCCTGGACTTCCACCAGTCGGCCGTCAGGCGATTTAATGGGTCGCGACGTCCATTGAAGCCAAAACAAATCCGCCTCTTCGGGCTGGATACGAAATTCGACAAGGTCGACGCTATCGCCATCTTTGAGTGCCTGCAGACTCTCGTCGATCTGGTGGCGATCTTCCTCGATAACCTGGTTTTGGAGACGGCTGCCCACCAGTTCGGTTTTTTCCCGCTTCAGGAAGCGGCAGGCGGCCTGATTGAGAAACGTCAATGTGCCATCCGGCAAATACCGGCAGATGATCTCTTGTTGATCCTCGACGACTGCTCGGTATCGGGTTTCGCTGTCCCGCAGCCGCGCCTCGGCCTCTCTTTGTTGGGTGACATCCCTGGCCGTGCCGCGCACGCCCTGAAAGCTGCCGGTCCGGTTGGAAAAGATGGGAAGGCCGCTGATCAGGAAAAAGCGGGTCTGGCCGTCCCGGGTCCTCGCCTCAAAGGGTACGTCGCGGAACGGCGAGCGCCATTCCATCTCTTTGGGTCTGCCATTGAGTTCCATGAAGGTGCCGACATCGGTCAGCCGCCGCCCCACCAGTTCCAGGGGGTGATAACCCAGAACCTCGACCACACGGCTGGAAACGGTAATCAGTCGGAAGTCCGGCCCTGTCTCCCAGACCCAATCGGAGACCAGCCGGGTTAGATCATCAAGTCGGCGCTTGAGATCCCCGATCTGTGGATTGGTTCCAGCTTCCCTGCCCTTGTCGGAAGACACTTATGCTCCAGGCCACTATCCAAGTTCGATGGATCTTAGCGCCGAGAGATAATCGGAATTCCGACGCCAGCGCTTAACCACTTCGCGAGCATCATCATTGCCGACCCGATCAAAGAATGCCAGGGCCTTACGGACCTCTTTTTCCGAAGCCAACTTGGCACCTGGGCGGGCCTTCCGCGTCAGGTAAAAAACGTCGCTGAATTCCTGGGACGAGAAATCCGCAGCCCGGCAGACAATCGCCAATCCCTCCCCGCCCGGCTCGAGCACCATGCGCCAGATCAGCTTCTGGCGAAGGTCTGTCATCTTCTTGAAAAGCGCGATAAAGAGCCGCACTTCGCCGCTTTCCAAGGCGCTGATCAAAAGTTCCGGGGTCACCGTGCGATCCGATCCCAGCTCTTCGGCGAGTTCTTCCGATTTGCTGCGCGACGTCGCTTCCTGTTCCAGTTCGGCCGCCCCCTTGATGGCCGCCTGCTCCAGCAGATCGTCCACCTGTTCCTGTTCCAGGCCCAGATTGTCGACGATATGCTTACGCAAAGCAGCCGAGACCCAAAGGAACATCCGCTTTGCCAAATGCGGCTCCAGGTCGCCCCGGTTGAGGATCGGCTCCTGGAAAGTATCGACGCGCTTCGATTCTTCGACCAGGTACTCCATGGTCTTGCCCGAAATCTGGGCGGAAGGATTGTCCAGCAGGCTCTTGATCACCTTGGTATTGCCGGTTGCAACCAGGGAGTCGGACACAGCCTCGCTGACCTCTTCACGGAGCGAAATGGCCAGCTGGTGTTCCAAGGTTCGGGTCCGGATCACCTCGATCAGGGATTCGTCCTTCAGGACGTCGCTCTGGGTCAAGATCGGATAGGCGACCTCAATCTCGTCGTTACCGAGCACCTGCACCAGTTCCGCCGGCGCATCCAGCTTGTCCGCCAAAAGTTCACTGACAGATCGACGGACGGTCCTTTCAGCATCCTTGATGACCTTTCGAAGGATGTCGAACATCAAAGCCCGCTCTCTCTCGGTCAGCGCGGTGCCGCCGCCGTGAAAAAGGTCGGTTATGGTCTCTGCCAGGAGATTGCGGCTTTCCGCTGATTTCTCCCGCGCGAGGTTTAACAGGTAACTACTGTCCACAGCTTCTTGCCGCTGAATGTCCGATGTAAATGCCCGATCCCGCCCCGGATGATGATCTTTTTCTTATTTCGTTGTTCAAGCAATGTCGCCTAATTTGGGCGTCCGATTCAAGGTTTTATCCGCTATGCTCCGTCCTCCGAGAGAAGATAACCAACTCCTCGGAGAGTGTGCACACTGACGGAGGCACCGGCATTGCCGAGTCTCTTCCGTAGCCTGGAGATATGGACCTCCACGGAGTTTGACGAGACCTCTTCTTCAAACCCGTAAAGGCTGTCTTCCAGGATATCTTTGGGAACAACGCGACCGTGGCGGCGCATCAGCTGTTCCAGGACACCCATTTCCCGGCGCGAAATCGCAATCGGTCGATCCTCGACCCGGACCTCCCTTGCGGAGGTATCAAATGAGACGTTCCCCGCTTGTAGGGTACTGCCCAGCACTCCGCCCGGTCGGCGCAACAAAGCGCGGAGCCGTGCAACCAGTTCTTCGAAAGCGAAAGGCTTCAGCAGGTAGTCATCGGCACCGCAGTCGAGGCCTTTCACCCGATCCTCGACCGAATCCCGGGCGGTCAGGATCAAAACCGGCGTTGCCGCCCCTTGGGCCCGGAGATTCTTCAGCAGGGTCAAACCATCGCCATCGGGCAAGCCGAGATCCAAAACGACGGCGTCGTATCGGACCGTGCTGAGCGCGGCTTCGCCATCCTCGACCGTCTCGAAGGCATCGAGGGCGAAACCTTCCCGCTCCATACCCTTGCGCATGGCATCGACCAGCCGTTCATTGTCTTCAACCAGAAGCACACGCATCGAAGGGGCTCGTTGGTATTTCAGGGTTGGAATCAGGAAACCAGTATAGGCATAGGCTGTTCAGCCACAAAAGAACGGAGACTGCCAGGCAGTCAGCGCTTTCGTTGGGAGCGTCGCAACGGCTGGTCGTCGGGATCGGAAAAGCCACCTTCTTCATGGCCGTCATCAAAGCCGAAAAACCGGAAGGCCTTCTCCATATGGTCGCTGAGCGGTGCGGTGATTTCGAACAGACCACCGCCCGGTCTCTCAAGAATCACACCGCGCGCATGAAGATGCAACTTCCGGCTGACCCCTGCCCCATCCACAAAGGCATCCTGACCGGCATACTTGCCGTCGCCCAGGATCGGACAACCCAGAATCTCGGCCAAATGGACGCGCAGCTGATGGGTGCGCCCCGTGATCGGTTCCAGGGCAACCCAGGACACCCGGCGGGAGGCATGCTCCACCGTCCGATAAAGAGTGACCGCGCGCTTGCCTTCGTCATCGACCGTCATCTTTTCCGCCCCGACACCGCCGCCCGCCCGCTTGGCCAGGGGGGCATCGATCTTCCCGGCTGCCGGCTTCGGCTGCCCGACGGCAATCGCCCAATAGAGCTTTCGCGTTGTCTTGGCCTTGAAGGCGGCTGTCAGCGCCCGGGAAGCTGCTGTAGACCGGGCGAGCAACAGAAGCCCCGAAGTGTCCTTGTCGATGCGATGAACCAGCTTCGGACGCTCCTTGGCATCAAACCGCAAGCCGTCCAGCAAACCGTCAACATGGCGCGACGTCTTGGTGCCGCCCTGGACGGCCAGGCCTGCGGGCTTGTTCAACACAATCAAATCATCGTCGCGATGAAGTACCATCGACCGGATAAAGGCCACGTCATCTTCAGACAGGCGTGCCGTCTGGTGGGCCTTCCGATCCTGAAGGGCTGTCTGTGCATCGTCCAATTTCAAGGGTGGCACCCGGATCGATTGTCCGGCTGATACGCGATCAGAGGGCTTGGCGCGCGCGCCATCGAGCCGCACTTGGCCCGTGCGCAACAGCTTTTGCAGCCTGCCAAAGCTCAGACCGGGGTAATGGCGCTTGAACCAGCGATCAAGCCTCAGGCCATCGTCCTCCGGCTCGACGGTTCGCTGCTCGACGCCGGTCAAAGGTTGACCCCCAAGCGTACCAGTTTCAAGCCCAACCAGAATCCCGCCAGGCAGAGCAAAACAGATCCCATGGCATAGACGACTGCCGCCAGGATCTGGTCTCGGACGATCATGGCATAGAGATCCATGGAAAAGGTCGAGAAGGTGGTAAAGGCACCCAGCAGGCCAATAACCAGGAAGGCCCGGACCTCAGGTGTCGGAGACCAGACCAATGCCATAACCTCGATCAGGGCTCCCAGCAGGAAGGCACCCAGCAGATTGACGGCGAAGGTCGGCCAAGGGAAAAGCATACCCACCGGCATCAACAGCGACACCTTCACCATGAGGAGGTATCTCAGCACGGCACCAATGGCACCACCGGCAGCGATCATGCCTAAGAGTTTTAACGAGAGCGTCATGCCTTTTTGTCGCGCAGTTTCTGCCAGTAATCCAGCCTCTTGGCGATTTCGCGCTCAAATCCGATTTCTTTCGGCTCATAGAGCGTCGCACGCCCCCCAGGCCCTGCGAAGTCATCCGGAAAATAGTTCTGCCCTGAAAAACCATCCTCTGCGTCATGGTCATAGGCATAGCCCTTGCCATAGCCCAGGTCCTTCATCAGGCCCGTGGAGGCATTCAGAATGTGCTTGGGCGGCATCAGGGACCCCGTAGCTCTGGCCAACTTCTTGGCTGCCTTTTCCGCCCGATAGGCGGCATTGGATTTCGGTGCCGTGCCCAGATAGATCACGGCCTGCACAAGGGCCAGTTCCCCTTCAGGCGATCCCAGACGATCATAGGCATCCCAGGCAGCAAGCGTTTGTGGCAGGGCTTGGGCGTCGGCCAAACCGATGTCTTCGGAAGCGAAGCGCACCAGACGGCGTGCGATATAGTTCGGGTCTTCGCCGCCCGCCAACATGCGTGCAAACCAATAGAGCGCCGCGTCCGTGTCGGAACCGCGCAACGATTTGTGCAGCGCGCTGATCAGGTTGTAGTGACCTTCCTGCGCCTTGTCATACAGCGGCAGGCGGGCCTGGACCAGTTCCGATAACCCCTGGGTATCGAGCGGCTCGCCAACCCCTGCCTTGAACAGGGTTTCCGCCAGATTGAGCAGATAGCGACCGTCGCCGTCGGCCATGGCCTTCAGGGCCTGGCGGGCGGAATCTTCCAGGGGCAACGCCTCGGCCTGATAACGCTCAGCGCGGGACAACAGGGTCTCCAGCGCCGGCTCGTCCAGCCGGTTGAGAACCATCACCTGGCAGCGCGAGAGCAATGCGGCATTCAACTCGAAACTGGGATTTTCGGTCGTGGCACCGATCAGGACGACCGTGCCATCTTCCACATAGGGCAGGAACCCATCCTGTTGGGCCCGGTTGAAGCGATGGATTTCGTCGATAAAAAGAAGGGTTCCCTGGCCGACGGATCGCCGCTCCTTGGCCCGCTCGAACACCTTGCGCAGGTCCGCCACACCGGAAAACACCGCAGACAGCGGCTCGAAGGCCAAATGAACCTGGTCAGCGATCAGACGGGCGATTGTGGTTTTACCGGTCCCAGGCGGACCCCAGAAGATCAACGACGGCGGGCGCTCGGCTTTCAGCAACCGGGTCAGAGGTGCATTTTCGCCCAGCAAATGGTCCTGTCCGACCACTTCGCCCAAGGCCTTGGGCCGCAGCGCCTCCGCCAAGGGCTGGGGTGTCGAGGATTCAAACAGGCCGGGCCCGCTGGGTGTCATCGCGCCACCTCAGCCACCGATGGTCAGTTCTAGGGTCTTGCCACCCCTATCCACCTGCATCCGGAACTGCTGCGCACCGCTCTCGATGACGCGGCGGACCGCAGCGACACTTGTCGCCTCGACGCGGTTCACGCTCAAGAGGCGGTCACCGGGGCGGAACCGGAGCCTGGCAGCCGGCGAGCCTCGGCGGATACGAAGAATGTAAACGCCGGGCTTCGGATCATCCTCCCCCACCTCCTCCGCCAGCGCCGGCGACATGTTGGCAATCTCCGCCCCGGTGAGCGGATTGCGCCCGGCGATCAGGGTGCGGTTTGCCGGGGGTTCGGCCGAGGGAGGTTCCAGGGAGAGATCAACGGTCAACCGCTGCCCCTTGCGCAGCAGGTCGATCCGCGCTGTTTCGCCGACTGATCGCGTCGCGATGCGATAGGTCAGGGCCGCGGGTTCCGAAATGGCCCGCCCGTCGACGGCGACGATCAGGTCCCCGGGGCGAATCCCTGCCCGGGCTGCGGGACCGTTCGGATAGACGCGGTTGATCAAAGCCCCGCCCGGCCGGTCCAGGCCGAAGCTGAAGGCGATGTCCTGGGTGACAGCCTCTCCCCAGGCCCCAAGCCAGGGGCGCACCACGCGTCCATCGCGCGTCAGGCCGGACAGCACGCTTCGGACCAGATTGGCCGGGATGGCGAAACCGATCCCGTGGCTGCCACCCGATCGCGAGAAAATCGCCGTGTTCACGCCGGCTAATTTGCCATCGAGCCCCACGAGCGCTCCGCCCGAGTTTCCCGGATTGATCGCCGCATCAGTCTGGATGAAAGAGCCGACATCCGTGACACCAACCTGGGTTCTGGCCAGGGCAGAGACGATGCCGCTGGTCACCGTTTGGCCAACACCGAACGGATTACCGATGGCCAGGACAAGATCCCCGACCTCCAACTCATCCGAGTCCCGAAAGGCAAGGAACGGAAGCGGATCTTCGCCATTGTCGACCCTGAGGAAGGCCAAATCGGTCTTTTCGTCCGATCCGATGACCTGGGCGGCCATTTCACGCCGATCCGCCAAGACGACCCTGATCGCGTCAGCACCCTGGATCACATGGAGGTTGGTCACGATAACGCCTGAGGGGTCAACGATGACACCGGACCCCAGAGAATTCTGTTGTTCCCGCCGACCACCGCTGTCCGGTCTCGCAAATCGGTCGCCGAAAAAACGCCTGAAGAAAGGATCGTTGAACAGCGGATTGACCTGCCGGGCCTGGACCTGCTTGGTCGTGAAGATGTTGACAACAGCCGGTGCCGCCTTGGCCACCAGGGGGGCAAAAGAGAGTTCAATCTGCGCCCTGTTATCCGGCAGCGCCTTCCCACCCTGCTGCGCGCCGGCTGGACCCGTAACAGATGCCCAAAGGCAAATAACCAAAACCACCAATCGCGTCATCACCACCCACCTTCACGCCTTTGAACCGCCCAACGGGATAGGCCCTTTGTCGAACCGCCGCTTGCATTTCAGTCGACCCTTGGGGAAACTGACAGCGGTCGGGTTGTAGAAGCTGAGTCCCCAAGAGCCGCTGAGGGCCGTCGTTACGGGACTGAAGATACGAAAACCAAGGTGCTGCATGTCCTACCTTGAGATTCTGGCCCGCCACTTCCGTCTGAACAAGCAGCGTGCAGATAATTACGCCTTTCTCAAGGCGGCGATGGCTGCCTGCGCAATTATTTCCGCCGCCGATGGTTCCGCCTGCAAAAAGGAAAGCCGCCGGGTCAAAGAGCTGATGCGCGCGCTCAAGATTTTGAACCTCTATGACGTCAAGCTTGGGGTTGATCTCTACTCGCGGGAGGTTCGCCCCCTTCTTGAGGACTTCGAAGCGGCCCTGCCCAAGGCACTCGATCTCGTGCACATCATGAATGGCGACACAGAGGCCTGCCGGTTGATCGTTGAAATTTGTCGATCCATCTCAGAGGCCGACGGCATCGTCTACCCATCCGAGGAAGAGGCACTCGGAAAGATCGCAGGCCTCCTCGATATGCCGACGGACGACATAGGGCGGATCGAACTGCCAAGCGTCCATGACCCTTAGCGCAAACCACCACCAACCCTTTTTGTCCCAGTTTCCCCGAAGAGAGTAATCCGATGTCGTTTTTCGAAATGTTCCGCAAACACCACGAGAAAAACAAAGAGCGTGCCAAGGGCTTTGGTTTTCTCAAAGCTGCCATGGCCGCCTGCGCCGTTGTTGCCGTTGCCGATGGTGATTCCAGCAAGCGTGAAGGCCGAAAGGTCAAGGACATGCTCAACATCCTGGAAAAGCTGAAAATGTACGACACCGAAGAAGCCTATAAGCTCTATTCCCGCTTTGTCTCCAAGCTGGAAAGCCGCCCTGATAAAGGCCGGGAAGAAGCCATGAAGGCCATTGCAGAAGGGGCACCGGATGACGAGTTGAAACGCCTGGTGATCATGCTTTGCAAGACGGTCGCAGAGGCCGACGGAAAGGTTCTGGAAGAGGAAGAACAAAGCATCGCCGCGATCGCGGACGTTATCGGCTACGACAAAAACACGGTTGGCGGCATGGCCCGTACGAACTCCAACTAATCCCCAGGAGTCCTGATCGAAAGGAGTCCTGATCGAAAAAAAGGGCGATGCACGCGGCATCGCCCTTTTCTAATCTTTCGACCGCTAGACCCAAGAGGGCCCAGAGCGCTTATTCCTCGGCGTCAGCCTCGGCCAGCATCTCTTCGTGACGGGCCTTATCGGCTGCGCCCTTGGCGTCTGCATCCCGGTCCACCAGCTCGATAATCGCCATCGGGGCAGCGTCGCCGTGGCGGAAACCGGCCTTGAGCACACGGGTATAGCCACCGGCGCGCTCCTTGTAGCGGGGGCCCAGGGTCTCGAACAGCTTCGAGACGATTTCGTCATCACGCAGGTAGGCATAGGCGCGCCGACGGTCGTGCAGGCTGCCGTTCTTGCCAAGCGTGATCATGCGGTCGGCCACGCGACGCAGTTCCTTGGCCTTGGGCAGGGTGGTCTTGATCTGCTCGTGCAGGAGCAGCGAAGCAGCCATGTTGGAGAACATGGCTTTGCGGTGAGTATGTGTGCGGTTCAGTTTCCGCCCGCTCATCCGGTGTCGCATGGTTCTATTTCCTTAAAGTCTCAAACGTCGTTGGCGGCCTTCAATAGGCCGATCAGAACGGGTCTTCCAGGCGCTTGGCCAGGTCTTCGATGTTTTCGGGCGGCCAATTCGGGATTTCCATACCCAAATGCAGGCCCATCTGCGCCAGAACTTCCTTGATTTCGTTCAAGGATTTCCGACCAAAGTTCGGGGTCCGCAGCATGTCCGCTTCGGTCCGCTGCACCAGATCACCGATGTAGATGATGTTGTCGTTCTTCAGGCAGTTTGCGGACCGGACGGAGAGTTCCAACTCGTCCACCTTGCGCAACAGGTTCTTGTTGAACGGCAGATCGTCGCGGCGATCTTCCTCGGCGTGCGCGGAAGGCTCTTCGAAGTTGATGAACAGCTGCAGCTGGTCTTGCAGGATACGTGCGGCAAGCGCCACAGCATCGTCCGGCGCCACGGCACCGTTGGTGGTAACCTGCAGGCTCAGCTTATCGTGGTCAGTGACCTGACCGACGCGGGTGTTTTCAACCTTGTAGGACACGCGGCGCACCGGCGAGAACACGGAATCAATGGGAATGAGACCGATCGGGCTCTCCTCGGAGCGGTTGACGCTGGCCGGAACATAGCCCTTGCCGTTGTTGACCGTCATCTCAACGTTCAATTTGGCACCCGCATCCAGGTGGCAGAGCACCAGGTCCGGATCCATGACTTCGATGTCGGCACCGGTATCGATCATCCCGGCGGTAACCGGCCCCGGGCCCTCGGCGCGCAGCGTGATCCTCTTCGGCCCTTCCGCGCTCATGCGCAGGCCCATGGATTTGATGTTCAAAACGATGTCGGTGACGTCTTCGCGGACACCCGGGATCGAGGAGAACTCGTGCAGCACGCCATCAATCTGGATGGCGGTGACAGCGGCACCTTGCAGGGAGGACAGCAGTACGCGACGCAGCGCATTGCCGAGCGTCAGGCCGAAACCACGCTCGAGCGGTTCCGCAACGATGGTCGCCGTGCGGGCCGGATCGGAACCCGGAACCACATCCAACTTGCTGGGCTTAATGAGCTCTTGCCAGTTTTTCTGAATCACTTTAGCGCCTCTCAATCGACGGTGTGTCGTGTCTTTTAACCGCCAAATCGGACGGAGCCTTGCACCCCGCCCGTCCTGGCGAATTCGGCTTGGAAAGCTGTAGCGTCTGATGCGCCGGTTCAGCCTCCGGTGGGATTAAACCCGGCGACGTTTCCGCGGCCGGCACCCGTTGTGCGGGATCGGCGTGACGTCGCGAATGGCAGTAATGGTAAAGCCCACCGCCTGGAGAGCCCGAAGCGCGCTTTCGCGTCCGGAACCGGGGCCTTTGACTTCAACTTCCAGGGTCTTCATACCGTGATCGACGGCTTTTTTGCCCGCGTCCTCGGCGGCGACCTGCGCGGCATAAGGCGTGGACTTACGGGAGCCCTTGAAGCCCTGGCTGCCGGCGGACGACCAGGAAATGGTGTTCCCTTGCGCATCAGCAATGGTGATGATGGTGTTGTTGAACGTCGCGTTGACGTGCGCAACACCGGAAGCGATGTTTTTCCGCTCGCGACGACGGGGCCGTGCCGCTGTAGATGCCTTAGCCATGATGCCCTATATGCCCTTCAGTTCTCTCAAGCCCTGTCAAATGACAGCACTTTTACAATGCAGGAACCGGCACCCAAAAAATGAGTGCCGGCACTAACCCAACAGGCAGAAACGATTACTTCTTCTTGCCTGCGATGGCCTTTGCGGGGCCTTTACGGGTCCGCGCATTGGTGTGCGTGCGTTGACCCCGAACCGGCAGACCGCGGCGATGCCGCAGGCCCCGGTAGGAACCCAGATCCATCAGGCGCTTGATGGTCATGGCCGTCTCACGGCGCAGATCACCTTCAACCTGATAGTTTTGATCAATCTCTTCACGAATCCGGGTTAACTCGTCTTCGGTCAGATCGCTGACACGACGGTCATCCGGAATGCTGCACGTTGAGCAAATATCTTTCGCCTTCGTGCGGCCAATCCCATAGATGTAGGTCAAAGCGATGATCACACGCTTGCCCGTGGGGATGTTTACGCCAGCGATACGCGCCAAAGCCGTTACTCCTTAACCTTCAGATTTTCCACGAGAAACGTGCCAACCGGGACTCGGCGGAGCGACGTAGTATAGTCACCCGCAATCCATAGTCAACACGCGGTTCGTGGTTACCCAACAATCCCTTTAAGGGCACCTGTCACGTCGTCGATATCGGCCATGCCGTCGACGCCCTGCATGGCACCCTTGCTTTCGTAGTAACCGATAATCGGAGCCGTCTGCTCATGGTATTGAGTCAGGCGATTCCGTACGGTCTCCTCGTTATCGTCAGCACGTCGCGTAAACTCGGTGCTGCCGCATTTGTCGCAGACGCCCTCTTTCGCGGGCTTCTGAAATTCATCGTGATAGCCCGCGCCGCATTTGGCACAGGTGTAGCGACCGGTGATCCGGGTCACCATGGCCTCGTCGTCCACCTTGAGTTCGATCACGTGGTCGATCTTCAGGCCTTTTTCATCCAGCATGACGTCAAGCGCTTCGGCCTGCGGGACCGTGCGCGGAAAACCATCGAGAATGAACCCGTTTTTGCAGTCATCCTGATCGATTCGCGAAGAGATGATGGAAATCACCAATTCATCGGAAACGAGCCCGCCGGATTCCATTACCGACTTAGCTTCCTTACCGAGATCTGATCCGGACTTCACTTCCGCGCGCAGCATATCGCCGGTCGACAGTTGAACGATCTTGTAGTGATCCTCAAGCCGCTTTGCCTGGGTCCCCTTCCCCGCACCCGGCGGGCCCAACAGAATTAGATTGGTCATCGACGTCCCCTCAGTTTTGCTTTTTTGATGAGCCCCTCATACTGGTGCGCAACGAGATGCGATTGCACCTGGGCAACCGTATCCATGGTCACCGTCACCACAATGAGAAGGCTCGTCCCCCCGAAATAGAACGGCACCGAGTACTGAGAAATCAGCAATTCCGGCAGCAAGCAAATCACAGCGAGGTAGGCCGCACCGACGCAGGTCAGCCGCGTCAGCACCCGGTCAAGGTACTCAGCTGTATTTTTGCCCGGACGGATACCCGGGATAAAACCGCCGTACTTTTTCAGATTATCAGCGGTTTCCGTCGGATTGAACACGACGGCCGTATAGAAAAACGCAAAGAAGACGATCAGGCTGATGTAGAACAGGATGTAGAGTGGCTGGCCGTGGCCCAGATAAGCGGAAACGGTCGTCAGCCACTCGGGCCCCTGCCCTGCGGAGAAACTGATCAGCGTGATCGGCAGAAGCAGAATCGAGCTCGCAAAGATCGGCGGGATGACGCCGGCTGTATTCAGCTTCAGCGGCAGGTGAGAAGACTCCCCACCATACATCTTATTGCCCTGCTGGCGCTTCGGATACTGGATGATGATCCGGCGCTGTGCGCGCTCGAAGAAGACCACGACGGCAATCACCACCACCGACATGATCAACAAGAGAATGATCAGCGCAGTCGACAGGGCACCGGTCCGGCCCAATTCAAGCGTCCCAGCCAAGGCACTCGGCAGATTGGCGACAATACCGGCAAAGATGATCAACGAAATACCGTTGCCCACACCGCGCGCCGTGATCTGTTCGCCCAACCACATCAGGAACATGGTGCCGCCGAGAAGCGTAATCACGACCGTAAAGCGGAAGAACAGGCCCGGATCATGCACAGCAGGTCCGGCAGAGGAACTCATCCCTTCGATCCCGACCGATATGCCATAGCCCTGGGCGATGGTGATCAGAACGGTCAGGTAGCGGGTGTATTGGTTGATCTTCTTGCGACCCGATTCCCCTTCCTTCTTCATGGCCTCGAGCGACGGCGATACGGCCGTCATCAGCTGCATGATGATGGAAGCAGAAATGTAGGGCATAATGTTGAGCGCGAAGATGGTCATTCGGCCCAATGCGCCGCCCGCGAACATATCGAACATCCCCAGAATGCCGCCGGCGTTCTGGTTAAAGATGTCGTCCAGGACAACCGGATCAATGCCCGGAAGGGGAATATAGGTGCCCAGCCGATAGACAATCAGCGCACCCAGCGTAAACCAGATGCGCTTCTTGAGTTCCGTTGCCTTGGCGAAGGCTCCGAAGTTGACGTTCGCGGCTAATTGTTCGGCGGCGGATGCCATCGGCCTAGATACCCTTCATCGCTGCTGCATTTGTCCCCATAGGATCGAGCGGCTCCCCCCGATGGTGCCGCCCCGATCTCTAAACCGAGTTTATTCGGCTTTTGCAGCCTCGTCAGCCTTTCCGGTAGCAGGAGAAGTTGACGAAATCGTGACCGAACCACCGGCCTTCTCGACGGCAGCAATGGCACCCTTGGTCGCACCGGAAACTTCCAGGGTCAACTTGGCGGTCACTTCCCCCTTGCCGAGAAGCTTGATACCGTCGGGTTTCTTGCGGGCCACGCCGGAGGCGATCAGCACATCCTGCGTGATCGGCTGGCCGGCATCAATCTTGCCGGCATCGACAAACTTCTGCACCAGGCCGACGTTGATTTCGTCATAGACCTTGGCGAAAGGTGCCTTAAAGCCGCGCTTCGGCAGACGGCGGTAGAGCGGCATCTGGCCGCCCTCGAAACCCAGCAGGGACACACCGCTGCGGGATTTCTGACCCTTCACACCCCGACCGGCTGTCTTGCCGAGGCCGGAACCGATGCCGCGACCGACGCGCTTCCGGTTTTTGGTGGCGCCCGAGTTGTCCTTGATTTCGTTGAGTTTCATTTCGCTCATCCAATCCTAGTCTCGAAGAGATCCAGCTGTCCCAAGGGGACCTTTTAGCCGGCGTCTTCGACACGCACCAGGTGCTGCACCTTGTTGATCATACCGCGCACAGACGGCGTATCTTCCAATTCGCTGGTCCGGTGCATTTTGTTCAAACCGAGGCCGATCAGCGTCTGGCGCTGGTCTTTCGGTCGACCGATCGGGCTACCGATCTGGGTCACTTTCAGGGTTTTCTTGGCCGCCATGGGTCAATCCTCAATCCAAATCGAAGCGCTAACTTAAGCCGCTTCCGCGCCACCGGCCCGACGGGAGACGATGTCGCCCACCTTCTTGCCACGCTTGGCGGCAACGGCCCGGGGGCTCATGAAACGTTCCAGCGCATCAAAGGTCGCCTTGACCATATTGTGCTTGTTGGTGGTACCGGTCGATTTCGCCACGACATCCTGAACCCCGAGGGTTTCGAACACCGCGCGCATCGGACCACCGGCGATGATGCCGGTACCCGGAGGGGCGGAGCGAACAAGAACCTTGCCGGCACCGAAGTGGCCTTTGACGTCGTGGTGGAAGGTCCGACCTTCCCGAAGCGGAACGCGGATCATTTTGCGCTTCGCCTGATCGGTCGCCTTGCGGATCGCTTCCGGAACTTCGCGGGCTTTACCCGTCCCATAGCCAACCCGGCCCTTGCCGTCGCCGACCACCACGAGGGCTGCAAAGGAGAACCGGCGCCCCCCCTTGACAACCTTGGCCACCCGATTGATGTGAACCAGCTTGTCCAGCAGATCATCGCCCTGCTGTTCCTCATCGCGACCGCCACGCTTTCCGCGACCGCCGCGTTCGTTGCGATCCCGGTCACCACCGCGTCCGCGGGGATTTTCGTTCCGTGTGCCTGCCATCTTACCTGCTCCCTTAGAACGTCAGACCGGCTTCGCGAGCCGCATCGGCCAGGGCTTTCACCCGACCGTGATACTGATAACCGCCGCGGTCGAAGACCACCGCCGTGACACCGGCTTCCTTGGCACGTTCGCCAATCAGCTTGCCAACGCTGGCGGCGGCTTCCTTGTTGGTACCCTTGGAGCCCTTGAGAGAGGCGTCCAGGGTGGAAGCTGCGGCCAGGGTCTTGCCTTCCAGATCGTTGATGACCTGGGCGTAGATGTGCCGACCGGACCGGAAAACCGAAAGCCGGGGCTTGCCCGCTGCTTTCTGCCGAAGCGCATGCCGCGTACGACGCTGGCGGCGCATGAACAGCTGTTTTGCTTTGCTCGCCATGGCTTACTTCTTCTTTCCTTCCTTACGCAGGATGTATTCATCCGCGTATTTGACACCCTTACCCTTGTAGGGCTCCGGCGGACGGTAACCCCGAATTTCGGAAGCCACCTGGCCGATCTTCTGCTTGTCGGTGCCCGAAATCTTCACCTTGTTCTGCTCCGGGCATTCGAACTTGATGCCCTCGGGTGCGGGATAGCGCACTTCGTGGCTGAAGCCCAACTGCAGCACCAGGTCTTGACCCTGGACCTGTGCCCGGTAGCCGACGCCGTTGATCTCAAGATCGCGGGTGAAGCCTTCGGAAACGCCAGTGATCATGTTGGCGATGGTGGCACGAGCCGTGCCCCACATCTGACGAGCCTGCTTCGATTTCGAGAGCGGCTTGACCCAGACCTTGCCGTCTTCCTGGGTAACTGAGACATCATCGGTGAGCGTCGCGGACAGTTCGCCCAGCTTGCCCTTGGCCGAGACGATCACACCATCAATATTGATGGTGACACCACTCGGCACTTCGACGGGGTTCTTTCCTACGCGAGACATAGCAGCACCCTACCTCAGAAGACCTTGCAGAGGACTTCGCCGCCCACATTGTGCTCACGCGCTTCAGCGTCGGAGAGCACGCCGCGAGGCGTCGAGAGAATGGAAATACCAAGGCCGTTGTAGACGCGCGGAAGGTCTTTGATCTTCGAATAGACCCGGCGGCCCGGCTTGGACACGCGGCTGATCTCACGGATCACCGGCGTACCCTCATGGTACTTCAGCTCAATCTGCAGCTCGTTGATACCCGGGCGGACTTCCGAACGCTCATAGCCTCGGATGTAGCCCTCACGCTGCAGCACTTCCAGGACGTTGGCCCGCAGGCGAGACGCCGGGGAAGAAATCACGTTCTTCCGCGCCATCTGGCCGTTACGAATACGGGTCAGCATATCGCCCAAGGGATCGGTCATCGACATGGCCGTCTCTCCCTTACCAGCTCGACTTCACCATCCCCGGGATCTGGCCGGTCGAGGCCAGATCACGCAGGGAGATGCGCGACAGTTTCAGTTTGCGGTAGACACCACGCGGACGGCCGGACAGGCCACAGCGGTTGCGATACCGAATGGGTGCCGAGTTGCGCGGCAGTTCAGCCAGCTTCAGGCGGGCTTCGAACTGTTCTTCCGCACTCACGTTCGGATCCTTGGCCATCGCCTTCAAGGTCGCACGCTTCTTAGCGTACTTCTTGATCAGGCGTTCCACCTTCTTGTTTCGCTCGACGGCGCTAACTTTTGCCATTTTTAGGTCTCTCCGTCTTCGCTCAATTGGTGAAGGGCATGTTGAAATGCTTCAACAGCGCCTTGGCTTCCGCATCCGACTTGGCGGTGGTGCAGATGATGATGTCCATGCCGCGGACCGTGTCGACCTGGTCGTAGTCGATTTCCGGGAACACGATCTGTTCTTTCAGGCCCATGGCGTAGTTGCCATTGCCGTCGAAGCTCTTGCCGGAAATACCGCGGAAGTCGCGGACACGCGGCAGGGCGATGTTCACCAGGCGGTCCAGGAATTCGTACATCCGGGCTTTGCGAAGTGTGACCTTGGCACCGACCGGAAGACCGTCGCGCAGTTTGAACTGGGCGATAGACTTACGGGCTTTGGTCACAACCGGCTTCTGTCCGGACAGGGCTTCCAGATCGGCCAGCGGGCCTTTCATCTTGCCTTTGTCCTGCGAAGCTTCGCCGACACCCATGTTGATGACGATTTTTTCCAGCTTCGGAACCATCATCGGGTTCGCATACTGGAATTCCTCGGTCAGGGCCTGGCGGATCTCCGCATTATAGATTTCACGTAAACGTGCCATGATCCTGCCCTCCTCAGCTATCGATGACTTCGCCGGACCGCTTGGCGTAGCGGACCTTGCGGCCATCATCGAGGAACTTGAAGCCCACACGGGTGGGAGCGTCATCTTTCGGGTCGGCAATCGCCAGATTGGACAGCTGGATCGGCGCTTCCTTGTCGATGATGCCGCCCTGCGCGGTCTGGCTTTGACGTGTATGACGCTTGATCATGTTCACGCCCTGAACCAGCGCCCGGTTTTCAGCCGGAATCATCTTCAGGATTTCGCCCTGCTTGCCCTTGTCCCGGCCCGTAAGGACCACGACACGGTCGCCTTTCTTGAATTTCGAAGCCATCACAGCACCTCCGGCGCAAGGCTGATGATCTTCATGTACCGTTTCGCGCGAAGCTCACGCGTGACGGGGCCGAAGATACGGGTCCCAATGGGCTCGCCCTGCTTGTTGATCAGCACGGCGGCATTGTTGTCGAACCGAATGGCGGAGCCATCGCTACGACGGATATCCTTGGAGGTCCGCACCACAACAGCACGCTGCACGTCGCCTTTTTTAACCCGGCCCCGCGGAATCGCCTCTTTGACCGAGACGACGATAACGTCGCCCACGGAGGCATACTTCCGCTTTGACCCGCCCAGTACCTTGATGCACTGAACGCGGCGTGCGCCGGAGTTATCGGCGACTTCCAAGTTTGTTTCGGCCTGGATCATCGCTTGTTCCTATTCCTTTCGCGAATGCCCCGACGAAGCCTCATGCTTCGGCGGAGATCACCTCCCACGTTTTCCGCTTTGAAATCGGCGCGCATTCGCGAATACGGACCGTATCCCCAATCTTATGGGAGTTAGCGGGGTCGTGGGCGGCGTACTTCTTCGATTTACGCACGATCTTGTTATAGATCGGGTGCTTCACTTTGCGCTCGACGAGCACAGTGACGGTTTTGTCCATTTTGTCGCTGACAACCGTCCCTTGCAGGATGCGCTTCGGCATAACTTAACTCTCCTCCTCAGGCGCCGGTGGCCGCAGCGCTTTTGCGCTCGGACAAAACGGTCTTGATGCGGGCAATGTCTTTGCGGACCTGGCCAACACGAGCAGTGTTTTCCAACTGACCGCTGGCTGCCTGGAAACGCAGGTTAAAGCTTTCCTTGCGCAGTCCCAGAAGTTCGGTCTTCAGCTCGTCGTCGGTCTTGGCGCGAACATCAACAGCTTTCATCGATCAGTCCTCCTCGCCCAGACGGGACACGAACTTGGTCCGCACCGGCAACTTGGCGGCGGCAAGTTCGAAGGCACGCTTAGCGACGTCCTTCGGAACACCATCCAGCTCAAACATAATCCGACCGGGCTTCACCTTGGCTGCCCAGAACTCGGGCGTACCCTTACCTTTACCCTGCCGGACTTCAGCCGGTTTCTTGGAAACTGGCACATCCGGGAAGATGCGGATCCACACGCGACCGGCACGGCGCATGTGGCGGGTGATCGCACGGCGGGCCGCTTCGATTTGGCGCGCGGTGACGCGCTCCGGTGTGGTTGCTTTCAGGCCATAGGCACCGAAGGTCAACGTATAGCCGCCCTTCGCCTTGCCGTGGATACGGCCCTTATGCTGCTTTCGAAATTTTGTCCGTTTCGGGCTCAGCATCGTTAGAGGTCCTTAAATCAAACTGTCTCAGCCAAACCAGATCAGCGGTTCGGCTGCTGGTCTTGGGCGCGCTTGTCCATGGCCATCGGATCGTGAGCGAGAACATCGCCCTTGTAGATCCAGACCTTGACGCCGCAGGCCCCGTAAGTGGTGAAGCCGGTCGCGGTGCCGTAGTCCATGGCGCTGCGCAGGGTGTGAAGCGGCACGCGGCCTTCGTGGTACCAGACGTCACGGGCGATTTCCGCACCGCCAAGACGACCACCACACTTCACCTTGATGCCCAGGGCACCCATGCGCATGGCCGATTGGACGGCACGCTTCATGGCCCGGCGCGTGGAAACACGACGCTCGAGTTGCTGAGCAATGTTTTCGGCAACCAGCTGGGCATCGACTTCCGGCTTGCGGATTTCGACAATGTTCAGGTGCACTTCGGAGCCGGTCATCTTGGAGACTTCCTGGCGAAGCTTCTCGATGTCCGCACCCTTCTTGCCGATCACGACACCCGGGCGAGCGGTGTGAATGGTCACGCGGGCCTTCTTGGCCGGACGTTCGATCACAACACGGCTGATACCGGCGCTGGCGAGCTTTTTCTTCAACGCACCACGGATCTTCAAATCCTCATGCAGCAGGTCTGCATAGTTGCCACCGGCGTACCAGCGGGAATCCCAGGTGCGGTTGATGCCAACGCGCAGACCGATCGGGTTAACCTTGTGTCCCATTAAGCCGTCTCCTCGACTTCACGCACGACCAGCCGAAGGTTGCTGAACGGCTTTTCAATGCGACCCACACGACCGCGGGCCCGGGCTTTCCAGCGCTTCATGACAGTGGTGATGCCCACGGTGGCTTCGGCCACGACCAGGCGGTCCACGTCAAGCTGGTGGTTGTTCTCGGCATTGGCGATCGCCGACTGCAAAACCTTCTTCACATCGCCGGCAATGCGGCGCTTGTTGAAGGTCAGGCTCGCCAGGGCCTGTTCTGCCGGCATGCCCCGAATGCTCTCGGCCACCAGGTTCAGCTTGCGCGGGCTCGTGCGCATGAACTTGGAATAGGCCATCGCCTCGTTGTCGGCGACGCGGCGCTCGTTGGATTTCTTACCCATCGATCAGCCCCTCTTTGCCTTCTTGTCGGCCGCGTGGCCGTAGTAGGTCCGGGTCGGCGAAAATTCGCCGAATTTGTGTCCGATCATGTCCTCGGTCACCAAAACGGGGACGAACTTCTGACCGTTGTAGACCCCAAAGGTGAGGCCGACGAACTGCGGCAGAATGGTCGACCGGCGCGACCAGGTCTTGATCACTTCGTTGCGCCCGCCAGCGCGGGT
>JBMYSY010000011.1:0-135056 GCA_049603795.1 Magnetovibrionaceae bacterium
CTCCTAACCAGGACAGAGCAGAAGCCGTCTCAGCGATTCAATAACGCCGGAAAGGGCTCTAGCCCATTTGACAACCTTGCCTGTCCGCGCCTCTATGCGACCTTGGTCTCTCCTGGAATTGTCTGCAGGATCATTGCCTCGGCACGGGGGCTCACTAAATGACAAGGCGCGCCCCTTAAAAAAACAAAACCGGGAGGCCCCGATACATGACGCTCTTGCCCGAATTCCTGGTCAAGCCCGACCCGGATGACCCGAAGCTCACCCGTGGGGTGACCGGCGTGGATCAGAACGGCGACGCGATTGACACCCGGGTTACGGTTGAACGACCGTTGACCCTGTTTCTGAACGGTCGGGAAATCGTCACGATGATGACGATCTGCGATTACCCGGAATACCTGGCCATCGGCTACCTGCTGAACCAGAACATGCTGAAGGAAGGCGAGCAGGTCACCGGCATCGACTATGACGAAGATATCGAGACGGTTGTCGTGCGAACCGACGGCACCACGGACTTCGAAGAAAAGCTCAAGAAAAAGACCCTGACCTCGGGCTGTGCCCAGGGCACGGTCTTCGGCGACGTGATGGAAAAGTTCGAGACGGTTCTGCTCAGCCCCCAAGCCAGGCTCGCCACCTCCGATCTTTATACCCTGGTCAAAAAGATCAACACGGCTCCCAGCCTTTACCTGGGTGCCGGTGCGATCCATGGCTGTGTTTTGGCCCAGGGCGATCGGCCGCTGGTCTATATGGAAGATGTCGGGCGCCACAACGCGGTGGATAAGATCGCCGGCTACATGTTCCGTCATGGTCTCAAGGGCGAAGACAAAATTTTCTACACCACAGGGCGGCTCACCAGCGAGATGGTGATCAAGACCGTGCAGATGGGGATCCCCATTCTGGTGTCCCGCTCCGGCTTCACCGCCTGGGGGGTCGAGCTGGCTCGTCAAGTGGGCTTGACCCTGATCGGGCGGGCCCGTGGCAGGCGTTTCATCGCGCTGTCCGGCGAGGACCGCATCGTCTTCGACGGGGATCCCTCTGCTCAGGATGATGAGCCGGAACATCTCGGGCGGAAAGGTGCCCGGGGCCGGAAAGGTGGCGGGAAATCCGAAGCGGAGATCGACCCATGACGGGCGGGCCCCCGATCGCCGGGCTGATCCTGGCCGGAGGTCTCGCGCGCCGGATGGGGGGAGGTGACAAGGGCCTGAAACAGGTCGGCGGACGGCCTGTTCTTGATTGGGTGGTTGAGCGCGCAAAGGCCCAGACGGCTCCCCTGATCCTCAATGCGGGCGGCGACCCCAATCGTTTCAAAGCCTATGGCCTGCCGGTGGTCGAGGACGTGGTGCCGGGGGCGCAGGGACCTTTGGCAGGCATCCTGACCGGCCTCGACTGGCTGGCGCAGCATCACCCCGGAATTGAATGGATGGTCTCCTTCACGACCGATGCGCCCTTTATTCCCCGCGACCTGGCCCAACGGCTCTGGCAGTCTTGCGAAGAGCGCTCGGCGGAATTGGCCTGTGCGGTTTCCAATGGACGAACCCATCCGGTGTTCGGTCTATGGCGGGTGGGTTTGCGCGCAGACCTCCGCGATGCCCTGGTCGGCGAGGAGATGCGGAAAATCGATCGCTGGACCGCTCGCTACGCCCTTGCCGAGGTCGAATTCGACACCCACCCGGTCGATCCGTTTTTCAACATCAATCGCCCGGAAGACCTGGCCGAAGCGGAAGAATTGTTGACGGCGAAAGCTATCAGTTGACTTTTGGTAGCACCTCTGTCACAGAGCGTTGTTAAGAATTGTTACAAGACGTCTGGACAACGATCCGGCAGGCCCCATATGGGTGGGTACGACCACCCGGGACCACCAACAAAACAACCCCGGTAGGGGAGAGGTATCACATGATCGGTCTTTGCTGGCTCCGCGGCCTCGCGGTAGCCCTTTTCCTGCTTCCGTTCACCCTGACTGCGGTTTCCGCCGAAGAGGCGATGAATCAGGACGACGGTTCCTTTGCGACGGCGGCCATGGAGCCGGTGCCCTCTCTGCTTCAAACACCCATCCCGAGCGAAGGCCTGAAAGCCGCTTCGGTCGATGGCGTGATGGCGGACTGGTATGCCCGGGCCTATGTGGAAAACAGCGGCCACTTCTGCCCGTCGGATTTCCCCGACAGCCACTGGAGCCTGCCGGCACTTTGTTTCCAATCCTGTTCGGACGGCTATGAAGGCCACCTGTTCCCGGGCATTGCCGTCTGTGCGGCCTGCCCGAACGGCTTCCAAGAGGTCGACCTTGAAGGCGACGGGGTTATCTGTCGCCGGTAAGCCCTGGCGTGCAGGGCCGGTTGGGATAACACGATAGGCACCCTGGCGGACCTTTCCGCCCGTAGCAGCCAGCGTTAAGATGATCGCGGTGATTCTGTTCGCAGAGCCACCGCGATTTTTTTTGATCCAAACCCGTGCACGCCGGGGGCCTGTCCGTTCCGTGCCGCATTTTTTTGGGGTGTGCTTCTCTCATGGCCGTGAATCTCGACCTTCGTGTTGCCCAGCTGCTTTGTTCGCGTGTCTGCCACGACCTTGTCGGCCCCTCCGGTGCGATCAATGCGGGGTTGGAATTGATGATGGAGCAGTCGGGCCAATTGGACGGTCCTGATGGGCCCCTATCCCTGGTCGAACGTTCTGCACAGATGATGGGGCATCGCCTGGCTTTCTATCGGGTGGCCTTTGGCTCCGGTGGCGGCGGAGGGCCGAGGCCACTCGCAGAGGCGGCGAAACTGTCGCGGGACTTTTTGTCCGATAGTACGGTTTCACTGGAGTGGCAGCAGATTGAGGAACAAGCCCTGGCGGAAGGTGGTTCGAAGCTTCTGCTGAATATGGTGCTCCTGGGGCACGAATGCCTGCCGAGAGGGGGGCGACTCTCCGTCAGCTTTGCCGGACTCGATGAAGGGATTGGTGCTGCCATGGTCGCCGAGGGGCCAGGCGCACGTCTGAAGGATGATGTCCGCGCGGCCCTTGACCCGGAAGCGCCGGCCGATCATCTGACGGCCCGTAATGCCCACGCCCATTACGCCCAGAAACTCGCGGAAAGCCTGGGCGGCCTGATCGAGGTGGCCGATGGTGCGGGCGATGAAGTGCAGTTGGCGGTTCTGCTTCCTTTTGCCTAAGGGTACGCCGTGGGGCGAACGAAGTTGACCCGGAACCCGGTGGCAGTCGCGATCAGTCTTCTCGTCTCTCCTGTCCCTGTGTGGTTGTCCTTGCAAACACGGGGGCACTGGCACTGGCCTGAATCTAGCCCGGATGGCTAGGTTTAAGCCTGGAAAATCAATTGATTGAAGACAAGGTGCTGGAAATCGAGTAGAAAACGGTCAAGAGTGGTACAGGGGCAGGTCGCAGGGCCTGCGAAACGGCCCGCAAGACGGCCCGGGGATGAGCATTTGGGGACTGGCAGATGGATGATCTTTTAAGCGAATTTTTGACCGAAACGTCGGAAAGCCTTGCGGTGATCGACGTTGAACTCGTGAAGTTCGAGCAGAACCCGAACGACGCGGACATACTTTCAAACATCTTCCGACTGGTTCACACCATCAAAGGCACCTGCGGGTTCTTGGGTCTCCCCCGGTTGGAATCTGTCGCCCACGCGGGCGAGAATGTGCTCGGTAAATTCCGCGATGGGGCGCTGGAAGTGACACCCGATGCGGTGACGCTGATCTTGCGCTGCATCGATACCATTCGCGACCTGTTGGCCGAGTTGGAAGAGACCGGTCAGGAGCCCGATGGCGATGATAGCGAGATCATTGCCCAGTTGAATGACATGGCGGAAGGCAAGTATCACGCCGCGCCGGCGGCGGCTGCTCCTGCGGCAGATCCCGTCCCCGCGCCCGCCCCCGCTGTTGAAGACACGCCTTTCCCGGTTGCCAAGGAACTGCTGGACGAGGTGGCCGAAGCTGAAGCTGCCGGTGTCACTGCCGCTTCCGATGCCCAGATGGTTGCTGAAATGGAAGCCGAGGGTGCTTCCGATGCGGGGCCCGCCGAAGATACGCCTTTCCCGGTCGCCAAGGAGTTGCTGGACGAAGTGGCCGAGGCCGAGGCTGCTGGTGTAACTGCGGCCTCTGATGCTCAGATGGTCGCAGAAATGGCTGAAGAGAGCGCTGCCGAACAGGCTCCCGCCACTCCGGCCCCGCCGGCTCCCGCCCCGACCCCGCCGGCTGTTGCCGCCAAGCCGCCCGCACCGGTGAAGAAAGATGCCGGACCGCCGGCTGAGAAGAAAGAACACAAGGAATCCTCCATCGCCGCATCTTCGATCCGCGTGAACGTGGATGTACTGGAAAACCTGATGACGTTGGTCAGCGAAATGGTGCTGACCCGGAACCAGCTCTTGCAGATGATCCGCGGTAAGGACGATAGCGAGTTTGCCGCGCCGCTGCAGCGCCTCAGCCTGATCACGACCGACCTTCAGGAAGGCGTGATGAAAACCCGCATGCAGCCGATCGGCAATGCCTGGGCCAAGCTGCCTCGGATCGTGCGCGATCTGTCGGTTGAATCCGGCAAGAAGATCGAGCTGAAGATGCTGGGTGCCGAAACGGAACTGGACCGACAGGTGCTGGAGCTGATCAAGGATCCGCTGACGCACATGGTGCGGAACTCAGCCGATCACGGCCTGGAGGATCTGCAGGGCCGGCGTGCCGCGGGTAAGCCGGAAACCGGTACGATCACGCTCAACGCTTTCCACGAGGGCGGTCACATCATCATCGAGATCAAGGATGATGGCCGGGGCCTGAACCTGGATAAGATCAAGGAAAAAGCCATCGCCAACGGCGTCGCGACCGAGGCCGAGATGGAAAACATGGCGGATCAACAGATTTATCAGTTCATCTTTGCCGCCGGGTTCTCGACCGCCGAAAAAGTCACCAGCGTGTCGGGGCGTGGCGTCGGCATGGATGTGGTGCGAACCAACATCGAAAAGATCGGCGGTACCATCCAGTTGAAGTCGGTGCCGGGCAAAGGCTCGACCTTTACCATCAAGATTCCGCTGACCCTCGCCATTGTGTCCGCTCTGATCGTCGAATGCGGTGGGGAGCGCTTTGCCGTTCCGCAGATCAGTGTGCTCGAACTGGTGCGCGCTTCCAACAACTCCGAGCATACAATCGAGATGATCAACAACTCGCCGGTTTTGCGTCTGCGCAATCGGTTGTTGCCGCTGGTTTCGCTGCGAGAGTTGCTGGCCCTTGATGCGCTCAAGGCAGAAAAAGAACGCGCCTCTGAGGTGCAGCTGATCAAGCAGCGCAAGGCGGATGCGCTTTCCCAGGCGACGGCAAACGGCTTCTCCGAGGAGGAGGCCGCACAGATCGCCGCTGCGGCGGCAGAGGGGGACGACACCGAAGGCCTGGATATGGACATGGGCCTGAAGCGGACCTCGGATGAGGTGTTCATCGTCGTGACCCAGGTCGGCAACTATACCTTTGGGATCATTGTGGATCGGGTCTTCGACACCGAGGAAATCGTCGTCAAACCGACCGCGCCGATCCTGCGCGATATTCCCTTCTATTCCGGCAACACCATCCTGGGCGACGGCTCGGTGATCATGATCCTGGATCCGAATGGAATCGCGGCATCGACCGGCCAGGCCGGCATGCAGGGCGATGGCGAAGCCGAAGCTCAGATGTCTGCTCAGCAGGCCCTGCAGGACGAAACCACGAGCCTGCTCATTTTCCGGGCCGGAGGCCAGGAACTGAAGGCCGTGCCGCTGGCGCTCGTTGCCCGCCTGGAAGAAGTCGATATGGCAGAGACCGAATCGGCCCACGGCAATATGTTGGTTCAGTATCGCGGCCGCTTGATGCCTTTGGTCCCGTTCAACGACTACCACGAATGGAAATCCGAGGGTCGCCAACCGATCCTGGTGTTTACCGAAGGTGAGCATTCCATGGGGCTCGTCGTTGATGAGATCGTCGATATTGTCGAAGACAAGCTGAAGGTCGAACTGTCGGCCGATGCACCTGGCCTGATTGGCAGCGCGATTATTGCGGGCAAGGCGACGGACGTCATCGATGCGGGCCACTTCCTGACCCGGGCCTTCCCCGATTGGTTTGGTGCCAATCAGAACGAAGGTTTCGATACCATCGGCGGAAACAGTGATGGTCGCCGGGTTCTTCTCGTGGACGACAGTCCGTTTTTCCGCAACCTGCTCAGCCCGCTGCTCTCCGTTGCCGGTTATCAGGTGACCTCGGTCGAGAGCGCGGAGGGGGCCCTGGATATGCGCGAAAGGGGTTACGAATTCGATGTCATCATCTCGGACATCGAGATGCCGGGCATGAGCGGGTTCGAATTCTGTGCCGATGTGCGTTCCGATGAACGCTGGCGCGAAATTCCGATGGTAGCGCTGTCCAGTCATGCCACGGAACGGGATTTCGAACGCGGTCGGGAAGTCGGTTTCAATGATTACGTCGCCAAATTTGATCGTGAAGCACTGGTGAGCACCATTGCCGATACGGTTGCCATGGCGAGTGTGACGCGGAATTGAGGCGAAGCTGAACAGGCGGGCTGATTGGCCGTTCAAAAGGGTATTATCTGCGCTTGGCAACCGGGGGGCGGCATGAGTACTGTTGTCAGGACGCCCATTGGTTAAAAACAAGGGCCAGGGGTGATCCCGGGATATGGCCTTGGGTGTTCGGCACTTACGTGTCCGACGCGCGGGTGCGTACGATGCTCGGGGGTCGGCTAAGAGAACAGAGCGACCGAGGCAGGAGTCCTCTTCGGATCAGGCCTCGGGTGACCACCTGGGCGCGAGAGGCGCTCTGGTCAAGGGAAGCAGTTGGGGAAGCGAAGGTAGTCATGAAATCTTGTTTGATCGTTGATGATTCCAAGGTCATCCGGATGGTCGCCCGGAAAATCCTTCAGGAATTGGAGTTTGGTACAGTCGAGGCAGCGGACGGCCAACAGGCGCTGGATGCCTGCAAGTCCAGTATGCCGGCAGCCATTCTGCTCGACTGGAACATGCCAGTCATGAGTGGGATCGAATTCCTGCGGGAGCTGCGCAAACTGCCGAGTGGCGGGGATCCTATTGTCGTATTCTGCACCACGGAAAACGACATTGAACACATCCAGGAAGCCATCGAAGCCGGTGCCAACGAGTACATCATGAAGCCCTTCGATAGCGAGATTATCCAGGCGAAGTTTTCCCAGGTTGGGCTTCTCTAGGCCATCGGGGACACGTTCGTGGGCATTGATACGCAAGGTAGATCGACCGAAAGCAGCCCGTCTGGCGACGTCACCAGAGTGATGATCGTCGACGATTCGGCTGTTGTACGCGGTTTGATTTCGCGCATGGTCGATGGCGAAGCGAATTTTAAGGTCGTTGCCTCGGTTGGAAATGGCCAGATGGCGGTCAGCAACCTGCAGCGCAATCCCGTTGACGTGATTATCCTGGACATCGAAATGCCGGTGATGGACGGCCTGACCGCCATACCGAAGCTTTTGGAAGTTGATCCCGAGGTCAAGATCGTCATGGCCTCGACCCTGACCGTACACAACGCCGAGATTTCCATGAAGTGCCTGGCAGCGGGGGCCTGCGACACGATTGCAAAGCCTTCGTCGTCCCGCGAAATTTCCGGCGGTGTGGACTTCCGTGATCTGTTGCTCCAAAAAGTCCGCTCGTTGGGCGAGGCGCGAAAGAAGGCCGGGAATCGTCGCGGTGGCGGCACGGCACCGGCACGCCGCGTGCCATTTTCGCGACCGGGCACCACACCCGCATCGGGTACGCCGGCATCGTCACCTTCGCCAAAACCCTCGTTGTTGTCGCCGACCGAGCCGGTCAAGGTCCGCCAGCCGGGCCGCCAGAAGCCAGAGATCCTAGCAATCGGATCCTCCACCGGCGGGCCACAGGCTCTGTTCGTTTTCCTGAAGGCCTTGGACAAGAATATTCGGGTTCCGATCGTCATCACCCAGCATATGCCTAAGACCTTTACGACCATCCTGGCGGATCACATCAACCGCATGACGGGCTGGCCATGCGAAGAAGCGACAGACGGCATGTCTTTGCAGCCGGGCAGGATCGCGCTGGCGCCCGGTGACTACCACATGACCATCGAAGGCAGCGCAGCATCGAAGACCCTTCGACTCAATCAGGATCCGCCGGAGAATTTTTGCCGACCGGCTGTCGATCCGATGTTGCGCAGTGTTGTGAATGTCTACGGCGGTAAGGCTGCCGTTGTCATTCTGACCGGCATGGGTTCCGACGGGTGCAAGGGGGCCTCCAAGATCGTGGAGGCCGGGGGTACGGTGGTTGCTCAGGATGAGGAAACCAGCGTTGTTTGGGGTATGCCGGGTGCTGTGGCACAGGCAGGCCTGTGTTCAGCTGTTCTGGCGCTGGATGATCTGGCGCCCTATGTGAACAGGCTATTGGGTAGGGGCGTGGCATGAAGCCAGAGGATTTCGACTTCATCAGCACACTGGTGAAACAACGGTCCGGTTTGGTTTTGACAAAGGACAAGGCTTACCTGTTGGAAAGCCGCCTGATGCCGGTTGCCCGCAAGCGCGGCCTGAAAGGTTTGGAAGAGCTGATCGGTGTGGTCCGCACCCGCAAGGAAGAGGCGCTGATCAAGGAAATCACGGAAGCCATGACGACCAACGAGTCGTTCTTCTTCCGCGATCTGAAGCCCTTCGACCTTTTCCGAAATAACATTCTGCCTGAACTGATCAAATCCCGCGCGGCAAAGAAATCCTTCCGAATCTGGTGTGCCGCGGCTTCCAGTGGCCAAGAGCCCTATTCCCTGGCCATGATCCTGAAAGAGGAAGCCGCCAAGCTGGCAGGCTGGCGGATTGAGATTGTCGGCACGGATATCTCTTCGGACATCCTGAACAAGGCCAAGGCGGGCGTTTATACCCAGTTCGAGGTTCAGCGCGGTCTGCCGATCCAGCTTTTGGTGAAATACTTCAAGAAGCAGGACGAATATTGGGCGATTGACCCGCAGATCCGCTCGATGGTGCAATACCGCGAATACAATCTGCTGGATAACCTGAGGCCACTCGGTAATTTTGATGTGGTTTTCTGTCGTAACGTTTTGATTTACTTCGATCAGGAAACAAAGGGTCGGGTGCTGGAACAGGTTGCCAGCCTGATGCCGGATGATGGCGTCCTGTTCCTGGGTGGTGCCGAGACCGTGCTTGGCATTTCCGACAAATTCAAGCCGCTGGCTGGACAGCGCGGCGTCTACGGCCTGAGTGGCGGTGCCGCTGCCATCGGTGGTGCAGCAGCTCCCGCCCGGCCTGCCGCACCGGCTCCTGGGGCTCGTCCGGCACCGACGGCCGGTGCGCCACGTCCAGCGGCTCCGGCAACACCGACGCGCCCTGCGGCTCCGGCAACTCCGCCACGCCCGACGACGCCACCCCGTCCCACGACACCGGGCTCAGCCGGTACGACCACGCGCCCGGGCTTTACGCCCAGGCCCAACAGCCCTTTTAAGAAGCCCTGATACTTTTTCGTTTTTGAAAACAAAAAAAGCGGCCCCGTTTCGGAAGCCGCTTTTTTTTCGCGTAATCGGTGAAAGGTCAGGCGGAGGCGGAGACCCGCGCTTCAGCCGCTTCCGGGTCGCGCAGGACGTAGCCCCGACCCCAGACGGTCTCAATGTAGTTCTCGCCTTCGGTGGCTTCGGTCAGCTTTTTGCGCAGCTTGCAGATGAAGACATCGATAATCTTCAATTCCGGCTCATCCATGCCGCCGTAGAGGTGGTTCAGGAACATTTCCTTGGTCAGCGTCGTACCTTTGCGCAGGCTCAACAGCTCCAGGATGCCGTATTCCTTGCCGGTCAGGTGGACCGAGCTTCCCTCGACCTCAACGGTGCGGGCGTCCAGGTTCACGGTCAGTTTGCCCGTTCGGATCACCGACTGGGCATGACCCTGGGACCGGCGAACAATCGCCTGAATACGGGCCAGCAGTTCCGCCTTGTTGAACGGCTTGGTGATGTAGTCGTCGGCACCGTGGCCGAGACCTTTCACCTTGTTGTCGGCCTCGGTCAGGCCCGACAGGATCAGAACCGGTGTCTGAATCCTTGAATCCCGAAGGCGGCGTAGAACCTCCATGCCGTCGATGTCCGGCAGCATCAAGTCCAGAATGATGATGTCATAGTCGTAAAGCTTGCCGATCTCGAGCCCATCTTCCCCGAGATCGGTGGTATCAACCACCATGTTTTCCGACTTCAGCATCATCTCGACGCTTTGCCGGGTGGCGGGATCATCTTCGATGAGTAATACTCGCACGGTCCTAACTCCAAACGAATCGACTTGTCCAAAAACTTAGTCAAGTCTTAAGCATTTGTTAACCATAATTTACGTATTTTGGCACGGCGTTGTTTTCTAAGGATTATTTGAATCGCTCGATTCGTCTCAGATTCATGTAAGGACTCGCAAGTGGTTCATTTTTGCCCCCGATTCGCAAAAATAAGGCCCCGATTCGTTTGGCGATTCGGTTTACCTTTAATTTGACCGCTTCAAAGAAGGATCCAGCCTTGGCTCTTCATGTCTCAAGCATCCTGAACGACATTGAACGTATTGCGGATAAGCGAGTCGAAGGGCGCGTTTCCGCTGTCGTTGGGCTGATGGTCGAAGTGGCGGGCGTTGATGGGGTGCTGTCGATCGGTGATCAGTGTGTGATCCATGGACGCCATGGCGGACGGGTGGTTTGCGAATGCGTCGGGTTCCAGCGCGGCAAGGCGCTTTTGATGCCCTTTGGCTCCCTTGACGGCATCGGGATCGGCTGCAAGGCGGAGGTTGGCCTGCAGGAACCCACGATTTCCCCCGACCACGGCTGGCTGGGCCGCGTCGTCAACGCCTTCGGTGATCCGATTGACGGGCTGGGCCCTCTGCCGGCGGGTCGCCTCGCCTATCCCATCAAGGCGACGCCTCCATCCGCGCATGCTCGCCAGAGGGTTGGCGGCAAGGTCGATCTGGGGGTTCGGGCGATGAACACTTTTCTGACCTGCTGCAAGGGCCAGCGGCTCGGCATCTTCGCCGGATCAGGCGTCGGCAAGTCGACGCTGCTGTCGATGATGGCCCGTCACACGGATGCCGAAATCAACGTCATTGGCCTGATCGGTGAACGAGGGCGGGAAGCGCGGGAGTTCATCGAGGATAACCTGGGCCCGGAAGGGCTCGCGCGTTCCATCGTCATTGTGGCCACGGGGGATGAACCGCCGCTGATGCGCCGCCAGGCGGCCTATCTGACGCTCTCCGTCGCTGAATACTTCCGGGATCAGGGACACGACGTGCTCTGCATGATGGACAGCGTGACGCGCTTCGCCATGGCCCAGCGGGAAATCTCGCTCAGCGTGGGTGAGCCCCCGGCCTCGAAGGGCTATACGCCAAGCGTCTTCGCCGAACTACCGAGACTTCTTGAACGTGCCGGGCCGGGGCCGGAGGGGTCGGGCAACATCACGGGCCTGTTTACCGTGCTCGTCGAGGGCGACGATCACAACGAGCCGATTTCGGATGCGGTACGTGGCATTCTGGACGGTCACGTCGTATTGGATCGCGACATCGCGGAGCGGGGGCGGTATCCGGCCATCAACGTTCTGCGCTCGATCAGCCGGACCATGCCGGGCTGCAATACGCCCGAACAGAACGAAGTGGTCAGCCGGGCCCGCCGCCTGATGGCGACCTATGACAACATGGCGGAATTGATCCGGCTGGGGGCCTATCGCGCGGGCTCCGATCCGGCGGTGGATGAATCGATCCAGTTCAATGCGGGCCTTGAGAGCTTCTTAACCCAATCGTCCGATGATCCTACAGGTCTCGATGCCGGATATGCCCTTCTCGCAGGTGTACTCGGCATGCCGGCCCCGCCGCCTCAACAGGTGGCGCAACAGGTGGCAGGGCCAGCTCAAGCGATGGATTTCGGCGAAGAAAGTTGAAGGGGAGGGACTAGGGCGTGGCGTCAGACTTGAAGAACCTGATCAAACTCGCGGAATGGCGGGTGGACGAGAAGCGCCGCCGGTTGGGCGATTTTCTGCGCATGCTCGACGACCTCCATGATCGGGCACGCCGCCTGGAACAGGAAATGGTCCGCGAACAGGCGGAAGCGCTTCATGCCCCTACCGAGGCGGGTCTGTTTTACGGCACCTATGCCAACCAGGTGATCGCGCGGCGCGAGCGCATCCAGGAAACCATCCGCATGACCGAGGCCGAGGTCGATAAGGCCCGGGAAGAGCTGGCCGAAGAATTTCGGGACCTGAAGAAGTACGAACTCGCCCAGGCCGCCCGCGATGAGAAAGAAGCCCTCGAACAATCCCGCCGCGAACAGGCCTTCCTGGACGAACTCGGCATGCAGGCCCATCGGCGGAAGGCCGGTGGGTATTGACGTCCGAGAAGAGTTTCACTACTTTTTGATGTGCAGAAAGGATTTTGCGATCAAAAGTGTTTGTTGACTTGATGAAGAGGTCCCGGAAATGTCCACTACCTCAACTCGTTTCGAGCGGGCAACCAAATCGAACGGGCTTCTCGAGACCTTGTTGGACCGGTGGCGTGGGCAGTGCGAGACGTATAATGAGGATTTTGATGACTATTCCCCAGAGCATATGAAGCATGCCCTGGAGATTGCAGCAGAGAATCCACCAGATCAGCGATACGGCATATATGTTTTGAACGATGGGGGAGAGTTTTTTGGTCTGTCTCACTTCAATCGCGCTCAGGTGAAGCGTACGACAGGCTGGACACTCAGGATTCACTGGACGTTGATGGCACCCCGCTTCGACTTCGAAGAGCAAAGTTTGGAAGATATTGCCGGAGTCACTGCGGATGTGCTCTACGCGGCTATCAAGGTTGCGGAAACCGAGTTGCCATGTGATCACATCAAGTTTCATCTCAGCGGCATACCTGATCGACGGTACCTTTATGGCGTTGCTACTGGCCTTAAAATCGGAAGAATTTTTGGTGACGTCGAATACAGTGGTAACTGGCTGACACTCTCCGATTTGAATACAGGGCCTTGAAACGACCGCATTTGCGAACTACAAAGTGTCAAGAGGAACGTTAATCTTTTGCATCTTATGATCGAATAACGGACGATTGTGCCGCTAAAACTGCTAATAAACGGCCCCTATAGAAGGGCTGCAGCGACCGTGGGAGCCCGACACCATGACTGACCAACAGCTATACTGCAAAGTCTTTGCGGCTTGCCTCAAGGCTGCCGTTGAAAACCCAGACAGCGCCCGTAACTTATCTTGGTTCCGTAAAAACATGATGGTCTGTGCGGGTGAGAAGGAAAAAAAGGCTGCCTAGCCGAGGAGCCTTTAGTCGAGTTCCGCCTGGAAGCTTAGGCGTATCCCGTCGGGTTAGCAGTTTCTGGCAGTTCAGGAGCCTGTCTATATAATTCGGCGTGCTGCGTAATACGCGAATGCACTACACAGATTCAACATTGCTTGAAACTTGCCGAGGACCATGCCCACTGTCCTTATCACCGGCGGCAGCCGAGGCATTGGTGCCGCAACCGCCCGGCTGTTCGCCGAACGCGGGTTTGACCTCTGCTTCAGCTATGTGTCGGACGAAGCATCGGCAGGGCGCGTTGTGGCCCAGTGTGAAGCCCTCGGACGACGTGCTCTGGCCCTAAAGGCGGACGTTGCCGACCCCGGCCAGATCAGGGCCCTGTTCGAGGCCTGCCGGGAGACCTTTGGTGGGCTCGATGTGCTGGTCAACAATGCCGGTATCGTCGGCGCGAGAGGCCGGTTCGAGGATCTCAACGGCGACGACATTCGCCGCACCTTCGACGTCAACGTTTATGGCCTGATTGCCGCCTGCCAAGCGGCCATTCCCCTGATGTCAACCCGCCAAGGGGGCCAAGGCGGGGCGATTGTGAACCTGTCGTCCATCGCCGCCACCTTGGGGAGCCCCGGTGAATATGTCCACTATGCGGCCTCCAAGGCGGCTGTGGATGCGATCACCATCGGGCTCGGCAAGGAACTGGGCCCGGAGGGCATCCGGGTGAACGCCGTCCAGGCCGGCACCACGGATACCGACATCCACGAGCGCGCAGGTAACCCCGAACGCCCGGCCATGGTGGCCGCAACATCTCCGGTGGGCCGTTGTGCCGAGGCGGGAGAGATCGCCGAAGCCATCTATTGGCTCGCTTCGGATCAGGCGTCCTACGTCACCGCCAGCGTGATGCGCGTCGGCGGTGGGTTATAGGCCTTCCAGCTTCGCCGATAAAAACGCCCGCAGATCCACGACCTCTTTGTGGACCAATGAGACATAGACCAGGTTCATGTTGGTCCGCTCCCGGACCATCTCACCGGTGAACGGCAGGTAGCTGAGCGCGCCCCGGCCGAATGAGGGTGAGGCGCTGCCAACCTGCCATTCGGTCGAGAGTTGCACATCTACCAGCTTTAGCGATTCATCACCCTCGTTCTCGCCCGCGATCTCGAACGGAATGTTGGCGAGCCGCAGGTAGGCCATCTTGTCGGCGGCCTGGACGAAGCCGTCGATGAACTGGGCGGTCAGTACCTGCAACTCAGCCGCCCGGTCCGGCTCCTCCATGTGGCTGAGCAGATGGTCGCCGGTGTAGTGGTTGTGATGATGGTGGTGGTGAGTAGACCCGTGTTTCACGCCGTCATGTGGCATTGGACCAGCGCTCCCCTTCGAATTCGCCCGCCGGAATGCGCACCGGCTTGTCGATCAGGCCCTTGTGGGCACCGAGCTTGCCGTTGGCGACCATGGAACCCAGCACGTCGACGACGATCCGCGTGCCCATCAGGGCGGTGATGTCGGACTGGTCATAGGGCGGGGAGATTTCCACCACTTCGATGCCGCAGATCCCTTCAGCGGCGACGGTGGATGCGATGGCCAGCGCCTCGCGCGGCAGGAAGCCGCCCGGTTCCGGCCAGCCTGTGCCGGGCACGAAGCCGCAGTCGATGCTGTCGATGTCAAAGGACATGTAGACCATATCGACGCCGTCCCAGGCCATCTCGAGGGCCATCTCGGCGACCTTGGCGGTGCCCAGCTGTTCCACGTCCGACATGGTGATGATGTTGGTCTCGCGTTCGCGCGCGACGGCCACGGCTTCGCGGGGGACCTGCCAGCCGCCGATGCCGATCTGCACTAGGTTCTTGGCCGGTACGTTCGGCAGATTGGTGGCGTGGAACCAGGGTGTGGTGTGCATGCGCTCGTCCAGGTCTTTTTCCTGGATGTCCGCATGGCGGTCAAAGTGGATGATGCCGATCTTCTTCGATGTACATTCGGCGAGACCCCGCACGGTGGGAAAGCCGATGGAGTGGTCACCACCGATGATGATTGGCAGCGAGCCTGTCGAGAAGACATGAGAGCAGGCGCGGCTGATCTGGTCGAAAGTCTTTTCGATGTTGCCGGGGATGGTGAAGACATCGCCCGCATCGCAGAGCGTCATTTGCTCGCGCAGGTCCACCGACATTTCGTAGTTGTACGGCGTATAGAGCGCGGAGATCCGCCGCACGGCCTGGGGACCGAAGCGGGTGCCGGGGCGGTAAGTGGTCCCACCGTCAAAGGGCACGCCCAGGACGGTGGCATCATACTTCGCCACTTCGGCCACATCTTCGGTGTAGGGTGCCTTCAGGAAGGTGTTGATGCCGGCATAGTGCGGCAGTTCGCCACGGGCGAAGGTCGGGATGGATTTGTCGTCCAGGCTGTCAGAGCCGGTAAGGCCCATCTTGAGCGCCCAGGCACGCTCTTTCTCCCATTCGCCACCGGGTAGGTTGGCTTCGTCCTGCATCGCCTTCCAGCCGCGCAACTTGCGCAGGTCCGGGTGGTGGTAGCGTCGCTCTCGTTCCCGGTTATCCGATTGATGGCGCGCGGTCGTGCGCTCAAACGGTTGGAAGAGTGTCATAGGTTTCCTCGCTTATTTGAAAGGGGATGCCGCCGTCGCGGGCATCGAAGTCATAGGTCACGGTAGCCCCGTAGGCGGCCGGGTCGTGTTCGTCCCAACGCGGCTTGTCGAAAACCAGGACCCGGTCGCCGAGCTTGAAGCCCTCGGACAGGTCGTGCGTTACCATAAAGACGGTCATGGGTGATTCTGCGCGAAGTTCTGTGAGGAAATCGTGCATCTGAATCCTTGTGCCGGGGTCCAGCGCCCCGAAGGGCTCGTCGAGCAGCAGAATGCGCGGCTTCGCCATCAAGGCCTGACCGATGGCGAGGCGCTGCTGCATGCCGCCGGATAAAGCCGACGGATAGGCCTTGGCCACATGCGACAGGCCGATGCGGTCCAAAACGACATCGGCCTCTTCGCTGGCCGCCCGTTTGGCCGGGCCGAACAAACGACCGAGGGGGCCAGTGGAAAACTCCTTCGCCGCGATCAGGTTGCCCTTGACGGTCAAGTGCGGAAACACGGAATAGCGCTGGAAAACCACGCCCCGGTCCTGGCCGGGCTCCGTGGCGGGTTCGTTCCCGTCGATGCGGATTTCGCCCCTGGTCGGCGTTTCCTGGGCCAGCAGCATGCGGAGGAAAGTGGATTTGCCGCAGCCAGAGGCCCCGACGATGGAAACGAAGCTGCCCTCGTCCACATCCAGATTGACCCGTTCCAGGATCGGTCGGTTGTCGTAGTCCTTAAAGACGCCGCGTACGCTGACAAGGCTCATAGCGAGGCTCCTGCCCAGGGGAACAGTCGTTTGGACAACCGGTTCAGCAGCCAGTCGATGACGAAGGCCAGTGCGGTGATCCAGACGACGTAGTTCAGGATGATGTCCATGGCGAGATATCGCCGAACCAGGAAGATGCGATACCCGAGACCGGAATCGGAGGCAATCGCCTCGGAGGCGATGAGGAACAGCCAGGCCGGCCCCAGCGACAGCCGTACGGCCTGTATAAGCCTCGGCAGGACCTGGGGAAGAGCGACGCGGAGCGCGATTACAAGGCTGGTTGCACCGAGCGTCTGGGCCTTCACGATCTGCTCGGTCGGTATTTCCCTCGTCCTTTGGGCCATGTCCCGGATGAGAAACGGCGTTATGCCGATGGCAATCAGCGCGATCTTAGAGATCTCGCCCAAGCCGAATATGATGAAAAGAATGGGTAGAATGGCCAGCGGCGGCACCATCGACAGGACCGCTATGAAACCGGCCAGGGTCGCACTGACGAAGGGCAGCAGGCCGATGGCGAGACCCAACCCTAGGCCAATGACCGCTGCCACACCAACGCCCACGGCCAGGCGTTGCAGGCTGATCACCGTGTCATTCCAGAACAGAATTTCGCCTGAGCGCCGGTCGGGCTGACTGATCAGCCGGGTGGCGGTGTCAACGATCTGGGCCGGGCTCGGCAGCAGTTTGTCGTTTGGATTGTCTGCACGGCGAATGTCGGATGCGACCGCATAAGCGATCAGCACCGCGAGGAAGGGCAACACTAAAAGTGCCAGCGCCACCCCTTTCTTCGGTGTTCGATTTATCAGTCGCATCCGATTCTATCCCGCACTTGTGGTTGAACCTCAGAGTTCGCCTGCGACAGCCATTTCCATGTAGGAGGTATCAAACCGCAGCTTGACGTTGTTGGCGTCACCCGTGACAGAGCCATCCGGATAGGACACACCGACGAAGTCCGGGCTCGGCGCGCCTTCGCCCAGGATGCCCTTCTCGAACAGGAAGTTGGCAACGCTGACCATGGTCGCTGGCAGGGTCGGGTTCTTCACAAAGCCGACGGCGTGCTGGGGCGTGTAGAACATCTGAGTGGAGGCCAGTTGGGAGTCATAGCCTGCCAGATCGGTCCCCGAAGCTTCGGCCATCGCGGTACGGGCTGCAGCACCTTCAGGGCTGTTGCTGGCCATGATGCCCATCAGTTCGTACCAGGCACCGACCAGGGCCTTGCCGAAGTTCGGGTTGGCGGCCAGGGTTTCGGTGTTGACCACCATCATGTCGATGATCTCGCCCGGAATGTCGGAACTGTCAAAAAGCTTGGTCGTGCCCGGCGTTTCCAGAATCGTGGAAACCAGCGGGTTCCAGGTGACGACAGCTTCCACCTCGTCCGTACCGAAGACGGCGATCATGTCGGCGTCCGAGGTGTTGATGACCTTGGCGAGGTCGGCCTCGCTCAGGCCCACGGTATCCAGGCCGCGCGCCAGCAGGTAGTGGGAAACAGAAAGCTCCACCAGATTGACCGGTTTGCCCTTCAGGCTGGCGAGGTCGCCTTCGCCCTTCAGGATAATCGCGTCGTTGCCGTTGGAATAGTCGCCCACGATCAGTGCCGTCGTATCGATCCCACCGGCAGATGGGATGGAAAGGGTGTCCATGTTCGTGGCGCTGACGCCGTCGAACTGGCCTGCCGTGTAAAGGTTGATGGATTCGACGTAGTCGTTGATCTGAACGATCTCGACGTCGATGCCGTATTTTTCGGCCCATTTGTCCATGATGCCGCTGGTCTCAAGATAGCCCCAGGGCATCCAGCCCACATAGATCGACCAGGCGACCTTGAAGGAGGTCTTCTCCTGGGCAACCACAGGGGCTGGCGCGGTGGCAAGTCCGAGGCAGAGGGCGGCGGCGGCCAAGGCCGACGTCAGATTTTTCTTCAGCGCCGAAAGAGGGGCGGCGAGCGTTTTAAGCGATTGAGTCATGAAGTCGGTCTCCCGCTTTGTCGTCCCGCCAAACAAGGGTGACGGACCGCCGGCGGAACAAAAGAGAAAAGGGGGGCGGAGGCGGCCCGACGCAGTTCTCTCCCGGGATTTTGTCCCGCCGTGTACCGCCCGGAATCTGCCGAAGCGGCGGCGTCTCTCGGACCAGTCTTTTCCCATTCCACCCATCAGGAGGAGGGCGGGAAAACGGAACCCTAGACGCCCTGCACCAACAACTCTGACGCAGCTGCAAAAACCGAGTCAAGCAGTCAATGATGCCTTTTTGAGCAAACTTGAATTTCGGGAAACAGTTGCATCAATGTTGGGCATGCTTTCCGGTGTTTGTTTGTTTTGGCGGCAGACTGTGGGCGTTATATATTGATAAGATCGATTATTTATATCGATTTCATCAATTCACTTTGGTGTTGTGAGCGCCTGCAAAAAAGCTAACTCTGCAGGTGCGAACGGGGGAGCCGGCGCGCCGGGGAGCGGCGAGAGCAAGGTTGGCCCAATCCGCAGAAACACGATTGATCAACCCCAGCAGAGAGGAACATTCCCATGATTGGACGTACCCTTCCCCAAGTCACCTTCCGGACCCGCGTGCGCGATGAAAGCATCGAAGGCCCGAACCCCTTCCGGTGGGAAGACAAGACCACCGACGACTACTTCAAGGGCAAGCGCGTTGTCCTGTTCAGCCTGCCGGGTGCCTTCACGCCGACCTGTTCCACCTATCAGCTGCCGGACTTTGAGAAGCTCTTCCCGGATTTCCAAGCCAAAGGCATCGACGCCATCTACTGCCTGTCGGTGAACGACGCCTTCGTGATGAACGCCTGGGGCAAGGGCCAGGGCCTGGAAAACGTTGGTCTGATCCCGGACGGCTCCGGCGAGTTCACCCGCAAAATGGGCATGCTCGTTTGTAAGGATAACCTTGGCTTCGGTATGCGCTCCTGGCGCTATGCGGCTATCGTCAACGATGGCGTTGTCGAAGGCTGGTTCGAAGAGCCGGGCTACGAAGACAACTGCGAATCCGACCCTTATGGCGAATCCTCTCCGCAGAACCTGCTGGAGAAGCTGGACGCCTTGAAAGCGGCCTAATTCGATTTCCCTGCTGGAGATCGGATCTGTCGGGTGTTTTTACACCCGGCGGATCCGGCCCAACAGATGCCGGTTGTCCCAGCGCGGCTGGCGGTCCTCAAGAATCACTTGGTAAGCAGGCCCGCTTTCGTCTGCCTGAGCCTCAGTCAAGATGATCTGAAGCCAGCGCGGCACGAGTTCATTATTCAAGTCGTCGCGGATTAAAACAGCTATTTCTTCCAAATTGCTCTGTGGAGGTCTTAAGCTGCTCAGCATAGTATCGAAACTTTTAAGCCAGTATTTTACAGAATAAATATCGAGAATGAGCTTGTCCGGTACGTACCATAAATCGACTGAGCGCTGGCCTATCTTGAGGTCTCTGAAGGTGACGATATAGTCTTTTTGTATTTCCGGATTGGGCTTAGTTTCGAGCCGTTCCCGTCTTTGCAACGCGTCCTCAATCATACCGTCAGCCCCTCGCCTGGTCGCCGCAGTCGTTCTCCCTGCGACCGAACTTCGATAAAGCCCGGCGGTTGGGCCTGGAACAGTACGCCACCCTCGATCCCCGTGATCTCGCCCGCTTCGCGGAAGATCTCGCGGATGTGGTCGCGCATGCGCCCCGGCAGCGGTGCATCGGAGCGGATGATCAGGTCCAGCTGTTGGATTTCGCCTCGCTTCTTGACCATGCCATCGAGTTGCAGGTGACCGAGCTTGGTCATCTCCAGATCGACAACAAAGCGTGTTCCTTCGTCTCCCTTGTTGCCCTCTTCGTCTTCCTCGCCACCGAAGTTGCGGGTGTGGAAGCGGACCTGGCTCAGCTCCTCGCCGTTCATGACCGGAACGGCCACCGTCCGCCAGTCCCCCTCGCGGGACTCTTCCGAGCCCGTCTTCAGGCGCTGGAAGTCCCGATCCAGCCGTCCTGCGATTGTCGGGTTCAGCCGTGTCAGGCGGTCAAGGCCCTCGCCCAGAAGCGCCCGCATGTCGCCACCACGCAGGACGCTCATGAACAACAGCATTCCGGCCCCCAGTGCGGTGCCGTCGGCGCGCGGCAGGGCGCGGGCGACCTGTTGGAAGGCTTGGGGGTCCGCTGACTCCAGGGTCTTCAAGGCAGTGCGAAGGGCCGGCCATTCCCGTTGCAGATTGGCGAGCTCTGCCTCGGCGAAGGTGGCGGGCAGGGTCAAGGGGGCCGGGCCGGTCGGGCTTGTGCTGACCTTGAGTTGAAGGCTGCTGCCCACCTCCAACCCGGCGGCCTTGGCTGTTCCCAGAACCAGGCCCCGTGCTTCCAGGATGGCGCTGCCGTCCGGGGTGAGGCCGGTGACCCGGGCCGTGATCAGACCGCCCGGTGCAAGTTGGCCCGGTGCCGCCGTCGGTTGGGTGGCGAGGGCACCGCCGGCACCGCCGCCTGGGGCCTCTACCTTGATGACCTGGGCGGAGAACTGACTTCCCGCTGGGACCGGCACACCGCGGCTGCCCGCCTGGGGGGCCTGGCCTTGCGCGTTCCCGGACTGCCCCTGCCGGAGGGAAGGGCCTGCGGATTGGGCTGTCGAGGGTTTGCCGGGAACTGGTGCCGTGCTTTGCTGGGTCTGTCCGTTGGAAGAGCTGGCCGTTGAAACTCCCGCCGGACCGGACGAGGCGGCCAGAGGGGAGGCACCTTGGCCGGTTGCTGATGGGATCGTTCCCGTTTGCCCGGCCAAAGGAGCACCTTGTCCAGAAAATGGGCGCAGCACGGTAAGCCCAACGGTCTGGCCGGCGTTGAAGGTCGGTGATCCACCGGGTGCTGTCTGGGCGGCCCCTGCCTGCAGGCCGCCTTGGCTCAAGGCTCCGGTCAACTTGGGCCCGCCGGCCTGGAGACCGGCCAATTGTCCCGGCTCAGGTGGTTTACCATTGATTTTCAGGATGGCGAGCTGCAGCTGGTTGCCGGCGCGGGTGACCTGAAGCTGCAGGGCTGTCTGTTGGGGCAGGGTAAGTCCGGTAGCCAGTTGCGCAGGGCCGAGGGGGGTCTGGATTGAGGTTTGGCCATTGGCCGAATTGCCGAGGATTGTCGCCGTCAGTTGGGCCGCGAGGGGCAGTTTGGCCAGCGCCGGGGGCGGGTTCGCCACCAGGACCACCGGCTGTGTCGCTTTCGCGGTCGGCGGCGGCGCAGGTGATTGGACGATCGGCGGCGGGACCTGGGTGCTCATGGATTTAGCAGGCGCGGGGCCTTACGCGCGTCCTCCTCGCAGGGTTTGGCTCAATCGGGCTCCGACGTCAGCAGCTTGGCGATGGCTTCGACGTCGCTGGCGGCCTCGGCATTGGGGTAGCGGGTCAGGATCGGTGCCTGATTGCGGATCGAATCCGGCACCTTGGTGTCACGGCGCACAATGCCCAAAAGCGTCGGTTTGAATTTCAGGAAACCCTCGCAGGCCTTCTTCAGCGTGTTGAAGGTCTTTTCGCCTTCCTTGACTGAATTGGCCATGTTGACCACGACCCGGATGTCCGTGCCGGGGCGCTCCATGCGCGTCAGCTTGATGAAGGCGTAGGCATCGGTTAGCGATGTCGGCTCGTCGGTGACCAGCACGATGCAGGTATTGGCGAGGCCGGTCAGCTGCATGACGTTCTTTTCGACCCCGGCACCTGCGTCGATGATCACATGATCATAGCCGGTCGCCAGCAGGCCCAATTCTTCGCCCAGGACGGTCAAACGGGAGGGGGCCACGTTCGCAAGGCCGCCGGACCCAGAGCGCCCGGCAACCACGTCAAAGCCCCCGTCTTCAAAGTGATCGACGGACTTGTCCAATTGGATGCGGCCCGCGATGACGCTGCCTAGGTCATGCTTCGGCATCAGGCCCAATTGGATGTCCAGGTTGGCCAAACCGAGGTCACCATCGAACAACAGCGTCTTGGCCCCCAGTTTTGTCAGGCATTGGGCGAGCGTGATCGAAAACCAGGTCTTCCCCACGCCTCCCTTGCCGGAGGCTACGGCGAAGATGTTGCGGCCTTTGAGGCGGGCGGTGGGCGAGGGCGCAAAGGGTTTGGCGGTCGTCATGAGACGGCTTGGCTCCTGAAGAGGTATTCCGATGGTTTATCGGCTGCATGGGGCATAATCAATCGGGCAAGCGAGGCCGGGTTCACTTGGGCGAGGCCGTCTGCGATGTGCGGGCTTGTGCTGACATCCGAAAAGGCCAATCCGGCGGCATCTGCCGCTGCCAGCATGCCGCCGATCCGGCGCGCGAGGTCAAGCCTTGTCACGATCAGCCGCTCGGCCCCGAGCTGTCGGAAGGCCAGCGCCATATCGGCCATTTCGAAGGCGTCCGAACCCGCCGCGAGCACGAGAACCGGCTCGGCATGGCTCAACCGGATCAGATCGGCCAGGCTGTCCACTTCGGCTTCCGAATAGGGGTTTGTGCCGGGGCTGTCGATAAAACAAAAGTCCGCGCCATAGGCGTCGCGTACCGCATCTTCGAGCTCCTTGCCGGTTTCGGCAACGCCCAGGTCGGCTTTCAGGATACGGGTGAAGGCTTCCAACTGTTCGACGCCACCTGCGCGTTTGGTGTCCGTCGTGATGGCCTTGACGGTCTTGCCCTGCAACCCGGCCCGGGCGCAAAGCTTCGCGGTGACGATGGTCTTTCCGGCACACGGCGGTCCAACCAGGATCAGCGGTCGGCCACTGCCGGCCTGGTCGAGCGGCGAGAACCGGTAGTGCTCATCCAGTGCGGAGGCCAGAGCCAGCGTCGCATCCGTGGCCGTCCCCTTGCCGGCGGTGCGTGCCAGCGCATCGGCGAGCGGTCCGGGGGTTCCGTGAAAGGACAGGGTCTGGCGGATGGCCTCGGTAACGTCATCCGGCTCGGCCTCGTTGGTTGCGGCAAAGACCACTTCGTCCTGGAAGGTGTCTTCCAGGGCGGCCGTGACCCGGGCACCTTGCCCGTCGGAGGCCTTCTGGGTCGAGACGATAATGGCATCGTCGCCCAGTTCCTCCCGCACCAGGTCCATCGCCTGGTTCATGGTGGCTGCCGTGTAGGTCTTCAGGCGCAAGGGGCTCTCTCCCTCCAAGCGGGGTTCACATCTAACGTACCGTCAAAATGTGGTATCGCCCAACCTAAAGGACAAAACGTTAAACTTGCCCTACCGTCTTGATGCGGGCCTTGGGGTAAACCTCGTTCTGGGAAATCACCATGGTCATGGGCCGGAAACGTTCGACGATCGAGCGGACAAAGGGCCGGATGGCGGGGCTGGTCAGCAGGACAGGGTTTTCGCCCATCATGGCCTGGCGTTCGAAGGTGGTGCGCAGCGCGCCGATGAATTCCTGCAACTTGGTCGGCGGCATGGACAACTGTCGGTCGTCGCCCTGGCCGACCAGACTTTCGGCAAAGGCCTGTTCCCATTCCGGCGAGAGGGTGACCAGCGGGATGACACCCTGGTCATTGGTGCAGGCGTTGCTGATCTGGCGCGACAGCCGGGCGCGGACGTGTTCGGTGATCAGGAGCACATTGCGGGTGTGGCCCGTGGCTTCCTGAATACCCTCCATGATGGTCGGCAGGTCGCGGATCGAGATCCGCTCTGACAGCAGGTTCTGCAGGGTGCGCTGGACGCCGCCCATGGAGATCTGGGCCGGGATCATATCGGCGATCAGTTTCTGCTGTTCCTTGTCCAGGTCGTCCAGCAGCTTCTGGGTTTCGGCATAGGACAACAGTTCCGACATGTTGTCCTTGATCACTTCCGTCAGGTGCGTGGTGATCACGGTGGCCGGGTCGACAACCGTATAGCCGCGGAACAGGGCTTCTTCCCGGTTGGCTTCGTCGATCCACATGGCGGGCAGGCCAAAGGTCGGTTCGATGGTCTTCTCGCCCGGCAGGGTGATGTCTTCGCCGCGTGGGTCCATCACCAGCAGCATGTTTGGCCGGAGGTCGCCCCGGCCGGAATCGATCTCTTTCACCCGGACAACGTAGGAATTGGCCGGCAGCTGCATGTTGTCCTGGATGCGCACGCTGGGCATCACGAAGCCGATATCGGCTGCGATCTGGCGGCGCAGGGCCTTGATCTGATCGGTCAGGCGCTGGCCATCGCGCGGACTGTTGATCAGCGACAGCAGGCCATAGCCCAATTCCAGCCGGATGTAGTCAATGCGCAACGCGGTCGAGATCGGCTCTTCGGCCACCTTGGGCGGCTCGACCGCCTGTTCGGCCATCTGCACCTGTCGTTCTTTCTCGCGGCGCTTGTTTTCCCGGTCCAACAGAAAGGCCCCGCCGCCTGCGACAATGCCCAGCAACAGGAAGGGGACAGCCGGAATGCCCGGAATGACCGCGAGAGAGATCAACAGGAAACAGCTGACGCCGAGGGCCTTAGGTTCACGCGTGAACTGGGCGAACAGCGCCTTTTCCGTAGCACCTTCGGTACCCGATTTGGTCACCATCATGCCGGCGGCGGTGGATACGATCAGCGCCGGGATCTGACTGACCAGGCCATCCCCGACGGTAAGCCGGGTATAGGTATCGGCGGCATCGATGAAGGCCATGTTGTTCTGGGCCATACCGATGATCATCCCGCCTAGGACATTGATCACCGTGATCAGCAGGCCCGCGATGGCGTCACCGCGTACGAACTTCGAAGCACCGTCCATGGACCCGAAGAAAGTGCTTTCGTCTTCCAGTTCCTTGCGTCGGTTCTTGGCCGTGTCTTCGTCGATCAGGCCCGCCGAGAGGTCGGCATCAATGGCCATCTGCTTGCCCGGCATGGCATCCAAAGAGAACCGGGCCGAGACTTCCGCGATCCGGCTGGAACCCTTGGTGATCACGATGAAGTTCACGATCACCAGAATGGCGAAGACGATGATCCCGATGACGAAGTTGCCGCCCATGATGAAGCCGCCGAAGGCCTCGATCACCTGGCCCGCCGCATCGGTTCCCGTATGTCCTTCGGCCAGGATCAGCCTTGTGGAGGCGAGGTTCAGGCTGAGCCGGATCATGGTGGCCAGCAGCAGAACCGTCGGGAAGGCACTGAACTGGAGGGGTTTTTCCAGAAACAGCGAGGTCATCAGGATCATCACCGAAAAGGTGATCGAGAATGCCAGAAGCAGGTCCAGCATCCAGGTCGGCAGTGGCAGAATCAGCACCACCAGGATGGCGACCACGCCAAGGGCCAGCATGATGTCGCCGCGCCCGAGCGCCCCCATCAGGCGCCCGCGCAGGCGGCTCATATCAACGCCGCCACCGCCGCCTTCGCCGCCTTCCGCTCCTGATCCCGCGTCAGCCATGGTTATAGAAGGTTGCCTTGATTATGGGAGATGACCGTTCAAATGCCGCCGCCTTCACCGGGTTGCGGGACGGAAAAGCCTTCTTCGGAATACTGCTTCAGCTTGTTGCGCAGGGTCCGGATCGAAATGCCAAGAATATTCGCGGCATGGGTCCGGTTGCCGAGGCAATGGCTCAGCGTGTCGATGATCAGCGCGCGCTCAACGTCCGAGACCGTCTGGCCGACCCATCCCACCGTGGGATCGCCGCTCGCCACCGCGGGCTGGGCTGCGGGACCTGCCGGTGTCGCCGGAGCCGGTGCGCCGGGCGCGCCGGAAAGCAGGATCGCCTCCGGCCCGATGGCTTCACCGGTGGCCAGCAGGACAGCGCGGTGCAGGGTGTTTTCCAACTCCCGCACGTTACCGGGCCAGGGGTGGCTTTTCAGCAGCGCCAGCGCCTCGGGCGACAGGGGGCGAGGGGGCACCTTGTTCATTTCGGCGTACTTCTTGATGAAGTGGGCCGATAGCGGCGCGATGTCGTCGCGTCTTTCGCTCAAGGACGGCAGGTCCAGGTTGACCACGTTCAGCCGGAAATAGAGATCCCCCCGGAAGGTGCCTTTGGCGACTTCCTCTTCCAGGTTGCGGTTGGAGGTTGCGATCAGTCGCACATCCACCTTGACCGGCTTGTTGCTGCCGACGCGGTCGATTTCGCGTTCCTGGATGGCGCGCAGCAGCTTGGCCTGCAGGCGCACATCCATCTCGGAGATCTCGTCCAGCAGCAGCGTGCCGCCCGCGGCTTCCTCGAACTTGCCGATGCGGCGCGACACGGCTCCGGTGAAGGCACCTTTTTCATGGCCGAACAATTCGCTTTCCAGCAGGTTTTCGGGGATCGCCGCGCAGTTGACCGCGATAAAGGCCCTGCCCGCGCGCTTGGAATTGCGGTGGACGAAACGGGCCATGACCTCTTTACCCGTTCCGCTCGGACCCGTGATCAGAACGCTGGCCTCCGACGGTGCGATCTGTTTGGCCAACGTCAGGGTTTGTTCCATGCGTCCGTCCTGGGCGACGAGCGCGTGGCTTTCTTCCGCGATGGCCGAGAGGACGGCGGCGATCAGGTCCGCATCGGGTGGCAGGGGCACGTATTCCTTGGCACCCGCCTTGATGGCGCGGACGGCGGCCTGGGCGTCGGTTCCGGTGCCGCAGGCGATGACGGGGATGTGGATGTGCTCTTCTTCCAGGGCCTTGCAGAGCGTCGCCACGTCCTGGACCACGTCGATCATAACCAGATCGGCTCCGCGCCCGGCCCGGAGTTCCGCCAGCCCCTGGGCGATCTGATCGACCTGGGAAACCTTGGCCCCCCGGGACATGGCGATCTGGCTCGCCGCGCCCAGTTGTCCGCTTAAGATTCCGATGATCAACAATCGCATGGCTTGGTCTCGTTACACCTTTTGGGGGCCATTGCCCCCGTCAGTCAAAATACTGGACCCGTTTGGCCGGCGGTAAAATGCTGTTCAACAACATTTCCAACCGGCGGGGGTTTTCCTGTCTGCCGATGGAGGAAGCCCCCATCATGTAAACGTTGTTCAGGAGCAGCTCCTCGGACGAGTTGCGCTCCAGCTTGGCGGCCAGCGGCGAGAACACCATGTTCGCAAGCACAGCGCCATAAAAAGTCGTCAACAGGGCCACCGCCATGCTGGGGCCGATGCTGGAGGGGTCATCCAGGTTGCCCAACATCTGAACCAGGCCGATCAGCGTCCCGATCAGGCCCATGGCCGGTGCGAATTCGGCGGCCTTGCGCAACACACCGGTGCTGGCCTGGTGGCGCTGGACGGTGGCGTGCATGTCCCGACGCAAAATGTTTTCCACCTCTTCGCCCGAGGTGCCATCGACCACCATGGCCATGCCTTTGTACAAAAAGGGCTCACTTTCGAGAGAGCCCAACATGTTCTGCATGGCCAGCACACCCTGCTTGCGCGCCACTTCGGCAATCTGAAGAACCTGAACGGCAGCGTCACCGACATCCCGGCGGGTGCGAAATACGGTCTTCATGATCACCCGGGTCGTCCGGATCATCTCCCCGAAGGTGAAGCACATCGTGGTGATCGACAGCGTGCCACCGATCACGATCAGGATGGAGGGGATATTGATGAAGGATCCAGGAGATCCGCCCAGGACAATTGCCATGGCAACCAGGCCGAAGCCCGACAACAGGCCCAGCACGGTCGCAAAGTCCATTCCACTGGAGGAGCCGGCTATTTCGTCAGTGCCATTGGCCATGTGTGTCTGTTCGTCTGCCTGTTATCCGCATGATGGCTTATGCTTCGGCTCGAAGAGCGCGATCAGCCCCGATCCGTTTTAATGATTTCCGTCATGGTCACGCCGAGCTTGTCTTCGACCACCACCACCTCGCCACGGGCAACCAGTCGGTTGTTGACGTAGATGTCGATGGCTTCGCCCACTTTGCGGTCCAGTTCCACAACGGCACCACGTCCCAACTTCAACAACTGGCTGACCTGCATATTCGTCTTTCCCAGCACGGCGGAGACCTTCACCGGGATGTCGTAGACCGGCTCCAGGTCGCGACTGGATCGCGGCAGATCGCCGATTTCCGGCATCTGCTCGTCATAGCCGTCATCCATATCCGCGTCGGGGCTGCCAGCCCTCTGGATGGGTCCCTCAAGGTCGGCCAGATCGAGTGTTTCTTCGGCCATGGGCTGTGCGTCCTACCTCACGCCTGAAGACCGGGATCGGAAGGTGCCGATTCCGTTTCTTGCGATTCGCCATCCAGTCTATCACGGGCATCGTCCGCTTGCGCCTCTTGGACAAGGGCCCCATCGATCTGGTTCTTGTCTGTCTGGTCCTGTCCGTCCACGGGTTCAACTTCCGGGCCGCGCTCTGCAGGGGGGGACTCTCCTTCCGACGTTTGTTCTGCTTCCGCCTCGATTTCGGCCTCGACGGCGGCGCTCAGGCCTTCTACCAGATCGCGGGCGGCCTGGATGTCATCCATTTCCTGGTGGCTGAAGCTTTCTTCCAGGCTGCCGGCCTGCCCCTGCTTTGCGGCTTCTTCGATCTCAGCGAGTTCCTCGACTGAGAACATTTCATCGTAATCCACAGGTTCCAGTTCGGTCATGCCGTCTTCGGGAGAGGCTTCGCCGAATTCACCCTCTTCCAGAGGCGGGGCCTCAGCTTCTTCCGACGCCTCCTCAGACTCGGCCTCCACGGGGGCTTCCGGCTCGGGGTCCGTCTCGGTCTGCTCCTCTGCTTCGGGCGGTGTCTCTGGATCGTTGCCAGAGTCGTCACCAATATCCTCACCGTCAGAAGAAGGGTCGGCATCTTCCCCTTCCGCTGCTTCGCCTTCTTCGAGCCCCGCTTCCTCCGGATCGACTTCGTCGAGAGCCTCCTCTTCAGGCTCGGCCTCCGGTTCGGTCTCCGGCTCGGTCTCCGGCTCGGTCTCCGGCTGGGGCTCAGGGGGCTCGCCCAGGGTGCCCTCGCTGCCGGCCAGATGGCGTTCGATGATCTCGTCGATCTGCTGCCAGATGGCCGCCGTGTCGCGATAGGCGGCTCCATCGGCCCATTCGACCTTGCAGTCGCCGGGTTCCAGATTTTCATCGACCACGATGGCGACACCACCGGCCTGGACCGATTGAGAGGCCGCCTCCCGCAGGTAGGCCGCCATCTCCTGGGCGAGAGAGGGGTGCAGCCAGATGGTCAGCTTCGGCTCTTCAAAGGTGAGGTTGAGGGCTTCCTCGACAACGCGGGTCACTTCTCCCAGGGCATTTTTCGCGCTCAGGTCCGGCAATAGCTTGCGGGAAATGACACTGGCAACGGCAACGCCGTCATGCAGGGCCTGTTCCCGGTCCGCGAGGCGATCGGTAAAAAGCTGGCCCATGTTCTGGGCGATCTGGCTAAGGGTTGCGGCGATGACTTGCGAATGGGCTTCTGTCGCCTGGTTCATGCCCTCCTGGCGGCCCTGTTCAAACCCTTCGGCACGGGCAACACGCAAGTCGTCTTCGCTGAAGGTCGGCTGTTCCGGTTCCGGCTCCTGAGCCGCCGGATCGGGTGCTTCCGGCTCATCCGTTGCGCCCTCCGACTGCCCGTTCTGGTCCTGCTTTTTTTTCAGGCGGATGGTCGGATCGTCGTCGAAGCTGCGATCAAACAGGAACTTCTGTACTGTGGACATGAGGCTGAGAGGTTCCTGTTAAAGGGCTTGCGTCCGGTAGGGCTTGCATCCTGGCCTGGTCAGTAGACCAACTCGTCTTCATCACCACCGGCAGCGATCACGATTTCACCGGCGTCCGCCATGGCCTTGGCTACGTTGACGATGGCCGACTGGGCCTCGTCCACGTCCTTCAGGCGCACAGCGCCCATGGCTTCCATGTCTTCGCGCATCATCTTGCCGGCACGCTCCGACATGTTGGAGAAGAACAATTCCTTCACGTCGTCGGAGGCACCTTTGAGGGCCATCGCCAACTGATCTTTTTCGATGCCACGCAGCAGGGTCTGGACGCTGCCCGGGTCCAGGTTGGACAGGTCGTCGAAGGTGAACATCAGTTGCTTGATGCGTTCGGCCGATTCCCGGTTGCGTTCTTCCAGTGCGGTGATGAAGCGGTTTTCGGTATTGCGGTCCAGGTTGTTGAAGATGTCCGCCATCAATTCGTGGCTGTCGCGGCGGCTGGTCCGCGCCAGGTTGGTCATGAATTCGGACCGGAGTGTCTTTTCGACGTGATCCAGGATTTCCTTCTGCACGGTTTCCATGCGCAGCATCCGCATGATCACTTCCATGGCGAAGTTTTCCGGCAGCAGGGACAGCACGCGCGAGGCGTGGTCGGCCTTGATCTTGGACAGCACGACGGCAACGGTCTGGGGATATTCGTTCTTCAGGTAGTTGGCGAGGACGGCCTCGTTCACGTTGCCGAGCTTGTCCCACATGGTCCGGCCAGCCGGGCCGCGAATCTCTTCCATGATCTGCTGTACCCGGTCGGCGGGCAGAGACTTGATCAGGAGACGTTCCGTGGAGTCGTAAGAACCGACAAGGGAACCGGCAGAGGACAGTTGATCGGCAAATTCCACGAAGAGCCGTTCAACCACAGTGGAGCTGATGGAACCGAGCTGGGCCATGGTCTGGGAAAGCTCACGGATTTCCTCGTCGTCCATCTTGGCGAAAAGGGCGGCTGACTGGTCTTCCCCGATGGCCAACATGAAGATGGCGGCCTTCTGGGGCCCTGACAGTGTGCGGTAGTCTTCCTTGACGCGCGCCATAACCTTCCCTCTCCAAACCCTGTCGGAAACCCAGGTCCCTCACCCGGGCCTCCGGCAAAACGATAAGGCTCTATTCCTGATACATCCAGTTGCGGACAATGGACAGAGCTTCGTCGGGGTGTTTGGTGACGATTTCACTCACTTTCTTGACAGAGGACGCTTTCACGCGGCCTTCCACCCGGTCGATGTCGATCAGTTCTTCGTAGTCTTCGTCGTCCGGAGCCGCTTCCGTCGGCACCGGTGCCAGGCCACCCGGCCCGGTCAGTGCCGGTGCGCCGGACTGGTCGGTGATCATCTTGCCGTCAGGGCCGATGGCTGCGGGCGAGGGCATGGATTCGAAGGCCCGGCTGATCAGGGGGCGGACAACCAGCAGGATCACCAGGGAGGCCACGATGATCAACACCAGGTATTCGGCCAGCTTCAGAAGGTCCTGCTTGTCGAAGCCCAGGAAGAGGTCCAGCGGCTCATCCGGTTCCGCATCGATCTGGGCGAAGCGCATCTCGATCACCTGCAGAACGTCGCCCCGGCCTTCATCAAATCCGATGGCACCGGCGACCAGTTGGCGAATGTTTGCGATTTCCTCTGCCGAGCGGGGCTCATAGGACCAGGTTTCTTCTTCTTCGTCCCAGATGCCTTTCTGGTCGACCAGGACGGAGACGGACAGCCGGTCCACCACACCGACTTCGCGGACATGGTTGGTGACCGTCTTGGAAATCCGGAAATTGACGGTTTCCTCGGTCCGGGACTCGGAGCTTTCGGCGGTCGCGCCGTCCCCGGTGTCCGAAGTGGGATCGGGCAGGTTCTCCCCGACGCTGACCGGCGGGGTGTCCTGTTCGCGGTTGGTGGCGAGTTCTTCGATGGTCTGGGTTGATTCCACCACTTGGCCGTCCGGGTCGTAGACTTCTTCGTTGGTGGCGACTCGGGCGAAATCCATCTCGGCAGCCACCTGGGCGCGGACCCGACCGACACCGACGGCGCGTTCGAGCATTTGTTCGATGGTCTGGCTGAGCCTGGCTTCGTAGCGACGGCGGCGGTCATCCGCCTTTTCCGCCTGCAAGGAAACATCGGCTTCGTCATCCACGCCGGCGGCGAGAAGCGTGCCACGATCATCGATGATGGTGATCTGTTGAGGATTCAGGCCCGGGACGGCATTGGCGACCAGGTGCTGAACAGCCGCGACTTGGCCTTTCTCGAGCCGCTTTCCACCGCGCATCTTGAGCACGACCGAGGCGCTGGGCTCTTCGCGTTCGCGCGAGAACAACTCCCGCTTCGGCAGGACAAGGTGCACGCGGGCCGACCGGACGCTGTCGATGGCCTTGATCGTGCGCTGCAACTCTCCTTCGAGGGCGCGCACCAGATTGACGTTCTGGACAAAGTTGGTCGATCCCAGAGCATCCGAGTTGTCAAACAGCTCGTAGCCGATGGAACCGCCACTCGGCAGGCCCTGTTCCGACATGCGCATGCGCATCGGGCCAACCTGATCGCGCGGAACGAAGATGGCCGTGCCACCGCTTTTGATTTCGTAGGGAACCCCGGCAGCGTCCAACTCGGAGCTGATCGAGGAGACGTCCTGTTCTTCCAGATCGGCGTAGAGCTGGCTCAGGCTGGCGTCACCGACGCGGGTCAAAAAGTAAATAAAGAAACCGATCAGACCGAGCAGAACTGCCCCCATGATGGCGATCCGCGTCGGGCCCAAATTGCGGAGCATCTGCGTAAAGGTATCCATGCCCGTCGATCCTTTTCAAAAAATCCCAGAATTCAGAAGACTTTAGCGTCTTTCAATTGACCGGTTCCCCCTTGGCCTCGCTGTAGGCCGCCTGGGAGTTGTCAACATTAAGGAAAGGATGGTGAAGAGAAGGTTAACGGTGGGTAATTTTTGCCGGGTGCCCGAAATCCGCCGTCCGCGCACAAAAAAACGGCCCCCAGAGGGAGCCGTTCCAATCCGATGTCTTAACGATTTGGCTCAGGTGCCGCGGCGGTATTCCTTAATGCGCGTGGTGCGCAAGCCCGGCAGGCCATGGTCGTCCAGCAGTCGTTGCCAGGACAAGAATTCATCCACGGAAAGCTTGTAGCGATCACAGGCCTCTTCGAGAGTGATGACGCCTGTGCGGACACCGTTGACCACTTCGGCCTTGCGGCGAATAACCCAGCGTTTGGTGTCGGGCGGCGGCAGGTCCTTCAAGGACCGCGAGCGGCCACCGGATCCAGTCAATACACGAAGGTTTTCGCGGAGTGTTTTACGGTCGGTCATGTTCTGTCCGTTCCCCTGGCACGTCTAAGAGCGAAATCGGTCAACGCACACAAAGTAGGGCCGGAGCCTTTAAAGAAACGCTAAGGGCCAAGGTAAATCTTGGGTAAACGGGGAAACGGCATGACACGACGTATGGCGTTCGCTGGACGGTGTTTCAGAAAATCCGTAAGATGACGCTATGAACAAGTTGCTCGAACAGGCTTTCGCGGCAGCCTCCCACCTGTCAGAGGACGGGCAGAAGGAAATCGCGCGCCGGATCATGGATGAGACGAAGCAACTCGCCATCCGAGAAGGCATAGCCGACCTGGATGCCGGGAGAACAATCGCTCATGAAGAAATGAAAGCCTGGCTGGAAAGCTGGGGCTCTAAAGCCGAGCTTGACCCACCTGCGGTGAAGTCTCGGTAGGCCCGACGGAATTTCGTGTCTGCTGTGATCGTGGTCTGGTCCAAAGCTGCTCGCGACAGCCTTCTGGATGTTCGAACTTTTATCGGGCGAGAAAATCCGAAGGCGGCCTTGCGGCTTGCATAGCGCTTGGTTCGAGCAAGTGAAAGCCTTGCTGATTTCCCGAAGCAAGGCCGTCCGATCGCAGAGTCCAATCTACGGGAACTGTTTGTTCCCGGAACGCCCTACCTTTTGGTCTATCGCCTATCGTCAGATATGGTCGAAATCGCTCAAGTTTGGCATGTCGCTCAGCATCGGGGGCCTCTTGATCAGGCTCCCTGATGTGGCTCGGGGGTGCCACGGCGGGCGGGTCCGGACTATGCTGTGCTTTCCTTTCTGATTCGAGCCCGTTTCCCCCATGCCGCAGAGCAAATCCAAACGAAAGAAGCCCAAGAAGAAGGCCCCAGGCGGTGGCACGTCGCCCAAGACCCAGCCGATGATCACGGCCAGCGCGCGCGAGTTGGACAGCGGCCAGGGCGGGGAGGCGAAGCTGGCAGAGGCTTTGGAGGCCTTCAACGCCCAAAACTGGCGCCGGGCCCTGACCCTGCTGGGCCATTATCTGAAGGATCATCCGACCCATCTTAAAGCCAACAAGATGGTCGTCGCCGCCTGGTTCGGGGAAGCGCAGCCGCTGAAGGCCGTCCCCGCCATGCGCATCGTGGCGGAACAGGAACCGGACAACCTGAACGGGCTGATCCGACTGGCCCATGTTCTGATCGAGGCCAACGAACTGCCGGAAGCCGAGAGCTGGCTGCGAAAGGCACTGAAACTGGCGCCGGAGAACGCCACCGTGCTGCGGTCTTTGGGGGCGGTCCTGCGCGATACCGGCCAGTTGAAGGAAGCGGTAGAGATCCTGAAGCGCGGCGTCGCTATCGACCCCCGGCCCTATGATATGGAATCCGGGCTGATCTTCTGTCTCGATTTTGTCCAGGATTCGACAACCGCCGAACAGCAGGCACAGCGAAGAGCCTGGGTTGATCGCTGGGTCGTGCCCCATGTGACGCCGATGCGCCATGACCCTTCGGGCCAGGTTCCGGATCGGAAGATCCGGGTCGGATATGTCTCGGGCGATTTCCGGAACCATTCGGCGGCGCGTTGTTTCGGACCGGTCGTCCTGAACCATGACCGGGAATCCTTTGAGGTTCACCTCTATTCGGCTTCCCCCGTCTACGACGACCTCTCGCAACGTTTTCGCGCCCATGCGGATGGCTGGCATCCGGTATGGCGGCTGAAGGAACAGGAGCTGTTCAGCAAGATCCAGGAAGACCGGATCGATATCCTGGTCGATCTTTCCGGGTTCACCCTGGGCAACCGGCTGGGAGCCTTGTCGGGGAGGCCTGCCCCGATCCAGATCACCGCCTGGGGGCATGCCCATGGCGTCGGCATGCCTTCGATTGATTTCCTGTTTTCCGATCCTGTCTGTGTGCCGGAAGAGGAACGTTCCCTGTTCCCGGAAGAAATCGCCGACCTTCCCTGCCTGATCAGCTTTGATGCACCGGCGGATGCGCATCACCCGGGTCCTCTGCCGGCCCGGACGCGCGGCTTCGTCACCTTTGGCTGTTTCAACCGGATCGTGAAGGTGACCGACGAGAGCCTGGCGCTTTTTGTTCGCGTGTTGGACGCCGTGCCGGACAGTCGGATCGTCTTCAAGGCGGGTGATTTCAGCAAACCCGGCGTCGTGTCACATTTCCGAACCTTCTTTGCGAAGGCAGGCATTGCGGAGGACCGCGTGACCCTGCTGGGCGACACCGACCGGGCGGAGCACCTGGCGGCCATGTCGTCGGTGGATATCGCGCTTGACCCCATCCCGCACGGTGGAGGGGTCACGACCTTCGAGACCCTCTGGCAGGGCGTGCCGGTGGTGTCGCTCTATGGCAAGTCGGTGCCGGGCCGGGTCTCTGCGGCGATCCTGACCGCCTGCGGTCTGCCGGATTGGGTGGCCGGATCGGAAGACGACTATGTGGCGCTGGCTGCCGCCAAGGCCCGGGATCGAGAAACCCTCGGGAGTCTGCGCAGTGGCCTGCGCGATCAGGTCGCGTCCTCCGATGCTGTCCGCCCCGGCGCCTACGTCGCCGCCGTCGAGGCCTCTTACCGCGCCATGTGGCGGCGATACTGCGCGACCGGCAGCCCTCGAAGCCGCCCGCGAGAAGGCCAGGTTTGATGAGCGATCCGGTACGAGACGCCGCCGTCGAAATCTCTCAATTGATGCAGAAGGGCGACAGCGCCGAGGCCTGTGACCGGGCCGAGTTGCTGGTCGAGGCCCATCCCGAGAGCCGGATCGCCCGCCAGGTGGCCGCCGCTGCCGCCCTGCAGGACGAAGATCCGGAAACCGGACTGATTCATCTGCTCTGGCTGCTGAAGCGCGATCCCGAAGACGTCGAACGGCTGCGCCAGGTGGCGACCGTGCTTCTGGATATGAAACGCATGGCAAAGGCCGAACCTTACCTGCGCCTAGCAATGGGCAAGGAGCCGAAGCGCCCGGACCTGCATATCGATCTCGCCCGTTCGCTCGCGTCACAGAAAAAACATGCCGAGGCCGCGCATCACTATCGGGTGGCGATGGAACTGGATCCCGACAACGAGATCACGCCGGAGAACCTGATCTTTATCCTGGACTTCATCCCGGAAGAAGACACCGCCCGTCAGCAGTTGGAGCGTCGGCGTTGGTACGAACGCTTCGTCGAACCCAATGTGGAGGCAAAGACCTATGATCCGGCCGAGGCCGACCCGGACAAGCCGGTGCTTCGCATCGGTTACGTCAGTGGTGATTTCAAACTGCACTCGGCCGCCCGGATTTTCGGGCCCATGATCCGGGACTACGACCGTGAGCGGTTCGAGGTCTATTGCTATCACACCGAACCGGACGAGGACGAAGAGACCGAACGCTACCAGGCGGCGGCAACAGAATTCCGTATGGTCAGCCAGTACGACTATGGCGGCCTGACCAATCTGATCCGCAGGGATGCCCCTGATATCCTGGTGGACCTGTCCACCTTCACCCGCGGCGGTCGGCTCGAGACCTTCGCCCGCCGAGCGGCCCCGGTGCAGATTTCCGCCTGGGGCCATTGCCATGGGACCGGCCTGCCGACCATGGACTATCTGTTTTCGGATAAAAACTGCATTCCGGCGGAAGAGCGATCGCTGTTTTCCGAGACCATCGTCGATCTGCCTTGCGTGATTACCTTCGCGCCCGAAGACGGCCTGCCCGATGTGTCGGATGCCCCCTTCCGGCGAAACGGATACATCACTTTCGGTAGCTTCAACCGTATGGAAAAGCTGACAGCCGAATCCCTGGCGCTCTGGTGCCGGGTGCTGGCGGCGGTGCCGGGGTCGAGGCTGCTGTTGAAGGCGGGTGGGTTCGAGACGGCTGTCGAGCGGGACCGGGTCTGGCAGGCTCTCCAGTCCGCCGGACTGGATCCCAATCGGGTGACCATGGCCGGCAGCACGGAACGCGACATCCATCTGACCGCCATGAGCGACTGCGACATCGGTCTGGACACCTATCCCCATGGCGGCGGCATGACCACCTGCGAGATGCTCTGGATGGGCGTACCCGTGATCGCTTTGCGCGGCCGGGCGGTCGCGGGGCGGGTCTCGTCTTCGGTTTTGAGCACCCTCGGACTGGATGACCTTGTCGCGGATCATCCCGACACTTACGTTTCCGCTGCACAGGCCCTGGCGGCAGATCCTGATCGCCTTTTGGACTTGCGCCGTGAAATGCGGTCACGGATGACCACTTCGCCGCTTCTGGGTATCGAGCGCTATGTGCGCGCGGTGGAAGACATCTACTTCAGGCTCTGGCGCGACTGGGCCGCGGGTTGACGACAAAAACAAGGAAAAGAGACCGATCATGAGCGACCAGGCACCCCTGAACCGGGCGGAACGACGCAGGCGCGAACGCGAGGCCCGCAGGCTGGCGAAGCGCGACCAGGTGCCGCTCAAGGTGCTCTATCAGGATGCCATGCGCTTTCTCCAGGGCGGCGAGTTGGACCAGGCCGAAGCCCTGTTCCGGGATTTGTTGGACAAACAGCCGGGAGACCCGGGCCTGAACCAGATGCTCGGCATTACCATGCTGCAAGCGGGCCGCTATGAAGAGGCACTGGAATGCTTTGACGAGGTCTTGGCCGTCGATCCGGGCTCTTTCGCCGTGATCGAAAACAAGGGCATCACGCTGAAGGAACTAGGACGCCTGGAAGAGGCCAAGGTCTTGTTCGAGAAGGGCTTGGAAATTCGCCCTGATTCGACCGAAGCCCAGAACAATCTCGGCACCGCCCTGCACGATCTGGGTGATTTGGAAGGGGCGGGAGAAGCCTACCGACGCGCGTTGAAAGGGGCCTGGGGCTATGCCGACGCGCACTACAATCTCGGCCGCCTCTGTCGTGAACAAGGAGAGCCGGAAAAGGCCCTGGCCAGTCTCCACGAGGCTCTTCGCACCAAGCCCGATTGGATCGACGCCGGTATGGAGGTCGCGCGATCCCTGGCCGATCTCGGCCGTTTCGAGGTGGCCTTGGGCGAAATCGAAAAATGGTGTGAACGAGCCCCGGAGCACCAGCCCGTTCTGGATTTGCGCGATGAGATCAAACAGCGGGCAGAGGCACCGTCTACCGTTTTGAATTAGAGCCCGGAGGAGGATCCTTGTCGGAAACCATCGATACGGAACTGTTGCGGGCTTTCGTGACCGTGGTGGATGCGGGTGGTTTCTCCCAGGCTGCCGAGCGGCTGATGCGGGGGCAGTCTGCGGTCTCCCTCCAGATCAAGCGTTTGGAAACCCACTTGGGTGTGAAAGTGCTCGACCGCGGGCCGCGTCATGTCGTGTTGACGACCGAAGGCGAGATGATCCTTGATCGGGCGAGACGTATTCTGCAGCTCTCCGAAGAACTGGTGGCACGGGCGCGCGAACCGGAGCTGGCCGGACTGGTTCGCCTTGGTGCGCCGGAGGATTTCGCTTCCAGCCATTTGGCCGAGGTTTTGGCCCGCTTCTCCCGCGCCCATCCGAAGGTGGCGCTCGAGGTGACCTGCGAGTTGACCCTGGATCTGCTGAAGCGGTTCAGCGATGGCGGCCTCGACCTCGCCTTGATCAAGCGCGAACCCGCTGGTCCGGCGAGACCTCGGAAGGCGGCAAAACCTGGGGGCGACAAAGAGAGCGACGGCGTCCGTGTCTGGCGCGAACCCCTGGTGTGGGTGGCGGACAAACGTCCCGAACCCTCTGGCGCAGATGAAAACCAGTTGGAAGCGCTTCCCCTGGTGGTCTCGCCCCGGCCCTGTGTCTACCGAAAGCGCGCGACGGATGCCCTGGACGCTGCTGGGCGACCCTGGCGGATCGCCTATACTTGCGCTTCGCTTGCGGGAACCCAGGCGGCAGTGCGCGCGGGCCTGGGGCTGAGCGTCTTGCCGAAAGACATGGTCCCGTCTGATCTGGCCATTCTCAGTGAAGAAAGCCTTGGCCTGCCCCAACTGGAAGACACTGAAATCGCCCTGATCGAGGCGGCGGGCCTGACCGCACCGGCTGTCCGGATGCGGGACTATATCGTTCGGCAACTCGAGTTGGGGCCAGCCAGAGATTGAAACCTCGGCAAAGAAAAACGCCCCGGCGTCGGCCGGGGCGTAAGGGGTGAGAAAAGGTCTGCTGAAAGGGGTCAGGCTTATCGCTTGATCCGGACCAGCTCTTCCAGCATTTCGTCTGTGGTCGAAATCACCTTGGCCGCTGCGGAATAGGCCCGCTGCACCACGATCATGTTGGTGAATTCTTCCCCGATGTCCACGGTGGAGGCCTCCAAGGCACCTTGGATGGTCTGACCGGCGGAGCCGTTATCGGCCACCCGCAGGGTATAGTCGCCAGAGGCCTCGGTTGAGTTCCAGACGTTACCCGTCCGGCTTTCCAGCCCGTTCGGGTTCACGAAGGTCGCAACCGGGATCTGGAATACCGTTCGGGTTTCCCCGTTGTCGAACAGCGCGGTCACCAGCCCCGAGGTATCCACCGTCACACCGGCGAAGGTCCCGAACTGCGATCCGTTCTGCTGAATGAAGATCGGGGTGAAGTCCCCACCGAACTGGGTCAAGCCGTTGGCTTCCGAGGTGTCCCCGAAGTCCAGCGCGATCTTGGCGACATCCGTTACACCGTCCGCGTTGAGGTCGGTGTTGTTGAAGTCCGCCGCACCATTGGTGAAGTTGTGCAGGGAGAGCACGGTCGGTTCGATTGCGCCCGGCAATCCATCGGCCTGGAACACGAACGAACTGGTGGTCGTAGCCGTGATTTGGGGCACCGTGAAGTTGTTGGTCGCCTGGCCCTGCTTCGTGGCAATCCCGGTGGAACCCGAAATCGTCAGGCCGGTCAGGCCGCTGAAGGCCATGCTGCCGGTGCCGTTTTCTTCAAAGATGATGGTCGTTGCCGTCCCATCCTTTGCCGCAAATCGCGAACCGGCAAAGTCGGTGTTGAGTTCCGTGATCAGGTCACTGACCACTTGGGCCAGGGTGGCACCGTTGGTCGAGATGATGTTATCCGACGTTGTGGTATTGGCACCGGTCGTGAAGGTGTAAACCGAACCGCCGATGGTGACCGTTGCACCCGTCCCCGGGATCCCTGTGAACTCCAACTGACCGATCGCCATGACCACCTGACTGGAGGCATTTTCCAGCGTCGCATAGGCCACGCCCAGCGGCGGCTCGGCGGTCAGGTTCCATTCGTTCGCCGTCGACGTCTTGGTGTATTCGAACGACATCGTATTCGCCGTGCCAAGGGTGTCGAAGAACTGAACGTCCGTCTTCTGGTAGCCGGCCTGTGTGGTCGGGTTCGGCAGCGAAGAGTCATAGGGGTCCGCCGTCGCCGGCAGGTTCGCGCCTACGCCGATCGAGGTCGTCTCTGCCGCCGTACCGCCAACCCGGTTCAGGTTGATCGATTCCAGATAATCGGTCGAGATGATGTTCTGGTTGGCAATCGAGAGGCTTTCGTTCGCCGGGGTGACGTTGCCGCTGGCGTCCGTCGGCCAACCCTGCAGGAAGAACCCCTGGGAGTTCTGCAGGAAGCCTTCGTCGTTCAGCCGGAACGAACCGGATCGGGTGAACAGGAACTCGTTCGAAATCCCCGGCTGGGAGGCTTCGTTGACAACGAAGAAACCCTGGCCGGAAACCGCGAAGTCCGTCGATGACGACGAGGCCTGAAGCAAGCCTTGGATGTCCGCGTTCTGCCGGGGCCTGGATTGCACACCACCAGCGGAATAGAAGGTCGCCGAGGTCTGGGTGGTTACCAGGGTCTGAAAGTTGACCGTGGTTCCCTTGAACCCCACCGTGGAGACGTTCGTGATGTTATCTGAGATGGCGCCCATGGCGCTGGATTGCGCCTGCAGGCCGGACACCCCCGAAAACAATGCACCATAGAGTGACATAACCTTTTCTCCTTCACCGGGCCGGGCCGCGCTTGCTCAACGCGCCGTCCCTGAATTCCGTGTTGGCGGGCTGACCTTCTTGTCGGGTTCCGCCGCCGACGCATACCCATTCAATCCTTCTGTTTGATTTGCCCGAGTGGCTGTTTTCGCTCTCCCGGGCGGCGGCCTTCTGGCCACCTTTAAGCTGCACGTCTCTTCTGACTGACTGTCTGTCTGTCTATTCTTCGGCGTCGAGTTGCGGCACGTTGTATTCCTGCACCGCCAGGACATCCGCCTGGTCGACCACGATGGAGCCCATCGACAGGGTGACGTTTCCGTTCTCGGATCCCGCCCCGGTCACCTTGCCGGTCACGGTGGTCGTCACGTCCATTGGCTCCCGGTCGGCATTGATCGGGCTGACGATCAATTGATAGGCCCCGTCGTCCAGTTGCTGACCGCCATTGGTCTTGCCGTCCCAAACCACGGCATGAGTGCCGGCAGAGGTATTGCCGTCGACCGAGTAGTAGATCGTCCCATCCGGCCCGGCGATGGAGACGGTGGTCGCCTCCGCGTTGGTATCCAGCGTGTAGGTGAACTGGGCGACACCATCTTCGAGGGGCAACTCGTCGCCGACGGCGGTGATGGCATTGCCGATGTAGTTCACCATGTCGGCGATCTGGGTGTTCTGGTTCAGGCCGATCAGCGTTTCCAGGTTCGAGTTGGTGTGGATCGCCTGTTCAACGCCCGCGAAGGCGACCAACTGGGCCGTGAACTCGTTGGCGTCCATCGGGTCCAGCGGGTCCTGGTTCTGCAGCTGGGTGACCAGCAGGGTGAGGAACTGGTTCAGGTCCTCTTCCAGCTGTTGCTGATCCTGCGTCGCCTGGGTGCCGGTCGCATTCGATTGGGTCGCCGACAGACTGTTTCCGATGATAGGCATGATCCTGCACTCACATGGTTAAGGGTTGATCCGATGGGGGAACCTGGCCGTTAAGCCAGGAAATCCACCCGACCGTCGGGTCGGATCCCGACAAAGTTCTCGGTTACCTCTTCCAGCGCGGCCTGGACGGGGTCTTCGGAGACGGCAGATTGATCGCCGAAGCCGCCTTTTCCGTTTCCGTTCTGGGCAAAGGCGCTGCCGTCACCCTGTTCGCGAAGGTTGAAGGACAGCGAGCTTGAATCGGCCTGCAGACCGGCATCCTGAAGCGCTTTCTCCAGCTGCTTCGCATCGGCCTTCAACTGGTCGAGGGTTTCCTGCTTCTCGACGGTCACAACGGCGGAGACCTTGCCGTCCTTGGCCAGTTCGAGTTGGACTTCCACCCGACCCAGTTCCGCCGGCTTCAACTGGATCGAAATCCGGTCTTCGCCGTCGGCCAGCGCCTTGGTGATCGAAACATTCACCTGGTCGGCGACGTTCTGGGCCTGGCTTTGCGGCTTGGTCTGTTGGGCTATGGCCTTCGGATCGTTCGCCGCGTTGGTGTGGGTGTTGCCTGCCGTGTTGGTATTGGCGGCGGCTGCGGCATCGGCCTGGACCATGCCTTGCGGGCCGGAATTCAGATTGGCCTGAGCCACCTGGGCTTGCGGGGCGGCGGCCTTGGCATCAAGCCCACTTGCCGCTTGGACGGCCTGCTTTGCCCCGGCATTCTGCGCCTGCTGGGCCTGGTTCTGATTTTGTTGCTGCGTCTGTTGGGCAGCCATGCCGATCTGCCCGGCATTGGGGTTCTGTTGGCTCCGCAGCGTCGGCTGTTGTTCGTTCGCGCCCGCCTGAGCCTGCTGGCCGGCCTTGTCCGTGACCACTTCGCGGTTCACCTGAACCTGGACGTCCAGCTTCTGGCCCTCTCCCAGCTTCTGAGACAGGTCGGCTGCCTGCTGGGCGGCGTTGGTTTGTGTCTTCGGCTGGCTCGCGGCCTTATCCGCATTCTTGCTGGCATCCGCCTGAGCCTGGGCTGCCGCCTGGGCATCGGCCTTTCCTTGGCCTGTGTTCTGGGCCTGGCCATTCTGCGGGCCGGCCTGCTGTTTCTGCGCACCCTGCTGGGTGGCGGCAGCGGCGACGACCGTCTGTGCCTGGTTCTGGCTTGTCGCGTTCTGGGCCTGGGCATTCGGGTCAACAACCTGCGCCTGCTGCCCTTGCGTGTTCTGCGCCTGTTGAGCCGCACCGGCAACGGCACCTGCGAGCATCTGTTCAGGTGTCAGTCCGGGGTTCTGAACAGCCGCCTGGGCTGCCTCGGCACCACCCTGGTTCTGCTGCGGGCCCTGCTTGTTCTGGCCGGCCATCTGCTGATTGCTGTCCGACATATTCTGTTCGCCGCTGTCAGCACTGGCCTTGTCGGATGCGCCCTTGTCGGAGGAGGAGGTGTCAGAGGCGGACTTGTTGTCGCGCACATCACCGCTGTCGCGATCCCGGGCCACGACGTCATCGTTGCTGTTCGAATTGGCATCGCGCGGCTCGTCGCGGGGCCCCTGGTCGCCCCGGTCCTGGCGGTTCGTGTCGGGTCGGTCGTCGACGCGGTCATCCTGTGCGCGGGCTGTATCGTCGCGCTGCGGTTCCCGTTCGGACCGATTGGTTTCCGGTTCGGGACGGGTGTCCGGGCGGTCATTGCCGTGTTCAACGGTCGCGATGCCGCCCCGGTCGGTAATGGTCTGCAAGGTGCTGTCCACGCGCCCGGTGGCCAACTGCATCATATCGGCGAAGTTTACCGGCAGGCCGCCCAGGCCCTCCAGCGTCTGCTGCGCCTGACCAGCCTGGCTGACGTTTCCGCCGAAGATGCGGGATTTGACCTCTGAAACATCCATTTTTCTTTCTCCGTCCCTTAGAGGAGTCTGTTGTCGCCGGACCTTCTCTCTGGACCTGCGACGGGAATTCGCTCGAGCCCTATTCAGCAAGGGGCGGGCCAGTTTGTTTTGGTGAGGTTAAGGTGCTGTTTTTATGTATTTATTTTGGATTCCCGCCAGCGGCTATTGGGTTTTTTCCCTTGCCGCCCGGCAATAATTGCAGGGTCTGCCGGTCACGATTTTCCGGGTTGTGCCGGAAATCGGCCGTCTGGCGTATACTCCTGGCAACGGATTCGGTGCCGGGTCCTCCGGCAAACAGGCCAGAAGAAAACCGATGAGATTTCTGATTTGCGGGCTCGGCTCCATCGGACGGCGGCACTTGCAGCTGGTCCGTTCCCGCTTTCCCGGCGATGTCCCTCTGGTTCTGCGCCGGGCCGAGACCTTTGGGGATGACACATCAGAAGCCGAAGTGGTCTTTTCTCTCGATCAGGCCATTGCCGGAAAACCCCAAGCGGCGATCATCGCGACCCCGGCACCTTTCCATGTGGAAGCCGCCCGCCGCCTGCTTGAAGCCCAGATCACCTGCCTGATCGAGAAGCCCTTGAGCCATCAACTGAGCGTACTTTCTCCCGCCTTGCCAGAGACCGCGCCCGCCCGTGTCGCCTATTGTCTGAGGTTTCATCCGGTGGTGCGCTGCGTAATGGATAACCTGGCAAAGGTGGGCAGGCCGCAATCCTTGCGCCTTCGGGTTGGTCAGCATTTGTCCCAATGGCGCCCGGGCAGTGATTGGCGCTCCGGCGTATCCGCCCGGAAGGATCTGGGCGGTGGGGTGTTGCGCGAACTCAGCCACGAAATCGATCTTGCCCTCTTGATTGCCCGCCAGTTCGGTCTGGGAGACCGGCCCGGCGTCCAGGCGGAGCTGACAAAGGGGGGGCCGCTCGGCCTTGAGGTCGAGGAGGCGGCCAGCCTTCTGCTCGACTTCGACGGGATGCGCGCCGGGGTAGACCTGGATTTTCACGCCGACCCACCGGTGCGCCTCGGCGCGGTCGAAGGAACGTACGGCAGCCTGCACTGGGATATGATCAGCTGCCGGGTCGCCTTTACCGATCCAAGCGGCGTCACGAAGGCCCTCAGCCTGCCCGAGGGCGACATGTACGCTGACCAACTGGAAGACTTCCTGGGCCTGATCGGCGGCGGCACTTCTGGCGCAGCGGACTTGTCAGAAGCGACGGCCGTGCTCAGGATCATCGAAGCCGCCGAGGCCTCAGGGGTGAAAGGCCCGATCAAGGAAACACCATGACCGTTACCGCCTTCATCTTTGCCCGTGGTGGCTCGAAAGGAGTTCCGGGAAAAAACATCCGCCCCCTGGCCGGGCGATCCCTGATCGCGCGGGCGGTGGATTGCGCCAAGGGTGTACCGGCGATCAAGCGGGTTGTCCTGTCGACCGATGATCCGGCCCTGGCCGAAGAGGGCGAGCGGGCCGGGGCGGAGGTGCCGTTTCTGCGCCCCGCCGAACTGGCGGCGGACGACGCGCCGGAATGGCTCGCCTGGCGTCATGCGTTGCAGGCCTGCCCGGACACCAGCCTGTTCGTCTCCGTTCCGCCCACGGCACCGCTCCGGGCACCGCAGGATGTCTCGGCCTGCCTGGATCGCTATGCCGAAGGCGATGTGGACGTCGTCATCACGGCCATGCCCGCCAAGCGTCATCCGGCTTTCAACATGGTGCGCCTGGATGATGCCGGTCTCGCTGGCCTGGCTCAGCCGATGGAAAAGATCATCCGCCGCCAGGATGCCCCCGCGCTCTTTGACATGACCACGGTCTGCTATGTTGCTGATCCGGGCTTCGTGAAGCTTAAAATGGGCCTCTTCGAAGGGCGGGTCGGCATGGTCGAGGTGCCGGAGGAACGTGCCCTGGATATCGATACACCGCTCGACTGGCAAATCGCCGAGGCTCTGATCGTTGCGAAAGAGGATGCTGCATGATGCCGCCTAAACTACCCAAGGGCTTCGATCTGTCCGGGCGCGTCGTCCTGGTCACCGGCGGGGCGGGACACCTGGGCCGATCAACCGTTGGCTTTTTCGAAGACCTGGGTGCCACGGTCTGTGTGGCTGATCGGACGTCGGCCGAAGGCCTGGGGTCTTTCGGCTTCACGGTGGATCTCGAGGACGAAGCCGCAACACGAGCCCTGCCCACCCAGGTGGTCGAGGCCTGCGCACGGCTCGACATCATTGTCGCCAATGCGGCCTTTGTGGGCACGAGCGATCTTGACGGCTGGGCGGTGCCTTTCGAACAGCAAAGCCTGGAGACCTGGCGGCGCGCGGTCGAAGTCAACCTGACGTCCGTCTTCAACCTGGTCCAGGCTGCAACCCCGCACCTGAAGGCTTCAGGGCAGGGAGCGGTTGTCCTGGTCTCGTCGATCTATGGTGCCCACGGGCCGGATTGGGGTCTCTACGAGGGCACGACCCTTGGAAATCCGGCAGCCTATGGTGCCTCCAAGGGGGGACTGGAACAGCTTTGCCGCTGGCTGGCGACAACACTGGCCCCCGACATCCGCGTCAATGCCGTTCGTCCGGGCGGCATTGAACGTGGACAGGACCCCGCCTTTCAGGGGCGCTACTGCGAAAAAGTGCCCATGGGCCGCATGGCGGTCGAGGCCGATGTGGCCGCGGCCATCGGTTTTCTGGCGAGTGATCTGGCTGGCTATATCACGGGCCAGGTGCTGGCGGTGGACGGAGGATGGAGCGCCTGGTAACGGGCCGGACAGCCGCATCTTATGACCATCGAACGGATCATCCTTGTCACCCACAATGTGCCGAACCACTTTCACCCCCGTCTGGTGCGGGACCTGGGCGCGGCTTTTGAAGGCTTGGGATTTGAGACCCAGGTTTTCCTGCCGGCCATCGACGGGTCCGATGCCGCACCTTTTCTCCAGGCCTTGGCGGAAGGGGCCAAAGCCGGACCGGAGAAGACCCTGTTGGTCGACGTCAATGCGCGGGTCCGATTGCCCGATGCCGAACCGTTCAGGCGGTTTTCCATCATTATCGATCACGCCTATCAGCATGTAGAGCGTCTGCGCGCGTTGCCGGACCAAGCCGTTGTCGGCTTCATGGACAGCGACAGTCCGGCTTTTCTCAGCAAGCTTGGAATCAACAGAAGCCATATTCGCCTGCACCATGCGGCATCGGTCACGCCCGAGCCGCCGATGCCGATCCCCGAACGCGAAATCGATATTCTGTTTCCGGGAAGGCTGGAACGTCAGCACGCTCGCGATGCTTTCCAGGCCCATCTGGCGGAAGCGCCCCCTCCCGTCGCCCGGGCGACCTTGGAATTTGCTGATCGCCTGGTGGCCGGGCAGGAGACCTCGGAGGCCTTTCCTGCGGCCTTTTCGGCGCAAGGGATCGGGCTGGAGCAGTTGGACGATGAAAGCCTCTTTCAGGTGGGGCAGATGGCCTATGGCTACGCGGAGGCTCACCTGCGTTACCGGGTGTTGACGGCGCTGGAGGGGCTTCCTGTTACTGTCATCGGGCAGGTTTCGCGGGACTTCTTTTCCAGGCCTCCCGGCGGCTTCCGGTTTCTCGGGCCGCAATCCTTCGATCAGGTGGTCGAGGCCATGGGGCGGTCGAAAATCTGTTTGAACCTGCTGGGCGTGAACCCTTTGTCCAGCCATGAGCGGATGTTCTACGCCAGTGCCGCCGGGGCCGTGCTGGCGACCGATGGCAATCTCTTTGTCCAAGAGACCTACCGGGACGGCCATTCCTGTGCCGTGATCTCGCCAGAGTCCGCCCGCTCGAAAGTGGAAGCTCTCTTGGCGGAGCCGGAAAAGGCCGGGGCCATCGCCGCGACCGGGCGAGCCCTGGTGGCTTCCGCTCACAGTTGGACCCACCGGGCCAGAGATATTCTTGCCGCTTGCGGCGTCGCGGTTTCAGCCTGAGCCTGAGGCGGATATCTGACGGTAGAGCGCGCGCAATTTGGTATCGAAATCCCTCGCGAATCCTGCGCTGTCGCATACGGGCGAAGCCACGAAGCGTTCCCTCAATCCCTTCCGGGCTTCGGCCAGAGTATCCTTGTCCCGCCCGAGAGCGACGGCCTTGGCCACGAAGTCGGCCTTGTCTTCCGCGATCCATTCGGCCAGCCCGGCATGGTACAGGTGGCTGGCGGCATGGCGGCTGACGAAGCGCCTGCCCTTCCAGGCAATCACCGGGACCCCCATCCAAAGCGCCTCGCAGGCCGTCACACCGGCGGAATAGGGGGTCGAATCGAGCGCGACGTCAATCTGGTCATATGCCCCGATGAAGGCATGATGGCCGGCCCCCGGGATCAAGGTGATGCGGTCTTCTGAAAGGCCCAGGGCAGCGAGCCGGTCGAGAAAGGCCCGCGCGATGTCGCGCTGATCGAAACCGGGGGAGTTCAGCACCAATCGGCTGTCCGGCAGAGTGTTCAGAATCTCGGCAAAGGCTTCGAGGCAGCGGGGCGACAGCTTGAAGCTGGCACTGAAACAACCGAAGGTCAGCGGCCCGCCCGACAGAAGACTTCCCCTGGAGGGCAGAAGCGGCGTGTGGTCCGGTCCATAGGCCGGGGGGCGGAAGCAGGTATGGTCACCGCCCAGCCGGATCACCCGTTCCGAATAGAGCCCGTCATCGGCTTCCGGCGATTGGATGGCATCCCCGATGAAAGCGTCCACGGCGTCCAGGCACGTTGTCGAGACGGCATCCATCCAGACGGCCTGAACCGGCGCGGGGCGGCGCGCCAGGAGATCCAGGCTATTGCCGCGCACATGGCCGTCCATCTCGACCAGCACGTCGATCCCCGCGGCCCTGACAGTTTCGGCGCGGGCCTCCAGGCTCATCCCCGCCAGGTCGAAAAACCGCGTCGCGTGCCGCTCGAAGACGGGGGTCCAGCCATCGGGTTTGGGCGTGGTCGAAAAGAGAACGATGTCGGTCCTGGTCTGGTCCCAGGCCTGGAGCGGGCCCAAAAACAGTGACATGTGGGCATATTCGCGAAAACCACTGGAAAGAAAGCCGATGGTGAACCGGTTGCCCTCTTCCAGTTCCCGCATCGGTGGCCGGTCGGGGGTTGCCGCGTTCAGGGGTTCTGCCCGCCTTGTCCTTGGTCGAAGGCGCTCCTCCGGGCCGCAGTCCTGGGCATAGAGCTGGCAGGAAATGAAGGTGTCGAGAAGCGCCGTCTGTTCAGGCTTCAAAGCCGCCGCCCGCTCCAGATCGCTCAAAGCCTCATCGGCAAGTCCCAGGGCAAAGCGGCCCATGCCCCGGTTGTAGAGAGCGTCGGCGTTATCGGGTTCGATCCGGAGCACGTCTTCCCAGAGCCGCATCGCCTCGCCCAGCCGTCCCGCGGCTTGCAGGCATTCGCCCAACCGGACGCGGGGGGCCGTGAGCCAGGGCTGCAACTCGACGGCCTGAACTTGGTGGTGCAGGGCACGTTCGGGGTCGTTCAGGGCCATGTGGGCTTCGGCGGCGAGGCCTTGTATTTCGCCGCTTTCGGGCTTTTGGGCGACCAGGGTTTCGGCTTCCGTCAGGGCTTCCCGGCCCCGGCCCAACTGGATCAAGGCCAGGGCCAGATTGCGCCGCGCCTCCTGGAACCCGGGGTCCTGGTCGAGCGCCCGGTTCAAAACCGAAAGCGCCTCATCTGCGCGCTGCTGGGCGACCAGCAATCCGCCCAACCCGGACATCAGGGCCGGATCGCCGGGCGCGGCCTGGAGAGCCTGCCGGTAGAGGCCTTCTGCCGCTGTCCGGTCGCCCGCCTGCCAGCACCAGAAGGCCAGGGGGCCCAGAACCCGGGGATCCTCTGGCCGGAGCAGGCGCGCGCGTTTCAGGGCTTCGCCTGAAACAGCCATGTCCCCGGCGGCCAGGGCGATTGTTCCAAGGTTGGTCAGGATGTCCGGATCACGGGGTTTGAGCTGCGCCGCCCGTCCCAGCAGCAGGCGGGCGGTTTTGGCATCCCCCGCAGCATGGCGGACAAGGCCGCGAAGATGATGCGCCTCGGCGAGGTCAGGGGTCTCGCGCAGCAGGTCGTCCAGCAGCGAGTCGGCCTCCGTCAGTTCGCCCTGCTGAAAAGCCTGTGCCGCTCGGGCAAGGACGGTCCCTGCTTCCGTCACGGGGTAGCTCCGCCGAACGCCAGGTCTGCCCGGTAGCGTGCCAAGATGGCCTGGTTGATGTCTTCGTATCCCGGATAGTCATATTGGTGAATGACAGCGCTGATCGATCCGTCCCGGTTCACGATGAAGCCATCGTTGCGCAGGCTGAGGTCCGCCCGTGGAACCAGGCCCAGGGTGTTGACCAGTTTCTGATTCGGCACCAGGACCGCCCCTGGGACGATCCCCTGGTGGACGATCATCAAATGCGTCGCCTGATCAATGCCCGGCATGAACAGGCTGTCGGGGTTCAGGTGCTCGGCGAGTTTCAGGGTCGCCGAGACATGGGCGCGCATCCCCAGCGCTGATCCCAGGATCGTGCCGCCACAGAAGATCGCCTTGGCCTCCAGACGCCGCAGAGCCGCTTCGCCAAACCCGGCCCGTACCCAGTCGCGGTTCGATTCCGATTGGCCGATCAGGCGTCGACCCTCTTCGGCGAAGTGATAGAGCGGAACAGACAGATCGACGGCGAAGGGATCGGACTGGAAAACCACATCTCGGGTGTCGCAGTGTAGAAAGTAGTCGTAGGACCGTCCCCGGTCGCTGTCCAAAAATGCCGCAAGCTTGTAGTGTCGCGCCATATGGGGGCAGCAGGGTGCAGGTTCCGGCATCTGGAACGGTTCCCAGTCGATCCGCCAGGTCTCAAGAAGCTTCTGCGTGCGCGCGTCGGGCGCGGGGTAGTCGCAAAAAAGCAGGCAGTCGCCCAGATAGCCTGCCCGGCGCAGCGAGATCACGAAGGGGGCGAGCTTGTCCGCATTGTAGCCAAGCGCAGCACCGACAATCAGCGTCTTCATAGCCGAACCACAGTCTGTCTCACCAGGCACACCTGTCTTTATAAACGCTGGACAAGGGGAATCCCGCTCTCTAACACTCTCAACCCTAGACTTAGACCGCTGGTCAGTGTTCCCAAAGCCTATCCTGCCCACCTTCCACAAAAACAGGCAAGCCAACCGTGACCGTCCGCATCATTCCTCGTTTGGAGATTAAAGGTCCGAACCTGGTTAAGGGGATACGGTTTGAAGGCCTGCGTGTGATGGGCAAACCCGAAGCCTTCGCCAAGGCCTACTACGAAGCCGGTGCGGACGAGATCATCTACGTCGATGCGGTGGCCAGTCTCTATGAACGTAACAGCCTGCTCGACCTCGTGCAGCGCACAGCGCGGGAGACCTTCGTGCCGCTGACTGTCGCGGGGGGGCTGCGGACGATTGACGATATCCGCACGGTGCTGCGCGCCGGGGCCGACAAGGTTGCCCTGAATACCGCCGCCGTGCGCAATCCGGATCTGATCAACGAGGCGGCGCGGACTTTTGGTTCCTCCACCATCGTGGTTTCCATCGAGGCGATCCGTCACGGCGATGATCGATATGAGGCCTATACCGATTTCGGTCGCGAGGAGTCGGGCAAGGATGCCTTCGCCTGGGCGGAAGAGGCCGTCTCGCGCGGGGCGGGCGAGCTGCTGGTTCAGTCCATCGACCGGGATGGCACGGGGCAGGGTTTCGATCTGGAACTCACCAAGCGGATATCCAGCACGGTGACCGTCCCGGTGATCGCGGCGGGCGGAGCGGGCTCTGTCGACCATGTGGCCGAGGTGGTGACGGGCGGGGCAGCCGATGCCGTCAGCCTGTCGTCACTGCTGCATTACCACCTCATCCAGACCCTGCCCGTGGACAGCGATGCTTTCAGTGACGAAGGAAACATCAACTTCCTGAAGACGGGTCGCCAGATCAATCGCCTGGCACCTGCGGGCCTGGTCGCAACCAAGCAGACGCTGCTGGATGCGGGCATTCCTGTCCGTCCCACCCAGGAGGTGGCAGCCTGATGACCTCCCTCGCGATCATCGACTACGGAATGGGAAATCTGTTCAGCATCGCCCGTGCGGTCGAACGGGCCGGTTTTTCACCGACGATTACCGGCGATGCCGACGAAGTCCGAAAGGCCGATGCCGTTCTTTTGCCGGGTGTCGGTGCCTTTGGCGATGCCATCGCAGACCTTGCGCGCGCCAGCTTGGACGAAGCCCTGCGTGAGCGGGTCGCGGCGGGCAGGCCGCTGATCGGTGTCTGTCTCGGTCTTCAGTTGCTTTTTGAGACAAGCGAGGAATTCGGCAGCCACAAAGGTTTGGGCCTGATCAAGGGGCGTGTGAAGCGGCTGCCCAGAGGTCTCCTGAAGGTTCCGAGTGTCGGCTGGTGTCAGGTGAATAAGCGTGCGGCGGCGCAAGGGACCCCCCTTGACCAGTTGCCCGATGGTGCCTGGCAATACTTCGTCCATTCCTACGTTGTGGAGCCCGAGGACGAGACCGTCATCGCTTCCGATACGGCCTTCGGCGATCTGGCTTTTTGTTCAGCCGTGGCCCAGGGTGCGATTTTCGCCTGTCAGTTTCACCCGGAACGGAGCGGCGATCAGGGGCTTGCGGTCTATGAGGCCCTGCCGGGTTGGATGGGCAGCCTGTAGGCCCGAGGAGAGGATCGGAACATGACCGAACAGATCACAGATCGTCCTCTCGGACGCGTACTCGTCACCGGTGCCGGCGGCTTCATCGGCAGCCATTTGGTGGAAGCCCTGGTCGGCGAAGGTGCCGATGTGAAAGCGATGGTTCACTACAACGCGCTCGGATCCAAGGGCTGGTTGGACTCCAGTGAAGCCGTCCGCGACGTCGAGGTGCTGGCTGGTGATATCCAGGATGGCGATTTCGTGCGCCGGGCGGTCGCGGGCTGCGATACCATCCTGCACCTCGCCGCGCTGATCGGGATTCCTTATTCCTATGTCGCCCCTCGATCTTATGTGCGGACCAATGTGGAAGGTACGCTGAACATACTGGAGGCTGCACGGGATTGCGGTGTCTCCCGCATCATTCAGACCTCGACCAGCGAAACCTACGGTACGGCCCTGCGCGTGCCCATCGACGAAGACCACCCCATGCAAGGCCAGTCGCCCTATTCGGCCAGCAAGATCGCAGCCGACAAGATGTGCGAGGCCTACATCAAATCGTTTGAGCTGCCGGTGGTTATCCTGCGGCCCTTCAACACCTTCGGCCCGCGTCAGTCGCTGCGGGCCGTCATTCCGACGATCATTTCCCAGGCGGTCTCTGGTGCGGAAGTGCGCATCGGCAACCTGACGCCGACCCGCGACCTTACCTTTGTCTCGGATACGGTTGCGGGCTTCTTGAGGGCGGCCAAAACCTCCGGCGTTGACGGGGAAACCATCAATCTCGGCACAGGACGGGAAATCTCCATCGGCGATCTGGCCGTCCTGATCGGCAAACGGGTCGGTCGGGAGTTGGACCTGATCTCGGAGCAGAACCGTCTCCGCCCGGAGGCCAGTGAGGTGGAGCGTCTGTTGTCAGATAACACCAAGGCCAAGAATTTGTTGCACTGGGCACCCCAGGTGTCGTTGGAAGAGGGGCTCGACCGGACGATTGCCTGGGTCAAGGACCAGGGCGGCTTGAATGGCAGCGGCTATGTTGTCTGATCCGCCAATCCGCATTCCCTTGTCCGTGCCGGTGCTGGACGGCAACGAGGCGGCCTATCTGCGCGATTGTGTCGAGACCGGCTGGGTGTCCACCGCAGGGCCTTTCGTTAATGGCTTCGAAGCCGCCTTCGCGAAGCGTCTCGGCGTCGAGAAAGCCGTGCCCGTGCAAAGCGGCACGGCAGCGCTGCACCTGGCTTTGTTGGTCGCAGGTGTGAAGCCGGGTGATCTGGTCCTGACCTCTACGCTGACCTTTGTCGCCACGGCGAACGCCATACGCTATTGCGGGGCGGAGCCCGTCTTTGTCGATAGTTTCGAAGCCGACTGGCAATTCGATGTTGCCTTGGCCGAGGCCTTTTTGGCGGATGACTGCCGGCATTCGGACGGCTATCTGAGGGAGAAGGCCTCGGGAAAGCGGATCGCAGCACTTCTGCCCGTGCATTTGATGGGCGGCATGGTCGATATGACGGCGCTCTTGGCCCTGGCCGAACGCTATGGATTGCCCGTCATCGAAGATGCGACCGAGGCTTTGGGGGCGACGTTTGATGGGCACCCGGCGGGGACGCTGGGGGATTTCGGTTGTTTCAGCTTCAATGGCAACAAGCTGGTCACCGCCGGTGGGGGCGGTATGGTGATCGGACGGGACGACGCACAGGTGGAACGTTGCCGTCATCTGAGCACCCAGGCCAAGTTGGATCCGATTGAGGGAACCTTCGAGGAGATGGGTTTCAACTATCGCCTGACCAACCTGCAGGCCGCCGTTGGCCTGGCTCAACTGGAACGCCTGGAGGCAAAGCTATCGCGCCGTCGGGAGATCTTTGCGGTCTATGCGGATGCCTTCGCCGACCGCCCGGGCCTGCAGATGATGCCTTCGGGACAGGCTGTGAAGGCCGCCTGTTGGCTTTCGACCCTGCGACTCTGGCCTGATCAATGCGGGTTTACGTCCCGCCAGGCGATGGCAGCCCTGCGGGCAGAGGGAATCGACAGCAGACCCTTCTGGGAGCCACTGCACCTTAGTGCGTCGCAGCAGGGGGGCGACGGCCGTCCTCCCCGTGTTCTGGGTGGTGAAATGGCGGCGTCCCTGCAACGGGACTGTCTCTGTCTTCCCTCCAGCCCTGATCTCACGGCTGACGATCAGCAAATCGTGGTATCAACGATCCTGGCGCTTTAAGCTTTGTTAACCTTAGTGGGTTCTATTGCCTGGAAGGACGCTCTTATCCCATGGGGTAGGTGCTTGCGACACTTGATGCCAGGAAGGCCGAGGCCATGACCGATATTACGCTTTCGACTGCTGTTCGCTCCAACCTGCTGTCCCTGCAGAACACCGCAGGCTTCATTGACCGGACGCAGAGTCGATTGTCGACCGGGTTGAAGGTCGCGAGCCCCACGGATGACGCCGTGAAATTCTTCCAGGCGAAGTCGCTCTCTGACCGGGCGATCGATTTGGGAAACCGAAAATCGGCGGTCGATCAGGGAATTTCTTCGTTGGACACGGCGCTGAAGGCGACCGAGGCCATTGAACAGTTGGTCAGCCAGTTGAAAGGGATCGTGGACAGCGCGAGGTCCGGCGACGAGACGCAGCGCAAGGACTTCGGTGCCCAACTCCGCGAGATCGCCGACCAGATTGAGAAGCTGGTGGAAGACGCGAGCTACCAAGGTTTGAACCTGCTGAACTCCTCAGCCTCCAAGCTTTCCGTTCGCTTCTCCGATAAGACAGATTCAAAGCTGGATGTGGATGGGATCGATTTCCAATCGTCCGCGTTCTTCCTGACCTCCGCCGGTGTCGCCATCGGCGCGGCGGGTGTCAGCACGGATGGGGTGATCTCCGGCGTTCTTGGCTTTTCGGAGTTGCTGTCCAGCTTCAACTTCGACGACTCCTCAGACCTGGCCTCCTTCAACGCCCAGGCTGACTTGGCCATCACCCGTCTCGATCAGGTGATCTCCAACGTGCAATCGCAGTCGGCAACGCTCGCGACCAACGTGGCCATCTTGCAGGTGCGGTCCGACTTCACCAAGGAATACATCAACACGCTTGAGACCGGTGCCGGCAAGCTGACGGTGGCCGACCTGAACGAGGAAGGGGCGAACCTTTTGGCGCTCCAGACCCGTCAACAGTTGGGTATTCAGGCGCTGTCCTTCGCCGGACAATCGGAACAGTCGATCCTGGGCCTCTTCGGCTAGAGCCTGACCTTTCGCTCTCTGATTAACGCTCTCTGGTTGATGCTTTTTGGGCCTTTGGGGTCGATACTGTGATGTGTCGGCCCCTTTTTGTGCCAGAGCGAACGTGACCGGCGTCACAAAGGATGCGTTAGGGCCGCCAAGTGCTCTCACGAGGCCGAAAAAAGAAGATGATTTTTGTGGCGAAACGAAATTTAGCCTGCTAATATCTTGGCCGCGTGAGAAGCACGCATGAATGGTGACCATCCTAGAAAGGGATTCGTGTTATGTCCGACCTTACACTTTCGACAGCCGTTCGCTCGAACCTGCTGTCTCTTCAAAACACCTCCGGCTTGATCGACCGTACACAAAGCCGTCTGTCCACGGGCTTGAAAGTTGCCAGCCCGACCGATGACGCTGTGAAGTTCTTCCAAGCCAAATCGCTCTCCGACCGTGCAACCGACCTCGGCAACCGTAAATCTGCGGTGGACCAGGGGATTTCGGCTCTCGATACCGCGCTGAAAGCAACGGAAGCGATCGAAAGCCTCGTCAGCCAGCTCAAGGGTATTGTTGACAGTGCCCGGTCCGGTGACGAAACCCAACGTAAAGATTTTGGTGCCCAGCTGAAGGAAATCGCCAGCCAGATCGAAAAACTGGTCGACGATGCGAGCTACCAAGGTTTGAACCTGTTGAACTCCTCGGCTTCCAAGCTTTCCGTCCGGTTCTCCGATAAAACGGACTCCAAGCTGGATGTGGATGGGATCGACTTCCAGTCGTCCGCTTTCTTCCTGACGTCCGCCGGTGCCGCTATCGGTGCTGCCGGTGTTAGTACGGATGCGGTGATCTCCGGTATCCTTGGCTTCTCGGAGTTGCTGTCCAGCTTCAACTTCGATGACTCCTCCGACCTGGCTTCCTTCAACGCTCAGGCCGACTTGGCCATCACCCGGCTTGACCAGGTGATCTCCAACGTGCAGTCGCAGTCCGCAACGCTCGCGACCAACGTCGCCATCTTGCAGGTGCGTTCCGACTTCACGCAGGAATACATCAACACACTTGAAACCGGTGCCGGTAAATTGACCGTGGCCGACCTCAACGAAGAGGGTGCAAACCTTCTGGCCCTGCAGACCCGGCAGCAGCTGGGTATTCAGGCCCTGTCGTTCGCTGGTCAGTCCGAACAGTCGATCCTGGGTCTCTTCCGGTAAGTCTAGGGTTCGCCTGATATGGGGCCGGGGAAGGGTGGCTATCCTTCTCCGGCCTCTTTATTATCAATTCCCTTTCTTCTTCGCTTTCCGGGAATGGCTCATGCCCCTTAATATCCACCTCCGCAAAAGCCAGCGCATCATCATCAACGGTGCCGTGATCGAAAACGTCGGCGCGCAGAACGCGTCGCTTCGCGTCATGAACAATGCACTTGTCCTGCGGGATTCGGATGTGCTGACACCTGAAGATGCCGTCACGCCCGCCAGCCGGGCGTATTATGCTTTACAATGTCTTTACCTCTTTCCTGAAGACTGGGCCGAGAACCTTGCCCGGTTCCGGCAGTTTCTGGACCCTTACGTTCAGGCCGCTCCCAGCGCCAAACCGATTTCAGAAGCCGTGTTGGATTTAATCGACAAGGGCAAGATGTATCAGGCACTCAAGAAGGGCCAAGAGCTGATCAATCACGAGCACGAGGTTTTTGCTCATGTACAAGAACGACTTAGTGAAAAACTACAATCAGGCTCCGGCTCCGGGGAACTCGAGACAAACTGAAGCCTGGGGGATGATGCAGGCGGCGATTCGTCTGCGCGAAGCCAAAGAATCCGGGGACCCGGACATGATCCAGGCCGCCGTCCGGATCAACTGGCAGCTCTGGACCATCATTCAGGCCGATCTTCTGGAACCCGATTGCCCCCTGCCGACCGACCTGCGCAGCAATGCGCTGTCCTTGGCGACATTTATTGATAAGCATTCTATGCAGACCCTGACCAACCCGGTGCCAGAGCGCCTGGAGGTGTTGATCAACATCAACCGGGAATTGGCGAGCGGCCTCTATCAAAACCCCACCGAGGAAGGCACCCAGCAGACAGAGGCGGCACCACCCGCGCCTGCGGTTCCCGGCATGACCGACACGTCCGTTTGATCAGAGGCTTCCATGGATATCCAGAACGAAAAACCGGCGGCCTTGGAACAGGCCGTTGTTGATCGCCTGACCGAGTTGGCCAAGGCGGGCCAATGGGACGAGATCGAAAAAATTTGCCGCCCTCTCGCCGAAGCAGAACATGTGTCGGCAGAGATCTATTACCTCTTGGGACTGGCCGCATTCCAACGCTCTAACTATGCGGATATGTTGACCTTTGCCCGTGCGGCTGTCGATTCCAACGCCATGGTATCCGAATGCGCGGATCTGACCGCCGTTGCCTTCGGCCTGGTTGGCGACATGAACAACGCGCTTTTCTATGCCAAGCTTGGCGGTGCTGTCCCCTCGGCGGAGCCGTTCAAGACGTGGAAACCGGTCGAGTTCCCCACCGTCCAAGCCACCTTTGCCGATGTCCAGGAAGCACCCTTGTTGGCCAGGGGCATGTTGGAACTGTCGGTGGGCAATCTGGACAAGGCCGCGCACTGGTTCCACCAGGCGATTGCCGTGGACAATGCTGATCTTCAGGCCTACCTCGGTCTCGTTCAGTGCCTGAACCTTCAGGAATCCTTCTTCGAAAGTTGCGACGTCCTGCGGGCCGCCCGCCACAGCCTGCCTGACAATGTTCAGATTGCAGCCGAACTGGGCTCGGCCCTGGCGGCCCTTGGTGAATACGACCGCTCGTTGGCGGTTCACCAGGCTGTTCGGGAAATGGGCGCACCGGATCCTCAGCTCGAACGCGATGCGCTGTTCGATCTGATGAGTACCCCGGGGACCACTCAGGCCCAGATCGCAGAGGCCATGAAGAGTTGGGGCGAACGGCACGGGGTTCCCGGAGCCGCTTTGTCGTCCCCTACCAAGCCGGTCGAGAAGCCGCGTCTGACCGTGGGCTATGTGCTGGGCCGTCGCCGCGCACGCCAGGTTGGCCAGCTGCTCAGTGGCATTATGGCGCATCATAACTTCAGTGAATGGCGCGTGGTCGGTTTTGGCGACGGAACGCTTACAGATGACGTCAACACACCGTTCCAGAAAGCCTGCGAGGTCTGGCACGATACCCGGGACATGGACCCCTATACCTTCGGGGCCATCGTTACGTCAGAAGGGGTCGACATTCTGATTGATGCGTCAGGCCTGACCACACCGGGCATCTATGGCGCATTCGCCAGCCGTCTTGCACCTGTTCAGATCGCCTGGGCCGGCGCTGAAGATGCCTCGATCTTCGATGCTACCGATGTGGTGCTCGGCGATGCGGGTATGGATCCGGATGGCGCCAAGGTCGGGCCCCTTACACCCTCTCTTCTGAAGACGGGCTTTGTTCTGTGCGAAAAACCCGCCCCGGCACCCGATTCTGCGCCGACGGAGGACGCGGCTCCTCTAACCTTTGGCGTTGATGCCACGCTGGCGGAGTTGGTCCCGGCTACGGTTTCCCTGTTTGCCGAGGTGCTCGGGAAAGTGCCGGATGCGAGCCTTGTTTTGCGAGATCATGGATTTCATGCTCCGGCCCAGGTGGATCGGCTGATTTCCTTGTTTGGCGACCATGGCGTCTCTCACCGGATCGACGTGATTTCCGCCGAAACGGACGATCAGTTCCTGGCCGAAACGGATGTCTGCCTGGTCCCGCTCGGCTCCCGCCGGCTTGAAATCCCGCTGGTGGCGATGGCGCAAGGCAAGCCCGTTGTGGCGTTGCAAGGCCCGGTTCGATCCGCCCGCGTCGTTGATTCCCTGCTCATGGCTATCGCGCCCGAAACCTGCCCGCCGGTGGCGGACAGGGCGGCCTACGTGTCATCTGCCGTGCAATGGGCATCCGATGCCGATCGCCGTGCCGCCGTGAAGGCGCCCCTGTCTCAGGCGGTCCAAGATTCTAGCCTGTTTGCTGCGGACAAAAGGGCGACCGAGTTGGAGGCCCTCTACAAGGATCTCTGGCAAAAAGCCATCAGCTGATGTGAGCGGGGTGATCGTGGCGGGGGAGACGGAGCTGTTCCAGCGAAACCTCGACGCTTGGGTCGATTTTCTGAAAGACCACAAGGCGCGCGGTGTCGCCCCGCTAATTGATGCAGCCCGTTCATCACCGCCGGATTTGACGGGCGATGCCTTCGAGAGAGATGACGCAGGGCGCATCATCAATCTTAAAAAGGGCGACCAGCCGCTGTACCCGAAGGCCGGTGACGTCTTTGCGGCAGAGCAGATCGATCACTATTTTGCCGATCCAGATCGGATTCACACGGATGCGGTAAAATATGGCTCTCTCGCGCTTCGGGGAAAGCAGTTCTGGGTCGATCTGACCCGGGTCCGTTCCGAGCTTTGTTCGAAGCCGCCCCTTGCCCTGCCCAAGAAGGACGTCGGGTACAGCTTCGTCTTCGGATTGGGGCTTGGATATCACATTCGGGACGTGATCAAGCGGACCCATAGCCAGCACGTTCTTGTCTACGAGCCGAGCGAGGCCTTTTTCCTGGCTTCCCTGGAAGCGATGGACTGGGAGGCTGTGTTCGCTGCCGTGGAAGCCGAGGGCTCTGAACTTTACATCTGTGTTGGAGACACGCCCCAGGAATTCGCTCTCGCGGCAGAACTGATGGTCGAAAAATATGGTCCGACGCTGCTGGATGGGTCCTACGCCTATGTCCACGACACCCGTTGGGCCGTGACGGAAGCCCGGGCTCTGCTCAATACCGCCCTGCCGTCATATTTTCACACCAAAGGCTTCTTTGATGATGAGCTTTTGATGATGAAGAACAGCTACCGCAATTTCTCGAAGCGGGATTTTTTCTTTATCGATCGCTCTGTTCCCAAACAGCAGACCGTGCCCGTTTTCATCGTCGGTTCCGGACCGTCTCTGGATCGCGATCTTGCGGCCATCAAGCGCTACAAGGACCAGGCATTGGTCTATTCCTGCGGCAGCTCGCTGGGCGTCTTGCTGAAAAATGGCATTCGCCCTGACCTGCACGTGGAAAATGAAAACACTCCGCAATTGGTCTCCAACTTAAGGGATTTCGAAGCGGAATATGGGCTTCAAGGCATCACGCTCACCGCTTCCAGCACGGTCAACACAGAAGCCTTGGAGCTGTTTGACGAAACCTGGCTCTATTTCCGGGACTATCTGAGCCCATCTTTCCTTCTGAACCCCGGAATCACGCCCGTGCTTGGGGCGGCTCCGTTGGTTTCCAACGCTGCCTTTTCGGTCGCCGTTACCCTTGGCTTTCGGGAGATTTATCTGTTCGGTTGCGATTGTGGTCGTCGCGAGGCGGCGGGCCATCACGCGGAAGGTGCCGTCTACTACGAGGACGGCTACGACAATTTCCTACCTGGCGAAGGGCTCGATTTGTTGGATCGGGAATTCGACCGGCGCGTGCCGGCCAATTTCGGCGGGGAGGCGCTCACGACCTGGTACCTCGACATGTCCAGAACCGCCATGGCCATGTTGCAGCGGGTGGCGAAGACCCAACTGGTGAACTGTTCCGATGGTGCGCGCATTGAAGGAGCGCGGCCCATGGCCTCCTCCGCGTTGCGCTTAACGGGGCCTCGGTTTGACCGACTGCGTCTGAAAGCGGGGCTGAAAAACGATCGACTGAAGGCCTATTCCCGGGGCCAGGTGCTGGAAGAGGTCGATTTGGCAGGCACAATTGGGGATGTCCGGCAGCTGGCGGATCGCTTTCGCGATGCCATGGCCCAGGCCCGGAGCCAAGATGGTTGCTACAAGTCCTTTCTTGCGCGTATCCAGCGGTTGCGAGAAGAAACACCGAAAGACCAGGCCGGGCCGTTTTATCTGCTGTCCGCATCGCTCTATTCCTTCATTCGGGCCGGCGCCTATCTTGGCTCCCGGATTGACGAGGCGGAGGCCTATGACATTTTCCGGGAGATTTTTTTCGACGCTTATGAAGAAGCGGTCCTGGCCATGCTGTCTGATGCCGAAGACCATTTGAAGGTCATGGAAGCAGGGGGGGGGCCGCTGCCGGAGTTCTGGACCCCGGACGGAGCGGACCTGGGCGAACAGCTGGTCCCGCGCGATCTCTTGGGCCGACGGGCGGCGGAGCAATCCTCTTGACCCGGGCAGCCGAGAGGGCAGCGGCCGGACTGGTCACCCTTCGCCAGGCGATGCCGGAGGTCGCGGAGGCGTTGGTGGGATTCCCTCCGAACCGTCCCGCCCTGGAAGGGAGATGGTCGGAAGACAGGCTGGTCAACATAAAGGTCGGACCCAGCGACTGGCTCTATGAGCACAGCGCTGCTGCCACGACCGAAGCGCAAGTGTCGGAGTTGAAGAGCAACCCGGATCTGATTTGCTTCCCCGACCCTGCGGACGAGCCGCCAGCGGCGTTTTTGTCGACCTTCGCAGCCGAAGTCCCGTCAAGTGGATCGGAACGCCCCTGTTCCGGCGGCTATGGCTTTCTGTTCGGTGTCGGACTTGGGGACCATCTTGAACCACTGATCGAAGCGACTGAATGCCGCCAACTCGTGTTGATCGAACCCAACCCGGTTTTGCTGCATGCCAGCTTGTTTGCGGTCGACTGGACGGCGATCTTTCGCCGGGCCGGGGAGTGTGGGATCGGATTGCGGTTCATTCTCGGTTCCGACCCCGAAGCCCTGGTGCGCCAAATAGAAGAGCTCTTGATCCGCGATGGCCTGCCAGCCGTCCTCGATGGTTCCTTTGCCCACCTGCATTATCCGGCCTGGGCCCTGGTGGAAGCCCGGAAACTTTTCAATCAGCGTATTCGGAATTTTCTGATCAGACCGAATACGCACGAAGACGAAGCCATCATGTTGCGCCACAGTGCCGCCAACCTGGACCTCGCCTCCGAACGCGATGTCCGCCTGCTTTGTCCCGGACCAGTTATCGAAGAGGCACCGCCGGTGCTGATCGTCGGCTCCGGCCCCTCTCTGGACAGGGACCTGGAAAACCTGAGAAGGCTGAAGGACCACCTGGTGATCGTCAGTTGCGGGACGGCACTGGGGGTTTTGTTGAAGAATGGCATACGCCCGCATCTGCATATCGAAAACGAAAACACCGCCCCCCTGGTGCAGAACCTGAGGAATTTTCGCGCCAATTATGGCTTCGACGGGATCAGGCTCTGCTGCTCGACAACCGTTTCAAGCGCCGTTCTGCCACTTTTCGATCAGGCATGGATGTACTTTCGCGCTGCCCTGTCGCCAGCCGAAGCCTTTGGATTCGGCGACCAGGCGATCCCTTTTGCAGGGCCTCTGGTCGCCAATGCTGCTCTGGCGGCGCTTTCGGCCCTGGGGTTCCGGCGGTTCATCCTGGCCGGCGTCGATTGCGGGCGTCGCGAACACCTCGATCACCATGCGGCGGATAGCGTCTACCTGGATGAAGCCTACGATAACTACGAAGACGGCGTCGACGAAGCCTTTATCAAAGGCGAGTTCGTTCGGGAGGTGCCGGGCAACTTCGGCGGGTCCGTGTTGACGTCCTCCTTTTATGACCTTTCCCGTAGGACCTTGGCCGAGACCATTCTTCACAATGGCCTGGATGTTTTGAATCTGGCCGACGGGGCGCGGATCGACGGGGCGAGACCGAAGGTTTCATCGGCCCTCGATCTGCCGCCTTGCCCGATTCTACCGGCAGAAGTTTTGGATCGCCTGTGGCGTGGTGCGGTCCGTTCCGATGCGGGCGTACAGGCCCGCAAGGCCCGCCTGAGATCTGCCAGGGCTGAACTCGCAAGTTGGCGCGAAACGTACCGGCAACGTGTGGCGGAAACAGATCCCGGGCTCGATCCCTGGGACTTGGCTCGGTCGTTGAAGAGCCTGAGAGGGCCGGATGCCGGCATGCCGACCAGGCTCGAAAAGACCCTGTCCGGTTCGCTTTCATGGCTGGAAAGGATCGGGTTGTATCGGGCCATCCGTACACCGGCATCCGACAGGGAAGCCTTCAACGAGCGCTTTCTGGCCGCGCTGATCCCCGCCGTGGATCAGGTGATCGCAGATGTCGAGGAGATTTTGAACCGTCAGGCGTAGACGTTGATCAGCGCGTTGACGAAGCCGCTGTTGAACGAACTGAACAGGGCCTGGTACTGGTTCTTGGCGGCGAAGCCCAGAGCCACCGAGTTGCTGGTGGCCTGAAATTCGCGCGAAAGCTTCGCCTGGAGTTCCTGGATTTCCGCCACGCGAGCCAACTGGGTATCGTTGATGGTTTCCTGGCGGCCCTGGATTTCCTCGTTCGCCCGGGTCTCATAGAAGCTGGATATGGTTTTCGCCGCCTCATACCGGGAGAGTTCCAGTTCAAGTCCAACCTTGGCGCTGCGCAGGTCTTCCAAGGCGCTGGTCCGGTTGGCATCGCTCGCCAGGTTCCCGTAGAACCAGGAATCTTTCAGTCCGGCACCGCTGGACTTGATCGTACCGGAAAACTGCTTCGGATCCGCCGAGTCAGGATTGATCGTGAAGGTGATATCGGTACCGCTGAGCGAGTCCAATTGGATGCCGCCCCGAAGATAGGCCACATCGCTGGTCCCGCCATCCGGATAGTCTGTGTAGCGCTTCAGGTTGCCGGCCTGCCGGTCCAACTGCCAGCGGTCACCATTGCTATCCAGGATGTAATAGTCACTGGTGACGGAAACACCCTGCACCTCGGCCGTCTGGCCGTTGATATTGATCTCGTATTCGAGTTTGGCATTGTCGTCAGACAGCAGCTTCGGGTTGCCACTGTTGCGGGCAACAGAATCCATACCCCGAATGGCAGCATCGAACCCGTTCGCGTAAATATCCGTATTGACGGTTTTTCCCGCGGCCACATCCAGGTTGATACGGTTGATGGCGCTGATTTGACTTTCGATGCGGTTCAGCAGGGTTTTGAGCTTGCCGACAGTCCCCGAGAGCGCCGTTGTCGCCTTGCCGGTATCCGCTTTGACATCGCGCCACTGGTCCTGCAGCCGCAGCTCGTTATTCAGCCTTGCCTGGTATTTGCTGGAGACGGCTGCCGTCTCGGCTTCCGCTTTCTTGTTCTGCTGAGCCTCCAACTGCCCCATCAATTGGTTGGACGCGATCTGGGTCCTGGAGGTCGGGTTCAGGATGGTGGTCATGTTCTCATTCCTCACCGCCGATTTGCAGAAAACCGGCCAAAAAACGGATGAATGTCTTCATCGACATGGTGCAGCTGGGCCTTTCTAGCCCACAACATCTCAATATACCCTAAAATGCCTGGAGGAACAAAGGATTCGAGCCGGAACGTGCCAGCGATCACAGAGTTTTCGGGCTTAATGAGCCCAAGCATCACCCGTAACCGAACGACCCATCGATGGACGAAAGGTCAGGGCCTATGACAGCGGCTGCTGCTTTTTTCGCCAAAGCCCAAATGCTGCATCAGGCCGGCGAATGGGATTCAGCGGAAATGTTTTATCGACAGGTGCTGGAGGAATTGCCGGAAAATTCGGACGCCTTGCACATGCTGGGGGTTTTGCATCTCCAACGGGGAGACCCGGCCGGGGCCATCGAATTGATCGAAAAGGCGATTGCTGCCGGGCCGGTGGCGGCTTCGTTCTATACCAATCTTGCCAATGCGCAGAAAGCCGCCGGCCTGCCTGAGGCGGCATTGGAGAGCTATCGGACCCTTTTGGCCCAAGAACCCGACCACCTTAAGGCCAGGCTCGCAGAGGCTTTGACCCTGGTGGAGGTGGGGCGCGCAGGCGAGGCCGTTCCGCTGCTGGAGGCGCTGTGCGAGGAGCGGGCCGAGGATGCGGCCCTGCGTGATCGGCTGGGCAATATTCTGGTTGATATCGGGCGTCCTGCGGCTGCCGAGCGACGGTATCGGGAAGCCCTGGACCTCGAGCCCGATGCGATCTCACCGCTCTATAATCTGGGGCTCTGTCTGGCCGGGCGCGGGGCCTTTGCAGAAGCGCAGGAGACCTTCGAAGAGGTCCTGGAACGTGATCCGGACCACGCGGGAGCCCGCAACAATCTGGCGGCTGTCCTGATCGAACTGGGGGATCTCGCGGCAGCTTCCGAGACCTACGAGCAGCTTTTGGCCAGCGCGCCCGACAATCCGTCCTACCGTTACAATGCCGCCCTGGTGGCGACCGAGACGGGTGATCTGGACCGGGCCCTGGCGCTGTTTGAAGAACTGGGGCCCCTTGATCCCGGCATGACGGCGGAGTGGGAAAGTGCGGCCCGAAAGGCCCTCGATTTTGACCTGGTATCTCGCCTCGGCCCATTGGTGGATGGTGCGACAGCCAAGGCCATTGCCACAGGCGAGAGGCCGGCGGAGACCCCCATGGCCGCCCTGCAGCGCCATGACGACCCGGCGCGGTCCCTTGCGATCGCCAAGGCCTGGTCCGCGGCCATGGCCAGGCAGGCCGAGGCCATGGCCGCAGCCTTTGCCCTTTCTGGGGCCGGCCAGGAGACTTCTGATGGTCGTCTGACGCTCGGCTTCATCAGCGGGAATTTTCGTGATCATCCGACAGCACGGAACACGGTTCGGATTTTGGAGTTGCTAGACCGGAAGAGGTTCCGCGTCCTTTTGTTTTCGCATGGCCGGGAAGACGACAGCGCGATTGCCAAGCGCTTGGCCCGCGCCGCTGATGCGACGCTCAATCTGCAGGGCTGGTCGGCGGAAGCCATGGCCCAGGCGGTGCGCGAGTCAGGCGTCAATATTCTGATACACCTCCAGGGTCATACCGGCGGATCGAGGATGGAGGTGGCGGCCTTGAGACCGGCACCGCTCAATGTTGCCTGGTTGACCTTTGCCGGGACGACGGGTGCCGATTTCATGGATTATCTGATTGCCGATGGCCAGGTGGCACCCGAGGGGGCCGATCCCCATTATTCGGAGGCCTTGATCCGTCTGCCCGACACCTACTGGCCCACGGATGACCGCTTCTTCGTCACCCCGCCCAAGGGCACGCGCGCCGACTACGGCCTCAACCCGGAAGCCTTTGTCATCGCCGCCTTCCATCAAACCCGGAAGATCGAGGCCGATATCCTGGATCAATGGTTCGAGATCCTGCGCCAAGTGGGCGGCAGCCAGCTTTGGCTGCTGGAGCCGCCGGAACGGGCAAAGCGTAACCTGCTGGGCCGGGCGGAGGCCTTTGGTTTGAAGGGAGACCGCTTTGTCTTCGGCCCACTGGAGCGACCGGAGGCCCACGTCCAACGCCTGCATCTGGCGGACGTCGCCATCGATACCGGCACCTATACGGGGCATACCACAACGGTCGACTGCCTTCGGGCCGGGGTCCCTGTTGTGACCTGGGAAGGCCGACAGTTTGCGGCTCGGGTCTCGGCAAGCCTGTTGCGGGCGGCTGGCCTCGGGTCCTTGATCGCTCCGAGCCGCCGGGAGATGGCTTCAAAAGTCATTGAGCTGGCCCGGGATCTGCCCGGCCTGACCGCGCTTCGCAAACAGGTCATGGTGGCCAGGGCGGAATCCGCCCTGTTCGATAGTCGCCGCTTCACCCGGCATCTGGAGGCGGGATTGCTGGAGGCCTGGGAAGGGCTTCAGAGGGGCGAAGACCCGAAGGCGATCTGGCTGTCGGACAAGACCGGATGAACGGCGATGCGATGAAGATGACCTACAGTGAGGCGGAAGCCGACATCCTGGATCGGGGTGCGTTTGAACGTCACGATGTAGCGGGGTTACTGGTCACGTCCGATGGCCGGTACCTGATGCAGCTTCGCGACGACAACCCGGCCTTGCGGGTCCCCGGCCATTGGGGGCTGTTCGGCGGTGGGGTCGAGCCGGGGGAGAGCGCCTGGGAGGCCATCCGGCGCGAACTCGACGAAGAGCTGAGATTCCGCGACCCGGAGCCCCGCTGGTTCACGGAGAACGCCTTCGTGCTGCCGCAGTTCGGGGTGGCTTCGACCCTGAAGACCTTCTTCGAAGTGCCGGTAACGGAAAGCCAGATTGGCTACTTTGTCCTCGGGGAGGGGCAAGACATGGCCCTGTTCACCCTGGCGGAATTGATGCTTCTGACCAAGGTCGTCCCCTGGGACCTGACCGGCATCCTGCTTCATGCCCGTCGGCGGGAGACGTTCCGCTATCCGGAAGGCCCGACCTCTTGAACGCTGCCCAAAGAGCCCTGAAGGACGTCGCCCGCCGGTATGGGGAGAACGATCTGGCAGGGGCGTTGAAGGCGGCCCTCGCGGGTCTCAACATCGATCCCGAACAGCCGGAACTCCTTCAGGCGGCTTCCGGCTTGGCCCTGCGTCTCCAGCTCTGGCCGCTGGCGGAAACCTTGTTGGATCGTTGTCTCGAACAAGAACCGATGGATGCGGAAGGACTGATTAATCGGGGTGTCGCCCGCGAGCGACAGGGGAGTAGCCGCCTCCAAGGGGCCCTGGAGGATTTTCAACAAGCAAGCGGGATACGGCCGGACGATCCCCTACCACCGAACAATGCCGCCCGGATCTGGTTGGCGCTCGGCGATCACGATCAAGCCCGAACCTGGGCCGCAACCAGTCTAAAGCGCCGCGCAACCTATGCCCCAGCCCTTGTTACCCTGGGGGATCTGGCCCGCGCTGTCGGTGATAACCGGCGCGCACTGGGGTTCTGGACCAGGGCAGTGGATCTGGACCCGGGGCTTGTCGGGACCTGGAAGAACATCGCGCTGGTCCATGCGATGTCGGGCGATCTGGAACAGGCCATTGCAACCTACCAATCGGCCATGGCGGCGGCTCCTGGTGATCTTGCAACGCGGCTACGGCTCGCGGATCTGCTCAACACGGTCGGGCAAAACGACAAGGCGAGGGACCTGCTGGATGGCATCGCGGATCCGAAAGCGCGGCTGAAGCGCCCCTTCATGCTGCCGACCATCGGGCCCGACGAAGCGCGCTACCGGGCGAGCCGGGATGTCTTCGAGGCGGAAATCGATGCGCTGTTGAATGATCCCCCGAGCGATTTGGGAAACCCCTTGGCCGACGCCCAGTTGTCACCCTTCCGCCTTGCTTATCACGGCCTGGATGATCGGCACTTGAACGAGCGCCTCGGCGAATTGATGCGCCGTTGCTTTCCTTTCCTCCGCTATCGGGCGGCGCACTGCGCGAGCAAGCGCGAGGGTATTGGGCAGCAAAAGGGTATGGGCGATAGAAAAGCAGCACCTTCAGGTCGGCTGAAGGTTGGTTTTGTCTCCAGCTTCTTCAAGGGCCATTCCATCGGTCGCCTGAATCGCCGTTTTATCGAGCGGTTCGACCGTGAGCGTTTCGAGGTTTTTGTGATCCGGCCCAAGCAGGCGGACGACGACGTCGGTCGGGCGATCGATGCGGCAGCCGACCGGGCGTTGGTCTTGTACGCCGACGACCTGTCGAAGCAACATGAACACTTGGCGGCCCTCGAACTCGATGCTCTGGTCTACACCGATCTCGGCATGAGCGCCCATACCTGGCATCTGGCCCAGGCCCGCCTGGCACCGCTGCAATGCGTCACCATCGGCCATCCGGTGACAAGCGGACTGCCCGAGATGGATTACTTCCTGTCGTCCGAGCTCTATGAACCAGAGGGCTCGGACGATCACTACACCGAAAAACTGGTCCGGTTTCGTCACCCGAACTTCAGTTATCCCTTTCCGGACCTGGCCGTCAGGGACCCAGACCGCACCCAGTTCGGCTTCCGCGGGGAGGACCGGATTTATCTTTGCTCCCAGACATTGTTCAAATTGAACCCTTCCGTCGATCACCTCTTTGCCGGCATTTGCGAAGCCGACCCCCTGGCACGCCTGGTGTTTGTCGCCGATCCCTACCACGGCTGCTGGCAGGCCCTGCTGGAGGAGCGTTTCCGGACAAGTCTGGGCGCGGGTTCGGATCGCGTGACCTTTGTGCCCCGGCAATCCGGGCGCGATTATTTCACGCTGTTGGCGACCGCCGATGTCATTTTGGATATCCCGACCTTTTCGGGCGGCAATACCTCGCTGGAGGCCTTTGCCTGCGGAACACCTGTGGTTACTCAGTGGGGGCCCTTTCTTCGAGGGAACGTGACGGCGGGCCTGTACCGGCAGATGGGCCTTGATGCAGCTGTCGCAGAGAATGCGGAGGGCTACCTGGAACGGGCGTTGACCTGGGCTGATCGCGCTACGCCGGAGGCAAGGGACATTCGCCAGCGCATTCTTGGCGCACAGGATCTGTTGTTCGACAGAGAAGAGCCGATCCGAGAATTGGAAGAATTCTTAGAAACGAAATCCCGCATATAAGAAATGGAAAAGGGTTAACACGTCCTTCCAACCTTTGGCTTTATTTGCGGCCCTGACGTCGAGGGGGTATCATGGTTTGCGAATCGGGCTGATGGGGCAGTTGCCCAACAGTCAAGCGGTCCGACCAGACAAAATGAAAAGCCGCATGATCGCCGGGGGTCGGCGAAATGGTGCTGAGAAACAGGGGTTATTAAGATGATGGCCGAGGCAATGATCGAAGAACTGTCGCCGACCGAAGAAGGTGCTTTTGGGCTTTCTCAAGCCGCCGTGATGCTGGATCAGGCGCGGGAAGATGCTTCGATGCTGGCCACCGCCCTTGAAAAGAACATGGAAGTCTGGATTGCCATCCGCCTGATGGTCGGCAAATCCGACAACCTCTCGGAAGATACCAAGACCAACCTGATCAAGCTGAGCCAGTTCGTGGCCGATACGACCATGACGCACGGGATTGAAATCCCGTCCGAAGCCATCGACACCCTGATCAACATCAATCTGCAGATTTCCGAAGGCTTCCTGGAAGGCAAGTGACCAGGACAGAGGCCCCCGACACCCCTTCAGAGGCACCGGTGGGCCAGCCTTCCTGCCTGATCATCGGGGCAGGTGGGCACGGAAAGGTTTGCTTGAATGTTTTCCGCCTACAGTTCCCCGAATTCGGCCTCGGGGTTGTGGATCGGGTGCCTCCTTCAGGAGCCTTTGCGGATCTCCCCTATTGTGGTCCCGACGAACGCCTAAGCCTTCTGGCCTCTGTCGGCTGGCAGGGCTTTGTACTTGGCTTGGGCCTTGCTGCCGGCCAGACCCGAAGGGCGGACCTTTTCGGCCAGGCCTGCAAAGCCGGGCTTCGACCTCAATCCATCCAACACCCAAGTGCGATCGTGGCCGATGGTGCCAGGATCGGCGCGGGCTGTCAGATCATGGCCCAGGCTGTCGTGCAACCCGACAGTCGGTTCGGAGACAACGTGGTCGTCAATTCGGCGGCAATCATCGAGCATGATGTCGTCCTCGGCCACCATGCTTTTGTTTCTCCAGGTGCCTGCGTGCTGGGCGGCGCGAAGATAGGCGAGGGGGCCTTGATCGGTGCAGGGGCCGTTGTCCTGCCGGGAGCCGTCGTGCCTGCGGGCAGCTTGGTCAAGGCGGGTGAGGTTCATGGCTGACAGCCAGGCGAAATCCGAACACCTTCCTGACCTTGAAGGCGGCTGGGTCATCAACAGCGGCGATCAGAACAACCGATGGGCCACCGAAATCCAGGCAGTGCTTTGGCCGGGGGACGAGACCAGCGATCCCTTTGTGCTATCCCACGAATGCCGAAAGGAGAGGGTGCCTTTCAATGAAGAGGAGCCCGGTTCCGACGCGCTTTTCATGACGAATTCCCCCCATGAGTTCCTGACGGTCAGCCATCGGGGGGAGTTCCTGCAAATCCCTCATATCGATACGGTGTTTAGCGTCCGCGCGATGAAGGACCTCCCGACCCTGGCCTCGCCCATGGGACGGGTGCTGTTGCCTGCCCGGTTTCCCAACTCACCGTCAGAGGTCCATCTGCCCGAACGTGGGGTCGACTTTTTGGATCCTGAGAGTCTTCTCCGGACGGCGGCGAATGGCGTGCCGGTTAGAAAACTCTTTTTCCTATTCGAAGGGGAAACAGTTGGTCAGAGCTGCCGATTGATCGCGCCGGTGCATTACTTGAATTTTCCGGGTACCGAAGCCTGCGGCCACTATCTCCAACCGATCTCCGGCACGATCATTGGCCCCTACCAGAACAAGATCCTGCCTGGCTATTTTGCGGCCGCCATCGATTGCGAAGGCGGTTCGTCGAAGATTGAATTCTTGTTTGCGCAGTATGTGGATACCTGGAATGCCATGTCGCTCAGTGCCGGGCTTCCTGCGACTGTCTTGGAGCAGCTGGCCACGGTGCGCCAGCATTTCCCGACTTTTGTCCGGATTTACAACCTGATGCAGCCCGCTACGGGGACGGTGCGTATCTTTCGTTATCGGGAATAAAGACGAATGCCGCTCTATATAAAGCTTAAATGCTGTGGCGCATCGCCGTCGGGTTGCTGCAACTCGACGCGGCCTTTCATGTAGGCGTCCAGTGTCTCGTTCACCTTGTGCTGCAGGCAGAGCGACCCGCACATCTTCTGGGCGTTGAAGTCCGGACCGGCGAGGTAGTTCATCACCTGCCAGTACTTGTCGGAAGCCCATATGTCCTTGAACCGCGTCTCGCAGATGTTGCCGATGTGGAACTTCTTGTAGCGTTCGTTGAACAGCATACCGCAAGGTGCCACGAGACCCGAACCCGACAGCTGGATCATAAACGGTGGGCCGTAGCAGCGCTGGTAACTCCTTGAATTGCCAGCTTTGATCTTCGACCACTTGACGCTGACCTGATAGCCTTCGTCCGAATAGCTCTCGGCCTCGTGCAGCAGGTCGTAGATTTTCTCATAGGCACCGTAGTCGACGCCGAGGTCACCGTCTTCATTGTCCGAACAATGCTTGATCACCAGGTAATCGGGCCGCAGGTCCTGGCCGAGCTTCGCCAGCGGAATGACCTGATCGGCATATTCCGGCATCAGGACCATCTGCATGCCGATGGTGACGTCCAGGTTATCGCGGCTTTTGATGGCGACCATGTCTCGGATGTTCTGGCAAACCCGGTCATACCAATGGGGCTTCACGCCCATGATCTCGGCGTAGCGGTCGCGTTCCCCAGCCGAGATATTGATGCGCAGGTAGGTTAGGTGCGGCAACACCTCTTCCAGTTTGCGCTCGGTCAAGACAAAGCCATTCGTGCCGCAGGCCATTGAAAGCCCCAGTTCCGAGCCGTACCGAATGGCGTCCACGAAGACCGGGCTGATCGTGCTCTCGCCGTCAGAGACGAAGCTGATGCCCTTAACGCCGATCTCGGCACAGTCTTCCAGGAACTCGAAGATCACCTTCTTGTTGATCACCTGGCGGTCGTTCTCCTGCAACATGGCATAGCAGTATTCGCAGGCGAAATTGCAGGCCCGGGTGAGCGCCATATCGATGGTGATGGGGGCGATGCGTTCGCCCCTTGCCCAGGCATCGACCCGGTCCTTGTGCCAGGCGATCTTGGTGCCGTCCAGGATCAGTTCCGTATGTTCTGTCATGCCGGTCATTTTGACGTCTCCTCGCTCAGGCGACGGATCGTGTTCTGATCGGTCAGTTCTTCCATATAGAGTTCGAGCCGGTTATCGACGCGCGCCTTCACGTCCCGTTCGAGGGTCATCAAAAGCGCCTGGCGGTCGGCCTTGGCGAGAGAGCCGCCAAAGGCCAGCACCACACGCACGTCAAATTCGATGGCCGTGATTTGGATATCTTCGGCGTCCAGACCATGGCTTTCCGTCGTCGCCATCATGGCTTCAGCCAGAGCGGAACGGCGCTCGAAGTCGGACAAGGCGAGCCAGTCCGCCCCCGGTCCCGGATCGTACTCGTTGTCCGGCCAGGGTGTGGCCGTGGCGGCGCGCCAGCGTTTGGCGGCCCCCCGCAGCAAGGCCTCCGCCTGGGCGAAGACGGGGCCAAGAGCACCTGGGGTCACGATGCCGTTGACCGCCCGGCGCTCCGCCACATCGCGCAAGGCAACCTCGGTTTTGATCAGAGCATGATCAGCGGCTTCCTGAGGGGGCAGGCCGATGATGGTCTCGGACAGCTGGTCCAGCACGGCGGCCAGCGAACCGGTCGCCCTTTCGTGACCGGCAGCAATGATGTCCCCATCCATATCCAGGGCGAAGCCGAAAGAGACGCCCTCCACTTCGAAACAATGGCCCTCATCCGGCAGGCCTTCGCACGTCAAGTCGGCGAGGCGCGCCTTCGCGGCGGCGCGGTGAATTTCAGGCAAGCCGTCTTCGCCCAGAGCGAGGCCCGACCCGCCCAGGTCGGCCTTCTCCACATGGCGGTAGTGTACCTTGGCGGATTGAGAATCCGACCGGTCCGGCTGCTTGAGTGCGCTCGCTTCCAACAGCCAACCATTGTCTTCCTGGGTCAGGTCCAACTCGCCGAAGTCACCCGCTTCCGCCGCGAGGCGCCCCACATCGACAGTATCGGGCAGCTTCAAGGTCACGGTCGTCTCACCCGCACTCACCGCCGCATCCAGCAGGTTGGTGATGCCGACCACCGGGTCTTCGTCCGGCACCCAAAGCTCAAGATAGGCCGCAGCAGGCCCGAAGCCGCGCAGTTTCTCGACGAGGCCCGCCTCGTAGTCAGCGACCAGTGTGGCGTAATCGAGCGTGCTCATGCGTAGAACCCGTTGATGGCGTCCGCGACCCGGTCGATCTCCGCCTCGGTCACAAACTGATTGATGGGCAGCGACAGGATCCGCCCCGCCTGGGCTTCCGCCTTCGGGAAGCTGCCGGGGCCATGGCCAAGCTCGGCGGCTGCCGGTTGCAGGTGGATCGGCACCGGATAATGGATCGCCGTGCCGATCCCGTTTTCTGCCAGGTAGGCCTTCAGCTCGTCCCGCCGGTCCACCTGGATCACGAAGGTGTGGTAGGTATCAAAAGCGTTCTCCCGCCAGCCCGGATGAAAGACCGCTGTCCTATCGAGCCGCGCAAGGTAGCGCTCCGCATTCGCTTGCCGGGCCGCGATCACCTCGTCCAGATGAGCAAGCCGGTGGGACAGGACAACGGCCTGCACGGGATCGAGCCGGGAGACCATGCCCCATTCGACCACCGTATCCCGATCAACGGAACCATTGTTGCCGAGCCGACGGATGCGGGCGGCGAGATCGTCATGGCGGGTCGCAACAAAGCCTGCGTCGCCCGCGGCATTCAGGTTTTTGAGCGGGTGGGCGGAAAAGCAGCCGACGTCGCCCCAGGCCCCGCTCTTGCGGCCCAGGTAAGAAGAGCCGACGCTCTGGGCGGCATCCTCGATCAGCGCCAGGCCGTTGTCGTCGGCAATTTCCCGGTAGAGATCCATCGGTCCCATGCGGCCCGTCAGGTGGACAGCCATGATCGCCCTGGTGTTCGGCCCGATCGCGCGGATGACCGCTTCCGGGTCCAGGTTCTGGTCGGGTAGTACATCGGCGAAAACCGGCGTTGCGCCCACCATGACAACGGCCCCGGCGGAGGCGACGAAGGAATTCGGCGGCACGATGACCTCGTCGCCGGGGCCGATATCCAGGGCCCGGAGCGCGAGGATGATCGCGTCCGTTCCCGATGCTGTGCCGATACAGTGCGGCACATGGCCGTAAGCTTCAAACGCTTGTTCGAAGGCGCGGACCTCCGGCCCTCCGACCCAGAAGCCGCCGGCCAGGACACGCTCGACCTCAGGCAGGATTGCGTCCTTTTCCTGCGCCCAGTGGCGGGACAGGTCGACGTAAGGAATGGGGGGCGGGGTCCGGCTGCCGTCCATCATCGCCGATAGAACTCCCGCACGGTCTCGATCACGTAATCGATTTGTTCGGCGGCGAGATGCTGGTCGGCAGGGAAGGTGATGATTTCTTTTGTGTGGCGGTCCGTGACAGGGAAATCGCCAGCCTTGTAGCCGAACGGCTTCAGGCCTTCCTGCTGATAGAGCGGAACGGGGTAGTGAATCTTGGCCTCGATCCCGGCGTCCAGGCAGTGCTGCAACAGACCATCCCGATCTTCGGCAAAGACGATATAAAGGTGATAGACTCGGCGCATCCAGTCCATGCGGGGCGGGATGCGAATTTCAGGAATTTCAGAAAAGCCCGCATCGTAGCGTTCCGCGTTCTCGATCCGCTTGGCGGCGATATCTTCCGCCGATCCGATCAACCAGTTGCCGACCACGGCCTGCAGGGTGTCGAGGCGCGAGTTGTATCCCATGATTCCGATGGTATCGCGGTCCACCAGGCCGTGGTTGCGCAGCAGCCGCAGGTGGTCGGCCAGGTCGTCATCATCGGTGACAATGATCCCGCCGTCGGACCAGACGTTGATGTTTTTCAAGGGATGCAGCGAGAAGGCCCCGGTGTTGCCCCAGGTCCCGGCCCGCTTGCCTTCGATATCGGCCAGGATCGACTGGCAGGCATCTTCGACGATGCCCAAGCCATGTTTCTCGGCAATCGGCAAAACCTTGCGCATGTCGGTCATGTAGCCGGTGAAGTGAACGGGGCAGAGCGCCTTGGTCTTTTCCGTTATGGCGGCCTCGATCTGTTCGGGCACCATGCAGAAGGTGTCGTCGCAATCGACGAAAACAGGGGTGGCCCCGATTTCGGCGATGGCACCCACCGTCGCGATGAAGGTGTTGGCCGCCGTTATCACTTCGTCGCCGTAGCCAACGCCGAGGGCTTTGAGTGACAGCTTGATGGCGTCCGTTCCCGAGTTGACGCCGACCGCGTGCTTGGTGCCGATCAGGCTGGCAAAGCGGCCTTCAAACTCGGTGAGGGGTGCGCCGAGGGTGAAGTCGCCTGTCTTCACGAAGGCTTTCAATTCCGCCCAAAGATCATCGCAGTCCTCGAACTGCTGGGGCAGGTAGGAATAGCGGACTTTGGTTTTCGGCATCATCCCATCCATCAGAACGGTCCTTTGAAGGCAGGGTGCGGAATATCGAAGGGTACTTCGCCCCGTTGGGTTTCCAGTTTTTGCGAAATGCGGGTCGCCACCGCTTCTTGCGCGCCAACCAGCTTGCAGGCGGCATCCGAGATGGTTGCTGCCGTCGGATAGTAGACCTGTGCCAGGCTGCGCGCGCTGGGCGTCGGCGTATCGGGAAGACCGATCCGAACAGGTGCCGCGGCCAGATCGCCGAAGCAGGCCTCCGTCACCTGGGCGGCGATTTCAGCACCGGGGCCGAGCGTTCTGGTCCCGGTATCGACGACGATCAGCCTTCCTGTCCGTTTCACGCTGGCGATGATCTCATCGAGGACCAGCGGCCGGACGATGCGGAGATCAAACAGATCGGTCTCTATGCCCTCTGCGGCCAGTTCCGTCGCGGCATGTCGGGCTTCCAGGGTCATGTAACTGGAGGCCACGATGGTGACGTCCTTGCCGTTGCGCAGGCGTTTGGGCCCGTCCAAGGGCAGCGCACGCGGGACGATTGGAACGTCGCCCGTCGCATAGTGAATCCATCGGTGTTCGATCACACAAACCGGGTTGTCGTCCTCAATCGCGCCCATCAGCAGGCCCTGCGCATCGGCGGGGCGTGCCGGCATGACAACCTTCAGACCCGGAATGGCGGCGAACAGGGTTTCCAGCGCCTGGCTGTGCATGGGCCCCTGACCCCAGCCGCGCCCGATGATCATGCGCACCACCAAGGGTACCCGGTGCTTGCCGTTGGAGACGTAATGCGCCTTGGCCGCGTTGTTGATCAGCTGTTCCATGGCCAGCAGGCAGAATTCGACACGCTGGTGGATCAGCACGGGCCGTTGGCCGACCATGGCCGCCCCGATGGCAACACCGGTCAGGCCGTTTTCCGAGACCGGCATTTCAACGACGCGCGCAGGGCCGAAGTCATCGACGAGGCCGACGGTGGTGCCAAAGATCCCCTTGGGGTCCGCAACACCTTCGCCCATCAGGAAGACACTGTCGTCAGCCCGCAGGCTCGCTTCGAGCCCCAGCCGAATGGCCTCGGCGGCGGTGATGTGGTGGGTGTTGGTGAGACTATCCGGCATGGAGATGATCTCCGATGCTGGCGGGGTCGGGCATGGGCGAGGACAGCGCGAAGTCGAAGGCATCCTCTATGACCTTCGCGACATCGGCACCGATGTCGTCCAGTTCCGCCTGACGGGCCGCGCCTTCTTCCCTAAGGCGCGTCTCGAAGGCGGGCAGGGGGTCGCGGGCCTTCCATTCCAGGAAATCGGCCTCGGTGCGGTAGCCCAGGTCATTGTCGTAGTTCGGTCCGCAGTGTTCGCGCCAGCGGTAGGTATCGGCAACGATCCAGCTTGGGCCGTCACCGGCGCGGGCACGTTCGATGGCGTCCATGGTTACGTCGAGGGTCTGTTCGACGTCGTTGCCGTCGCAGCGTTCCGAGGGCATGCCATGGGCGCGCCCGAGGTTGGTGAGGGGCCGGGTCGGCTGACGGTCGGCCACATCGGTGTAGACGCTGAACTGGTTGTTCTCGACGAAGAAGATCATCGGCAGCTTTTTGAGCGCTGCGAAGTTGGCGGCCTCGTGTACGGCACCTTCTTCGACCGCGCCATCACCGACGAAGCCGACGACCACCCGGTCCTCGCCGCGCTGCTGGATGGCCAGTGCGGCACCGACACCGAGCGGCAGGGCGGAACCTACAATGGGCACCGACGCCAGAACCCCGGCATCTTCATCAAACAGGTGCATGGAGCCGCCGCGCCCACCGCAACAACCCGTCACGCGGCCATAGATTTCGGCCATCATGGCGCGCGGGTCGCCCCCCTTGGCCAGATAGTGGCCATGGCAGCGGTGGGTGGAGACGATCAGATCATCTGCATTCAGGGCCGCACAGGAGCCCACAGCCGCCGCCTCCTGGCCGACCGACAGATGCACCGGACAGCGCATTTCCTGTTCGCCATAGCGCTCGGCGATGGTCTCCTCCAGATCGCGGATCAGACGCATCGAGTAGTAGAGCGCAAGCGGTGTCGGCTGGGTCATGACAGTTTCACCTGCTGCATGCGCTTGATGTTGAAGTACATCGGGTTATCCATCGGATCGTTGACAAGGCCAGCGTCGAAAGCGGCCTTCAGGTCGTTGATGGCATCCAGGATCGTGAAGTCGGTGCCGATGCCCAACTCTTCGCGGATTTTCGCTGCGCTGACATGATAGGACCGGTTGTCGTCCGTGGGGACGACCTCGATCTCGGTGCCGCCGCAGGCCGATTGTACCATACCTGCCAGGTCGTTGACGGTGTGGTTTTCGCAGCCCGCATTGTAGATGCCGCCGTTGATCTTATCGCCCGGCAAAGACAGTAGCTGTCGGTAGACGTTCACCATGTCCTTGATGTGGATGTTGGGGCGCTTCTGATCGCCGCCGAAGACGCGGATCTTGCCATTGTTGATGGCGTGGTTGGTCAGGATGTTGACGATCAGATCGAGCCTCAGCCGGGGCGCATAACCGCAGACCGTGCTGGGCCGGATGACGACGGTGTTGAAGCCGGGCTCGGCCTCTTCGGCCAGAACGCCCTCACACATGGCCTTGAACTTGGAATAGTCGGTCAAGGGCTCCAGGCTGAGATCTTCGGTCACCTCCGGCTCGTCCTTGATGCCGTAGACCGACGACGAAGAGGCATAAATAAAGCGTTCAACGCCTTCAGCCTTGGCCGCGCGGACCAGCGGGCGGAAGGCATCGTAGTTGATCGACTTGCCGAGATCAGGGTCGAGTTCGAAACTGGGGTCATTGGAGATGCAGGCAAGATGAATGACCGCATCCACGCCCTCCATGGCCTTGGCGACCACGGACGCATCGCGCAGGTCGCCCTTCACCTCGATCAGGTTGGGGCCGCGCAGATCCTGATAGAGGTCTTCGCCATAGAGGTAGAGGTCGAGGACGGTCACCCGGTGGCCATCGGCCAGCAGCGCCGGGATCAGGGCCGAGCCCACATAGCCCGCACCCCCGGTGACCATTACGTTTCGCTTGTCCGTCATGTCTCTGTCCCCCTTCTACTTCAGCAGGGTCGTTATGAATTTCAGCAAGGCCACCCGCTCGACACTCTTGCGGTGGCCGACAATGCCGACCTTGATGGCACCGGCGGCCGAGCCGACGAAGCCCAGCGTGTCCATCGGCGCACCCCTGGCCGCCAAAGGTGCGGAAATCGAGAAAAAGGCATCCCCCGCGCCCACGGTATCGACCACCTGCTTGGTGAAGGCCGGCGTGAAGGCCATCCCTTCGGACCGTTGGAAGCCGTAGCAGCCGTGCTTGCCATGGGTGACCATGATGCGCTCGCAATCCACCCGTCCGGGCAGCAACTCGCCCACCACCTTTTCGATGCCGGACCGGCGGTCCGAGACGGCGAGGCGTGCCTCCGGCGCGTCGATGCAGATGTAGTCGGCCCGCGGATATTTGGTGATCAGATTATAGCCCACATTGGCCGAGTTGGTCTGGGTGTTGACGGCCAGAAACGGTGCCTTGTCCATCAACAGGTTGATCAGCGTCGGCGTCATCAGGCCATGGCCGAAGTCGTGAACCACGACCAGGTCATAGGAGGACAAGGTGTCGTTCAAGCGATCTGTGATCTTGGCTTCGATCTCGGGTGCTGTCGGTGCGTCGTCCATGTAATAGACTTCGAACAGCTTGCGCAGATAACTCTTGTCGATGAAACGCGCCTTGCGGGTCGTCGGGCATCCCTCGCGTTCGAAGGCCGCGATGGAGACGTTGTCCCGCGCCGAATTTTCGATCAGTTCCCGATACTCGTCATCGCCGATGGTGGTTATGACATCCACCTGGCCGCAGAAGTCAGCCATGTGATTGGCCGAGGCAAAGACACCGCCCGCAAAGACCTCCCGGTCGTGGAACTGGGTGGCGATCATGTTTTCTTTCGGGCTTTTGCCGATGGCGGAGACGTAGTTGTAGTCGTCGATGATCGCATCGCCGATCATCAGAACCTTCATGTCGGCCAGGGCCTCGATCCGGTTCGAGAGATCCGCCAGAACGTTCTTCTGGCGCATGGACTCCAGGAACTCGTCGAGCGCCGGGTCGAACACCGCCAGGTGCTTGTTGATCAAAGAAGACGAAGAAAAGGTAATGTCTTCGGTAAAGGCGATGCGGCCCTGGTGGGCCTCCACCGCGTTGCGTTCTTCGATGATGCCGCCGGTGATGTCTTCATCCGGGTTCTTGTAGTCAGAGCCCTTGACGTAAATGTCCGGTTTGATGGCGTTGATCGCCTCGATCGCTCGGGGCGCGTAGACGATGCCGACGTAAGAGACGCAATCGAGGGCGGCCAGCATCTCGGCGCGCATGTGTTCGGAGAAAACCGGACGACCGGGACCTTTCGAGACGAAGGGGTCGCCGGTGATGGTGACGAAGAGTTTCGTGCCCTCGCGAGCGGCCTGCTTCAGGTGGCGCAAGTGGCCGACGTGCAGCAGGTCGAAGGTGCCATGGGCCAGCACGACCGTCTCGCCCGCCTTGCGAAAGGCATCCGCCAGCAGGCCGAGTTCCTTCAGCGACTGGACTTTTGTCGGTTTTTCCGCTCGCTCACTCACGCCTTGACCTCTTCCTTGCCTTCTTCAGGCCCCAGATACTTGAACCAGTCGGCGGTGGCTTCTTTTACCCCGTCGGTGGTCCAGACCGGGGCTTCCCGCCAGTAGTCGATGTTGTCGAGCATGGCCTGCACGCCCTCTTCGAAGCTGACCTTCGGTTGCCATCCCAGAAGCCGGCTGATCTTGCTCGTATCCGCAAAGGTGCAGTCGGGCTCGCCCGGGCGCTTCGGGACATAGCTCACAGGCCCGCCCAGTTGTTCCACCAGCCGGTTGACACTGTAATGACCGCCGGATCCGACGTTCATGATCTCGCCTGCGACGTCCGAGGCCGCAGCGGCAATGACCGCATCTGCCACATCGGTGACGAAGGTAAAGTCGCGGGTCTGCGTGCCGTCGCCAACCACGGTGAAGGGCTTGCCCGCCAGCTTCTGCGCCAGGAAAACCCCGAAAACCGCACCATAGGTGCCATTGGTCCGCGTCCGGGGGCCGTAGACATTGAAAAAGCGAAGCGAGACCGCAGGCAGGCCATAGGTCTGGGCCCAGTGCATCACGTATTGTTCGCCCAGGTTCTTGGTCAGGGCATAAGGGTACATGGGCCGGATGTCGGCCGCTTCCGGCGTCGGGTAGGTATCCGGTATGCCATAGCAGGACGAACTCGCCGCATAGACCAGCCGCTTCACGCCCGCAGCGCGTGCCGCTTCCAACACATTGATGGTGCCGTCCACATTGGCACGGTGATAGGCGATGGGGTTCTGAATGCTGGGGACGATGTCGGCAAGGGCTGCCAGATGCAGCACCCAGTCAACGCCATCAAACAGGCCGGCCAACTGTTCGGGCTCGGTCACATCCGCCACATGCAGACGGAAGTCCGGGTTGTTCTTGAGATGAAGAAGATTGCGATCCGACCCGCAGGCCAGGTTATCGACCACGCTGACCCGGTGTCCCTGGTCCAGCAGGCGATCCACGGTATGGCTGCCGATAAACCCGGCACCGCCCGTGACGAGGATGTGCTTCTGCACGGCTTGGTCAGACCTGGCCATTCTGGCGGTCCTTTCTTATACGTTCGTCGGTTCTCCGACACCTTCCTCTTATAACATTAACCAAGGGTGAACCAAAGCGCTGTCGCGTCATCCTGTGATCGGTGTCACATCGCGGGCTTTCGTGTCGTCAGCGGGTCTTCGTGTCGTCAGTGACCGGGGTTTACAGGAAGCGGACCAGCGAGAGGTCCCGGATCCGGGTGAGGGATTGGAAGGAGGCCTCCAAGGCTCGCTGGTCATCCAGGAGCCGCGTGATCGCATCCAGCGGATCGACGTTCTCCACGTCGGCCACCCGCTGGTCATAGAAGCCGATCAGATTGGTGTAGGTCGTATTGGCGCGCGAGAGGATCAGGCGGTCAAAGCCCAGATCCTGTTCCAGTTGATCGATGCTGCTTGTCTCTTCGGTCCCAAAGGGCTGGGTGACCGCCGCAGGCGGTTCGAGCGAGAGAGAGAGCAGGTTCAAAGCCTGATCGATGCGTTCGGGATGCTGATCAAGGCCGCCGTTGGTGCCGAAGACACCCTGCGCGATGATACCCATGGCGCGGATGGCCTTGTCGAAGGCCGGATCGATGGCGTTTGTATCGACATCGACCGTGCGGTTTTCGCCGATCCGGTGAGTATTCGAATCCCGGTCGCCCGAGTAGTAGTTGCTTGCCGTGATCGTCAGCGCCGCTGTCGTACCGGTATCGTCATTCGTATTGACGTCCCCGACGACGGTCACGGATTCACCGCTGGAATAGGTGGCCGTCCCGGAAAGGGTCACAACCCCGGTCGTGGTGTTGGTGGAAACCACGGTGTAGTCGCGGTTGTTGGCCGCCGTTGCTGATCCACTGACGGTGATCTTGGCACCGACGCCCAGACTGCCCGCTGCCGATGCCGGAACCAGTGTGACGGTCTCGGCAGTCGCATCCAAGGCGATGGAGGTGACGGTCGAAGTGCTGAGGGTCAGGTCGGTGTTCACATGACCATCGCGCGTCCAGGGGTAGAGCACGGCTTCGCCATCGTAGGTGGTCTGGAACGTGGCGAGGTTGCTGAGCCCAAAATCAACGGGTTTCGTGGACGTCCGACTGCCGCCGAACAGAAAATCGCCGCCCACGTCCGTATTCAGGTGGACCTGTAAATCCTTTAACGCCCGAAAGGCCGCGTCTTGGACGTCTTTGACCCGTTGTTCGTCGGTCAGGCTGCCGCCCTCGTAGGCAAAGAGGGCGTCGCGAAATTCGCGCACCGACTTGTCGATCCCGTCCAGCGTGGTTTCCATGGTCTTGAAGGTGACGTCGACCAGGTCGTTGCTGTCCTTGAATTTTTGCAGCTGGGTCGTTGTGTTCTCCAGGTTGACCAGGCGTTCGGCCTCGTTGTCGAGGCCTGCATAATCCTGGCTGACCTTGCCGGTAGAAACCTGCGTCTGCTGTTCGTAGATCCGTTCCTGGGTCGCCAGGAAGAAGCCGTTGATCCGTTGGTTGGCTGCGAAGTTCGCAATTCGGCTGATGTTGATGGCCATGGAATCCTCCTAGACTCCTTAGCTTACCGCACGGTCGAGCGCGTCGAACATGCTCTGGATCACATTAACAACTCTTGCCGCGGCCGAATAGGCCTGTTCGTAGATGATCAGCTGCGACAGTTCCTCATCCAGGTTGACCCCTCTGAAGGTGTCTGACTTGTTCTGCAGCGTCTGGGTCAATTGCAGCTGGATGGCGGTGTCGGTCTCGTTTTTCTCGGCCAGGTTGGCGTTGCGTGCCAGGATTGCAGCGCCGTATTCCTCGAAGGTTTCGTTGAGGGCCCCCAGTCCGCCGGTCTGATCGAACTGGTTATTGGTGTTCATGACCTCGGCGAGCGCCGTGGCATTGGAGTCATCACTGACCGAGGTGTAGTACTGACCGGAGACACCAAGATCCGCATCCCATTGAACCTGGCCGGTGGCGATGTTGGACGGAGTGGTCTTGATATCGGAGCGCACATCGATCGCGGAACTGGCTCCGATGATGCCCTTTTGCAGGTTCAGGGTGGTCAGCAGGGTCTCGCCGGTCCCTTGTAGGACCTCCATCGGCACGCCGGTATCCCGGCTGATCCGGATACGGTAGCCGTCCGCATCGGGAACGGCCTGGGCGGTGACACCGATCGAGGCATTGTTGATCGCGGCGACGAATTCGTCCCGGTTTAGCCCGGCGCTGATCGCAACAGAACCCAAGGAGGCCCCGCCGTTATCCGTGAAAGACAGGGTCGCCGCCGTGGTGGTGAAAGTCGACGAGATGACATCGCTTTCCCAGAGGCTTTTGGATGTGCTGTCGACGAAGAAATCATTCAGACCGAAGAAATTCGAAAAGCCGCTGACGATTTCTTCCATGCCGGTCGTACCGGTCCGGTCGGAGTTGGCGGCATCGGCGTTGTATTGGATTGTCGCATCCGCCAGCGTCGAGCCTTCCGTGCTGGCCGTATCCTCATCGCGGAACGAGAGGAACTGCGTGGTCGAATTGACGTTGATGGCCAGCTTGCCATTTGTGACCGCCGCCGTGGAGCCGGTAATGCCTTGCGTTGTGGCGATCCAGGTTTGGATGGCCGTGGCCACGGCATCCACCGTCCCGGTGTTGGTGCCGAGCAGGGTTCGCATCGTGGTCGTCGCCACCTGGTCGCCGCTCGAGTCCGTCAGCACCAATCGGGTATCGGTTGTCCCGCCCCAGGTAATGGTGGAGGTGCTTGAATCGACGAATTCCCGCGTGCCGCTGAAGCTGTTTTCGCCGGGGAACGACGTGCCGCGGTTGTGGACCTGATTGACGGCATCCCGAAGCTCGGTCGCCAGCTCGTCGATCTGGTACTGCAGGTCCGGGAAGGTTCCGTCGCGCAGATCGATCAAGCCCTTCAGAGCGCCGCCGCGAACTTCGTCGGTAATGTCGTTAAAGGACTGAGCCTCGCCCACATAAATCGGGCTGAAGCCGGAGCCTTCGTGGGTGGCCGTGGGGACCACGGTCGAAGCCGCCGCGTGGGTGATGCCGGGGTTTTCGTTGTCGACGATGGTTCTGCCACCGGTGGTAAAGATAACGACCTGTCCGTCGTCGCGGTAGAAGTAGCTGATATCGACCAGCTCCGCGATCTCGTTGATCTTCAGATCCCGTTGATCCTGAAGGTCGGTCACATCGGCGCTGATGGCACCGTTGCGGACGATATCGTCATTCAGGCTGGCGATCTCGTCCGCCCGGGCGTTGATGATCTCGACAGTATCGGCGATTTCCTGGTCTGCGATTTGACGCAGTGTCTGGATTTCGCTCGACATGTCTTGGAGCTTCTGGGTCAGGTCGATGGCCTGGCGGACCACTTCCGATTGTTCGAAGGTGTCGCCCGGGTTGGCGGCCAACCCTTCAATCGCGGCCTGAAATTCCGAGATGATGTGAGCGATCGAGGTGTTCTCGTCCGGTAGGCCGAACTGTTGCTGGATCCGCTGCCAGTAGGACTCCTGGACATCCAACTGACGGAGATCGCCGAAGCTCTCCCGCATCGATTTGATCAGCCCTTCGTCCACGTTCCGGGTGACTTCGGAAAGCTGCACCCCGGCACCGACGCCGGAGACGACGCGCTGTTCCAGTTGCGCCACTTTGCGCGAGTAGCCTTCGGTATTGACGTTGGCGATGTTGTTCGCCACGGCATCCAAGGCCGCCTGGTTCGTCAGAAGGCCACTCTGGGCAGTTCGAAGGGCTAGTGTCAGATCGCCGACCATGGGTCCACGGGCTCCTTAGAGGCGCTTTTGCCTCACAATTCCTTGTTGATCGAAACCGGCACGGCTTCCGCCTGGGTGCGGCGGTCAACGCCGGTCACGCTGCCGTTGGCACCATAGGTACCGGCGGAGGGCTTCGATTTGCGCGCGGCTTCCGCGATGGTTCGGACCACGCGCCGGTTGGCATCAATGGAGGTCTTCAAAAGACGCGCGTTCTGTTCCATCAGCCGGTGGGTGCGGGTGCCGACTTCGCGCAAGCGATCCCGGATCGCATCATCCACTTTCCGAAGCGCTTCCTGGCGTTCCTTGGCCAGGCCACGGACGCGGATTTCGTAGGCCTTGGTCAGCTTGTTCTTTTCGTCCAGCATTTCCGCCACCGTGTCGGGGCGCAGATTGCGCAACGCCTCGTTTTCGCGTTCAAGCAGCTCGGCCAGGTTATCCGAGATGACGATCAGGTCGTTCATCTGTTGGTGGGGGGACATCGCCATGGTCTTCTTCCTCCGGACTTAAAGCTGCCGTCTTTTCTTAAAGGCTCGTCAGTTGATCAGAACGCCGCTGCCAACGGGTTCGGGTTGGTCGCCTGCGGGACAGCGGGCTGCTGTTCCTGCATGCGGATCATCTGTTCCAGGATCGAATCCGCCAGGCCGATGCCGCCGGACTTGGTCATGGACTTTGCGTACTCTTCGACCTGCAACGAGCGGAACATCTGCTCGGAGCTGCCGCCGCCGGTCAGGCTATCGGGTTCGATGCCTTCGAACATCGGCTTGATCATTTCGGCCAGAAAGGTCGCTTCGAATTTTTCAGCGGTCTCGCGCATCTTCTGCATGTCCGCGCCCTTGGGCAGGTTCACCTTGGGGGCCTGGCGGGCGTAGAGCATGGCCGCTTCGGCACCGGTCTGGGTATTGATCGCGGTCATCTTACATCACCTCGATTTCGGCTTGCAGGGCCCCGGCGGTCTTTACCGCCTGGAGAATGGTGATCAGATCGCGCGGGCCGATGCCAAGAGAGTTCAGGCCATTGACCAGTTCCTGCAGGGTTACACCATCCTGAACGACGGTCAGACGCGCATCCGAATCTTCATCCACTTCGATGTTGGTCCGGTCCACGGTGGTGGTGGTGCCGACTTCGGCGAAGGGACCCGGCTGGCTGACCTGCTGGGCTTCCGTGACACGAATGGTCAGGCTGCCTTGTGCGATGGCAACGGTGGAGATCCGGACGTCTTCGCCCATGACGATGGTGCCGGACTGTTCGTCGATCACCACGCGGGCCAACTGGTCCGGCTGGACGCGGAGCTGTTCGATATCGGTGATCAGGTTGACCACGTTGGCGCGATAGCTGTTGGGGACGTTGACGACCACGGTGGACAGGTCGGTGACGGTCGCAGCCGTGGTACCGAGGAAGGCATTGATGGCCTGAGCGACGCGACGACCGGTGGTGAAGTCCGGGTTGCGCAGGGTCAGTTCCATGGTGTCCATGACGCCAAGCTCGAAGCCGACCTCGCGCTCGACGATGGCACCGTTGGCGATGCGTGCGCTGGTCGGAACGCCCTTGGTGACGGTTTCCGCTGCGCCATCCACATCAAAGCCACCGACGGCGAGTTGACCCTGGCCGACGGCATAAACTTCACCGTCCGCACCCATCAGCGGAGTCACCAGGAGCGTGCCGCCGAGCAGGCTGGAAGAATCCCCCATGGAGCTGACGACCACATCGATCCGGTTTCCCTGGCGGGCGAAGGGCGGCAGGGTTGCGGTGACCATCACGGCGGCGACGTTCTGTGAATCAAGGCCCGCATCGGTCGGCTTGACGCCCAGCCGGTTCAGCATGGCCTTCAGGCTCTGCTTGGTGAAGTGGCCGTCGTTCAGGGTGTCGCCCGTTCCATTCAGGCCGACCACCAGGCCGTAGCCCACCAGCATGTTATCGCGCACACCTTCGAAGTTGACGATATCCTTCAGGCGGGATGCCGCATCAACGGGGTTCGCGAAGGTCGGCAGACCGACCAGCACAAGGGCCAGGGCGATCCGCCGGATGAAAGAGCTGGTTTTGCGGTTTTTGAAGCTGAACGGGGTCATGACAACCGTGTCCTTAACGAAAATCCGATGCCGGACAATCCGGCTCAAACCTTAATGCGAACCCCGTGCCAAGCTATGCTGGTTGGTAAGTATCTGTTTTTGCGTAAAAAAGAATGAGGCGAAATCCAGGAATCCGGCTGAAGAGGCAAGTTTTGCCGGGTCGCCGGGGCGGATTTGCCGCCCTGGGTGCCCGCTGCCGGATGACCACTGCGGAGTAGGGGGTGGCGAAAGTGGGGCGGACCAAAAGCAAAGGCCGGACCTCCCGTTGCTGGGAGGCCCGGCCCTGTTCCGCCGTCGTATCATTGGGTGATGGGACTGCGGCGGGGTTACGTGTTGGCTAAGGATCAGCGCTTCAGGTCGCCGACGCTTTTCAACATCTCGTCGTTGGTCTTGAAGGCGGTGGAAGAGGCGTTGTAGGCCGTCTGTGTCAGGATCATGCGGGTGAACTGGTCCGCCAGATCGACGTTGGACAGCTCCAACGTGTTCGGCACAAAGGAACCAATGCCGCTCTGGCCAGCCTCCAGCAATGTTGGAGAACCGGAATCCGGCGACTGCTTGTAGACATTGCCGTTTATCGGCTCCAACCCATCGGGATTGGTAAAACCGACAAGCGGCAGCTTGTAGAGGTTTCGGACCGTGGTATCCGCGAACCTGCCAACCACGTTCCCGTCGCTGTCAAAGGCGAAGCTCCGGAGGTCGGAGCGTGCAAAGCCGTTGGCCTCGTAGGAGAACGGCACGAAATCACCGTTGAATTGGGTGATCCGACTGATGTCGAGCGCCATCGTTCCCGTCGTTGCCGTCGTTCCGGCAAAGGTGGCCGTAATGGTTTGAGTGGCCGGGTCCGGCGTCGCGATCGATCCGTCCGGGTTGAAGGTCAGGGTGATCGGTGTTGTTTGCGGCGGTGACAAGGTGTCGCTTGCGTTGTTGGTCGTAACCGACATCTGCCAGGTGTTCGTCGCCTGCTTGGTGAAGTTCAGCTGCAGGTCCTGTGCGGTTCCGGCAGAATCGACGATCTGTGCGGTGTAGCTGAAAAAGCCATCGGGCGCGTTGCCGGCATTGGCCAAGGTGACGGCACCGCTGTGATCGGGGTTCAAATCGGCTGTCGCGGGGATGTTCAGCTGCAGCTCGCCGGTGCTGGTCGCCAGGAAGTTATCGGTGAAGGCGAACTGATCAACCCGGACCCCACTCGGCGAACCCGAAGTATCCACGGTGCCGGTCGAGAAATCATAAGGCCAGCCCATCAGGAAGTAGCCGTTTTTATCGATCAGATAACCTTCGTTCGAGGTGAACTCCGTGCCGTTGGCGTCGGTCAGTGTGATTTCGTCGCCGGAATCCAGGGCGAGCGCGCCGTCGCGGCCGTAAAGTTCCGTACCCGATCCGGCGCTGTTGCTGTTCAGAAGGAAGAAGCCGCGTCCGTTGATCGCGAGGTCCAGGTTCGAGTTGCTGGCCTGCAGGAAGCCCTGTTTCGAGATCCGATTGTATTCCGTTGGCAGAACACCGCCGAAGTCGGAGGTCGTGTTGATTGTATCGGAGAAGACACTCTTGAAATTCGTGTCGATCTCTTTGTAGCCGCCGGTGTTCACGTTGGCGATGTTGATGCCAATCGTGTTCATGGCGCGTGTCTGGCTGGTCATGCCCAGCACGCTCGGCGCGAACATCCCATAGAGGGCCATGGTTCGAACTCCATCCTTTCACAGCCCGGTTGCCGGGCCGTCAGTGCCAGGTCCACTTAGGGGGGGGGCACCTCGGGCGCAGGTCGGGCTTGTTTGCGGAATTCAACGCAAAGCCGATGCCAATCTGAAGATTTTGTTATTTCAGTAGGTTAGGCCAGCTGGGCTGGGAAAAGCCTGCCGTTGCCGGTCGAAGCGGACAGGTCTGCCCGGCAAGGATTGCCGGGTATTGCTATCCCGGGAAGACGAAGGCCCGGTCCGGTACGACCCGGATCATGACCTTGGCCCCGCGTTCCGGCAGGAAGGCACCGGGGATACGGGCCTGCAGATCAAGTCCTTCAGCGGATCCGTTGGGCAGGCGGAGCCGCAGATGGCTGCCATTGCCGAGAAGCCGTGCGTTGACCACTTCGGCTTCCCGTGCGGGCACATCGATGGTCGGTGCGCTTTGGCCGATGGTGACCTCGATCCCCTCGGGTCGGATCATGACTTCGGCCTGGTCTCCTGCCGTCAGATTGGACGCAGGAAAACTGCCGAGTGCGGTCTCCACCGCGCCGTCCTCGACCGTCCCGCTCAAGCGGTTTACCGGTCCGAACAACGTTGCCACATAGGCGTTTGCGGGTTTGAAATAGGTCTCCGCCGGACTGCCGGCCTGGACAATGCGGCCCTCGTCCATCACCAGGATGCGGTCGGCCATGAACATGGCCTCTTCCGGGTCGTGGGTGACCATCAAGGTCGCGATCCCGGTGTCCTGGACCAGGGTCAGGGTTTCTTCGCGTACGGCGGCACGGCGGGTCACATCCAGGCCGGAGAAGGGCTCATCCAGCAACAAGGCCTGCGGCCCCGGGGCCAGAGCCCGCACAAGGGCCGCGCGCTGTTGCTGGCCGCCGGACAAGGTATGAGGATAGTTGTCCATCAGCCCCTCGATCCCCATCCGGGCGACGGTCTTGTCGATCCAGGCGCGGCGTTCCGCCGACAGGTCGGTCACGCCGAACCGGATGTTTTCGCGGATCGTGAGGTGGGGGAAGAGCGCGAAGTCCTGGAACATCAGACCGACGCGCCGACCCTCCGGCTCCACATGGGCACCATTTCCGTCGCCGACGATCCTGCCGCCCAGGCGGACAGAGCCGGTCTGGACGCGTTCCAGGCCCGCGGCGAGGCGAAGCAGGGTTGTCTTGCCGCAGCCGCTTGGGCCCAGCAGGCAGAGGAATTCGCCCGAGTCCAGGTCCAGGCTGACGCCTTTCACGACCTCCGGCCCATCGAACCGGTGGCGGATTTCGCTGATTTCTAGAAGCGCCATGAACCGAGCTGTCTCGTCCGCCTGTTCCCGATCACCTGTCTCAGCCCTGGCTTTGTCCGGGCCGGGAAGACCGAATGCCAATGGTCAGAAGAATGACGGGGATAATGCCCGCGCCGACGATGGTCAATGCCGCGAGAGCGGACTCTTCGAACAACTCGTCCGAAGCATATTGATAGGTGAAGGTCGCCAAGGTATCGAAATTGAAGGGGCGCAAGACCACGGTCATCGGCAATTCCTTCATGCTATCGACGAAAACCAGCAGGGCTGCCGCCAAAACGCTGCCCCGGATCAGGGGGAAATGAATGCGCTTCAGGGTACCGAAAGGGCCCTGGCCCAGGGTGCGTGACGCCCCTTCGATCGAGGGTGTGACCTTGGTCAGGCTGGCCTCTGCCGAACCGAAGGACAGCGCCAGAAAGCGGGCGACATAGCCGAAGGTCATGGCGGCGATGGTTCCGCTCAGCAAGAGGCCGGTGGAAATCCCGAAAGTCTCCCGCATATAGCCATCGACGGCATTATCGAAGGCACCGAAGGGCACCAGAATGCCGACCGCCAGCACCGCCCCCGGCATGGCATAGCCGATGGAGGCGAAACGCGAAGCACTGCGCAGGGCCGGGCTGTTCGAGATGCGAACGCTGTAGGCCAGGAACAACCCGATCATCAGGGCGACAACCGCTGCCGTGACAGAGAGGGTCATGCTGTTCAGGAGATGGCGGAAGTAGTTGGCTTCCAGGGTCACTTCGTAGTGTTCGAGCGCATAGCCGACCAGCACCGATCCCGGCACGATGAAGCCAAGGGTGATCGGGAGGGCGCAGGCAAGGAAAGCTGCGAGCGCCCGCCAGCCGGAGAGCTTATAGTTCGGCAGCGCACGGTAGCGGTTGGTCGCGTGGCGGAAGCTCTTGGCACCGCGCGCCCAGCGCTCTGCCGCGATCAGGACCAGCACGAAGGCCAGCAGAACGAGGCTGAGTTGTGCCGCGCCGGCGACCGAGTTCATGTTCAGCCAGACGTCATAGATCCCGGCGGAGAAAGTCTTGACCGCGAAGTAGTCAACGGTGCCGAAGTCGTTCAAGGCTTCCATCAGCACCAGGGCCACACCGATGACGATGGCCGGGCGGGCCAGAGGCAGGGCGACGGCGAAGAAACTAGCCCAGGGACCCTTGCCCAGCGTACGGCTGACCTCGATGACGCAGACGCACTGTTCGGTGAAGGCCGCGCGCGAGAGCAGATAGACGTAAGGGTAAAGCGTCAGCGTCATCATCATGATGGCGCCGCCAAGCGAGCGGACTTCCGGGAACCAATAGGCACGCGGGCTGGTCCAGCCGAAGATGTCTCGCAGCATCCCCTGCACGGGTCCGGCGTATTCCAGCAGGTCGGTGTAGATAAAGGCGACGATATAGGCCGGGACCGCAATGGGCAGGAGCAAGAGCCATTCGAAAATCCGCCGCCCCGGAAACCGGCAGAGAGTGACCAGCCAGGCTGTCGAAACCCCGATCACCAAGGTGCCGAGGCCCACGCCGATCATCAGGCCGAGGGTGGTTTTTAGGTAACTCGGCAGGACGGTACGCGCCAGGTGTGACCAGATGTCCTGATTGTCGCCGAAGGCCAGATAGACGATGGAAAGCAGCGGCAGGGCGACGCAGAGGCTGACCAATGCGGTGCCAATGGTCCAGACGTTGAGGCCCATGCGGCCCTTGCGCCGCCGCGGGAGACGGGGCGTGGCGGAACCCGCCGTGGCTGCACCCGATGAAAAATCCATCGGTGAGGCTGTCTGTCCATCCGGCATCAGGCACTGCTCCTAAACCGATAGGCTCGGGCCTTGCAGCCCTTCGTTTACCCGCCCATCGTTTTGTTGTTCCGCCGAAAAACGACGAAGAGGGACCGACGGCATTGCCACCGGCCCCTCACTGCCTTTCATGGTCACGATCGACCATGCCCCCGCGATCAGCTGCCGTCGCTCGGGCCTTCGTCGAAGCCGACTTCGTCAACCAGCTTGGAAGCCGCCGCGCGGTGCTTTGCGATCTCGGCGAGGCTGAGTTCGTCCGGCTTGAAGTCACCCAAGGTCGCGGTCACCGCGTCGATGTTGACGCCTTCGATCACCGGGTATTCGAAGTTCTGCTGTGCGTAGATCTCCTGGGCCTTGGGGCTGGCCAGAAACTCGATCAGCTTGATCGCGTTTTCCTTGTTCTTGGAGCTTTTCAGCACACCGGCACCGGAAACATTGACGTGGGCACCCCGGTCCCCCTGGTTCGGGAAGACAACGTTGATGGCCTTGGCCCAGTCTTTCTGTTCCGGCTTCTTCTCGTTGGTGGCCATCTTGCCATAGTAGTAGGTGTTGCCGATGCCCACCTCGCAAATCCCTTCGAAGATCGCCTTGGCCTGAGCCCGGTCGTTGCCCTGCGGTTTCCGCGCCAGGTTTTCCTTGAAGCCCGCAAGCCAGGTCTTGGCACCTTCTTCACCCTTGTGGGCGACGATCGATGCCAGCATGGAAACGTTGTAGACGTTCTTTGCGGAACGGATGCAAATCTTGCCCTTGAACCGCGGGTCGGCCAGGTCCTCGTAGGTTTGCGGTGCTTGGTCGACCGGCAGCTCCTTCGAGACGTAGAACACGCGGGCACGCTGCGTCAGGCCGTACCATTTGCCGTCCGGGTCGCGCAGGTGGGCGGGGATTTTGGCTTCCAATGTTTCGGATTTCGTATCCGCCAGCACGCCGGCTTCGACCATGTCCTGGAGACGTCCGATATCGACGGTGAGCACAGCGTCAGCCGGGCTGTTTGCACCCTCGGCCTTGATGCGCTCCAGCAAGCCCTTTTTCGCGAAGACGATGTTCACCTTGGTGCCGGTTTCGGCGGTGAAGGCATCGATCAGCGGTTGGATAAGAAAAGGCTGGCGAAGAGAGTAGAGGTTCAGCTCTTCCGCACTGGCACTGGCGGCTAGGCCAAAGGTGCCGGCGCTAAAGGCGGTCGCGCCCAAGGCAAAGGCGGTGGCTGTTGAACGGATGATGTTACCCATGATCGGTCTTTTGATCCCTATGATCTGATTCCGCGACATCTTGCCTGAGGCGTAAAGCCCGCAGCGGCCTGATCCGCAGGTTTTGGACGGCTCGGCCAGCTGTCCCGGTTATCCATGTCTCGTCCCCGGCCGTCGGGGATTGTTCGTCTTGTCCTGGCCCCTTTGCAGTCCTTAGACCTCGGATGGCCAAAGGTGCCCCTAGGCTGGTCAGGAAGGCGATAATAAGACTTATTCTCATTAACGCCCGGACAGCTTACCGCCCTTGCTCCACAATTGCAAATCACTTGCAATTGCAATTTTGCGCGGACGATCGCCGTTACCCCTAAGCAGAGCGTTACCCCTGAGCAGAGCGTTACCCCTGAGCAGAGCGTTACCCCTGAGCAGAGCGTTACCCCTGAGCAGGGCGCTACCGGGTAATGCTCGGTTGTCTTTGATCCCCAAATGCGATTGCGTCGCACTACCCATATCATAAATAGCCACAATTTCAATATGGAAATTGAAACTGATTTGCAATGATCCCTGTTTGGCCTGTCCATGCCTAGTCTGCCCATGCCTAGTCTGCCTGCGCCTGGATTGTGCGTGCCTAGCCAGTACGTGTCGGGGCTGCCAGCAGTGATGGCCCTGATTCCACTCTTTGATTTCAGTCGATCCTCGGAAATCAATGGATGCGAAGACCGGTTTGAGGCAGATTGTTCAAGAATCCAGCAGCGAGGGAGCATCCCATGAAAGTCTCAGGTCCCGGCGGTGCCAAAGGTGTCGGCCCGGCACGCGGCAAGGAAAAGAGCGCATCATCCCCCAATGGAGCCTTCGCGAGGGAGCTGGAAGGCGCAGCGGAAGCCGCAGCGGCGCCCGGTTTTGTGGAAAACCAGGCCGTGACACCGGTCGAGGCGCTGATCGCCTTGCAAGGGGTCGGGGATGCCACGGATGGCCGGTCAAAGGGTCTGGTCATCGACTACGGAGAACGCCTTCTGGACCGGTTGGAGACCGTGAGAATGGGCCTGCTCGATGGCTCAATCCCCAAAGAGCAGTTGCAAGATCTGGCTCAGAGCCTGCGCGCCGATCGGAAACGGTCCGACGATGAGAAACTGAATGAAATTATAGAGGAGATCGAATTGCGCGCCGAAGTTGAATTGGCGAAACTCACGCGGGATTTGTGACAGCCCCGCCATGGCATATGATTGATGTTACAGGCAATAATCAGTCATATAACCCTTTGGCCAACAGGCCTTTCAGATTTGTTTCAATTTTATCAAAGATTTGCAGCATTCCGGCGCAGAAATAAACTGTTGCGCCAGGCACAGCCATTCCATATAGTCCGGCCACAATTAACAAAAACCCGACAATGAGTGAGGCAAGTCCAGTGAACGTAACGCTCTCTCCGGACTATAAACCCTCTTCGGATGAGGATTTCATGAATCCGCTGATGCTGGAATATTTCCGGCAGAAGCTGTTGGGCTGGCGCGGTGAACTGTTGAACGAGTCAAACGTGACCCTTCAGCACCTTCAAGAAAGCTCCGGACTGGAATCCGATATTGCCGACAGGGCGTCCACCGAAACCGAGCGCGCGCTCGAACTGCGGACCCGGGATCGGGCCCGTAAGCTGATCTCCAAAATCGACTCCGCTCTGAAGCGCATCGATATTGGCGACTACGGCTATTGCGAAGAAACACACGAACCGATTGGCCTTTCCCGTCTTGAAGCTCGCCCGATTGCGACCTTGAGCATCGAGGCACAGGAACGGCACGAACGGATGGAACGGACCCACCGCGACGACTGATCGCCTCTGTTCCAGCACAAAAAAAAAGAGGCCGGCTCTCGTAGGAGGGCCGGCCTTTTAGTTTGGTCCAGGTCAGGAAGCCTGGAACGGGAATTAGATCTTCATCAGCCAATCATGCCATCAGAAGGGGAACAGGATGTCCCAGACCTGGGCACCCCAGCGCGGGGACTGAAGGTCGCTCAAGGTGCCGCGACCGCCGTAGGCGACGCGCATTTCCGCGATCTTCTCGTGTTCGATCGTGTTGTCGGGATCGATGTCACCCGGGTTGATCACGCCGGAGACCAGCAGTTCGCGCAGTTCCCGGTTGACCCGAAGTTCCTGGCGACCGATCAGGACCAGGTTGCCATTGGGAAGCACCTGAGTGATCACGGCGGCGAAGGTAAGCGAGATGGTTTCCTTCCGCTCGATGTTGCCGTCGCCGTTGGTGTCCAGGTTGGTGTCCCAACTGATCAGGCTGGCCGGGTTGACGCCCGGCGGGAAGATCCGGTCAAACTCGGTCTCATAGCCCAGGATCGCGGAGATGTTGGAATCTTCGCTGTCGTCGCGCTGGCGCTCGGTGGAGTTTTCCAGGCTGGCACTGTCGGACAGATCCAGCTTCACGGTCAGAATGTCACCGATGGTTTTGGCCCGGTGGTCCTTGAAAAAGGCCTTGGCACCGGCCCGCCAGAGCGAATTCGGGTTGGCCTCGGGGCGTTGCGGGGCCGGCATCGGCATGCTGACCGGCTCGTAAGAAGGGCGGGACACCGGATTGGTGATGTCACTCAGTTGCGGGTCGCCACCGACCTCGGACAGCCGTGTGAAGACGTTGCAGGCACTCAAGGCCACGGTCGCGGTCAGCAGCACGCCGATGCGAAGTGCGCGCTTTGTGGTCTTGGTGTCGATTTTTCCCAGAATGTTTTTCATCGTTCTCTACCTTGCATCTTCTTCAACGAAGATCAGTTGGCGCGAAGTTCAGTTGGTGGCGAAACCGCCGGCCATGAGTACGGATACCTTTCCGGTACCGGTGACCGTGGCCTCGACCGTTTGGCTGGACTGGCTGTTGGCAACCCGGATCACATCGCCCTTGGCACCATGTTCCAAAGCCTTGCCGGTAGCGGTCAGCCGCATGTTGCCGACGGACAGGACCATGGTGACTTGGGAGCCACGCTTGACCAGTTTCGGCGGCTGCACGTCGGCTGATCGGACCGGCTGACCTGGACGAAGGGTGCGCCGCGGGCTCATGCCGATCAGGTCTTCCGGATCGGTGATGACCGTATGTTGCAGGCCACTGGTGCGCACCCGTTGCCATTCGATATCGCGTTTGCGGACGATATCCCGCGCGCTGATCCGCCGCGTCGGGACGGGGATTTCCATGGTCCTGTGCACCTTGCCGGTCAGGCGATAGCGCGGGGCCGCGGGGTCCTCGGCAGGGGCGGCGATGGTGGCTTGGAAGCGCTGACTGCGGGGCGAATAGGCAATGTCTTCGACCCGAACGGTGGCCATCTGGTCGATGGGCACGAACAGCCGCAGGCGTCGATTGGAGATTTCGACCTCCATATCGGTCTCATAGACATCCGTCGGCAGGGCCGCCAGCAGGCTGGCTTCGATTTCTTCCATCGGAAGGGCATGGCCGGCGCGTTCGATCGTGACCTTGTCGTGGCGGCTGATGGGACGCCATTCGAGCCGATAGGCCCGGGCCACCCGGGCCAGCCAGCGGTAGTCATAGTGGACCTGCTTGCCGGGTTCCGGTGCGCGGACCAAAACCCGGTCCGCGTACTGCCCGGCGTTGTCGAAAATATCCGACAGGCGGACGACCTTGTCGTTGACGCTGGCAAATTCGCGCAGGACCGGCTTGGCCTCCATCGCGGGGGGAAGCGAAGCGGTCTCCACGCCGATGGCAGGTGCCGCCCTGGGGGCATCCGGTTGGTCGCCGCCCAGAGCGGGTTCGGCTGCCAGGATCAGCGAGCCCACCAGAAGAGCGCGGATCAAGGGGGACGTGACGGTGATCATGATCTGCTCCTTTCTTTGTATGTGCGCTGGTTGCGGGGCCTGAGGCCCCAACCTCATCAGCGCAGGTTGCTCACTTGACCCATCATCTCGTCAGAGGTCTGGATCACCTTTGAGTTCATTTCATAGGCCCGCTGGGCGGAGATCAGGTTGGAGATCTCTTCCACCGCATTCACGTTCGATGTTTCAAGGAAGCCCTGCAGAAGGGAGCCGTAACCGACGGCTCCAGGGTTGCCCGGAACGGCGGCACCGGAAGCCGGGGTTTCGATGTAGAGGTTATCCCCGATGGCTTCCAATCCCGGTTCGTTCTGAAACACGGCCAGCTGAATCTGGCCCAGGTTCTGCAACGCGACCTGGCCGTCGATCTTGGCCAGGACCTGGCCGGAAGAGTTGATGGCGACATCGATAGCGTTTGCCGGCACCGTAATGCCCGGCTGCAACACATAGCCGTCGTGGGTCACGATCTGGCCGGTGTTGTCCAACTGGAAGGTTCCGTCCCGGGTATAGGCGGTCTCGCCCGTCGGCATGGTGATCTGGAACATGCCCTTGCCCTGGATGGCGAGGTCGAAGGTGTTGTCTGTTGCCGTGATGTTGCCCTGTTCGTGGACCCGGTAGACGGCGTTCAGCTTCACACCCAGACCCAGTTGCACGCCGGTGGGTACGATGTTGCCGGCATCCGAGGAGGTGGAGCCCACGCGGCGCAGGTTCTGATAAAGAAGATCGTGGAATTCCGTGCGGCGGCGGACAAAGCCCGTGGTGTTCATGTTGGCCAGGTTGTTGGAGATGACCTCCACATTGCGTTGCTGGGCCAGCATACCGGTGGCTGCGATGCTCAAAGCTCTCATGATTCGCGTTCCTTGACTCTGGTTGTTGGCTCAGGCGTTAGCTGACTTGGCTGTATTCACGGATCATCTTTTTGATCCGTTCGTCTTCCTGCTGGATGATCCGACTGGTCCGTTGGTAGGACTTGGACACCTCGATCATCTGGGTCATTTCGATGATCGGGATGACGTTGGACTGTTCCAGCATGCCTTGTGCAATGCGGGGCTCCTGGGTCGGGACGGGGACCTGTTCGGTTTCGAACATCTGGCCGGAGATTTTGCGCAACTCGTAAGGATCGTCGAAGGCCACCAGGCGCAGTCGGCCGATTTCGCCGTTGCGGGTGTTCACAATGCCTTCGCCGGTGATGGTGATCTCGCCGTCGGTGGGGGCGAAGGTGATCGGCGTGCCAGCATCCGTCAGGACCGGATAGCCCTGTTGGGTCACAAGTTGGCCGTCGCGATCGACCGTGAAGTTGCCGGCCCGCGTGTAGCGTTCGCCCATGGGCGTCTGGACCGCGAAGTAGCCGTCGCCGTCAATGGCGAGGTCGAGGGGGTTTCCGGTCTGCTTGAAAGGACCTTCCGTGGTGTCCCGGACAGAAGCCACGTCTCGAACGTAGGCCACCTTGTCCCCGAACACCGTCTCGCCCCCTTTGGAGCGCTCCAGGTGTTCTACGAACATCATCTTTTCGCCCTTGAAGCCGGTGGTGTTCATGTTCGCGAGATTGTTCGCGATCAAGTCCATCTTGCGGCGGAGGACACCTTGGCGTGAGAGGATAACACCGAGTGTGCTTTCCATGGTTCAAATCCCGTTCCTGATCCAGGCCCATTTTTTTAGGCCGTTTTTGGCTTGCCGGACTTTTCGCCCGTGCATTCGGGAACAAGGAATGCAGAGGTCATGCCAACTGATAAATTCGTTTAAAAACAATTTTTTAAGCGGAATATCCGCTGGGCAAGGGCTGCCTGGCGGTCGCCCCTTGCCGGGTTTTGCCTGGCAGGATTTGCCGGGCGGGGTTCCGGCGCTGGAGGGGATTTGGCCGGCCATGTTGTGACCGGCGTCAACCAACTGTTAACCAAACGGGATTAGTGTTTTACGATATCGTCGCAACGTATGACCATTTCGAGGCGATTCGGGCCGGTAATCGGTTGAAAGTCAGGGGTGTAGAAGCCCTTTTCTGGAACAGGCGAATTCCCTCTCACTTGTAAGGCAGGACTATCGCTCACCCATGGCCGATGATTTGGATGACGATCTCGACGACGACGTAGGCGACGACGTCGATGATGACGGCGATTTTGATGATGATGACGAAGAGGGATCGCCGAAAGGCGGAAAAAAGAAACTCTTCATCATCATCGGACTGGCTCTGCTGCTGATCATCGGCGGTGCGGGCGCAGCCTACTTTCTTGGGCTGCTCGATCCCGTGGTCGAGATGCTGACCGGAGAGAGTGCGGCGGGCGACGAAGAAGGCGAAGAAGGTGAACTGGTGGGTGATGCCGTGTTCTTCGACCTGCCTGAATTGCTGGTGAACCTGAACACGGGCGGGCGCAAATCGACTTTCTTGAAGATCCGGGTGGCTTTGGAATTGGAAAAGCAAGAAGACATTCTGAGGGTCGAGGCCCTGATGCCCAGGGTGATCGACAATTTTCAGGTATACTTGCGCGAATTGCGCGTTGAGGATCTGAAAGGATCTGCCGGTATGTATCGATTGCGAGAGGAATTGTTGGCCCGCGTGGCAGCGGCAGCCGCCCCTATACCGGTCAATGATGTTCTGTTCAAAGAGATGTTGATTCAATGACCCCGGGTGATGAAGAAGACCAGGACGCCCTTGCCGCCGAATGGGAAGCCGCCATGGGCGGCGGCGGCGATGAAGATGACGACGACGACCAGGACGATCTAGCCGCCGAATGGGAAGCCATGATGAGCGCCGACGGGGGCGAAGGCGCCGATGGCGGTGCCACCTCCACAGGCCGTGAGTCCACCCGTGTCCTGAACCAGGACGAAATCGATAGCCTGCTGGGCTTTGACGAAGATCACGAGGACGGCGACGGTCGGTCGGGCATCCAGGCGATCCTGAACTCCGCCCTGGTTTCCTACGAACGTCTCCCCATGCTGGAGGTGGTGTTTGACCGTCTGGTCCGCCTGATGTCCACCTCGCTGCGGAACTTCACATCCGACAACGTCGAGGTATCGCTCGATAACATTGCGTCCATCCGCTTCGGGGACTACCTGAACTCCATCCCGCTGCCCGCCATGCTTGGCGTGTTCAAGGCGGAGGAATGGGACAACTTCGGCCTGATGACGGTCGACAGTTCCTTGATCTATTCCATCGTGGATGTGCTGCTGGGCGGTCGTCGCGGTACGGCGGCGATGCGGATCGAGGGCCGACCCTATACCACCATCGAACGCAGTCTTGTTGAGCGGATGGTGCACGTCATGCTCCAAGACCTCTCTGCGGCGTTTGAGCCCTTGAGCCCGGTCACTTTCCGGTTTGACCGGCTGGAGACAAACCCCCGCTTCGCCACCATCTCGCGGCCCAGCAACGCCGCCATCGTGGCGCGGCTTCGGATCGATATGGAAGATCGCGGCGGACGGCTGGAACTGCTGCTGCCCTATGCGACACTGGAACCCGTGCGTGAGCTGCTTTTGCAGATGTTCATGGGTGAAAAGTTCGGTCGGGACTCCATCTGGGAGACCCACCTGGCAGAAGAACTCTGGCTGACCGATGTCTCCATGGAGGCGGTGCTGGAGCAGCAGACCATGCGGCTCCGCAAAATCTTCGATCTGCAGGTCGGATCACAAATCATGTTGAACGCGACCCCGGATTCCAAGGTGGAACTGCACTGCGGCGACATTCCGTTGTATAGTGGTTCCATGGGGCGGCACGGGGACCGTATCGCGATCAAAGTTGAAAACCGGATCATGAAACAACAGAAGGTCTGAGCCATGGATTTCGCACTGTTGCTCGATATCACAGTCGCCTTCTTGCTTGTGGTCACGATCGGCTATGCCTTCGTCCTGAACCAGAAGCTCACGGCCATCCGACGGGACCGGGCGGAGCTTGAATCGGTTGCGGCCAGTTTCGCCCAGGCGACCCTCAGGGCCGAAGAAAGCATCCGTAAACTGAAGATGTCGGCAGATGGTCTTCAGGGGCAGATCGATAAATCCGATTCTCTTCGCGAAGACCTGGCTTTCCTGGTGCAGCGGGGAGGGCAGGCCGCCGACCGTCTGGAGGAATTGGTGCGCGACGCACGTGCGGTGGAGCCCAGCACGGCGCGCCCCGCCCAGGCCGCGCCCGAGCCCATGGCCGGACAGCAACAGCCTCAGCCACAAGCCAGAGCCCAGGCCACGGCCGCTCCGAAGCCCGCCCCTGCACCTGCTCCGGCACCACAGGCAAAACCGGCGGCTCCTCGGCCCCTCTCGGCGGAGCCCCGCGGCATGCCGGCCCAGGACCCGGTCGAGCCAGCCCCGCCGCCACAGAAGCCGGGTCAGACCGAACCGCAATCGGAAGCGGAGCGCGAATTGCTGAAGGCCCTGCAGTCGGTCCGGTAAGGATCACGCAAGCTGGGTCAGGCAGGATAGCGCCTTAACGTGAAGACCGCCGTAGCGTGAAGACCGCCGTATCAGGGGATCAGAGATTCCTTGCAAGAAGACTGGGAGGAAAAGCGTCATGATGGAATTCTTGGGCAAGATCCGGTTTTTGCCGGTGACCATCTTCGCGGCCTCTTTGATGCTGACGTTCAAGATCGGTTCCATTTGGCAAGACATGGATGGCATGGACCGCGAACCGGCGATTTCCGTCGCCGAGGTCCAGGCCCAGGAAGCCACACCAGCTGCCGAGCCCACGCCCGCAGACGCGCCCGCGGGAGGCCAGGCGGATGCGGCCACCGATCCGGGTGCACAGGACGCAGGCATCGACGAAGCGGCTCCGGAACGTGATCCGAACATTACGGCCCTCGACGATCCGACCCTGCTGACCCAGGCGGAAATCGACCTGTTGCAGCAACTCGCCGAACGCCGTGAAGAACTGGATCAGCGCGAGCGCGAGCTGTCCATGAGGACCGAACTGCTGCGTGCCGCCGAAGCCCGGATCGACGACAAGGTCTCCGAACTGCGGCTGTTGGAACAAACCATTCAGGAACTGGTCCAGACCTACGACGATCAGCAACAGCAGCGTCTCGACAGCCTTGTGAAGATCTACGAGAACATGAAGCCCAAGGATGCCGCGAAGATCTTTCAGGAGCTGGAGATGGTCACTCTTCTCGATGTGGTCGAGCGGATGAAAGAGCGCAAACTGGCACCGATCATGGCCAACATGGATCCGGTTCGGGCGACCGAAATCACCGTTGAGCTTCGCCGGCTTCGCGAGATCCCGGCCGCCGGAACGGAAGACCCGCTGGGCCGCGGCGGCTGACCTTTTTTGCCGGATGACCGGCACCTCTCAAGCCTTGAGCGCGATTGGCTTAAGTCGAGCCACTTTGTGGCTCGGTATAAGGCCTGAATCGCCCTCTAAAACGTTGATAGAGACTGATTCACGCAGAAGTGCGGATCACCATCGGTGATCCGGCTTTCTTCGATCAGGATCTAGCCGATTGGTTAGTGGGCCGGATTTCGTGTTGCAGTGGCCAAATCCTTGATTTATCACCATACCAGGGCGTTTCTTCATGAGGGGTCGGAGTCGCGAGAGATTCAGATTCACTTATGAGACGCAATCGTGGGATCTAAAAACACACCGAATAGCCGGGAGATGGGGTTTTAAATGGCTGTCGATATGAACATGAATGTCCTGATCGTGGATGACTACAAGACCATGCTCAGGATCATCCGCAACCTTCTGCGCCAGTTGGGTTTTGCCAACATCGAAGAGGCGACGGATGGCTCGATGGCGCTCCAGAAGCTGCGTCAGACCAATTTCGGCCTCGTGATCTCGGACTGGAACATGGAGCCCATGACTGGCATCCAGTTGCTTCGCGAAGTGCGTGCGGATGCCAAGCTCAAGCATTTGCCCTTTGTGATGATCACCGCTGAATCCAAATCGGAAAACGTGATCGCAGCCAAGGAAGCCGGCGTCTCGAACTACATTGTGAAGCCATTCAACGCTGAGACCTTGAAGTCCAAACTCGTCACCGTTCTGGGTGACTTCTAAGAGGAGCCCTCCTGTGCCCGTGGGCAAGGTAGACAGCGCGATCCGTGACAGGCTGGACGACCTCCGGCGGAACCCCGAAACCCAGGTTCCCCTCGCCGATGTCGAGGAAGTGGTCAGTGCGATCATGGGGACGGCCACGGGCGACATCTCCGCTTCAGACCTCCAGCTCTATGGGGAGCTGGAGGAACTGGCGACCTATATCGAGCACGCAAAGGGTGAAATCGCGGCGCTTCGCCCTGACGAGGTGAAAGACACCTTCCTGCCTTCCGCTACCGACGAGTTGGATGCGATCGTCGAGGCGACGGCGGAAGCTACCTTCTCGATCATGGATGCGACGGAAGTGCTGGAGGACATGATGGGCGAGGTAACGCCCGAACAGTCCGAAAAGCTGATGGAAGTCACCACCAAAATTTACGAGGCCTGTGGCTTTCAGGACATCACCGGGCAGCGGATCAGCAAGGTGGTCAAAACCCTTCAGCACATCGAAGAAAAGGTCGATGCCCTGGTCGATGCCTTCGGCGAGGAAATCGAGAAGTACAAGGCCGCGCGCCCCGAGCAGGAAGAGCCGGTGGTCGAGGCGGCAGAGCAAAAACCGAGCGATGAAGACCTGTTGGCCGGCCCGCAATTGACCCACGAAGCGAATACCCAAGCCGAGATCGACGCCTTGCTAGCGAGTTTCGACTAACCGTCCGGGCTTGAGAGGGCACGAGCGCAGATCTTCTGAGCAAACGTCTCCTGAGCAAAGGTTTGGCGCAGGAAAAGGCCCATGGCGGAAGGCTACGATCCCAACTTCTCCGACGACCCGAGCCAAGCCGTCACCGCAGGCGCGGGGGGGCATGCGTCGGATGGCGACGGCACCATCGCGCTTTTCCTGGCACTCTACCTTGTTGTCCTGGCCTTTTTCATCCTTCTGGTCACCATCTCCTCGCTGGAGGAAACCCGTTCGGAGGCTGTGATGGACAGCCTGACGTCTACCTTCACAACCATTTTGCCGCCGGCGACGGAACTGCAGGATTTTGCCTCCCGCGACGGAGACGTGATCGCCGCCCAGGAATTTCAGCAGGACGTCACGAACCTGTTCACAACTACAATCCGCGTGGCCAAGGTCGACGTCATTCAGCCTGGCCGCCTGATGCGGGTGAGCTTTCCGACGTCGGTGTTGTTCGCGGAAAACGAGGCCCGCCTGCGACCCGGACAGGTGGGGCTGGTGGACCGGCTGGTGTCGACGCTTTCGGGCCGGGCCGCAGGGCTGCGCCATGATCTGGAGTTCGTCGTTGGCAGTCGCTATACCACGGGGGTGAACCTTCCCGTGGGCCAGACCCTGCAAATGGCCCGTGCCGGAGAATTCGCGCGTTCGATCCTGGCTCGCGGGGCCCCACCTGATTCAATCTCCATTGGACTGAAGCCGGGTGCCGAAGACCAGATCACCCTTTGGTTCTTTATCCGTACGGTCGAAGAAACCCGTGAGCGCTTTGAGGAAGCCCTGGAACAACGGGCGGAAAAGCTGCGCCAGCGTGAAGCCGAACCGGCGGCACCTCAACCCCGCCTGGTCCCGCAACAGCCCAGCCGAGGCGGCTCCGGGACGACCTTGACCTTGCCGCTTCCCGGGGTTCAGGGGCAATGAGCACCGAAGGAGACGGCCTGACCCCGAACCCGGCCGCCGGCAATGACGCGGACTTTGCGGTCGATGGCGAGGTGGATTTTCGCCCCGATGCGGGCAGCCGCAAAACCTTCGATCCGGAAGATCTGGATCCCCATGCCAAGGGAACGGCCGGTCAAAGTCGGGCCTGGATGATCACTTTCACCGATCTTGTTTCCTTAATGCTAACCTTCTTCGTGTTGTTGTTTTCCATGTCGCACCTCAAAATCGACCAGTGGGAAACCATGATCGATTCGCTGAGCCAGACCTTGAATCCAACGGACGTCGACGAGCGCAAGCCGCTATCGACCGAGCTGAACATCGGCTCGATTTTCCGTAAAAGCGCCATAAATCTGGATTATCTGGTGAGTGTGCTCGGCGAAGCGATGGACGAAGACCCGCTGTTGCGCGAGAGCCTGCTGTTGCGCATGGATGACCGGCTCCTGATCGCGCTTCCGGGGGACCTGTTGTTCCAGCCGGGGCAGGCGATTTTAAATGAACGGGCGCGCCAGGCAATTTTTAATCTGGGTGGTGTTTTGCGCAATATCGGCAACCAGATCGGTGTGAATGGCCATACGGACCCGATCCCGCCGGGTGCCGGTCCCTTCGCGTCCAACTGGGAACTCTCGGTCAGCCGGGCGGCGGCCGTGGCCAATGCGCTTCGCACATCCGGTTATGGCGAGGAAATCACGGCCTTCGGCTATGCGGCCAGCCGGTTCGACTTGTTGCCTGATCTGCCCCCGGTCGAGCGCCGGGCCATGGCGCGGCGGGTGGATGTCGTGGTCTTTCCGGATGTGGGGGACCTCTGAGCATGCGGTTCCTGCCAACCCTGCTGGTGCTCCTCTGCCTGGGATTGGTTCTGGGCCCCGGTATGAGCTGGGCACAGGCGGAAACGGTGCGGGTGCGGACCGGGGAACACTTCGACTACAGCCGCCTCGTGTTTGATTTCGAGCGCAGTGTGGGCGTGAAGGTTGCCAAGGAAGGCGGCCAGGCCGTTATTCGCTTCGACCGTCCGGTAACACTTGATCTCAGCCGTGTGACCAAACGGCCTCCGCCCTGGGTCGGGGCCTCCGCCCAGCGGGTTGAGGGAAATGAGACGGTCTTGCGGTTTGCCATCGCGCCCAATGCAACCTTGCGCGATCTGCAATCGGGGACAAAGGTGGTTGTCGACGTGCGCGCGCCTTCGGACTTCATGGAAGAGCCGGGCAGCTTGCCGCCCTGGCCCCAGGCGGTGGCAGCAGCCGAGCCGGTTGCTGAGCCTCAGCCTGAGCCTGCCCCTGCCCCGGAAGCGGAAGCCGTACCTGTGGCAGAGACTCCACCAGCACCCGGCCCGGAACAAGAACCGGCCCAGGAACCAACAGCGGCACCCGACCCCCAGACAAAAACAGCGACCGAGAGCAGCGCAGCGCCTCAAGCGTTTCAGCAGGCCGAACCGCCGGCCCTCCCGCCGCCCGACCAACCGGCGGCCCTGGAGCCGGAGCCGCCCGCGCCTCAGACCCAGGCTAAAGCTCCCGAACCCGCTCCGGCAGCGACACCTTCTCAGGCACCGGCACAGCCATTAACACAGGCACCTGCTCTGCCCGCGGACCCGGCGGCTCCACCATCGCCGAGGGCCGCTCCGGTTCAGCCCGTGGAAGAAAGCGCAAGCGCACCCCGTTCGTTGATCCCAGAGGGGCAGTCCGCTGCAGCTCCCACTCCCGCAGCGACGCCTGCCGCCCTCCAGCCTGAAGGTGGGGTGATCCGGGATGGCAACGTGACCACCCGGCGAAGTGACAGTGGCATTACGCTGCGCTTCGATTGGGACGAACCGGTGGCGGCTGCGGGCTTCAGGAGAGCCGGCGTCTATTGGATCGTTTTCGACAAACCGGCCCGGCTGGACACAAATGCCATCCAGGCTTCGGCGGGGGCGGGCATCCCCTCGGTGGTCCAGGACCAGAACCCGGAAGGCACCGTGCTCCGGCTGCAAACGCTCAGGGGTTTCAATCCGACCGTGTCGCGCGATGGCCTGGCCTGGATCTTCGAGTTCCGCCAGCAGGGGCCCGGAGCGCCCAATCCAATTTCCATCGACGCCCAGCCAGAGAGTGTCCAGGGTCCGCGACTGTTTGCCGGTGTCGGGGAGCCGGGAAAACCGATTGCCGTCGTCGACCCCCTGGTCGGCGATAACCTGGCCGTGGTGCCGGTCATACCCTTGGGTGCCGGGATCAATGATGCGCGGGCCTATCCGGAACTTCAATTGTTGCAGGCGACGCAGGGGCTGGTGATCGCTCCGCTGGTCGATGATGTCCGCGTGCGCTCTCTGAAGGACGGTGTGGAGATTACGACGACGGGCGAGCTTGCCCTGTCTCCGGTCAGCGAAGAGCAATTGGCGAGCACCAACCTGGGGTCCGCTGCGACCCTGAGCCGGGTCTTCAATCTGGCTGACTTCCGGGGCATTGATGTGCGGGAGTTGGTCAGCGAACGTCAGCGGCTACAATCCAACATCTACAGACTGAACGCCGGTCAGGAGCGCGAAAATGCCAAGCTGGAGCTGGCTCGTTTCTATGTCTCCACCGGCTACGAGGCCGAGGCGCTCGGGGTGCTCTCGGCCATCGCGCGCGAGAACGAGGGCTATCTGGACACGGCTGAATACAGGGCGCTCCGTGGTGTTTCGAGCCTGTTCATGGGCCGCCTTGATGATGCGCGCATCGACCTGTTCCACCCCAGTCTGGAGACGGCGGACGAAGGCCGTTTCTGGCAGGCGGCGCTCGCCTATCGCGAAGACCCGCTGGAGGAAGCTGGCCAGGTCCTGCGTCAGACCGGATCCTTGACCCGTGAATATCCGAAAGCCCTGCGCATTCCGTCCGGGCTGATCGTGACCGAAGCAGCCGTTTCTCTGGGCGATATCGAACTGGCCGAGAAGCTGATCGAGGCGTTGAATTCAGACATCCCGGATGCCGCAGATCAGTCCCGGATCGATTTCGTCGAGGGGCGACTGCGCGAGCTGACCGGAGAGTTCGACGAGGCCATCTCGCTTTGGGAGGGCGTGATGGACGGGGAGCACCGGCCCAGCCGGGCCAGGGCTGCCAGGGCGCGCGGGGAGTTACTCTACCGTCTGGAGCGCATCAGCCGGGCCGAACTGCTCGAGGAGTTGGAGAAACTGCGCTTTGCCTGGCGGGGCGATGAATTTGAATTCACCCTGCTTCGGCGCCTCGGCGACCTTTATCTGGAGGAAGGGGACTATCGGAACGGCCTGCGATCACTGCGTCAGGCCGCGACGCATTTCCGCCAGAACCCGGAAGCGCCGGACATCACCCAGAAGATGGCCGATACCTTTGACGCGCTCTATCTACAGGGGGTGGCCGACGAGTTGCCGCCGGTTACCGCGATTGCGCTCTATGACGAGTTCAAGGAATTGACCCCCGCCGGTGCCAAGGGCGACGAGATGATCCGCCGCCTTGCGGACCGACTGGTCGGCGTTGATCTTCTGGACAGGGCTGCGGACTTGCTTCAAAGCCAGATCGGCTTCCGGTTGCAAGGCGAACTGAAGGCCCGCGTGGGGGCTCGGCTCGCCCTGGTGCGCCTGTTGGCCCGCCAACCGGAACTTGCCCTGGAGGCGTTGGAGGAAAGCCAGGAAAGCAACATTGAACGCGAACTCGCCATTCAACGCCGCCATTTGCGAGCCCGTGCCTTGACCGAAATGGAACAGGGCGAGGCGGCCCTTGGGCTGCTGGCCGGTGACAAGTCAGCCGATGCGGAGCTACTACGGCTTGATGTTTACTGGCAAAGTCAGGACTGGCCAAACACAGCCAAGACCCTAAACAACGTTCTCCGCGACATGGGGGTCGACAAGCGCGAACCCTTGGATGAGCGCCAAGGCGAGATGGTGCTCAACCTCGCCATAGCCTATACCCTGGCCGGGAACGAGCGCGGCACGGCGCGGCTTCGGAACGATTTCGGCATGCAGATGATGGAGACCAAGGTCGCTGACGCCTTCCAACTGATTGCCGACCCGGAAAACAGGACCTTGATCGACTATCGCTCGGTGGCGGACAAGGTCTCGGTGGCGCGGAATTTCCAGTCCTTTATGGAAGCCTATAAACAGCGCCTCCAGGGTGGTCCGCTCAGTGCGATTAACTAGATCTGTTTTTTCCTTGGTTTGACTTGCACTTAAAAGATTTAACAATTCTTTTGTAAAAAAATTGTCACAAATCCCCAAATCGTCTCTTGAATCGGAGTCGCGGTTGGACGTACCTTCCGCGCTTTGTAATCGGGGCCTCCTGACAGGAGGTGCCGCTGAGAACGATTGAGAGGGACCATAGACACCATGGCCAATTCCGAAGCGGAGCGGGGCGATCAACAGGCCACCGCCGATTACTTCGTCGAAAAAGACGGGGTGCGCTTTGCCGGCGTGCATCTAATTGTCGAGCTGTGGGGGGCTCGCAGGCTGGCGGATACGGAAGGGGTTCGATCGGCGCTGATCTCGGCGGCCGAAGCGGCCAAGGCCACGGTGCTGCACGATCACATGCACTCCTTCGGTCCCGGGCAGGGGGTCAGTGGCGTTGTGGTGCTGGCGGAAAGCCATATCTCGATCCATACCTGGCCCGAGCGGGACTATGCGGCGATCGACATCTTCATGTGTGGCAGCTGCAATCCCTATGACGGCATTCCGGCGTTGAAGCGCTGGTTTGCGCCCGATAGGGTTCAATTGACCGAGTTGAAGCGTGGCCTGACGGAATAAGCGAAAAGGCCATCCCGCCTTTCCCTGCCCCCAATCCACAAATCGAGGAAGACATGGACTGGTTCGTCGAGGCCCTGCACGAGCTGCACAACCCCTATGGCTATGGTCAACGCTTTCTGGTGGACCGGGTGGTCTATCGCGACAAGACCGAATTCCAGGACCTGATTGTCTTCGAAACTCCGCTCTACGGCAGAGTGATGGCTCTCGACGGGGTGATTCAGCTGACGGAAAAGGACGAATACTGCTACCACGAAATGCTCGTGCACGTTCCTCTCTTCGCCCACGGTGCGGCCAAAAGCATCTGCGTGGTTGGTGGCGGTGACGGAGGCATGTTGAGAGAAGCGCTACGCCACCCCGGTATCGAGCGGGCCGTTCTGGTGGAGTTGGACCGGACCGTGATTGATGTCTGCCGCGAGCATCTGCCGAGCCTGTCCGACGGGGCTTTTGATGACCCCCGTGTCGAGGTCGTGATCGCCGATGGCGTGAAGTTCATGGCCGAGCCGGGGGAAACCTTCGATGTGATGATTATCGATTCCACCGATCCCATCGGTCCGGGGGAAGTTCTGTTTACCGAAAGCTTCTATGCCGATTGCAAGAAGCACCTGAACCCCGGCGGAATTCTGGTGACCCAGAACGGCGTTCCGCAGTTCCAGCCCGAAGAGGTCACAAATTCGTTTCAGCGCTTGAGCCCATCTTTCAAGGATGTGGGATTCTACCTGACGGTGGTGCCGACCTATGTCGGTGGTTTCATGGCCCTGGGCTGGGCAACGGATGACGAGAGACTGCGCCAGGTCCCGGTCGAGGTTCTGGCTGACCGGGTGGCGAAGGCCGGGTTCGAGACTCGGTACTATACGCCTGAGGTGCATAGGGCTGCTTTTGCCCTTCCGAGGTTCGTCAAGGACCTCATGCGGGGCTAAAAACCGGTTTTCTAGGGTCGAATAATAGACCTAACTATCTGTAATTAATAAGCTTATCGGACAAGTAGTGCTTTTGGATATTTGATTGTCCATCCTTTCAGGTGTAATTGGGAAAAAGGTTTTTTTTGGAAGGCAATAGGAGGTATGGCTCGTTCGCCATAAAGACCTATTCATGACCACCGATAAATGTCCAATCTCCGAAAGCAGGCCTATTGATCACGGACTGATTGATTGTGACCAGCAGACCTGTGCAAGTGTCCTCCAGGCCGTGGCTTCCAAAGGGCCGGTCGGCATTCGAATTGATCAGTTGGCAGAGGACTTTGATTGCGCCATTGGAGAGATGGGTAATCGATTGACCACATTCATCCAGCGCGGATTCCTTTCTGAATCGCCGCCCGATGTGGATTTGACTGCGGCCTATGAAGGAAGCATTCCCTGGCCTTGGGTTCGACTGACCCCGCAAGGTGCGGCGCAACTTGCTGCCCTTCTGCGTGCGCAAGCGATCTGATAGCGGTTGCTGGACGCCCGCACAAAAAAATATTTCATAATTTCAATGGCTTGAATCGATATTTCAATAACCCTAACGATTTTGCGGAAAAAGGTTTCGACTAGCATGTATTTCTGTGGCATAGTCCCTCCCACGGACAGGAGAGGCTGCATCTATGACTGCCATGGTTGATCGAGAGGAAGACAGAAACAGACCCACCCCCACGCCAGGGGCCTTCGCCAGGGATATGGGCTTGGCGAGCTTAAGGGCTGTGGATGATCGGGCTCTTTTGCAGGCGGTTGCCACGGGTGGACCATTGGGTGTGCGGGTCGATACCCTGGCCATCACGAAACAATACAGCCTGGGCGAAGTCGCGGCCCGCATCGCAAACTTTGTTGAGCGGGGCTACGTGATGGAACTCCGGGACCAGATTCGCATGTCAGAAAGCATGCCGAACTGGCCATGGGTCCGCCTCACGCCCAAGGGTGCTGTCCAACTGGGCTACCTGGTTCGCTGCGGAGGGGCTACTTAACGGAGGAAATCGGCGGTTCGGTCTATGGCTCAAGCCTCTCGCCCTTCGCCCTTCCGCCCGATTGTAAAGACCTCCGTCTGACCTTGAAGCCCGCGGACCTTTCGTCCGCCGAGGCTGATCCAGTTCTCTCCTTCGATTTTCTTGACCGTCAATTCGGACGCCAGCAGGCGCGTTCCATATTCCTTGTTCAGGGCCTCCAGTCGGGCAGCCAGGTTAACCGTGTCACCGTGAACGGTATAACTCTCCCGTCCGCCGCCACCCACGGTCCCGGCCACAAGCGGACCCGTTGAAAGGCCGATCCGAATGTTCAGCACCTCGCCCTCTATCGGTCCATTCCCCACCAGTTCAAACAGGGCCATGGCGGCGCGGTAAGCGTTTCCCGCATGATCAGGGTCTTCCAGCGGAACGTTGAAGGTGGCCAGGATGGCATCGCCCTGGAACTGGGTGATGACCCCCTTGTGGTCGGCGATGATGCGGGCGGCACCGTCGAAATAGGCGTTCAGCAGCTGGACCAATTGTTGGGGTTCTTTGCGCGATGTCAGGTCCGTGAAGCCTTCCAAATCCGCAAACAGCACAGTGGCTTGGCGTTCCACCGGTTCCAGCGCCCCCCGGTCGGAGATCAAAGCCTTGGCCACGGATTCGGGCACGAAGCGACCGAAAACCTCCCTCAAGGCCCGTTGTTCTTCATCCAGTTCCAGCTGACGCCGGACGATCAGCCTTGCGCGCATCATGACGATCGCAATCAACAAGGCGACCACCATGAAGGCGATGGCCTCCTGCACCCGGCTGCCGGTCCCGATGAAGAAGGGACTGAGGAACATGCTGTAGAAGACCTCGGTCGTCGGGTTGATGCCGATGTCAGACCAGTCGAAGCTGACCGGCATGTCTTTTACCGCGACGAAAAAGGCACCAAGCCAGCCGGTCACCCCCACCGCTCCGGCAAACAGCACCAGGCCGGGCGAAAAGCTGAAGGCCGCAATGGCCAGGATGATAAAGAAAAACGGGAAGTTCGAAGCTCTGAACGAAATCACCTGTGGCACATCGACGCTATCGTAGATCGGCTGTGTCGCCATCAGGGCGGAGAGCAGAGCAACATCCAGCGCCAAGAACAGGTACTTCACCCAGAAGAGGTCAAATCTGCTGCCGATCAGGGCATAGTGCAGACCACCGAGGGCGGCAAAGACGCCGATGACCGCCAGAAACTCGACCACACGACCGGGGTCCGCCTGGCGCGACACCAAAAACCAAAGCGCCATCAGAAAGAGTGCAACCCACCGGCCCCGGATCGCCAGTTTCAGGCCCGCGCGCTCGGCGTTGCGGAAGGTCTCGGCGACCCGCTGTTCGCGTTCATCCAGGGCGGTTTTCGAAGCGCAGGTCCACATGATGGCCCCGGCCTATCCTCCGAAGCTCTTCACCAGGCTGCCGACCACCATGAACCAGCCATCCACCAACACGAAAAAGATGATCTTGAACGGCAGGGCGATGATCACCGGGGGCAGCATCATCATCCCCATGGCCATCAGGACCGAACTGACCACCATGTCGATGATCAGGAAGGGAATGAAAATCAGAAAGCCGATCTCGAAGGCGCGACGAAGCTCGGAAATCATGAAGGCCGGTACCAGGACCTCCATCGGACGGGATTCGGTGAACTCCTGGTCCGTGATGCCGGCGATATCCACGAAAAGGCCCAGGTCCTGCTCGCGGACATAGGTCATCATGAAGTCCTTGAAGGGCTCCATGGCACGTTGGAAGCCCTCGAATTCCTCGATCTCGCCATCGACCACGGGGCGCAGGCCCTCGTCCCAGGCGCGTTCAAAGGTCGGCATCATGATGAAAATGGTCAGAAAAAGCGCCAGGCTGATCAACACCTGGTTGGGCGGGGTCTGTGGTGCGCCCATGGCCGTTCGAAGAAAGGACAGCACGACAACGATGCGGGTGAAGGACGTCACCATGACCAGAAGGCTGGGCGCGAGGCTGAGCACCGTGATCAAGGTGACGATCTGAATGATGCGCGAGGTCGCCTCGCCACCCTCTCCGCCCAGGTCCAGGCTGAAGGATTGGGCAACAGCCGGCTCCGAGGTGAGGAGCAGGCCCGTCAACAGAGCGAGGAGGCCAAGGCATCCAAAGGAGAGCTTGCGGATCATCATGAAGGGGGCCTCGACCGGAATTTCTGGGGCAACCGGGCCAGGTTGCCGGCAAATGTCGCGGAACGTGTCGTGGCATCGGGCGGCGGTCCGTCGGGGGTGTCGTCCGCCGGATCGGAAGGAGCCACGGGAATGTCGTTCTCGATCACGCAATCCCGTTCGCCACCGATCAGGACCAGATGTTCCCTGTCGTCGCGCCGGATCAGGACCGCGCGCCGTTTCCCGTCCAGCGGCAAAACCTCGACGATCCCGAGCCGCCGTTTGACCCGCGCATGAAGGCCGCGCTGCACGCCATACCCCAGGCCATAGCGCCGTGCCAGATAGAAGGCGAGACCGATCAGCCCGAGCACAAATCCAAGGGCAAAGACGAACCGCAAGTACTGGACAACGTCCATGGGCCGAAGGCGCTTTCCTGAGACCCCGCCGATCAGGCCGGGGCGAATCGGTTTTCACAGAGGATCAGTTTAGCCCGAACAGGGCATTTGCGCAGCGCTCGTGCTTCAGCGTTGCGCGTCCAAAGCTCTTTCCAGGTCATCAAGGGCCTTGATCAGGCTCTCGACCGCTTCGGCACTTTCTCCCGGGGCAGGGCCTTCGCCGGCCTCAGCCATGGCGGCATCGCAGACACCGCGCACCGCATCCTCAATCGGGCTGAGATCGACGTCCTCGCCGGTTGCAATTGAATCAGCCGCAACGCTGATCATATCGCGAACGCGCTGGCAGCGGGTGGGGATGTCTTCTCCGGTCATGGCGTCTGCTCCTCTTCGACGAGACGATCCTGTTCCGCTTCGGCTTCGGTGCTCTGAAAGTCTTCTTCCGTAAACACCCGGTCGTCGCGGTTTGCCCGATAGACGTAGGTTAGAATTTCGGCGACGGCAGCAAAAGCTTCCAGCGGTATGTCACTTTCCACATCCAGCAGTGACAGGATTTGGGCCAGATCCGCATCTTCGCGCACCTTCACGTCGTGGGCGTAGGCGATCTGCAGGATCTGTTCAGCGATGGCCCCCTTGCCACTGGCGACCACCTTGGGCGTTGCCGCTTCCTCGTCGTCATGTTGAAGGGCGACCGCAATCTGGCGCGGGGCCTTGATGCGCTTGATCGGATGAGTGCCGGTCTTGTCCCGCTGATCCACCGGAGAAGTCCCTTTAACCATGGGCCATTGTTAACCGCGACCCATTGTTCACCATGGCCCATTGTTCACCATGGCCGAGCGTTAACCATGACCGAGAAATCGTGCCCCCGTCCAGTGGGCATCCTGGCAGGCTCTGGTTTGCACTTTCTTAACGCTTGTTTACGCCTTGTTAAGGAAAGGGGCGGCAAAATCTGCCTATCGGAAACGCCGGGTTAACCCTGACCGACCAGAAAGAGACCCGGCGAAAACGGAGCAGTTCCATGGATTTCAATGCTTTACCGGTTTTCGCGGTGATCAAGAAGAAGGTCAGCTGGCTGACCCAGCGCCAGGAGATTCTGGCCCAGAACATCGCCAATGCCGATACGCCGAAGTATCGTCCGTCCGATCTTAAGGATTTCAGCTTCAAGGATCTGGCCCGGCGTCAGGAATTCGCGTTGAACATGAACGTGAGTTCCGAAAACCACCTGGGCGGTCGCCGCAAGCGTATCCGGGATTTTGCCGACGAAACCACGCGGCGTCCCTTCGAGACGGCACCTGCGGGCAATGCGGTGGTCCTGGAAGAACAGATGGGCAAGGTGAACGATACGGCGCTGAGCCACGACCTGGCCCAGAAACTCTATTCCAAACAACTCGCGATGTTCCGCACCGCCATCGGTCGGGGCCGCTAGGCCCGAGTGACGGCTAGGTCTTGCGGATAGGTATCAAGGAGTTTCGCCATGGATGATCTTCTCAAAACCCTTCGGATCTCGGCGGCCGGCATGAAGGCTCAGGGCACGCGGCTGCGCGTGATCTCCGAAAACATCGCCAACTCGGACTCCCTGCCCACGAACCCCGGCGACGACCCCTATCGTCGCAAGGTCGTGACCTTCGAGAACGAATTGAACCGTCATGTGGGCCTGGATCTGGTCTCCATCGACAAGATCCGCCCCGACATGTCGAACTTCGGCAACCGGTTCGATCCCAATCACCCGGCAGCGGACGAGAACGGTTACGTCCAAACCCCGAACGTCAACTCGTTGATCGAGATGATGGATATGCGCGAAGCACAGCGGTCTTATGAAGCCAACCTGAATGTGATCAAGACCTCGAAATCGATGCTTCGCAACACGCTCAGGATCATTCAATAGACCGACTAGGACCAACGGGCCACGGATCAAAAAATCACCGGGCCTGGAACGGGAAATCTAATATCAGGAGTTCGGATCATGGCGACACCCGCCGTCAACATTGCCCAGGCCGCCCAGGCCTATCAGCAGCTCTCCCAAGGCGGCCCGGCCAAGGGTGCCGAAAAAGGCGGCGACAGCTTCGCCGATCTGGTGCAGGGCGCACTCGAACAGGCCCGCGAAATCGGACGACGCGGTGAGGACATGTCCCTGAAGGGCGTGACCGATCGTGCCGACGTGGCTGATGTGGTCAACGCCGTTGCCGAAGCGGAACTGACCCTTCAGACCGTCGTGGCGGTTCGCGACAAGGTAATCGAGTCCTACAAACAAGTCATGCGGATGCCGATGTAGGCCGTCTGATCCGATTAAATGAGGCCGCGTATCGCCCCGCCGCTCACCCCCGCCCAACACGCCGGGCCGAACCTGGTTTTTTGACGCTCCCACAGGCCGGTCTATACTGATCGGGCAGACGCGCCTTCGATTCGGCGGATGTTGATCCGCCCGCCGACGGGAGGCAGAGGTGAGGGGCGAACAATGACCGAAACAGCGGTACTCGAGATTGGCCGGGAAGCCCTTTGGATTATCGTCAAGGTTTCCGCCCCGATCATGGGCCTGGGCCTGTTGATCGGTCTGATCATCGCCCTGTTCCAGGCGCTGACGACCATTCAGGAAATGACCCTGACCTTCGTGCCGAAGATCATTGTGATCTTCGTCGCGATTATCGTGTTTCTGCCTTTCATGATGACCAACGTCATCGAATATACGCAGACACTGTTCGACAAAATGATCATTGTGAACTGATCCGTGGTCGACCGCCTGTCGCGAGAGGTCCGGGATGCTTGAAGCCTATGTCGCGCTCAGTGTTTGGAAGTTCATGTTGATCTTCGCGCGTCTCGGCGCGGCCTTCGGGCTGATGCCGGGCTTCAGTGCACCCTACGTCAATGTCCAGATGCGTCTGGCGACCGCTTTGGTGATTTCCCTGGCCGCCTATCCGCTGCTGTCGCCCATGATCCCCGAACGCCCGCCCACGATCGGGCTTGCCATCATGTTGCTGGGCGGCGAGATGCTGATCGGGATCTTCATGGGGCTGGTGCCCCGGGTGCTGGTCGGTGCAGTGCAGGTCGCCGGGACTGTGATCTCCTTTGTATCGTCGCTGGCCAACGCCTTCATCCAGGATCCCTTGGCCGAACAGCAGAGTTCGATCATCGCTGGCTTCATGAGCACGCTTGCATTGCTGCTTATTTTTGTCACCGACACCCATCACCTGATGATCATGGCGATCATCCAGTCTTACGATCTTTTCGTGCCCGGACAGGCGATCATGGTCGAAGATATGACCCATCTGATGGCGCGGCGGGTGGCGGAGATCTTTGCCCTCGGCGTGCAGATGGCGAGTCCGCTGATCGTCGTCGGCCTTACCTATTATATCGGTCTCGGCCTTTTGGGGCGTCTGATGCCCGCCTTGCCGGTGTTCTTTGTCGCCATGCCCATCCAATTGGCCTTGCAAGCCACTGTGTTCATGGTGACCCTTTCGAGTATGATGTTGGTGTTTATGGCTTTTTTCGAAGAGAAGCTGCGTGCTTTCATGGTGCTCTAGTGCGAGATCAGCCGGCAGGAAAGAACGCGACGGGGCTGATTAAAGTGGGGCTGAATTTAAGGGGTCGGAACAGACGATATGGCTGATGAAGACGATTCCTCAAAAACAGAGGAACCGACCAGTAAACGGCTGGCCCAGGCGAAGGAAGAGGGCAACACGCCGAAATCGGAAGAGGTCAAGAACTGGTCGGTCCTGTTGGCCAGTACCCTGGCGCTCGCCTTCATGGGGCCAATGATCGCCGGCGATACCTTCCAGATGGCGCGGAAGTTTATCGAACAGCCTCACGCCATCCCGATGGACTTCAACCATATCCGATTGGTTTTCGCCGATGTCTTCGGCGATATGGGTATCGCGCTCTGGCCGATCATGCTGTTGTTGAGCATCGTCGCCGTGGCCTCCAACGTCGCCCAGTCCGGCCTTATTTTTGCGGCCAAGAAGATCAAGCCCGACCTCTCGAAACTCAACCTGATCAAGGGTTTGAAGCAGAAGGTCTCGTCCCGTGCCCTCGTCGAATTCCTGAAGGGATTGGCCAAGATCGGCATCGTTGCGGTCGTGGGCACGGCCGTTTCCCTGCCGTTCTTTTCCGACATCGCTCTCCTGCCGGACAAAAGCCTGTTTGTCAGCCTGGACCGGTTGCTGACCGTGTCGCTTGTCATGGCCTCCGCGACTGTGGCCGTGCTGACCTTCCTCGCCGTGCTCGATTTCATCTACCAGCGCTACAAGTTCATGAAGGACATGCGCATGACCAAGCAGCAGGTGAAGGATGAACACAAGCAGTCCGAGGGGGATCCCCACGTCAAGGCGAAGATCAGGCAGATGCGCTTCGAGCGCGCTCAGCGTCGCATGATGGCTTCCGTGCCGAATGCCAGCGTGGTGATTACCAACCCGACCCACTACGCCTGTGCCCTCGAATACGATATGGAGGCCATGGGCGCCCCCCGTCTTGTCGCCAAGGGCGTGGACCAGATCGCCTTCAAGATTCGCGAGATCGCGGAATTTCACGAGGTGCCGATCGTCGAAAACCCGCCGCTTGCCCGCGCCTTGCACGCTTCCGTGGAACTGGACGAAGAAATCCCGCCGGAGCACTATAAGGCCGTCGCCGAGGTTATCGGCTATGTCATGAACATGAAGGGCGGTGGTCGGTCCGGCGGCCAGGGCGCGAGACAGTAGTGCTGCCCGGTAAGAGTTGAATGGTGCAAAGGTCGGTCGGCGTGTCGCAGAGTTCATCAAGCAAGAACGGCTTTTCCGTCGTGACGGGCGTCAGCCTGGGCGCAATGGTCGCCGGTGTGGCGGCCGCCGGTTTCGGGCTTTCCAGCGTAGAGGCCGGTCCCGTGGCCCTGACCGGCTCTGCCGTCCTGATGGCGCTCGGGCTTGCCGGTTTTGCCTTCGAGGCCGGAAAGCGCCGTGCCCTGCCGGATCCGCTCACCCGTGCCTTTGCCTACGCGGAAGACCGGCGCGTCAGTCCGCTTTTGATCCTGAATGCGGCGGGCGAGGCGCTTTTTGTCAACGATGCCTTTCGGCGGCTGTTCCCGGTCGAAGGTGGACTGACGCTGGAATCCCTTGCGGCTCAGGTCGCCATCGAAGGCCCCGACCGGGAAGGGGGCGAGGGCGGTGCCGCCCTCATGGCGCTTCGATTGGGTGCGCGGGATGGTGCCGCGGGCAGTGCTGATGTCGCCTTTGATTTCGGCGGCGACCGGCCGCTCTGGCGACGCCTGCTGATCGATCCGGTCCCCGAATCCGACCTCCAGGTCTGGCAGGCCATCGACATCGATGCCGAGATTGAACAGAAGCGTCAGGCCAGCCAGGAACAGGCCTTCCTGAGCCGCCTGCTGGATGGCCTGCCGGCCGCTTTCTTTGCCGTCAATGACGAGGGCAATCTGATCTATGCCAATACGGCGTTGCGGCGCTGGCTCGGCCTGACGCGGCTCGAGGTGAAGGCCGGCAGGGTGGCCTTTGCCGATTTCGTCGATCCGGACATGAGCCGCCCCGCGGGACCGGGCGACGGCGGGGAGTTGATGCTGGTCTCCCGTTCCGGGGACCGCTTGGGCGTGCTTCTGGTTCAGGCGGCGGCCGAGTCTGAGTCCGGAGACCTGCTGTTCAGTTGTTCGCTGCTGGTGCGCGATGCCCGTTGGGCGGATGATGCCCTGGAACTTGACATCGCGCCCGAACCGGAACCCGAGGATGATCCGGAAGACGAAGGCCTCTTGGGAGACGACGCCCGCTGGCTGTTCGACGATGCGCCGGTCGGAATGGTGCTGTTGGATCTCTCCGGCACCGTATTGGAGGCCAACCGGGCCTTCCTGAAGATGGTCGGCATCCATGGTGACCAGGTGGTCGGGCGGCCTTTTGTTGACCGCATCGCCAAGGAAGATTGGGACGAGACCAACGCCCAGCTCTCCAAGCTTGTCATGGGCACGGCAAGGGCGGCACGGCTGGAACTTCGCGTGCCGGGGCCGAAGGACAAGGCCTCGATCGCCTCTGTGACCGTGACCCGCATCGTCGATGGGGAAGGCGACATCCGGGGGCTCGCGCTGCACTTCATCGACACCACCGAACAAAAACACCTGGAAGAACAGTTCGGCCAATCCCAGAAGATGCAGGCCATCGGCCAGTTGGCGGGGGGCGTCGCCCACGATTTCAACAACCTGCTGACGGCGATGATCGGCTTTTGCGACCTTTTGCTGGAACGCCATGGGCCGGGCGACCCGGTCTTCGCCGACGTCATGCAGATCAAACAGAACGCCAACCGGGCGACCAATCTGGTGCGCCAGTTGCTGGCCTTTTCGCGCAAATCCGATCTGGCACCGGTGGAATTGAACCCCCGGGACGCCCTGGCCGATCTGTCCAACCTTTTGTCCCGGCTGTTGGGGGAGACGGTCAGCCTGGACATCGATGTTTCGCCCGACATCGGTGCCGTGGTGGCCGATGCCGGTCAGTTCGATCAGGTGATCATCAACCTCGCCGTCAATGCGCGCGACGCCATGGCAGGCGGCGGTCAATTGAAGATCCAGGCCGGCAACCGCAAGGTCGAGGAAGCCGTCAGCCACGGCCATGACGTCATGCCGCCGGGTGACTATGTGGTGATCGACGTGATCGATACCGGCACCGGGATCTCGAAGGAAAACCTGGGCCGCATTTTCGAGCCCTTCTTCTCCACCAAGGAGGTCGGTGCCGGAACAGGGCTCGGCCTCTCGACCGTCTACGGCATCGTGCGCCAGTCGGGCGGGTTCGTTTTCGTGGAAAGTGCCCTGGGCCAGGGGACGACCTTCTCGATCTTCCTGCCCCTGGTCGCTTCTGACGTCGCTTCCGAAGAGGATTCTGCAAAGCGCAAGAAACCCAAGGTCGCCATCGGCCCCGTAACAGCGGCGAAAGCGCCGAAGGACGCGGACCTGACCGGCTACGGCAACATCCTCCTGGTCGAGGACGAGGACGCGGTGCGCATGTTCGGCTCCCGCGCACTTAAGAACAAGGGATACCGCGTGCTGGAGGCCGCCAACGGTGAACAGGCGCTCGAGGTTATTCAGGGGGCCAATGGCCCTATCGATCTGATCCTGTCCGACGTGGTCATGCCGGGCATGGACGGCCATACGCTGATCCGTCTGGTGCGCCAGGAACACCCCGGTGTGAAGGTGATCTTGATGTCCGGCTATGCGGAAGAAACGCTGAAAGAACAGATCGGCCGCGACGAGGATGTCCACTTCCTCGGCAAGCCCTTTACCCTTAAAGATCTAGCCGCCAAGGTGAAGGCGGTTATGAACGAGTAGGCTAGCTCCGATTCGCGCTACAGGGCATCGCGAAAAGCTCTCAAGGCGCCTCCATGCAGAGTCGCTCAAATGTGAACTTTAGCGAACAAATTTGTAGAACAAAAATAGAAAATTATTTGTTTGCAAGGTATTATAAAAAGGCCTTGCGTCCTAGAACAAATCGCGTACAGTCATCCTCGTTGATCGCCTGAGACCCCCGTGGAATAAGGGAGAGGAACCGATGAATCAGTCGGCGTTACGCTTGGTGGACAAGGATACGATGGATAAATCAAAGGCTTTGGAAGCCGCGGTCGGGCAGATCGAAAGGGCCTTCGGCAAGGGCTCGATCATGAAGATGGGCCAGCGTGAAGTGGTCGATGTGGAGGTGATCTCCACCGGCTCGCTCAATCTGGATATCGCACTCGGCATCGGCGGCCTGCCGCGGGGCCGGATCATCGAAATCTACGGGCCGGAAAGTTCGGGTAAGACCACCCTCGCGTTGCATGCGGTGGCCGAGGCTCAGAAAGTAGGCGGTGCCTGCGCCTATGTGGATGCGGAACACGCCCTTGATCCCGGCTATGCCCGCAAGCTCGGTGTCGATATTGACGAACTGCTGATCAGCCAGCCGGACGCCGGCGAACAGGCGCTCGAGATCGCCGATACCCTGGTGCGGTCCGGTGCCATCGATGTCCTGGTCATCGACTCCGTGGCCGCTCTGGTGCCCCGTGCCGAGTTGGAAGGCGAGATGGGCGATACCCACGTCGGCCTCCAGGCCCGGCTGATGAGCCAGGCTTTGCGCAAGTTGACATCCTCGGTCGCGCGCTCCAACACGCTGATCATCTTCATCAACCAGATCCGTATGAAGATCGGTGTGATGTTCGGCAACCCGGAAACCACCACGGGCGGCAACGCGCTGAAGTTCTATTCTTCCATCCGCATGGAAATCCGCCGCATCGGCGCGTTGAAGGACCGGGACGAGGTTGTGGGCAATCAGACCCGTGTGAAGGTGGTGAAGAACAAGCTGGCCCCACCGTTCAAGCAGGTCGAGTTTGACATCATGTATGGCGAGGGCGTCTCCAAGATGGGCGAACTGCTCGATCTTGGCATCAAGGCTGGCATCGTCGAAAAGTCCGGCTCCTGGTTCTCCTATGATAGCCAGCGCATCGGTCAGGGCCGGGAAAACGCCAAGACCTTCCTGCGCGAAAACCCGGACATGGCCAACGCCATCGAACAGAAAATCCGCGCCAATGCCGGTCTCGTCTCGGATGCCATGCTCGCGGGCCCCGGCGATCAGGATGGCGAGAAAGTCGAAGAGGGTGCGCCGGTGGAGGGGTGACGGTCGGAGGGCTGGCGGCCTCCGGCCCGACAGCCGCAATCAAATCAGCCCCGGCCACCAGCGCCGGGGCTTTTTTTTGTGGTGCCAGTCGTTTGATCCGGTCGAATGAATTTCCACCTTGCTGGACAGCCGTTTATGCGCGGTCTAAATACCCAAGAGCGGTCCCTATTGACTGCACTGGTTTAAGATTCCGAAACGGCTCAACAGCTGAAAGGCTCGACAGAAGCCCATGCAAACCGTCAACGACATTCGCCGGACATACCTGGACTATTTCGCGAGCAATGATCACCGCATCGTCTCCAGCTCCCCCCTGGTGCCGTTGAATGATCCGACGCTGATGTTCACCAATGCGGGCATGGTGCAGTTCAAGAACGTTTTCACGGGAGCCGAGAAGCGGGACTATAGCCGGGCGACCACCTCTCAGAAATGCGTCCGGGCGGGCGGCAAGCACAACGACCTTGAAAACGTCGGCTACACGGCGCGCCACCACACCTTCTTCGAGATGCTGGGGAACTTTTCCTTCGGCGACTACTTCAAAGACCTGGCCATCGAACTCGCCTGGAACCTGGTGACGAAGGAATTCGGCCTGCCGGCGGAAAAGCTGTTGGTGACCGTCTATGCGGAAGACGACCAGGCCTTTGATCTCTGGAAGAAGATTGCGGGCCTGCCCGAGTCCAAGATCATCCGCATTCCGACCTCTGACAACTTCTGGGCCATGGGTGACACCGGCCCCTGCGGGCCTTGTTCGGAAATTTTCTACGACCACGGTGACCACATTCCGGGTGGCCCGCCGGGCAGCCCGGACGAGGACGGCGACCGTTTCATCGAAATCTGGAACCTGGTCTTCATGCAGTACGAGCAGGTGACCAAGGACGAACGCGTTGACCTGCCCAAGCCCTCGATCGACACCGGTATGGGGCTGGAACGCATCGCCGCTGTCATGCAGGGCACCCATGACAACTACGAAATCGACCTGATGCGTGCCTTGATCGAGGCCTCGGCCGACGCTTCGTCGACCGAACCCGACGGCCCGCACAAGGTCTCTCACCGCGTCATCGCGGATCATTTGCGCGCGACGTCCTTTTTGATCGCCGACGGCGTTCTGCCCACCAATGAAGGGCGGGGCTACGTGCTGCGCCGAATCATGCGCCGCGCCATGCGCCACGCCCACCTGATCGGCTGCCAGGACCCGCTGGTCTGGAAGCTGGTTCCGGCCCTGGTCTCCAAAATGGGCGGTGCCTACCCCGAGTTGGTGCGCGCAGAGCCGCTGATCACCGAGACGCTGAAACTGGAAGAGACGCGGTTCAAGAAAACCCTCGACCGGGGTTTGCGGCTGTTGGACGAGGCGACGGAAGGCCTCGGCGATGGCGCAGAGTTCGATGGCGAAACCGCCTTCAAACTCTATGACACCTATGGCTTCCCGCTGGATCTCACCCAGGATGCCCTGCGCGCCAAGAACATCTCGGTCGATACCGATGCCTTCGAGGCCGCCATGGAGCGCCAGAAGGCCGAAGCCCGGGCCGCCTGGGCCGGGTCCGGCGATGCCGCGACCGAAGCGGTCTGGTTCGACATCCGAGAAGAGGTCGGGGCTTCCGAGTTTTTCGGCTACGACACGGAATCCGCAGAAGGCCAAATCCGCGCGCTCGTGAAGGAAGGGGCCAAGGTGGATAGCGCCACGGCAGGCGACGAAATCGCCCTGATCGCCAACCAGACCCCGTTTTATGGCGAGTCCGGTGGCCAGATGGGCGATGCGGGTGAAATCCGGACAGCCGATGGTGCGCTGATCACCATCACCGATACCCAGAAAAAACTGGGCGATCTGCACGTTCATTTGGGCAAGGTTGTGGAAGGAACGGTGAGTGTTGGCGACGATGCCCTGCTTACCGTCGATCATGCCCGTCGGTCGGCCCTGCGGGGCAACCACTCGGCGACCCACCTGCTGCACGAGGCGCTGCGCTCCCGCCTTGGCGAACACATCACCCAGAAAGGCAGCCTGGTGGCCCCTGATCGGTTCCGTTTCGACATCAGCCACCCCAAGGGCCTGAGTGCGGAAGAAATCGCTACGGTTGAGGCCGACGTGAACGCCCAGGTGCGGGGCGATACGGCTGTGGTCACCCGCCTGATGGACCCGGAAGCCGCCGTAGAGGCCGGAGCCATGGCGCTGTTCGGCGAAAAATACGGCGACGAGGTCCGCGTGGTTTCCATGGGAACGTCCAAGGGAGCTTCCAATGGGGCATCGGACGGAGGCGAAGAGAAACCCTATTCGGTGGAACTTTGCGGCGGTACGCATGTTGCCCGGACCGGCGAAATTGGCCTGTTCAAGATCCTGAGCGAAGGCGCTGTCGCCGCCGGTGTGCGGCGGATCGAGGCGGTGACCGGCCCCGGCGCGGAAGCCCATATGGCTGAACAGGAAAGCCTGATCCGAGATCTTTCCGGCCTTTTGAAAACCACGCCACAGGAATTGCCGTCCCGCGTCTCTTCACTGCTGGACGAGCGGCGCAAACTGGAAGCCGATGTTGCCGACCTGCGCCGCAAGCTGGCCACCGGCGGCGGCGGTGGCGGGGCTTCCGAGACCAAGACGGTCAACGGCATCACCTTTGCGCCGAAGCTGTTGGAGGACGTCCCGGCCAAGGACCTGAAGGGTCTGGCCGATGACCTGAAGGGTCAGATCGGCAGCGGGGTGGTCGCCTTGGTTTCTGTGATGGACGGCAAGGTCTCCCTCGTGGTCGGGGTCACCGACGACAAGAAGGGCGAGATCAACGCGGTCGACCTCGTGCGGGCGGGCTCTGCTGCCGTCGGCGGCAAGGGCGGCGGCGGTCGTCCGGACATGGCCCAGGCTGGCGGTCCCGATGCGGACAAGGCGGCGGAGGCTCTGTCGGCCATTGAACAGGCCCTGGCCGGCTGATCGTTATTCGAAATACCGTTTCGGCGTCTTGCCCAGTTCTTCTCGGAACCGGGCGATAAAGGCGCTCGGGCTGTCGTAGCCAAGGTCATAGGCCACTTCTGCGACCGAGTTGCCCCGGCCCAGTTGATCAAGAGCCGATAACAGACGCGCGCGGGTTCGCCATTCGCGGAAATTCAACCCGGTCTCGCGCGTGAATAGGCGTGCCAATGTCCGCTCGCTCGCCGCACTGGCGCTGGCCCAATCGGCCAGGGTTCGCCGGTCTCCCGGAGATGCGACGAGGGCATCCAGGATGGGCTTCAGTCGCCGCTCGTTGCTCAAGGGCAGGTGCAGGCTGGCCGTGGGAGCACCCTTGATCTGGTCGGCCATGACCCGCCAGAGGTTGCGTGTCGGCAGATCGGCCAAGGGGGCTTCGCCCGTGCCCGTGCGGTCCGCCAGTTCGCTCAAGATCTCGCGGAGCAGTGCGGAGACCTCGACAACCAGGCAGGCCTGGGGCAGGTCATCCCATTGATCCGGGTCCAGATAGACATTGCGCATCTCGACAGCCCCTCTGGCCGTGACCTTGTGTGGCGTTTCCGAGGGCATCCAGACCGCCCGTGCCGGCGGCACCACCCAATGACCCGTGGGCGTTTCGACCAGCAGGGTTCCTTTGGCCGCATAGACCAGCTGATGGCGGCGGTGGCGGTGCCAGTCGACCACATAGGCGGCCTGTCGGATGCGACGGCGGACGATGATGGCAGCCTGGCCGGTGTCCGTGTCGCCCGCAGGGTCCAGGGGAACATCAACCGGAATTTGTCCGTTTGGCGATATCATTTGTCCGTATCGTCCCTATCCGCCGAAATCTCTCCTCGCTATATAAGCGGTCCACAGAGGATGAACAGAGCAAAAGCGGAGGCTGACATGACGATTGGTGAGATTTTCAAGCCCGGTTGGCGGCAGCGCCCGGAAGCTCTGCTTGTGCTCATGAGCCTTGCCATGCCGCTGGCCTTTTCCACCTGGATGGCGCTGCTGAACAACTTCACCGTTGAGCGGGCGGCCTTTACCGGACTGGAGATCGGCATTCTGCAAAGTGTGCGTGAAATTCCGGGTTTTCTGGCCTTTGCCGTGGTGTTCATTCTGCTTTTGATGCGCGAACAGACCCTGGCCTTCTTCAGCCTGTTCCTCTTGGGCCTGGGCACCGCGATCACGGGCTATCTGCCGAGTTTTTGGGGTCTTTTGCTGACCACCACCATCATGAGTGTCGGTTTCCACTACTTCGAGGCTGTGCGCCAGTCCCTCGTCCTGCAATGGGTGCCGAAGGAAAAATCACCGGCCTTCATGGGCCGCATGATCGCGGTCGGGTCTTTTGCTGGCCTGGTTGTCCTGGGTCTGATCTGGGGCGGCTATCGCTATGGCGGTATGGCCATGGAAAGCATCTATCTGCTCGGCGGAGGGGCCGCCATGGCCCTGGTGGTTTTCTGCTGGATCGCCTTTCCGGCCTTCCGCCAACCGGTCGAACAGAAGAAAAGCATCGTGCTGCGCAAGCGCTACTGGCTCTACTACGCCCTGACCTTCATGGCCGGTGCCCGTCGACAAATCTTCGTGGTCTTCGCTGGCTTCCTGATGGTGGAGAAGTTCGGGTTTGATCTGGCGGCCATGGCGCTATTGCTGCTGGCCAACGGCATCGCATCCATGCTGCTGGCACCCGCCATCGGTCGCCTGATCGGTCACTGGGGGGAGCGGCGCGCCCTTATCCTGGAATACATCGGCTTGATCGGGGTCTTTGTCGCCTATGCCTTTGTGGAGCATCCCTGGTTCGCCGCCGGGCTCTATATCGTCGATCACGTCTTCTTTGCCATGGCCATCGCGATCAAGACCTACTTCCAGAAGATTGCCGATCCGGCGGATATGGCGTCCAGCGCGGGCGTGAGCTTTACCATCAACCACATCGCCGCTGTCTTCATTCCGGCGCTGTTCGGCATGATCTGGCTGGTCTGGCCAGGGGCGGTGTTTTTGATCGGGGCGGGGATGGCCTTTGTCAGCCTCTGTCTGGCCTGGGTGATCCCGAATAACCCGACGCCGGACAACATCGCCCGCCTGTTCACCCCACAGCCGGCCCGGGCGGTCAGTTAGTTGGAGGTCGTATTGGCGGGATTGATCCCTTAAGGTCTTCCAAAGCCCTTCCGCAACAGAGGACTGAGCCCTTATGACCAAACGCTTTTCCGGTACTGACAGCTTCGTTGCCACCGAGGATCTCATGGTCGCCGTCAATGCGGCCATCGCGCTTGAGCGCCCCCTGCTGATCAAAGGCGAACCCGGAACCGGCAAGACCGTGCTGGCTGCCGAGGTCGCAAAGGCCATCGATGCCCCCTTGATTCAGTGGCATGTGAAATCGACCACTCGGGCCCAACAGGGGCTGTATGAATATGATGCCGTGGCGCGGCTTCGGGATTCTCAATTGGGTGACGAACGGGTTCACGATATTGCCAACTACATCGTGAAGGGCCGCCTGTGGGAAGCCTTCATTTCGGACAAACGACCCGTCCTGCTGATCGACGAGATCGACAAGGCGGACATCGAATTTCCCAACGACCTTTTGCTCGAACTGGATCGCATGGAATTCCTGGTCTACGAAACCGGCGAGGTCATCCGGGCCGCCCAACGTCCGATCATCGTGATCACGTCCAACAATGAAAAGGAACTGCCGGACGCTTTCCTGCGCCGCTGCTTTTTCCATTACATACAGTTCCCCGACCGGGAGACCATGGAGGCCATCGTCGATGTCCACTATCCCGGCATCCAGAAGCGTCTGGTGCAGGAGGCTTTGAGCCTGTTCTACGATCTGCGCGATGCGCCGGGGTTGAAGAAAAAGCCTTCCACATCGGAATTTCTGGACTGGATCAAGCTGCTGATGGTGGAAGACATTCCCGTGGATGTCCTGCGTAAATCGGATACCAAGACGCTCATCCCGCCATTGCACGGCGCATTGTTGAAGAATGAACAGGACGTGCACCTGCTGGAGCGCCTAGCTTTCCTGAACAAGCGGGAGCAGCGCTGAGGCGGATACCATGGAAGAGCTGCCGACCCTGCCCAGTCTGGAGGAACTCAAGACCCTGTTCGAACAGGTGACGCGCTTCGTGGCGGAAAACCTGCTGCTGGTCTCGTCGCTGGTCCAGGTTGTGATCATCGGGGTAGCCTTCATTGCGGCCTGGGCCCTGGCAAAACCCTTCAGGCGTCTGGTTGCAAGGGCGGAAAAGTTGCCGCGCGTCGGGATCTTTTTCCACCGCGTGGCAGAAGAACTATCAAACATCGCGGTCCCGCTGATCTGGCTGATCCTGCAATGGATGAGCGTTGGTGCCGCGCAGTCTCAAGGCCTCGTGACGGGTGGGTTGGAGGCGGTGGTCAGCCTGCTGACCGCCTGGATCGTCATCCGCGTCGCCACGGCGTTCATGGAAGACAGGGCCAAGGCGCGCATGCTGGCGACCGTCGCCTGGACCGTAGCGGCCCTCAATATCCTGGGCCTGCTGGGGCCTCTGGCAGAGCTGCTGGACGGCTATGCCATGACCTTGGGCGACTTCCGGCTATCGGTCTGGGGCGTGCTGAAGGGCTTTGCCATCCTGGCGATCCTGCTCTGGCTTGCGGGCCTGGCGGCCCGGCTGCTGGAGAACCGATTGACGGCCTCCCGCGCGCTTACCCCTTCGTTGAAGGTTCTGTTCGGTAAAATCGGTCGCATTTCACTCTTCAGCCTTGCCTGCCTTTTGGCGCTTGATGCTGTCGGAATTGATCTTACGGCCCTTGCGGTGTTTTCCGGTGCGGTCGGTCTCGGCATTGGCTTCGGGTTGCAGAAGGTTTTCTCCAACCTGATTTCCGGCGTGATTTTGCTGTTGGACCGGTCCGTCAAACCGGGCGATGTCATTGTCATCGGCGAGACCTATGGCTGGATCAACAAGTTGGGCGGGCGCTACGTCTCGGTCATCACGCGCGACGGTACGGAACATCTGATCCCGAACGAAGAATTGATCGCGTCCCGGGTCGAGAACTGGTCCCATTCCGACAATCTGGTTCGGATCAAATTGCCCATGGGCGTGGATTACGGCAGCGACCTACGAAAAGCCATCCAACTGACAAAGGAAGCCGCCACCCGGGTTGAGCGTGTGCTGTCGACGCCGCCGCCGGTCTGCAACGTCCTGGGTTTCGGTGACAGCTCGGTCGATCTGGAACTGCGCATCTGGATCCAGGATCCCAGCAACGGCGTCGGCAATGTGAAAAGCCAAGTCTACCTGGAGGTCTGGGATACCTTCCACGAAAACGGCATCGACTTCCCCTATCCGCAGCGGGATCTGAACATCAAGGGGTCGGTGCCGGTGCACATGGTTGATCCATCACCGGCAGCCCAAGTGGAAACGAAACCGGCGGAGGCCTAGGCGGGATGTTTATCGATTTCTTCCTGAAGCTTAGGGATGCTCGGGTGCCGGTTTCGCTGCGGGAATACCTGACGCTGATGGAAGCCATGGACCAGGGGCTCGCCGGTTTTTCGGTCGATGATTTCTACTACCTGTCGCGTTCCTGCCTGGTGAAGGATGAACGCAACCTGGACCGCTTCGATCAGGTCTTCGGCACGGTCTTCAAAGGGCTGGAACCTGTCGTCGGGGAGGACGGTGAGTTGGCCCCGGTTGAGCTGCCGGAGGAATGGCTGCGGGCCATGGCCGAGAAGCTGCTGACCGAAGAGGAGAAAGCCGAAATCGAATCCCTCGGCGGCTGGGAAAAGCTGATGGAGACGCTGAAAAAGCGCCTCGAAGAACAGCAGGGCCGCCATCAAGGGGGATCGAAATGGATCGGCACCGGCGGCACCTCCCCGTTTGGGGCCTATGGCTATAATCCGGAAGGTGTTCGGATCGGCCAGGCAACCAACCGCAACAACCGGGCGGTGAAGGTCTGGGACAAGCGGGAATTCAAGAATCTGGATGATGACGTCGAACTGGGAACCCGCAACATCAAGGTGGCGCTCCGGCGCTTGCGGCAGTTCGCGCGATCGGGTGCCGCGACGGAACTCGACCTGCCGGGCACCATCAGCTCGACGGCCAAACAGGGCTTTCTCGACGTGCGGATGCGCCCCGAAAGGCACAACGCGGTGAAGGTGTTGCTGTTCCTGGATGTGGGCGGGTCGATGGATCCGCACATCAAGGTCTGCGAGGAGCTGTTCTCGGCGGCGCGCAGCGAGTTCAAGCACCTGGAGTTTTTTTACTTCCACAACTTCACCTATGAAGCCATGTGGAAGGACAACAAGCGTCGCTGGGACGAAACCATTCCCACCTGGGACATCCTGCACACCTACAGTTCCGACTATAAAGTGATCTTCGTGGGCGATGCGGCGATGAGCCCCTACGAGATCGTCTATCCGGGCGGTGCTGTCGAGCACTGGAACGAGGAGGCCGGAGCTGTGTGGTTCAAGCGCATCCTGGAGATCTACGGCTCGGTCGCCTGGCTCAACCCGGAACGCGAGAAGCTCTGGGACTATACCCAATCGACCGAGATGGTCCGTAAACTGCTCGATGGACGGATGTATCCCATGACCTTGGACGGCCTGGACCGGGCGATGCGAAGCCTACTCGCCTAGAGTCTGCTAGACGAACGGGAAAAAGATCGGGATCACAGCCAGGCTGATGATCAGGGCCAGGACCTGCAAGGGTACGCCGACGCGAACGAAATCCATGAAGGTGTACTGACCGGGGCCGAGCACCAGTGTGTTGACGGGCGAGGCCACGGGTGTTGCGAAGGCGGTCGAGGCGGCAATGGCGACCCCCATCAGGAAGGGTTCCGGCGCGTAGCCCAGTTCCAGGGCGGCGGCCAGGGCGATGGGGGCGACCAGGACGGTGGTCGCCGTGTTGGAGATCACCTGACTGAACACCGATGTGAAAACGAACAGGCAGGCGAGCAGGGCAAAGGGGCCGGCTTCAGCGGAGAGCGCGATCAGTTGATCCGCCATCATCGTGGCCCCGCCTGAGGCCTGGAGCGCTTTGGCCAGGGGCAGCATTCCCGCGATCAGGATCAGGCTTTCCCAATTGATGGTCCGATAGGCCTCCGTCATGGTCACGCAGCGGCAGAGGACCATCGCGAAGGCTGCCAGCAATACGGAGGTCACGGCGGGCAGGGCCGAGGTAGCCATCAGGCCGAGCATTCCCGCGAGAATGATCAGCGCAGCCGGGGCGCGGTCCGCATGGGGGGCATAGGCATCGCCTTCGGCGGCTGTTTCCAGCAGAACCATGTCGGATCGGGCACCGCCCAGGGCCTGGATGCGATCCCAGGGACCCACCAGCATCAGCATGTCGCCCGCTTCCAGTCGGGTTTCATTGTGGTCGATGCCGATTTGCCGCCCGGCACGCCGCAGGGCCAGCACGTTCAGGCCCTGGCGTGCCCGGATGGCAGCTTCCGAGATGGTCTTTCGGCAGAGCGGGCTTTCCGGAACGATCAGGGTTTCCGCCGCGCCAAAGGTTTGGTGGAAACGGCGCTGCAAGCCATCGGGAAAACCTTGATCAACCAGGCCCAAGGGGGTGAGCACGGCCTTCAAGGCTTCGTTCTCGCCCCAACAGATCAACAGGTCTCCGGCCTGAAGGGGCGTTTCGATCATGATCGGTGTCAGGCTCATCTGCAGCCGCCCCTGCCGCTGAAGGGCGATGACCGTGATGCGGTGTTCTGTCCGGAGGGCGATCTCTTTGATGCTCTTGCCGATCAAGGGGGATGTGCCGGATATCTGAAGCCTGCGGAGTTCGTCATGGATTTCAAAGAAGTCTGCGAATTCCCGCAATGTCTTGCGCTTGCCGCCGCCTGATGGCTCGCCCCGGCTTGGCAACAGGAAACGGCCCGCTGTCAGGATATAGGCCATGCCAAGCCCCAGGATGACCAGTCCGACGGGGGTGAAATCGAAAAAGCCGAAGGGGCTCTGTCCGCCGTCCACCAAGGCTTCCGAGGCGGCCAGATTGGGCGGTGTGCCGATCAGGGTCAGCATCCCACCGATCAGCGCCGCGATGCTGAGCGGCATCAGCAGCCGGGATGGCATCAAACCCGCTTCCCGTGCGAGAGAGATCACAATGGGAATGAAGATGGCGACCGCACCTGTTGAACTCATGAAAGCGGAAAGCAGGGCGATCGCAGGCATCATCAAGGCGACCAGGCGGACTTCCCCCGTACCCGAGAAGCGCGAAATGGCGCGGCCAATGGTGCCGGCAACGCCCGTCCGATAAAGCCCTTCGCCCACCACGAACAGACCGGCGATCAGGACGACAAGTGGGCTGCCAAAACCGCTGAGAGCCTGTGCCGGGCTGAGAAGGCCGGTCAGGATCAGGGCCAGAATGACGCCGATGGCTGTCAAATCCAGCCGGACCCGCCCCGACAGGAAGAGGGCAACCGCGATTGCCAGAATCCCGAAAACGAGAATGATATCGCCTGACATGGCAGTGATCAGACTCCTCGATCAGCCTTTCGTCAAGGCTCCTGCAGGCCCGATTCGAGAGCTTGTTAAGCCTGGGGGAGGCGATAGACTGTAGGCCGGGTTCGAAAATACCCCGGCTGATTGATTGCGGATCTGGCGGGGCAGGGCGTTGGGATGAGGGCGCATGTTTCTCAATCTGTTGAACGAAGATCAGAAAGCCACCTTCCTCGGTATCGCGTTGAAGCTGGTTCGGGCAGACGGGCGGATCGTCGACGAGGAATTTTCGTTGATGAGCGCCGTGCAAACAGAGCTGGGATGGGACGTCCAACCCGATGTCTGGGCCCTGGATCAGCTGGATACGTTGGAACAGTTCGATGATCGGCGCTCGCGCATGGTGGTGATGATGGAACTCTATCTTCTGGCTGTCTGCGACGGGGCCCTGCCGCCGGAAGAAGTCGAGATTTTTGATGTTCTGGCGCGCTCTTTTGGCATGGATGACGAGACCCAAGCCGAAGCCCTGAACTGGGCTCGCCAGATCGCGCCTGTTGCCGTTCAGGGCTGGCGCATGGCGCTTTCCGGTCAAGGCGGCCATGCCATGGGGCCTGCCTGCATAGGAGACGACGTTTGACCACTGCGCGTTCTGCCAGGAAGATTGGGGCTCCTCTGGTCGGGCTCCTTGTTGTTCTCTCCCTCGTGCTGATCTGGCTTCCGGCTTCCGGCCAGGCTCAGGGGGTGAAGGACCGGCACGCGGGTTACTATTATCCCATCCCGCAGAGTGCCGAACGGGTGAAGCCGCGCGCGCGACAACTGGCCGGAATGGATCGACGCCGCCGCATCGGATTCGTAACGGCCATCGTCAATGACATGATGAAAAAGCCCTTCCCGCCGACCATTGCCATGTTCGCCAAGGGCACTAATGCCGAAAAACTGATCATCATCAGCAACCGCGAGGGCCGCCTGAACACGATCTATCGGGTGCGGGCTCTGCTCGCCATGATGACAGCCAGTGCCCGAACGACCCCGATCTTTCACGAATTGCAGGTGGAAGACCAGTTCACCTTCCTGGACCTGGCGAAAATGCTGGGCTTCGAGATGCTGACCGTCTCGGACGGTGATCGCTTCGCCCACCAGATTCTTATCGACTGACACCCCCGGTTTTTAGCGGAAATCCGCCCGAGTCTTTCGGTCTGTGGAAAAACTGCCCCACAGGCCATCTCGACTCTGGATAAACTTTTAGATAAAATATGGTTAATAGGGGATGGGATCGGGCTGAAGGGTTTTGCGGCGTACTTTGCTGCGCCGCTTTCTTTTGCGCTCTTGAATGACGGGGTGTGCAATGGCCTTGCGTATGTTGCAGAGCCTTCGGCGTCGGATGGTTTGGTCCCAGGAGACCCCCATTGACGCGGATTTGGGCGAGCATTGGCTGTTACAGTTCACGCAGGCGGCGGGTCCTCTGGATCGCATTGCAAAGCGTGGCCTGAACGCGACCCCCATGGTTCGTGCAAAATATGACATTCCACCCAACGGCTATGTCGTCTTGACCAGCATCGAAGGCCGCCATCGGGCCTGCTGCGTCTTTCACTTCGGCCCGGACGTCCCCGATCAACAGCGCCGTCAGATCATGGAATCGGACGAATGCGGTCTGGAAGCCCTGAGAGACCATCAAGCCGATTCCGAAACCGCCTTTTCAACCGTATCGGATAAGGCACTGGAGGCTGGTGCCCGTCTGGGATCGAACCTGAAATCGGCAGGGGAACGGCGGGTTTCCGGCAGGCTTGGTCAGGCCGCCGCGACGGTCGTCGGCTTTCTCGGCATTGGGATGCGTTAGAGTGCGATCGGCTTAAGTCGAGCCACTTTGTGGCTCGGTATAAGGCGTGAATCGCCCT
>JBMYSY010000012.1:0-127088 GCA_049603795.1 Magnetovibrionaceae bacterium
AGACACCGGAAGAGGCCGCCCGCGACGCGATCGAGAACGACGTCCACGTGGTCGGCGTCTCCAGCCAGGCCGCCGGGCACAAGACACTGGTCCCGGCCCTGATCGAGGAGTTGAAGAAACAGGGTGCCGAAGACATCGTCGTGGTCTGCGGCGGCGTCATCCCGGCGCAGGACTACGACTACCTCTACCAGGCCGGCGTCGGTGCCATCTTCGGGCCGGGGACGCATATTCCGAGCGCTGCGGGCAGGGTTCTCGACCTGCTCGAGGCTTCCGAAGAAGCGGCTTGAGGGGAGGGGAACGTGTCGGATTCTTTCGAAAAAATGGCCTTGGAGTATCACCGTCTGCCAAAGGCGGGGAAGCTGGAGATCAAGGCGACCAAGCCGCTCAGTAACCAGCGCGATCTGGCTCTGGCCTACTCACCGGGTGTGGCGGCTGCCTGCCAGGCCATTGTCGATGATCCGAGCGAAATCTCTTCCGTGACCGCCAAGGGCAATCTGGTTGCGGTCATTACCAATGGCTCTGCTGTCCTCGGCCTCGGCAATATCGGGCCCGATGCGGCCAAGCCGGTGATGGAAGGCAAGGCGGTCCTGTTCAAGAAGTTCGCCGGGATCGACGTCTTTGATATCGAAATCAAGGCCGAAACCGCCGACGAGATGATCGAGACCATCGCGCGGCTGGAGCCCACCTTTGGTGCCATCAATCTGGAAGACATCAAGTCGCCGGAATGCTTCGAGGTGGAACGCGCGTTGCGGTCCCGAATGAACATTCCGGTCTTCCACGATGACCAGCATGGAACAGCGATCGTGGCCGGGGCCGCCATGCTGAATGGGTTGCGCGTCGTCGGCAAGGACCTGGGGCAAGTCAAAGTGGTCTCCACGGGCGGTGGTGCTGCCGGGATTGCCTGTCTGAACCTGTTTGTCGATATGGGCATCAAGCGGGAAAACATCTGGCTCTGCGACCATGTGGGACTCGTCCACGAGGGGCGGGAGACCTTCATGAACCCGGAGAAGGCGGCTTTCGCGCAGAAGACCGATCTGCGCCGCCTGGATCAGGTGATAGCCGATGCGGATGTCTTCCTGGGCCTTTCGGCACCCGGTGTTCTGACAGCCGATATGGTCAAAGGCATGGCGGCGAAGCCGGTGATCATGGCGCTGGCCAACCCGACGCCGGAAATTATGCCGGACGACATCAAGGCGGTCCGAAGCGATGCGGTGATCGCCACAGGTCGGTCCGACTATCCGAACCAGGTCAACAATGTTCTTTGCTTCCCTTTCATCTTCCGGGGTGCTTTGGACGTGGGGGCGACCGACATCAACGAGGAAATGAAGGTCGCCTGTGTCAAAGCGCTGGCCGATCTTGCAAAGGCTGAGAGTTCGGAAGTTGTGGCAGCGGCCTATTCGGGGGAGGACCTGACATTCGGGCCCGACTATCTGATCCCGAAACCCTTCGATCCCCGTCTGATCGCCGAGATCGCGCCCGCCGTGGCGGAAGCCGCCATGAGAACCGGTGTTGCGACACGACCGATTGCCGACATGGCGGCCTATCGCGAAGAGCTGAACCAGTTCGTTTTCCGTTCAGGGATGCTGATGAAGCCGGTTTTCGAGCGGGCGCGCCAAGACCCGAAACGCCTGGTTTTTGCCGAAGGCGAAGAGGAGCGGGTCTTACGCGCTGTTCAGGTCTTGTTGGATGACGGCATTGCAAAGCCGATCCTGGTGGGGCGGCCCGATGTCATTGAAAAGCGCGTTCATCGATTGGGGCTTCGGATCGGGCTGGGTGACAACGTGGAGGTCTGCAACCCGGAAGACGATCCGCGCTTCGATGCCTACTGGCACCACTATCATGCGCTCATGGGCCGGAATGGCGTTTCCCCGGATGCGGCCAAGGCCGTTGTGCGCGGGAATACGACCGCCATCGCAGCGATCATGCTGGCCCGCGGCGAGGCGGACGCGATGATCTGCGGCACCTTCGGGCAGTACAACAGCCACCTGGCATCCGTCCTTGATATCGTCGGGAAGCGCGAGGGCGTTGGTTCAGTTTCGGCCCTCAGTGCGCTGGTGATGGGGAAGGGGACCTTTTTCCTGGCTGATACGCATGTGCAGGCGGAACCCACATCCGAACAGATTGCCGAATCCGTTCTCTTGTCTGCGGAAGAAATCCGACGCTTCGGCATGACGCCGAGGGCTGCGTTGATTTCTCACTCCAACTTTGGCTCCAACCCGACGGAGAGTTCCCGGAAAATGCGCCGCGCCCTGGAGATTGTCCGGCACCGCGCACCTGATCTGGAAATCGATGGCGAGATGCACGCGTCTTCCGCCCTCAATCCGGATGTCCGCCAACGCATTCTGCCGTCATCTACGCTGAAAGGTCAGGCTAACCTTCTGGTTTTTGCCAACCTGGATGCGGCTAATTCCGCCTTCAACCTCTTGATCAATCTGGGCGACGCTTTGCCCATCGGACCGATCCTGGTCGGGGCGGATAAAGCGGTTCATATCCTGACCCCGGCGGTCTCCGCCCGTGGCATCGTCAACATGGCGACCCTGGCCGTGGTTGATGCGCAGAACAATCAGGCTCGTCCGGACGGCGGTTTATGAGACCGGAGCCCCATAGAATGAAGGCTCCAGAAATTTACTGGGATGCGGCTCAGCTGCCGGGATTCAGTTGCTCGACCAGGACCGACAGGTTGTGTTCGAACATGCTGTAATAGCTGGTTGCCGGCCCGCCTTTGACCGAAAGTGCATCGGAGAACAACCGACCGCCGATCTCCAGGCCGGTCTCGCTGGCGATCTGCTCAACCAGGGCGGGGTTGGTGATGTTTTCGACAAACAGGGCGGCCACGCCTTTCGATTTGATCTGGTCGATCAGGCTGGCCATTTCCCGGGCCGAGGGTTCCGCCTCGGTGTCGATGCCGACCGGTGCGAGGAAGGTCAGGTCATAGGCATTGGCCAGGTAGCCGAAGGCATCGTGCGCGGTGACCACGGTCTTGCGGTCCTGGGGCAGGGCTGCGAGCTTCGCCTTGGTTTTTTCGTGAAGCGCGGAAAGCTGTGCGCTGAAGGCGGCCGCATTTTGCTCGTAGGTCGCAGCATTGGCGGGATCATGTTCGGCCAACGCCTTCGCGATGTTGTCCACATAGATCAGCCCATTGGTCAGGGCGTTCCAAGCGTGAGGATCGATTTTCCCATCGACCTCCAGGGGCTCTACCCCTTTCGTGGCGACGATGACTTTGGCCTTTGTCCCTGACGTCTTGATCAAGGTGTCGGACCAGGTCTCAAAGCCGAGGCCGTTCACGAAGATGAGTTCAGCCTTGGTTACAGCCAGGGCGTCGGCGACGCTCGGCGTGTAGACATGGGCATCGGCGTTGGGACCGACGATGGTCTCGACCTCCGCCAGGTCGCCTGCGACCTGTTCGACCATGTCACCCAGGATCGAAAAAGAGGCGACGACCTTGGACTTGGCTTCCGCTTCGCCCGGGAGCGCGCTCAGCGATAGCGTGAGCGGGGCCAGAATGAAAGATAGGCTCAGCAGGAAACGTCTCATGACAGGGCTCCTTTAAGATTGGCGGAAAGGTTGACTGAGTTTCAGGCCTTGCGGACCGAAGATCAGGCTGATGGCGTAGATGCCACCGGCCACCAGCACGATGGCCGGGCCGGAAGGCACGTCGGGGGCATAGAAGGAAACGATCAGGCCCAACCAACAGCTGATCAACGCGAAGCCGAAGGAGGTGGCCAGGTAGGCGGTGATGGAAGACACCCAGTAGCGCGCGGCCGTTGCCGGCAGAATCATCAGTCCGACGGCCATCAGGGTGCCCAGCGCCTTGAAGGCCCCCAGCAGGTTCAAGACCACCAGAAACATGAACCAGAGTTCCACGAGCCTCGGGTTCTTGACCTGACTTTCGAAGTAGACCGGGTCGAGGGTGTTGAGGATCAGCGGGCGCAGGATGACGGCGAAGCTGAACAGCGTGATCGTGGCCGTGACCCCGATCAGCGCCAGGGCCTCGTTATCGATCCCGAGGACCGAGCCGAACAGGAAACTTTTCAATGGGATGGCCGACCCCGCAGCCGACAGGATGAAGATGCCGAGGGCGAGGGCAACGAGATAGAGCGAAGCGAGGCTGGCGTCTTCGCGGATGATTGTTGAGCGTGCGATGAGGCTGGTGAGCAGCGCGACGCCGACCCCGGCCACAAGGCCGCCGGCGATCATGGAATAGACGGAGAGCCCGACGGCCACGAAAGCGATCACGATGCCGGGCACGATGGCATGGGCCATGGCCTCGCCAGCCAGTGACAATCGGCGCAGGACCAGGAAAGCGCCCACGGGAGCAACGGAAAAGCTCAAGACCGTCGTCGCTACGAGAGCGCGGGTCATGAAGGCATAGTCCATCCAGTCAAACACGGAGGGCCTCCTTTCTTCTCGGCGCGCTTTTTTCTGTCGGGTCGTCTCGGTACATCGTGCTCATCCAGTCTGCCTGGCCTGCGGACATGTAGCCTTGTTCGACCAGGTTTTCCGGCGTCAGGACGTCCCGGGGAGCGCCATAGCGACAGAGCCCGTTGCCCAGCAGAAGTGCCTTGTTGCAATGCCGGAGGACGGCGGTCAGGTCATGGACGACCAGGATCACCGATCGCCCTTCGTTGGCCCAGGCATCGATCAGGCCCAGCAGTTTGTCTTCCGTGGTCTGGTCAACCGCCGTGAAGGGCTCATCCAGCAGGATCAACGGCGCATCCTGGACGATTGTGCGGGCGAAAAGGGCCCTCTGCAGTTGGCCCGAGGACAGCTCATGAATCGGCTGGTCGGCAATCTCTTCGATCCCGCAGCGGACCAGGGCTTCATCGACGCGGCGGCGCCGTTCACCCGTAATGGCTCCCAGAAAGCCGAGCCCATGCCAGGCCCCCATGGTCGCGAGATCCCGAACACGAACCGGGAAACAGCGGTCGAACTCGGTCAATTGTCCGAGGTAGGCGATTTCCTCCGGCCGCCCTCGGCCCCAAAGCAAATGTCCGCCGACCGCAGGGATGACCCCGAGCAGGGTTTTGACGAAGGTCGATTTCCCCGACCCGTTGTGCCCGACCACGGCCAGGACGTCGCCTTTCTTGACGTCAAAGACAACGTCGTCGAGCAGCGGATTGCCGTGATAGCCGAGCGACAGGCCGGCAGCCGCGACGACCGGCAGATGTCCGGAACAACTCATCTGAACTTTGGTTTCAGGCGATCATTGCCGATGCAACGAGCCCCCAGAGGCCGCTGCACACGAAAATCGCACCGATGATCAAGTTGACCTTGCTCTGGGCTGTTATATCGACGCCGGAGCCAGTCACTGCAGTCTCTTGAGTCTTCATCATGCCATCATCCTCTTCAGCTTTTGTGGGCAGCTGCGATTTCTTCGGCGTTAAGCGCCGAGATCGGTTTGGAGATTTTGGTTTTCTCGGGTTCACCTTCGCCCGACATCAGGGCGATGACGGTTTCCACGTCCGGACAGCCCTCTTCGTGGCAGCGCAGTTCGGAGACCATGATGACGGTCTCCTCTGGCACCGACCAGAGGGTGCGGACCAGATCTTTGATCCGCTTCGTATCGTCTTTCGCCGGGCCGAGGGACAATCCCAGGATATCGTCCATTGGATCGGTCTCCCCCTTAGCCGATGGGTGCCGGGTTGATCAGGCAGAGCGCCAGTTCCCCGGTCTCTGTTCCGGCAACCAGGGAAGAGCCGTCCGGTGCCCAATTGAGGGCCGAGACTTTTGCCCCTCCGCCGGGTCGGGCGATGGAGGCGGTTTCCTTCTCGATCGATCCAACGAGGACGGTCCCATCGGAATAACCGCCCGCCACTTCATGCGAGGCGGGATGCGCGGCGACGCAGGTGACGAGGCCGTTGTAGACATAGCCGAACTCGGTCGGGGCCTTGCCGGCCGGGCCCTTGCCCGAGAAATTCCAGGACGTCACGACGTCAGCTCCGCTGGCGGCCAGGTATTGGGAATCCGCTGTCCAGCTCAAGGCGCGGATTTTCGACGGATAGCCGCTCATACGCATGCCCTTGCCTTCCGGCATCCGCCAACAGTGCATCTCGTTCTCCTGAAGGGCGGAAACGATGAACTTTCCGTCCGGGCTCCAGGTGACCTTGGTGTGGGAGCCGTGCCAGTCGAGAACCTGAGACGAACCGTCGAGGCCGTGGACACTGATTCCTTCGTAGTGTGCACAGGCGATTTCGCTGCCGTCCGGAGAGAAGGCGAGGCCGACGACCGTGCTCTCGTGGTTTTCGAAGCGCGCAAGTTCGCTACCCTCGCGATCCAGGAGGACGACCGTGCGATCAAAGGCATAGGCCCTCGTCATCGATCCCTGGTGGACGGCCACCTGTCCGATCCAAGTCCCATTTTCTTCGGCGATGACGGCCTCGGCACCCTGGGCGCTGACGGAGACGAGACGCCCGTCATCCGTGCCGACCAGGACAGAGGAACCGTCCACGTCTCCGGTGCCGGCTATTGGAGTTGCCCCAAGCTTAGCCAGGATGCTCAGCTCGGCGGCACCGGGGGCCAGGGTTGCAATGGTCCCGTCGCCAAAGCCCGCGATCGGCAGGCTGCTGCCACCCGGAAAAGCGGCAAAGGTGACAACGCCGGGGCCTTTGACTTCTGTTAAGTCAATGTGCGGGGCGACGACCCGGATTCCTTGATCCGGGTTGGCTGTTTCCGGGGTCATCATTGGGTCACCGTACAGGCCTGAAAGGCTTGTTCCAGTTCGGTTTCCTTCAGATTTCGCCCGATGAAGACCAGGCGGCTATCGCGCTCTTCTTCGCCCCAGGCTCCGCCCCAGGCGCTGTCCATCACCATGTGAACACCTTGAAAAACATAGCGGTTTTCCTGGCCCGCCAGGTTCAGGATCCCTTTGGTGCGCAGGACATCAACACCGTTTTCCATGATGAAGCCCTTGATCCAGGAAGAGAATTTCTGGGGGTCGAGCGGGGCCTCGGTCTTCAGCGATACACTGATGATGTCTTCATCGTGTTCGTGATCATCTTCTTCATCCAGGAGGTTGGGTTCGATTTCCAGGATCCGGCTGAGGTCGAAAGCGCCCCTGTCGAGGACGTCTTCAAGGGCGGCACCGCTCTGAACCGTCTCGATCATCGAAGCAAACCTGTTGAGCCCGGTGATCTTGGCCTTAACGGAGGCGAGCTTGTCGGCGTCGACGAGATCGGTCTTGTTCAACAGGATGATATCGGCAAAAGCCACTTGTTCGGCCAGTTCATGCTCTTCGTCGACGGCGTCCAGGAAGTGCATGGTATCGACGACGGTCACCACGGCGTCCAAAGACACCTTTTCCTTTACATCTTCATCCACAAAGAATGTCTGGACGACCGGGGCCGGGTCGGCGAGGCCCGTGGTCTCGATGATCATGCCGTCGAACTGTTCGGCGCGCTTCATCAGCGTCGAGATGATGCGGATCAAATCGCCGCGCACGGTGCAGCAGATGCAGCCGTTGTTCATTTCGAAGATTTCTTCATCGGCATCTACGACGAGTTCGTTGTCGATGCCTTCCTCTCCGAACTCGTTGACGATCACGGCGTACTTCTTGCCGTGTTGTTCGGTAAGGATACGGTTCAGCAGGGTGGTCTTGCCTGCGCCGAGGTACCCTGTGATCAGGGTAACGGGAACTTTGTTGGCTTCCATTTTGATGTCTGCTCCTTAAGGGCCGTCGTTGACCGGGGACGGTTGCGTCATTGCAACCGCGCGTCGCGGCCATGCCCCGCTAGGGCACGACCGCTTGCGGAGAGAACTCAGTAGACTTTGTAGGGCAGGAACTTGCCGTTCAGCGTGATAACCACCCGGTCGCCCTTGGGGTCTTCCTTGCGGTCAATGTCCATCTCGAAGTCGATGGCGGACATGATGCCGTCGCCGAATTCTTCCTCGATCAGGGCCTTGAATGTGGTCCCGTAGACCTGGACCAGTTCGTAAAGGCGATAGATCAGGGGATCGGTCGGAACCGGGTTGTCGAGAGAGCCGCGGGACGGCACGGTCATCAGAAGCGCAATCTCTTCCGGCGACAGGTTAATGCCCATGGCGTTGGAGGCAGCGGTTGCCTGTTCCTTCGTCATCGACATCTGGCCCAGAAGGGCGGCGGTTGTCCATTCCTTGGATTGGCCAACCTTCTCGGCGACATCGGCCCACTTGATTTCGTTCATGATCTTGTGGGTGATGATTTTTTCGGTCAACTCTGCACGTGTCATCTGCCAAATCTCCTGTGGGGTCTTTTGATTCTGGTTCGGTTCTAGGCGGTGGCCGCCTGTTTTGAGTCCGCCGTATTTTGGGCGGTCGGCCCAACGCGTGGCGGGTTCTTCGGGTCATAGGTATCGGCGGCCAGTTCCTTGGCGAATTCGACCGACCGATTGACCAGGAATTCGATGAGGTGGTTCCGCATCGGGTAGTAGTTTTCGTGCTTGTGCATGTCGTGGCGGGTGCGTTCACGCGGCAGCGTGTTCTCGACGATTTCGCAGACCCGTGCTTCCGGCCCGTTGGTCATCAAGACGATTTTGTCCGCCAGCAGGATTGCCTCGTCGATGTCGTGGGTGATCATGAAAACCGTCTGCTCGGTTTCCGTCATGATCGTCAGCAATTCGTCCTGCAGTGAGCCGCGCGTCAGGGCATCGAGTGCGCTGAAGGGTTCATCCAGCAGCATGATCTTCGGCTCGACCGCCATGGCGCGGGCAATCCCGACGCGTTGCTTCATGCCGCCCGAGAGCTGCGCCGGCTTCTTGTTCTCCGAACCTGTCAGGTGCACCAGGTCGATGTATTTCTGACAGTGGGTTTTCAACTCTTCCGCCGAGGCCTTTGGCCATTTTGACTTGGCGGCGAAGGCGATGTTTTCCATCACCGTCATCCAGGGCATCAGCGCGTGGCTTTGGAACACCACGGCCCGGTCGAGTGAGGGGCCCGAGACCTCCTGGTTTCCGACGATGACCGTTCCGGCCGTCGGGGAGGCGAGACCGGCCAGAATGTTCAGCAGGGTTGTCTTGCCGCAGCCGGAGTGGCCGATCAGGCAGACAAATTCGCCGGGATCGACGTTGAACCAGACATCCCCGAAAATCTCCGTCATCCCATCGCCGTCCGGCTTCGGAAAGCATTGCTGGAGACCTTCGATCTTGATGTTGCCGGCCTCGGCCTTATGGGCGGTGAGAGAAGCAGTATCCGTCATGGAACTGTCCTTATTCCTGATAGGTCACGAGTTTCAGAAGGGATGCCAGGATCAGATCCAGGGTCATGCCCACCAGTCCGATAAAGAAGATCGCTGCGATCACATTGGTGATCGACAGGTTGTTCCACTCGTTCCAGACGAAGTAGCCAATGCCGGTCCCACCGACGAGCATCTCGGCGGCGACAATGACCAGCCAGGCGATCGAGATCGATATCCGCATGCCGGTCATGATGGTCGGTGCGGCGGCGGGCAGGATCACCCGAAAGGCCGTGCGCAGGCGTCCGACTTCGAGCGTTTTCGCCACATTCAGCCATTCCTTGCGAACGCTGGCGACGCCGAAGGCGGTATTCACCAGCATCGGCCATATGGAACAGATGAAGATCACGAAGACCGACGAGATCGTGGAATCCTTGATGGTGTAGAGCGCCAGCGGCATCCAGGCCAATGGCGAGACCGGTTTCATGATTTGAATAAAGGGGTCTAGCGCGCGATAGACCAGCGGCGACATCCCAATCAGAAAGCCCAGGGGAACGGCCACGAGGACAGCCAGGCCAAAGCCCACGAAGACGCGCAGGATGGAATAGCCCAATTGAATGCCGATGCCCTTGTCGTTCGGGCCTGCATCGTAAAACGGGTCGGCGAAGTGTTCGAAGATCTGCTCGCCGACCGTCAGGGGCCCCGGCATTGCCGAAGCCCCCTTGGCCGTGGCGCCCAGAAGCGCCGCGTATTCGGGATCAACGCCGACCGACTGATCCTGTCCCGCCGGCAGGGATAGCTCCCAGACGCCGATGAAGACAAAGAAGATCACGACAGATAACACATATGCGCGATACTTTAACGGTACGGTCGACATAAGATTCCCTTTGTTTTCAAGTGATTTAGACCGAAGAGGTCAGGTCCGCTTGATATCGAAGCTGTTGATGTATTCTTCCGGCTTCGTCGGATCGAAGGTCTTGCCCATGATGGTGTAGCTTTCATAGGTCCCGGTCGGCGGTGTCGCGTAGGGGCCTTCGAGAGCCATTTCCTTCATGATCGCTTGGGCGTCGGTGGCCAGATAGACCTCCTCTGCGACCTTCTTGTAGTCGAGGTCACCCTTGACGTAGCCCCAGCGCTTCATCTGGGTCAGGATCCAGGTGGCCATGGAGTGCCAGGGGAACGGGTCGAAATCGATCCGATCCGGTTCCTTACGGACATTGCCTAGGCCGTCGGCAAAGGTGCCAACGAGGACCTGTTCAAGCACGGTGACCGGCTGGTTCAGGTAGTTCTTGGGCGAGATCGCCTTCGAAATTTCCTTCCGGTTTGACTTGATCGAGGCGTAGTTCGTCGCGTCCAGGATGGATTTCCACAGAGCCAGGAAGGTGTTCGGGTTCTCGTTGATGAAGGCCCGGCTGGCCGCGAAGGCGCAGCAGGGGTGCTTCTCCCAGATGTCCTTCGTCAGTTTGTGGATAAAGCCAACCCCGTCATAGACGGCACGCTGGTTGAACGGATCGGGCGAGAGGTAGCCGTCGACGTTGTCAGCACGCAGGTTGGCGACCATTTCCGGCGGCGGCAGCACGCGGATCTGGATGTCTTTGTCCGGATCCAGGCCGTGCTCGGCCACGTAGTAGCGGAGCAGGAAGTTGTGCATGGAGTATTCGAAGGGCACCGCAAACTTGAAGCCCTTCCACATCTTCGGATCGTTTTTGTCCTTGTGCTTGTTGGACAGCACAATGGCCTGACCGTTGATGTTTTCCACCGCAGGCATGGTCCAGGGCGTCGCCGAGGAGCCGGCACCGACCGAGATAGCCAGCGGCATCGGGGTCAGCATGTGTGCCGCGTCGTATTCGCCGGAAAGCGATTTGTCACGGGACACGGCCCAACCGGCCGTTTTGATCACGTCCACATCCAGGCCATACTTCTTATAGAAGCCCAGCGGGTGCGCCATGATGATCGGCGTGGCACAGGTGATCGGCACGAAGCCGACATTCAGCTTGGTCTTTTCCAGCGGGCCCTTCGCATCGACGATGGCGGCCTTGACAGCATCCATCGGGATGACAGAGCTGATGGCGGCCAGAGCCGTACCGGCACCGACAGCTTTCAGGAAGGACCGGCGGTTGACGTCACGACCGAAGATGCCGGCCATGATCGCGCTTTCGGCGGACCGGGCCAGGGCTTCGTCCATGTTGTCGGCGGTGGGCTCTTCTTGGGCGCGGGCCTCGGCGCGAGCCTGGGCCTGCAGTTCCCGCATGAAATCGCCGGAACCGTTTGCTTCGGCAGCCTGACGCATGGAGACGCAGGCGGCTTCCTGACAATCCGGGTCAAAGCAGTTCCCGGGGTTGTGGGCTTGCGTGCCGTCTTCGGCTTCGTCTTCGGCACAGTAGAAACGGGACCCTTCAGCCCCGTTGGCGGCAGCCATCGCCATGTTGTGCTCGATGATCGAGCGGTGTTGGCCGCAAGGACAGCCGCTCCAAAGCAGCTTGTCGGCGTCAAATGGGTTCGCTAATGCTCCCATGGTTTTGGTACTCCAATCTGGAAATACGCCGGTTTCCCGCTGTGGTCTCCCGCTGGGGTTCCCCGTTGTCATTTCCGGTCTGGTCGAGAGCCGCCGTTGCCTCTCTGAAGGAGGTCGCCACCCGTCGTCGAGCGGCAACCTTGGTTTGCCGGAAGGCCCGCCGTTGAGCCCGCCGGAAAGTCTCGAACTCAGCCGCCCATCATGTCTGCGGCTTCGTTGATCATGTTTGCGACGTCCACCAGGCGCATGCCTTTCTGCATGGCGCGTTTGCGCAGCAGTTCGTAGGCCTCGGCTTCGTCGATGTCCTTTTGTTTCATCACCAGTCCCTTGGCGCGCTCGACGATCTTGCGTTCGCGCAGCGCGGTCCGGGCTTCATCCAGCTCCTCGCGCAGGACGGTGGTGTTGGAAAAATTGGCCTTGGCCAGATCAATGGCCGAGCGCAGCCTGCCGCCGTTGACACCGACCACGACGTAGGCATTCACGCCAGCCGCCACGGCTGCGTGGATACTCTCTGAAGAGCCGTCTTCGGACAGCAGTACGACGGGGCAGCGCAGGTTTTCCGGGAGCGTGCGCAAGGTCTCCAACAGGTCAGGGCCGATGCTGTCAGCATGCAGCATAACAACGTCGGCCGATACCGCCTGCAGCATGGCCGGAAGGTCGGACACATTGTTCGCGGTGCCCGCCATGGCGTAACCCTGCTCTCGCAACATGCTTTCCGAAACCTCTGCGCGTTCGGCATCGACATCCACCAGCAAGACGCTGGTGCCAACAGGGGCAAAAAGCCGGATGTGCATGTCGCTGGCGGGTGAATTCATGGGTTTCCTTCCCCTTTTTGGCCACAAAAAAAGGCGAACAGACTGAGCCGGAATAGACCGGTCAGAAGTGTTCGCCCGTCCTGGGGCCTCTTGCGCTAAGAGTGCGGTCCGCCGTTGAACCGCCTATCGGAACAGCAGTCATTGCTGCCCTGCAACTGCTTCGCAATCCCTGTGCCAGAAACAACAGTTGCCGATTTTGGCCCAATCAACCCGTTTGCCAACCTTTGATGTGCCGGTTTTTCGGCTGGCCTGATCAAACTTTGTGCAGTTGCACATTAGATGCGTACTAAATATGCAAAGATAGAGAAGAGCCTGGAAGGAGCGTGCGGTTTCCCGGAGCTCTCGCTTCGGCACCATCTCTGCATAATCCAGAGAACGATCAACAAAACCAGAGCCACTCCGTGCTTCGGATTTTGTTGTGAATCGTCCTCTAAGCAATTGAATAGAGACTGATTCACGCCAGACGCCGGGGCCCAAAAGGGACCCGACATTCGCCGATCAGGCTCTTGAGCTTCGTCCAACCACCAAGTGAGTCGCTGAACATGTCCCAACGCCCGCCCTTACCGCCCTTTACCGAGGAAACCGCCGCAACCAAAGTCCGCATGGCCGAAAACGCCTGGAACACGAAAGATCCCGTCAAGGTCTCGCTCGCCTATACGGAAGACAGCCGCTGGCGAAACCGTGCCGAGTTCTTTTCCGGGCGAGACGCTATCGTCGAATTCCTTACCCGAAAGTGGGCGCGAGAGCTTGACTATCGCTTGATCAAGGAACTCTGGGCCTTCGAAGGGAACCGAATTGCGGTCCGATTTCAGTACGAGTATCGCGACGATTCGGACAACTGGTTCCGTGCTTATGGCAATGAGAACTGGGAATTTGACGAAAACGGTCTCATGGCCTGGCGTCAGGCCAGCATAAACGATGTCCGGATTGCCTATGAGGATCGCAAGTTCACTTGGGAGCCGGGCGGAATTCGACCGGATGATTTTCCGGGGCTGACGGAACTTGGGTTGTAGAAGGGGGCTCTAGACGCCGATCTCTGCGGCCAGAACCACACTCTTCGCAATATCCGCCATGCGCCGTCCTTTATCGCGGGCGGTATTGCGAAGCATGGCATAGGCATCTGATTCTGAGAGCTGGTTGCGCTTCATCAGGATGCCTTTTGCCCGGTCGATCACCTTGCGCTCGTCCAGGGCCTGTTCGGCCATGAGCGCTCTGTCTTCCAGGTCTCGATAGGCCTCAAAACGGCTGACGGCCGTATCAATGATCGGCTTGATGCGATCTTCGGCCAGTCCGTTCACCACGTAGGCACTGATACCGGCGCAGATTGCCCGCCTGGTCGTCGCCTGATCGCTTTGATCGACGAAGATGGCGATGGGGCGTTTTACGATCTGAGAGACGTGGAACATCTGTTCCACGGTGTCCCGGTTGGGGTTTTCAAGATCAATCAGGATAACGTCCGGATCGATTTCCGAAATCCGTTCGACCAGATTGGACATATCGCGAAGCCGAATGATCTCCCGATGCTCCACGTCACGTAATCCGGCGATCAGGATTGCGGCCCGCTCGTCGCTTTCGTCGATCACCAGAACGCGGTACTGCCCCGTCATATATGCGCTGCCTCACTGTCGGCATGACCCATCTTCGGCGCGTTTTGCGACGCGCCGAACGATCAGACAACCCTCCGAACTTTTGATTTTTGTTAATTAAAAGCTAGCTCTCAGTGCCTTCGTATTCAAGTCAAACAATCCAGAGTCTGCGCTTATCAAGCCCCACCGGATCACGATTTATTTTATTTTTCTAGCCTCCCTCCGCTGTGACACTATGAGCGGTATCCGCTCTTATCGTTCTTCGTGAATGAGCGGTCTTCGCTCATGAAGGGGCTGGCTATGGCGGAAAAGTGCCAACAACCGGATCAGCAGGCTGCTGGCAGGGGCCTTGCAGAAAGGCTGCGCAGATTTACCCGTCGCAGCCATGGATTGACCGGCGTGTCCAACTTCAAAAAGCCGACAGGTTTTTTTGCGCCCCGCAACAGGTGGGCGACGCGCTATCTCGTGTTTTCCCTGGCTGCGGCGCTGATTCCGATCGTCATCCTGTCGGCGCTCTACGACACTTATTTTTCTGACCTCGTGACCAAGGTGTCCGAAAGCGAAAACGATGCTCAGCTCGCAGCCTATGGCAACGCTGCAAAGCATTTCCTGCAAGAACGCGACTTTGAACTGGATGACCTGATCGATCAGATCGACCAGCCCAGTTCCTTCACCCAGTCGGAATGGCTTGTTATTCCGACGGAACTTGAAACCATTCTCAGGGTCCTTACGGACACGCCTCACATCTACGGCATTGTTTTTTTTGATCACGCGGGTGCGATTTCCCGCACGTTCCCGAGTGATCTTCAAATTCCGACCGATGTGACCTCTCTTCCCAGCACGCCCTGGAACCAATCGCAGATTTTGGGTCCGTCCACGCCCACTGTCGACAGACCCAGCTGGTTCATTCTCAGGAAAGATGTTCCCTCTGGGGGCGGACAGGCGGGATCAGGCGAGTCCTTGATCGGAGAGGCGGGAAGGGGCGTTGGTCTGGTCCTGCGGTTTGCAACCTTGACCGAATTTATGGGCCGAATATCGATACCTGGCCTCTTGGAACCAGCCCTGAAGGTTCAGGACGGCACCTTCTACGACCCGGTCGGCCTCGTCATTCCGTCAGAGAGACGCACTGAATTCCATTCCGCCTTGGACATTCTACCCGGTTGGCAGCTGCGCGTTCGTAACGAAGCCATTCGGGTTGTCGAGCCCCTGGTTCAGGTGCGGTACTTCCTGCTGCTTGCCGCCATCTTCACGGCGATGGCAGTGATCTATCTGCACTATGACATCAGCTATCGAATCAACAGCCAGATTGAATCGCTGATCAAGCGCGTGGAAAGGGTCGCTCACGGTCGCACGGAGACCAAACTGAATGTCGGGGGGAATTGGGAAATCCGGCGTCTGGGCGCGGCGATCGACCTGATGCGGACCCAACTTCAGAAGTATATGCGCAACAACCTGGAGATGGAGCGCCGGGCGAGCCTCGGCAAACTGGCTGCCGGTGTTGCCCACGAAATTCGCAATCCTCTGGCCACCATCAATACCGCTGTCAGGGCGCTGCAGAAGTCGGAAGCCGACCCGGAACGGCTGGATTTGATGGGGATCGTCGGGAACGAGATCGATCGGGCCAATGTCATTATCGCAAGTATGCTGGACTATGCGCGTCCGCGTACGCCGGAACCGCAGCAGTTGAATGTCAAAGACCTCTTCGGCAGCGTTCAGGTTCTGATCGAAGCCTCCGCCCGTCAGCACGGCTTGACCGTTGATGTGGACCTGACCCCGCCGCCCGAGGGGGATCTGTTCATTTTCGGTGATCCGGTTCACATCAAACAGGCCTTGATGAACCTCGTTCTCAACGGACTTCAGGCCATGGAGGACCGGAAAAAAGGCACGCTCCACCTGATCGCCTATGAACAAAAACCCTTCTGCATTCTGAAGGTTAGGGATGAGGGCTGCGGGATTGCGCCGGACCATGTCGAGCGCATAACCGAACCATTTTTCACGACCAAGACCGGCGGTACCGGTCTCGGCCTGGCCATCAGTGCCAGCTTGATCACGACCAACGGAGGCCAGTTGCGGATCGAGAGTGAACTCGGTGTCGGGACCACCATTGTCGTATCGCTTCCCATTCGGTCTCAGGAGAAACAAGGAACCCCGGAATGAGCTATGTGAAGGTTCTTGTCGTCGATGATGAAATCAACCTGGTCCGGACCATCGCCTTCTCGTTGAAGCAGGAAGGCATGGACGTCCTGGCGGCTCACTCGGCGCAAGAAGGCCTGAAGGCCGCTCAGGATCAGCAGCCGGATATCATTTTGCTCGACCTTAAACTTCCCGATCAGTCGGGCCTGGACGTCTTGGAGTCCATGCAGGAGATGAAGTTAAACATCCCCACCATCATGATCTCAGCCCACGGCGATACCCGAGCGGCGGTCCAGGCGGTTAAGTTCGGGGCGGTGGACTACCTGACAAAGCCTTTTGATCCGGAAGAGCTTGTCCTGCTGATCCGTCGCAACGCAGAGCGGCAGAAGTTGAAGCAGGAGGTGGTGTTTCGCCGTCAACTGACCCAGTCCACCAAGAACATCGTTGGCGACAGTTACGCCGTGAAACAATTGCGCCAGGAAATCGGCACAATCGGCTCAAGCTCGACACAGACCGTTCTGGTCACCGGGCCTTCCGGAACGGGGAAGGCCCTTGTGGCAAGGGGGCTGCACAATGAACGCCATGGGGAAGCGTCTTTTGTCGAGGTGAACTGTGCGGCCCTGCCGGAACAACTGATGGAAGCGGAGCTCTTCGGAGCGGAGAAAGGGGCCTATACCGGCGCGGACAGGAAGCGAACCGGCTTGGTGGAACTGGCGGAGGGCGGAACCCTGTTCCTGGACGAGATCGGCGAGATGTCGCTGACCCTCCAGGCCAAGATTCTGACGCTTCTGGAAAACCGGACGTTTCGATCCGTGGGATCGGCCAGGGAAAAGCAGGCAAACGTCTTCGTCGTGGCCGCCACCAACCGGGACCTGCTTCAGGAGGTCGAGGCTCGACGGTTCCGGCGGGACCTGTTCTATCGCTTGAATGTCGTGCCGATTTCCGTCCCCGCACTCAGCGGCCGGGATCTCGACATCTCGATGCTTTTGAGCCATTTCGCGCTTCATTTTTCCAAGCAGGAGGCCTGTTCTCCGGTTGTCTTCAAAGAAGAAGCAAGAGCGTCCCTTCTGGGCTACAGCTGGCCCGGGAATATCCGCGAACTGAAAAATCTCGTGGAGCGACTGACCATCCTCTATCCCGGTCGTAGCATCGGCCTGGCGCAGCTTCCGCCTGAAATTCAAGGCGAGGCGCGAGGGGCGGAAAGCTCGGGCGAACTGGAACAAAGCGTCGAGGCCTATGAGCGCGACATCATTGAAAGGGCGCTTCAGGAACATGATGGCCGGAAGGGCTTGGCTGCCGAGGCCTTGGGTATCTCGCGACACGCCTTGAAACGGCGCATGCAGCGCCTGAGGGTTGGGGAGGGGCGATGAAGCGCCTTTGCGCCCTACTTGTTCTCCTTCTGGTCGGCTACGCGCTACCGGCTCAGGCCCTAACGGAACTGGGGGCCTCGGCCGACGATGCCGAGGTAGAGGTCGGCTGCCTCTACCCGCTCAGTGGGATCAATCAACTGTATGGCCGGGACAGCCTCGTCGCGATCGAACTGGCTTTGGAGGACATCGCCCGCACCATGCCGGAACCGCCTAGGATTCGTATTCTCGTCGAAGATACGAAGCTGAAGGCCTCGCGAACCATTCGTCTGGTACGGAACTTTGCTCAAAAGCACCAAATGCGCTTCATCTGTGGCATCGTCAGTTCCGGCATTGCCCTGGAAGTGACGAAAATCATCGATGATCTGGGCGTTATTTTCGTCGGAACGGATCATGCGTCGTCCCGCCTGACCAACGAGGCTCTTTCGACCAACTATTTTCGTCTGAGCAATAACACGAGGCAGTCCATGGTTGCCGGTGCGACCTACGTGAAGCAACGCTTCGAGGGCATTCTATCCACCCGCCCGCTCGAGATCGCATACATCGGTCCGGACTATGATTATGGATACCGAAGCTGGCGGGACTTCCGCGCCGCCATGGATGGTTTGGATCTGCCCTACAGGCCGGTCGCTGCCTATTGGCCGAAGCCGTTCGAGACGGACTATTCGCTTTATATCCGCTCCCTTCGCTCGGTGCGTCCCGATGTGGTGATCAATACCTTGTGGGGGAACGACCTCGTGGCCTTTGTCCGTCAGGCACAGCAAACCCCTTTGTTTGACGAGATGAAGTTCGCCAACTTTGACACCGGCGGCAATTTCGAAGTTCTGGCGGCCTTGGGCGATGACCTGCCATTGGGGCTGATCCTGGGGGCCCGGCACCACGTGAACTGGCCGCAGACCCAGCAAAACCGGACCTTTGTCCGACGGTTTTTTGACCGGGCGGGTCGGTATCCGTCCTATGCGGCTCAAGGGGCCTATTCCGGCATTCTGGCCATTGCCCATGCCTTGGCGAAAACCGACCCAAAGGCGTCAACCGACCAACTGCGAGAAGCCCTGCTGAATCTCAGGCTCAAACTCCCGGAAGACCCGGACGGTTTTACATCCTTTATGAATCCGAAGGACCATCAGATTCAGCAGGTGATTGCCATCGGTGAAACCATCCCGAACAGGGACTTTCCTCCGGCGACGCGGCTGCTCGGGAACTGGCAGGTTTTCTATCCGGACGCCGAGGGCCCGGTTCGCGCCCCGGAAAACTGATTGAGCGCCAAGCGCCCGCCTGTCGAACAGGCATGAGCCGAAAGCGCTCGCAAACTCGGCGGGCGGCAACGCGGTTCGATAAAAAACATTTAAAAACAGTATGTTGTCATTCTTTTCTGATTTGGCATAGCCCCTGCAAACTTGGCCTTGATCGGATTTGCCGATCCCAAACAACCAAGTCTGTGGAGGCTAACGAGGAATGTTGAAATCTCTATCCAAGATGGCTGTCTGTGGCGCGCTCGCCATGGGGACCATGTTGACGTCGGCTCAAGCCGCGGAAGAATACAAGCTGGGTCTGGTGACCTTCCTGTCCGGCGGCGCAGCGGGACCGTTCGGTGTTCCGGCGAAAAACGGGGCCGACCTCTTGATCGAAGCCTTGAACGCGGGATCCATGCCGGCACCTTACGACAAGGTCGGCATCAACGGTATCAAGATCAATCCGGTCTACATCGATGAAGCCGGGGGTGCCACCAAGCAGGTGGCCGAATACCGGAATCTGGTCGAGCGCGAAGGCGTTGACGCCGTCGTGGGCTACATTTCTTCGGGCGACTGTCTGGCCGTCCCTTCCGTGGCCGAGCAGATGAAGAAAATCACCGTTCTCTTCGACTGCGGAACGCCGCGCGTCTTCGAGGAGGCAGAGTACAAGTACGTTTTCCGGACGGCTGCCACGGCGACCATGGATAACGTCGGTGCGGCACGCTACATCGCTGAGAAGGTCGGCAACCTTGGCAGCGTTTCGGGCATCAACCAGAACTACTCCTTCGGACATGACAGCTGGGGCGATTTCATCAATTCGCTCACGCAGCTGAAATCCGGCGTCGAGGTGACGACCAAACAGTTCCCGAAGATTTACGCCGGTCAGTACGGTGCCGAGATTTCGGCCCTCATGGTCAAGCCGGCCAACATTGTTCATTCCTCCTTCTGGGGCGGTGATCTGGAGGCTTTCCTGTTGCAGGGTTCCGCCCGGGGGCTGTTCGAGGATCAGACCGCCGTTCTGACCACGGGCGAAAGCGCCCTCTACAAGTTCGCCGATCATTTCCCGGAAGGGACCATTGTCGGTGCTCGCGGCCCCAATGGGATCTATGCGCCGGACAATGCCCTGAACGATTGGTTGCAGAAAGAATACAAGGCCAAGTTCGGTTCTGAACCCTCTTACTCCGTCTATCACATGATCCAGGGCATCATGGGGCTCAAGCTCGCGACAGAGAAAGCGGCTGCGGCTGAGGGCGAGGTTCCGTCGGATGAAGCCGTCGCCAAGGCCTTTGAGTTCCTTGAGTATGACAGCCCGGCCGGTCGGATTGCCATGAAGAACGGAAAGGGTCACCAAGCCATCCAGGAGATGGTCTACGGCCGTGTTGCCAAGAAGGATGGCAAGCTCGCAGTTGTCGATGTGGTCCGGTATCCCGCCGGCTGCGTGAACCCGCCGGATGGCGTCAAGTCCACGGACTGGATCATGGGTGGCTTCCAGGGTGCCAGTTGTAACTGACCCGATTTCCCCCCTCTCTTGATCCCTTAAAGAGAGGCTCCCTGGGGGCGGCGCTCCTCGCCGCCCCCTCTTTTTCTGCTTTGTTCGCTCGAGGAATGAACGATGAACTTGGTGATAGCGGTTCTCGTCGATGGGGTGGTCTACTCATCCTGGCTGTTTTTGATCGCAGCCGGCCTGACACTGATCTACGGCGTCATGAAAATTCTGAACATGGCCCATGGCAGCTTCTATGCCATCGGGGCCTACGCCGGAGCCTCGCTCATCGGTGTCTACTTCGCAGGGGGAAACCCGCCCTGGGTCAGCTATTTCCTGCTGCTCGGCGTATCGATCGTCGCCGGGATCTTTGTGGGCCTCCTGATCGAGCGAGGCTTTCTTCGGTTCATGTATGGCCGCGATGAAGTGGTCATGATTTTGGTGACCTACGGTATTCTTCTGATCCTGGAAGACGTCATCAAGCTGCTGTGGGGGGTCGAAGCCTACTTCGCCTACCAACCCTATACCCTTCTGGGCCGTAGCAAGATCGAAGGCCTGTCCTTCGCCAACTACGACTTCCTGCTGATCGCGATTACGGCTGTCATCGGCTATGCGCTCTGGTGGGCCTTGAACCGGACACGGCAGGGCAAAATTCTGCAGTCGGTCATTCACGACAGGGACATGGCGGGGGCTCTCGGCGTCAATGTCACTCGGGTGTTCACCCTGACCTTCGTGATCGGAGCCTTCCTGGGCGTGTTTGCCGGAGCGCTGACCGCACCCGGCATATCGGTCGTTCCGGGGATCGGCATCGAGGTCATCGTCCTCGCCTTTGCCGTCGTTGTGATTGGTGGATTGGGAAGTGTTGGCGGTGCCTTTGTGGGGGCGCTGATTGTCGGCCTGACAAGAGCTCTCTCCGTTCACCTCTATCCCGACGGCGAACTGTTCGTGATCTATGGCGTGATGGGCCTGGTCCTGGCCTTCCGCCCCCAAGGGCTGTTTGCCCTTGCCGGCGCGAGGAAAATTTAAAATGAAACAGATGAAACTCCCTCTTATGGCCCTGGCGGCCCTGATCTTGATGGGGCTCGGGTTCGTCCTGCCGCATTGGTTCAGTTTTCTGGTCACCGTTGCTCTGGCCAAGGGATTGGTCGTGCTCGGCCTGGTTTTGCTGATGCGGGCCGGGTTGGTCTCCTTCGGGCAGGGGCTCTACTACTGTATCGGAGCCTACAGCGTCGGTGCCTTCAGCCAATACTTCGAGACCGACAACCTGCTTTTGTTGCTCTTGGTCGCAGCCGTTTCCGGGACCGCCGTCGCTGCCGTGGTTGGCCTGTTGTTGTCGCGGTACCGGGAAATCTTTTTCGCCATGTTCTCCATGGCCTTCTCCATGATCCTCTACGGGGTTCTGGTGAAGAGTGTTTCTCTCGGTAGTTCGGACGGATTCAACGTCGTTTCTCCGACCCTGTTCGGTTGGGCACCCAGCACGTCGGGTGGAACCATTCTGCCCTACCTGAGCATTGTTCTCCTGGCGCTGGCCGCAGGCTACCTGATGTGGCGCTATTCCCATTCGCCCATGGGTTTGGCGGGAGAAGCCATCCGGGAGAATGAAATCCGCGTCGAATACCTCGGCGTCTCGGTCCAGAGGATCATCTATTTCAAGTACCTGATCGCGGCCTGTCTGGCCTCCGTCGGTGGTTCCGTCACCGCGATGACCGTCGGACATATTGATCCGGAAATGGCCTACTGGACCACGTCAGGGGAGTTCGTTTTCATCGCCCTGATGGGGGGAACCGGTCATGTGGTGGCACCTTTGCTCGGTTCGATCATCTTCGAACTGATGCGCACCTTCGCTTTCCAGGTTGCACCCTACACCTGGCAACTGATCTTGGGTGTCTCTTTGCTGGCCATCATCATCTTTCTGCCCAACGGTTTGTGGTCCCTCAAACAGAAGCTTCGGAAAGGACAAAGGGCATGACGGCTCTTCTGGAAACCCGCGATCTGGCCAGAACCTTCGGGGCCGTGACAGCGGCTGCGGACATCAATGTCCAGATCAACCCCGGCGAAATCGTCGGCGTCATCGGATCAAACGGAGCCGGAAAAACAACCTTCATCAACATGGTGACCGGTTATCTTCCGCCCAGCAGCGGCGAGATCCTTTTCGAAGGCAATACGGTGGTTGGCAAAAAGCCTCGCCAGATCATGCGCCAAGGGATGTGCCGGTCTTTTCAGGTTGCCCAGCTGTTTCCCGAACTGACCGTGATGGAAAACGTGCTGATCGCCTACGGCATGGCCGAGAAGGAACGATTGCCCTTCTTCGCCCCGCTGAAGACAGAACGACTGACCGCCAAGGCTATGGATGTGCTCCAGGAATATGCCATCGCAGAATATGCCGAAGAGAAGATCGTCACGTTGCCGCAAGGGGTCCGGAAGCTGCTGGATATCGCCATGGCCATGCTCAGCAACCCCAAGGTTCTTTTGCTTGATGAGCCGACGTCCGGCGTTGCTATCGATGACAAATTCGACCTGATGAACACGGTTATGCGGGCGGTCAAGCGGTCCGGGGCTGCCGTGTTGTTTGTTGAACATGACATGGATGTTGTTGCCCGATATTCGACCCGGCTTCTGGCTTTCTACGACGGACGTGTTCTTGCGGACGGGCCGACCATGGATGTTCTGCGTGATGAGCACGTGCAGCAGTTTGTGATTGGCCATCACCTTGATCTGACCGAGCTGGAGGAGGCAGCCCATGCTTAAGCTGGAAAACGTTACGACGACCATCCAGGGCACTGAGATTATTCGGGATGTGTCTTTGCATCTTGCCAAGGGCCAGATGGTTGGTCTGATCGGGCGCAACGGGGCCGGAAAGACCACCTTGATGAGGACGGTGATGGGGCTTCTGACGGCTCGGCATGGGTCGATCATCATCGATGGCAGGGAAATGGTCGCCGCCGGTCCCCATGAACGTGCCAAGCTCAAGCTGGGGTTCATGCCCGAAGATCGCCGCCTCGTGCCGACCTTGACCGTGGAAGAGAACATCCTGATCCCGGCCTGGGCCAACAAGATCGCGGAAGCCGATGGCCGTCTGGCCTGGATATACGAACTGATGCCGGAGGTGGAAGGCTTCGCGGGCAGAAAGGCCCTGCAGCTCTCCGGTGGTCAGCAAAAGCTGGTCGCCCTCGCCAGGGCCTTGATGAGTGGTACGCATATCCTGCTGCTCGACGAGCCGTTTGAAGGCGTGGCACCGGCCCTGAGCCGCCGGTTGCTGACGGTGCTTCAGACCCTCAAGGACGAGGGCCTCTCGATCCTGCTTTCTGAGTCGGATTACACACACTCCGCCGATCTCGTGGACGACGTATACATCATTGAACGGGGTGCCGTACGGAAGGAGGCGGCCAAAGCCGCCTGATCGACGTTTCCTCCCAAGACTAAAGGCCGCAAGTCGGGTGCTTGCGGCCTCCTTTTTGTGCCAAAGTCTGGTTTGGCGATGGCGTCAGGAAAGTCCGCCCATGCACAGGTACTTGATCTCGACGTATTCATCGAGACCGTACCGGGAGCCTTCGCGACCCAGGCCGCTCTCCTTGATGCCGCCGAAGGGGGCCACCTCGGTGGAGATGATGCCTTCGTTGATTCCGACCATACCGGTCTCCAGGGCCTCGGCCACACGCCAGATCCGACCGATGTCGCGGCTGTAGAAATAAGAAGCCAGGCCGAATTCCGTCGCATTGGCCATGGCTACGGCCTCGTCATCAGTCTTGAAGCGGAAGAGGGGGGCGAGGGGGCCAAAGGTCTCTTCCGTTGCCACCAACATATCCGGTGTGACGCCGGTCAGGACGGTTGGCTCGAAAAAGGTGCCGCCCAGCGCATGTTCACCGCCACCCAGGGCGACTTTTGCTCCTTTGGATACAGCGTCGTCGATATGGGCCCGGACCTTCGCAACGGCGGCCTGGTTGATCAGAGGTCCCTGGTTGTTTCCACCTTCCAGGCTGGCGCCGACGACGAACTTCTCGACCTCGGCGATCAGTTTTTCGGTGAAGGCCTCATAAACCCCATCCTGCACCAGGATCCGGTTCGCACAGACGCAGGTTTGCCCCGTGTTTCGATATTTTGACGCAAGGACACCGGCGACGGCAGCATCGAGGTCGGCATCGTCGAAGACAATGAAAGGCGCATTGCCGCCCAACTCGAGGCTGAGTTTTTTCACCGTGTCGCTGCACTGGCGCATCAACAGTTTCCCGACGGCCGTTGATCCCGTGAACGACAGTTTGCGGACGGTCGGGCTTTCGCAAAGGACGGATCCGACCTCCGCCGCCTTGGCCTTGGAACAAGTGACGACATTGAGAAGCCCGTCGGGCAGCCCGGCCCGTTTTGCCAGGACACAAAGCGCCAGGGCGGACAGCGGGGTGTCCTCGCCCGGCTTCACCACAACGGGACAGCCGGCCGCCAAAGCGGGTGCGACCTTCCGGGTGATCATGGCGATGGGGAAGTTCCAAGGCGTGATGGCGGCGACCACCCCGATGGGTTGCTTGATCACCAGCATGCGCTCCCCGGGCCCCCGGCTGGGGATGACGTCGCCGTAAAGGCGTTTGGCTTCTTCTGCGAACCATTCAATAAAGCTCGCCCCGTAGCCCACTTCGCCCCGGGCTTCCGCCAGGGGCTTGCCTTGTTCTGCAGACATCAATAGGCCCAGGTCTTCCTGGGCAGCCATGATCAGATCATGCCAGCGCCGCAGGATAACGGACCGTTCCTTTGCGGACTTCGCCCGCCACTGCGGCCAGGCCCGGTCAGCGGCCTCGATGGCGCTTTGGGTCTCGCTGGCCCCCATATCCGGAACCGAGGTGATAACGGTGCCATCCGCCGGGTTGGTAACTTCGAAGGTCGCACCGGAGGAGGCTCCAAGCCATTCCCCGTCAATGAAGGCGCGAGACTGGAGCAACTCCGGGTCGTTGAGAGTGAAAGACATGGGTTGTTCCTTATTCCGGGGCCACGAAGAGTGATTCTGCCAAGGCTTTCAAGGCAGCAGGAAGTGCGGTGGGACGCCCGGAAGCGCGGTCCACGTAGACGTGGACAAAGTGGCCCTGGGCCGCGATTTCTTCTTCGCCTTCAACAAACAGGCCGACTTCATAGCGAATGGAGCTATTGCCGATTTTGGTCACCCTCAGGCCACCTTCGACCGTGTTGGGATAGGTCATCGGGCGGAAGTAGTTGCACTTCGTTTCAATCACCAGACCGATGACCGGACTGTTCTGGATATCCAAAACACCTTGCTTGATCAGGTGCGTGTTCACCACGGTGTCGAAGTAGCTGTAGTAGTGCACGTTGTTGATATGGCCATAGACGTCGTTATCCATCCAACGGGTCGTGATGGCTGCGAAGTGCTTGTAGTCAGCCCGGCTGTTGGGCTGTGATTTCTCTGTCATGAGGTCCTCAATAGGCTTCTTGATAGATTTTCAGGGCGTCGGCCTCGTCGACCGGACGGGGATTGTTCACCAGCAGGCGGGTCTGTTTCATGGCATCGGAAGCCAGGCCGGGCAGGTCTTCCTCTCCGATGTTCATTTCGCGAAGCGTGCTTTGCAGACCCAGCTGCTTGTTCAACTGGGATATGCGTCCAATGAACTCGTCGACGCGCTGGTCGCGGTTTTCGATCCCGCCCAGGTCCGGGAAGACATCCGAAGCGATCACGGCGTATCCATCGGCGCAGGCCTCTGCATTGAACTTCATCACGTGCGGCAGGATCAGCGCATTGGACAGTCCATGGGGGATGTGGAACACACCGCCCAGTGGATAGGCCAGCGCGTGCACGGCGGCGACCGGCGAGTTCGCGAAGGCCTGGCCCGCCAGCATTGAGCCCAGAAGCATGTTTGAGCGCGCGGCCTTGTCATCTCCCTGGTGAACCGCTTTCGAGATGCTGCTGCCCAGCAGGCCAAGGGCCTCTCTGGCCAAAGCCTTGGAAACCGGATTGTTGTTGGCCGATGCCGAGGTATAGGCCTCGATCGCGTGAACCATCGCATCCACGCCGGTGGCAGCCGTGACATGTGGCGGCAGGCCAAGGGTCAGGTCGGCATCAAGCAGGGCCACATCCGGGAGCAGCTGCGGTGCCACAACGCCCTTTTTCTCGGTCTCGCCAACCGTGATGATCGAAATCGGCGTGACCTCGGAACCGGTGCCGGCCGTCGTTGGAATCTGGATCAGGGGCAGGCGTTTTCCCTGAGCGACGTTGACGCCGTAGATGTCATCCAACTGTTCGTCGCTTCCCATCAGGAAAGCCACCAGCTTGGCCACATCCATGGATGATCCGCCGCCAAGGCCGATGACGCCGACAACACCGGCTGCCTTTGCCGAGGCGACGGCTTGTTCCACAACATGCGCGGGCGGGTCGGCCACGACGTCACTGAAAACAGAGATGTTCACGCCCGCCGCTTTCAGGCTGGCCTCCGCCGGGGCAAGCAGGCCGGCCTCGATCAGGCCGGGGTCGGTTACGATCAGGACACTTAGCCCGATTTCCTTTTTGACGATTTCCCCCAGACGCGAAATCGCGCCGGGAGCACAGATGATGCTCTTGGCCGTGTTGAAAACGAAACCTTCCATGGGCTGCCTCCTTGCGTTTCCCGATCAAGGGGTCAAGCCCCCGTTGGGATCGCTTCCGCAAGCGATATGCCAAGGCCCTGGAAAAAATATCTGCGAAAAATCAGGGGTTTATGGTGGGTTTGATCGCCCCGGTAGCAGCTGTAGGCGCTGAAAGCGCTCTTCGTCCGTCCAGTGCGAGCGTAAAGCGCTCATCGCAGGGTTGGTCAAAGCAAAGAGACCGGCCCCGAGGTCGGCATGGGGGGCAAAAGCCGATCCTGATCAACACCTGATGCGATTATTCTGCGGCAAGGTTTTCCAGCAGCAGGGCCACGGCCTCGGCACCGGGGTCATTGTGGCCGGCCAGGCTTTCCTCCGAGAGGTAGCTGGCGCGACCGGCCCGCGCCCGGGTGATCTTGGCCGTGCCATCGGCTCCTTCACGCGCTGCCTTCGCGGCCGCGGCAAGCCCCTCGGGAAGAGCATCCAGAGCGGGGGCGAGGGCATCGACCATTGTGCGATCACCGGGTCTGGCACCACCCACCTGTTGAATGCGTTCCAGCGCATCTTTCAAGGCATCGACGGTTCCCTTGCCGCTCGCAGCAGCATCGCCCGCCGCGGCAAAAAAGATCGCTAAAAGCACGCCCGACGACCCGCCCATGGTCTGGCTGAGCTCCAATCCGATGGCGCGATAAAGTTGGGTGATATCGGCGAGCGGCAGGTGATCCAGGGCGTCTCGCAGGGCTCGCGCCGCCGTCGACAACGTACTCCCCGTGTCGCCGTCGCCGGATTTCAGATCCAGGGCGTTCAGAGCGCTCTCCGCCTCGATCATGATGGTACAGCAGCGCTCCAGGAAGGCCCGGTTATCGGCATTTTCCGAAGGCATGGGCTTGATCGGGACCAGGCCATCCGGCAAAGGCTGGGTGGCAACCTCGCTGACCGAGAGGCAACCCGGCCAGGCCCATGGGGCCACGGGGGCGAGCAGGAGGGGTTCAAAGGTCTTGTCCGCTGGCAGGAGTGAGACGGAAAACCCCTGCATGTCCAAAGAGGTCATCAAGGGGGCCGGCCCGATCAGCCATCGGATCTGGTCTCCGATGCGCGACTGGATGAGCTCTTCGGTTAGCACGCCCATCTCGAGCGGCATGGCGCTGCCGAGGTTGTTGACCAGCGCGATGTGGGGACCCGGCTGAATGTGCGGGGCCAGCCGATCGACGATCATACCGATGGCATCCCGTGCCCCGGAAAAGTCCACTTGTTCGATCCCGGCTTCGCCGTGAATGCCCAGTCCGAGTTCCGCCTTACCCGAAGGAATCCGATCTTCTTTCTGGGCACCCGGAATGGTGCAGGTGTCCAGCGACATGCCGATGGAAACAACACCGCCGATGACGGCCTCGGCCGCCTTGGTCACCGTATCGAGATCGGCACCTTGATCCGCGAGAGCGCCAGCGATTTTGTGCACGAAGAGGGTTCCCGCCACCCCGCGTGCCTGCGGGAGATCGGGGAGGGCGACATCATCATCCACGATGACCATGTTGACGCTCAACCCGAAGGCCCGCGCACGTTCGGCAGCCAGCCCGAAGTTCAGGCGATCCCCTGTGTAGTTTTTGACGATCAAAAGGCACCCGGCCTTACCCGTTACGGCCAGAATGCCAGCCAGCACCGCATCGACCGAGGGCGAGGCGAAGACTTCGCCGCAGACGGCAGCCGTCAACATGCCCTGGCCGACAAAGCCCGCGTGGCTGGGTTCGTGGCCCGATCCGCCACCGGAAACGAGCGCTACCTTGGATCGGTCCCAGTCCGAACGGACGACCACCTTGATGTGCGGGTAGCCATCCAATCGAGCCAGGCGTCCTCCCGCCGTTCTCAAGGCGCCATCAATGGCTTCGGTGACCACGGTGTCTTTGCTGTTTATGAATTGTGCCATGGTGTCCTCCTCAGGCGATCCGCGCGCCGCTTGCATCGAAATACAAGGCGTTGCGGGGTTGGATGGCGATCCTGTCGCCGGGTTCCAGGTCCGTGTGAACATCGGTCAGGGTCACAATGTCGTGCCCTTCGATCCTTAGATGGAGCCGGGATTGATCGCCCAGGTGTTCGATCCTGAGCACTTCAGCCGGTTTCCCTTCCCCTTGCTGTATGTGTTCCGGCCTCAGCCCGATACTGGCCGCGCCCGTTGGCGCTCCGGCGAAGATATCTGCCGGCAGAACGTTTATGCGGGGGAGCCCGAGACGCCCCGCGACGTAAAGGCTGACCGGGTTCTCGTAGATTTCACGGGGGGTGCCGAACTGAACCAGTCGGCCTTCATCGAGGACGCCGACATCCGTTGCCATCGTCATGGCCTCGATCTGGTCGTGGGTGACGTAGAGCATGGTCGCCCCCAGGTTTGCCTGAATGCGCTTCAACTCCACGCGAAGATCGGCCCGCAACTTGGCATCCAGCGAACTCAGCGGTTCGTCCATCAGGTAGATCGACGGATCGCGTACCAGCGCCCGACCGATGGAGACCCGCTGCATTTCCCCGCCCGACAGATTAGTGGCCTTGTTGTCCAGCTTGTGGTCGATGTGCAAAACCTCAGCGACCTCTTGGACCTTGCGTCTGACGTCGTCTTCCGGGGTCTTCAGGATCGGCGAGCGAAGCGGAAAAGCCAGGTTGTCGCGGACCGTCATATGCGGATAGAGCGAGTATTGCTGAAACACCATGGCGACATTTCGCTGGGCCGGTGTTTCTTCAACGACCGACCGGCCGTCGATCACCACGTCCCCCTGTTCAGGCCGCTCAAGGCCCGAGATCACCCGGAGCGTCGTGGTCTTTCCGGCCCCTGTCGGTCCCAACAGGACAACAAAAGCCCCGTCGTCGATGGTGATTGAGAGATCGCCAATGGCCCGCGTCGGGCCGAAGGATTTGGAGACATTCCGAAGTTCGACTTTAGCCATGATCCAGCACCCCTTCATTCAGGGCGGACCGGAGCGCGCGTCCCGTTTGGTTGTCGAACAGGGTTACGGTGGTGCCGTTGAAACGCAGGCCGACGGTTTCTCCTGTCCGGGCAACCCGATCAGAGGCGATCCGGGCTTTGACGTCTCCGCTGGCGGTTTGGATCGTCACGATCTGGGTGGTTCCCAGATATTCCGAGGCGATGACTTCGCCCCTGAGACCGGCATTGTCGGAAAGGCGGACATGTTCGGGCCGGACGCCGAAGACCATATCCCCGGTAAAGGCCTCCCGCGCTTCGGGCACCTCCAGCATTTCGTGCTGCATGGTCACGGAAACGGCCCCCTTGGCCAGTTCGCCATGGAATTTCAAAAAATTCATGGGCGGGGACCCGATAAAGTCCGCAACGAAGAGGGTTGCGGGCTTGTCGTAGATGTCCTGGGGTGTGCCGAACTGTTCGATCACCCCGTGGTTCATGACGATGATCTTGTCACCCATCTGCATCGCTTCGAGTTGATCATGGGTGACGTAGACCGTGGTAGCCCCCATCCGGTCATGAAGGTTCTTGAGTTCTTCTGCCATGTGTTCGCGAAACTCGGCGTCCAGGGCCCCCAGGGGTTCGTCCATCAGGAAGCATTTGGGGTTCCTGACGATGGCCCGGCCCAAAGCCACGCGCTGGCGGTCGCCACCCGACAGGCCGCTGACCGGTTTATCCAGCAGCGCCTCGATACCCAGTATCCGGGATACCTCGGCCACTTTTTCTTTGACCTGATCGCGCGCCATACCTTGGCTGACCAGCGGGTAGCTGATGTTCTTGCGGACATTCATGTGTGGGTAGAGCGCGAACATCTGGAACACGAAAGCGATGTCGCGCTGGCTGGCCGGTTTCTGGCCGACCTCTTCGCCATCGATGAAGATTTCTCCGGACGTGGGCAGTTCCAGGCCGGCGATCATGCGAAGGGTGGTTGTTTTTCCACAGCCGCTGGGACCCAGCAGCATGAAAAACTCGCCGTCCTCGATCTTGAACGAGGACGATTGGACGGCGGTAAAGTCACCGAAGTCTTTACGCAGGTTTTGGACACGGATTTCAGCCATCGTTACTCCGGAAAATGACTGACGACGATGAACATCACCGTGCCGACGAGGGTCACGATGAACGAATAGGTATAGGCGACAAGGGCGAAGGGCTGCATCAGCATGAAGACGCCGAGCGCGATCAGGATGGAGGCCACCATTTCCCAGGGGCCACGGCGCAAATGTCTCAATCCGTTCAGAAAATCGGTCATTTGCGTACCGCCCCGAAGGTGATGCCGCGCAACAGGTGCTTGCGCAGGAGAATGGTGAAAACCAGGACCGGCACCATGAAGATCGTTACCCCGGCCCCGACAGCAGGCCAGTCGAGTCCGCCAACGCCGATGATGGTCGGAATGAAGGGCGGTGCCGTTTGAGCTGTCCCGGAGGTCAAAAGGACTGCGAAGGCATATTCGTTCCAGGCGAAGATCAGACAGAAGATCGCCGTCGACGCGATGCCGGTTGCCGCCTGTGGCAGGACGACCTTGTAGAAGGCCTGAAAGCGGGTGTAACCGTCGATCAGTGCCGCTTCTTCGTATTCGCGCGGAATTTCGTCGATGAAACCCTTCAACAGCCAGACCGAGAGCGACAGGTTCACCGCCGTATAAAGCAGGATCATGCCCGCGTGTGTATCGGACAAGCCAAGCGAGCGGAACATCAGGAAGATCGGGATGGCGACGGCGATGGGCGGCATCATCCGGGTCGACAGGATGAAGAACATCAGATCATCCTTCAGCGGCACCCGGAACCGAGAGAACGCATAGGCCGCTAGTGTTCCCAGAAAGACCGAGAGGAAGGTCGAGCCGAAGCCGATAATGACCGAATTCATGAACCGCTCGCCGAAACGCGACGGGCCAGCGATGACCATTCCCTTGGCGTGGACGATTTCCTCGTACCAGGTCTCGGGCGGGTTGGCGGCCAAGTGCTCCGCAGTCTGGCGCGTCTGGGTAGTGAACAGGTTGACGTAGCCCTCCAAGGTCGGCTCGAAGGCAATCTTTGGCGGATAGGCAATAGAATCGGGCGACGATTTGAAGCCGGTCGCGAAAATCCAGAGCAGGGGCATCAGGGTGACCAGCGCGTAGCCCATCACAAGAATGCCTGCGATCCATTTCTGCGTCTTCGATGGGGTGGTGACGGAATAGCCGCTCATCGTTCCTTCACCTTGTTCAGTGCCTTCACGTAAATCGAGGCGAGACCGAAGACGGTCACGAAAAGGATGATCGCGTAGGCCGAGGCATAGCCCGTGCGCCATTTCTCGAAGGCTTCGCGTTTCAGGTTGATGGAGGTCAACTCCGTCGTCGAACCGGGGCCGCCGCCGGTCAACTGCACCACCAGATCAAACATCTTGAAGTTTTCGATCCCCCTGAACAGGACGGCCAGCATCAGGAAGGGCAACACCATGGGGACGGTGATGGTCCAGAACTGCCGCCACTGCGATGCCCGGTCGCATTCGGCAGCCTCGTAGATCGAATCCGGGATCGATCGGAGCCCGGCCAGACAGATCAACATGACGAAGGGCGTCCACATCCAGGTGTCCACGATTACGATGGACCAGGGGGCCAGGGCCACGTCGCCGATCATGGAAAAGCTGGTTGGGTCCACACCCGTGAAGAAGGCGATGACAGAATTGAACAGGCCGATCTGGGGCTGGTAGAGGAAGGTCCAAAAATTGCCGACAACGGCCGGCGAAAGCATCATCGGCAGGACGATGATCGTTGTCCAAAGATCGCTTCCCTTGAACTTTTTATTGATCAACCAGGCCAGGGCAAAGCCGATCAGGACCTGGAAAAACAGGGTCCAGAACAGAAAGTGAGCCGTTGCCTGCATGGTGATCCAGATGTCGCCATCCGACAGAATGCGCTCGTAGTTCCGAAGCCCCAGCCATTTCACGTCCGCATTGGGCCTGTTGGCCCGATAATTCGTGAAGCTGAGATAGATCGTCCAGATTAAGGGGAAGATGTTGATCGCCAACAGCAGGGCGATCGTCGGCGCAACAAAGATCCAGGCGATCGTCCGGTCCGAGTAACCCCGGATGCGGCTGGCGACCCCGGGGGGCGTCGCCTTGGCAACACGATCCATTGCTGTCTCCGACATGAGACACCTTCCGCAGGATGTTGAGGGAGAGGTGCGTGGGGCCCCGGAGGGCTTTAGGAGGGCCCCACGCAAGTTTGGTGTTCAAACCCGCCTCGGGAGGGGGCGGCGGGCCTCGTCGACGAATTCCAGGTCAGACCTAGAGTTTACCCTCGTCCTCGAACACCTCGATCCAGTCCTTGACCAGGGCGTCCAGCGCTTCTTTCGCCGTGCCCTGTCCGGCAACAACGTACTTGTGAACCCGGTCCTGCATCGGCAGCAGCAAGGAGGCATAGGCCGGCTCGGCCCAGAAGTCCTTAACGATGGCCATGGAGTCCAGGAAGGTTTGAGCGTAGGGCTGGCTGGCGGCAAAGCCCGGGTCCTCGACCACGGCCCGCAGAGCGGAGTAGCCGCCCAGTTCCCACCACTTCGATTGGATTTCCGGCTGGGCGAACCACTTGATGTATTCCAGCGCGGCTGCCTGACTGTCGGAGTAGGAAACAACCGAGATACCCTGTCCGCCCAACTGTGCAAAGTGTCCGCCCGGACCCGCCGGGTTCGGGAAATAACCCGATTTGTCACCGCCCACGTTCGGGTCGGCATGCACGCCTGGCCAGATGAAGGCGAAATTCATCTGAAGGGCGACCTGACCTGATTTGTAGGCATCGATGTTCGCCGACATATACCAATCGGAAGATCCCGGCGGTGTGCAGCAGTTATAGAGTTCCTTGTAGAACTCCAGACCCGCAATTGCGCCTTCCGAATTAACGAAGCCTTCAAGGTCGTAAGGCTTTTCGGGGTTTTCGTACAAGAAGCCGTAGTTATAGAGCGCGTTCGTAACGCCCATGGTAATGCCTTCGGAACCCCGTTCCGTGTAGATGGCGGCACCATAGACCGTCTTGCCGTCGATCTCCCGACCCTGGAAGAACTCGGCAATGTCCTTCAACTCGGCCAGGGTCTTGGGCACATCCAGGTCGCGTCCGTATTTACCTTTGAATTCTTCGCGCAGTTCGGGACGGCTGAACCAGTCCTTGCGGTAGGTCCAACCCACCACGTCGCCAAAGGCCGGAAGGGCCCAATAGTTCGGCGTACCCTTGGGCCATTCGGAATATCCGGTCACGGTCGCCGGAATGAAGTCACCCATGGAGATGCCCTGGGCATCGAAAAAATCATTCAGTTTGACGTAGTGACCGGCTTCGGCACCAAGCCCGATCCACTGACTGTCGCCAATCATCAGGTCGCAGAGTTTACCCCCTGAGTTCAACTCGTTGAGCATGCGATCCGCGAAGTTCGGCCAGGGCACGAATTCGAAGCTCATTTTATGGCCCGACTTGGCCTCAAAATCCTTCGACAGTTCGATCAACGCGTTGGCCGGATCCCATGCCGCCCAGCAAAGCGTCAAGTCATCCGCTTGGGCGGTCTGCGCCTGCACGGTAGCCACGGCAGCGACCGCTGTCGCCGCCAGCACATTGGTGAGTTTCATTGACTCTTCCTCCTGATTTTTGCGCCCGCCGTATTGATCGGCAGTGCTGGCCCCGGCGGTCGTCGCCGATCCCATGGAGAAACCGTAGTTGAGCAGCGCACCTCAAGTAAAGTAGTTTTTGAGGTGCGTACCTCAGAAAAAATCAAACGGTTCCTGTTCTGGCTGAAAGGTCAGGGATTTAGGGGCTTAGGGCAGGTTTTCGCGCGTCACGATGTCGATGCGGATTCGTTCCTGATCTTCATAGATCGCGGCATGATCGCTCTTTGCCCGCAGGACTCGGAGCGCGCTTCTGACCAGGTGGCCGATGTTCTGTGTGATCACGGCATCCAGTTCGCCATTCAGGAGGGCTTCGCGGGTCAGTGGTGTGAGTTCGTGGGCGATCACGGGACGCCCGGAGAGTAGGTTGTTTTCCCGCAGGGCATCCAACAAAGGCGCATTGCCGGATCCCATGGAATAGATTCCGACGATGTTCGAATAGGTACGGGCCGCCCGCGCGATCACGGCCCGCGTGCGGTCCGGGTCCGCATGGGTTTCGATGGTCGGCAGAACCTGTAGGCCGGTAAATTCGTTCGCGATGACCGCATCGAAGCCAAGACGCCGTTCCAGGCTGTCGTGGGAAAGGGTCGAGGGGGTTACAACCAGCACCTGCCCCTCGGAAACCCTTGCAAATCTGCCAATCAGAAGGCCTGCTGTCCGACCGGCGGAGATGCTCTTGATGCCGACGAAATAGTCCCTTTGTGCGCTGGGCAGGTCCGAAACCACGGCAACGACAGGGACACCGGCGGCTTTCAGGCGACGGACGGCATCGCGGACTTCAGGGGTCTCCGTCGACATGATGCCCACACCGTCGAAAGGTTGGGATTGCAGGGCCCGGAGTTCGCGGACCACGGCATGGGGGTCGTTCAGGGGAATCGAATAGACCTGGACGGATATCCGGTCAGCCGCCTGGGCGACGATGGCTTCAGCCAGGGCGTCTTTGAGGGTTTCGACAAATTGGCTGGGACCTTTCGGCAGCAGGAAGGCGAACTTGTAATCCCTTTGCCGGGCCAGGTTGGCGGCATAGGTATCGCGAACGTAGCCGAGTTTGGAGATGGCCTTTTGGACCCGGCTCACCGTCTGGGCCCGGACGCCGGGCCGGGCGTTTAGGACACGATCCACCGTGGCCAGGCTGACTCCGGCCTCGTCTGCGACATCCCTAACGGTTGGTCGGGGCATGGGGTGCTCCAAGCTGGACCGAGACGCCCCCACGAATGAGGTACGTAAATCAGTTAGCATGGAATTCTGGCGCTGTCACTTTCCGCTCGGGGCATTTGCGCGTCGGATAAAGCGCCCCCTTGAGAGACGGCCGTGAGCCCGGGGGCTGCCGGACCTGGTTTGCCAAATCCGGCACGCGCATCTTCAACTGAGCTTCGGAATGATTTCGTTCGCGATGATATCGACCTGATCGAGTTCGTACTTGTAGGGGACAAAGATGATCTTCTGGACGCCTGCGTCGACGTGGGCCTGCAACTGTTCGACACATTCTTCGGGCGTGCCCATGATCGCACTGTCAGCCGTCGAGTCCGACCATCCGGCGAAATCCCATTCCGTGTTCAGCCATTCCATCATCGGACCTTCCACGTCTTCACGCTTGCCAATGATGATGGGAAGCTGGTTTGCGCTGATCAGTTCGCTCGGATCGCGTCCCGCTTCTTCGGCGAAGTTGATGATCTTGTTCCAGGATTTGGTGAACCCTTCCGGGGTGTAGAAATAGGTCAACCAGCCGTCACCCTTGGTGGCAGCGCGCTTCAGGACAACGTCCACATAACCACCGATAAGGATCGGCGGGCGCGGCTTCTGGTAGGGTTTGGGGAACATCACGGACTGCTTGAGTTCGTGTTCATCCCATTTGCCGTTGACCATTTCCTCTTCCCAGAGGCGCGTGATGATCTCCAGGTTGCGGTCCATGATCTTGCCGCGTTGCTTGAAAGGGATGCCGACGGCATCGAATTCCCGCTTATACCAACCGGCTGCCGTCCCCAGAATGAAGCGGCCTTTGGAAACCTGATCGATGGAACTGATCTGCTTGGCCAGCGCCAAGGGGTTCCGCAGCGGCAGGACCAGAATACCGGTTCCCAGCTTGATCTTGCTGGTCCGCGCGGCAACGGCGGTCAAGAGCGTCAGGCTGTCGATGATCGGGAAATGGGGATCGGTGCCGAGCAGAATATGGTCCCAGACCCAGAGGGATTCAAACCCCAGTTCTTCCATGCGGACGCCGTAGTTGATCAGCTGCTCCGCATCGGGCAATTCGGGGTAGGCGGTGAAGTTGCGCATGGCGATGCCGAAGCGAGTGGACATGGGGTCTCTCCTCAATGCGGGTCCAAAGAATCAAGCGATATAGAGGGCGTCTGGGTCGAGTTCGCGCAGGATGGCGAGCTCTTGGTCGGTTGGGGCTTCCGTCTCGGTGACCTGGTCGGATACATCGAGATCGAAACCTGTGTTGTCCAGGACCTGTTCGACGGTCACGCCAGCATGAACCTTTTCGATCCGCATCGCGCGGGTTTCGGGATGGAACCCCAGAATCGCGAGGTCGGTGACCACCTTGAACATCCCCCCCGCTGGCAAGCCGGAGGCAGCCCTTGTCTCTTCGCCTTCGATGAAGCCGGGGCTGGTGATGTAGTCGACCTTTTCGACGAAGCGGCGTTTCTCGTGCTTCATGGCGACAATCATGTTGGTCAGGCTGGAAATGTCGTTCCCGCCGCCGGTGCCGGGCAGACGGATCTTCGGACTATCCGGATCTCCGATGAAACTGGAATTGAGGTTGCCATAACGGTCGATCTGCGCGCCACCCATGAAGCCGACATCGACATAGCCCCGCTGCAAAAGCAGGAGGACCTCCGCGATCGGCACCAGCATGTTCGCCCGCCGGGTGCAGCGTTGTTCGTTGGTACTGGGCGGCAGTTCACCCGGCACCACGAAGGGTCCGATTGTGCCCCCCTCAAACAGGATGGTCAGGCCGGGGGCGTGAACGCGTTGCGCCAAGGTGGCCGCCAGGAGCGGGATGCCGACCCCGGCAAAAACGATCTGGCCTTCGTTCAAGATGCGGGCGGCCATAACGGCCAGGATTTCAGAAGCGGTATAGCCGTTCGGATTATCAGTCATCGTAGATGCTCCGACCCCGCTGAGCTGCCGACAAGAGCTCCGCCATGCCGATCCTTTCCAGAACCTCCGGCCAGCTTTCCGGCTCGTAGAAGTATCGGTCCAGGTAGGCGGCGATCGCACCTTCCGGGTCCTTGTTGATGGCTGCGGCATAGGCATCGTGATGGTCGAAAAACGGCTCATAGGCCCCGAAGCATTCGTGGGGGGCGCAGCCAAAGGGAACCTCGACTACGGCCTCAACCGTGAAGAAGGGAATTTTGGTATAGTCGGGGCGTCGGCGGATCTGATCGTTGGAGACGATCTTTTCCGTCGTCAGAATGACCTTGTCGGCGGCCATGGCGATATCGGGATCCATGAAATCCAGGCCATCGATCTGCGCGTTGCCGTAAGCGTCGCACCGGGGGACGTGAATGATCGCCACGTCCGGGTTCAGGGCAGGTAACAGGGCGATCTTTTCGCCCGTGAAGGGGCAGTCGATTTCCTTGATGGCATCGCCGAGACGCTTGCGCACGTCAGACCCCATCATGGATCGTGTCGGCAGGAAGGGCACGCCCATGGCACCGGCCCGATAGCGGAGCCCCATGGACATGTGGGACCATTCCTCATAGGTGGCCCGTCCCGATTCCACATAGGCCCTCATGACCTTTGAAACGCCCCAGACAATGCCCTGGCTGAACCAGCTCGTAATCACATGGTCGGCGGCACCGGAGGCATAGAGCAATTCGCCTTCGTTCGAGGTAATTGACCGGGATATAACGAGGTTTTTCTTCTTGGCACGGATCAAGGCCCAGATCATCGCCATGGGGGTGCGGGAAAGTGTGCATCCGCCGATCGCCACATGGTCGCCGTTGGAGACCAGTTTTGCAGCCTCGTCCAGGCTCATTACCTTTTCCCTCAAGGATCGATCACGCTCCGCCGTTCTGGCACGCAAGGTGGCGTAGCTCAGAACATCGGCTTCGATGCGATTGGTCATTCGATCTTTCTCCTCCCGTCAGACGGCGCTCGAACGGGGCGCGTTGACCCCTGTCCGATTATTCATATCCGTGATGAGGGCGTCCCAGGTTTCCGTCAGACCGCGCAGGCTTTTCCAGAAAGCCTGATCAAGCCTGCGATTGAAGTCCGCCAACTCAATGCCCTGTTGCTCGACCCAGGTGTAGTAGCCGAGATTAAAGATTCTCCGGCGGTCGCGATGGCTGAGATCCAACAGGCCGCCCGTTGTGTCGCTCAATAGGTGACGTCCGAAAACTTCGCCTGCAGAGATCTCGTCAAAGGTTCCGCCGTAGGATGTTTCCAGGAACTTCGCGTGTTCGCTCTGATAGAGGTCGGCGCCGTCCGTGGCGACGGTCATCACCAGGTCTGTCTCGCCCAAATCCCGGTAGCGGGCGAACCGAATGGCGGCCAGCATATTGGCGATCGCGGAATAGCCCAACTGAGGGAGCGCAGCCACCAGTTCCGGGCTCAAACCTCGGCGTCGGACCAGATAATCGCGCCCGGCAGGCTCGTTGAACAGAAGATCCAGATCGTCCGTTGCGCGGTCGGAAACGGTCACCACCGCATCCGTGTTCATGACGTTGTGGATCAGCGGGACATGCTTGTCGCCGATGCCCTGGATGTTGTGCTCGCCGTATCCGTTGTCGCTTAAGGTCGGGCATTCGGTGGGTTCAACGGCGATGATCGAGGTTCCGAAGTGCTCCTTCAGGAAATCACCAGCGCCGATGGTTCCTGCCGATCCCGTTGCCGAGGAAAAGCCCCGCAGGGCCAGGGTGCCGCCGGCCGCCTTGTTCAGGTGTTCAAAAACGGCGGCGATGGCCGGACCGGTGCAGGCCGCATGCCCGACATAGTTCGAGAACTCCGAAAACTGGTTCAGGATGTCGTTCGCCGGATCCCGTTCCAGTTCGGCGCATTTATCATAGATCTCCTTGACGTTGCTCTCGGTACCAGGGGTCCGGATGATGTCTTCTTCCGATCCGGCCCAGCTTTGCAGCCAGTCGAAGCGTTCCTGGCTCATGCCTTCCGGCAGAACCGCGACGCCGCGGCAGCCGAGAATGCGCGAGATCGCCACACCGCCCCGGCAATAATTCCCCGTAGACGGCCATACCGCGCGGCTTCCTTCGGGGTCGAATCGGCCCGTGACAAGCCTGGGTACCAGACAGGCATAGGCGGCCAAAACCTTGTGGGCCGTGATCATCGGGAACCGCCGACCGATCAGAAGGACGATGCGGGCTGGAACGCCGGATAGGGCTGTCGGGATCTCGATGTAGCCCGGAACATCCGCTTTGCTCCGGCGGTCGGACCCGTTGAACCAATGCACCCGAAAGAGGTTTGCCGCCGCAGCCTGGTCCGGGTCCACCTTGTCCAGGATTGTGCCGATGTCGGCATCGATTGTCGCGGGATCGGCCAGCTCTCCGAAGGTCGGCAGCCGGACACCCCTGGTCTTCAGGTGCTGGGCCACCTTGGCCAGTTGGGCCTCGTCGGCGATATCCGTTGGCAGGTCGAAGGGGTTGGCTCTTTGCATTTCACATTCCCATGTAGGCCGTTCGGATGGAAGGGTCGTCCGCCAGGACCGAAGTTTCACCATGGGTGACGACCTTGCCCGTTTCGATGACAAAGGCCCGGGAAGCCAAATCGAATGCAGTCATCACATCTTGCTCCACCAGCAGGATGGTGACGCCCAGATTGTTCACCGCAACAAGGGCTTCCGACAGGCTTTCAACAGCTGCGGGGGCTAGGCCCAGAGAGAGTTCGTCGATCATCAGGAGCTTCGGAGCGGACATGATGCCGCGCCCGATCGCACACATCTGCTGTTCACCACCGGAGAGGGTCGTCGCGTCCTGGGTTGATCGTTCCCGAAGCCGCGGAAAGGTATCCAACACCTTTTCCAGGTCGTCCGCCACGGCCTGTTTGTCTGTCCTCAGATAGGCACCCAGCATAAGGTTGTCGCGGACGGTAAGGCCCTTGAACAGGCGGCGGCCCTCCGGGACGTGGGCGATGCCTTGATTGAGGATATGGTCCGGTTCAGCACCTGCGATCTCTTGGCCCCCGAAGACGACGGACCCGGCGCTGGGAACCACCAGGCCCGACAGGGTGCGGAGCAGGGTGGATTTGCCCGCGCCATTGGAACCGACGATGCAGCTTATCTCACCTTCGCGCACATCCAGGTCAATGCCCCAGAGCACCTGCACATCGCCGTAACCGGCGGCCAGGCCCTCGATTTTCAACAGGGTGTCAGGCATGAGGAGCCTCCTGGGGAGCAGAGCCCTTGGTCGCGTGGTCCTTGAACCGTTCGGCGAACTTCGGCCCGAGGTAGGCTTCGATGACCTTGTCGTCTGAAACCACGTCGGCGGGGTTTCCTTCGCTGATCAGTTCCCCGTGGTGGAGAACCAGAACCCTGTCGGAAAGGGACAAAACAACCTTCATCAGGTGTTCGATAATCAGGATGGTGATCCCTTGCGCGGAGATCTTGCGGATCAGGTCGAGTGCTCCGTCAATCTCAGAGGCGTTCAAGCCGGCATTGACCTCGTCCAGCATCAGCACCCGGGGCTTCATGGCCAGGCTTTTCGCGAGTTCCAGGCGCTTGCGATAGGCGAGGGTGAGGGAATTGGCCGGGGCGTCGGCAAGATCGATCAGGCCGACGAAGCGAAGATGTTCCATCGCGGCCTCGCGGGCCGATTTCATGCTGGTCAGGCCCTCTGCGAACAGGGATCCCGCCGAAACGTTCTCGACCACTGTCATGGCGGGGAAAGGCTGGACAATCTGGAAGGTACGGGCAATGCCGCGCCGGGCGGCCTGATGAGGTTTTTGCGCCGTGACGTCCGTTCCTTCGAAGATGACCTTACCGTCGCTGCAGGGGTGAACGCCTGTGATCATGTTGACCAAGGTGGTCTTACCGGCACCGTTGGGGCCGATCAGGCCAACGATCTCGCCCTTGGTGAGCTCGAATGTGACCTGCTTGACCGCCTGGATGCCGCCGAAGTTTTTGGAGGCATCCTTGACTTCCAGAATAGGGGTCATGTGCCGGCTCCCTGATCAGCCCTGGAACGTAGTTTTGCGATCAGCCTTGACCAATCGATCTTTAACAGGCCCCCCGGCAGGAAGAAGATCAGGAAGACGATCACGACACCCAGGATGGCCCGGTTGTATTCCAGGAAGTTCGCCCAGAAGACCTCTTCCAGCAGTACAAAGGCCGCAGCACCGACGACGGGTCCAAGCACGGTGCCGGCTCCACCCAGCATGGCCATCACGGGAACCTTGATGGTTACCAGAATGTGGAACATGTCGCTGGGGTCGATGTAGCCGGTCCAGGATGCGTAGGCCGCACCCACCGTTCCGCATAGGAAGGCCGAAAGGGTGTAGGCGATCACTTTGTAGTAGGTGGTGTTGACGCCGACCATTTCGGCCGCGTCCTCGTTCTGGTGAATGCAGCGGAAACCGAAGCCGAGCCGCGACCGGTCAACGTAGAGATTGATCAGAAAGGCGATCATCATCAGTCCGACCATGACATAGAGGAACACCATGGCGACAAAGTCCGGACCGCCGCGCAGGAAGGGCGTGTTCAGGCCGTCACCGCCGCCGGTCAGGCTGGACCAGCTCGAGATGATCAGCCGCAGGACCTCCACGATGGCGATGGACCCGATGGCGAAGTAGTGGCCTTTCAGTCGGAGGATGACTGCCCCAAGGAGGGCCGCAAAAGCGGCCACGAAAACCGTCGCAATCAGCCAGGCAGCAACCATCGGAATGCCGTTCTTCTGGCAGATGGCACCGACATAGGCACCGAGCCCGAAAAAGGCCACTGTCGAAAAACTGGGATAGCCGACGTAGCCGCCGATGAAGTTCCAGGACAAGGCCAGGGCCGAGTACATGGCGATGGTGATCGACATGCGGACGACGTAGTTGTCCGCGATGAAGGGGGTGATGCAGAGCAGCACGACCCAGAGGGCGAACAGGCCGTATTTGACGGGATCACTCATAGCCTTTGATCCCCATCAGGCCCGTCGGGCGGGTCAACAGCAAGATCAACATCAAAGCAAACCCGATGGTTATCGCGTGCTGCGGGCCCAAGAGGTGTCCGGCGAAGCTCTCGATCAGCCCGAGGGCCAGGCCGCCGACCAGGGCACCGGGGACAGAGCCCAGGCCACCGATGACGCAGACCACGAAGGCCTTGCCCAGGAACAGGCCCGTCATGTTGGTCGTGATCGGAAAGACCATGGAGAACGCGGCCCCTGCGGCACCGGCCATCAGTGCGCCGATTCCGAAAGTGATGGCATAAATGCGATTGACCTTGATGCCCATCAACATGGCCGCGTCCCGGTCCATGCGGACGGCGACGATGGCTCTGCCGACCTTAGATCCGCGCATGACCCACCAGAGCATGGCCGTCAGTAGGATCGCGAGACCCATGGCGAATAGCCGGTCCACGGGGATGAAGACGCCACTGATATCCAGCGTGCCAAGGTCCAGGGTCACCCGCCGGGGCGTGGCCGTGAAAAAGACCGTCATGAAGTTGTATAGGATCATGTCCAGACCGAACGTGAGGGTCAGCGTCGTCAGGACAGGCTGGGTCACCACCTTGTTGATGAACGCCCACTGGATGGCGTACCCGAGCGCGAAGAGGACTATCGCGATCATGGGCAGGGAAAGCACCGGGTGGAGGCCCGTTCCTTCCCAGATGAAGAAGGTCAGGTAGCCGCCCAGGATGATGAAGGAGCCGTGCAGCATGTTGATCACATTCAACACGCCCCAAACGAGACTGAACCCGACGGCGATGCAGGCATAGAGCGCCCCCAGCACCAGCCCGTTAACAACGATTTGCGCCAGATCCATGGCGGTTCAATCCCCTTCGGTTTCGGCGAGATACTGGCTGAGATAGCCCTCTTCCGCATGGCGCTTTCCACGCATCTCGAAAAGAGAGGGGTCGGAGGGGAGGCCGTGACCGTCCGCCAGGCGGTTCATGAAGCTATAGCAACAGCAGACCATGATCGCGTCGTGGAGCGCCTTTTCATCCCAACCCGCGCCATAGACGGCGTCCGCATCCCCCTGGGTCATTTTGTAAGGGGTCTCGGTCAGCTTTTTGAGGAAGCGAAACACGGGTTTCAGGTTTTCCTTGATCGGCGCGCTTTCAATGTCCGCCATCAGCGGATCGATCACGTCACGTTCGACGCCCAATTGAACGGCGGCTTCCGAGTGGCTGGAATAGCAATAGGTGCAGCTGTTCAATTTCGAAACGAAAGCACCCATCAGTTCCCTTTCTCCGGGCGTGAAAGCGCTGGGCCCCCGCATGATCGCCTCTTCCACGTAACACCAGTGGCGGAAGCTGGAGGGGTTCAGGGGATAGACGTCCTTGACCAGGGCGTCGTCGGGCAAACTGGGCAACAGGGGCATGGCGTGTCTCCGATGGCCCATTGGTAAGCCCCAAGGGGTAAGGGGGGCGGCCCCAAGGGCTAAGGTGTGGGAAGCCCCGGGAAAGACCAAACGGCTGGCCTTTCCCGGAGCGAGTAGGAGACTTGGCCTTACTTCGGCACGGCCATGAAGTCGGTGTTCTTGATGTCCGCCGGGTGCAGAACCTTAATGGCTCCACTTTGCACCTGGATGATCGGAAGATCGCGGACTTCGTTCATGCCGTTGTCCGAGAACTTGATTGGGCCGTAGAAGGTGTTGATGTCGGTCGCCGCCAGGGCATCACGGACCGCAGCCTTGTCAGTCGAACCTGCCGCTTCGATGGCGGCACCCAGCGTGACGAGGCCTGCCGCACAGGAGGCATGGACGTAGTCCGGGTCCGAACCATTGGCTTCCACAAACTCCTTGTAGAAGTCGGCGGTCGTCGGCCAGGCACCGATCCCGTCGTAGGCGGTCGCGTGGTGCCACCAGGTGTTGGATGTCACGCCCTCGGCGAGCTCACCCAGGCCTTCGACGAATTCCTTGTAGGCCGGGCCGGTCACCATGGTCACTACGGGGGCGTGAACGCCAAGGTCGGCCATCTGTTTCCGGGCCAGGATCAGGTCCTGGGTGTAGCCTGTCACATAGATCCAATCCGGTGCTGCGGATTTGATCTTCGACAGGGAAGCGGAGTGGTCCAGTGTGCCGACGGCGTAAAGCTCGTCATAGACGACTTCCAGGCCGAACTTGGGCGCGGCACCGCCGAGTGCCTTGGCCATGGAGCGGGGGAACACGTCATCCCGGCCCAGGATGGCGACCTTCTTCATGTCCGCGTTCTGGTCTTTTAGATAGGTGATCATGGTGTCAATCAGGCCGGTGTTCGGTGCCAGTGTGCCGAACAGGTTCTTGTGGCCCTGGTTGTAGACCGACAGGGAAGAAGACACGCAGGCCACAATGGGGGTTTCGTAGCGTTCCGCGACGGCGGCGGCGATCTTGGTGTGGCCGGATCCAAAGGGTGCCATGATGAAATCGACCTTATCGTCGGTCACCAGCTTTTCGGTCATCTGACCGGCGCGTTTGCCATCCGTTTGATAGTCATACTTGATGATCTCGACCGGCATCTTCTTGCCGCCGACCATCAGCCCGCCATCGGCATTCACCTTGTCGAGCCACATCTGGTAGACGATTTCCTGTTTCTTGCCCTCGTCAGCGAGGCCCCCGGTCAGTGCCAGCGGGGCACCAATTTTGATGGTATCGGCCATCGCGGGCAAAGCCACAGCCGTGGCGACCGCCAGACCGGCGATAAACGTTTTCGAAGCGAACATTAGAAACTCCCTGCTCCCGTACTGGTACAACAATCCGTCGCCCGCCTGCTGCGGGGGCGATGGGGTCTAGAGCCTGATCGAAGAAATCCGAATCACCGGTGGTGATCCGGCTTTCTTCGTGAATCAGTCTCTATCAACGTTTTAGAGGGCGATTCACGCCTTATGCCGAGCCACAAAGTGCCTCGACTTAAGCCGATCGCGCTCTAGGCGGGTGGTCCCGCACAAATGTACCTCCTCGGTTGCCTTGCGACAGCATCTCGGCGTTGCGCCAAGATACTTTCATTCATCGCTCTTGACCCTTAAAGGTTCTATAAATAAGACAACTGAATTTTAGCTTAGAGCTAGTCTAAGGTAGATTCCAAGCGATATTTTTGCCTGGGGCAAGGATATTCGGGGTTTCAGTCCCTTTTTCCCGCGAAGAGACGCGCCAGCCAGTCCTTTAGTGCACCCCAGACAAGGGATGAAAGGTTCAACCCCGCTGCTGCTTCCTGCTGAGGCGACGGGGTCTCTCCGCTGGTCAGAGCCTTTTCCAGGTTGGCGGCAAAAAGGCCGGTTAGGCGGTTCGCCAGATCGCGGGCGATGCCACCTCTGCTGAACTGGGCGAGGGGGCCCTTCAGGGCATAGGCCAGTTCGATCCCGACGGTCGTCCCGCCGTCCCGGCTGGCTGTGGCGTGAAAGGTAACGTCGCCTTGTGCCGTTGTGTGGCTCAGGGCGTCATGGCCTTCTCCGGTCAACTGGCCTTTGTGCTCGGCATCATCCAGGACCAGATGGCCCGTGCCGGTGAACGAAGCCCCCATCGGCCCCATCTTGACCGAGATTTCCGCCTTGATGACGCCGTCGATGACCGGTTCTCGCAGCCGGGCACCAGGCAGGCAGGGCACGACCCTGTCCATGTCCTTGAAAAACGCCCAAACCGTCTCGATCGGGTGATTGACTGTAAAGGACTGCGCCAGCCGGGTCATATCGCCGACAACCGCTGTCGGACGAGGGGGGGACTTCTCTGGCTCCGGTGCTTTGGAAGATCTTGGCGGGACGGCGGGAAGCTTGGGTCCGGTAGGGCCGCGTAGGGGCGGTTCCGGGACCGCAGGCGCTTCAGAGGCGACTTCGCAGATCGCGCGGACAATCCCGACGTAACCGGTACAGCGACAAAGGTTGCCCGCCAGTTCCTTCCTGACGCGGTGCTCGTCGGCGCGGGGCAGCCGGGTCACGATATCCCGTGCCATCACCAACATGCCGGGCGTGCAATAGCCGCATTGAAGGGCATGATGGTCATTGAAGGCTTTTCTCAGCCGAACCATGACCGGATCGTCAGCCAGGCCTTCGATCGTCGTGACTGCCGCCCCGTCCAGCGCTGCGGGAAAGGCGATGCAGGAACGCGCGGGAACGCCGTCGATCAGGACTGTACAGGCCCCGCAAACGCCGTGTTCACAGCCCAGATGCGTGCCGGTCAGCAGCTGCTTTTCCCGAAGAAAATCGCCCAGATGTTGCCGGGGTTCGACCTCCCCGGAGACATCTTCACCGTTAACAGTCAGCGTGATACGGGTCATGCCGACCCTCCCGCCATGGCCAGGGATCGCCTGAGGGCCGCCAGGTGCAACTGCAAAGATACCCGATCCTGGCCCAGGCCATGGGATTCCAACCCCGCACGCATGGCAGCCTGTGATTGCGTCATTTCGGACGCCAGTTCGCCCGAAAAAACCGCGACTTTGCCTTCTGTCGCACCGATGGCGAACCGCCATCCACGATTATCACAAACAACGGCAGCCATGGCATCTGCGAACTCTCCGACCTTGCGGCAGAACTTGACGTAGCCCCAGCGGGCCCCCTTTTCCAGCGTCGGAATTCGGACCGCTTCGATGATTTCCCCCTGTTCGAGATCCGGGGTGAAGGCCCCCAGGCTCAACCTGTCCACCGGTACCGCGCGGCGTTTATTGTCCGGCCCGATAATCCGGGCCTCCGCGCCCAGTGCCGAGAGCAGGCAGGGCCAATCGGCAGCAGGGTCCGCATGGGCCAGAGAGCCCCCGATGGTCCCCCTGTTCCGGACCGCGCGGTAGGCGATATCGGCAGCCACATAGGCCATTGCGCCCTGTGTGTTGTCCGGCACCTTGCCGTCTTCAATCGCGGCATGGGTGATGGCAGCGCCAAGGGTCAGGCTGTCCGTCGTGTTCTCGACCCGGTGTAAGTCGGGCAGATGATGAATGCCGACCACCAAACCCGGACGAGCGAGCCTGAGGTTGAGCATCGGGCCTAGGGATTGACCGCCGGACATTACCTTGGCATCCGGGCGGCTCAAGGCCTCCAGGGCTTCTGGCAGAGAGGTCGGACGAATAAAGTCAAAAGCGGCGGCTTTCATGGTTGGTCCGCCTCCTGATCCCGGTCCATCAAGGCCTCTAGAATGCGCCTGGGTGTGACCGGCGACTGTGTGAGGCGCACACCGAATGCCTTCAAGGCATCGTTGATGGCATTGGTAATGACGGCGGGCGGCGCAATGGCTCCGCCTTCGCCAATCCCTTTTTGGCCATAGGCTGTATTGGGACTCGGGGTCTCCATGTGTTCGATGGGGGCGTTTGGAACCTCGTTGGCACCGGGCAGGACATAGTCCGCCAGCGTCGACGCCAGTGGCTGACCAGCGGAATCATAGGTCATTTCTTCGTAAAGTGCGGTTCCGATGCCCTGGGCCAAACCGCCCCAGATCTGCCCTTCGACCACATGGGGATTGAGCAGCACGCCACCGTCTTCGACGATCACGTAATCCAGGATCTCCACTTTGCCGATTTCCGGGTCGACCGCGACGACACAGGCGTGGCTCGCATAGGAGAAGGTACCGGTATCCACCTTCGCCTTGTATCCGGCCGTGACCTCGAGTCCGGCGGGATCGGCGTCCTGAGGCAGGTTTTGCGGTGCCATATACCAACAATGGGCGACGTCGGCGATATCGATACTGGCCCCTTCCTGGGTGACCACCCTGCCGCCCTCGATGCGGACAACCTTCGCGTCGGCCTGCAAAAGATGCGCGCCGATCCGAATGATCCGGTCGCTCAAGGCTTTGCAGGCCTCTGATACGGCACCGCCCGCCATAACGGCTGACCGCGAACCCCAGGTGCCGGTGGAATAGGGGGACTGGCCCGTGTCACCGTGGACCAGATGAATGCGATCCAGATCCAGGCCCAATTCTTGCTGAGCCACCTGGGCCAGGGTGGTCTCCATGGATTGGCCATGGCTCTGGCTGCCGATAAAGAGTTCCAGAACCCCGTCCGGGGTCAGGCGGGCCTTGCATTGCTCATGGCCCGGCACCATCGGAATGCCCCAACCGTGATAGACGCTTGTACCGTGCGCCCCCTGTTCGCAATAGACCGCAAAGCCAAGGCCGATCCGACGCCCGTCCGGCTCCCCGGCTTCCTGGCGTCGCCGAACGGCAGCCACATCAATGGCCTTTGCCGCCCGTCGGAGGCTTTCCGGATAGTCCCCGCTATCGAAGTCCTTGCCGGTGATGTTCTTGAACGGCATCTGATCGGGCTGGACGAGGTTCTTGAGCCTGACCTCGTGAGGCTCCATCCCGGCCTTCTCGGCGATGGCATCCATCACCAGTTCCATGGCGAAACAGACCCCCGTCCGGGCAACCCCGCGGTAGGGGACAAGGGGCGGCTTGTTGGAACAGACGCTGTATGTCTTGCAACGAAAAGCCTCGAAATCATAGGGCCCGGGCAGGATCGACCCGACCTGGGCGGCTTCCAGGCAAGCGGAAAACGGGTAGACGGAATAGGCCCCGGCATCCACATGGGCGACGGCATCGAGGGCCAGTAACTTGCCGTCCTTTGTCGCATAGGCGGTCAGGTCATAGACATGTTCCCGGCAGTTGGCGGCGGCGATCAGGTGTTCGCGGCGGTCTTCTGTCCAGCGGACGGGGCGGTCCAGTCTTGTGGTCAGCCAGCCCAGGACCACTTCTTCGGGCTGCAACAAACCTTTCCAGCCAAAGCCACCGCCGACATCCGGTGCAATGATGCGGACCTGACGCTGGTTGAGCCCCAGGCACTCGCTCAAACCCGTCCGAACGATATGCGGCATCTGGGTGGAGGTATAGAGCACCAGTTGCTCCACATGGCGGTCCCAGAGCGCCACCGTGCCTTTCCCTTCCAGCGGGTTCATGGATTGGCGGCCCGTGGAGACGTTCAAGTGGACCGAGATATCGGCGCGCTCCCTCGCCGATGTCAGGTCCCCCTCCACCTGTGTCTGAAGAAACAGATTATCCGGCCAATGCGCATGGATCAGCTTTTCCGGCTCGGACTCCGTTACCTCGGCGGATGCCAGGGGATCGACGTTTGCCGGGAGTTCGTCGATCTCAACCGAAATGCGCCCGGCCCGGTCTTCCGCCTCGGCCCGATCACGGCCGATGCAGGCTACGATGGGTTCGCCGACGAAACGCACCTTGTCGACAGCCAGGACGGGTTGCTCCGAAACCCGAAAGCCCGGCAGTCCCGATTTCGCGAGAATGCCCTTTACGCCCGCGAGGTGACCGGCGTGAAAGGCCAGCCCTTCCAGGTCATCCGGAATGTCGATGGACCTGATTCGGCCATGGGCCACCGGGCTGCGGAAAAAGGCGACCTCCAACTGTCCGGGAAAGGTCATGTCGCCGACAAACCGACCACGCCCGCGCATCAGGCGGTCATCCTCTTTGCGCGGGATCGCGGCACCGACGCCTCGGGTTTTGACCGGATCTACCATAAGATTGTTTCGGTACCGATTTTCATTGGAAACATTCTAAATATAGTACGAACAAGTTGGGGGTTCAGGGCAAGCCTGAAATTGGAAAATGTGTGCCCGGTATGGGATACCAGCCGTCTGCCCGACCTTCGAAACGGGGCGCGGAGAAAACGGCCCGGACAAGCGGAGCCTTTTCGGGGCCGAGGGTTTCTATCCAGGTGACACCTTGAACCATCGGCAGACCGATGCCGGTCACACGGGCTCCTGCGCGTTCCAGCAGCCGACAGACAGCCTTGCAGGTGGACCCGCTGGAGACGGCATCGTCCACCAACAGAACATCCCTGTTCGCGACCCGTGGAAGAATATTGGGGTCGATGTAGACCCGCTTGGCCAGCCTGCCGTCCTTACCGGGGGTGGTGATGGAGGAGACCGGTTCGCTCAGGTCATCGAGATACCAGTACTTCCGCGAGTACCCCAGGGGGACGTAGGTTTCGTGCCCAAGCAGTCGGGCGACCTTCGGTGCATAGACAAGGCCGAGGGTCGGCATTCCGACAACGGCATCAATCGAGAGGTCGCGCACCTGTTCGGCCAGGAACCCGGCGAGAATGTCGTTTACCGCAAAACTGGCCTGGTTCCCGATCAGGGAGGCGACAGCCAGTTGCTCTCCCGATCCGCTGGCGGGGACGCGCCGGATCGGCAGCATGAGCCAACACCCATCCGGCAGCCTCGCCGGATATCCCGTCCGAAAGGGCGGTTCCGGTGGGGCTTTGTAGGCTTCGCGGGGCAGAACATCTTGCCAGAAGCCATGCGTGTCGCCGAAAGGAGAAGGATGGAACGCGTCAGGCTTGTTCATTCAATTATCTGATCCCGAATTAGAAAGGCTGTCCAGGGGGAAGGGAAGTCCGGGCAATGGCGGCGGAAGGGTTGAACAGGTCGCGCCAAATCCCATCACGAACCAGGCGGCTTATGGGCGGCTTTCGAACGGTGGCGGGCATATTTTCCGGCCCTTGAATAGGAAGGGGTGACGAGGGGCTGCGCCCGGAAAGAGGCCGCGATGCGTTCTTCCGATACTGTTCCATAAAGGGTCGTCCGCTGTTGCGGTGCGCGCCCCAGACGGATCAGCAGGTCTTCGAGGCGTTCCGGTGCCATCTCCTGGCCGTGGGCGGTACCGGCTGCCCTGCTGATGGTTTCGTTCATCAAGGTGCCGCCAAGATCGTTGACCCCGGCGGAAAGGGCCGCCGCCGCCCCCTCGGGACCCATCTTCACCCAGGATGTCTGGATGTTGTCGATCCGGCCGGAAAACACCAGCCGGGACACGGCATGGATGCCCACAGCTTCGCGATAGGTTGGCCCCTTTCGGGCATTCCCTTTCAGAAAATTCGGTGCTTCCATATGGACGAAAGGCAGGGGGACGAATTCGCTGAAGCCGCCGGTATCCCGCTGCAGGTCGCGAAGCGCCAGCAGGTGCCTCGCGATATTCAGCGGCTCTTCAATATGGCCGAACATCAAGGTGGAGGTGGACCGGATGCCCAGACCGTGGGCGGTCCGCATAACATCCAGCCATTGTGCCGTATTGATCTTGTCGGGGCAGAGAACGGCGCGAACGCTATCGTCCAAAACCTCGGCCGCAGTCCCGGGAAGCGACCCGAGCCCCGCCTCTTTCAAGGCACCCAGATAGTCCGCCAATGACAGGCCCAGCGTTTTGGCACCCTGGGTGACTTCCAGTGGCGAGAAGGCGTGGATATGGATATCGGGTGCGCCTTTCCGGACCGCGTCCAGGATATCCAGATAGGTTTGTCCGGTGTAGTCGGGATGAATGCCCCCTTGCAGGCAGACTTCCGTTGCCCCTCGGGCCCAGGCTTCGGCGCTTCGGCGCGTGATCTCAGCCGGGTCGAGGTCAAAGGGTTCGCCTCTGAGATTTTCCGAGAGTTTACCTTTGGAAAAGGCGCAGAACTGGCAGCGGTAACCGCAGACGTTGGTGTAGTTGATGTTGCGGTTCACCACATAGGTGACAGTGTCGCCATTGACCGACTGTCTCAACCGGTCCGCCGTTTGGCAGAGTTCGGCGAATGACGGACCTCGGGCGGTCAGCAGTCTGACCACGTCAGCCTCAGAGAGGTCTTTGCCACTTTCCGCCCGGTCTAGGATCGGACCCAAGCTGGAAGAGGTTTGCAGTCCCGGTGCTGAAAGACGTCTCGGCAGGGGCGGTGGAGCCGCTGTCACGCCCGGAGACCAGGCCGCTTGTCCCAGTTCGTCTTCCCTGGCCAGGCCTTCCCCGTCCGTACCGCGCAGCACGGCTGTCGCGATTTCCGGTGCCATCCAGGTGCTTCGTTCCTGGATGTAGCGGGGATAGACGGGCAGCCTAGGGGCCAGCACCAGGCCGCTATCCGACACGGCGGCCTTCAACTCGGCCACCTGGGGCCAGGGGGCTTCCGGGTTCACGTGATCGGGTGTTATCGGCGATATGCCGCCCCAATCGTTTATGCCAGCGGAAAGCAAGCTGCCCAGGTCGTCGCGTCGGAGGTTGGGCGGTGTTTGGATCGAGATGTCCGGCCCCAGGATCAGCCTCGCAACGGCCAGGGTCCAAAGCTGGTCTTCCAGGTCCGGCTCAGGTCTTGCGGCCATTCGGGTTTTCGGCTTCGCGCGGAAGTTTTGTACGATGACTTCCTGGATGTGGCCGAACTTTTCGGCCAATTCCCGAAGCGCAAGAAGGCTCTCAATCCGCTCGATCCGGGTCTCGCCGATGCCGATCAGGATACCCGAGGTCATGGGGATCCGCTGACGTCCGGCCTCGGCCAGGCAGGCCAGGCGGGCTTCCGGATCCTTGTCTGGGCTGCCATGGTGCGGGTTGCCCGGTTCCATCAGGCGTTTCGATGCGCTTTCCAGCATCAGGCCCATGGACGGGGCGACTGATCGAAGGCGAGACAGTTCCCCCTGCGAGAGGATGCCGGCATTGATGTGAACGAGCAGGCCCGTCTCGTCGAAAACCCGCCTTGCCACATGGGCCAGATAGTCCACCGTCGATGCGAAGCCCATCGAGGCCAAGGCTTCTCCTGCGGCCCGATAGCGGGCCTCGGGCCTGTCGCCCAGCGTGAACAGGGCTTCTCGGCAACCGGCTTCGGCTCCCTTGCGGGCGATGTCCAGGACTTGCGCTTCCGACAGATAGGCGGAGTCCACCTGGGAGGGGGATTGCGCGAACAGGCAGTAGTGGCAATGGTCCCGGCAGAGCCGCGTCAGGGGGATGAAGACCTTGGGCGAAAACGTAACCCTGTCCCCGAATCCCTGCCGGGCGAGGCCGTAGGCCGTATCCAGAAGCGGTTGCGGTTCGCGGATGTCGGCCAGTTTCCGCGCACTCCGGGTGCTTAAACGGCCAGCCTGGGCTTCCATCAGGAGGGCGTGCAGAAAGGGTGGTGTCATGGCCTTGTCCCACCTTGAGGTTCGATGGCTTCCAGCCGGGAAGAAATGTCCCAACAGCGCAGCAAAGCCGCAGTTTCGCCGTCGGGGCCTGTCGCCAAGTATTTTTCCAGATCATGCGCGAGATCGAGGTCCAGGCCGATACCCGGCAGCAGCGCGACGTTGCACGTAAGGTTCGACCCGGCGGCCAGATGACGATGGGCGCGGAAACTGTTCCGCCCAAAACGAAAAGGCAGAGCCGTCGGCGGGGAAGCCACCAGGAGGTTTGTTCCGCCGCCCCGTCGGTCCGGTACAAGGCTGATTCCGGCCTCAAGGTTATGCCGATCCAGAACGCGATCGAGTTCATCCGGTTCCAGCCCGGGTACATCGGCGGGAACGATGACCATTGTTCCCATCTTCTCTTCTTCCAATTGCACCGCGGCCCTGGTCAAGGCTTGGTTCAGGTCGGATTTCGGGCCATCCGGGAGGAGATCCACCCCCATGCGGGAGGCTATGTCCGAGGCTATCCTGTCCCTGGTCAGGACCTTGATGTAATCGATACCGGAGACGGCTTTCAGTCGGTTCAGGACGTCCGTCAGCATAGCGCTCGACAGCATTCTCCGTTCGTTGGACGACAGCAGCGGTGCCAGCCGACTTTTCGCGCGTTCTTGGGACTTCACCGGAACGATGCAGCAGGTTTGTTTTGCGTAGCGCCCGGGCTCAGACATCGGTCGTTCCTGTTTTCCGGACAGGATCAGCTGCGGGGGATCGGTCCTGCTTCAGCGATATGGCAAAGGCCAGGACGTCGCGAGCCAAAGACATACGGTCGTCCAGACTGGACATGACCGTTTGACTGAACCGGACCGGGCAGGGGAGCGCGCCCGTTGAATGCCGATCAAGCTGATCCAGGACGAAACCATCCAGGAAATCCTGGTAGGCTTCCACGACCGTGGCCGGGCTGATCTCCTGACCCAGTTCAGCCATCATCTTGGCTGCCGGACCTTTCAGTGCTTTTCCCCCGACGATGGGGGAGACCGCGACGATAGGTGCTTTAGCGGCGGCGAGCGCTTCGCGGAAGCCGGGCAGCGACAACATCGGGTTGACGCTGACGAAAGGATTGGACGGGCAGATGATGATCGCGTCCAGACCAGGTGCGTTTATCGCTTCCAGCACGCCGGGGGCGGGGCTCGCTGTTTCGATCCCATCAAATCGGAAACCTGTAACTACGGGTTCGCAGGCCATAGCAACGAAGTAATTCTGAAAGGCCAGTTCGCCCCGGTCGGTCTGCACCATGGTTCGAACCGGCTGATCGCTCATGGGTAACAATCGGGCCCCCACGCCAAGATTGCGTCGAAGCCTATCCGTGACGGTGCTCAAGGTTTCGCCCCGTCCCAGTCGCCTGGTCCGCTCGACATGGAGGGCGAGGTCCTTGTCGCCCAGTTTGAACCAGGTCTCGCCGCCAAGGGTGTCGAGGCTTTCCATAAAGGACCAGGTTTCGTCGGCGCGCCCCCAGCCTTGCTGTGGATTGGCCAGGCCAGCCAGTGTGTAGAGAACCGTATCCAGGTCCGGCGAGATGGCGAGTCCCAGGTGTTCAAAATCGTCGCCCGTATTGGCAATGATCGTCAGGTCTTCCGGGCCAACCACCTTTGACAATCCCAGTGCCAACTTGGCCCCACCCACGCCGCCACAGAGGGCAACGACCCGAGGGCACGGTTCCGAGGAGCCATCCGTCATCGAAACAGATCCTCCTTCGATGGACGGTTGATTGCCTTCGCCGGGTTTTCCGTCCCCTGCCGCCAGTCCAGCCCGGATACCAGAACCACGGGCCGGCCTTCGGCACCTTCACCCATCAACAACTGGGCGGCGGAGGCCACCTGATCGGCAAGGCAAACTTCTGTGGTTTGAAGGGGCTGACCGGCCCGGTCCAATTCTCCCCGGCGATCGAGCAGGGCGGGTAGCCCCGCCACGCCCAGGGCCTGCCCGGTCGTTCCTTTTCGCCAGGCCCGCCCGACGCTATCGGTGATGATGATACCCAGCGGGCCAATGCCAAAGCGGGCTTCCAGGGCACCGCGCAGATTTTCCGCCGTGCCATCCGGGTCAAGGGGCAGCAGCAGAGCCATGTCTTCCGATCCGGCTTCGAGATTGGAACGATCAATGCCAGCGTTGGCCAGGATATGGCCAAGCCTGTGTTCAACGATGATGACGCCGGGTTTCACCCTGATGACGCCAATCGACTCTGACAGGATCAGCTCGACAAGCCTTGGGTCTTTCTGTGCGCGCTCCGCCAGGGCAAGGGCCTTAGAGCCCGGTCGGATGTCGCTTAAGCTTCGCAGGCGTCCTTCGGCCTTTGAGACGACCTTTTGGGCAATGCAGAGGATATCGAAGGCTTTCAGGTCATGCGCTGCAAGGTGATCGCAGAGAAGGGCTGCCAGATCATCGCCATCCCGCACTTCCCCGATCTCGTCTACCGGCTCAAGGCTGAGCCTCTCCCCCCGTTTGCCCGCCACCCGTGGGCCTGCCACCCGTCCATTTGGGCTGCGGGCGGGATTGAAACGGGATGGTTGGGCAGCGATTTCAGCCAAGGCCGGTGATCCGAATTCCGGCACCGTCCGCGACCTTGTAGCGCTTGTTGATGGCAATCAGGACAGAGGTCAGGGCTTCGGCTGCCGCCGAATTGGCCAGGACACCGCCATGAATGCCACGGATGCCCATGGCCTCGGCAAGACCGATCACTTTTTCCCTGGCTTCGACGTTGTCGCCAAAAATCAAGACGTCACCCAGGTCGTCACCGGTCGCGTCGCCCTGGAGCTTCTCGGCGGAGATGTTATGGAAGCCGGCCACCACCGTTGCCCGGTCCCCCAAAACCGTACCAGCAATCGCGCCGGCTGATCCTTCGTCGGGCAATTGAACGCGGGCCACTTTCGGGGGCTTCAGGGCGACCGTACAATCCACCACGATTTTGCCTTCGACGGCGTCCGCGATGGCCGCCAGGGTATCGGCCTGGGAGCCAAAGGGCACGGTCACGAAGACGATATCGCCTTGCCGCGCGGCGTCCTTGTTCTCCGCGCCGCCGGTGGCTCCGATTTCGACAGCCGTTGCCTCGGCCCGCGCGCTGTCCCGAGACCCGATGGTGATCCGAAAACCGGCCCGGACCAAGCGCATGGCCAAGCCTTTTCCGAGGGCACCGGTGCCGCCGACAATTGCAATGTCAGGTTTGTCTGTCATGTCGGGTATCATCCACCTTTGTCAGAGCATTTCGGGCAGGGTAACCAACTTGATGCCGGCCTCTTCCAAGCGGTCCCGGCAGGCCGCCGCAACCGCGACGGCGGTCGGTTCGTCGCCATGGACGCAGAGCGAATCAAAGGCTGTCGGCATGACCTTGCCGGACATGGAGATGATTTCGCCCGATTGAACCATCTTCAGCACCCGTTCGGCGGCGCGGGTTTTATCCCGGATCACCGAGCCCTCGACCTTTCGGCTGACGAGGTTGCCGCTGTCGTCGTATTCCCGGTCGACAAAAGCTTCCCGGGCGAGAGGAAGGTCGAGCTTTAGGGCCGCGCTTTCCATTTCGGACCCCGAAAGGGCCAGATAGATCAGTTCCCGGTCGACCTTCTTGATCGCCCGCCCGATGGCAAGCGCCAGATCAAGGTCTTCAGCCGCCATGTTGTTCAAAGCACCGTGCGGTTTCACGTGGGTCACCGAAAGGCCCGCATACGCCGCCATGGCCTGGAGAGCGCCGATCTGATAGGCGACCATGTACTCCAGATCATCTGGGCGCATATCGATGCGCCTGCGACCGAAACCCCAAAGGTCATTGAACCCGGGGTGGGCACCGATGCTGACCCCGTTCTCCTTGGCCATCAAACAGGTTTTCCGCATGACAGCCGCATCGCCACCGTGGAAGCCGCAGGCCACGTTTGCCGAGCCGACAACTTTGAGAATATCCTTGTCGTTGCCGATGTCGTAGGCACCGAAGCCTTCGCCCATGTCTGCATTGAGATTGATCTTGTCAGCCATGATCTACAGTTCCTTTGAATCCTTTCTTCCGGTGAAGTCCGGGCGTCGTACGAAGCGAAAGGCAGGCGGCAGGTGGGCTCGCTAGGCGGTGACGCTGACAAGGTTTGTTGTCATAGTCAACGCATTGAAAAGCAGTTTCTTTTTATTATTATCATTCTAAGTCTAGAATAAGATATGATGACCCGATACAGGAAGTCAACGCCGTGAAGGACGCACCTGCGGAAAACCCCGTCGACAGAGGCGAGCCCATATTTTTACCTGCGGGTGATTCCGCCCTGGTTGTGGAGTTCGGCCAAGTGATTGACCCTGATCTGAGTGCCCGGGTGATGGGGCTGAGGTCGCGAGTCCTGTCTGCAATCGAGGCGGGGGAACTGGTCGGAATCGTGGAACTGATGCCCTCCTTTCGATCCTTGATGGTTCACTATGATCCCGAGTTCACTTCTGCGGCAACACTGAAGAAAGATTTAAGTGCCTTGATTGAAGGCCGGGGGGCGGTCGGAAAGGCTGCGCGGCTCTGGCGCATTCCTGCCTGTTATCATGGCGAATTCGCACCTGACCTGGCCGATGTGGCCCGCCGAACAGGACTGGAGAGCGAAGAGGTGGTCTTCAAGCACTGCGCTGAGACCTACCGGGTCTACATGGTGGGCTTTCTTCCCGGCTATGGTTATCTGGGCGATTTGCCGTCAGAGCTGCGCCTTCCGCGCAAGGAGACGCCAAGGCTACGGGTGCCGCCGGGTTCTGTCGCCATTGCAACGGCAATGACGGCCATCTATCCGCTGGAAAGCCCGGGCGGTTGGCACCTGATCGGTCGCTCGCCGGTCAAGCTGTTCGACCCGCATTGGGATCGTCCAAGCCTCCTGGAACCGGGAGACCGTGTCCGGTTTCAACCTGTATCCGCCGAAGAGTTTGGCGATATCCAGCAGCAGGTTTCGCTTGATGAGTATGAACCGGTGTCTGAGGCCTTTGTGCCATGACGCCCGATAAGCCGGATTTAGAAAAACCCGAATTGATCTTCCTTGACGGGGGGCTTCAGACGACGGTGCAGGACCGGGGGCGGTTGGGCTTCCAGGACATCGGTCTGCCCGTTGCCGGGGCCATGGACAGGGAAGCAATGGCGGTGGCCAACGCTCTCGTCGGCAATGATCCGGGCGAAGCGATTCTGGAAGTCCGCTTTCAGGGGCCCCGGTTCCGGGTGGAAGGGGCACCAATTACCCTGGCCCTGGTGGGCCCCGGTGCGACCATGACCATCCTGACCGAAGAGGGGGAGGTCTTGAATGGGCCGGCTTTCGAAAGTGTAAGAGTGTTGCCAGGGTCCGAGGTCTCAATCCCGCCTTTGAAGACGACAGCGACGGCGGTCATCAGTATCGCTGGCGGTCTGGACCTGGAGCCCGTCATGGGCAGCCGTTCGACTTTCCTTCGAGGTGGGCTTGGTGGATACCGGGGCCGGGCCTTGAAGGCAGGGGATCGTTTGGGACTGCGGGGATCGGGACCCGTCCCGCTCGCCACCATAGCGGAGCCACAAGACTGGCACAGCGACGAGCCAATCCGCGTCGTCCTGGGGCCGCAGGACGACGCCTTTACCGATGCGGGGATCAGGGCCTTTCTCTCCACTTCCTATCGAATTTCAGCCCAGGCGGACCGGATGGGCTATCGGCTGGAAGGAGAGCCGCTGGAGCATGCGGATGGATTCGACATCGTCTCCGATGGCATTGCCCTTGGGGCCATTCAGGTGCCGGGATCTGGTCTGCCAATCATTCTCCTGGCGGATCACCAGACGGCAGGCGGATATCCGAAGATTGCCCATGTGGCATCGGTCGATATTCCCCGTCTGGGCCGCCTGATGCCGGGATCCGAGTTGCTGTTTCGTGCGGTCTCCCAGCAGGAGGCTGAAGAACTCTATCGGACTTCCCTGCGCGCGCTGAGAGCCCTGATCGGGTCTGCGACCCTTAAAAGTGAGGGGAGCGCTCTCGACCTCGAAGCGCTATATTCCTGCAATCTTATCTCCGGTGTGCTTGACGCCTCCGGCGAAACCATCTGAATCCCTTTTCCCGGGTTGGCGTTGGCCTCCGGATCAGTGTTCTGCCAATGAAATGGATTGTGAATGAACAGCCTTGTGAAATCCGCCACCGCCCAGAAACCCGCCCGAAGAGATCGGGGTAAGTCAGATAATCGCCGGGGCGGTGATGATCGGGGGGCGATGCCACTCTATCATCAGGTTGCCTCGACCCTTCGTAGGCGGATCGAAGATGGCCACTGGAAGAAGAACCAGCAGATTTCGACCCTCGAAGAGTTGGAGCGCGAATTCAATGTCGGTCGCGTGACGGTTCGCCAAGCCGTGGAACTGCTTCAACAGGAAGGTCTGGTGGACCGGAAGCAGGGCAAGGGCACCTTCGTGACGGCCCTGCCCATGGAAAAGCGTTGGCTGAAACTGGACTTTCGGTGGTCCGCGCTGCTGGAAACCATTGGGTCGAATGTCCCTCGTTTCCTGCCGAACACGGAAGTGGTTCCGGAACCTGTCGCAGGCCCGAATCAGAGCCTGGCAGCCGAGGGGTACCAGTTTCTGCGGTCGGTTCAGTCGCGAAACGGCCAGCCCTTTGGCCTGGCAAACGTCCACCTAGCCGATCGGGTTTTCCAACTGGACCCCGAGGGGTTCCGGACCGAGACCGCACTCTGCGTTCTGGCCCGGCTGGATGGCATAAGGATCGCGGAGGCCCGACAGACCTTCATCATCGGCACAGCTGATCTCTCGGCCTCGGAAAGCCTGAAGATCCCCTTGGCCTCTCCGACGGCGGAAGCCAGCATTTCGGTCGCCGATGAAGACGGAGTTCTACTGTATCAGGCGACCATTATTTACCGGGGTGATTGCGTGCAGGTCGATATTGATCTGCTTCGGGGAGACGGCTGAACAAATTCGTTGCTCATTCGCGCGTGTCAGGGGCGCGTGTCAGGTCGCCTAATTTGTTGATTTTTAACATGAAAAAAATATAATAAATTATTGAAAAATAGAGGAATTTCTTGGTTCTAATTGACCGTTTTTTTGAAGATCAAAGAGGTATTGATACCGCCGAAAGCGAAATTGTTGCTCATCAGATACTCGATATCCAGGTTCTGGCCCTGGCCCAGGATGAAGTTCAGGGGGGCGCATTCGGGGTCGATGTTGTTGAGGTTGGCGGTATGGGTGAACCACCCCTCCCGCATCATCTCCAGCCCCAGCCAAGCTTCGATGACACCACAGGCTCCCAGGCTGTGGCCGAAAAAGCTCTTCAGCGAATGGACCGGTGCCCGGTCACCGAAGACGGCATAGGTCGCATGTGATTCGGCCACGTCTCCGCGTGAAGTCGCTGTGCCATGAGCATTGATCATGCCGATGGCATCTTCACTGATTCCCGCATCCGTCAGGGCGTCTCTCAAAGCCAATTCCATCGTACCCTGGCTCAGTTGGGTGATGTGGCAGCCGTCCGAATTCGTTCCAAACCCGACGACTTCGGCATAGATCTGCGCGCCACGGGCCTTGGCGTGTTCGTATTCCTCCAGGATGATTGTGCCTGCACCCTCGCCGATGACCAGCCCATCTCGGTCGCGGTCAAACGGGCGGGGGGACAGATGCGGCGTACTGTTGGACGTGCTGGTTGCATATAGGGTATCGAAAACAGCGGCCATGGTCGGGCAGAGTTCCTCCGCCCCGCCGGCAATCATCAGGTCCTGTTTGCCGAATTTAATGGCTTCGTAGGCGTAACCAATACCTTGGCTACCCGACGTGCAGGCGCTGGAGGTGGGAATGATGCGACCGGTCAATCCGAAGAAAACGCCGATGTTCACAGCCGCAGTATGGTTCATCATCTTGATGTAGGTGGTTGCGGTCAGGTTCCGCATGGTGCCGGTGCTCATCATTTCGGCGAAAGCAACGACGGGTTGGGTGCTGCCGAAGGAGGACCCATAAGATACCCCGAGCCTTCCTGACGTCAGGACCGGATCGTCAAGCAGGCCGGCATCCCGAAGGGCATTTTCCGTCGCAAAGACGGCCATCTTGGAGACCGGTCCCATGGAACGCAGCTTTTTCCGCGGATAGAGACCGTCCACATCAAAATCCGGGACGGGACCCGCAAGGCGCGTGTTGAGATCTTCATACCGGTTCCAGGACTCCATAACCTGAATGGCGGTCCGACCTTGCTGAAAGGCAGTGCGAATGGTCGGCCAGTCGTTCCCCAGGGCCGTAACGCCGCTCATGCCGGTGACAACGACGCGGCGCATCAGAACATCCCTCCGTTAACGGAAATCACCTGTCGTGTGATGTAGGCGGCATCATCCGAACAAAGGAACGAAACCGTTGCCGCCACCTCTTCCGGTCGACCGGTCCGCCGCAAGGGGATGGATTTGACGATTTCGTCCAGGGGCAGGTCTTCAATCATCTGGGTTTCGATCAGGCCGGGGGCGACGCAGTTGACCGTGATCTTTCGCTTGGCCAGTTCCACAGCCAGGGATTTGGCCGCACCGATCAATCCTGCCTTGGCAGCGCTGTAATTGGTTTGACCCCGATTGCCCATGACCCCCGATACCGATGACATGACGACGATGCGACCGCCGCGCCGGGCAGAGACCATGGGCATCACGACCGGGTGCAGCACGTTATAGAAGCCGTCCAGGTTGGTGTGGATGACGCCGTCCCAGTCCCCTTCGGTCATGGCGGGAAAAGCCGTGTCCCTTGCGATGCCGGCGTTGAGCACCACGCCGTAAAAAGGTCCATGGGCTTCCTGTTCGGCCTCCAGGGCCGCGCGGCAAGCGTCCCGGTCGGAGATGTCGAAGGAGAGCACCCGTCCGCCCGGCCCCTCTTTCTCCGCAAGGGACAGTGTTTCTTCGGCACCCTTCAGATCAGATCCGTAGTGGACGACAAGCCGATATCCGTCGCGAGCCAACCTCAGGGCGATGGCGCGACCGATGCCTTTGCTGCTCCCGGTAACCAGTATTGTTTTATCCATGCCCAGGCGTGTTCAATTGCGGACGAGTTGTCGACGGCTGGTAGACATTCAATATAGCAGAAGCGACTTTTTCGCCATGGCGAAAAACCTGACACTCGAATGCGCCCATTTCCCCGTCGTTGTAGATTGATTTAGCGTCAACAGAAAGACTGTTCCCGATCTCAAAAGTTGTTTTTTTCAAAGACAGATTCCGGGTTCCCAGCAGGAAGCCGATGCTAATCGGCCGCCCTTCCTGTTTGGCGCAGAGGCCGCTGTAGGCCGCGATCGATTGCGCCATGTATTCGATCGCAACATAGGCCGGAACCCGCCCCGCCCGCAGGAAGGGCGATTTCTCGGTTATGACCACCTGGGTCCGAATGAACTCGCTATCGAAGTCCAGGACCCGATCAATAAGGATCATCGGTGCCCTGTGGGCGATCAGGTCTTCTATGGCATAGGGGCAGGGGGCCATCAGGTCATCCTCCCGGGCCCAAGGGCGATACAGATGTTGTTACCCCCAAAAGCGAACGAACTGCTGAGCAGAACCGGCTTGTCGGCTGATCGCCGCATGCCGAGTTGAACCAGTTCGAGTTCCGGAAGGTCCGGGTCGGCCTGGCCATCCCAGATATGAGGCGGTAACCGACCGCGGCCCCAGTCGGGCGACAACGTCAACCAGAGGAATGCAAGCTCGATCGCGCCTGCCGCCCCCAGCGCATGACCGGTCATGGCCTTGGTCGAACTGCAGGGGACGCCATCGGGAAACAGTTCCGCGACCATCTTGGCCTCCATGGCATCGTTCAACGGCGTTGCCGTGCCATGGAGGTTGAGATACCCGACCGCTTCAGGGCCGACCTCAGCCGTTCTGAGGGCGGTTTCCAGGGCGCGGCGGGCACCTTCACCGTCGGGCGAGGGGGCGCTGATGTGATAAGCGTCGGATGTCTCGCCGATCCCCAGGACGGCGACCGGCCCCGGGTCTTTGCTCAACAGAAACAGAGCGGCGCCTTCTCCGATGTTGATGCCATCCCGGTTTCGGCTGAACGGCTGGCAAGGCTCGACCGACAGGGATTCGAGGGCGTGAAAACCGTTCAACGTCAGTTTGCAGAGGCTGTCGGCACCCCCGACGAGGGCGGCATCGGCCAAGCCCACCCGGATCAGGCGGCAGGCCGAAGCCAGGGCCTTGGCTCCCGAGGTGCAGGCGGTGGACACCGTTTGGGCGGGGCCGGTCAGCCCCAGATGATCGCGCAGAAAGCCGGACAGCGAACCGGTCTCCTGAAGCAAAAACTCGAAGTCCGGCGGAAAGCCCCCGCTTCTTACCTTATGGGCGATATCGGCTTCTGAATCACCCAGACCAGACGTACTCGTCCCCACAACCACAGCAAGCCGATCCGTTCCGAAGCGATCTATGGCACCCTCGACCTCTCGTCTGATCTGGTTCAGGGCCGTGAGAGCGAGACGGTTGTTCCGGCTGTTGTAGATCGCGGGAAGGGCTGTCTCAGCAAGGGGGGCGGTCACTTCTCCGACAGGGACAGTTTGTCCGGGAATGAGGTCGCTGCGCGGACAAAGCCCTCTCGTGGTGCCGGAAAACAAGGATTCCGAAACACCTTCCGGGTCACTCCCCAGCGGTGTCGCAAGTCCCATGGCATGGAGATACAGCGGTTCCATCAGTGAACAGTCTCCGGTGCGCTGAGTTCTTGCGAGGTGACCGTTATCGCATAGTCCATGGCCAGGTTTCTGATCGATACCTGGCCGGTCCAGCCGGTTTCGGAATGATCCGGTCGATCCAGGATCAGAAGCGCGCGGCCACCCTGATCAAGGCGGCGGCCAGCATCAGTCTCGGTCCAGACAATACGGTCGGTTGACCCAGCCAGCTGGACGGTGGCATTCCGCAGAATCTCCATGGGCCAATAGGCCATAACCATATGCGCCAGGATGTGTCTGGGGTCGAGCGATTGGGGAATCCAGTCGGCTCGTTTGGCGCTGATCCCGGCCTCGGCCCAGGTGATCTCGAAGGCCCGGCGCCCCAAACCGTCCAGGGCGGCCAGGTGCAATCGTTCCGCTGTCACACTGACACGGGCGAGAAACGAAAAGTGCTGATCGCCATAAGCCCCGTCCAGGGCCTGCTGGGCTTCGACTGCCCTTCCGGGCGGTGTCCAGGCGGGCAGGACAAATCCAACACCCTCGGCAAGAGCCGCCGGTGGGGCCTCGACCAAGGAAGAGTCATGTGCACAGGCCGACAGCATCAGCGTGGCAAGAATCAAGGCAAATCCGTTCAATCGCATTGGCCGGAAACCAGATTCAGGTACTTCGGACCTTGGTGAACGAAGGGGTTGGATTCGTCCCAGGCATAACCGGCCAGGATTGAAATGATCATGTTCTTGATCGGATTGTCCCCGGCAGGCGGATTGAAGATGATTCTTTGCAATTCCCCGCTATACCAGGATTCAACGAAGGCCTTGAAGCAGCGGACGCCGACCTGCAGGGGAGCGGCGTATTCCGCCTGCCAATCCACCGTTTCGCCCCGGAGCTGGCGCAGCAAGGGTTCGACAACCAGATCGGCGGATTTCAAGGCAATCGTCACGCCGGAGGAAAACACCGGGTCCAGGAATTCACCGGCGTTGCCGAGGAGCGCGAAACGATCCGAACACAGCCGACTGACGTCAGTCGAATAGCCGCTGAGGGTGCCCACGTCCCGCCGTTCGGTCGCCTCTGCCAGCAGGAACGACAGATCTCCGCCCTCATGGACCAGGGTCCAGAGCTTCTCTGATGGACTGCCGCTATAGGTTTCCAGCTTTTCAGGTGTCACAACAACCCCCAAGGAGGACGTGCCATCCGAAAACGGGATCAGCCAATACCAGATATCCTGGTGTTGGGGGTGCACAGTGATGAGGATCTTGTCCCGATCAAAGTCCTTTCCGGCCAACCGGTCATCGATATGGGTGAAGAGGGCTGTCCTCACCGGAAAATCGGATGGTCTTTCCAGGTCCAGAAGACGCGGGAGCACGCGACCATAGCCGGACGCGTCGATAACGAATTCGCAGGTCACCTGGTAGGCTTCACCCGTTGCATCGTCCTTTACGGTGAGTTGGCTTGGTGTCTGTTCCAAATCGACTTCCAGAACGGACTGGCCCTGGCGGACCTCGACCCCGGCCTTGGCGGCTTCCTGCGCCAGAAGATGATCGAACTCTGCCCGTTTGACCTGATAGGTCGTCCCCCAGCCTTCGGCGCTCTTTTGGGAAAAATCGATCACGCTGCGTGTTTTGCCGCAAAGGAAGGCGGCTCCGTCCTTGTGTTGAAAACCGCTGGCCGTGACGGCATCCAGCAGGCCGCTTTTTTTCAGGAACGTCATCGACTGGGGCAGCAAGCTCTCGCCAATCTGGAAACGGGGAAAAACCAGCTTTTCCAATACAAGAACGTCCACCCCGTTCTTCGCCAGGAGGGCTGCGGCAACGGTGCCCGCGGGGCCGGCTCCGATGACGACGACAGATCGATTTTCAGGGGTCTTTGGCATGACGGGCTGATCCAGGGTCAGGTGGGAGGGCTGGGTTCGGAACCCAGGGGACGGGAAAGCGGAGCAAAGAGGTAGGCCAGGGCGATCCCGATCGCGATGGTCAGGCCAAAGGACTGCAGCGCGGCCATGGAACTGAAAGACATCAGCCCGAAGGCCAATAGCGTGGAGATCGCCGACAGGCCATTGGCCAGATCGACGGCGGCTATGCGTCCGGCGTAGCTCTCGCGCCGGAACAGGACAAAGTCCAGACCAATCGCCAGGACCAGGACCAGGGCCAGGGCGTGAATGACTGAAAAAGCATGACCAAAGACCGCGAGCAAAAGCGGTGTGGCCATCAGTGCGACAAGCGGGGGCAAGAGGGTCATCAGGGCCTTGCCAGGGCCGTAGCGCGTCGCCAGAAACAGGCCGATCACCCCGACGGCCAGCACAAGGGACCAGACGGCGCGGTGTCTGTAGGTCTGCAGCAGATCGCTGATCGCGGCAGCCCGGTCCAGATAGAAAACGTCCTCGGACTGATCGGCCAGGGCCTGAAGGGGGCGGCTGTCCGTCACGCCCAGAAGCCGCATCAGGTGGACGCCCTCGGAAAGGCGAAAAGTCTCGACCAGAGTGGCCCCCTCGATAGCGTCGAGGGTCAGGGGGGCTTTCGGCAGGCTGTAGGCCTCGGAAGATATCGTCATTCCCAAGCTGGACGTCAGGTCCCCCAGGCTGGAGCCAAGTAGGGAGCGGCGGATCAAACCGGCGTTTTCGGCTTGACGATCCGGGGATGGAATTATTTGCGACAGGGACTGAACCGCATCCAGGACACCGTCCCGGATCAGGGGCTTCAGTGTCTCGCGAACATTTTCTTCCCTTCGAAGAGCATCCGACTCAGAGGCACCTTGGATCAGATAAGCCTGGCCAGAGGTGTCAAATCCGGTCAGGGCCGTCATCCGTGCTTCTTCCCGGGACAAATCGGGCGGCAGGGATTGGAGCGCCTTGACGTCGTCCCGAGCCTGAAACGAGAGACCGCCAAGCCCGCAAAGGCCGACCAGTGAGAGGACCAGGACCCAGCGCCATCCTGACCGTTCGGGGTTATGCCAGATCTGGTCGGGTAAGGCCGCCCATCGGGCGAGCCGCTTGCGGTCGGGGGACGTTCCGCCTTTGTCGATCAATGGGAAAAGCCCGATCACCGAGATGTAGGCCATGACCAGACCTGCGCCTGAAAAGACGGCGATCTGGCGAAGGCCGGGAAACGGTGTCGTCGCCAGGATGAGAAAGCCGATGCACGAAGAGATAACACCCAGGGTCAGCCCCGGCGCGATGGCGCGGCAACGCTCTCGCGACGTTGAAGCCTTGCCGGTAGAGCCGTCACGGTCGGCGTCACCGGTTTGAAGGTTCTCGCAGCAATAGTGGAAGGTGTAATCGCTGGCGATCCCAATCAAGCCGGCTCCGAAGACAAGAGCCATCAGGTGGAGTTGACCAAAAAGGCTCAAGCAGGCCGCCAGACCCGCGAGGACGCCTGCGCCAATGGCAATCAGGCTGAACAACAAGGGGCGTGGTCCCCGAAAGGCCAGAAGCGTCAGCAGGACCACCCCGATCAGGGACAAGGTTCCAAACAGACTGCCTTCGCGCTGACCGCTGGCGAGGCCTTCTGCGGCGTAGAAGACGGCTCCGACTTTCAGAAGTTGCAGGTCGGCGATGTCATTTTTGGCAAGGTTCTCCGCTGCCGAGTAGGCCGCCACCAACCGATCCTGGACGGCGGCTTCAAATGCGCCACCCAGCAAGGTAAAGGACAACAGGATGTGGACTGTTTTGTCCGGCCCCTTGACCCAGGTAAAGCCCTGGCTTTGGTGGAACCGGTTTCCTTTCCGTGAGGGGGCCAGTAGGGCCCTCGAAAACAGGAAAAAGGGATCTTTAGAGATCAAGTCCGCTTCGGCCATGCCGAAGGGCGAATAGAGTTGGGCCAGGGCATTGTCCACTATGGATCGGGTCTCCCCAGCCTTCAGGGCCTGCCGGTCGACCTCTGAGAGCAGGGCCCCCCGATAGGTGAAGAGCGCCTGATGCCAGCTGTTGTCCGTCGTCGCCCCATCGCTGATCGCCCCATCGCTGATCGCCAGGGTGCCCGATCTGACCAAGGCATCCTGCAGAATGGTGGCGGCCCTGCTTGCCTGATCAAAGCTGGAGTGGCCGACCAGGATCAATACTCTCTGCGTGATGGTCTGTTCCAGCCGGTCTTCGGCTTTTTCGATCCAGGGCGATTTCGGCGGTTCTGCCAACAACGACCGGATGTCCGTCTGCAGCAGCGCCCCGCCCTGGAGGTGCCAAGCGATGGTGACAACAGAACCAAACACGACCAACAGCCAGATGAGTCCCCCCAGACGCTGCATGGCTAGGGTTTCTGAATTGTTTGACGGGACAGGCGGATTTCGTCGCGGTCTCCGTTCCGCTTCACGATTGTCACGCGGTCCAAGAACCGCCCTCCCGACAAATGCAGTTCCGCAATGGTTGGCCCGAGATCCGAACCCTCCGGTCGGTAGGTCAAATCCCAACCGTGCTCGGTGGGGAGAAGCTGGGCTCCCTGTCGCTCGGACAGGACGCTCCAATCGCCGCTCAAGGCCCGATCCAGGACTCGGTAAAGGACAGCGACACCCGGAATGTCCCCGCTCGATGCGGACATCGAGACCTCACCACCGGTTGACTGGGTTATGCCGTCGGGCGTGATTGTCATAAGAATGTCGAAAGGGGTAACGGTCTGCCAATAGAGGCCTTCTTCCGGCAGGAAACGGAAGGTGCCTTCTGAGATCAGCGGCCCGTCGAAGCCCGTCAAAAAGCGTTTCTGTTCGAAGTTTCCTTCCAGGCGTTCACCTGGCTTGAGGCTGACGGGCGGGCTTCCCAATGATTCGATTGGCGCGGGTCCGGCGGAAACGGCCCCGGCGCTGCAAACCGCCAGGGTCAAGGCCATCATCAGACCGAAGCCTCGGAGGAACTTTCCCTTCATCACGCCAGTCCTTGGGCGGCTCTGACTTTTTCGATCAGGACCGATGGCGATTCGTAGAGCATTTCCTGCGTCCGGGCATCGACCGCAACCTGAATGGTGAACCCCTTGGTGAGAGTTTCGCGGGTGCGGTTGTCTTGGACAAGATAAGAAATCTTGAGCCGGTTTTCGTATTCCTCCAGTCGGGCCTCGACGTCGATCTTCTGGCCGAACGTGACGGGACGGACATACTTGACCCGCATATCGACCACCGGCCACATATGGCCGGACTCTTTCATTTCCGGATAATTGAAATTGATCATGTCGAGCAAGGCGCAACGGGCCTGTTCGAAAAAACGGACGTAGTTGCCGTGCCAGACCACTTTCATCGGGTCGAGGTCGTAGAACTGTGCCTGAAGGGTAACGCTGGCCGAAATCATGAGACGGGGAGGTCCTCCTGCGTCAGAACCCATTGGCGCGCACGGAGCGCTTTCAGCAGCTGTCTCAAAGTGGCGTCCAACGGTTGGTCCTCGTCAATAAAGGGGACCAGATCCTCCAGTTCCGACAAAAAGACACCTAAGGCCTGCGGCAGGGTATCGGTGTTGATTTCTCCTGCCCGCAGGCGCAGCCGCATGGCCTGGACGCAGGCGATCAGATGCCCGACGAGGGCCTGTTCGGTCAGTTCCAGAACCCTGAGGCAATCCCGCGCAGCGATGGTGCCCATGCTCACCTTGTCCTGGTTGTGACATTCGGTGGAGCGCGAGAAGACGCTGGCCGGCATGGTGTTTTTCAGGGCCTCCGCCGTCCAGGCCGATACACCGATCTGCAATGCCTTGAGGCCGTGGTTGATGCAGGCACGCTCGCCAAGCGATCCCGATAGGTTCGGTGGCAAGCCATTTGAAAATTTGACATCGACGAGCGTTGCCATCTGTCGGTCGGCGAGATCGGCCAGATTGGCGACCAGGTTTTTCAGGCTGTCCATGACAAAACCAATGTGTCCGCCGTAGAAATGGCCGCCGTGCAGGACGCGTTCACCGTCCACATCGATGATCGGATTATCATTGGCGCTGTTGAGTTCCGTCTCGATGATGCGGCGGAACGTGGGCAGCATATCCTCAAGCACGCCGATGACATGGGGCGCACAACGCACCGAATAGCGGTCCTGCAATCGGTCGAGGGCCTGAGGAGCTGCCCCTTGTGGGTTATGATCGCGGCTGAGGTCGCGGCGAATGCGCTCGGCGACGGCGGTTTGGCCCGGGTGGGGTTTGGCGTCGAACAGGGCCTTGTCAAAATGGTCCCGATTGCCCAGCAGAGCCTGAGAGGTCATGGCTGTCAGGCGGCCCATCAGGCGGGAGAGGTATTCGGCGCGGGAAAAGGCTTCGCAGGCGAGGGCGGTCATGACGGAGGTGCCGTTCATGATGGCGAGGGCTTCCTTCGGGCTGAGCCGAAGCGGTGCTTTGCCGCGCAGTGCATGGGCTTCTGCGGCTGTGCGCCTTTGCCCCTTGTCGAAGACTTCCCTTTCACCAATCAGGACGGCGGCAAGGTAGGAGAGCGGTGTCAGATCACCGCTAGCCCCCACTGATCCTTCCTGAGGAATCACAGGGATGATGTCCTGTTCCAGCAGCCAGACGAGGTGTTCCAGCAGGTCAATGGTCACGCCGGACATGCCCGTTGTCAGCGTTGCGAGGCGAACGGCGATAACAGCGCGGGCCTGTTCAATCGAGAGGAAATCGCCAAGCCCACAACCATGGAACCGAGACAGGTGCACCGGCAATTCATGAACAAGGTCGAGCGGCACCCCGCGCGTGCAGGAATCACCGAAGCCGGTCGTTACGCCGTAGATGACCTTGGTTTCCCGCAGCAGGTTATCGAGGAAATCGGCACCTCTTTGGATCTTCGTTCGGAAGGCGGGGTCGGGGTTCAGGCTGACGGTGACCGAACCCTTTGCAACGGCCTGGATGTCTTCCAGCGACAAGGGATCAGCGCCAAAGACAATGGAAGAGGTTTTGGGCATAGAAGTCGAAGCAGCTCCAAGAACACTGGCCAATGGCAAGCATGCAAAAAAGTTGTCACAAAGCGCCGCGCGCGACGCTAAGATTTTTCATCCCAAAAGTCAAAAAAGTTGAACCACTGATCCGGTCGCTCTCTGCAATGGGCTTCCAAGAGTGCCGTGTACCTGGAGAGGTACTGTTTCACCGAGGTTTCCCTGTCTCTTCGGTCGAGTTCGACCCGATCAAAAAGACGATCGAAATAGACCCGAAATCCGTTCTCCTCTTTCAGGCAGATCATGGAATAGACGGGACATTTCAGGATCGAGGCCAGGATGATGGGGCCTTGTGAAAAGGCCGCTTCCTGACCCAGAAAGGGAACCCGTGTCAGGCGTTTCTGTCCCTGGACCGGGGTTCTGTCGGCAGCGATGGCGATCCATTCGCCCTTTTCCAGTCGCGCTTGAAGGTCTACGGCCGTCGCCGGCCCCAGATCCTCCACCTCGACAACGTCAATGATGGCGTTGGGATTATAGCTGGCCAGCAGTTGATTGAACTTGGCCGCATTTTTGGTATGGGCGAAAACCGTCAGCGGTACCGGCTCTTTGAGATGGGACAGTGCCCGGCAGACCTCGATGTTGCCCAGGTGGGACGTCAGGACCAACAGGCCGCGCTTTTCGCGGATCACGCGGTCGATCTCTGCCTCGTCCGGGATATCCAGGGCTTCGAGCGGAATATCCCCCATCCATGCCGCGAATTTATCCAATGCCATCCGTCCGAAGGATCGGGTGTGACGCCAGAGTTGGTGCCAGTTGGGGGGGCTCTGCCGACCATCCAGCTGATAGATTTTCAGCCAGAACCGTCGCGACGCGTCGCGTTGTGCGGTCCCCGTTACGAAAAAATAGAACAGCACCGGCTGCATGATCGCCCAGCAAGCCTTGTATCCCAGCAGCTTGTAGGTGGTTGCCAGGAATTTGAGGCCCCAGGCCATGCCGCGTTCATTCATATCGGCCCATTTGCGGGGCTGATCGACCGCTGGTGGTCGGTTTTTCAGGATCCCCGGGAGACGGAACAGCATGGTGAAGACGAGGCGGGTGTGCATTTTCGTGATCCGCCAGTTGTCGGCGAACAGGTCGAAATTCGAGGTATTGCCTTCGCGATAAACCACGCGGACGGGTGTCATCAAAACCGGCGTGCCCCGCCAGAACAAGCGCACCATGATCTCTATATCGAAGTCCATCCACAGCCCAACGGCTTCGCGATCCAAAACGGCCACTGTGGCATCGACAGGGTAGGCGCGGAACCCGCACATGCTATCGCTGATCCGAAACGAGAGTGTTTCGACCCAGACCCAGACATGGGTCAGGTATCGGGCAATGCGCCTTGAGGCGGGTATGGATTGATCATAAACCGGCTGTCCGCTGATCAGGGCATTGGGGTGTTCGCGCATCTTGCCGATCAGGGCGGGCAGGGCGTCGGTGTCGTGTTGTCCGTCGGCGTCTACCTGAATGGCATGGGTATATCCTTGTTCCCGAGCCAGGCGAAGTCCTGTGGAGACAGCAGCCCCCTTGCCCTGATTGGGTTCCTGGCGATGGACCTGGACGCCGTCTTCGGGCGCGTGAAGGGCTGCGATGACCGATCGGCTGGGTTCATCGCTTCCATCGTCGATCACAAGGACGGGCAAACCCTGATCCCTCAGCGCCCGGATCATTTCCGCAATCACTTCCGAGTGGTTGTGGCTCGGTACAACGGCGCAGGGGTGGATGTTCATGCGTCACCCATCTTAAGGAGGCCGGAGGAATGGATTACCTCGCCGCAGGCCATTCTGAATTTGACCCTTTCGCGATCGGGCTGCCATTCCAGCGAGAGCGTGACCGTCGTATCCGGCAGCAGCAGGTTGCGAAATTTCAACTGCGTGATGGCAGCCGGGTCGCCGTGTAGACCAAAGTGGAGCTTGGCGAAGTATACCGCCCAGTCGATCTGCGCCACGCCGGGCAGGACGGCCTGGTCCGGGAAATGTCCCTGGAACTGGAAGAGGGTCGGCGAAACACCGAGATCGATGTCCAGGCTGTTCCCGTCGCGCCGGATGTCCATGACCTGGGGCATGGTTTCGGCGCGAAGCCAGGCCGATTTGTCTCCGCCGACCTCGTCCGCGCGCGGACCGTTCTTGTCGAATAGGCTGCGAATTTGGGCGAGGGACCGTTTGCCCTGGGCATTCTCCGGTAATCGTTCGACAAAGCGCCAGCGCTTGGGGCGGGCAGCGGCTTCCAGGCTGTCTCCTAGGCGTCGGCGAATGTCGCGGCTGAAACGGAAAGGGCCCGAAGCCTGGAGCTGATGGTTCCCGGCGTCGGATGGCTCAATCACTGCAGCCAGGGACTGCCGGTCATCATCAAGCTGGACAACGGCTGCGGCGCGAACCCAGTCGTCAGATGTCAGAGCCTGTTCGACTTCGGCCAGGGAAACCCGTTTGCCTTCGACCTTGATGATGCGGTCCGAACGCCCTTTCAGGCGAAAGTATTGATCGCTCTCAAAATCGGCCAGATCGCTGGTTTCGAACCAGTCGGGGCAGTCTAGAAAGGCGGATCGGACGGCCAAATGACCTTCGGGTCCGGACTTGACCTCGACGCCCTTAAAACATCGCCAAGGGGCGTTTGGATGGCCCTGGCTGCGATAGGCGATGCCACCCGTTTCGGTGCTGCCAAAGACCTCGACCGGTAAGGCTCCGAGGTGATGAAGCGTTGTCTGAGCCGCTTCAAACCCAAGCGGGCCGCCCGAGGAAAACACCTTTCCCGGCAGCTGTTGGGGTGTGATCTCCAACTGGGGCGGGAACCGCGACAGATGGGCTGGACTGGAAACGATGACGGAGGGGCCGGTCAGGGCTGCCACCAGGGTTTCCCAATACAAATGGGTTTCAGCGATAAAGGGGCGTCCTGCCAACAAGGGCCAGAGGACACGGAAAAGCATACCGTAGATGTGCTGGTGCGAGACGGTTGCCAGAACCGGCATTCCGCCGATTTCATCTCCCCATGTTTTTTCCAGGACGACGCATTCTTCTTCCAACTGAAAGAGGCGCTTGGCGATCGGCTTGGCTTCGCCGGTCGAGCCCGAGGTGAAGAATTCCAGGCTACAGGCCTCCGGGTCCAGCCGGACGAAATCCAAAGAAGAGCCTGGCTGGTCGATCCGCAAGGCCAGGTGGCGTAGCCCTTCTGGTGGTGCCACCTCACTGAGGAGAAGCCCGTCATCGCCTGCGCTTGAGGTCAGCACCTGAGGCTGCGCATTGGGGAGGAGGAGAACCGACTTCCCGGCGTGGAGACCGGCGAAAAGCCCGACGGCGAACCTGTAGGTGCAGTCCGAGTACAGACAGATTCGATCGGCCTCTGCGCTGTCGAGTTGGGCGACCAGTCCCGCCACATCGCCCCGAAAGTCAGCGAGGGTTCTCAACTGGCCATTGACCAGGGCCACGGGTGTTCCGGTCGGTCGATCCGAAACCAACAGAGAGGACAACCGCATCATTCGGGTAGGCTTTCCCTGTGGTGCTTTTTGACGAACTGCCGGACGATGAATTCACCGGCAAAAAGGCTGCCGATCAAGACATAGGATATGAACCCATTATAAAGCACCCAGGTTTCCAGATCCCCAATCACGGCGGACGCGGCAGAGAGGCAGGCATTCACCAGAAAGAAGGCGATCCAAACAAGCGTGACATTGCGCGTATAGATGACGCCCCGTCCATTGAGATCGGGTTCCACCATGCGCGCAAATCGCTCGATGACGGTTGGCGGTGACAGCACGGAATAGCCAAAAACGCAGGCCAGCCCTAGGCTGATGGCAACCGGATAAATCTTGATCGCCAGAGCCTGATCAAAAAACATCGTGACAACCACGACGACAAGGGTCAGCAGGAGAACCGCGAGATCAAGCCTGGGGGCTTCCCGTTCCCACTTCAGTATAAGCCTGAGCAGAAGAAAGCCGACCAAAAGGCCTCCGATCACCAGGGGAGACAGGTAGGTCAGACCGAAGTAGACGGCGAACGGATAGGCTAGCCCGATGCCGGCGACCAGAAGCGATGAAATCCGGATTTGGGGGCGTGCCATCTTCAGCGAGTTCCCGACCGAGATTGTCAGTTTGCCTCAGACGACCGCATCATTTCGTGGACGCGCTCGACGATGTCGCCGACGCTGCGCACCGTTTTAAAATCCTCGGGTGGAATTTTCCGGCCGGTCATTTCTTGAAGCTTTACGATCAGGTCGACCGCATCAATGCTGTCCAGGTCCAGATCTTCAAACAGCAGGGCGTCGGCGGTGATCTCGTCTTCCGGCACCTCAAAAAGGTCGATCAGGTGTCGGCTGAGCTCGGCGAAAATTTCGTCTTTGGTCATCATGACGTCATTTCCCCTGTTCGGACTGGATAAACGCAGCCAGGTTCCGGACGGATTGGAAGTGGGAGCGGATGTTTTCGTCCTTCGAACTCATCTTGATCCCGTAAGTCTTCTGAATGGCCATGCCCAACTCCAAGGCGTCGATGGAATCCAGGCCCAAGCCGTCCACGAAAAGAGCCTCGTCGCTTACGATCTCAGAGGGTTCGATATCCTCCAGGTTGAGCGTCTCGACGATAAGTTTCTTCAGTTCTTCTTCAAGCCTGTCCATTGGTCAAGATTCCGCTGTAATGGCGTTCCAGATCACGGGTCAGACGCCGCACGATTTTGGAACGGGGGTCGTTGGTGAGGTAACGGCTGATATCAACTTGCTCGTCTACAGTCAGTTGGAAAGCGGGCCGGGTCGGCGGTATGTCGTACCAGGGGCTTCCTTTGGCCAAGGTCGGCGGTCGGCAGGTGATGGTGACCAGTTGTATATCACAGGGGGCCATGGTCGCGATATTGGCAAAACCCCGCTGGAACTTGATGGACTGACCGGGTACTGATCGGGTGCCTTCGGGGAAGATGATAATGTCCAGGCCTTGAGAAATGGCATCCCGGCATTGCCCGAGCACTGTCTCAGGGTTGCCGTCGTTGCGAATATAGCCGGCCCCGCGCATGACACCGCCAAGGAAACGGTGCGACCACAGCGAGTGCTTCACGATACATTGCGCCTGCGGCATCAAGGACACGAGAAGGACGACATCGATGAGTGTCGGATGGTTGGCAACGATCAGACGGCCTTTGCCATTTCCCATCAGGCCTGCACGGCCCCGGGACGTAAAGTCGATGATCCGCCCGGCCACAAGCGACAAGACAAAGAGCTGGAATGTCTTGTGGATGAGCCAGCGTATTCGCCTGCTTCGCCTCTCGGCCGTTGAGGAAGCCCATCCGACCAAAGGGAAAGCCGTGACCGTTAGCAGGAAACCCCCGAGGCTGAATGCCGCGAAGGCGATGCCGGTGGCTAGGAGTCGCCAGCAATAGTAGAGCCTATGCGGCATGTTTTTCGCAGGTCCATTCCGTTGTTCCGTCTGTCCATTTCCAAGCGGCCTGTTCTTGCGCAAGGAACTCCACGAAAGCCGTTGTCGGGTCGCCCGACGACTGATTGTCATCTTCTGACGGGCGACAGGAAAAGGACACGGCTTGGCCCTCCGTTCCGGTCGCGACAAGCCTCAGGGCGAGGGCGACGGGGACAGGTGAGAGATCGTCCCCGACCTCGTAAAAGGCTGCGACCGGGACATCGTATTGAACCAAGACGACCGGCAAACCCGGATCATCCAGGGCGAGGCAGATTGCCTCGGTCAGCCCGGCGCAGAATGACGCGGGCCCGGCTGCGATGGCGGTATGGGACTGCCGATTACCCGAAGCGATGGATAACAGTCCGGCGTAGGCGTTATGGACAGAGGTACTGAACCGCGCGGGAGAAAGGGGCGTTTCCGTCGCCAGATCTTTGAGCATGGCCACCGTCTGATTGCAGTCGCCGTAGCGGGAACTGAAGACGAGCCGGTCCGATTTTCCGCATCCGACATCATAGGCGACCCGAAGAGCCATTTTACCGGCAGGACTTAGGCGACGCCGAAGCGACATCGGAAGGTCCTTGACGTCCGGGGCCACGGCGGGAGCCACGTCAGTGTCGCCGACCGTTCCAGAACCGTCGGGTGAGCTTTGTACCTCTGAATAGGGCTCCGGTGCCCAGGCCGACCAGTCTAAAATGCGGAACGCAAGCGTCATATCGCGCACCAGGCCGCGCGACTATTTGAGGCTCGCTGCGCGGCGCAGGGCGATATCAATATCTTGCTCCAGATTTCTCACCCACCGATTGTAGTTCCGGTGAATCGTCGAGCCTTTGTAAAGTAGGTTCGTGCTGTCCACATAGGTGGTCTTATAGCTGTCCTGCGAAAAAGTGATTTCGGCGGCCGCCATGTGGGTTCGGATTTCGTGGGTGATGCGAATGGTGTTGTCGTCGACCGGCTTAGCGATCCAATTTCGGCTGATGGCCGTTTGTTGGATCACGGACGAAATTTCGGCCAGGCTCAGCGATTGCGCCGAGGCCGGAATGGAGCGGCTGACATTGCTGTAGATCACCTGCTCGCGCCCGAAACAGGCGCTGAGTTGCAACGTGACCAAAGCAAGAATTAAGACTCGACCGAACACCTTCATTTATCAACCCTCCGTTTTCATCGTTCCGTTTTTTTAAGCGCGCCCCTGTCTCTTGTAAATAACCACATTAGAGTCCGATGTCATTCGTGAAAGTAGTAGCCGCTTTTGTCATTTCTGTGGTGTTTTCATCTGTTTAGCCATTGGCCGAGGGGCTGTGGGCCGCCTGTTGTGGGCTCTGCCGGTTGTTCCTCGATGGCCTAAGGCCGTTGGTTGATTTCTCTACCTTGAGGAAGCGGACGGACAGCGATGGTCAGCTCAAAATCGGCCAGGCTGAACGACCGGCAAGTGACGGCCTCTCCTCCGATCGAGAGCTGAAGGGTGCACGAAGAACTTGTGTCAGGTTCCCTGTTTTGCGCGGCTAAAAACTGCGGCTCGGCCAAAACTGGTGGCACGGGAAGCAAGAGGCCGCACCCCAAAGCCTTCCCGCAGGCTTCGTTTCTTGTCCAAAGCCGGTAGGCTTCCCGAGGAGTTCCGCGGAACGAAGGGGCGATTTGCTGCACCAGATTGACGATGTCCCTCCCGTGATTGATCCACTCGCCGTCAATCCCAATCGGACCCAGGTCGCTGAGAGCAGCACAAACCAGGGGACCGCTGTGGCTGACCGATCCGAATAGGGTCGCGCCCGACATCGCATCGGTCAGGTGAAGGCCGCCATTCTCCGAGCGGGCGATGGATAGCGCGGTTGCGGACTCGGGGCTGGAGGCCGTGGCACGAAAAAGCAGCCTGAGAAGGGCGCGGGCAAGGAGGCTTTGCCTGGCTCTGGCCTTGGATCGATGAGCGCCGGCAGATTTGTGGTCTTCCGGTTCCACATAACCGTCCAACCACGCGGTTTCCGAGGTATCGCTGTTTTCGCAGTAAAGGGCCAGAAGCAAAGCGGACTTCTCTCGTGAGTTGGCTGCGCCAGACAATAGTATAGCGGAGTCGGAAGAAGAGGTCCGATCCCTAACACTTCCCAACGAAGGCAAAGTGCAGGATTGAGGGTGGGACTGGAATTCAAGACGTCGTTATTCCACGTGAAATAACAGCGGATGAGATCGAGGAAATGGCGGAGAGGGTGGGATTCGAACCCACGAAGAGCTTTCACCCTTGCCGGTTTTCAAGACCGGTGCCTTCAACCGCTCGGCCACCTCTCCTCCGTGCGGGAACCGGGCATGTACCATGCCTGGCGGGTTTCGAAAAGGTTTGAACGGGGCTCAGGTTTTGGCGGCCAAGCTGCGGTCGAGAAAGTCAAGGCGGTCCTGGCCGAAGTAGGCCTCGCCGTTCCAAATGTAGAAGGGGGAGCCGAAGACTCCCTTGGACAAGGCGGCCTCCGATTCTGCCTCGAAGGCGTTGTTTAGCTCCGGATTGTCCAAAACGGCGGTCAGCAGATCTGTGTCGAAACCGGCTTCGGCCAGGACAAGCGCCAAGTCGCCCTCATCGCCCATGTTGCGCTGTTCGGCCCAGCAGCCGCGCATGATCGCCAAGACCAGGGCATCTGCGTCCAGACCGCGCGCGCGGGCTTCCAAGATCAGGCCGCTCGCCGGCCAGGCGGGGAAGGGGAAGAAGGCCGGCTCCAGATTAAGCGGGATGCCCAGATAGGTCCGCCAACGCTCCAATTCGACAAGACGATAGGCCTGTCGGGCAGGGGGGCGTTTGGCGAGCGGCGTGCCGCCGGTTTCCGGGAAAATGCGACCGATGTCCATGGGCCGATGCCGGATGGTCTTGCCCTGATTGGTCGCAATCGATTTCAGGCGACTGAGCCCCAGATAGGCAAAGGGAGACTGAATGAAAAAGAAGTGCTCGATGACGTCGATGTCTGACTGATCCGACATGGGCGTTGATCTCCCCTGCTGCTTTGCCGATATGTTTTCTATCCGCGATTGTTGTTTCTAACCTTGGGAGTCCTGGCCCGGTATCAAGGCCTCCGGCCAACGGGAACCCCGACAAGAAAGATTTTGCCTTGAAAGCACCCATTGCCGCCGTCCGCCCCGAAACCCTGAACTTGCACGGCCACTCAACGGAAGACGATTATGCCTGGCTGAAGGATCCGAATTGGCAGGCCGTGATGCGTGAGCCTGAAACGTTGGACGGAGAAATCCGCAGCTATCTGGAAGCCGAAAACGCCTTTACCGAGGCGGCCCTTGCTCCTCTGGCCGAGTTGCGTGCGGACTTGGTGGCCGAGATGCGCGGACGGATCCGGGAAGATGACTCTTCGGTTCCTGCGCCGGACGGCGACTTTTCCTATGCCGTTCGGTACCGCGAAGGCGGACAGCATCCGATCTTCTATCGCCGCGACCGTTTGGCCTCGGAGCATAGCGAAACCCTGTTGGTCGATGGAGATGCTTTGGCGGAAGGCGAGGCCTTTCTGAAGATTGGCGATTGCGAACACGCGCCGGACCACGCCCATGTGGCCTACAGCCTAGACACAAAAGGGTCTGAATACTTCACGATTGTTGTGAAGGATATGGCGACAGGTGCCTTGCTGGACGATGTTATCGAACATGTCCAAGGCGACGTGACCTGGGGGGAAGACGGGCGGACACTTTATTATACGGTGCTGGATGACAATCACCGGCCCTGCAAGGTCATGCGCCACCGGTTGGGCGCGCCTGTTGAACAAGACGAAGTGGTCTACGAGGAGCAGGATCCCGGATTCTTCGTTGGTGTCTCCAAGACCGAAAGCGGGCGGTTCGTCCTGATCCACGCCCATAACCATACGACCTCGGAGGTCTATGCCCTTGATGCCGCCGATCCCGCGGCAAAGGCAAAGCTCCTGCACGGCCGGGTCCGGGACCTCGAAGTGGACTATACCGATCAGGGCGATCATTGGATCATCCGGACCAATGCGGATGGCGCAGAAGATTTCAAGCTATCCCGAGCCCCCCTGGATGCGCCGGAACAGGCGGGCTGGAGCGATCTGGAACCGCACCGGCGGGGGCGCCTTATCCGTTCTGTCCTGGTCTTCGAGGACTGGCTGGTCTGGCTGGAGCGGATTGAAGGGCTGCCGAAGATTCAGGTTCGAAATGTTGAAACAGGTGAGGGTCATGCTCTTGATTTTGACGAGCCGGTCTACGAGTTGGGGATGGTGGCGGGATATGAGTACAAGACAGATATCCTGCGGTTCACCTATACGTCTCTGACCACCCCGCAGACCGTGTTCGACTATGATATGCGAAGGCGCACCCGGGTCGTTCGCAAGGTCCAGGAGGTGCCGAGCGGGCACGATCCGGCGGACTACATCGCGGACAGGCTCATGGCCCCGGCCCCGGATGGAGAACTGGTGCCGGTCTCGGTCATTCGTCATAAGGATACGCCCCGGGATGGCTCGGCGGCTTTGCTGCTCTATGGATATGGGTCCTATGGCATGGCGATGCCGGCCGGCTTTGCCACGAACCGTTTCAGCCTGATCGACCGCGGTATGGTCTATGCCATTGCTCACATCCGGGGCGGGATGGAGAAAGGGTACCACTGGTACCAAAACGGCAAGGGGCCCAAGAAGGCGAATACCTTCAGCGATTTCCTGGCCGCTGCCGATCATCTGATTGCCGAGGGATACACAGCCAAGGGCCGGATCGTCGGCCATGGCGGCAGCGCAGGCGGCATGTTAATGGGAGCGGTCGCCAACCGGGGCCCCGATCGCTTCGGTGCCATTCTCGCCGAGGTGCCCTTTGTGGATGTCCTGAACACCATGGCGGACGACCAGTTGCCGCTAACACCGCCGGAATGGCCGGAATGGGGCAACCCGATCGAAGATGAGGCAGCCTATCGGACCATTCTGGACTATTCGCCCTATGACAACGTGACCGAGCAGGCCTATCCGGCGATCATCGCAACGGGGGGGCTGACGGACCCTCGTGTTACCTATTGGGAGCCGGCCAAGTGGATCGCCAAGCTGCGCGCCAAGGATACCGGGGATAAGCCTTTGCTGTTGCGTATCAACATGGAGGCGGGGCACGGTGGGGCCTCGGGGCGTTTTGACCGCCTGGATGAAATCGCGCTGATCTATGCCTTCGGTTTAAGCGCTGTCGGCTTGGCAGAGCCGCTGAAGATGGTTGAGGGAAGTTGACATGATCGTCGAACAGATTTGGACCGGGAACGCCTACCGGAACTTCAACTACCTGATCGCCTGTCCGGAAACAGGGGAGGCTTTGGCTATCGATCCGCTTGATCACCAGAAATGCCTCAGCCTCGCCAAGCAGCGTGGTTTCACCATTACCCAAATCCTGAACACCCACGAACATGGCGATCACGTCGGTGGCAACAAGGCCATGGTGCGCGAGACGGGTGCCAAGGTTTTGGCCCATGCCAACGGAAAGGGCCGGGTGCCCGAACAGACCGAGGGTTTGGCTGCGGGCGATGTGGTCCGCGTCGGCAAGCGGGTTGAACTGGAGGTGCTGGACACGCCCGGCCACACCATGGCCCACGTCTGTCTGCTATCCCGTACCGAGAGGCCTGCGCTTTTCTGTGGCGATACGCTGTTTAATGCGGGTGCCGGGAACTGCCACAATGGTGGTCATCCGAACGAACTTTTTCAGACATTTTCGGAACAGCTCTCTCGTCTCAGTGACGACACGTTGATCTACCCCGGACACGACTATATTGAAAACAACCTGCAATTTACGCTCGACCGGGAGCCCGACAACAAGAAAGCCCAGGAGCTTCTTCTCGATATCTCGGGTCAGGACCCTGACCAGGCAATGGTGACGACCATCGGCCTGGAACGCGAGATCAACACGTTCTTCCGTCTGGACAATGCGACCGTCATCAGGCAATTGCAGGCCAGCTTTGCCGATATCGGCGAGGCCCCGGATCCAAAGACCGTGTTCCTGAAACTGCGGGAATTGCGAAACGACTGGTAGCGACGGAAAGCCGCCATTTACGGGTCGGGGAGGGGCGTGATAGCGTCCGCGCCCGTTGCCGTTTTTTTGCGTTTTGACCGGAGCCCTCGACCTTGCAGCGCTCAAACCTCTTGTTTTATCCGCTCTGCGTTCTCGGCGCAGGCCTGCCCGTGTTGGCCCTGGTGGCACCGAAAGGCATGGCGGCAACCATGGGGGTTTTTGGGCTGATCGGTTTGGGCGGGTTGGTCCTGGACCGCCGGTCGGTTGATCTTAAACACCTTCGTTGGGAATGGCTGCTGCCCCTGGTTTTCCTGGGTTACGGCGCGGCCAGTTGGTTCTGGTCTTTGAGCCCGGAGGGGACCCTTGATGCCTGGCCGAGGCTTTTGGGGCTTGCGGTGGCGGTTGGTCTTGCGGGGCTCTATGCCCACCGTCTCGCAGGGGGTAACCGGGTATCGAAACGCGCGCTGGTGGGCTTTTGCCGGGCCATCGTCCTGGGCTATCTCCTGGCTCTGGTTGTTTTGCAGTTCGAACTGATCACCGAAGGCGCGCTCTATTATAATCTGACCGTCTATGAACGAACGCGACCCGGCTTGCCGCCACCCTATAACCAGGGGCTGGCCGCCTTTGTCGTCATCACTTGGCCGGTTCTGGCCGCCGCTTGGCGGGGACTCGGATGCCGCACCTGGCCTGTTTTCGCGGTCTGGGGTTTAGGTCTGGCTGGGGTATTGCAAGGTTCCAGTTCGACCGCTGCCCTCGGCATGCTGGGCGGCGGCTTGGCTCTGCTGCTGGGTCTTGTCTGGATCAAGGGCCTGCGGATTGGCGCTGTCTTAGGCCTGGTGGTTGTTGGGTTCGGTATACCGATGTTCTCGCTCAACCCGCCAATGCCAAAGGATGTCTTGCCGCTGCTGGGCTATGCGGACGAGGGCGAAGTCAAGCAACACGGTCGCATCAATGCAGTCTTTCCGCGGTTGATCATTTGGGACTACGTCGGTGATCGCATCGCGGAGCGGCCCTTGTTGGGCTGGGGGTTGGGTTCGTCGAAGCACTTCACGGGCAAGGCCGAGGAGAAACGCCACTCCGATACCGGCTGGAGCGTGGTGATGGAGAGCCTTCCCCTGCACCCCCATAACCAGCCCCTCCAATGGTGGTTGGAATTGGGCCTTTTGGGGGCCGTGATGATCCTGTTTGGCGGCGGTGTGTTGTTGCAGCGTTTGATCAAGGTTTCGGGGCGGCTGCCGTCGAGTCTGGTCCATACGGCCTTCGTTGCGTCAATGGTCATGGCCTGCGTGAACTACAGCGCCTGGCACAGTTGGTGGTTGGGCAGCTTAGGCATCTGTTCAGTTCTGTTGATCTTTCTCATCACTGTCAGGGCGGCACCGGACGACGGGGTTTGAGCGACATGTTCTTCGCGCTCTCCAAGATCCTTGGGTTTCTGGCAAATCCCGCGAATTTTCTGTTGGTCCTGGCTATTCTGGTCCTGGTTCTGGCGGTCGTTGGGTTTCGGCGTTGGGCCTGGCGGATCGGCCTCGGCGCAATCGTGTTCGTGCTGGTCGTGGCTGTGGTGCCGGCGGGTGAATGGGTGATCAGACATCTGGAACAGCGCTTCCCCTTTCCGGTCGAGATGCCCCAGCAAGTTGATGGAATCGTCGTCCTGGGCGGCGTGATCAATCCCTGGGTCAGCGCGGCGACAGGGCGACCGGCCTTTGGCGGGAATGTGGAACGGATTTGGGAGGGAGCGGACCTCGCCCTTGCCTATCCGGATGCGAAACTGGTCTTTACCGGCGGGTCCGGGCGACTGCTGGACCAGGAGGTGAGGGAGGCCGACTACGTCCTGCCCGTGTTTGGCCGCCTGGGCGTCGATTCCGGGCGGGTGATCACCGAGCGAGACAGCCGGAACACGGCGGAAAACGCCGAACGGGCCTTCGCCCTTGCTGCACCGAAGCCAGGCGAGATCTGGATCTTGGTGACAGATGCAGCCCATATGCCCCGATCCATGGGCAGCTTTGCCAAGGCGGGTTGGCCGCCTTTGATCGCCTATCCGGTTGACCCCAGCTTTCCACCCGGTCGCGAGATCGGATTCCGTTTTAATCTCAGCTCCGGGCTCAGTTGGACCGGCAGGGCCCTTCATGAAAGCCTGGGCCTGTTAGCCTACTATGTGACGGGGCGGACGGATCGCCTCTATCCCTCGCCCGAATGAGGGCTGCAAATTGAGCGGCGACCCTTTGATGCGACGTGACGGCGTGGCAAACTCGAATACGCATCGTTTATCGATTCTTTGGTCCAAAATATTTGCGATTGGGATCAATCCCATTGAAAGGGTCCAGACCATGTTAAGGCTGATTGCGGGGGTATGTGCCGCGCTGATCCTAGGTGCTTCGGGGTTCTTGACCCCAGTGCAGGCGCAGAACAGTGACCCGGCTTTCCAGGCCTGGATGGACGGCTTGCGCCAAGAGGCTCTGGGCCGGGGGATTCCAGCGGGGCTTCTGGATCGTGTCTTGAGCGGGGTGACACCGATTGAGCGCGTGATCGAACTGGACAACCGCCAGCCGGAATTCACCCAAACCTTCTGGGGCTACCTCGATAAGCGTGTCAGCGAAACCCGGATCGCCAAGGGCCGGGAGATGTTGGCCAAGCACGGCTCGCAATTGAAACGGATCGCTGCCCGTTACGGGGTCCAGCCGCGCTTTCTGGTCGCCTTCTGGGGGATGGAGACCAATTACGGTGGCTATACTGGAAAGATGCCGGTGATCGGCTCCCTCGTGACCCTGGCCTACAACCCGCGCCGGGGTGCTTTCTTCCGCGAACAGCTTCTGACCGCCCTGGAGTTGATGGCGCGCGGCGATCTGGCCGAGGATGCCAAGGGCTCCTGGGCCGGTGCGATCGGCAATGTTCAGTTCATCCCGACCACCTTCAAGGCCTATGCGGTCGATGGGGACGGCGATGGAAAGCGGGACCACTTCGGCTCCTTCGCGGACATCTTTGCTTCGGCTTCCAACTATCTGGCTCAATCGGGATGGGACCCGCAGCGGACCTGGGGACGGGAGGTCCGCCTGCCCAAGGGTTTCGATCTCGATCTGGCGGGTTTGGGGACGAAAAAGCGTATTGCGGACTGGCAGCGTCTGGGCATCCGGCGGTTCGACGGGCGGGACCTGCCGGCGGTCGACATCGACGCCTCCCTCGTCATGCCGGCAGGAATCAAGGGGCCCGCTTTCCTGGTCTATCAGAATTTTCGAACCATCATGATCTGGAACCGGTCGATCTCTTATGCTCTGGCCGTTGGCCATCTGGCGGACCGTCTGGTCGGGGGTGGCCCCTTCCTGACCGCACGGGTCGAGGAACGCCCGCTCAGCCGCCAGAACGTTATAGAAATCCAGCGTCTATTGACCGTCATGGGCTTCGATCCCGGCGGTGTTGACGGCATCATGGGCAGCGGGACCCGCAAAGCGGTTCGGGCCTTTCAACGAAGTTCCGGCCGCCCTGCCGACGGTCACGCCGATATCAGTCTGTTGGCCGCATTGCGGGCCAAGGCAGGGGGCTGATCCATGGTCGTTTTGCTCCGGTTCGGCCTGATCATTGCCTGTCTGTTCACCGTTGCCGCGTGCAGCGAGGCTCGGTTTCTGATCGCAGGGGCCAAGAAAATCTCCAACGCCCAGGAAGGCGGCTACTACAAGGTTGGAAACCCTTATCAAATCAAGGGGATTTGGTACTATCCTGAAGTCAACTATGACTATGACGAGACGGGTATTGCCTCCTGGTACGGGCCGAACTTCCATGGCAAAAAGACGGCAAATGGCGAAATCTTCGATATGAACGCCGTTTCCGCCGCCCACAAGACCTTGCCGATGCCGAGCGTCGTTCGCGTCACCAATCTCGAGAACGGTCGCTCCATCACCGCGCGCCTGAATGATCGGGGCCCCTTTTCCGGGGAACGGATCATCGATATGTCGAGGCGAGCAGCGCAACTGTTGGGCTTTGAACAGCAGGGGATTGCGAAAGTCCGGGTTCAGGTTCTGGCCGATGAAAGCCGTCAACTGGCCGCCCTTGCCCAACGGGGGCAGGCCCTGAGCGCCAGCAAGGCACCGATCAAGGCCGAGGCCATGCCGAAGGAAGCCGTCGCTTCTGCCGGGCTTGCGCCGCCACCGGGGGGGAAGGCGTCTGTTGGCGGTTCTGCCGTGCCATCGCCGCCGCCCGCCAGGGCTCCGCAGTCGTCTCTCAATACCGGAGCGGGCTCGGTCCAGGTAAACCAGGGCTGGCAGCCGACGGAGCAGGTGGAATTCCGCGCGGTTCCGGCTCAGGCCAATCTTTGGGTTCAGGCCGGCAGTTTTACCCAGTTTGACAATGCCAATCGGGCCCGCGCCCGGTTGTCCGGCATCGGTCGGGTGGACATCGCGCAGGTCCTGGTGGATGGGCGCGACTATTTCCGGGTCCGTATCGGGCCGGTCCCGACGGTGGAACAGGCCGATGCCCTACTGGCCCGCGTGATTGGCGCAGGCTATCCGGGATCGAAGATAACCGTGGATTGACGGAGCAGCTTGATGAAGACCATCCTGACCAAAGCCATCGCAGGCGGTGCCTTTTTGATTGTCCTGGGCTTGGCGAGTGCCCCGCAAGCTGAGGAAACCTCCGCGCGTCAAGCCATTCTGGTGGAAGTCGCGACCGGTACGGTCTTGTTAGAGAAGCAGGCTGATCAGCCGATGCCGCCTGCTTCCATGTCCAAGCTGATGACGCTTTATATGGTGTTCGAGCGCCTTAAAGATGGTCGCCTGAAAATGGACGACACCTTTACCGTCAGTCGCAATGCCTGGAAAAAGGGTGGGGCGGCGACAGGCAGTTCGACCATGTTTCTGGAGCCTGACAGCAAGGTCACGGTTTCAGATCTGATCCGTGGAATCATCATTCAATCGGGCAATGATGCCTGTATCGTTGTCGCAGAGGGCCTGATGGGCAGCGAGGAAGCCTTCGCTGCAGCCATGACCAAGCGGGCCAAAGAGATCGGGTTGACGCAGTCCCATTTCGCCAACTCGACAGGCTGGCCGCATCCGGACCAATGGATGTCGCCCCGAGATCTGGCGCGCTTGTCGAACCTGTTGATCACCGAATTCCCGGATCTCTATCCGATCTTCAAGGAAACCAGCTTCACCCACAACAACATCAAACAGGACAACCGCAACCCGCTGCTCTACAGCATGGAAGGTGCCGACGGGCTGAAAACCGGCCATACCAACGAGGCCGGATATGGCCTTACGGCCTCCGCTGTCCGGGATGGGCGTCGGTTGGTCCTGGTGGTAAATGGCCTGGAAAGCCGCAAAGCGCGGGCACAGGAAACCGAGCGCCTGATGCAATGGGGTTTCCGGGAACACGGCCTCTACCAGTTGTTTACCGGTGGTGAGGACGTGGGCCAGGCCGCTGTCTGGCTGGGCCAGAATCCGACGGTGTCGATCGTCGTGGCCGACGCGCTGCTGCTGAGCATGCCGAAAGTCTCGCGCAACCAAATGAAGGCCGAGGTCGTCTATCATGGGCCGTTGAAGGCACCCATCGCAGAGGGCGAAACGGTCGGCAAGCTCGAGGTCTCCGCTCCCGGTTTCGAAACCGTGTCGGTGCCTCTGGTTGCTGCCGAGAGCGTCGCACGGTTGGGGCTCTGGGGGCGGCTGATGGCTGCGCTTGAGCATTTGATTTTCGGCTCCACCGGTTGAGGCGAGCCTTATGGGAAGCGAAAACCGCCCGCCGTTCATCACCTTTGAAGGCGGTGAGGGCGGTGGGAAATCGACCCAGATCAAGCGATTGGCGGCTTTCCTCGAAGAAAGGGGTGTCCGTTGTTGCCTGACGCGGGAGCCGGGGGGGTGCGAAAGTGCCGAAGACATCCGGGCCCTGCTGGTGTCCGGAGAGACCAATCGCTGGGGTGCGATGACGGAGGTGCTCTTGCACTATGCCGCCCGTCGGGAGCACCTGACGAGGCGCGTCATGCCCGCCCTGGGCGAGGGGGAATGGGTTCTCTGTGACCGCTATGCGGATTCGACGCTGGCCTACCAGGGCTATGGGTTCGGTATTGATCCGGAAACCATCCGGCGGCTTCACCGGCTAGTCATTGGTGGATTCAAGCCGGACCTTACGTTTATTCTGGACCTGCCGGTCGAGGTCGGGCTCGGTCGGGCGGCGGAGCGGGACGGAGCCAAGGCCGGCCCCGCACAGGACCGCTATGAGCGCATGGACCGGGACTTCCACGAGCGGCTTCGAAAGGGCTTCCTGGATATCGCGTCAAAAGAGCCCGGGCGTTGCATCGTGCTGGATGCGAACCGGGAACCGGATGAAATCGCGGCAGAGGTGACGGCAGAGGTCGAACGACGCTTCCACAGAAAGTTCGGTTCACCGGGGCGCAGTTGATGGACGACGAGATTCCCCATCCCCGGGAGATCGCGCACCTTGTCGGACAGGATCAGGCAGAGGCGGAATTGGCCCGTGCCTTTTCCAGTGGCCGTTGCCCTCATGCCTGGCTGTTGACCGGACCCAAGGGCATTGGCAAGGCAACGCTGGCCTATCGCTTCGCCCGGCATGTCCTGAAAGCCGGAACGGCGGAAACCGCTGAATTGGATGCCGGTGCTGGGCTGTTCGGCGATGATCTTCCGGCCGTCGCGCCTGCGGATCTAAGCTTGAACCCGGAAGACCCGGTCTTCCGGCGGGTCGCTACCGGGTCCCATGCGGACCTCTTTGTCGTCGAGCGCGCCTTTGATGAAAAACGCGGGCGGTATCGCTCTGAGATCGTGATCGACGATGTGCGCGGCATCGGCAGCTTTTTCGGCATGACGTCGGGCGAGGGCGGCTGGCGGGTCGTGATTGTCGATAGCGCCGACGAGATGAACCGCAACGCCGCCAATGCCCTGTTGAAGGTCCTGGAGGAACCGCCGGAGCGCTGCCTGCTTTTATTGGTCAGCCACAACCCCGGTCGTCTTCTGCCGACAATCCGGTCCCGCTGCCGCCAATTGGCCTGCAAGCCGTTGGACGACCAGGTTTTGAGCGCCGAGATCGCAAGGGCCCTTCCCGATCTCCCGGAAGCCGATGTGACCCGGCTGGCTCGGTTGGCCGACGGAAGCCTGGGCCGCGCCAGAGCTTTGTCGGGCGAAGGCGGGTTGGAGCTGTTTGACAACCTGATGAACCTGCTTGCCAGCCTGCCCCGGTTGGACGCAACATCCTTGCAAAGCCTGACCGACAAGCTGGCCAGAACGGGCCAGGAAGCGGCCTTTCAGACGCTGACTGAATTGCTTGCCGGTTTCCTCAACCGCTTGATCATCGCCACATCCGGCGGTGGAACCCGGGCGACCGACGGGCGGGAAGCGGAGTTGATCAATCGGCTGGCCCCTGAGGCCAACCTTGAACGCTGGCTTACCGTATGGGAAAACAGCCGCCACCTGTTCGAGCGAACAACGGCGGTGAACCTGGACCGGAAGCAGGTGCTGTTGACCGTGTTTCTTGAAGTCGAAGCCGCCGCCCGTGGTTCCTGAGCCCCTTTCAGGTTGACCTTTTGACCCATTTGAGAGTCCCCGATGTCCGAGCCCAAGCGCTACTACGTCACAACACCGATCTACTATGTGAACGACAAGCCCCATATCGGCCATGCCTATACGACGCTGGCCTGCGATGTGCTGGCGCGCTTCAAACGGCTGGATGGCTATGATGTCAAATTTCTGACCGGTACCGATGAACACGGCCAAAAGGTTGAAAAATCCGCCGAGGCGGCTGGCATCCACCCCCAGGCCTTCACGGATAAGGTCTCTCAGAACTTTCGCGATCTCGCTGACGAGATGAACTTCACCCATGATGATTTCATCCGTACGACCGAGACCCGCCACCGGATTGCCTGCCAGGCGCTCTGGGCCAAGCTGAAGGAGACAGGCGATATTTATCTCGGCTCCTATGCCGGTTGGTATGCCGTGCGGGACGAGGCGTTTTACGGCGAAGGCGAACTGATCGATGGCCCCGATGGCAACAAAGTGGCACCGACCGGTGCGCCGGTGGAATGGGTCGAGGAGCCGTCATACTTCTTCCGTCTGTCCGCCTGGCAGGATCGCCTGCTGGCCTACTATGACGAAAACCCGGATTTCATTCTGCCGCAGACCCGCCGGAACGAGGTCATGAGTTTCGTCAAGGGCGGGCTGCAGGATTTGTCCGTCTCGCGGACCAGCTTCAAGTGGGGCGTGCCGGTGCCGGATGATGATGCTCACATCTTTTATGTCTGGCTCGATGCTCTGACAAACTACATCACGGCGGTGGGGTACCCGGAAACGGAGTCCGACACCTTCCGGACCTATTGGCCCGCCGACCTGCACATGGTCGGCAAGGATATCCTGCGTTTTCATGCTGTCTATTGGCCAGCCTTCCTGATGGCAGCCGGGATCGCGCCGCCGAAGCGGGTCTTCGCTCATGGCTGGTGGACGAACGAGGGCCAGAAGATTTCCAAGTCGCTCGGCAACGTGATCGATCCGTTGGAGCTGATGGAGACCTATGGCCTGGATCAGGTTCGCTATTTTCTGCTGCGCGAGGTACCGTTCGGCAACGATGGCGACTTCTCCAAGCGCGCAATGGTCAACCGCATGAATGGCGAACTGGCCAATGACTTCGGCAATCTGGCTCAGCGCGTATTGTCCATGATCGCCAAAAATTGTGACGGTGCCGTACCGCAGCCGGGTGACTTCACCGATGACGACCGGGCTCTCTTGGCACAGGCCTATGGGTTGTACGAAACCGTCTCCGCCCATATGGATGTTCAGGCTTTCCATGAGGCCCTGGAAGCCATCTGGGTTGTGATCCGGGCAGCCAACGCCTACGTGGACTACCAGGCACCCTGGGCACTGAAAAAGACGGATACGGCGCGCATGGCGACCGTGCTCTATGTCTTGGCTGAAGTGATCCGCCATGTGGTGATCCTTATGCAGCCGGTGACCCCGACCGCCGCCTCAAAGCTTCTGGATCAATTGGCCCAGGACGAGACCGCCAGAGACTTCGCGCACCTGGGCGAGGGGCATGCGCTGGCACCGGGTACGGCGCTGCCGAAGCCGCAGGGTGTCTTCCCGCGTCACGTCGAAGAAGAGAAGGGGGCTTAAGCAGGCCATGCCGGATTCCAGCTATCTCGTCGATAGCCACTGCCACCTCGATTTTCCCGAGTTCGCCGATCAACTGGACGACGTCATATCGCGTGCCGGTGAGGCCGGCATCGGTGCCATGCTGACCATCTGCACCCATGTTTCCAAGTTCGAGCAGGTGCTGAAAATCGCGGAGGCCTACGAGCATATCTTCTGCACAGTCGGGATCCATCCGCACAACGCGGGCCCGGAGCCCGCGACCTCCGCCGAGGAGTTGATCGAGCTGGCCGCTCATCCGAAGGTCGTTGGCTTCGGCGAGACCGGCCTGGACTTCTTCTATGACAACAGCCCCCGCGATGATCAGGTCCGGAACTTTCGATCCCACATCGAGGCGGCGCGGCGCACGGGCCTGCCGGTGATCGTGCACACCCGCGATGCCGATGACGAGACCATCGCCATGATCGACGAAGAAATGGAGCAGGGGGCCTTTCCCGGTCTGATCCACTGCTTCAGCGGCGGGCCGGACCTAGCCAGGGTCGCGGTTGGTCACGGGCTCTATATTTCCATCTCTGGCATCGTCACCTTCAAGAAAGCGGACGAATTGCGGGAAACCGTCTCCGGCGTGCCGTTGGACCATCTGCTGGTGGAAACCGATGCGCCGTTCCTGGCACCCGTGCCGCGCCGGGGCAAGACCAACGAGCCTGCCTTCACGGCCTTCACGGCGGCCAAGGTGGCGGAACTGAAGGGCGTCTCTGCGGAGACCCTGGCCGAGGCCACGACGGACAATTTCTTCCGGCTTTTCGACAAAGCCCAGAGACCGCTTTAACCCCCTCGGATCGGAGTCCCCAGCGCCCATGAAGATCACGGTTCTAGGATCTGGTGGAGCGTCCGGCGTACCGTCCATCGAATGGGGTTGGGGGCTTTGTGATCCCGAAAATCCAAAGAACCGGCGCATGCGGCCCAGCATGTTAGTAGAAGAGCAAAACAGTCGGGTATTGATCGACACCTCGCCGGACTTGCATTGGCAGCTCTTGGGAAACGACATCCGAGCCTTGGACGCCGTGCTGTTCACCCATGCCCACGCGGACCATGTTCACGGCATCGATGATCTGCGAGCGGTCAATCGGGCGATGCGAAAACCGATCCCGATTTGGGCGGATGATGTGACCTTGGGAGACCTGAAGAGCCGGTTTGGGTACTGCCTGGGCGATCTTCCCGAAGGTGTGACGAACTTCTTCCGACCCGTGTTGATACCTCATCGGACCGGCCCCGGCGAGACGATTGAACTTGGAAAGTTTCGCATTAGTGTTTTTGATCAAGATCACGGCTACTGCCGGACCCTGACATACCGTTTCGGGCCGATTGCCTATTCGACCGATGTTGTCGAAATGCCCGACGAAACGTTGGACGGATTGAGGGGCGTCGACGTTTGGGTCGTCAGCGCGTTGATGCGCGATCCGCACCCGACCCACGCGCACCTGGACAAGGTGCTGGGATGGGTGGAGCGGGTGAAACCGAGACGGACAATTCTGAGCCACCTGTCCGGCGTATTCGACTACGAGACACTCAAATCCGAACTGCCGGACGGCGTTGAACCGGCCTACGACGGCCTCACCGTCGAGGCGATCTGAACCACATTTCACCGCCAAATTTCACCCTGGGCGAGGGGCGAGGCCGCGCACGTCCAGAGCCTGCTGAAGGGCCTTCTTTGTCCAATCCGACTCCAGGGGTCACCGGACCTTGGATCGCCCATCCTGAGCCACTTTGCAAACCTCATCGGTTTTGCCCAAAGAATTGCTATTGCGACTTAAGTCATTGATATAAAAATAAACACCAAAATTTTACATAATATACATTATGCGACTAATTGAGTTTCCGTTTCGAGCCTTCGGTCCTTCCTGTGGCCGATGAATTTGGCCGCCCCTCTGTTTGCGGTAACATCGCTTCCTCGATCGCTTCCTCGATCGCTTCCTCGATCGCTTCTGGTTGGCTCGTCTTAGAAGATCAGTTCGGAATTTTAGCCTTCAGAGGCTCTGGTTGCGGCCTGAGGGCCTGCTTGTCTGAGGCCTGGTTCGTGGGGTCCGGGAACTTTAACCGACGGTTAGAAAATGGGCTTGGGTGTTGAAAGGAATTCGTCCGGGGCATGGAGTGAAATCGGCGTGGACCTCTTGTTAGGGTCGTTGTCGCCCTCCTCCGTTTCGGGGTTCCGGCATTCAATTGTCTACTAGTAGAAAAAGGGGCATGAAATGCGTTTATTCATGTGGCGACCATGAATTAGGAAGATTGATGGATATGCGTGATGTCAGGTAGACGCCTATGGGCCCGATGTTAAGGAGATGGGTGGCGCGAGGTTGATGCGCTTTAGAGGCTTTTGGGGGCAGTATGTCGGGGCGTTTTTTTAAGAACTGGAAAAGCGCGGATGCAGGTTCTCAGGTTTGGGGCGTCCAGTCTGGTCCAGGCCCTCAATTGGAAAAGCTGGGCCTCTACTAGTAGAGAGTCGCGGCGGTTTGAGGTTTTCTTTCGGCTGCGGGTTGGTCCAGAAGTTGTCCTAAATCCTACTTGAGTAGAATAGTCGGATTATTGGCGTGCCTTGGCCGAGGTAGAAGCTTTACGGCCTGGCCAGGGTTCAGCCTACCATTGCAGGGTGGATCGGTTTCGGGCCATTCTTAGGGGCATCATTCGAAGAGACTTTTGGAGCACCGAGGTGCCATGATTGAACCCTGTTTGAACCCCGAGCAGGCAGGCAGGGAAACGCCGGGCGAGAAGGATGCGGAGGCCCAGATGACCCGCCTGCTAGGCATCATGGCGGCGCTGCGACACCCGGAATCTGGATGCCCCTGGGACGTTGAACAGACCTTCGAGACGATTGCCCCCTACACCATTGAAGAGGCCTATGAGGTGGCCGATGCGATCCAGCAGGGCGACATGGCTGAGTTGAAATCCGAGTTGGGGGACTTGTTGTTGCAAACGGTTTTCCACGCCCGAATGGCGGAAGAGGATGGGCAGTTCACGTTCGCAGACGTGGCGCGCGATATTTCTGACAAGATGGTCAGGCGGCATCCTCATGTGTTTGGAGATGAAAAGGTATCCGACGCTGAGGCGCAGACGGCCAATTGGGAGGCGATCAAGGCCGCTGAGCGTGCCGAGAAGGCCGAGGGTTATGTTTCGGCCCTGGAAGGCCTCACAAGGGGCCTGCCCAGCCTCATGCGCGCTCAAAAGCTTCAGAAAAGGGCGTCGCGGATCGGTTTTGATTGGGACGATGCGGTTCAAGTTCTGGATAAGGTTCGCGAAGAGACGGATGAGGTCGCCGAAGAGCTCGGGGGGGATGCTCGCCCTGCCCGGCTTGAAGAGGAAATTGGAGATCTTTTGTTCGCTGTGGTCAATCTGGCCCGCAAAAGCGGTGTTGATCCGGATAAGGCCTTGCGCGATGGAAACGATAAGTTCGAGAAACGCTTCCGCGCCATGGAACAGAGTCTTCTTGGCGCAGGCCTGGTCCCCGAAGATGCCCCTCTTTCGGTGATGGAGGAGCATTGGCAGGCCATCAAAAGGTCTACTAGTAGATGAAGGCCCTGCTCCGTGCCCTTGCTGTCGGCTTTTTGGTCGTTGCGACCAGCGGATGCTATTTTCCGATCCGCTTTGATGCAGAGATCGAGCTCAGCCGTTATGGCTCCTATACCATTCACTTCGATGGCTATATGACCCGGCTTCAGGTCTACGACAAACTGCGGAAGCGGGAGATGAGCCGCGCGGAGGAACGTGCAGCGATCGAAACCCTGAAGACGGACGTGGAACGCGACAGCGCAACGCAGGTGTTCGAGTATATCCGGGACGGCATCTTCAGGCTGGGGTGGCAAAAGTCAGGCGACCTGTTCGTCAACCGTCAGGTCACCTTCCTGCGGCGGAATGAACTGATCCTGGAAATGCGCTACTTGCGCGATGAGGCGGAAGTCCTGATCGAGGGCAAATACCTTTCGCCCGATAACCAGCGCCGCCTGCTCGACATGGGCCTGAACACAGAAGGCCAGGTACGCGTTCTGACGGATGCGGCTGTCACCAGCCACTCAGCCAACTTTGTCGCCGACTGGCCCGAGAAGCCCGGCTACAAGATGTATACCTGGAAAGTCGAAAACGTCACTTCGCCCTCGGTCCGGATGAAGATCGCGGTGCGCTAGAGGCGCTTGATCAGGGCCGAGGTATCCATTCGGCCATCCCCCTGGGCCGAAAGTTCCTCGTAATAGCCGAGAATCGTCTCGGTTCCGGGCATCGAGGCACCGTTTTTTGCGGCCTCGGAGAGCACGATCTTCAGGTCCTTGATCATCCAGTCGAGGGCAAAACCGTAGTCGAACTTGCCTTCCAGCATGGTCCGGCCCCGGTTTTCCATCTGCCAGGACTGCGCCGCCCCTTTCGAGATGACATCGAGGACGAGGTTTCCGTCCAGTCCGGCTTTCTGCGCAAAGGCCAGGCCCTCTGACAGGCCTTGAAGGACACCTGCCACACAGGTCTGGTTGACCATCTTGGTGATCTGACCTGCTCCGACCGGGCCCATCAGGGTGACGGCCTTGCCATAGCAGGACATGACCGGTTTGGCGCAGTCGAAAACGCTCTCGTCGCCTCCGACCATGACGGTCAGTACGCCGTTTTCTGCCCCGGCCTGCCCGCCGGAGACCGGCGCATCCAGAAAGCTAAATCCTTTTTCGGTGGCGACCGAGGCGATTTCCCGGGCGACTTCGGCAGAGGCTGTCGTGTGGTCGATCAGGATGGCCCCCGGTTTCATACCGGCCAAAGCCCCCTCCTCGCCCAGAACAACGCTCCGGAGGTCGTCGTCGTTGCCGACGCAGAGGCAAACCACGTCGGCCTCTTTAACCGCTTGTGCCGGGGTCGCGCCGAAGCTGCCGCCGTGCTGCTTGACCCAGGCCTCGGCCTTGGCGGTGGTGCGGTTATAGACAGAGGTCTCGTAACCCTTGGCCTGAAGGTGTCCGGCCATGGGATAGCCCATGACGCCCAGCCCCAAAAAAGCGGTTTTGATTGTTGTCACTTGAGAAAGCCCCCCGATTTGTGGACCGGCGACGAGCGCCGTCAGTCGTCGAAGCCAATGCGCTCCGCCACAATGTATCTGGGGCGCTGCTTCGTCTCCTTAAAGGTGCGCGTCACATAAATGCCGACAAAGCCCAGGGCGACCATCAGCGTCGCCCAGAGGATAAGACCGAAACCGACCCATCCGAACGTGGAACTGCCAAGGATAAGCGCACAAAGGAAGCTCAAGAGGCTGAGGGCGACACCGCCGACACCGGCCATCAACGTGATGTAGACGGGCGCTGCGGAAAAGGACGTGAGGCCCGCGATAAAAACACGGTACGGGTTGAGGGAGCGGAGCAGCGGAAAGTGCCCTTCTCCGGCAGCTCGTCCCGCCCGGCGATAGTAGACCGGCTCCTGGCGGTAGCCGACCCAGGTGACCAGCCCGCGCAGATAAGGGTCCTGTTCCGGCAGGGCCAACAGATGGTCCCGGATCACCCGGTCGATCAGGCGGAAATCGCCCGCGTTCACCGGCATCTCCACTTCGGAAATTGCGTTGATGACCCGATAAGCCTGGCGGGTAACCCACATCTTCAGTGGATTTTCGCCGTCGCGTTCCGTGCGGACGGTATAGACCATCTTGGCCCCGTCCCGCCATTTTTCCAGCAGCTCCGGAATCACCTCGGGCGGGTCCTGCAGGTCGCAGTCCATATAGACGAAGGCGTCTCCCCTGGCGGCTTCAAGGCCGGCCAGGATACATTCGAAAACACCCGACCGACGGGCCATGTTCAGAATCTTGATGCGGGGTTCATCGGCCCGAAGGTCCTGCAGCACCTTGAGCGAGCCGTCGCTGGAACAGTCGTTGACGAAGACCAGTTCGAAATCCTCGGCCGCATCTTCGAACACGGCTGTCAGGCGGCTGACCAGTTCAGGGATGACCGCTTCTTCGTTCCGGAACGACAAAATGACGGAGACGAGCTTGGCTGATGACACTGGGCCCGGGTCTTTGCCTGTATTCGAATCAGTGGTCATCGGTTTCCCCGTCACGAAAATCTCGCTGGGAGTAGCCTTGCGGGAAATGATCTGTCAAGGCGGGCGGCTGCTTATTGTGGCTTACACCGCCAGACGTCGAAGAAGGTTCGGCTTTCCAACCGTTGGTAGGCGGTCCGAAAGGCCGTCCGCCAGGTATCGGTAAAGACCGGATTGCCATAGTAGCCGATCAGGGAAAACGGCTCCTCGCCCGACGGGATCAGCCAGATGTCGGGATCGCAGGCCGCCAGCTTGGCGAGCGCGGCAGGCGGCATGGTTACGCCGAACTGGCTCACCTCGGTCATGATGGCGGCATCCAGGCTGTACGGGTGCCCGGCAAGCACCAGTCGGCTGCGCTGCCAGCTGTTGTGATACCCCTGAAGCGCGTCTTCGCCGAGGCCCATTTCAATGGTGGCACCAATGTGGTCGGCCATGATCGAGGCCAGTTCTGCGGCGACGCGTTCCGACAGGGGGACATCCAAAGACAGATGGAAGCGCTTCTGGATCGGCACCGCCGTGACCAGCAGGCCGATGATTCCGATAACGCTCAACCCCAGCGCCCAAATTGCCGGGCGTTTCCGCCAGACGAGACGCTCGGTCACATCCAGAACCAGGGCCGAAAAGGGCAGCAGGTAGTACCATCCGGCCCCCGGCTTGGCCGCAGGGATCACGACCAGCGCCATGACTCCCAAGATCGCCAGCAGATAAAGCGGCAATGCCCAACCGTCTTTCTCGGCCCCGTTTCCAAACAGGTAAAGGACCGATGCGGCACCGACGAGCACCAGGGAGACCGCATTGTAGCGCAGGTAATCCATGCCCATGCCCGGGTCGAAGGGCTTGCTGGCCAGCAGCCCGAACCAGGCCGTCAGGCCGGACAGGGAGAAAACATCGAAGGCGAAGGGCAACAGGCCGACACCGACCATCACCGCCGGCAGGGCAATCCAGTGGCGAAAGTCCCTGCCCCAGACGTGGAACAGCGCGACCGGTGCCACGAAAACCGCGGCGTGAATCTTGAACCCCATGGCGAGGCCCGCGCAGATCCCGATCCCGACTGTCGCCCACCAGGCCTGATCATGGAACAGCGGGTCCCGTCCCTCCCCCCATCGGGCGAAGGCAACCGCGAGCAGCACGCAGGTTGCCATGAAGATATCGGGGCGGTTCCAGATGGGGGCCGGCGTATGTACGAGCACAAGGGCACTGAGGAAGGTCACACCGAGCGCCCTGACCCAAAGGGCCCGCCCCCGGAACAGCAAGATCGGGCTCAGGCAGAACAGCAGGGCCGTCACGATGCTGGTAAGCTTGCCTACCAGGACCGAGTCGCCAAAGGCCAACAGCGCAGGCAAGTGCACCAGATAGCTGTAAGGCCCGTAGACGTTGACGGTACGCTCCGCCGCCTCGAAGTCCGGATAGACCTGATGGCCGTCCAGCAGCCGCCAGCCCAGCAGCAGCACACTGGGTTCTCCGTGGTCGATGTAGCCGGGGTAGACCAGATAGACGAGGCCCGTGTAGGCAACAGCCAGGAAGGCCCCGAGCGCCAAGAGCACCGAACCGGATGTCCAAACCCGCGTCATGTGCTTCGGCCCCCGTCCAACGCGGCGGCGAGCAGGATGCGGGTGCCCGGATCCTCGATCTCGAAACGGTCCAGCATCGTCTGCAGTTCAGCCCGGGTGAACAGCCTTGGCGCGCCCATTCCGGCCTCGGCGTCGGGCTGGAAGTCGGCCAGAGCCGAACAATCCCAGGCGATGAACAGGGCAGCTTTGCCTTCCAGCGTGCTGGCTTCCGGTGTGATCCGCCCCTGGGCTTCCAGCCGGTCTGGCGAGGCTTTTAGACCTGCCTCCTCCGCCAGTTCCCGGATCGCGGCGGCTTCCGCCGTGTCGCCAGGATCGATGAAACCGCGCGGGGTTTCCCAGCAGAAGCTGCTGGTCGCCACCCGGTAGACGCGGACCAGGGCGATCCGACCATCGGTCAGGACCGGCAGGACGGAAACGCCGGTGACCATGTCGGCGGCTTCCGCCTTGGGCTTTATCACCAGATAATCGGGAACTTCATTGCCGCGCTCGTCGCGGATGTGGTCGAAATAGACGAACCAGCGCGTGTTTTCAGCCGCCTTGCGCCGGGCGACGCGCGTCACCGCGTTCTCTGCGTCCGATGTCATTGATTTTCGAGGCCACTCGGCTCGTAGAGCACGATCTTGGAACCCACGGTATCGATGTCGATGCCGACGCGGATCAGCTTATCCAGGCGATCCTTGACGGCCTGACGTTTGGACGGTTCCACAAAGAACAGGATAAACCCGCCACCACCGGCACCCAATAGCTTGCCGCCGATGGCACCCGCGTCTCGGCCCGCCTGATAGATTTCGTCCACTTCGGGCGTGGAGACGGCATCGGCCAGTTCGCGTTTCAGCATCCAGCTTTGGTGCAAAAGGTCACCCAGTTCTGTGATCGGGGTGTTTTCGTTGCCAACGATGGACAGGGCCTCATCGACCATCTCGGTCATGGTGACGATCTGGCGTTCCTTGGCGGCAAGGTTGGCAATCTTCTTTTCCGCGATCTTCACGGCAAAGCGCGAAAAGCCGGTGAAATAAAGCAGCAAGTGGTCCATCATCTCGCGCGAGCGTTGCTTGCGGATGATCATGGGACGGACATCAAAGCTGCCGTCCTGGTTGAAGTCGATCACGTTCATGCCGCCATAGGCCGCCCAGATTTGATCCTGGGAGCCCACGGCCTCCCCGATCACATCCTGTTCGATGCGGATGGCTTCTTCTGCCAGATAGCGCTTCTTGACCATCTCGCCGCGCAGGGCCTTTATGGCGTTCAAAAGCCCGACGGTGAAACTGGAACTGGAGCCTAGGCCTGAGCGCGCCGGCAAATCGCCATCGTGGTGCAGTTCCAGGCCGCGTCCTTCCGGATCCGGGTGTTGGGTGCAGACAGCCCGCACGGCGGGGTGTTCGATATCATTGATATCGTTCGCCAGTTCAACGCGGGAATAGACGACACGATGCTTGTGCTCAAAGAACGGCGGCAGTGGTCGCAGCGTGATGTAGCAGTATTTGTTGATGGCGAAGCCAAAGACGCGCCCGCCGTTCTTCAGATACCAGGCCGGGTAGTCACTACCGCCGCCGAACAGCGACACTCGGAAAGGGGTACGCGAAACAATCATCGGCGCGAAGGCTCCTAAGTCATGCTAGTCGGGTCTGATCACCTGATCGGCGAGTCGGAGGCTTTCAGGTGTGCCAATATCAATGAATTGAGCCCCCGCCGCAACGTGGCCGTAGAGAGCGCCCGGTGCCGCCTTGGCCAGAAAATCGTGTTCGAGCGAGGGGCCCGACGTGTTCAGCAGGGCCTGGCGGCCGTCCGCACCGATCAGGTAGAGCCCGCCGTTGATCAGGCCGGGTTCATGACTGTCAGGATTTTTTTCGCGGAAAGCGGTGATGCGCCGTGCCGGATTGATCTCGATCGAGCCAAAACGGCCGCAGTCCTCCACCTCCAGACAGAGCAGTCCGAAAGCCGCTTGTGAGAGACGGAAATCGTTGGCGAAAGCTGTCAGATCTGCATCGGTCCAACTGTCGCCGTTCAAGGCGAGAACGGGGTCCGCATCGGTCTCGGCCAGGGCCAGGCGAAGGGCACCGGCGGTGCCGAGCGGCGTCTCCTCGACCACCCAGTCGCAGGCCATAGGTGTCTCATGCTCTTTCAGGGCGGCGATGACCTGGTCCGCCCCGACACCGAGCGCAAAGACAACGCGCGCAATACCGAAGCCCGCCAGCCAATCGAGTAGAATGTCCAGGTATCGGCGGTCGCCAACGGGGGCGAGGAGTTTCGGGGTTGCGCCCAGGACACCGCGGATGCGGGTGCCCTTGCCGCCAGCGAGCACGATGGCTTCGCAGCCCTTAAGCCCTTCTCCCCCCGACATGCGCCTGTTGGCCCCCTACTCTGCCGCCGCCAGATCTTCGACCAATTTCCGCTTCAGGCGGCTCTTGGACATCTCTTCCACATGCGCGCGGGTGTCCCAGCCGAACAACTGAGCCACCGAATTCAAATAGCGTTCGTTCTCGAAGTAGGCGTGGAAGGCCTCGTCGCGGAACTTCAACACTTCGGCAGCGCCAACATTCTCGGTCGGCAGGGGTTTGCAGTCATAGGAATGCTGGGAATAGCCGGACCAGTCGTCGGGCAGCGGCCAACCATTGGCTTCCGCCATGGCAAAAAGTTGCGATCCCGGATAGGCCATGGCCGAGTAGAAGTTGGCGAATTCGCAGTTCAGTTCCTGGGCCAGTTCCAGCGTTTCGCGCATGGTCTCGGCGTCGTCGTCCGGCAGGCCGAAAATGTAGTTCCCGATCACATGGATGCCGGCGTCCTGGATGTCTCGGACGATCTGCACGATATCGTCGTGGCGGAGAGCCTTTTCGGAGCCATCGCGAACGTGCTTCGAGCCGGACTCGATCCCGAGGGCCAGCCAACGGAATCCGGCCTTCTTGAGTTTCTCCAAGATCGGCTTGGTGACCGTATCGACCCGAGCATAGGCCCAGAAGTTAAGCCCCTCGTGGCCCAGGTCGATCAGGCCGTCACAGATCGCCGAGACATGGCGGTTATTCAGCACGAACATCTCGTCGATGATTTTGAAGGTCTTCACACCATAGGTGGTCACCAGATGATCGATCTCGGCGACGACGGCTTCCGGTTTGCGCATCCGATAGCGGTTTGCATCAAACGGTGCGTTGATGCAGCAGAAGCTGCATTTGTAGGGGCAGCCGAGCGAGGTGTAGATCGAGGCATAGGGTTGTCGCGTCTCCAGCCTGCCGAAGCATTGCCAATTGTGCGCGCGGTACTTCTCCATCGGCAGCAGGTCCCAGACGTTGCCGTGCAGGTCGGCATCCAGGTCCTGGGTCAGCGGCGCGGAAGCATTGATCTTCGGTTCCTCGCCGTCAAACCAGACGAGACCGGGCACGGCTGAAAAATCCGGTTCCTCGGATGACAGCTCTACTAGTAGACGGTGAGCGGTTTCCGGCCCCTCCCCCTTACAGGCGAAAGTCACGGGTTCTTCACGTAGCGTGCGTTCGGGCAGTGCGGAGACATGGCCACCGATGATCAGAATCGGCAGGTCGGGCGATACCTCCTTGATGGCAAGCGCGGCATCCCGGGCACCGATCATCTGCTGGGTGGAGGCGCTGGGCTGGTGGCCGAACACAACGAGGCAGACCAGCTTGGGCGCGAGTTCAGCAACCTGCTTGGCGGCTGTTTCCGGGCCGATTTCAAGCGCTTCGGTATCCAGAATGCTGACGGCGTGGTCGCGATCCCGCAGATATCCACCGATCAGACGGCACCAGAGCGGTGGCTCGATAGCGGTCAGCGATCCACCAAGCTGCTGGTAGATCTTTTCTCGACCACCGGGATTGATCAGGACGACATCAGCACTTTCCATGGGCTTGGAGCCTTCTTGTCTTGTCCAAATGGGTCTCGTCAGACGTTACCGTATACCGTGTTGCGGATCATCCGGTAGCCTTTGATCAGTTCGGCGATGCCGGCGTCAAGGCTGTGGGCCGGCATGAAGCCCGTGCCTTCCAGCTTCTCGTTGGAGACGATGTAGTCCCGTTTGTCCGGGTCTTCGCCGATGGGGGCTTCCAGGAAGGTGAAATTGGGCACCTGGGCCTGAATGCGCTCGCAAAGTTCCCACTTGGACAGATTCGCGTCCGAAAGACCGACATTATAGGGGCCGCCCTTCATGGTCTCGAAGTTGTCCAGACCGTGAAGGAAGGCGCGTGCCACATCCCGGATGTGGATGTAATTGCGCTTGAAGTGGCTCTCGAATAGCACGACGGCGCGGTCCGTCACGGCACGGTGAACAAAGTCGTTCACCAACAGGTCGATGCGGAAGCGCGGGCTCATGCCGAACACGGTGGCCAGCCGGAAGCTGATGGTATTGTCGCGCGAAAGGGCCGCCTGCTCCACCTCGACCTTGTGAATACCGTAGAGCGAGACGGGCCGGAGCGGGCTTTCTTCCGTGCAGAATTTTCCTTCCTCGCCTACGCCGTAGCCGGAGTTGGTGATCGGCACCAGCATCCGTTGGTCAGGGCTTAGGCTATCGATCAGCATCAGCTGGCCGTCCAGATTGGTGGTCGTTGCACCGATCGGGTCCTTCTTGCAGAGCGGCGCACCCACCAGTGCGGCCAGCGGGATCACCACGTCTGCCTTGGCGAGCAAGGGTTTCAGTGTTTCTTCGACCCGGGCGTCGCCATTCACAACATCGAAATCCGGGTTGGAACAGAGCGCTGCCAGGCCGTTCTGTTGGAACATGAAGTTGTCCAGAACGGTCACCTTGTGGCCCGCCTCAAGCAGCGCCGGAACCATGACCGAGCCCAAATAGCCCGCACCGCCCGTGACCAGAATGTTCAGTTTTTCCGCCATTGTCTTCAGCCTTTATGAGTAAGCTTTATCAAGGACTTCCCGCAGTTTCTGAATCTGCGGGGTCAGGTCCTGAGGGTGGTTGCCGACAAAGAAGCCATGGTCGTGCGCCAGATAGGCATTCTTGATGGTGCCGACTTCCTCGTAGTCATAGAATTTCATCACGTCATGGCGCAGGATGCAGCCACCGGTGATGATCCGAAAGCCGATATCGGCCTCTGTCAAAGCGTCGAAGGCTTTTCCACGGTCGAGACCCAGTTCCGGGTTCAGGATGATCGTGAACGAAAAGCTTGAGCTCTCGCCGTTTTCCGCCTGGATGATGAAGCGGTCGTCAGACCCGAACAGGTCTTGGAACAGCTTCAGGTTCTTGCGGCGTTGGGCTGTGAAGCCTGGCATCTTCTTCAGCTGTTCCCGCCCGATGGCACCCGACAGCTCCATGGGGCGAACGTTGTAGCCCGGCAGGATGAACCGGTAGGCTTCGAAGAAGTCATCGCCCTTGGATTCAAAGACAGGGCTGTCCTTCGGCAGGTCCCGTGTCCAACCATGGGCGCGGAGCGATTTCAGCAGGTGGTAGGTTTCCAGATCATCCGTCAGCACCATGCCGCCTTCCATGGTGGCGATGTGGTGGCTGAAAAAGAAGCTGAAGGTATTCACGTCGCCGAAGGTGCCGCACTTCTTGCCGTTCAGGCTCGCGTCCGCACTTTCGCAGTTGTCTTCGAACAGATAGAGATCATGGGCGTCCGCGAAGTCCCGGATCACCTGCATTTCCGCCGGGTTGCCGAGGATGCTGACGGCGCAGATGGCGCGTGTTTTGGGCGTGAGCGCCGCTTCCAGTTGGGAGACGTCCATGTTCAGCGTCGCCAAGTCCACATCGACGATACGCAGCTTCAGACCGTACTGCTGCAGCGGATGATAGGTCGTCGACCAGGAGATCGCCGGAACGATAATCTCGTCGCCGGGGCGAAGCGGGTTTTCCTTGCGGAAAAACAGGCTGGCCACCGACACCAAATTGGCCGAAGAGCCGGAATTCACCATGACCGCGTGATTCATGCCGTGGTAGGCCGCGAACTCTTCTTCGAAGGCCGCCACCTCGGGGCCCATGGTGAACCGGTCGGAGGCGATCACGCGCTGGATGGCATCGATTTCTTCTTGCCCCCAGGACGAGGCGGCGAGGTCGTAGAACATTTCGGCAAAGGTTCCCTTAGAAAGGTCCGCGGAAATTCATCTGATAGGCCAGTTTGGCGTGCTCCGGATCCGGTTCGAACGGTGCGGCCGTGGGGTCTGCCAGCGCTGCCGCAGCCCGTGCGATGGTGGACGGATTGGGGTAGAAACCGTCTTCCAGCCAGGGGGTCGTCGGGCAGGTGGTGGGCGCGAAGCCCATGCGTTTGATACTGATACCGGCTTCCGGGCCCTCATTTTCGGCGATGCGCGCAGCGATTTCGGCACTGGCCCCGCACATGGTCCAGCCGTTGTCGACGATTAGCAGCTTCTTGGTCCGTCGGGCCGATGCCGCGATGGTCTCGTAGTCGAGTGGGCTGAGAGTGATCGGGTCTACGATTTCCGCCGAAACCCCGATGTCACCCAGCAGTTCGCGCGCCCGAAGCGCCTCGACCACCATGTTGGAGATGCCGACAATGGTGATGTCGTCACCTGGCATGACCACCTTGGCTTTGCCGAGCGGTACCTCATAGGACTCCTCCGGCACGTAGGAGTCCGTGAAGTAGAGCAGGCGGTGTTCGGTAAAGATGACCGGGTTGTTATCGCGAATGGCGGCGATCAACAGGCCCTTGGCGTCATAGGCATTGCTGGGGGCGACCACCTTCAGCCCCGGGATGTGCATGAACAGCGAATTCAGGTTCTGGGAGTGCTGAGCCCCCTGCCCCCATGATTTGCCGATCATCGAACGCACCACGAGCGGCACGGTGACAGAGCCGCCGTACATGTAGTGCGCCTTGGCGGCGATGTTGATCAGCTGATTCATGCAGAGTGTCAGGAAGTCGTTGCGAATATGCACGTGGATCGGGCGCATACCGGCCATGGCGGCCCCGATGGCGACACCGGCCATGGCGTCTTCCGACAACGGTGTGGTGAAGACCCGCTCCGCGCCGAATTCCTCCAGTAGGCCCCGGGTCGAGCCCTGGATCGCCTTGTGATCATCCACATCGAGCCCGAACAGGAAGACGTTTTCGTCTGCCCGCATTTCCTGGGCAACCGCCTCTTTCAGGGCGTCCACATAGGCCAGGACCCGGCCTTCTTCGGACGTCGCGCCATTTTCCGGCATGGCTTTAGTCTGCGTAGACATGGGCATACAAATCCTCAATCGGCGGCGGCGGGCTCTGTTCAGCGAAGGCGAAGGCTTCCGCCACTTCCGCCTCGATCTCGTCTTCGATGGCCTTGCGGGCATCGGAATCCAGCATTTCCGCCAGCATCGGCACCTGGTCGTTCTTCATCCAGAATTCGGCTTCGGCTTTATCGCGGTAGCCCTGGTCGAAATCCTCGTTCGGGCCGACGTGCTCGCGCCAGCGGTAGGCCCAGAGTTCCAGGAAGCGGGGCCCTTCACCGGCGCGCATGGCTTCCACGGCACGCTCTGCCGCGTCACGGATCTTGAAGATGTCGCCGTCCTCGATGCGCTCAGCGGGAATGCCATAGCTCTGAACCCTGTCGCAGAGCTTGGCCGTGGCCCAGCGTTTCTCCAAAGGTTCGTGGATGGCGTAGAAGTTGTTTTCGCAGACGAACAGGACCGGCAGCTTTTTCAGGCTGGCGAAGTTCAGAGTTTCGGCGAAGGCCCCTTCTTCGGTCGCCCCGTCACCCATGAAGACCACGACCACGTTGTCCTGGCCGCGCATCTTGTTGGCCATGGCATGGCCCGCGGCGATGGGAATGTGGGTTCCCACGACGGCGCTGGCCCCCATCACGTTGCAGTCCGGTCCGATCAAGTGCATCGAGCCACCCTTGCCGCCGGCGCAGCCCGTGGCCTTGCCATACATCTCGGCGACCATGGCCTTCACGCTGCCACCCTTGGCCAGATAGGCCGCATGGCCGCGATAGCTGCCGCTGACCACATCGTCTTCGCGCAGCACGTCACAGACGCCGACAGACAGGGCCTCTTGGCCAATGGACAGGTGAACGGGGCTCTTGATCTTGTCGGAGGGATAGACGCGCGCGACCTCTTCCTCCACGCGCCGGACACGGTACAGCATCGTATACAGGCGCACGACGTCTTGGTTTGCGTCTTCTGTCATCTCGAATCTCCCTCGCGAGGGGGGCTTGATAGCGCAGACGGCAAGGAGTTTCCAGGACGAACCAGCGGCTTTATGGCCGTTTGAAGACGAAATGCGTATAGCCATCGCCCAAGGCCCGGATGTCCACACCGTCTTTGGCGATCAAGTCCGCAAGTTGGCCCCGTGCAGCGGTCACTTGCTTGTCGCTCAGTGGTGCCACCATCTGGGCTCCGCGTTCGGCCAGAAAATCGAGGCCTGCGGCAGGCAGTGGCTGGTCCGCGTTGAGGGCCGTCGTGATCTGTTGGACGATGGCTTCCCGGGCGTCGTGTTCCGGGCGCAGGTCGGGCCGGAAGTAGAAATGGTGCTTATCACTCAAGAACGGGGCCTGATGAGAGACCAACGACCAGAGGTGGTCCTGTTGGATATCGCCCCGTGACGTGCGTGCCAGATGCAGGGTTTCCGCTCGCTCTGTCGTCCCTTGCAGGCGCGCAAAGGCTTCGAAGGCTCTGTCATCGTCAGGCAGCGTGATCGTCCAGCGGGCCAGATGGTCCCAACCCGCCTGATTGTATTGGGTGAAGAAGACGCCGCCGTTCATGTGCTGAAGCAGGACGATCAGCGGCAGAGCCATGACCAGCAGAACGGCGGTCGAAAAGGTTTTCGCGGCCCAGTCGGAAAGCTTTGGTATCAGCCTGACCCCGAAGCCCGCAACAAGGACCAGAGCTGGATAGAGAAGACCGTTCAGGCTTTCCCCGTGATAGAGGATGACGGCCAAAATAACGGCAACTTTCTCAATGGGGGCAAGGCTGCTTTTCAGCGTCCAGACGAAGACGCAGAGATAGAGCACGGTATTGAACAGATAGAGGCTTCTGACAGGTCCGAGGAGCAGGATTTCCGGGATGACGATCCAGTCTGTGATCACATGGACGTACAGGATCGTCCCCAGCACCGTGCAGGTTGCGGCGATGGTCAACGACAGCATCAGGGCCGCGATTTCACCGGTCAGCACCCGCAGGCTGAAATAGAAGGAAAACAGGATGGCCCCCGCCAACAGGACCAGGGAAAGCGGTGCCTGAGCCAGGAAAAGCGCATCCTGTCCACCGATTTCCAGAATTCCTTCCTGAACCGCCAAAGGGTCCGGGGCCGGCAGGCCGGTCGATAGCGAAATTTTCAGGAAAACGGCCTTGGCTGCCACCACTAGGACCGGGATTGCAACACCCGCCCAGGCGCGCGCCTCAGCGCGGTGGCGCAGCAGGACGTACATGGCCATGACGGGCACCAGGATGATATCGGCCAGCGGGTGGATCAGAATGGTCAGCGCGATCAGCGCCCCCGCCTGGAGGTGCCTCGCCTTCATGATTAAGTACAGGCAGGCGAAGGCCATGGGGATGGCGAGCGCCGTCTGGGTGGCGGGCTGGATGGAGATCAGACCGTTCCAGGTGTCCACCGGCACCTTGCGCGAAATAAAGGCCATCGCGCCAAGCGCTGGGATGATTATCGCCGTGTTTCGGGCATCCAGAAAATCCCGGCAGATCAGGTAGGTGACCAGGAAGGCCAGGACGGCATAAAGCGCGTTGGTGAAGAGCCCCAGAACATCGTTCACCTCGGCCCGAAGGATCTCGTTCGCATAGAAGAAGATCGACGACTTGCTGAAAAACGAGTTGTCATAATAAAGGCTGCCCGCGAACAGGTCCGGGTTGTTCTCGGCGAAGTAGGAAACGCTGTATTGGTCCGGCGTGCCGCTATACTTCAACAGGATGATCAGGCCGATGATCAGGAAAAAAGCGAGCTTCAGCCCGATGTGCAGGCCGGATGATCCCTCTTGCGGCGAGGTCATTGCTCAGCGTTTCTTCTTCAGGTGCCGGGCGAACCAGACTTCTCTGAAGAATTGGAAGTAGTAGGCCGCACCCCAGCGCAGGACCTGGAGCTTTCGCTCGCCGCCGATCCGCTCGGGTTCATCGACGGGGATTTCCGTGATGGCCAGCCCCGCCTTGGCGGCCCGTACGGACAGCAATGGCTCCCAGCTGATGATGGTCGAGAACAGCTTTTCCGGCAGGGCGTAGGCGTCTTCCGACAGCAAATCCAGGTCTTCGATCAGGGATTTCTTGTAGATCCGGTAGATCACCATGACGTCCGTGTAGTTGCCGCCGTGCAGAAGGTTCACCGTTCGCGTGAACAGCCAGTTGCCGAAGGCGGTAACGATGTCATCATCGGCGCTCTTGGCCGGGCCCAGATAACGCGAGCCGATGACCATGTCATAGCCCTCGTTGAACTTGTTGATCAGCTCCGGGATCGCCTCCGGCGGGCTGTTGCCGTCGGGGCTGAAGGTGATGATCGTATCGCCCGTGATCAGCGGCAGGCATTCGAAATAGGCGAATCGGATGCCTTTGCGCTTCTGGATATAGGTCTGGTAGCCGTTTTCCTCGGCCCATTCGACCGTTCCGTCCGTCGAGCCGCCGTCCAGAATAATGATCTGGTGCAGAAGCGACTGATCGATCTGGGGCATGATGACCTTCATGCCTTCCAGTTCATTCAGGGTCATGACGATGAGGGTCACCTTGGGTGCCGTCGTCGGGCTGTTATTCTGATCAATCGGCATCTAATCGTGGCCCTTTGGTGCCCATCTTCTGTCTGACTGTCTTTTGACGGACGGTCTTCTGGCGGAACGATCCTTGTCGAATCAAGGCGGAACCATAGTGATCCGCCTGTTTGTTAGCAAGCGGCGACAGGCCCCTGGCACGCTCTCTCAAGCGCAGAAATGCTTGTTCAGGGTCTCCCAGGTTTCATCGGGTGCAACCAGCATGGATCCCTCCGGTGCACCAAGTGGCACGTAGTCCCGCCCGTCCACATGGGCTGCGCGACCGCCGGCCTCTCGGACCAACAGGGTTCCGGCCGCATGATCCCAGGGTTTCAGCTGTCCCCCGTATCGACCGAAATCCAGCGTTCCGTTCGCCAGATCGCGGTATTCGTGGCCCGCGCAGCGATAGCGAACGACCTCTTTGGTCTTTTCACGGCCCAAGACCAGGATCTTCTCGGCCAGACGGCGGCTCAGGGACGCCGTCATATCGCGAATGGGTTTCGTGGTGGCAACATTAAGCGCCTGATCGCCGTCCCAGGCCCCCTCGCCGCGCCCGGCCCAGTAAGTCGTGTTGGTTAGCGGGTCGTGCAACCAACCGGCCAGGGTCTCGTTTCTTTGCACCAGGGCCACGAGGACACAAAACCGCTCTTTGCCGTGTGCGAAATTATGCGTCCCGTCCACCGGGTCCAGGACCCAGACCGGTTTGTCGCTCATCAGGCGGGAGAGAACGGAAGGATCGGCTGCCGTTGCCTCCTCACCCACGACCAGACTGTCGGGCAGGAGCTTCGACAGGGCTTCGCTCAAGAACGACTCAGATTCTTCGTCCGCAACCGTCACCAGATCCGCAGCATGATCCTTCGAGCGCACCTGGCTATCTTCCAGATGACGAAATCGAGGCAAAATAAAGGTTTCCGCCGCTTCCCGAATGATGTCGGTAACGGTTTCACGATCAGCAGGCATGAGATCACGCAATGGTCCGAAGTTCGGCGCTTACTTGCCGTTTTTCCGAACCCCTGGCAAGAATTTTAGGCGCTCACGTCCTCGCGATTTTCGTGATAAGCGGCGATCAGATCGTCGAGCAAACGGGCTGCCTCGGCGCTGAACTCGGCCCGTTGCATCAGGCCTTCCGTCACAAAGGCGGCCAAGGTCACCGCTTCGCCCTTGCCACGCAGATTGAACCGTTCGCCAAAGACTTCAAGCTGGCGATGCACGCTTGCGCGCGCCATGACGTTCAACTGCTTTTTCACGTAGCGATGCTTGTCGCGCCATTTGCGCATACTTTCCTTGGTCGCCATGCCTCCACCTCCGCCTGAGAATTCTGTCTACTAGTAGATATACGATGGAAAGCTTACATAGAGGTTAGGCTTGGGTGTCTTCGATCGACAGGTCAGGCCGGGACTGCTTCAGCCGGGAAAGGTCGGCGGGTTCGATCCGGATCGTCAAATGACATCCCTCCTCGTCGTCCAGCCGATCCAGAACCTCGCCATGGTCATAGAGCCAACTGATCCCGGCACCGTCACTGTGGCCCAGCAAGACCTTGATGGTCAGACGGTTGATGCCGAGGCGGTGATCGACATTCTCCATCAAGGCCAGGGTGCCCTCGCCTGTCATGGCGCTGACCAGGATGACATCGCGGTTGTCGCGCATGGCCCGGTTGATGACGATGTCGCGCTCCGGCCCGTCAAGGCGGTCGATCTTGTTCAGGACGTCGATCATGGCGTCAGAGCGCTGTTCGTCGATATCCAGGTCTTTCAGGACGGTCAAAACATCTTCTCGTTGGGCCTCGGTATCGGGGTGCGAGATGTCCCTCACATGCAGGATGATATCGGCTTCCCGCACCTCTTCCAGGGTCGCGTGAAAGGCCTCGACCAGTTCGTGCGGCAGGTCCGAGACGAACCCCACCGTATCCGACAAGATCACGCGCCGTCCGGACGGCAGATCCAGGGCGCGCATTGTCGGGTCCAGGGTGGCGAAAAGCTGGTCCTTTGCCAGCACTTCCGCCTCCGTCATCCGGTTGAAGAGCGTAGACTTTCCGGCATTTGTATAGCCAACCAGCGCCACCACCGGGTGGGGTACGCGTTTTCGGGCATCGCGATGCAGGGTACGGGTGCGCTTGACGTCCGCCAGTTCGCGTTTCAACCGCACAACCTTCTGGTCAATCAGGCGGCGGTCGATTTCGATTTGCGATTCACCGGGGCCACCCATGAAACCCGCACCGCCCCGTTGTCGTTCCAGGTGGGTCCAGGACCGAACAAGGCGACCTCTCTGGTAGGTCAATTGGGCGAGGTCCACTTGCAGACGCCCTTCCCTCGTCCGCGCCCGGGCGCCGAAAATCTCAAGGATCAAGCCGGTCCGGTCGATCACCTTGGTCTTCCAGGCCCGTTCCAGGTTGCGCTGTTGGATCGGGCTGAGCTGGGTATCAACGACGACCACATCGGCGTTGAGGCCTTCAGTGGATTCGAGTTCCCGGCCGGTATCTTCCGGGTTTTCGTCAAGACCGACCGCATCGGCGATGCGCTCGACCGAACCGGTGCCGATGTAGGTCGAGGGTTTCGGCTTTGCCACCCGAACGATTTCAGCTGCGATGATCTTCAGCCCGATCGCCTCGGCCAGGCCTGCGATCTCGTCCAGACGTGCGTCAGCGTCCCTGATCGATCCCTTGCGATCAGAGGTCACATCCGGATGAATAACGATACACCGCTCACCCAAAGCGCTTACCGGCTTTCCGAAGCAAGGGAGGCCGAGCCCCCCAGCGGCAGATTACTCAGCCGCAACGTCTTCTTTTTCAGGCTCGAACAGCTGAACAGCCACAGACGGCATGACCGTCGAAATGGCGTGTTTGTAGACCAACTGTGTATGGCCATCCCGGCGAAGAAGCACAGAGAAATTGTCAAACCAGGTCACGATCCCTTGGAGTTTGACACCATTCACCAAAAAGACGGTCACGGGAGTCTTGTTCTTGCGAATGTGGTTCAGGAAAACGTCCTGAACGTTCTGGGACTTGTCGGAGGACATCAGAGTCTTCCTTCCTCTTGTTGTTTGCCGGCGTCAGGCATGATCGTATCGGCGGGCCTAGAAACGGCAAATGTCCAGTAAGGACAATGGTTTAATGTTTCCGTCAGCTACGGCAATCGCGATTTGGTCGCTCGACACCCGGGAAATATTTACCCCACAGAATGCCCCGTAGCTCCCCCTCCGATACATCATTAGTAGGGCAGGCTAGCCCCCGATGACAAGGCTACAAAAGTCTGAACAGCCGGAAAAATGAATTTCTGGTGGAAAATCAATCATTTCCATCTTCGCAGGTGCGGTATCGCGAACCAGGACCGGCAGGCAGCCGGCGCGGCATGCGCACTCCAAATCAATGTCCGCGTCACCGGCAAACCAGACATGTGAACCAGCGGTTGTGCCAAGTGCGTCGAGGGCCAGGGCGACAGGTGCCGAATCGGGTTTGTCGTTGTTCGCATCCCCTGCCCCGACCAGCCGGCGGAAATAGCCATCCCAACCGAGATGGGTGGATTCCTTTCGCAGGATATCGCCCGTCTTGTTGCTGACCACGGCAGCGGGAATCTTGGAGTCCGCCAGTGCCTTCAATAGGTCCTCCGCCCCCGGTTTAGGCGAGAGACCGGCCAGGTGATGGGATTTGAAGTAGGCGTAAAAGGTCTCGCCTGCGGCTTCCCAACGATCAGCACCGAAAATCGCCGGAAAGCTGTCCCGCATGGATTTGCGGACACGCGCCCGCGTTTCGTCCAGTGTCCAGCTTTCCAGGTCAAAGGCCTCGAAGGTGTGGTTGAGCGCCGCATGGATGACGCCCCAGGTATCGACCAGGGTGTTGTCCCAATCGAAGATGACCGCTTGGGGCCGCGGGGGCTTGTTCATTGGGCCGCGGTATCCTTGGCAATATGGTCGAAGAAGCCTTCCAGGAGCTTCCGCCCCATGGGGCCGGGCCGACCGTCGCCGATCACCGTATCGTCGATCTTGATGATGGGCCGGACGAAGGAGGTTGTGGAGGTGACGAAGGCCTCTCTGGCCGCTTTGGCTTCCTCGACCGTAAAGGATCGTTCGACGACCGGGACGCCCATTTGCCCTGCGACCTCGACAAGATCGATCCGGGTAATACCGTTCAGGATGTCCCGGTTGGGTTTTCGGGTGATGAGCTCGTTCTCAGCGCTCAAAATCCAGGCGTTGGACGAGGTCCCTTCGGTCACAAAGCCGTCTTCGACCATCCAGGCTTCATAAGCCCCGGCTTCTCGCGCGACCTGTTTACCCATGCAGTTCGGGAGCAAAGAGATGCTCTTGATGTCCCGCCGCCGCCAGCGGATATCCTCGACGGTGACAACCGTCACGCCCTTCGACAGGTTTTCGATTTCAAACGGTGGAAAGCGCTTTGTGGTCAGGACAAGGGCCGGTTTTGCCTTTTCCGGATAGGCGTGATCTCTGGGGGCCACACCGCGCGTGATTTGCAGATAGACAATGCCGTCAATCAAGCGATTGCGCCGGATCAACTCTGCCATGATATGGCGCAGGACGGCACCGCTGACCGGCCAGGCGATCTGAAGTTCGCCCAGGGAACGATCAAGGCGCGTCATGTGACGGTCGAGATCGATCATGTGGCCGTTGTGGACAGCCATCACCTCGTAGACGCCATCGGCGAACTGGTAACCCCGGTCCTCTATATGGACACTGGCCGACCCGTGCGCCACGAAGCGACCGTTGACATATGCGACAGCCCCCATGCGGGCGTCCTCCCCCTCTGCCTAGAAGTATTCGAGTTGAACCGCGAACATTTTTTCCACCTTGCGCACCGCCTCGGATGAGGCGAACAGGACCACCCGGTCACTGGCCTGGATGACGGATGATCCGCGCGGTGCCATAACCGTTCCGTCATGGACAATGGCCCCGATGACCACGCCTGACGGCAGCTTGACGTCCTTCAGCGGTTTGCCGACCAGGGGCGAGGTTTCAAGGGCTTCGGCCTCGATCAATTCACCGAATCCGTCGCGCAGGGCATGGACTGAATGAATCCGCCCACGGCGCACATGCTGCAGAATGGTGGAAACCGTAATGTTGCGCGGGCTGACCACCACATCGATGCCCAATGTGTTCACCAATCCTTCGTAAGCACTTGAATTCAGGAGTGTTATACAGCGCTGTGCACCCTGGCGCTTGGCCAGCAGAGAGCAGAGAATGTTGGTCTCGTCGTCATTGGTGACCGCGACCACGGCCTCAGCACTCGATACATTGGCCTCGTGAAGAATTTCTGTGTCCAGGACGTTGCCGTGCAGCACGACGGCCCGATTGACCCTCGTCGCGATGTGTTCGGCCCGTTTGCTCTCCCCCTCGATGATCTTCAGGTTGACGTGGCCATAGTCCACTTCGATGCCTTGGGACAGGAACAAGCCAATATGACCGCCGCCGCAGATCAGCATCCGGCGGGCTTCCGGTTCCTCATGGCCGAAGGCGACCATGGCGCGTTCCACCTGATCGGAATCGACGACGAAATAGACATCATCACCGCAAAGCATCTGATCGTCCGGTGTCGGGACGATGGCCTTGTCGTCCCGAACCAGGCCGATGACGACGATGTTCAGGTCCGGGAACAATTGGGTCAGCTGGCGCAGCGGTGTGTTGACCAGCGGGCAGTCCTGTTGGCAGCGGACACCCAGCAGCCGGACCTTGTCGTCCACCAGCGGGATCATTTCAAAGGCACCCGGCACCTGCAGGCGACGCATCACGGCGCGCGCGACCTCGATCTCGGGCGAGATGATAACGTCGATCGGCATGTGGTCGCGGGAAAACAGGTTGGACCATTCCGGCGAAAGATAGCTCTGGTGGCGCACCCGTGCGATCTTGGTCGGCACATCAAATAGGGAATGGGCGACCTGACAGGCCACCATATTGATCTCATCGGCGTAGGTGACGGCGATGATCATGTCGGCATCCGCCGCACCGGCGCGTTCCAGCACATCAGGGCGTGACGCGTGCCCCTGTATGGCCTGCACATCGAGTGTGTCATTGACCCGGCGGATCAAATCTTCCTGCCGATCGATCACTGTCACGTCGTTGTTTTCCAGCGACAGGTGGCGGGCGATCGAATAGCCAACCTGCCCTGCGCCGCAAACCAGGACTTTCATACTAATTCCTCCTCCCCGATCCCGGGGATAGGCCTCTCGTTCCGGGGGTATTCTTGACCGGTTTAGACCCGATTAGCCACCGCTTTCGCGTTTCCGGTCGTCACCGGTCAGGCCCAGGGATTTGAGTTTCCGATGCAGGGCCGAACGTTCCATGCCGACGAACTCCGCCGTTCGGGAAATATTCCCGCCGAAGCGATCCACCTGAGCCTTCAGATAGTCGCGCTCAAACACTTCGCGGGCATCGCGCATGGGCATGGCCAGGACTTCCGCCGAGGCCCCGCTGGAGGCCTGCGCGGCGGCACCGGAGACGATTTCACCCGGCAGACCGTCTTTGCCAATGGGTTCAGTGGCTTCGCCGGGCGCGGTAATCAACATGCGCTCGATGACGTTGCGAAGCTCCCGGACATTTCCGGGCCAACTGTAGGATTGCAGAAGGGCCATGGCGTCGTTGGCGATCTCGCGTGCCGGCTGGCCCAATTGGTCGGCCAGCCGCCCCATCAGATAACCGGCGATTTCCGGGACGTCCTGTCGGCGATCAATCAGGGGCGGCACTTCCAGGGGGACGACATTCAAGCGGTAGAACAAGTCCTCGCGAAAGACCCCCTGCTCGATCAGGGCTGGCAGGTTGCGGTTGGTCGCGGCGATTACACGGACATCGACGCTGACCTGCTCCGAACCGCCGACCCGGGTGAAAATCTGTTCCTGCAGGACCCGGACGATCCGGCCCTGTGTCTCAAGGGGCATATCCGCCACTTCGTCCAGGAACAGGGTGCCGCCATGGGCCCGCTCAAAGGTTCCGGTCCGGCGTGGCACATTGGCCGTTGCTTCAAGCCCGAACAATTCCTCTTCCATCCGGTCCGGTGCCATATTTGCGCAGTTCAGCACCACGAACTCGGCATTGCTGCGCAGGCTGGCACCATGGACCATTCGGGCCAGGACCTCCTTGCCCGATCCGGCCGGGCCGGTGATCAGAAGCCGACTGTTGGTCTTGGCAACCTTGCCTGCGGCCTGACGCAGCGCGTTGGTGACCGAAGACGAGCCGACCAACTCCCCCGCCAGGGGAACGTGACGCTTCAACTCGGCGTTCTCGCGCTTCAGCCGGTCGGCTTCCAGGGCGCGTTCGATCAAAATCAGCAGCCGGTCCGCCTTGAAGGGCTTTTCGACAAAATCGTAAGCGCCTTCCTTCAGGGCCTCGACTGCGGTTTCCACGGTGCCATGGCCACTCATCATGATGATGGGCAGGTCGGCATGAATGGCTTTGACGGCCTTCAAGATGCCGATACCGTCCATCGCGCTTCCCTGCAGCCAGATATCGAGAAGCACAAGGTTTGGCCGACGCTGGGCGATGGCCGAAAGGGCCTCCTCGCTGTCGCCGGCTTCGCGGGTGGCGTAGCCCTCGTCTTCCAAAAGGCCCGCCACCAGTTCACGAATGTCAGGCTCGTCATCGACTATCAGAACGTCAAGCGCCATGGGGCGTCGCTCACCTTAACCTATCTGCCTTAACCAGCATCTGGGGAGACCATTTCGGTCGCTGGAAGTGGGTGGTCACCTTCGGAAGGCTGAGACGACTCTTCCGCCAGGCGCAGGACGACTCTGGCTCCGCCCCCCTGCCTGTCTTCAAGTACCAGATCGCCGTTATGATCTTCCATGATTTTCTTGACGATGGCGAGGCCGAGGCCTGTGCCTTTCTTCCGGGTTGTCATGTAGGGTTCGGTCAAGCGGTCCCGATCCTGCGCCGGAAACCCTCGCCCATTGTCTTCAATGACAATCTGCAACGCCCGTCCACCGTCTTCTGTCGGCCTCGGCGGTTCCGACAGGGTCAGCGAAATCCAGCCTTGATCGGATTTGTCTTCTTTTTCCTCAATGCTTTCTGCGGCATTCTTCAGAAGGTTTGTTAGTACCCGGTTGATTTGGCGCCCATCACATCGGAAGACGATGTCCTGTTCCGGCAGGTTGGACTCGAACCGGATGCCCGGGTTCCGGTTGTCCTCCAGGAACAGGCTTTGGCGGCAGAGTTCCGAGAGGTTTTCATTCGCAAATGTTGGCTGCGGCATTCGTGCGAAAGACGAGAATTCGTCAACCATACGCCCGATGTCGCTTACCTGGCGCACGATGGTCTCGATCAGGCGTTCGAAGGTTGCGGTATCGGATGTGATCTCCTTGCCGTATTTCCGCTTCAGCCGTTCCGCCGAGAGTTGAATGGGTGTGAGCGGGTTCTTGATCTCGTGGGCGATACGTCTCGCCACGTCGGCCCAGGCGGCGGTGCGCTGGGCGGCTTGCAGCTCTGTGATGTCGTCGAAGGTCAGCACGTATCCGATGATTTTCGCCGAGACCATTTCGGCCTGGATGGCAGCGACCAGGGTCAGTTGCCGGTCCAGGCGTCGCACCTTGACCATGGACTGGTGGGACCGTTCCGGTTGGGATCGGGCCTTGTCTAGCAGCTCCGCCATTTCGGGTACAACATCAGCCAGGGGAGCCCCTTTCTTCGATCCCAGGTCGATGCCCAGAAGGTCCGAGGCTGATCGGTTCGGCAGGTATAGGCATCCCCGCTCATCCAGGCCAATCACCCCGGCTGAAACGCCGGCCAAGACGATTTCCGTGAAGCGCCGTCGTTCGTCCAGTTCCTGGTTGGCCCTCATCAGGCCCTCGCGTTGTGAGGCCAGTTGTGAGGTCATTCGGTTAAAGGCCCGCATCAAGGACGTCAGTTCGTCAGACGGGCGCTTTTCGACCGGGACCTTGACCTCCAGGTCCCCTTCCCGCACCCGTTCGGCGGCACCGATCAATTCCGAAATGGGCTCGGCCAGCTGGGTCGCGAGAACCATGCCGATCCAGACGGCGGTCAGCAGGATGATCAGGGCCACCACGCCGAAGATGGCCACGAAAGACAACTGAATTTGCTCCCGGCTTTCTTCCAGGGCACGGTATTCCTCGGAAGCGCCTTCCGCCTTCGCGATGTGGTCGAGAACCAAGGGATCCACGAAGCGGCCCACGATCAGGAAGGCGTCCACCAGCCTGTTCAACCGCACGACGGCACGCACGCGGTCGTCGGCCTCGTTGGTGACGATGTTGACTTCCTGGCCAGGGCCCAGGTTGTAGAGGAGTTCCTGGATTTCCAGCTCGATGGCGTAGGAATAGGCCGAGCGGGCCAGAACACGGCCGTTGGAATCAACCACCACAGCCTCCGGCAGTCCCCGCACGGTGGCCTGTCGGTTCATCACCTGATGGAAGTACCGGTTGGACCGGGCAAGGTTTGGTGCTTCCCGATTCAGATCGTTGGCCATGGCAAGAGCGTCGGCCCGGATCGATTGGCGGTGTTCTTCCTGGTAGGCCCGGGCCACGGCCACCGATTCGCCGATGGCTGTACTGACTCGTTCGTCAAACCAGGCCTGCAGGCCGAAGTTCAACAAAAAGGCCGAGAAAAGAAAGACCAGGATCGCCGGTATGGAAGCAATCAAGCTGAAGAGGACGACCAACCGAACGGTCAACCCGGCACCGGCCCCGCCCTTGCGCCGCCCGATCCAAAGCGACACCAAACGGCGTGCCACCACGGCCAGCAGGGCCAGCAGCAGGGTGACGTCCAGATAGAGCAGTTTCAGGATCAGTTCGGTATCAGACCCATCCGCCGTCTGGCGGGTCAGAACCGCCACGGTGATCAGGCCCGAAAGCCCGGCGGCTACGGTCAGTCCGATGGCAAAGATGCGGCTGATGCGATGGCGTCGGACCCAGGTCAGAAAGCGGTCCCAGGTCCGGGAAGCTTGATCTGCCGGGGCTGCCGGTTGCGCCTCGTTCACGGGCCTATTTCCCGCCCCGCACCACAGGAATGCCGAGATCACGGATCTTCTTGCGCAAGGTGTTCCGGTTGAGGCCAAGAATCTCGGCGGCCTTGATCTGGTTGCCACGTGTGGCGCTCAGCGTGAGCGTCAACAGCGGCCGTTCGACCTCTTTCAACACCCGGTCGTAAAGCCCGGCGTTGGGCAGACCATCGCCATGGGCCGAGAAATAGGCCTTCAAGTGGGATTCCACCGACTGGGCGATGCCGTTGCCGTCCGCGACCTGGGTTGCCTGGGTGGTGTCCGCAAGTTCGGCCTCGATGGTCTCTACACCGATGACTTCCTGGCTGTAGAGCGCGGCGAGTCGCCGGACGAGGTTTTCCAATTCCCGAACGTTTCCGGGCCATCGGTAGCGCTTCAGCCGCTCGATACCGGCCTGATCAAGCGATTTGGCCGGCAGGCCCTCTGCCTGGGTCCGCTTCAGGAAGTGGTTGATGAGCTCAGGGACATCCTCGGTCCGCTCGCGCAGGGGTGGCAGGCGGATCGGCACGACATTGAGGCGGAAATAGAGGTCCTCCCGGAAAAGCCCCTGGCGGATCAGGCTCGACAGATCGTGGTGTGTGGCGGCAATGATCCGGACGTCTGTTCGAATCGAGGTGCGCCCGCCGACTGTGGTGTATTCGCCCTCCTGCAGGACGCGTAGCAGCCTTGTCTGGGCCTCCAGAGGCATGTCGCCGATTTCGTCCAGGAACAGCGTACCACCCTCGGCTTGCTCGAACCGCCCGGCGTTGCGCTGTGTAGCACCGGTAAAGGCCCCTTTTTCGTGGCCGAACAACTCGCTTTCAATCAGATCCCGCGGGATGGCGGCCATGTTGACGGCTACGAAGGGCCGGTCTCTGCGTTTGCCGTAGTCATGAAGGGCACGGGCGACCAGTTCCTTTCCGGTCCCGGATTCTCCCGTAATCATCACGGTCAGGTCGGTACCCATCAGGCGGGCGAGCGCGCGATAGATTTCCTGCATGGCAGGCGAGCGCCCGATCAGCGGCAGGGCTTCTTCGCCCTCCTCCGGCTCTTGACGGCCAGACCCAGTCGCCGGGTCTTTCGGCGATTCCAGCGCGCGGCGGACAACACCGATCAATTCATTGAGATCAAACGGCTTTGGAAGGTACTCGAAAGCTCCTCGTTCGGTCGCCTTGACGGCGGTCAGCAGGGTGCTTTGGGCACTCATGACGATGATCCGCATCTCGGGGCGGATCTTGCGGATACGGGGCACAAGATCGAGGCCGTTTTCGTCCGGCATCACGACGTCCGTGATCACCAGGTCCCCTTCCCCATCATTGACCCAGCGCCAGAGTGTCGCGGCATTGCCCGTCGCGCGGACTTCAAATCCCGCGCGGCCAAGCGCTTGGTTCAGAACGGTACGAATGGCGCCGTCGTCATCGGCGATCAGAACGCAGGCCATGGATCAGCCCTCCTCTGACGGAGGAGGCGTAATTTGCGGGGGCAAGGTTTCCAAGAGCGGCAGCATCACGCGGATGACCGTGCGGCTCGGCTGGCTATCCACCTCAATCACACCGCCGTGGTCGTGGATGACCTTGGCGACGAGGGCCAGGCCCAGGCCGGAGCCCTTGGGCTTGGAGGTGACAAAAGGATCGAAAATGGCATCCTTCAACGCATCCGGGATGCCAACGCCGTTATCCTGAATGGTCACGACCAGCGGCAGCCGCACAGGCTGCGCACTGTTGGAGACGGCAAAGCGAATGCCATGGCTGTATTGGGTTTTCAGAATCACCTCGCCCGCCACCTCGGGCACGGCTTCGCAGGCGTTTTTCACCAGGTTGAGGAAAGCCTGGACCAGTGCATCGCGGCTGCCGGCAACCGGCGGAAGCGAGGGGTCGAAGTGCGTGACAAATCGAACGTGGCGACCAAATCCGCTCTCGGAGAGCTTTTTGATGTGGTCCAACACCTCGTGGATGTTGACCGGGTCTCTGCTGATCTGACCCTGTTCAGAGAACAACTCCATCCGATCAACCAGGGCAACAACCCGATCCGCCTCATCCCGAATCAGCTGGGTCAATGCCCGGTCGTCGGCGTCTGCATTTGCTTCTAGCAACTGTGCAGCCCCGCGAATACCCGACATGGGGTTCTTGACCTCGTGGGCGAGAACCGCCGCCATCCCGGCGACCGAGCGCGCGGCACCGCGGTGGGTAAGCTGTCGGTCGATCTGTTCGGCGATGGAGCGTTCCTGCAGCGCAAGGACGACCGCGCCCGGCAGTTCCGGTAGCGGCGTGGCACGAAGGTTGACTTCGTGGCGTCCGACCCGTGGCGAGGAGAGTTTCAAGCCGTATTCACTGACCGGGGAGCCCGTGCGTCGAACTTGTTCAGCCACGGAAAACAAAGGGTTGTCAGCGGGCAGCAACTCGGTCAGGTGCACGTTGGTCAGGATCGCGAGACTGCCGCGCAAAAGGTTCTCGGCGGCAGCATTGAGATGTCGGATCCGGTCGTCCTCGTCGAGGACCAGGACCGGTACGGAGAGCGCGTTCAGAATGCTGGACGACTCAAGCGGCTTCCGTCCCTTGGTAAAGCGGGACAACGAGACGACGGACTTCACCATGGGGGAAAAGGGTCCTTCAGGCGGCAAGCCGGTCCAGCAGGGGCTCGAAATAGCTTTTCAAGCGTGCCTTGACGGCTTCGACGTTATCGAGCCGCATCACATCGGCTCGGAAATCAGCGGAATTCGGCAGGCCTTTTGAATACCAGCCGATATGTTTTCGGGCGATGCGCAAGCCAGCCCGGGTGCCGTAGTGCTCCAGCAGAGCGTCATAGTGTTCGAGCATGATGGCGTACTTTTCCGCCAGATCGGGGTCGGGCAACCGTTCCCCCGTCGCGAGATAACGCGCGACCTGCCCCGGGAACCAGGGCCGGCCATAGGTGCCGCGACCAATCATCACGCCATCGGCTCCCGATACCTTCAACAACTCTTCGGCATCTTCCAGGGTGTTCACGTCGCCGTTGCCGACCACGGGGATCGAAACGGCGCGTTTGACTTCCCCGATGAAAGCCCAATCGGCATGGCCCTTGTAGAACTGACAACGGGTTCGGCCGTGAACGGTCAGTGCCTTGATGCCTGCCTCTTCGGCAATCTTCGCAAGCTTCGGCGCGTTGCGGGAACTGTCGTCCCAGCCCGTGCGCATCTTCAGGGTCACCGGCAGGTCGGGAACGGCCTTCACGGTGGCTTCCAGAATGGCACCGGCGAGTTTTTCGTCGCGCATCAGGGCGGAACCCGCGTCGCCGTTGACGACTTTTTTCACCGGACAGCCCATGTTGATGTCGATCAGTGTGGCACCGCGATCACGGTTGATCTTTGCCGCCTCGGCCACGACGTCCGGCTCGCAGCCCGCAAGTTGAACGGCCATGGGGAATTCATCGGCGCAGGAAGTCGACATTTTGAGCGAGCGCCGCGCCGCCATAACCATGGCTTTGCTGGCGATCATCTCCGAGACGACCATTCCGACGCCGAGCCGCTTGACCAGCCGGCGGAACGGAAGGTCGCTGACCCCGGACATCGGTGCCAGGACCACAGGGTCGTCCAACTGAATGTCGCCAATGCGGAAGGTCATGGACGGGCTCTGATTTAATCAACCGATGCCTAAATAGTGGGCAATTGTCAGCGGATTTCAACACAAATGCGGCGACTGCGAAAGGCGCGGAAAAAAATCCAGAAAAATTAGGGGGTTAAGTCAGGTCAACCCGTGGTCGCCATCAGGGTGTCTGTCACGAATTTGACACCTGGATAGCCCAGCGTGAGCAGAAGATAGCCAATCATCACCCAGCGGGTCGCCTGACGGCCCCGCATACCCGTCCGATGATGCAGGTACAAAAGCACACCGATGACAAAGAATGCCAGAAAGGTCAGGACCGTCTTGTGGTCCAGCACCAAGAACGCCCCGGTTTCGGCAAAAAGGGTGGCGATCCCGCTGACCAGACCGAGGCCGAGGACGGCTTCCGCCACGCCCAGCAGCGTGACCGTCAGGCGTTCCGCATCCGCGACCGAGGGCAGCAATCGTGTCAGGGGCGTGGGTTGACGACGCTTCAGCGCGCGTTCCTGCAAGGCGGCCGACAAGGCGGCGAGTGCCGCAAGGGTCACCAGGCCGTAGGTCGCGACGGAAACGGCGATGTGAACCAGGACCCAGGGCGAATCCGTTGGCTCCATGGCGACATGGTCCGGATCGATCACATGAAAGGCCGTGGCGATCAGTCCCAATACGACCATGTAGGGCACCACCAGGGCCACCAGCCGCCAGCCGTGGCGGGTCAAGGCGGACACAAGCGCGAACAGGATCATGGTTGCCGTAATGGTCAGCCAGATGGCGACCGAAAATCCTGCATCCCAGCCGCCGACCATCTGCTGGGCGACCCAGGCGAGTGGCCCCACAATGGCAACCCCCAACAACAACCAGAAGACGCCATCCCGACCGGCATCCGGGCGCGACAAGGCGGCCAGGGAAGACGGCAGCAGAGACAGCAGCGCAGCGGCATTCAGGACCATGGCTTTCATGGGAGACCCCTAAAAAGGTGGTTCGGCTGGGCACCGGATGAATTCACGGCCATCCTAGGCCCATGGCCTAGACATTGCCAAGCCAAGGCCGCTTGGCAAGTCGCGGCCCGGCAATTATGACAGGGGGCGATAGGCGGGCTTGTCTTTGGGCTTGCCAGATCGGTCGAGAAGGATCTGCAGGCCCATGCGCGCGATTGCCTTGATAGTTGCCGGTGGTTCCGGTCAGCGCTTCGGATCCGAAGTGCCGAAACAGTATCAGGACCTGAATGGCTCCGCCGTGATCCGCCACACGCTGACGGCTTTCCTCGGCCACCCCGGAATCGCGGCGGTCCGAGCCGTCATCCGCGAGGCGGACCGAGACCTCTACGATCAGGCAACCGCCGGTCTGGACCTTTTGAGCCCCGTGCCGGGCGGTGCCAGTCGTCAGGAATCGGTCTGCAAGGGGCTTGAATCCCTGAAAGACGAAAAGGTCGACCTTGTGCTCGTGCACGACGCCGCCCGCCCCTTTGTCGGGGCCGAGGTCATTGACCGGGTCCTAGACGGCCTTGGCGATAGCGCTGCTGTTCTGCCTGCCCTACCCGTTGCCGATACCCTGAAGCGGGCCGATGAGGCGGGATTTGTCGCCGAGACCGTGCCCAGGGACGGGCTCTGGCGGGCGCAGACCCCGCAGGGCTTCCGATATGGCGAACTGATGGCGCTTCACGAACGCTACCGGGGCCGGGAATTGACCGACGATGCCGCCCTGGCCGAGGCTGCCGGGCTGCCTGTTCTTCTGGTCTTGGGATCCGAGGCCAACACGAAAATCACGTTGAGAGAGGATCTGGCCATGGCCAACAGTCCGGAAACCCCAGCACTAGCCCATTCGCCGCGCATCGGAAGCGGCTTCGACGTGCACCGGTTCGAACCGGGTGACGCCGTGGTCCTCTGCGGTGTACCGGTGCCCCATTCCGCTAAACTCGCGGGGCATTCTGACGCGGATGTGGCGCTGCATGCGCTGACGGACGCCCTTTTGGGCTGTATCGGCGAAGGTGACATCGGCCAGCATTTCCCGCCGAGCGACCCGCAATGGAAAGGCGCGCCCTCCGACCGCTTTCTGGTCCACGCCAGGGACTTGATCGAGGCCAAGGGCGGGCACATCGCCAACGTGGACGTGACCATCATCTGCGAGGCACCGAAGGTCGGCCCCCACAGGGATGCCATGGCCGAGAGGGTCGCGGGCTGGCTCGGCCTGGAAAGAGCCCAGGTCTCGATCAAGGCGACAACCACAGAAGGTCTTGGCTTCACGGGTCGCCAGGAAGGCATAGCCGCCCAGGCGACGGCTCTTGTTCTTTTGCCGCTTTAGGCGGTCTCGGCGTTGACCCAGTTCAGAAAATCGACATTGCCCCCTGCGACCGGCAGGGCAACGACACAGGGGCAGTCGTAGCTGTGCAGGGCCTTGATGCGTGCGGTGAGGGCGGCCAACCGGGAGCCGGAGGTTTTCAGCAAGAGCCCCTGCTCCGCCGCTTCCTTAACCCCTCCGTCCCACTGAAATACCGAAGTGATCTCGCCCAGAAGATTGGCGCAGGCGGCCAGGCGTTCGTTGACCAGGGTCCTGGCAAGGCTGAGAGCTTCGTTCCTGGTTTCGGTGGTGACATAGACCAAGTGGACCTCGGTATCATTCGGCATGGCTGGTCTCCAAAACGGTGGTTCCCCGTGGCATGATCTTATATGATTCGGGCAAGCGGAGAGAACGACCGATGGCGCAAGCGACGGAAATGGCAAAACCCACCGATGCCCAGTTGAAGTGGCTGATGCGCGGCCTTGATCAGGCGGGCGGTAAGCTGCCCCTGTTTGACGAGGTGGGCCGCGCCGTCCCAGCCCGCACCGTCAAAAGCTGTCTGGAGCACGGCTGGGCCGAACCTTGGTTCGCCAACCCGTTGAAGCCGGACTGGCTGGTCTGCAAGCTGACCGACCTGGGGCGCGAGATTGCGGAAAAATCAAAACACTAAACCCCAAATCTGCGGGTGCAGTTTTTTCGTTGCGCAGACGGTTGATTTTGCCGAAATTTAGTTCGATCCCGGAATGAGCGTCAGTTTTCACTGTGATTGCAGTCACGCTTGAGGCTCATGGGACTTGGTGCAGGTGGGCCAACCTGTGCATACTGGAATCGTCAACAAGGACAGCAACCGGCGACGAATGCGAGGACCCAAGCGGTGATGAAAAGCGAAGTCAAAACCAAAGACGACATCATGTGCGTCGCCCTGTCCGGGGATATCGATCTGGAATTCTCCGGCGAGGTGCGCCGCGTTCTGATGGAAACCATCCCGAAGGGCCGTCTGATTGAGGTCGATATGCGAGAGGTCTCCCTGATCGATTCGTCCGGCGTCGCCAGCCTGTTGGAGGCGCTTCAGATGGCGCGGAAATCGGGCAAGGACTTCATTCTGTTGAACGTGACCGACCCGGTGATGCGGGTTCTGCGCCTCGCGCGGCTGGACACGGTTTTCACCTTCGAGACCAGCTGAGCTGCACACAGCCTCTTTCCTATGCAGGGTCGAGGGCCCACATGTTGGCCGACAAGTGGCTGAATGAAGGCTCAAGATGACCGACGATCCCCGCCCCCGGAAACTCCTGATCTGTACGAACCGGCGCTTTCGCTCCGACTCCGCTTCCTGTGCGCAGCGCGGCAGCGAAGGCCTTGCGGACAGGATCGAGGCAGAGGTCGCCTCCCGAGGAATCAAGCTCACGATCGAGCGGATCAATTGCCTCGGTCAGTGCACCAACGGTGCCGCCATGCGCCTCGCCCCCGGCGGCAAGTTCTTCCTGAACGTCCGGGACACAGACCTGGCGGATATCGTCAAAGAGCTCGAGGACCTCTGTGGTCTCGGCGAAGCGAGCGCCGCCCCGGAAGAGTGCGAGCAGCCCGCCCAGCCCGACGAATTGCCCCTGCACCTGTTGGGGTCTTGATCCCTCCCCCATTCGAAAGCGGTTCCTTTCGCCATTCGGTGTGACGCGGGTCACATCGCCGACCTGGCGGCTCGGGCATTATAAGGGGGTAGGACGGACTTCCACGGAAGTCCTCCCTTCCCTCAAGAGCACTGACTCCCGGGCCGCCTGACCAGCGGCCCTTCTTTTTGCGGATTTCGCAGCCCAACGGATGAGAAACGGCGTACCGCAGCCTTATCTCAGAGCGCTCTCTCTATCTTCGCGGCCCAAGAGGCGAAC
>JBMYSY010000013.1:0-126862 GCA_049603795.1 Magnetovibrionaceae bacterium
TCGCTGCGACAAACCCTCCTAGCCAGGACAGAGCAGAAGCCGTCTCAGCGATTCAATAACGCCGGGAAGGGCTCTAGGGGGCGGGAGGGCTCTCTCCAAAGGCGGCTGCTTCGATGGCGCTGTCTGAACGGGCGGAGCCCGGCGTCAAATAGGCAAAGCCAATCCCGCCTTTACCGTCTCCATCGCAACCGTTGTGGTGAACCGCTGGATGTTCGAATTGCCAAAAAAGAAGCGGCGGGTGAAGGCTTCGTAGTCCGCCATGTCGAGGGCGGTGACGACCAGGATGAAGTCTGCGTCACCGGTGACGTAGAAGCACTGCTGGACCCTGGTCTCGTTTATGGCTTGGCGCTTGAACTCATCGATGACATGCGCACCACCCCGCTCGAGAACGACAGAGACATGCAGTGTCAGGCGACCACCAATGCGAGCCGGGTCGAGCACGGCGATATCTGCCTTCACCACGCCCTTGTCGCGAAGCTTCTTCACACGACGCTGGCAGGCGGCGGGGCTCAGGCCGACCGCCTCGCTCATAACCTCGGCGGTTTCCCGGGCATTCATTTGCAGACGTTCGAGGATCTTTCGGTCGAAGGAATCGAGTGCTTCGGTCATTTGAGGATATTTTCATCAGATTTCGGATTATTAAGCTGGAATTTATCACTAAAAACCTGATTTTGCGACCCTTTGGCGCGCGGGGTGCCATAACGTGTCGCCATGACACAGAAAACTCTACCTACCAACAGCACGGACTCCGGATCTCTCCTGGCCGGGATGCTTTATGGATCGGCTGCCGCCTTGATCTGGTCGCTCTGGCCCATTGTCAGCCGGGCAGGGGTGACCTCGTCGATGGACGCCTGGGATGTAACTTTTCTGCGCTTCGCCGTGGCCGGTGCCTGTCTGGCACCCCTGCTGGTCAAGCGTGGCCTTGGCGATGTTCCCTGGGACAAAGGTCTGGCCCTGGCCTGCTTCGCCGGTGCTCCTTACGTGCTGATTGCGGTCGGTGGACTGACTTTCGCACCGGCTGGCCACGGTGGTGTCATCATCCCGAGCCTGATGCTGGTTTTTTCCGGCTTCGGAGCCTGGTGGTTGATGGGCGAAAGACCGGATCGCAATCGCATGATCGGGGTCGCCATCATCCTGACCGGAATCGCCCTTGTGGGATCGGAGGGCTTTAGCCGAGGCGGGGGCCAGGCCTGGATCGGTGACTTGTTGTTTGTCGTCGCCGGTTTTCTCTGGGCCTCCTTTACCGTGCTCAGCCGCGCCTGGGGGGTGTCGCCTTTCCTGGCAACCGCCCTGGTCTCGGTCTGTTCGATCCTGGTCTATGGCCCGGTCTACCTGTTCTGGAAGGGCCCGGCTTTCTTGGAAGCGCCGGTGGCCGAGATCGTCCTTCAGGCGGGCTTTCAGGGCTTGGGTGCCGGGATCGCGGCACTCTTTCTCTACAGCCGGTCGCTCGCCATTTTGGGGGCGGGGCGGGGAGCCATTTTCGCGGCGATTACACCGGCTGCTGCGGTCATTCTTGCCTGGCCCTTGCTGGGTGAGGAGCCGACGATTGTTGAGCTCTTGGGGCTGGTTGTCGTCTCCAGCGGCATGGTGCTGGCGCTCAATCTGCATCGATCGGTTGTCCGGCAATCGTCGACCCGGCAATTGACAAAGCGCTTCGCCGAGCGCAGGTCACATCAATGAGGGTTGGGGCAAGCGTTTTGAACGACATCTACGACAAGGGCAGATTGCAGCCAAGTGGTGCCCTGGGCGAGCGCGGCAGAGCCAACAACCGGGTGGTTTGCGCAGGATGACAGCCCGCCCCTTCGCTGCCGAACAGGTGCTTGCCGGAGCGCGCGATTGCCTCGGTGTCGGGTTGGCCGTTTGCGCCTATGGAGCCGTTTTGGGCGTATTGGCGGAAGCCAAGGGGTTGAGCCTGGGCGAACTGCTCTTGATGAACAGCTTGGTTTTTGCCGGATCAGCCCAGTTCGTAACGGTTGAGGCCTGGGCTTCTCCCGTCCCGGTCTTCACGGTGATCCTGGCAACATTGGTGATCAATCTCCGCTATCCTCTGCTGACTGCCGCAGTGCGGGATGTTTTCGCCGGCTCCCGTTTCGTGACGAAGGCTCTCTGTATTCACGTCTGCGCGGATGAGAATTGGGCGATGACGATTGCGCGCCAGCGATCCCAAGGAGCCACGCCCGGTTATCTTGTCGGCGGTGGGGTATGTCTTGCTCTCTATTGGCATGTTGGGACGGCGAGCGGCTATTTTCTGGGAGCCCTGGTCCCGGACCCGGTGGCCTTCGGTCTGGACTTCGCCTTCGCAGCGACTTTCCTGGGGCTTGCCTGGAAGCTCTGGCAGGGACGGTCGGACGTGCTGCCTTGGCTCGTCTCGGCAGGCAGCGCCTTGGCCGCCGACCAGGTTTTGGAGGGCAAGTGGTATATCCTGGTCGGTGCGGTCGCCGGCTTCGTGACAGCCTTCGTGCAATCTGGCGACGAGGAAAAGGGACGCGACGATGTCGCAGGGTCTGAAGAGAAGGTCACCCCATGACAGGCGAGATCTGGACCATATCCCCGGATGCCCTCGTTGCCATTCTGGGCATGGGGGTTGCCACCTATCTGCTGCGGTTCGGCGGGTTATTGGCGGGCGGGGCCCTGCCGAGGCGGGGGCGACTGGCCCGGGCGCTTGAGAAGCTGCCGGGCGCGGTCATTATCGCTGTTGCGATCCCCGCCGTTGTGCAGGCGGGGCCTCTCGGACTTATCGCCGGTGGCTTTGTCCTTTTGGCGATGTGGCGGACCGGCAGCCTTTTCCTTGCCCTGGCGGTTGGCGTCGGCGGAATCGCGCTGCTTCGATTGCTGTTATAGTCCGCCCAGAAGGGGCTTGGTCAGCAGGCCGATCCCGAGCGCAATCAGCACCATCAAGACCAGCTTTCGGAAGGTTTTATCGTTCAGCCGTCGGCGAACAATGCCGCCAAATTTTACACCCACAAAGACCGGCAGCAGTCCCATCAGCCCGATCACGCCGCTGGAAACCGATAGAATATCGAGCTTCGCCAGCCCCGCCACCATGACCAGGGTCGAAAACGTGAACGAGATGTTGATCGCCTGAACAAACAGGCCCGGCTGCAAGCCGAGCGCCAGGAGATAGGGCATCATCGGCATCACTTGAGACCCTGTCAGGCCGTTTACAAAGCCTGTCGTTATGCCTGTGGGCAGCATCCATTTTGAGGATTCGAGGCCAGGGCGCAACCGGACCTCTTGGCCGCGACTCAAGGTGAAAAGGCCGTATCCGATCAGGACGATGCCCAAGGCGGCTCCAGCCCAGATCTGGTCAACTGCGCCTAGCAGGAAAAGGCCCAGGGCAAGGCCCGGTAAGAGGGACAGGTAGAGCGGCCAGAACCGTTTGACGGCAGTTTGGAAGCCACCGGCGTCGCGCATGACCATCAGATTGCTGGCCAGGGATGGCAGAATGATCAGTCCGAGTGCCCCCTTCAGGCCGACGAGGAACGTCAGCAGGGGCATGCAGCTGGTCGAAAAACCGAGCCCGGAGGCACCCTTGATAAAGCCAGCGACAAAGAAAGCCGCCAGAATGCCGGCCGTCGTGTGCGGAGCTGGAAAGCTTGCGGGCCAGAGGGCCAGAAGATCGGGCATGGGGCGGTCAGTTTGGGTGTTTGCGTGCTTGGGGGTAAGCGTGCTTGGAGGTTAGCGTGCTTGTCAGGGCCGGTATTAGTCGTTCCAATGCCATACCACCCCGTCATGACAATCGAAAGGAACGAGCATGTTCGTTGCGATGAACCGGTTTCGCATCAAACCCGGATCGGAAGAAGATTTTGAGACCATCTGGCGGACACGGGACAGCCATTTGCAGGATGTCCCGGGTTTTGTGGAGTTCCACCTGCTGAAAGGTCCTTCGGCCGAGGATCACACGCTCTACGCGTCCCACACGATCTGGAAAAGCCGGGAGGATTTCGAGGCCTGGACCCAGTCGGAGGCCTTCCGAAAGGCCCATGCCGGCGCGGGGGCTTCAAAGGACGTCTATCTGGGGCCACCCCAATTCGAAGGGTTCGAAGCCGTTCTGTAAAACGTTGCGGCCACAAAAAAACGGCGGACCGCTTGGCCCGCCGTTTCCCGTCAAGAACTGTGCTAACCAGGCTTACTTAGCAACCAGGTTCACCGCAGCCGGCTTGCCGTTGCGACCGGTTTCCAGTTCGAATTCCAGCATTTGACCTTCGACAAGGCCGGTCATGCCGGAACGCTGAACAGCGGTGATGTGGACGAACACGTCCTTGGAGCCATCTTCAGGCTGGATAAAACCATAACCTTTGGTGGCGTTGAACCATTTCACGGTACCAGTGGGCATACGAGCTCCCTCCAATAAAACAAACAACTTCCGACGTTTCCGCCGGGGGTACTCGATTACTCGTGCGGGAATTCCGAAGCGAGGTCCGTGGTCCAAGCGCCCCATGCAAGGCGGGTGGAGGCCATAGGCAATTCGGTCGGCGGCCGCCAACAAAGGCAATCGATCATTCTGGATGTAGCGGTTTTCGCGAAAAAAACAAGGCCCAAATGGTATCCGAGCGCTTTTGTCAGGTTAGGAGGCCATAAAACATCCGCATGGAGGTGAAGCAGAGGAAAGTGGCGAAGGCATACTTCAACCACAGGGGATCGATCGCATGCGTTATGCGCGCCCCGATTGGAGCTGTCAGCATGCTTGTCGGTACAATCAGGGCAAAACCCAACAGATTGACATAGCCGAGGCTGAAGGGGGGCAGATCAGGATGCCCCCATCCGGCAGCCATGAAACCGATGGTCCCGGGCACGGCGATGACAAGGCCAAGCCCGGCCGCTGTGCCGACGGCAATCCGGATCGGAACGCCCTTCGCCGTCAGGAAGGGAACGCTCAGGCTCCCGCCGCCGATACCCATCACGACCGAGAAACCCCCGATGCAAAGCCCGCTGATGTGCCGCCCAAGTTCGCTGAGCCGGAGGTCGGAGCCGTCTTCTCCCGCAGAACCCTTGCCGAAAATCTTGGTCTGCAGATCGAAGGCCATGTTGAGGGCAACCAGCAGTGCCAGGATGGCGAAGATCAGGATCAAAACCTCGCCCTCCGCCTTTCCGCCAAGAACGCTGCCAAGGATTACGCCGACAATGATCGAAGGGCTCAGCATCTTCATGATGGTGATATTCAGTCCGCCCTTTTTGTAGTGCGTACGCGACGATGTGATGGAGGTTGCGATAATGGTTGCCAGCGACGTGCCGACGGCGAGGTGCATGATCACGGAGTCCGAAATTCCCATGTAAGGGAACAGGACGTAGAGGACAGGTACGATAACAATTCCACCACCCACACCCAGCAAACCAGCGATCAAGCCGGCAATGGCACCAGCCGCCATTAGGGCGGCGGCAAAGGAAAGGATGGTTGTCAGTTCCAGAGTGCTGGGGTCGGTCATTGCGGCATCCACAGAGGTTAGAAGAGTTTAAAGCCGCCATGAGTCCAGCGAGGACTGCGGCAGATCACAGGTGGCAAGGCTCAAGCCCGGCCCTATCAGCTTGGAGCGTTGTCGGCCCAAGTCAACATCAAGGGTCTCAGGTTTTGGAACGCCTGACCCGGATCTGCGCCCAGGAACAGCTTCATGGCCACCCCACCGGCCTTTGCCAACTCGGCATAATCAGGGTCGGTTTTATAGTGCGCAAAGCCTTCGCAGAAGCTGCGGGCGCGTTCCGTATTGGTTTGCAAGGCACCAATGATCTCTCGCATCAGCACGGCGGCATGGTCAACGGGGAGCCCGCGCTGTTCGGCAAAGCTGTCCACCGCACCGCCGATGTAGAGGCAGAGCCCGAAGGCCGTATGATGATCGAGCCTGGGGAAATCGGACTTGATGGCGTCAATCGCGCCGGTCATGAAGCGCACGATGATATAGCGCTGTTCGGCGCGCGACTCATTGTCTGGCGGCGGGGCGGGTGGCGGAGGATCTGATGCGGTTACTGACGAAGCATTCGGCGCCGCACCGGGTGTCGCAGACTGGACGGCATCCGGGGAAGGGGTGGCATGGCTATGATGCGGCCCTGTCTGATCGCCCGGCAGCACCAGTTCTTCCGTCACCTTCAAACCGAAATCGTTGGCTCGAAACAAACCCGCACAGGTCAAGAGCAGGGTGATCATGAAGATTGCCAGCGAGGTAGAACCGGAAAGACTCCGCTGACCTTCCGGCATGATGGAAAAGCCGAAGGACGCCATCAGATGGCTGACATGTGGCATGCCGAAGGTCACAAGAACGGTGATGATGCTGGCAATGCCGATGCCAAGCAGCAGCTTGTTGACGATCCTGGCAGGGTTTTCAGGCTTGAACTCGACACGTTTGCGGGTTCTGGGTTGATCCCGACCGGCCGTCAGGTCTTCGTCGACGTCCTCTTCTAAGTCTTGGTCCGGCACTTCGACCGCAGCCGCCTGCTTGACCGCCGCCATCGGATCGGCCAGGCCTGCGGGGGCTTTGCCGGATGCAGAAGAGGGGGGCGGGTCGAAATCCGAGCCGCCCAGGTTGTCTCTGTTGGCTTCTGCCTTCTCCGAAGAGGGCTCCACTGGCGCAGGTGGTGCTTTCTTCCGGGGCGGCGGCTTGGGTCTGCCGGACTTCAGCCAGGGGCTGACCCAGACCAGTTTTTCCTTGTCACGGTGATTTTGGGTTCCGTCTATGGTCTGCATGACCCGAACCCCGTTGGTCTCAGGGGTCTGATCAAGTAGGTCGGCGTCACTCAATGCCGTGGCTTTTTCGGAAAGCGGGTAGGTGCCCTGAAAAGACCAGGTCTCTCCTTGCCGTGCATAAACGTCGAAGCTGCCCTTGCTGGCCACGATGCGGTTTCGCTCTTGTCCTATTGCTCTGGTTTGCAGGGGCGAAACTGGCCTCTGCTGATCCTTTAGCATAATATTTTTGGCGTGTGCGGGGTGGCGTCGTCAACCACCCGGACGCCGATGCCGTCGGCCTGCCTGTTACTGGTTCGCTTTCCCCTTCTGGCGGAACTTGATGATCTCGCAGTTCACGGGTTTGGGGATTTTCCGGTCCACGATCGCCTTGACCTCTTCGTGGTCGAGATGCCCGCTGACCACCAGGACCTTGACCACGGGTTTTTCAGGAAACAGCCGGTTGATGGCGGGGCGGACCCGGGTTGCTGCATCCACATAGTCAATCCCGCCATCGCTGCCCCGCTTCAGACCCTTTCGATAAAGCGCCTCGTTCACGGCATTTCGGACCCTGGGCATGTTGCGACAGACCGGCCAGAAGTGATCGACCTCTGACAGGAACAGGAACAGGGCGATGTCCGTGATGTCGTTACTGCCCTGAACCGGCATCAGGAAGGGCAGGAGTTGAAGTTGTTCGGCGACCTCTTCGACCTTCTTTTTATCGTCCTTCGCGAGGGCTTCCCTGGGGGTGAGACCACCGACGGTGAGGGTAACGGCGACCAAAAAAGCGACTACGGCAACCGGGCGAGAGAAAGGCATGATGATCATGATCCATTGGATTGAGGATAGGCGTTGAGACCTTGTTTGACGACCGTCATACTGCAACGCAGCACGCTTGGCCAGTCGTCCGCAAGCACAGGGTTGCACCGATAGCACCGAAAACCGCTTTCTCTCCGGCGCAGGGGCCCAGCCTTTCATCAAGGGCCCATGCCGGATAAAGATGGCAACTAATGCCGATGTGGAAGTTGTCAGCGACCCTTAAGCCGGAGTATCCACTATAACGTCGGGTTGCGTTTCGGCGAGTCGGCATCAGGTCCCCTGGGCGGCGGTCTTGTTCGTCTGGTGAACCTGTACTGGTTTTTCCGTGGTGGGAAGAGACGTTTATGGATATCGCGACGCTGCTCGGCATCATCTTTGGGCTCGTGATCATTGGCGCTGCGATCTTCATCGGCGGAAGTGCGGGGACCTTCGTCAACGTTCCCAGCCTGTTGATCGTGGTTGGCGGTACGATCTGTGCCACCCTGGTTAAGTTTCCTCTGCCCGCCGTCGGAAAGTACCTGAAATCCGGTGTCGGGGCTGCCTTCAAGAACGACAAGACCGACCCGGTCTACATCTATGAGCAAGCCCTCGAGATGGGCGGCATTGTCCGCAAGAATGGTCTGCTCGGGCTCGAAACCGTCACCGTCGACAACGAACTGTTTCAGCGGGGAATTCGGCTCTGCACGGATGGCCATGCGCTCGAGGTGGTGCGCGATACGCTGTCCCGGGAAATCAATACCTCCATCCTCGATGACGAGGCGGGCGAAGCGATGTTTCGTGGCATCGGTGACTCGGCTCCCGCTTTCGGCATGATCGGGACCCTCGTGGGGCTGGTGCAGATGCTCTCCAACCTCGACGACCCGGCTTCCATTGGCCCCGCCATGGCCGTTGCCATGCTGACGACCTTTTACGGCGCGGTGATCGCCAACCTGATCGCCTTGCCGATGGCGGACAAGCTCGCCTTCAAGGCGGAACGGACCCGGGTAACCAAAGACCTGATTTTGGAGAGCGTTACGCAGATTCACGGTTCTCAGAACCCTTCGGTGATGTCCGAAATCCTGTCCGCCTTCCTTCCGGTCAACCAGCGCCCGGCTCCCGACGACGGCGCAGGCGAATAGCGGGGGCGGTATGGCCGATAAATGCCCCGCCGGTGCCCCCCTATGGATGGTCACCTTCGCCGACCTGATGGCCCTGCTGTTGACCCTCTTCGTGCTGCTGCTGACCTTCTCCGAGTTGAACGTTATCAAGTACAAAGCGATCGCGGGTGCCTTGAGCGAGGCCTTTGGTGTATCGCGCCAGGATCAGCTTTCCGGCGTGATCGAGCTGGATGGTTCCATCCGGCGACAGGCAGCGGCAAACGTGGACCCGTCGCGCATGCCGACGCCATCGGTGACCATCGATCTGCCCGACGCGACCGACGAGGAGGTGGAGGCCGAGGCCGCCGCCCGACGGGAGGAGCGGCTGGAGGAACTGCAAGGGGCCTTGCAGGACCTGATCGACGACAAGATCGCAGGATCCGGGATCGAGGTCGAGCGCGTGGGTGACGAGATCGTTCTTCGGTTCCCGAGCGAAATTGCCTTTCCCTCTGGCTCGAATCAGTTGAACCAGCAGTTCGGCGAAATCCTGGGAGAACTCGTTCCGGTTCTGGAAAAAACCGAGGGCAACATTCTGGTCTCCGGCCATACCGACGACATTCCCTTGTCCGCCGGTGCGCGCTTTAAATCCAACTGGGAACTGTCGTCCGCGCGGGCCACGGCCGTGGTGCACGAATTGATCGAGGCGGGCCAGATTGATAGCACGCGGATAACGATTCAGGGATTTGGTGACTCGCGTCCCCTTGAAACAAATGATACGGTTGAAGGCCGGGCAAAGAACCGCAGAGTTGAAATTTCGATCATTGCGCCGCCCGCTGGCGGCGGAGAAGGGGCCACTGGGCCGTGATCGACTGGTCTAGTCCTTTGTGATTTCTGGCCTTCCGGCATTTGTTTCTTCTTTCGGTGAGAATACCCGACGACCATGGACGGCTCCGGCGAAGACCAGGCTCAGCAATCCAAGAGGACCGCGAGCGGCGGCCCTAAGGGTCCGTCGCGCGGACTGAATTGGTCGAAGCAGCACCTCATCATCGTCGAGCCGGTTCGCGGGTTGCGGCGGTGCTACGCCGATATTTTCAAAGGCGTCGGCGCGGCAGACGTGCGGACTGCGGACTCTTTCGCAGATGCCGTGGCGGTGTTGAAAGAATTTCCGGCCTGTACCGGCGCGTTGATCGAACTGGCACTGCCGGGTGACACCAACGGTGTTCAGTTGATCCGCTCCATCCGCAACGGTATCCATGGCCGAAATACCGGCTTCCCCATCATGATATCGGTCGAGGCGGTAAACACCCATCTGTTGTTCGAGGCCTGTCGCGCCGGGATCGAGGGGGCGCTGCGCAAGCCTGTTGATCCGGATACCCTGGCTAAGCGCTTCGGCCTGATGATGCGTGAACCGAAACGTTTCATCGGGGAACGCCACTACTTCGGCCCGGACCGTCGAAAGGCCGATCTGCCGTTCGAGGGGGCCGAGCGGCGCAAGGATGCCAAGCCCAAGGTCGAGGTCTATAATCCGGGCAAACTGCAGGGGGGCGAACTTGGCGTGATGGAGGCCGAGGGTCCGGCGAGACCCGCTTTCGACGGTCCTCTTGTCGATGAGCCCAAGGCCGGGCAGAAGAGTTCTCCCGTCGCGCTGGTCGATGAAGAGGAACCTCAGAAAAAGCCAGCTTCCGCTCCTCTGGTCGAAGAGGCAAAGCCCAAGAAAGCCGAAGCGCCCGAACAGCCGCCGACACCCAAGGCGAAGAAGAAACCCGAGCCCGAACCTGAGCCCAAGGCGGTCGAGGTTGCTGAACAACAGGAAGAAGCTCCCGCCGAGGAGCCAGAGGAACTCACCACTGAACAGGTGCTGGATCAGCACAAGCTCTGGGTCAACACGGGCGGACGGGAAGGGGAGCGGATGGTGCTCGCCAATGCCGATCTGAGGGGGCTCGACCTAACGGATTCGGACCTGACGGGTGCAAATCTTGAGGGTGCCAATCTGAGCGGGCAGGATTGCAACGCCACGATCTTCCGCAAATCGATCCTGACGGATGCCAAAATGCAGCAGGCCTCCGCCATCAAGGGAGACTTCGCCGTCGCTCGCTTGAAGAACACAAACCTCCAGGGTGCGCGATTGGACGGAGCCTGCTTCCGGGGGGCCGATTTGACCGGGGCGAAGCTCTCAGGTGCCTCTCTCGCGCGGACGGATTTCACCAGTGCACGGTTATATGGGACCGACCTCAGGGGCTGCGACTTGCGCTATGCCGTGGGATTGAATCAGGCCCAACTGAACCGGACAAATTCCGATGGATCGACCCGTCTGCCGAACGGGCTTCAGCCAAGGGTCCAGGCCAAGAGCTGATCGGGTTTCAAGAGCTGATCGGGTTTGGGGCTTGTCGTCGGGCAGCTATGGCCCGAATTACCACTTTCGACGCTCGAGCAATTCGCGCGTTTCTTCATAACAGACATCCAACTCGGCACCGATGGCACCCAGGCGGTCAGTCGCACCGCTGTCAATGGCCTTGCGCATGGTCTCGGGAATGTCCGCCAGACGCTTTAGGCCCAGGTTGCCGGCGGCTCCCTTCAGGCTGTGCAGTTCGCGGTCCAGGGCAACAAGATCGTCTGTATCGAGAGCCGCCCGGACAGCCGCCATGCGCTCCTTCGCGTCTTCGAGGAAGGTATCGGCCAGCTCCTCGACATTCTCGCGCCCCAGAACGGATTCGAGGTCACGGAAAACGGCCTTATCGATCAAATCCAACTGCCGGTCGTTCTTTCGTCCGCGGATTTTCGGGTTGCCTTGGCGTTTTGAGACATCATCCAACAGGCTGTCGTCGACGGGTTCAACATCCGCACCGGCACCGCGTTTCTTGAAGGCTTCTGCCTCGTAGGCCGCCATGGTCTGGTCGAGCTTGGCGCGGTTGACCGGCTTGGCGATGAAGTCGGTCATGCCCGATGCCAGGCAGCGTTCCCGGTCGGAAGCCAGGGCGTTGGCTGTCATGGCCACAACGGGGACGTCACAGGTCGGCTTTGGCAGTTTCCGGATGGCGCGAGTCGCTTCCAGACCGTCCATTTCGGGCATCTGCATGTCCATGAAGACAAGGTCGTAGGGCAGGCTTCGTACCGCTTCGACGGCTTCCTGGCCATTGGCGACGAGATCGACACGGTGACCGCGGGCCGACAGCAACCCTTGAGCCACCTGTTGATTGACCCGGTTGTCCTCAGCCACCAGAACCCGAAGCCTGGCCAACGATTTGACGGCGTTCGCCTCCTTGGGTTGATCGATTTCCTCGGCCTTCGGCTGACTCTCGCCACAGATGTCGGCGATCAGGTCAAACAGAACCGATTGGCGCAGAGGTTTCATCGCGAAGGCATCGACATTGAACGACAGGGCGGCTTCGCGGTCTTCGATGCTGGCACCAGACGAACAGAAGATGATCCGAACGTGATCCAGTTCCGGTTCGTTGCGAACCCGGCGAAGCAGTTCGAGCCCCGTCATGCCGGGCATGTTGTGATCGAGCAACATCAGATTGATGGGCAGCCGGTCCTGGCGGGTCGCCAGGAGACGTTCGAGCCCCTGTTCGGCGTTGTCCGCGCCTTCTGCCTGGAATCCCCAGGATTCCAGTTGCCGTTGGAAGATGTCCCGGTTCATGGCGTTGTCGTCGCAGATCAGGACACGCGTCTTTCCATAGACTTCCTGATCCATGTACTTCGGGGCTTTCGGTGCTGATGTCGAAACCTCGAGCGGCAGGGAGAACCAGAACTCGCTTCCCCCCATTGATCGCGGATTGTAGCCGATCTGGCCTCCCATCAAGGTGACCAGCCGTTTCGAGATGGCAAGGCCCAGCCCCGTGCCCTCGTAGCGGCGGTTGTTGGAGGAGTCTACCTGGCTGAAGCTCTTGAAGAGCTTTTCGCGAGCCTCTTCCGGGATGCCGACGCCCGTGTCGCGGACCGTGAACCGCAGATCGCAGGTGTTGCCCCGTTTGTTCTGGCAGGAAACTTCGACGCCAACGGAACCGGTCTCGGTAAACTTGATGGCATTACCCAAGAGGTTCATCAGCACCTGGCGGATCCGGCCCGGGTCGCCACAGAACGGCGTCTGGAGCTCAAAGGGGACAAAGTCCGCAATTTCCAGCCCCTTGGCGTAGGCCCGGGGTGCCAGGATGTCGATGATGCTCTCGATCGTGCCGACCAACTCGAAATCGACGTCTTCCAGTTCCAGCTTGCCGGCTTCCATCTTGGAGAAGTCGAGGATGTCGTTGATCACTTGCAGAAGCGCATCCGCCGATTGCTGAATGGTCTCGACAAAGTGCTTCTGGTTTTCGCTCAGGTTGGTATCGAGCAGCAGACCGGTCATGCCGATCACGCCGTTCATCGGTGTGCGGATTTCGTGGCTCATGGTCGCCAGGAATTCGGATTTCGCCTGATCACCGGCCTCGGCGCGCTGCAGGGCCTCGCGCAGTTCCCGTTCCGCGTTGATGCGTTCGGTAATGTCCTGGCGAACGCCGACCGAACCGCCGTCCGGCATGCGCCGGTCTTCAGACTGCAGCCAGCGGCCATCCGCCATGCGGCGCAGGATCTGGCCCCCACCTTCATCAGAATAGGCCTTGATGCGCCTTTGCAGCCAGTCTTCCAGTGTGTCGTTCTGCAAATCGTAGAGACCGCGTGCCACGCCGGCCTCCAGGATTTCATAGTAGTGTACGCCGGGATTGATCACGTCGGCGATGGGCGCATAGAGACGGCGGTATTGTTCGTTGCAGTATTGCAGCCGACCGTCCTTGTCGAAGATGACAAAGCCGTCATTCACGGTATTGATGGCTTCGACCAAAAGCCGTTCCGTCTCCATCAGACGTTTTTCGAAAGCCACCTTGTCTGTGATGTCGCTGGCCGTCCCGCGATATCCCTTGAAATGGCCTTCCTTGTCGAAGATCGGCTTGCCGCTGACGGAGATCACCCTTTCTTCCCGGTCGGGCGTCTTGGCCTTGTAGCGGAAATCCTTGAACGCCCGTCGGCCATGCAGGTCCGCCAAATGGCGTTCAACCAATTGGGGCGGATTATCGGGGGCAATCAGATCGAGCCTGGATTTGCCCACCAGGCTTTCGCCATTGGACTCGCCAACCGGGGGCAGGGATTCATTCCCGACCTGGGTGAAACGCAGGTCCGGCCCCATTTCCCAGAACCAGTCGGACGTGGCCTCGACGAAATCGCGGAAACGCGTCTCGCTCTCTTTGATGGCCTCCAGCCAATCCCGGCGTTCGGTTACGTCGCGAGCGATGCCGACGAAGCGCCTGGATCGGCCCAGCATCACCTCTCCGACAGACAGGTCCATCGGGAAAACCTCGCCGTCCTTTCGCTTCCCGAAAATCTCCCGGTTCTTGTTGATGATCTTGCTGGTCCCGGTCCGGCGATACTTCGAAATATAGCCGTCGTGCTGGCGGGCATCGTTGGACGGCATCAATGCGTTGACGGACTTGCCGAAAATTTCGTCCGCCCGGTAGCCGAACATGGCCTCGGCAGCCGGGTTGAAGGCCTCGATCAGGCCGCGGTCATCGATGACGATAATGGCATCCGCAGCCGTCTCGAACAGCGCGCGCATCGCGGCTTCGCGATAGACCAATTCGGTCGTGTGGGCCCGTTTCTGCGTCGTGTCCCGGCCGTTGATCACCATGGTGGTTGACCCGCCAACGCGAACTTCGTGGGCGGTCAGTTCCACATCCCGATGAACCCCGTCGCGGGCATGGACGATAACGGGGATCGGAATGGTTTCATCAAGCAGCGGTTTGAGAGAGATGCCGATGGCGTCGCGGTAGTCTGGGCCGAGAAACTCGATAAAGGGCTCCCCGATCGCAGACAGGGAATCTCGTGCCCCCAAGATTGATCGCCCCGCCGGGTTGACGTAGGTGATCACGCCATCAACCACGAAGGCGATCAGATCGGGGGAAGACTGCAAAAGGTCCTTGTAATGCTGTTCGGTCGCGGCGAGGGCCTGTTCGGTCCGTTTCAGGTTGCTGACGTCATTCTGCCGGACAAGGACGGCGCGTTGGCCGGAAGCGGGGTCGTTGGTTGCCACGACCGAAAAATGGTGTGTCGCCGGACCTTGGCGGGTCAAGACATCCGCCTCGAACTCCAACTTGGGCGTTTCGCCCAGGACCGAGAGAATGCGGCCAATGTCTCGAGGGTTGGCCAGCCGGTTTTCCAAAGGTTCCGCCGCGCCGAACAACTCTAGCGCGACATCATTCTGGCGGATGATCTGGCCGTCGCCATCCAGCAAACAGACGGAAACGCCGTGCTGGACGGACCGGGCTTCCGCCGGGTGAGCGAGGGTGAGGTCGGTTTCCGCCTGGACGCCACCTTCAACCAGAACGCCGAAGCCTTCGTCCGGCAATGGGCAGGAACTCAGACGGCAGCGAATCGAAACAGCATGGCCCCTGGGATAGAAAGTCCAGGTATCGGTCAGCGAATGGCCCTTGGCCAGCATGTCCCGATGGCTGTCCAGATTGTCGAAGGTGGTATCGTTTGCACCCTCTGCTGCGCCACCGTTCGCGGCGGAACTTGATACGGGGAAGGTCAGTTGCCGGTCGCAAAGTTCCTGAAGGCTGTCGGCCGACCAGAACTGCAAAGCCGCAGGGTTCGCCCAGGTGATGGCGCGTGCATCAAGGTCGAAAACCCAAATGGGAGTGGTCAACCGTTCCAGGATGGCTGACCCATCCGGCGCATTAGATTGGCTTTGGCCGTGCCCGTCCAATAAAAGGCCCCCCCCGGGTCCCGCTTAGGTTTCGTACCGTTTGCGTGTCATCTCAGCGAAAATCATCGACGGCAGCCACCCCAAATCCCAGCTTGCCGACCATGCTGAATGAGGCCGTATCTTACGCGTTCGTGTTATAAAAGCCCAACAAATTTAGAAACCATTTCAATTATAAGGTCATTAAGTAAAACCTATTGGTGACGTTTTTGTTCAAATACGGGACATTGCAGAAGAAGATCCGCGAGGCTTCAAGCGGCCCTTCAGACCTGTTTGTTGCAAGAGCTTCTCTGCGCTTCGCACAATATCAGACTCGATGTCTTCGAAAGCGAGACGAGATCGCTTCAGGTTCTCCAACAGGAAAATCTCGGTCGCCGCTTCTTGAGGCAGTTCAAGTTCGACAGCTTCCCGAACGAAGGAAACAAGGTCCAGATCATGCCCCGGCGTGGTCAGCAAATTGGTCAGCAACTCACGCCGGATAAGCGGGGGATACTTCATGATTTCCTGGACCAGAAGCACCTTGGCCCGTACCGGGATCACCGGGTTGCCGAAGATGCGGTCCAGGCAGAAGCTGTAAATCCCGAAATCGAGTTTCCCGGCGACGGCGTAGGTGAATTCCAGGAACTCGTCGCGAAAACTTTCAGGCGCGATCTGCTTGTCCATCAACTGACGGACTTGGCCCAGGAACGATCGGTAGCGCAGGCGCGCCGGCGTGATACGGTCACCAAGTTCGGCCTCGATGGCGCGAATCTCGGCCTCGCGAAATCCACGCTCCAAAACCTTTCCGGCCTGATCGCGGACAACGTCGCTCAGCGCTTCCCGTTCAATCAGATCAAACAGGCGTTCGTAACGGGCGCGCTCCGCCCGGTTGGATCCAAGCCGTCCCAAGGGCACAAGCGCCGCCTGAGCAACCAGGGCATCCTTCGAGTAGATCGAGGCAACAGCCGTGGCCACCGGGTCGGCCAGCTTGTTTTCCCGAAAATCGTCGGTAATCACGAAGCGGCTTTCGTCTGTCAGCGTGAGATGACGACCGAGCTTTGAGCATTCAAGAAAATGGTCCGCCAACTGGACCGTAGCCGCCCGATCGGTCGCTGTCCTGCCATCGGTTCCGGATGTCGTCATGTCCGCCACGCCCTAAACCTCGCCTGTTCTTGCCTGACCCGGCAGAGTCCGGGTTCGGACGGACCAGTATACTCAATTTGCCATCAACGACCAGAGGGGGCGGGGCTGGCGTTGTCCCTGTTCAAATACGCCTGCCAATTGGAATACATTGCCAAGCCTTGCAACCAAGCGATATTGTCTCAGCCAACAGGGACGGGGGCCTCAGACGGGGGCCTCATACGAAAAAGAGTAGGCTCACTCGCAATAGGGAGCCTGGACCCGGCCAGAACAAAATCAGGCCGGACCGGGATTGGGGCCCGCACAAGATCGGGCAAGACGCGGAGAATCGCTTAGCCATGACTGAACAGACCTATCGCTTGATCACCCGGGCGGATTTCGACGGGATCGTGTCGGGCGTTCTGTTTCGCGAACTTGATATCATTGACGAGGTGCTCTTCGTTGAGCCCAAGGCCATGCAGGATGGCGAGGTGCAGGTTTCCGGGCGGGATATCACGTCGAACCTCCCTTACGTCCCCGGTGTCCATCTTTGCTTCGACCATCACTTGAGCGAGGCTGAGAGGCTCGACGACGTTCCGAACCGCATCATCGACCCCACGGCACCTTCGGCTGCACGGGTGGTTTTCAACCATTACGGCGGGGCAGATCGCTTCCCCGGTATTTCCGCGGACTTGATGGATGCTGTCGATAAGGCTGACTCCGCACAGTACACCGAGGACGAGATCCTGGCACCCACGGGTTGGACTTTCCTGAACTTCCTGGTTGATCCGCGTTCCGGCCTTGGCCGCTTTAAGGACTTTACGATTCCGACCATGGAGTTGATGAAGGACCTGATGTACTACTGCCGCAATCACACCATCGATGAAATCCTGCACCTTCCGGACGTCGAGGAGCGCCGCCACCTGTACTACGAACAGGAAGAGCGCGCGGAGATGCAGAGCCGCAGGGTCGCTAAGGTGATAGACAATGTGGTGGTCCTGGATTTCCGCGACGAAGACGTGATCTATGCCTGCAACCGGTTCCTGGTCTACGCGCTTTATCCGCAATGCAATGTCTCGGTTCACATTCTGCCCGGCGATGGCACCCATGACCGGACCTTGATTGCTGTCGGCGGCTCGATCATCAATCGGACCTTGAAGACCGAGATCGGCCCCCTGATGCTGGAATATGGCGGTGGGGGGCATGCGGCGGCAGGGACTTGCCAGGTTGCGGTGGCGGACGTGGAAAAGACCGTCGATGCAATTGTCGAACGGCTGAAATAATCCTGCATTCAGGTTCTTAAACCTCATTGCCGGGCTTTTTGGTGTTTCTCATCAAATGGCCCGGTTACCCCTTTTCTGCGCGTGCTTGCCTGCTTATCTGCCAAGCATGATACGTTCTCTCTCGTCCTTGCTCGGTATGAGCTCCGCCGGCTTAGCCTTCGTTCTTTCGCTTGGCCTGGCCATCGCACCGAAATCCGTTTCGGCCTTCGATCCCATCACCGCCTACGGCGACCAACTGGCGTTCGACGTCTATCGCAATGATACGCTCGTCGGTGATCATCTTGTGCGGTTCCGCCGGGACGGGGATGTTCTGCGCGTGGAGACCGATTTTCAGCTCAAGGTCGATTTCCTGGTGTTTACGGCCTATCGCATGACCTACTCGGCAACCACCGAATGGCAGGATGGCCAGCTGATCTCTTTGAGGGCCGATACGGATGAAAACGGCGATCTTGTAACCGTAACGGCGAAACGGGATGGCGACGTCCTGAAGGTTACCGGGCCCAAGGGTGAATTCTCAGCGCCACTCGATACGCTTCCCACACACCATTGGAACCCTCGCGTGAAGGCTGCTTCGTTAATCATCAATACCATTACGGGCGATGTCTCGAAGGTCGTCATGCAGGCCGAAGGCGAGAGCCGGATCGAATCCGCGACGGGCAGGATGATTGAGGCAGACCACTGGGCTTATACCGACGGACTGCAAAATCACATCTGGTTCGATGCGCAAGACCGCTGGGTCGGTATGCGCTTCTCAGCCGAGGATGGATCGACCATCGAATACCGTTGCCGATCCTGTCTTGCCGCGGCACCGGAAAGCTGAGCGCTGTGGTCGAAGGCGGGCCCAAGATTGTTTGGATCACCGGAGCCGGAAAGGGGTTGGGCCTTGCCACTGCCGAGGCCTATGCCGCGCGCGGAGACAAGGTTGCCGTTTCCGCCCGGACCCGTCCGGACCTGGATGCCCTGGCCGAACGATTTCCAGGCTTGATATTTCCCTATCCGCTGGACGTGACCGACGAAGAGGCCACGGCAGAGACCGTTGCTGCCATCGAGCACGACCTCGGCCCCATCGACATCGGCATCCTGAACGCCGGAACCCACGACCCGACCCCTCTCGGTCGCTTTACGGCCCAACGGGTCGGGCATTTGTTCCAGGTCAACATGATGGGCACTGTCCATGGGCTCGTTCACCTGATGAACAGAATGGCGGAAAGGGGCAGAGGGCGGATCGGTGTTGTGGCATCGCTATCGGGTTATCGCGGCTTGCCTTACGCATCGGCCTATGGTGCGACCAAGGCCGGGTTGATCAACATGTGCGAAAGTCTCTATCCGGAACTGCTGGAGAAGGGTGTTCGGCTCAGTGTGATCAATCCGGGTTTCGTGCGGACACCGCTGACCGACCGGAACGACTTTCCCATGCCCTTCCTGATGGAAGCAGACGAGGCCGCGAAGCGGGTTGTCAGAGGCCTGGACGGCCAGGGGTTCGAGATCGCCTTTCCGCGCCGGTTCGCGATGATCCTGAAGCTGTTCAAACGGCTGCCCTATCCGATCTATTTCGCCTTCACAAAGAAGATGCTGTCCGATGAACGGGGATGACCAGATTTGTCGGACCGCGCTTCAGGGCTATGCGGATTTCTTCGAGCGCCTGACTCCGTCGAACCTTTGCAATCTCACGGGGCTGGTGACACCCGATGTCCGCTTTAAGGACCCCTTCAATGACCTGACCGGCCCGGAAGGCATGGTGGCCGTCTTCCAGCACATGTTCGATACCGTCGAGGAGCCCCGGTTCGCCGTTCGTGCCAAGGGGCTCGACCGGCAATGCGGGCTCTTGCTCTGGACCATGACGTTCCGCACGGATGGCAAACCCATGCGCATAGAGGGCATGAGCGAAGTCCGATTGACAGCGGATGGTCTCGTCTCCGCCCATATCGATCACTGGGACGCCGCTGAGCAGGTCTTTGGGAAGGTGCCGGTCCTGGGCGGCCTGCTGCGGTGGATCGGCAAGCGCCTCAGCGTCTCGCAGCCAGCTAGGGCACGCCCTATTCGGGCCAGGGACGGAAGACCAAGGTGACCTGACCGATCTCAAATCCCCATTTCGTGACCGTCGCCCGGTTGAACAGCATGTCGTCCGGTTGCAGGAACATCCAGTCGTCGAAATGCACCTTCCATGTGCTGTCGCCGACTTTCAGGTTCAGGTCATAGGCCCAGTGGAGCGCATTGCCGGCAGTCTTGCCCGTAGCGGTGCCGATGACATCGTCCGCACGACCCTCGTATAGGCCCGGTCCTTTTTTCTCGATTGTCCAGATCCGCTTGTCGATCTCGCCGTCCGCGTAGACGAAGTCCTCGTCCAGGACCAGGGTCTTGCCGTTCCAGGTGCCGGTGATATCAACGGTGAACTCGCGGCGAAGATTGCCAAAGCGGTCCTCGAAGATGCCCCAGGCACGCGTCCGGCCCTCGAAATAATCTTCCAGGACAAGGCTGGGCGTTTTGTCGGCGAAGTCTTCGATCTTCATGGAGGAGCATCCGGCTAGAAGGGTGAGGGCGATGCCGATCAGGGCAAGGTGGCCAAAGGGGCGGGGGAGGCTTAGGCGCATGGTTGGGGGCTCCCGTTGCGGGCTCGTTGTTGCAGGCGGCGTTGAATGATGCCGTGGCGGCGTTCGTCCAGCGGATGGTTCCAAACCAACCCGATGGCGCAGACCTTCAGGGCGACGGGGACGATGGCATAGAGGATCACCAGCGAGGCGGGTCCGAAGAATTCGAGGGCCGGGAAGCCGATGCCGACGGCGGCGGCGAGCGCAAGCTTGGTTCCCATGGACCAGAGGGCGAAGAAAAGGCCTGCGCGCTGTTCACCTTGACGGAGAGTATCCAGATCGACCACATCCGCCTGCAAGGCCGGCGGCAGGGCGAGGTCGGCACCCAGCGCCAAGCCCGTGACGACGCAGACGAGGCCAAAGGCAAGGTATCCGCCTTCGGGGATCAAGGGGACAAAGGCAAAACTGATGCAGGCTGCAACCATCGCCAGGCACCACAGCCGGTGCTTTGAGACATGGCGCGCCGCCCAGGGCCAGAGCGGCATCCCGAAGACGGCGGCGGCAAAATAGACCGCGATCAGGATGGCCTTGGTCTGGTCGTCGGCTGAAAGCCCATCGCGCAGGTACAGCGGGAAGAGCACGGCGGGCAGTCCGTTGGCCAGACCATTGACGAACCAGGCTCCGAGCAGCCGCGCGAAAGGCCGGTTGGCGAGGATGGTTTTCGCCGAGGCCCAGGTTAGCGGATGACGGGTCTGATCTGTGGGGTGGTGGACGTCTGCCTCCCGCACCCGCCAAAGGGTCAGTGCGATGGCGGGACCGCCTGCCAGCACGGCGACCCAGGCGAGGGCGGCCATGGCTTCCGCCTGAGAGCCGCCCTGCTGGGTAACGATCACGGGGACAGAGCCGGCTGCCAGAATGCCGAAGACCTGAAAGGCCTCCCGCCAACTGGTGATCCTTGCCCGCTCCTGATAGTCCCCGGAAAGTTCTGCTCCCCAGGCGGAATAGGGCACGCTGATCAGGGTCCAGCCGAGATAAAGCACGACGGCCCAGATCAAGAGATGGAGCGCTCCGGCAGCCTCCGGGGCCGAGAACAACTGAACCAGGGCAAAGCCAGCCAACAGCCCCCCGAGCGCGATCCAGGGCTTGCGGCGTCCGAAGCGGGTGGGCAGGCGGTCTGACAGCAGGCCGACCAGCGGGTCGGTCACCACGTCGAAGGCTCGCGCCACCAACAGCAGCCCGCCGACAAGGGCGAGGCCGAGGCCCAAATCTTCCGCATAGAAACTCGGCAGGAAGACGTATGCCGGCAAGGTCGGCATCGCGAGCGAAAAGGCCGGCAGGGCATAGAAAAACAGATCGGATCGCCTTTGCATGTCCACCTGTCCCGGATCCGTCAGAACCCTCTTGAAGACGCGAAGCGCAGGTTGGCGTCAGGCTTTGCGCAAAAGATATTGATGAACGTCACAAGCACCGGTCAGGAAACCCGCTTCGCAATAGGCAAGGTAATATTCCCACATCCGCTTGAAACGATCATCGAAACCAAGCGCCTTTATAGCGGGCCAATTGTGCTGAAAGGTCTGCTGCCAGTGGTTCAGGGTCTTTGCGTAGTCCCGCCCGAAGACGAAATCGTCTTCCAGTTCAAGGCCATGGGCGGCGGCTCCCGCCACAACGCGACCGGGCGGGGGCAACATGCCACCCGGGAAGATGTAGCGCTGGATGAAGTCCGCTCCTTCCCGGTAAACGGGAAAACGATCCTCGGCGATGGTGATGATCTGCAGTTGAGCCAACCCGCCGGGCTTGAGATGCCTCGACAGGGTTTCGAAGTAGGTCGGCCAGTTCTCTTCCCCCACGGCCTCAAACATCTCGATGGAGGCGATGCGGTCAAACCTGCCGTCAAGGTCCCGGTAGTCCTGAAGCCGGATATCGATCCTGTCTTCCAGGCCTGCGCGCTTCGCACGTTCCCGGGCGAAGGCGGCCTGTTCGGTCGACAGCGTGATGCCCGTGACATGGACGCCGAAGTCGCGAGCCGCCATCTCGGCCAGACCGCCCCAGCCGCAGCCGATCTCCAACAGCGTCATGCCGGGCTTCAGGTCGAGTGTCTCGCAAACCCGGCGCAGCTTGGCGTCCTGAGCCTCTTTCAGGGGTTGGGTATCGTCGGAGAAGACGGCTGCCGAATAGCTCATGGTCGGGTCAAGCCATTGGGTATAGAAGGCATTACCCAGGTCATAGTGTGCCGCGATGTTGCGCCGTGAACCCCGTTTCGTATTGGCGCGGCGGCGGTGCTGGAGGTGGTGATACAGACGGAAGGGGCCACTGGCCTGCCAACGGGCTGAGCCTTCGACCTCGTTCAGGCAGAGCATGGTGAGCAGTGCGGTCAGGTCCGGGCTATCCCAGTCACCGTCCATATAGGCTTCGGCAAAGCCCACATCGCCACCCATCAGGCTCTTGCGGACCATGGACCAGCTTTTGATTTTCATGACACCGCGGTGTTCCCGCCCCTCGGCGTCAATCGGATGTCGGCCCAAGGAGTGGGTGCTGCCGTTCGGCAACTGAATCGTCATCTGGCCCGTCTTTACGGCATCCGAAAAGGTTTCCAACATCAAGGTGGAAGGCTTTTTGAAGGCGAGCCAGGGCAAAATGCGGCGGAGGGCCAGGGAGGCGGATCGACGATTGCTCATGACGGGTCCAGGATGTTTCTCGGTTGCGGTTATGGGTTATTCGGCAGGCTGTCGCGCGGATCCTGCCGTTTGTCTGATGACACTGACCGGGGCATCCGGTGGTGCCGGGCGGGGTACCAGGGGCACGCCCTTCAGCCATAGTTTCAGGGCTTCCCAGTGGATGGCACCGATAACCTTGAGCGTCATCAGCGGGTAGCGCCGAAACTGGCGCAGCAGGGCCGCATCGCTCAGCGCCTGACGGCGTCCTGAAAAGGCAGCATGCAGCAGGTCGCCCTCTCTGTCGGTCTGATGGATGCCGATGGCGACCGCGTCACCGATTTCCGGACCGGGCGGGTTGATGCGGAAGTGGTAGGTTGCCGCCATCTCCATGAAGGGAGAGACATAGAGGTTCTTGGCGCAGGCTTGGCGAACCGGTCCTGCTTCGCGTCGATAACCCGGTTTTACGGGGATCAGATAACTGTGGCGCTGGGAAAAAGTGTTCGAGACCTCGTAGACAATGGCCGCGAGCGCGCCATCCTCGCGGTAGCAGAAATAGACGCTGAGCGGATTGAAGGCGTAACCCAGAAGGCGTGGATAGCAGAGCAGATGAATGCTCCCGCCGTTCAGTTGGATCCCGGCACCTTCCAGCTGGCTTTCAATCCAGGGCCGAAGCGCCTCGGCCTCGCCCGGGCCGAAGTCCTTGTCGTGGAAGCTGAACAGATTGAACCGGTTGTGCGAAAACCACCTGAGCTGTCTGTCGAGGTGCGGCAATTCGTCCAGATCGACCAGCCAGGATGCGACCTTGTAGCTCAGCCGGTGGCGCTTCGGGCGCAGCCTTCTATGAACAACCCGGCCATCAAACAGGCCCGAGGCCTGCCGCAGATGACCCGTCGGTGGCGATGCCTCTGTCATTCCGCTGCGACCGCTGTCTCGGTGGGGGAGTCCGCCTCGACCGGCTGGAGGTGAATGCGCCCCGACTCGTCTTCAACTGTCCAGGGCCGCCGCACGCCGCCCAGGCCCTCCGCTGCGGCGAGCCCTGATTGCAAAGCGTCTTCATGGAAGCCATGGCCGAAATAGCTGCCAGCAAACCAGACGTTGCCTTGGCCCTGAATGGACCAAAGGCGCTTTTGTGCGGCGATGGCAGCCTTTGAAAACAGCGGATGTGTATAGGTCATGACGCTATGGGTCAGCTCTTCTCGGGGTGCCACATCGGGGTTCAGGGTGACGAAAATGTCCCGTTTCGTCTCCAATCCCTGCAGAAGGTTCATCCAATAGCTGACAAAGACCGTGCCCTGGTTTTCCGCGCTTTCCCGGTTCAGGTAGTTCCAACTGGACCAGACCCGGCGGCGCTTCGGCATGAGGTGCGGATCGCTGTGCAGGTAGGCGATGTTCTTAGTGTAGGCAAAGGCTGACAGAAGCTCGGCCTCCTGCGAAAGCGGATCAGCCAGCAACGCCAAGGCCTGGTCGGCATGGGCGGCGATGACAACGCCATCGTAGATGTCGGACTGACCGGATTCCTGGATCACCGAAACCTTGCCATTGCCGAGCCTTTGGACCTGCGCGACCGCGACGCCTCGCCGCAGGGTCAGGTTGGGGTGATCTGTGATGCGCTTTACGTACTCCCGGCTGCCGCCGTCAACGGTGCGCCACTGTGGTCGGTCATCGACCTTCAGCAGACCGTGACTCTCGAAGAAGCGGACAAAGGCCGCCGCCGGATAGTCGCGCATTTCTTCGGACGGCGTTGACCAGATCGCGGCCCCCATGGGCAGCAGATGGTCCCGCACGAAACTGTCGTGATAGCCACCATCGTCCAGCAGTTGCCCCAGTGTGATGGTGTCCAGTTCACCCGTGGCCAGTCGTTCGGGGGCCTCCTTGTAGAAACGCAAGATGCCCCGGATCATTCGCCAGAAGCGGGGGCGAAGGATGTTGATCCTCTGGCCGAACAGGCCATTCATGTCCGTTCCGGAATACTCCAGCCCGCCGTCATCCAGGGACGCGGCAAAGGACATGTCGCTCGGCTTCGTCGGAACACCCAGATGTTCAAATAGGGCCACAAGGTTGGGGTAGTTCTTTTCGTTGTAGACGATAAAGCCGGTGTCGACGGGAACGGAGCCGATCCCATTTTCGCTCCTCGGTCCATCAGCCACTTCAACGTCCTGGGTGTGGCTGTGGCCACCGATGCGGTCATCCTTTTCCAGCAGATCGACGGCGTGACATTGGGCCAGAGCCCATGCAGCGGACATGCCGCCGATGCCGGATCCGATGACGGCGAAACGCTTGGCAGTGGGATTGGCGTCCGGGCCTTCCGGCTGGGACGGGGCGGGGGCCGTCGGTGCGGCGGGGGGGATCGATGTATCGGGCATCACCCCAGTCACATTGGGATGATGCTCGCTACTGGCAACCTCATCTGAAAGGATGGGACGGATTTGGCTCAGGCCGGGGTATCGGCGATGGCTTTTTCAGCGCCCCCGAGAGGCTTAATGCCAAGAGCCTTTCTGGCCGGTGGCCAGGCGAGCAGGGTTCTGCAGAGCAATAGGGCACCGGCGCTCATGGCTGTCATGGCGAGGCCGCCGCTCCAACCCGCTTCCCGAAAGCCCCAGGTGAAGCTGCCGGAAACCAACAGCCAGGCCAGGGCCGACAGGGCAACCACGGCCAAGCCCCGGACCCAGCCACCACGGGTGCTGCCGCCCAATGCCAGCCAGTCCCTGCAGACGACGCTCGCCGTGTTGGCGGCACCCAACAGCAAAATACCGCCGATGCCGGAGATGAAGAGGATTTCGGGCCAGGTCATGGTTTCAGATGTAAAGAATGCGGGGGTCGGAGAGGTTTACTTTTGTTCAAGAATGCTTGCTAAAGTGTTAACGGAATGCGAAATCCCTTGGTCTAAATCTGTGACACCGCCTCAGCAAAGGGGAGCAACCGATGGCCCTGCCCATGGAAATCGATGTCTTGAAAGCCCGCGACCTGAAAAAACAGGGCGTACCCTTCCTGGATGTCCGGGAGGATTGGGAAGTGGACATCTGCGCCATCGAGGGGGCCCAGGTCATCGCCATGAACGCCATTCCTGCGCGGCTGGAGGACATTCCGAAAGATGGGGATTTGGTGGTCTTCTGCCATCACGGCATGCGCAGTCTTCAGGTCACCCAGTGGCTCCGTCAGAATGGTGTAAAGGGTGCCACGTCAATGGCCGGCGGGATTGATTCCTGGGCGCGAACGCTTGATCCGGAAATGAAGACCTATTGATCGGTCGGGAGAGCCGCTGATCTTGAATATGCGGTTCTTAAACTGCATGATATCGCCATGTCTAAGGCACCGGGGTTGAAGCGGGTGTCGGTCAAGCCGGGAACCCGGCTTTTCCGGGAGGGGGACCCGGCGGATAACGCTTTCATCGTTGAAGATGGTAAAATCGAGATCTCGAAGCGGGTCCCGGGCGGTGAGCACGTGGTCATTTCGGTCCTGACCCGGGGTGCGCTTTTTGGCGAGATGGCCTTGATTGATGCGGCCCCTCGCGGTGCTTCGGCCCGCGCCACCTGCGAAACGACCCTGATGGTCATCCCGCGCCAGGAATTCGAACGGCGTCTGGAAAAGCTGGACCCTTTTATGAAGCGGGTGCTGACAGCCTTTGTCTCAAAGCTGCGGAATGCCACCGCCGAACTGGCCAATAAAACCACCATCGTCCGATAAGGCGTGCGTGCGGGACGGGCTTCCGCTTTTGTTCGGGACGGCTCCCGTCATTCGTCATCCGAGACGGTGCGACCAATGGTCAGGGACCGAACCAGTTGGCTGATCTGTTTTCGGACCGCCGGATCTTCAATGCGATAAAAATTATGAACCAATTCAAGGGCTTCCCGCGAAGCCAGGGGATCGTGTTGAAACGTGTCGGCCGGGTTGTCGCTCAGTCCCCTGGATTTGGTGCTGGCTGTCGGTATGTCCGGGTCGGGAGCGTTCTCAAAAAAGAAACCCACTTCGCAGCCAAGCGCCCGGGCGATTTTTAACAGGTTGCTGGCACCAATCCGGTTGGCACCGTTTTCGTATTTCTGAACCTGCTGGAAGGTGACATCCAGAACCTTGCCCAATTCCGTCTGGCTGATCCGAAGGCCAACCCGACGAGCACGAACCCGGGCACCGACGTGCTTATCAATCGGGTCTGGAGCTTCTCTGCGTTTTCTTTTGCTCATTGTCGTAATGAATCTCTGAGTTAAGGAGGCTTCCTCAAAGCCCTACACCAAAAGTATATCTAATGTAGGCTATAATCTGAAGTCTGCGTTCCCGGTTTTCCAATGTTGAACGCCAAACATATTAGCCGTTAAGTTCCTAATTTGAAAAGTGAAAGAGTGAATCCAGTTAAATTTCGTAATAAAAGTTGTGTTATCTGCCAGTTTGCTCCCTGGCCTTGTTGAAATGATCAATTCTAGTGGGAAGAATCGTGCATCGCGCTACTTGGACTTATTCGATTTGATGCAACTCCTTAGTGTTTATTTCCGATTCGGTTGCCCCTAAAACACCTATTTCGGGTGTTTTCGTGAAATCGAATCCTCGAAGTTCGCCCAATAGGGGAGTGGAAATGTGCCTAACCGTTGCCTCGGGCTGTCCCGGGGTTGATGCCGCCCAAAACACCTGGGCTATAATAGGTCTTGAGTAAGAGCGGTCCGTTTGCTCTCTGCTTGTTCAGAGACAGGACGCACCGAAGCAATGGCGCGCCGGAAAGGACTTCTGGTACTTGTGGCGTGCCAGGGGGCGTGCCAAAGGGCGTGCCTGTTGGGGGGAGTTCGTGAGGCAATGGTTTGAGGATTGGTGCGCGGATGTCGCACCGGCCATGGGGTTTTCAGACAATCAAATCCGGGAACTCCTGGTCTCGAGCAGCCACAGCCAACAGGTCAGGCGGCAGCGGGCGACCGTTGTGATCGCCAGGGTTCGTCTGGTTGCCGCCGTTTTCGCGATTTTGACTCCTCTCTGGATCCTGGTCGATTTCGTGGCTTTTCCCTATTCGGCCTGGCTGATCTTCGCAGGGGCTCGCCTCGCCGCCAGCGCCTTGCTGATCTGGCTGGTGGTCCGCAAGATCGAGACACCTTCTTCGCGCGCCGCCTATGGCATGTTGATCGCGTTGCTTGCCATCCCGCCCGGTTTCTACCTTTTGTCGCTGCCGGTTCTTGATGGTCTGGAGATGAGCGGTGCAGGAACGGTTCTTGCCGCGCTCTATGGCCTGCTGCCCTTTGTCGTCATTGCGGGCTTGAGTATTTTTCCGCTGACCGTCTTCGAGGTGGGGGCTTTTTCCGCGCCGGTTTTTCTGCTGACAGCCTTTGCCGCTTTTCAGGTCGATCCGTTTTCTTGGGAAGGTTACGTCGGGACCATCTGGCTGTTGCTATTGATTATCGGCGTCGCCATGCTCTCGGGCCTCAGCCAGCTGAACTCCATGATTTCCCTCGTCAACAAGGCCTCGATCGACACTTTGACCGGTGCCCACACCCGGCGAAGCGGGGGAGAGACCCTGGAGGTGCAGTTCCGTGTTTCGGAAATGCACCGGACACCTTTTGCACTGGCCTTCTTCGATATCGACAATTTCAAGGCCATCAACGATACCTTTGGTCATGATGTCGGCGATCAGGTCCTGCGCCAGATGTCCAATTCGCTTCGCACGGGCCTGCGGAAGGGCGATACCTTGATCCGTTGGGGCGGTGAGGAATTCGTGCTCTTGATGGGGAACACGGACGCTTCCGGCCTGGAAACCGTCATGCGGCGTATTGTCGGAGCCGGCTTCGGAAACCGACCGGACGGAACACCCCTGACGGCTAGCGTCGGCGTGGCAGAGCGCTTGTCTGACGACATCGGAGACTGGCCTGAACTGGTCGAACTGGCCGACCATCGCATGTATGAAGCCAAGACCGGTGGTAAGGCCCGTATCGTGTTGCCGGGGAAAGACGGTGACAGGGTGATCCGTCAATTGGATGGCGAGACGCCGAAACCCGCCTTAAAGCCTTAAAGAACCAGGGCGCGGTCCAGGTCCGCGATAAGATCATCGGCGGATTCAAGCCCAACAGACAGCCGGATGACCTCGGGTCCGGCACCGGCGGCGATTTGCTGTTCTTCGCTCAACTGACGGTGTGTGGTCGAGGCCGGGTGCAGGATGAGTGACCGCGTATCCCCAATATTGGCCAGGTGCGAGAAAAGGTTCACGCCTTCGACCAGCTTGACTCCCGCGTCGAAGCCGCCCTTCAGGCCCAGGGTGAAGACGCTGCCGGCACCCTTTGGCAGGTATTTGGCAGCAAGGCCCTGGTAGGGGCTGGAGGCGAGGCCGGCGTAGGAAACCCAGCTGACCTTCTCGTGGCCTTCCAGAAAGGTCGCGACCTTCAAGGCATTCTCGCAATGGCGCTCCATCCGGAGGCTGAGCGTTTCGATCCCGGTCAGGATGTTGAAGGCATTGGTCGGCGACAGGGCTGGGCCGAAGTCCCGCAGGGCGACGGCTCGCACCTTCATCGTGAACCCGAAATCGCCGAAAGTCTCGTGGAAAGCGAGGCCGTGGTAGGCCTCGTCCGGCTGGCTGAGACCCGGGAACTTGTCATTCGCCGACCAATCGAAACGCCCGGATTCGACCACAACACCGCCCAGGCTGTTGCCGTGTCCGCCCAGGAACTTGGTCAGGCTGTGAACCACCAGGTCGGCACCCCAGTCAAACGGACGGCAGAGATAAGGCGTTGCCACCGTGTTATCGACGATCAGCGGGATACCCGCCTGCTTCGCGAGGGCGGAGATGGGCTCCAGATCCACAACGACGCCGCCGGGGTTCGCCAAAACCTCGAGGAAGATGGCCTTTGTGTTGTCCCGGATCGCTGCCTCGACATTGGCCGGGTCCGTCATGTCGACGATCGAGCAGTCCCAGCCGAGTTTCTTGAAACTCAGGCCGAACTGGGTCAGCGATCCGCCATAGAGATTGCGCGAGGCGACGAAATGATCTCCGGGCTCCAGCAGCGAAAAGAACGTCAGAAACTGGGCCGCATGGCCGGAAGCGCAGGCGCAGGCTGCCCGACCGCCTTCCAGGTTGGCGACCCTCTCTTCCAGAACCGCTACTGTCGGGTTGGTCAGGCGCGAATAGATGAAGCCGAAATCCTGAAGATTGAACAGGTCCGAAGCATGATCGACGCTGTCGAATACGAAGGAGGTGGTCTGGAAGATTGGGGTCGTCCGGGCACCCGTCACCGGCTCGGGCCGGGCTCCGGCATGGATTGCGCGGGTCTCGAATCCAAAATTCTTCTCAGAGTCGCCGCCCATCACCTGACCCCCAGCTTGAGGCGTTTTGACGAGATAACGCCCGTATTTACGCCGCCCCAGCCCAACTCCCCGAATAACCTGCCGTATTCGATCTTCACACAGCGGTCCATGATGCAATGGAGACCCGCCTGATCCGCGCGAGCCGCCGCATTTTCATTGATCACGGTCAGCTGCATCCAGATCGTCTTGATGCCTTTCTCCGCAGCCAGCGCGATGGCTTCGTCGGTGATCGCGCCAGCGGCTTCCGAATTGCGGAAAATGTCCACCATGTCGAAAGGGCAGGGGATGTCGTTGAGGCTGGCGTAGACCGTCTCTCCCAGAATCTCCTGACCTGCGATGCCCGGGTTCACCGGGATCACCCGATAGCCCTTACCCTGCAGATACTTCATGACGAAGTTGCTGGGCCGGTTCCACTTGGCCGAGGCACCGACCATGGCAATGGTCCGGTCGCGCCGCAGGATATCGATCAGGGTTGCGTCGATGTCTGAACCGGTCACGGTGATGCTTTCCTCCTAGCGCCCTTCCCATTCGGGGGGGCGTTTTTCAAGGAAGGCGTCGATGCCTTCCTGCGCATCCCGCGCAAGCATGTTTTCAACCATGACCTTGCTGGCGTAGACGTAGGCGTCATCCAGCGTCATTTCGGCCTGGGCATAGAAGGCTTCCTTGCCGATCTTCAGCGTCAGGGGTGATTTTGAGGCGATCTTGCCCGCCAGCATCTCGGTTTCGGCCCGCAGCCCGTCGGGGGAGACGACCCAGTTGATCAGACCGAAATCATGAGCCTTGGCAGCCCCGATCATCTCTCCCAGCAGAAGCATCTCCATGGCCTGTTTGCGCCCGACGGCCCGGCTCAGGGCCACCATCGGCGTCGAACAGAACAGCCCGATGTTGACCCCCGGTGTGGCGAAGCGCGCATCCGATGCCGAGATCGCCAGATCGCAGGCCGCGACCAATTGGCAGCCGGCAGCCGTGGCAATTCCATGAACCTCGGCGATGATCGGTTTGGGGTGGCGGACAAGGGCGGTCATGAGTTCCGAGCAGCGACTGAAGATCGCCTCCAGCAGGGCCGGATCGGCACCGCGCACTTCTTTCAGGTCATGCCCTGCACAAAAGGCAGGCCCGGCCCCGGAAAGGATGATCACACGGGCACAGTCATTCGTCTTCAAGGCCTCAAGAGCCTCGATAAGCGCGCCCATCAGGTCCATCGACAGTGCATTGCGCGCGCTGGGCCGGTTCAGCACGAGCCGCGCGATGCCGTCCGATGGATACTCGGTCAGCAGCAGCTCACTGGCTTTGTCATGGGCTTCTGCGGTGGCTTCGGCGGCGTCCATTTTATCGCTCCCCTTGTTTATCATATTCTCCGATGGCTATCGGGTCGGCGCAAGGGCAGCGAGGGCTCGGGTGATCTGGTCCTGCGGAGTCCCAAGGTTGACCTTTGTTCAATTGACGTTAACGTAAACGTTAATGATTCAGCAAGAGGAGGCACCAATGCCCGCGATTACCGTGGACGACTACAATGCCTTGCAGGCCGAAGAGTTGCCCTGGGCTGTCGAGGCCGGGATGTTCTGCGATTCCTTGGGAGAGGGGGAGGCGAGGCTTCGCCTGCCGTTCCATCCTTCCTCCCTACGCCCGGGCGGCACGGTCTCCGGCCCGACCATGATGGCGCTGGCGGACGCCTGCATGTATGCCGTGGTTTTGTCAAAAATCGGCATCGTGAAACTGGCGGTGACCACCAACTTCTCCATTAACTTCCTGCACCGGCCGAGCCCGGCGGATCTGTTGGCGGAAGGGCGGATCCTGAAACTCGGTAAGCGCCTAGCGGTAATGGACGTGTTCATCCACTCTGAAGGCCATGACGAGGCCGTGGCACATGCGACGGGGACCTATTCGTTGCCGCCAAGGGGCTGAAGGCAGAGATTGGGCCTGAAATTCAGCGCCTTGAGAAATGGTATTATAATACCAATTTCATAACATGCTGATTCTATTTGATTAAAACGGGTTGCCTTTCAAAAATCCTCTGGCATACTCCGCGCTTCCTGAGACGGAGGCGTGTTTCTCCGACTATCAGATCGTATTCCCGGGCTCGACCGTTGTCGGGCCTTCGTTTTTGGACCAGAGGACACCTCGATGAAAACCTATTCGGCCAAGCCGTCGGATGTGGAACGCAAGTGGCTGGTGATCGACGCGGAAGGCGTCGTGCTGGGCCGTCTGGCGTCCATCATCTCCATGCGGCTGCGCGGCAAGCACAAGCCCATGTACACCCCGCACATCGACTGCGGTGACAACATCATCGTCGTCAATGCCGAGAAGGTTCGCCTGACCGGTAACAAACGGGCACAAAAGACCTATTACTGGCACACCGGCCACCCGGGCGGCATCAAGAGCCGCACGGCCGACAAGGTCCTCGGCGGCAAGCACCCCGAGCGCGTCATCACCAAGGCCGTCGAGCGCATGGTTGATCGCGGGCCGCTCGGTCGCCAGCAGATGACCAAACTGCATGTCTACGCCGGTAACGATCACCCGCACGCTGCCCAGCAGCCGGAAGTGCTCGACGTTGCCGCCATGAACCCGAAGAATAAAAGGAGCGCCTGATCCATGTCCGAGGAAACCAAGACCCTCGAAGATCTCAAGGATCTCGCCACCACGCCTGAAGCCGTCAGCGCCACCCCGAAAGAGCCGGTGCTCGACCAATGGGGCCGCGCCTATGCCACGGGTAAGCGGAAAGATGCCGTTGCGCGTGTTTGGATCAAGCCGGGCACCGGCGTGATCAACGTCAACGGCCGCGATATCGAAACCTACTTCGCCCGTCCGGTGCTGCGCATGATCATCAACCAGCCCTTCGCCGTCACCGCGCGGGAACGTCAATTCGACGTCTACTGCACGGTCAAGGGCGGTGGCCTGTCCGGTCAGGCCGGTGCCGTGCGCCACGGTATCAGCCGCGCGCTGACCTTCTTCGAGCCGGCCCTTCGCGGAGCCCTGAAGAAGCAAGGCTTCCTGACCCGCGACTCGCGCGTCGTCGAGCGGAAAAAATTCGGGCGCGCCAAGGCCCGCCGGAGCTTCCAGTTCTCGAAGCGTTAAGTTTACAGCTTTTTGCTATCGCAGACGAAAGAGCCCGCCAAATGGCGGGCTTTTTTGCGTCCTGAGAACGATAAATAATCGAATAGAGACTGATTCACGCTTTGCGCCGGGATTTGGTCTTCACGAATTCATCGCAAAACTGAGCTTGCGGGGGCGGGAAATTCGATGCCCAATAAAAAAACCTGAAGCCTAGTCCAATCATACGTCCATGACGAGAAGCAGGGTATTGCCTCGGGCTGCCACCCATAAGCGGTTGGAGGTCGTATTTCTTTGGTCCTACAATGGTGTGTGAAACAAATCAGATGAGAGGCGTGCAATGTCTGTGAAAACTGAAAAGGCTCCGGGTCCTTCCGGCTTCCTAGCTGACTTGAAGGTAAAGACCCGGATCCTTGCAGGGTTCGGATTGATTCTGGGCGTCCTGATTGTTGTCTCGATTTTCGGATACGTCGGGTTCGTCGCTGTTTCCGAAGATGTGGAAGAATACGCCTACCACGTCGAGGAAGCCGCTCTGATCTCGCACATTGAGACTGAGTTTTTGAAGCTGCGCACCCATGCCCGGGAATACGCGAATACCGGCCATGAGGCAGATGCGGAGGCCGTCCATCAGTTGTCTAAGGTACTGGACGGACTGCTGGCCAAAGCAAAAGCCTTCGTTAAAGATCCGAAGCACCTGGAAGAGCTTGATCGCCTCATTGATGCCCAGGCGATTTATACCAAGGACTTTGCCTTGGCCGAAGAACTGGAACGGGAGTTCTGGGCGCTCATTCACGACAAACTCGATCCCTTGGGCGCAAAGATTGTGGCTGATCTTGATGAAATCATCCTTGAAGCGACACAAGAGGACAATTCGGAAGCCGTCGCCCTGGCCAGCAATGCCCGAAAGCATGCGCTCCTGGCCCGCCTTTATGTGAACATCCTGATCGGTCGCAAGGAAGTGGAGTACGGTACGAAGGCCGAGAACGAGTTTGCGGAACTGGAAGCCGCCATGGCGGCGCTGGGCAAGGTTGACCTGACGCCTCATGAGAAAGAGCTGTTCGACGAAGCGCTCTCGTTGTCCCGCTCATACGTTGATGTCTTCCACAAGGTCTGGGAGGACGAAGAAGCGCTTCGTGCCCTCATCGATGGAGAGATGGCAGAGGCTGCACGTCAGATCACGGGCGTGGCCGAGGCGCTTCAGGAAGAAATTATCAAAATTGAAGAGGAAACTCGCGAGAAGACGATGGATGAAATCGTCCTCGCCGAGATTGAGATGATCGTCGCATCGGGGGTCGGGGTTGCCGGCGGAATAGGTATCGCCCTTCTGCTGGGGACGATGATTGCCAACCCCGTGGTTTCCATGACCTCGGCGATGCGACGCCTGGCCGATGACGATCTTGAAGCAGACATCCCCGCGCAGGGCCGAAAAGACGAGATCGGCGAGATGGCCTCGGCTGTTCAAATCTTCAAGGACAACGCCATTCGGAATAAGGAGCTGGAAGCGGAAGCCGAAGAGCAAAAGGCCAGATCCGAAGAGGAAAAGAAGGCCCTGATGAACCAGATGGCAGCCGATTTCGAAGCCTCGGTTGGCGGTGTGGTCGAATCGGTTTCTTCTGCTGCGACAGAGCTACAGTCTTCGGCACAGAGCCTCTCCTCGATTTCCGAAGAAACAAGCAGTCAGGCGACAGCCGTCGCCGCAGCGGCGGAAGAAGCCTCAAGCAACGTCCAAACCGTGGCATCGGCGGCCGAGGAACTCTCCTCTTCAATTTCCGAAATCAATCGCCAGGTCAATCAGTCCTCCCAGATCGCGTCGACGGCGGTTGATAAGGCCCAGAACACGCACGAGACCGTTCAAGGGTTGGTTTCAACGGCGCAGAAGATCGGAGAGGTTGTCAATCTGATTACCGATATTGCCGAACAGACCAACCTTTTGGCGCTGAACGCGACGATCGAAGCCGCTCGAGCCGGGGAAGCGGGTAAGGGCTTCGCCGTGGTCGCCGCCGAAGTCAAGAACTTGGCCAACCAGACAGCAAGGGCCACCGACGAAATCGGTAGCCAGATCGGTCAGGTCCAAGACCAGACCGAGCACGCGGCGGAGGCGATTGTTGATATCGGCGGTGTGATCCGCGAAATCGATGAAATTGCCGCAGCAATCGCCGCAGCGGTCGAAGAACAGGGGGCCGCGACAAGTGAGATCGCCCGAAATGTGGAGCAGGCCGCAGCCGGGACACAGGAGGTTTCTTCCAATATTCAAGGTGTTACTCAGGCAGCAGGTGAAGCGGGCTCGGCTTCGGGCCAGGTCCTCGCCGCAGCCGATGAGCTTGGTCAAAACGCCGTAACCCTGAAAGACGAGGTCGCCAAGTTCCTGCAGCAGGTCAGGATGGGGTAGAGCACGTCCCCCAAAACGAATGACCAGGCAGAAAAAATGGCGTTTCCTGTTGGGGAAACGCCATTTTGTTTTTTTGAATCAATGTTGGCGGATCAGAAGGCCTCTTTAAACAGGTCCATCGCCTGCATCCAGGAATCCGTGTCGGCTTTTTCGTCGTATTTCAGGGGCAAGCCCAGCTTTTCGCCCCTCGCGGAGGCTTCCGGGTTGGTGAAGCTGTGTACCACGCCCGGATAGGCGATGTATTCGTAGTTCGCACCTGCTGCCGCCATGCTGGCATTGAAGGCCTCCAGATTTTCCGGCTTGATGAACGGGTCATCCGCACCGTTGTAGACGCGAACCTTGGCCTTTACCTCAGACGGGACGTCCGGCGCAATTCCGCCAAGGCTGGCGTGGAAGGCGGCGACCGCATTCAGGTCAGCGCCCGCACGAGCCATATTCAGGATCACATTGCCACCAAAGCAATAACCGATCGCCCCGGTTTTCGTGGCATCGACGGTTTCATGAGCCTTGATGATATCCAGAGCGGCGTTGAAACGGGCGACCATCCGGCCTTCTTTCGCGAAGACCTCTTTCACCATGGCACCGGCGTCTTTCGGGTGATCGGCGAGCTTGCCCGTGCCATACATGTCGAGCGCGAAAGCCGTATATCCTTCGGCGGCCAGTTTTTCCGCGCGGGACCGTGCATAAGCATCGTGGCCCCACCATTCATGGACAACGATGACACCCGGACGTTTGCCAGATATCGCCTCGTCATAGACCAGATAGCCGGTCAACTCCTGCCCATCGACGGTATAGGTCACTGTTTCGGATTTCAGTCCCGCCTGTGCCGTCGCACCAAAGCCCAGCATGATGGCTGTGGCGAGCAAGAGGGTTTTCGTTAGATTCAACATCAATGACTCTCCCAAGTGTTACTTTGAGGGGCATTGGCGATTTGTTTCGAGCCGGAGCCAACACGAGAAAAAACCAAAGCACCCTTGATAGGGAGATGGTGTCGATGCCCCGTTCTGCAAACCCGCTGTCCAGGAGCCTTTCTCGAAACTCATGGCGCGGTCGACCTTCTGGTACGTTCAATTCTTGGGCGCGATCCGAAATTGGCGCATCGCGCTCGAAACGGTCGCCGATTGTTGCGAGGCGGCTTTCAGCCCTTGCCCTGATCTGCTTCAATCAGGGGGTGGATTCTGGGAGGGAAGCTTGTTTGAACCCTGCGATTGCGGCAGTGGAAAGAGCTATGTCGGCTGTTGCGGTCGGCTGCATGGTGGATTGCCCGCTGCCAGCGCAGACGAGCTTATGCGGTCCCGCTATTCCGCATTCTGCCGGGGGAATACATCTTACCTGCTGAAAAGCTGGGCCAGCGAAACCCGGCCGCTCGTGCTCGATCTAGACCCGGATCAGGTTTGGACCGGCTTGAGTGTGGAGCGAACCGAGACGACCGGGCCGGATAGCGCCATCGTCCGCTTTAGCGCGCAATGGCGGAAGGGGGGCACAAGCGGTCTGTTGCAGGAAACCAGCCGCTTCCGTCGGGAAGGCGAAGGCTGGGTCTATATCGACGGGACTGTTGGCTGATCACAGACCTTGCGAACCAATCCCCGAAGGCCTCAGGATGACGGTATGCTTCCTCGCTTTTCCATCTCTGTCAGGGCCATCCTGCTGCTTGGTTTCTGCGGGCTGAGTGCGGTCGGAATGACGCTCGCCCTGGCTCTAGGGCTGTCCACTGCGGTACGCAATACAACCGAGCTGTTGACCGACAACATCGAGGGCTTTGTTGACCGGATGGCCTCGGAAGTGGAGGGCCGCCTGAAGACGATCGAACAGCGCACGCGATGGGCGGTTGCCCGCATCGAGGACGGCAGCATCAACGTCCAGTCGCCAATTTCTGAAGAAACCGAATTTTTCTTCCAGACCGTCCTGGCCAGCACACCGGGGACCAATGCCATCGGGGTGATTCACAAAGATGGCCAGTTTCGAGGATGGGCCAAGGGACAACCGGGGCACATGGCCGAGGATTGGTCCGGCGACCCCGGCGTCATGGACTGGTTGAAGGAAGGCGAAACCAAACCGGAAGAAGGCTGGGGGCCACCGATCTGGATCGAATCCCTTGATTCGGCGGCCATCGTTTATCAGGTGCCGCTGTTTGGGCCGGACGGCTATTTCGGCTATTTCGTCTATCCGCTTCCCATATCAGATTTTTCACTCTCGCTCGCGCGGATTGATCCGCACGCCTTTATCCTGTTTGGCCGGGACGAGGTTCTGGCTCATCCGCTGATGATTGATTGGCGTCCCGATATCGGCGAGGAGATTCCGTCATCAACCGACATCTACAACGGTCGATCAGCCTTGATCCCCCTCGCAGACCTGGGCGATCCGATACTGGAGGAAATCTGGACGGCAGAAGAACTGGACTTCGCGATCGGCCGTGGCGTCAATCAGGCTGATTTCGGCACGGGCTTTACGACGTTCGGAGATCGCGAGTTGGTCTTCATCTATCGGACACTGGAGGGCCTGGGGCCGAAGCCGCTCACCGTCGGGACCTATTTCGACGCAAACACGGCGGACTCGGTCATTGATCGCATGGGGATCGCGGCGGTGGCTGGCGGGATTGTCATTATCATCGCTGTTCTGTTGGGCCTCTTCGTGGCACGTGCCATCGGGCGCCCCATCGAGGCCCTGGCGACGGCGTCGAGCCTTGTGGAGGCCGGGCGGTTTGACGGTGTATCGGACCTGCCGCGCAGCCATGTTTCGGAGCTCAACCGCGCCCTTTCCTCTTTCGAAGGGATGGTGCGCGGCCTGGAAGAGAAAGAGATCATTCGCCGCACCCTTGGCCGGTATGTGCCAGAGTCCATCGCCGACAAATTGATGCAGGATGACGGCAGCTTGGCCCCTGTGCAGGCCGAGGCGACAATCCTGTTCGCCGATGTCGCTGACTTCACCGCACTTACCGAAGACCTGGGCCCCAGCCGCATCGTCGACGTGCTGAACGCCTACTTCTCGCGCATGACCGAAATCATCGAGGCAGAAGGCGGCGTCATCACCCAATTCCAGGGCGACGCCATTCTCGCCATCTTCAATGTCCCGATAGGGGCTGAAGATCACCCCGAGCGCGCCTGCCGGGCTGCGGTGAGGATGCGCGATGCCGCCGAGACCGAGACCTTCTCCGGACAGGCCATCACATGCCGCATCGGCATCAACACCGGCTGGGTGGTCGCAGGTGCCGTCGGCGCCGAGGGCCGACTGACCTACACGGTCCATGGAGACGCCGTGAACCGGGCGGCAAGGGTTGAGGCGATGAACAAGGAGACGGGGACGTCGATTCTGATTACGGAGGCGACAGCAGCCGGGGTGCGGGGGGTGAACCTGCGAGACGTCGGTGAGATGGAGGTAAGAGGTCAATCGGGGGCTGTTCGGGTGTTTACGATTGATCATGATAGCCCATCGGAGGGGGGGCGGTTTGACCTTTGAATGGGAGCATCCGTTGCTGCGGGCCCGGTTTCTTGCTAGTCGATAAGATCGTGTTTATCATTTTTTTCGTTAGATATTTTACGGCTACGGCTTTGGCGGTTCGAAGGAGAGCGTCAGGATGGCTTCAGAGAACCCCCCTTCAACCGATTGGCACCGAGAGCTGGTCTTGCCCATGTGGGCGATCATCATCTTCAGTGTCCTGACGATCGCGGGTTTGGTTTATCTTTCGACGGGAGGTCAGGATCGGAATACCCTGTCAGCCTCAAAGCACTTGGCTGGAGCCGCCATCAAGGGAATTCAAAAAGAACTTTCCATTATCGCCCTGGAATACAGCTACTGGGATCAGGCTGTCGAGAATCTCGTCACAGATCTGAATCCCAGGTGGGCGGACACGAATATCGGTAAAGAACTCAATCGGGTTCACGGCGTATCCTCCTCGTATGTTATCGCGCCCGGCCAGAAGGTATTGTACAGCTCCATTGGCGAAGAGAGGCGGGCAGATGACCCCTTCGCCAGGTTCTCCGGTGGTGTTGCGCGTCTTGTTGCCGATTCTCTCGTGGGGGAGCAGACTGCCGAGCCTAAACCAGTCATCGGTTTGATACAGGCCGGAGATGTGCCCTATCTCGCCGCAGCAAGCGTGTTGACGGACTATTTCGACGTCAATGGTGAAGAAGTCAAACAGCGCACGGATACGGTACTGTTTCTAACCCAGGAACTGGGGGAAGAGCCCTTGGCTGGGCTGGCAGAGAAGTACTTGCTTCACGGGTTGCGCTTCGTCAATCAGTTGGGACCTGATAACTCTGGGGAGGCATCGCTTCCGCTGATCGCCGCAAACGGAGAGACGATCGGCTTTTTGGTTTGGAACCCGAACCTTCCCGGACGAGCCATTTTTGCGGAACTCCTTGTCGGCGTATTGATCGTGTTCGCCTTCCTCGCCTGGATGATGGTGACTTTTTTCAGCAGCGCCAGAAGAGTCAGTACGGAACTGGAGCAAAAGTCAGAGTTGTTGAAAACGACGATGGACTCCATCGATCAAGGGGTGGCCTCTTGGGACGAGAACAACCGCCTTTTGATCTGGAACGCCAAGTGTAAAGACTTTTGGTACTACCCCGGAAACCTCTCTGTCGGTCTGCCAAAAGAACAAGTCCTCGCCCATATTGAAACGACGGATGGCCCAAGAGTCGGGGAGGCCGAGGAACAGGCCCAAGAGCCCCATCGGGACGGCGCACGAGACGGCAAGAATTCGTTTCAAGAAATTGAGCTGCGCGATGGACGCCATTTCCTCTTGTCGACCTATCCGATGCCGAGCGGCGGACACACCACGGTCTACACGGATATTACACAGCGCAAGATGGCTGAGTTGCTTCTTGTCCAGCAAGCGACCATTGACCCGGTGACGCAACTTCCCAATCGCGCGCTCCTCTATGATCGGATAAATCAAGCCCTGGCGAGTGCTCGTCGGCATGATCGAAACTTGGCCTTGCTTTTCTGCGATCTCGATCGCTTCAAACAGATCAACGATACCTACGGTCATGAAGCCGGGGATAAGCTGTTGCGGACCTTTGGCAGGAAACTGCAAAGCCTGGTCCGGAAAGAAGATACGGTTGCCCGGCTTGGTGGAGACGAGTTTGTGATTGTCTTGCCGAATATCGAAATACCAGAGGGGCCGGAGACAGTCGCAAACACCATCATAGCGGCTTTTGCACAGCCTCTTATCATCGATGGCGAAAGCATCGCGATTTCGTCGAGCATTGGGGCCGCATTCTTTCCCTGGCACGGGGAAGATGCCGAGGCCTTGTTGAAATGTGCCGACAAGGCCATGTACCGCGCCAAACGTCTGGGTAGGTGCACCTTCTATGTGTTTGATCGAAGCTCTGTACAAGAGGGTTTGGACCCCGTGGTCAACGAGGCGATGTAACCCGACCACGAATTGCCCCAATGCGGCGTCTTCTATCCATGTACCTTGATTAGATTTGGGAAGACGACCCTGCGACCGGCCCGGCCATCAATTCTTCGACGAAAAGCCCGACGAACTGAGACCGCCCCGAAACCCCGGCCTTGCCGTAGACCGAATTCAACTGCGCCTTGATGGTGCCTTCCTTGGTCTGCCGGATTTCCGCAATTTCCGCATTGGTAAGGCCTTTCAGGGCGAGCAGGGCGACGTCTCTTTGCGCGGGCGTGAGCGACCAGCCGTCAAAATGGGCCTCCAAAACCTCGTGGAAGATCCCCCTGGCGACGCCCAGCTGTCGCTGCGCGGCATCGATCTTTGCTGCCATCTTCTTTAGTTCCCGCAAGGTAATGATGAAGCCGGAACAGAGGCCCAGCATCACCAGAACCTCCAGGCCCTCTATCATCCTGTAGTAGGGACTGTTCGGATCGTCGGACGCGATCTCGAAGAACTCCTCCGACAACAGGAACAGCAGGCAGATGCCTTGCACCAGGAGAACCCCGCTCAGAACGAACGTGTCGCTCCGGCCCAGCAACTGCCAAACGACCTTCATGTCCTGCTTGCCTATCCTGCTTCAACCGAGAATTAAGGGGAATCCTCCCCTGTGGAACGGTAACTCGGAACGGCCGAAGTGAGAAGGCGGGGCGAGGGGGCGGCCCACCGTCCTGTCGTTGCGATCAGTCTTCCCGCTCCAGTTCGACAATCTGGCCGGTCGCGCGGTCGATCTCGATCTCATAGAGCTGCTGATTGCGCAGGGCCTGGATTTCGTACTCATCGTCCTCTGCCTCGATCTTGACGATGGTGAACCCCATTTTGGCGACTTGATCTTCCAGCTTGCTCCGCTCTTCGAGAGAGAGGGGAGCAGAAGTCTGATCGGCGATGTGATCAGCGGCAATGACTGCAGTGGGGAGGGCGATTGCGGCGGCAATTGCAGCAGTGATCGTACGGCCATGTTTCACCATCTTGGCTTCCTTTTCATCGGTTGTGTCACTTTCGGGCGGGGTGATTTTCGGCCCGTCGATGAAAGCAAGATGCACGGGCCCGCCCTAAGCCGCGATTGGCGGGAAGTGGCAAAAAGCGGGCCGTATAACCAAGGTTCAATGCCGGATCGACCTGCTTGGTCGTACCCGACCCCAAACGCGAAAACGGCACCTCCCGGAAGGAGGTGCCGCTCACTGACCCCGCAAGGATGGGGACCGTCTAGAGCGCGATGCGCTCTCTAAGCAATTGAAAAGAGGCTGATTCAGGCCCATCACCGGGTCACGCGAGTGACCCGGCATTCGGCCATCAGGCTCTAAGTCTGACGGTTACGCTGCCGGGGGCGCGAACTTGGTCAGGTTGATGCCCTTCACGGCCGTCTTGTATTCGTCAATGCTGGGCGTGCGGCCCAGAATGGTCGACAGCACCACCACCGGTGTGGACGCCAACAGGGATTCACCCTTCTTCTCGTCAGTGTCTTCAACCACGCGGCCCTTGAACAGGCGGGTCGAGGTGGCCATCACGGTGTCGCCCTTGGCTGCCTTTTCCTGGTTGCCCATGCAGAGGTTACAGCCGGGGCGTTCCAGATAGAGGACGTTGTCGTAGGTTGTCCGGGCGGCTTCCTTCGGGTTGTTGTCGTCGAAGACAAAGCCGGAGTACTTCTGCAGAATGTCCCAATCACCTTCCGCCTTCAGCTCGTCGACGATGTTGTAGGTCGGCGGGGCAATGACCAGCGGGGCCTTGAATTCGACCTTGCCGTATTCTTCTTCCAGGTTGCGGAACATCTGGGCAACGATTTGGATATCGCCCTTGTGCACCATGCAGGAACCGACGAAGCCCAGGTCCACCTTCTTTTCGCCGCCGTAGTAGGACACGGGGCGGATGGTGTCGTGGGTGTAGCGCTTGGAGACGTCGTTGTTGTTGACGTCCGGGTCGGCGATCATCGGTTCGTCGATGGCATCCAGATCCACGACCATTTCGGCGTAGTACTTGGCACTGTCGTCCGGTTTCAGGGCCGGGTTTTCGCCGGACTTGATTTCGGCGATGCGCTTGTCCGCCTTTTCGATCAGGCCGGCAAGAACCTTGGCATCGTTGTCCATGCCCTTGTCGATCATGATCTGGATGCGGCTTTTCGCAATCTCGAGCGATTCGATCAGCGTGTCATCGTTGGAGATGCAGATGGAGGCCTTGGCCTTCATTTCCGCGCTCCAGTCGGTGAAGGTGAAGGCCTGATCGGCCAGCAGGGTGCCGATGTGGACCTCGATGATCCGGCCCTGGAAGACGTTCTCCCCGCCGAACTTGTCCAGCATCTGGGCCTGGGTCGCGTGAACCACGTCACGGAAGTCCATGTGATCGGCCATCTTGCCTTTAAAGGTCACCTTGACCGATTCCGGGATCGGCATGGTGGCTTCGCCAGTGGCCAGTGCGAGGGCAACGGTGCCGGAGTCGGCTCCGAAGGCCACGCCCTTGGACATGCGGGTGTGACTGTCCCCGCCGATGATGATCGCCCAGTCGTCCACGGTGATGTCGTTCAGCACCTTGTGGATCACGTCCGTCATGGAGTGATAGACACCCTTCGGATCGCGCGCCGTGATCAGGCCGAACTTGTTCATGAAGGCCATCAGCTTCGGCGTGTTGGCCTGGGCCTTGGCATCCCAGACGGAAGCCGTGTGACAACCGGACTGGTAGGCACCGTCCACCGTCGGCGAAATCACCGTGGCGGCCATGGCTTCCAGTTCCTGGGAGGTCATCAGGCCCGTGGTGTCCTGGGAACCGACAATGTTGACCTTCACGCGGACGTCGGAACCGGCATGCAGGACGGTCCCTTCGGAAACGCCGACGGCGTTCTTGTTGAAGATTTTTTCGACCGCCGTCAGGCCCTGGCCAGGAATGGAGAGTTCCTTGGAAGGGGCGTAAGCCGACTTCAGTTCAACGCCCAGGGTTTCGCAGGCAAAGGTTTCCAGCTTCTTGCCGAAGACCACGGCGTAGGAACCGCCTGCCTTCATGAATTCGACCTTTTGCGGCGTGAAGGCGGAAGAGACGTCCACCAGTTCCTTGCCCGACGCATCCAACAGCTTCTTGGTTTTGGTGTTGATGGTCAGCACGGTGCCGGTGGCGACCGAGTAGGCTTCTTCCAGGATCGGATCGCCGCCGGCGTCGGTGACCGGGTTGCCGTCTGCGTCCTGTTTCTTGACCCAGTTCTTCAGGTCCAGACCGATGCCGCCGGTAACCCCAACAGTGGTCAGGAAGATCGGCGAAATACCATTGGTGCCGGCCACGACAGGGGCGATGTTCACGAAGGGCACGTAAGGGCTGGCCTGCTTGCCGGTCCAGAGCGCCACGTTGTTGACACCGGACATCCGCGACGAGCCGACGCCCATGGTGCCTTTTTCGGCGATCAGCATGACGCGGGCGTCAGGGTGCTGGGCCTGCAGGGCGCGGATTTCCGTCTGAGCTTCTTCAGAGATCATGCACTTGCCGTGCAGTTCCCGGTCGGACCGGGAGTGTGCCTGGTTGCCCGGCGACAGCAGATCGGTGGAGATATCGCCTTCTGCGGCGATGTAGGTCACGACCTTAATTGCTTCGTCCACATCCGGCAGCTTGGTGAAGAATTCCGCCTTGGCATAGCTTTCCAGGATGTCCTTGGCCACGGCGCTGCCGGCCTTGTAGGCATCGGCGAGGCGGGCGGTATCGGCATCATAAAGGAAGACCTGGGTTTTCAAAACCTCAGCGGCCTGAGAGGCGATATCGGCGTCATCGCCGAGGGCCAGATCAAGCAGAACCTCGACCGAAGGACCGCCCTTCATGTGGGAGAGCAGCTCGAAAGCAAAGGTCGGCGTGATTTCCGCGACTTCCGCTTCGCCCAGGATGATTTCTTTCAGAAAGGCCGCTTTCACGCCTGCAGCGCTCGTTGTGCCGGGCAGGGTGTTGTAGATGAAGTACTTCAGCGAGTCTTCGCGGTACTCGTTTCCGGTATCCTTGATCTGAGCGATCAGTTCGCCAACAAGCGCGCCGTCGTCGATCGGTTTCGGGCTCAGGTCTTGCGCTTTACGCTCTTCGATCTCTTTCAGGTAGTCTGTGTATAAGCTCATGGCTTCCCCCGACGCGTTATTGCTGGAAGTTCAGGCGTTGCGCCTAACTGGTTTTCAGGCGCCCCCGCCTTGGATAACTTGGACCCTTAAATACGGGCGTTGAGGGTCCGCAATCAAGCGGAATCCAAGGGGTCACGCGGGAAGCGATGCGCACCCTCGTCTCTGGATATGGCGTCTCTGGATATGGCGTCTTTGGATTAGGGTGGCCTGGAGGCGCAGAGACGGGCCAATCTCAGAAGGGGCAGCCTCCCGAACAGGGCTTCCGGGGGCGGTTACAGGGTCTTCTGCGTCCGGTAGGGCGGGAAGAACAGGCTGACCGTGGTGCCTTTGTCCTTCTCGCTTTCAATCTCCAGTCTGCCGCCGAACAGCTTCATGAGATTGACGCAAAGGTGGATGCCGAGGCCCGTGCCCTCGTGCCGACGGGAATGTGTCCCGTCCGCCTGTTCGAACGGCGTCAGGGCCTTGGCGATATCGGCTTCCGTCATGCCGATACCGGTGTCGGACACACGCAGCACGATACCCTGCAAGTTCCCCAGGGAGGCGGAGACAGTGACCGATCCCGGGGATGTCGTGAACTTGATTGCGTTCGAAATCAGGTTGTTCAGCACCTGGATCAGGGCACGCTCGTCCCCAATCATCCTCGGCAGTCCGTCCGGAATTTCCCAGGCTACTGAGATGCCGGCTCGCTTTGCCATGGATTCCAACTGGTGCAAGCTGACGGTGATGATTTCGGCCAGATCGACCTCTTCTTCGGCAAGATCATACTTCCCGGCCTCGATCTTGGAGAGATCGAGAATATCGTTGATCAGGCTGACCAAGAGCGTGCCGCTGTTGTGGATGTCTTCGATGTATTCGCGGTATCGCGGATTGCCGATCTCGCCGAAGGCTTCCTGGCGCATCATATCGGAAAAGCCGAGGATGGCGTTCAGCGGTGTGCGCAGGTCATGGCTCATGGCCGCCAGGAACTTCGATTTCGCCTGGCTGGCGTCCTCGGCTTCCTGTCGGGCCTCGACCAATTCCCTTTCGGCTTCCCTGCGGTCCGTAATGTCGCGCGCGACAGCATAGATCGTGCCGTCGGGTTCGGGCTGGGTGGACCATTCCAGCCATCGGTAGCCGCCGTCCTTGCAGCGATAGCGGTTTTCAAATTTGATGACGCGTTCGCCGTGTTTCTGGCGTTCCACTTCCGAGACCGTCGGTTCGATGTCGTCGGGATGAATGAAATCAAAAAAGGGCCGTGAAATCAGTTCTTCCGGTTCCCAGCCCAGAATTTCCGTCCAGCGGTCATTGACCTTCTTAAACCGGCCATCGACGCCCGCGATGACCAGGAGGTCTATGGAGATATCAAAAAAACGGTCCCTTTCCAGCTGAACACGCTTCTGCTCGGTCTTGTCCCGGGCCACAGCGAAGATGGTGCCGTCGGATTCCGGCGAACTTGTCCATTCCAGCCAGCGGTAACTGCCATCTTTACACAGATATCGATTTTCGAACTGAATAACGGACTCGCCACGCTTCTGGTTTTCGATCCTTTCGAGTGTCGGCTCGATGTCATCCGGGTGGACGAAAGACAGAAAGGACTTCGCGAGAAGGTCTTCCGGTTCCCACCCCAGTGTGGTTCGCCAGGCGTCGTTGATCTGTTTGAAAAATCCATCCGTTCCGGCAAGGGCCAGAAGGTCATGGGAGAGATCAAAAAGCCGCGCTCGCTCCATCTCTCCGGTTTTCTCGCGGGATATATCGACCATGATCCCGGACAGTTCGACGAGCCTGCCCTGGTCGTCATGTCGGGCTTCGGGATAGACCTGAATCCAGCGTTCTTCTCCGGCTGGTGTCAGAATGGGGTAGACGAAATCTCTGACGGTCTCGCCAGGGCCAAGGGTCAGTAGCTTCTCCATTTGGGCTTCGTGGTAGGCCCGATGGTCAGCCCGAACCCAGGACAGCAGGGTTTCATCCGTGAGGTCAGCAGAGCCGGGCGCGCGCCCGAAAAGTCGCCACAGTCCGTCAGACCAGTTTATCGTCCGGTCTGCGGCGTTGTAGGTCCAGCTTCCGATTTGGGCCGATTTTTCTTCGTCAGCGGCTTTCTGCAAGCTGGTAGCTGCGCTCGCCCGACTGGCCATACCAACGCGCCCCCCTTAAGCGTTCCCATGCCTTGGAACGGGCGCATATAAGCGGTTTTTGCACAATTTTTCAATGAAAAGCGGGGCCGGCGGGAGCCAAAGTAGGCCTTCGGCGATATCTCAAAACTTCTCTGGCCTGAGGACATCCACGTCCTCCAGATAGACGATGCCTGAGTAACGGGAGAAATAGACATCCGCGACCTTGGCCGCGATCTCCTCGGCCACTTCGCGCTTTGCGACCACGGACTCGATCTTCACGATGGCGAAGTCACCGACCACGGCGGGGGCATGGGCGGGGGCATGTGGGGAATGGCAGCCATGGCTTCCCATGCCGCCGCCGCCGTCAAAGACAGAATAGCCCTTGGCCCCGCTCTCCATGATGATGCGGCAAACCCCGTCATGCAGGAGTTTCTCGGCGATAATCGAAATGCGGGTGGCCTTGTGCAGTTTCATTGCTGTTTTCCGTTTCTGGTTAAGGGCTGTTCAGGATGCAAAGACGATCTCACCAAGGGCGATGAACAACGGTATACAGATAGCGATGGCCACCGGTGTTCCAACGCTTGTCGATGCCCCGATATAGGCGGAAGGGTTGGCCGAGGGGATACCTGCGCGAAGTGTTGGCGGGCCTGAGATGTCGGAACTCGACGCTGCCATCACGGCCAGCAGGATCACGCCTCCCGGGCTGAAGCCGGTCAGGAAATGGGCAACGGTCCCAAGGCCGAAGGCGATCATTCCGTGGCAGACCGGTGCGATGGCGGCATAGACCAGATACCAGTGGGCGACGCGGCGCAGTTCGGCCAGTCGGGCATAGGCTTCCATCCCCATGACCAGCATCAGGATGGAAAGCAGGCCGCGAAACAGCGGATCGTAGAAGCTTTCCAGCACCCGGTCCGGCTGGGTGAACAATCCCAGCGCCATGCCGAGCAGCAGCGCCGACAGCGCAGAGCCCCGAAGCGAATCCTTTATAATCGGCCAGACCGGCACCTCGGCCTGATCGCCACCGGCCTTTCGCTTTTCATGCAGACTGGCAAGCACGATGGCGAGCACGAGCGCCGGTATGTCCATGAAGGGATAAAGCGCGGGTACCCAGGCTTCAAAGACGATACTGTCCTCTTCCATCAGGATCATCGCGGCTGCGAGCGAGGAGGCACTGACGGCACCGAACAGCCCGCCTGTGGCAATGGCATCGTCCCGCTTCACGCCGGGCAGACGCGATAGTGTTTGGCGTGCGATGACGACGACTAGGCAACCGACCACCGCAGCGATCAGGGCGGGCAGCAACAGGGCGGCGAGGTCAGCGTTTCGGATCTCCTGGCCCGCCTTCAGACCGATGCGCATCAAGAGCATGAAGACGATGAACCTGTAGATGGCATCGGGGATTTCCAGCTTGCTGCCCAGTGCGGCGATCAGCATGCCGCCCAAGAGGAAGGCCAATGTCGGCTTTTGAAACTGCGTAAGGAAGGTCTGGGCGAAATCGAATAGCTGTTCCATGCAATCGGTTCCCTTGTCGCATCAACGCTTGGGCCAAGAGCTGGGAAGTGTCGGAAGGAATTGAAATCACTTAACCTTTCGGGACCGGTGTGAAATTTTAGATATTGTAAAAATTAATATTAAAATTCTATTCAATTGTCTCAGAGAATGTATTGAGCGGTCGGGCCGGGGGCGAAGGCTGTACGGGCCGTGTAATTCGTTGGCGATTTTGCATGGCGCACTTACCCTGCGGGGGACCTCGAGCAAAGGAGACCTGCATGGGACAAGACCTGGAGCGGAACAAGGCCAACGCCATGGCCTTCTACGACCTGATGTTCAACCAGTGTCGCCCGCGCGAAGCGATGGAGCGTTACGCGGGCGAGGTCTATATCCAACACAACCCCCATGTGGGTGACGGCAAGGAGGCCTTTGTCGCCTATTTTGAGCGCATGCAGGAGGGCTGGCCTGGCAAGAAGGTGACCTTCAAGCGCGTGATCGCCGAAGGCAACCTGGTCGTCCTGCATTGCCATCAGGAATGGCCGGGTGACGAGGACTATGCCGGGATCGATATCTTCCGTTTTGATGACCAGGGAAAAGTCGTTGAGCATTGGGATGTCCTGCAGGTGATCCCGGAGACCTCGGCGAATGGAAATTCGATGTTTTGAGAGGTCGCCCGGACGCCCTGATACCGGCGAGGAGTTGGACGGGTTCGGAATACCAAAGGGTTTCTTGATCAGGGCGTTCGGCGGGCCAATATCTCTGAAGCCGTCGTACTCGTAACGGAGCTTCGCAATGCCCCTTCGTCTTTCCAGATTTTTCCTCGTCGTCAGCGTCGTTGTTATGTCCGCCGCCGCTCCGGCCATCGCCCACCATGGCTGGGCCTGGACCACGGGCGGTAATATTGAACTCACTGGCGTGATCAAGACTGTAAAGCTTGGGAATCCCCACGGACTTCTGGGCGTCAGCGTCAATGGGGAGATGTGGACAATCGAGGTCGGCCAGCCCTGGCGCAACGAGCGCGCCGGTATCCGTGATGGTGATCTTGCCGAAGGCGTGGAGATCCGCGTGATCGGCGAGCCCGCTGCCGACATCAGCGACAAGCGCCTCAAGGCGGAACGGTTCTACCTGAATAACGAACCGACGGAATACGATCTCTACCCCGGACGGGACTGATCCGGACCCGTGGCCGAGCTTTGGGCTGCACTGGAATCCACGCCCATCGCCGACTTCTTTCGGGCGTCGCGTTGGGGCTATGCCGGGCTGAGCGCTCTCCATATTCTAGGCTTGGCGGTGCTGTTCGGTTCTGTTTTCGCCCTGAGTCTGAGGCTCTTGGGCCTGGCGAAAGGCCTCGCACGTGAACGGGTGATACGATTGTTATCGCCGCTTGCGGCCTCTGGGCTCATGCTCTCCCTGTTGACCGGTCTGCTATTGTTCTCTGCAAGGGCTGGCGAATACGTCAACAACGGGGCCTTCCTGGTCAAGCTGGTCTTGATTGCCTTGGTCACGTCCTCTGCATTGGCAGCCCATTGGCGACATGGCCTTTGGTTGGAAAGGGCTGGCGAAAAAGCCTCTCGGTTCCATGCCCTTGTATCAATGGTTGGATGGGGACTGGCGATTCTGGCCGGGCGACTGATTGCCTTTGTCGACTGACCAACGCCTGCTCAGCCTTAACCGCGCTAAGCGGGCCCCAAGCGGGCCCTAAGCCGGTCGAAGATCCCAAACCGTCTCCTTGGCCGGGCATTTGCCCTTCAGTCCGCCGGGCACATCGATTTCCTCCAGACGGTCGATTTCGTACGCGCCGGAATAGAGGCTTCGGACCATGTCCTCCGGCACGGAAAAAGGCGGGCCGGGCAGCAGGCTTTGGTCATAGGTGAAAGAGATCAGGAACTGTCGCGCGGCTCCGGTGATCGCCACCAGGTGCGCGGCATAGTCTCTGCGCATATCGTCCGGCAGGGCGACCAGCGCGGCGCGGTCATAGATCGCATCGACGGAGCCGAGCTGTTCGCCCGTGAGTGCGAAGATATCACCCAGAAAGATATCCAATCCCTCCACCTGGTAGTGCCGCAGGCTACCGGTTTCCGTGATCGTCGGATCAACACCCAGGTCAGCGAAAAGGGCCTCTACCGCCAGTTCGCTCAACTCCGCACCACAGACCCGATATCCCTTCGATAGCAGCCAGCCGATGTCCTTTGACTTTCCGCACAGGGGCACAAAGATCCGTTTCCCTTGGGCCAGATTGAAGTGGCCGAAGAACCGGGCAAGCAGTTCGTTCCCGCCCTGCTCGTGGAAGGCGATCTGGTTTCCCTGCCAGCGTTGGTGCCAAAAATCCGCTTCCATCCTGACCTCCTGAAACAGCTCTCTCTTCCTTCTCAGACAATCTCCCCGAAAGCAAGTGGAGCAATGGTGGCACCCAGAGAGCTTATTTTTATCAACAAAATCGATCAAACAAAGCGAAAAAACTGATTGGATCGATTTTTTGAAATGCTCCAAGTTCTTCTCAGACAACGCATACCCCCAACCCCATCGTCCAAGCGGGCAATCCTGCCCCCCTTGGACGGAAGTTGACGACGAGAGGAACGATTATGGGAAACGAAGGTAAATGCCCCGTGATGCACGGCGGCGAGAAGAACAAAACGACCATCGGCGCTCCGGGTAACCAGGATTGGTGGCCGAACCAACTCAACCTGAAAATCCTCCACCAGCACTCCGAAAAGAGTGACCCCATGGGCGAGGGCTTCAACTACGCCGAGGAATTCAAGACCCTCGACCTGGACGCCGTGATCCATGATCTGGAGAAACTCATGACCGACAGCCAGGACTGGTGGCCGGCGGACTATGGTCATTATGGCCCCTTCTTCATCCGCATGGCCTGGCACAGTGCCGGGACCTATCGTGTCGCCGATGGTCGCGGCGGGGCGGAATCCGGCACGCAGCGCTTTGCACCGCTGAACAGCTGGCCCGACAACGGCAATCTGGACAAGGCGAGGCGGCTGCTCTGGCCCATCAAGCAGAAGTACGGCCGCAAGCTCTCCTGGGCCGACTTGATGATCCTGGCCGGTAACGTGGCACTCGAGACCATGGGCTTCAAAACCCAGGGCTTCGCCGGTGGCCGGGTCGATGTCTGGGAACCCGAAGAGGAAATCTATTGGGGCCCCGAATCCGAATGGTTGGGCGACAAGCGCTATTCCGGTGATCGCGAACTGGAAACGCCCTTGGGTGCTGTCCAGATGGGCCTGATCTACGTCAATCCGGAAGGCCCGAACGGCAATCCCGATCCGGTCGCCTCCGGGCGCGATATCCGGGAAACCTTCGCCCGCATGGCCATGAACGACGAGGAAACCGTGGCCCTCATTGCCGGTGGTCACGCCTTCGGCAAGGCCCACGGCGCGGCCGATCCCGGCCAATATGTCGGGCCGGAACCGGAAGGAGCCGCTATCGAGGAGCAGGGTTTCGGCTGGATGAACAGTTATGGTTCCGGCAAGGCCGGTGACACCATCACCAGCGGCATCGAAGGTGCCTGGACCGAGACGCCAACCCAGTGGGACAGCAACTACCTGGAAGTCTTGTTCAAGTACGATTGGGAACTGACCAAGAGTCCGGCCGGGGCCCAGCAGTGGACGCCGAAAGACCCGGAGGCCGCAGCAACGGTCCCGGACGCCCACGACGCGTCCAAGCGTCACGCACCGATGATGACCACGGCGGACATGGCGCTCAAGATGGATCCGATTTACGAGCCGATCGCGCGCCGTTACCTGGAAGATCCGCAAGCCTTCGCGGAAGCTTTCGCCAAGGCCTGGTTCAAGCTCACCCACCGCGACATGGGACCCGCCAGCCGCTATCTCGGCAACCGGGTACCGTCGGAACCGATGATCTGGCAGGACCCGGTCCCGGTGGTCGATCATGATCTGGTGGATGCCGCCGATATTGCGGCCTTGAAGGCCAAGATCCTGGGCTCCGGCTTGTCGATCAGCCAGTTGGTCTCGACCGCCTGGGCCTCGGCTTCTAGCTTCCGCGGTTCCGACAAGCGTGGCGGTGCCAACGGTGCCCGCATTCGCCTGGCCCCGATGAAGGACTGGGAGGTCAACCAGCCTGCGGAACTGGCCAAGGTGCTGCCGGTGCTCGAAGCCATCGCCGATGACTTCAACGCCGCTCAAACCGGGAGCAAACGGGTCTCGGTTGCCGACATCATCGTGCTCGCCGGTTCGGCTGCCGTGGAAGCGGCCGCCAAAAAGGCAGGTCACGAGATCGATGTGCCCTTCACGCCGGGGCGCACCGACGCCAGCCAGGAGCAGACGGACATCGAGTCCATCGGCCACCTGCAGCCGACGGCGGATGGTTTCAGGAATTATCTGGACCCCATGCACAAGCGCCCGGCGGAGGAACTGCTGGTCGAACGGGCCCAGCTGTTGACCCTGACGGCACCTGAAATGACCGTGCTGGTCGGCGGTCTCAGGGTTTTGGGCACCAACCACGGTGGAACGGAGCACGGTGTCTTCACCGACCAGCCGGAAGTCCTGACCAACGACTTCTTCGTCAACCTGCTGGAAATGGGCACCGAATGGAAAATGTCCGCCCGCGATGAGCGCATCTTCGAAGGCCGGGTGAACGGCAAGGTCGAAAAGACCGCCACGGCTGTGGATCTGGTCTTCGGTTCCAACTCCCAACTCCGCGCGCTCGCCGAGGTCTATGGCAGTGCGGACGCGGGCAGCACCTTCGTGGCCGATTTCGTGAAAGCCTGGGTCAAGGTGATGAACCTGGACCGGTTTGACATCCACTGATCGAACCCAATTCCCAAAAGACAAGGCGACCCTCTCCTAAAAGGGGAGGGTCGCTTGGTTTGCCAACCTTTATCCGGCCGTCAGCTCCAGGAAAAGCCCGACGCCTGGAACCCCATCACCTTATCGCAAAAGAGAGGTTTCGGCGTGAGGCCGGCCTCCAGGCCTGCACCCAGGCAGACGTGCAGGGGCAGGAGGTGGTCCTCTCTCGGGTGGCAGAAGCGGGCGGCGGGGGCGTCTTTCCAGGCCAGGAGGTGGCGTTCCGGGTCATCTCCCAAGATCGCGCCGTTCAGCCAGTCATCGAACTGCTTGTCTTCTGCGTTTTCCATGGGGGCGTTGCGCAGCATGGCTTTCAGGTTGTGGAAGCTTAAACCCGATCCGATCAGGACCGCCCCGGTCTCCAGCAAGGGGGCCAGTGCGCGGCCTGTGGCGATGTGGGCCGCCGGGTCCATGGAGGACAGGATCGACACCTGGATCACCGGAATATCGGCTTTCGGGCGCATAAGCATCAAGGGCACGAAGGTGCCGTGGTCATAGCCCCGTTCCGCGTCCAAGTGGCCGGGCAATCCGGCTTTGGCGAGATGTCGGATCGCCTCCGCCGCCAGGTCCGGGGCACCGGGGGCGGGATAGCTGTAGGTATAGGTCTCAGGCGGGAAGCCGTAATAGTCGAAGATCATGCCGGGCTCTGCCGCGCCGGAGACCTTGATCTCTTCGGTCTCCCAATGAGCGGTCACGACGATCAGGGCGGATGCGTCGTGCAACTCGGCTTCCAGGCTCTTCAGGCAATCGACCAAGGCCTTGTGGCCCGGCTCACCCAGGATCGGCAGCGGGCCGCCGCCATGGGGCACAAAGTGAATCTTTGATCGGGGTTGGGACATGGATGACGTCTTTCAATCTCGGGATCGTCTTCAAGATTTAGCCACCCAGGGCGCATTCTCCATCCCGAAAGCCTCGGAAAGGTGATCAATCAGCGCGCGAACCCGCGCCGTCAGGTGCCGGTTCGGCGGATAGACCGCGAAGACGCCGGTTTCCTGGAGGTCGAAATCGGGGAAGAGGGCGACGAGGCGTCCTTCTCTCAGCGCATCCGCCACCGAATAGAGCGGGCAGCGGCCGATTCCTAAGCCGCCTTCCGCCAGGCGGGCGACGGCGGCAGGGCCGTTGACGCTGTAGTTGCCGGCGACCTTCACCGCGACTTCCGCGCCATCCTGGGAAAAGCGCCAGGTCCAGGGTTCCAACACATAGTTTCCGATCAGGCATTCGTGACGGCTGAGTGCTTTCGGGTGACCGGGATGGCCGAAGCGGTCCAGATAGGCGGGGGAGGCGCAGATGATCAGCGGCATGGGTGCCAATTTGCGCGCGATCAGCGTCGAATCCGTCAGGCTGCCGATCCGAACCGCCAGATCGTAGCCTTCCTCTACCAGGGCGACCCGCTTCTCGGTCAGGTTGAGTTCCAACTTGACCTCGGGGTTGGCTTGCAGAAAGGGAACCAGGGCGCGGGTCAGATGGGTGCTGCCGAAGCCGGTGGGAGCCGTCATGCGAATGGGACCGGCAAGAGCCGAGCGGCGAAGGTGGACCAGTTCGTCCAACTCGTCCATCTGGTCCAGGAGCGATCGGCAGCGTTCCAGATAGGCGGTGCCCAGTTCCGTCAAGGAAACCGATCGCGTGGTCCGAAGCAGCAATTGGGCGTTCAAACTCTCCTCCAGCTTTGCCACCCACTTGCTGACCATCTTGGTCGAGGTGCCGAGCCGCTTGGCCGCAGCCGTAAACGATCCCTGTTCAACCACCGTCGCGAAGGCCCGCATGGCCTCTAGCCTGTCCATAACCTCGCCCTGATTGTGAACCTATTATTCATAATGTATCGCAAATTAGGCTGATTATCGTTCGGCGTCCAGTGTGCGATATCAGGATCACCGGCACGACAGAGCTGGTCCCTACAGATCCAAAACTGGAGCAAAAACCCATGTCTCACATCAAGATCCACCGCCATGCTCTTTCCGGCCACTCCCACCGGGTCGAGTTGTTTGCTTCCCTGGCCGGGATTCCCGCCGAACTGATCGATGTCGATCTGCTGGCCGGTGAACACAAAACGGAACCCTTCCTTTCCCTGAATCCGGCGGGCCAGGTCCCGGTCATTGAAGACGGCGTGACGGTGGTCAGCGATTCAAATGCCATCCTGGTCTATCTGGCGGAGCGCTATGCGCCCCAGTGGTATCCGGCTGATCTGGCTTCCCGTGTTGAAATCCAGAAGTTCCTCTCCCTGGCGGCCGGGGCCATTGCTTTTGGTCCGGCGGCGGCCCGCCTGGTCACGGTTTTCGGGGCTAAACTGGATGCTGAACGGGCCAAGGCGATTGCCAGAACGGCATTCGAGCGCCTTGAGGACCATCTCGCGGAACGCTCCTGGTTGGTGGGCGAGAAGGCCTCGATCGCCGATGTGGCGCTCTACAGCTACACGGCCCATGCGCCCGAGGGGAACGTATCGCTCGAGCCCTACCCGAACCTTCGGGCCTGGCTGAAGCGCCTGGAAGCTTTGCCGGGCTTTGTCGGCATGTCCCGCACCGATGTCGGCCTCGCTGCCTGACCCGTTGCCACCGAAAAGAGAGGCCACCAGGCGGGGCCTCTCACTTTCACAAGGATCCGAGATCATGTCTTTGGGTACCCCTTTCCACGAGGGCGAAAAGGCCATCCACGAGAAGCTGGGACTGACAGAGATCGATGCCTGGGCAAGCCGGATGGTCCGACCCTGGATGCCGGAGCAGCACCGGTTGTTTTTTCAGAACCAGCCCTTCGTTGTCATAGCTGCGCGCGACGAAGCCGGTCGGCCCTGGGCCACCCTGTTGAGCGGCGAAGAAGGCTTCATGACGTCTCCCGAACCCGACCGGTTGACCTTGGCCGCCGGGCCGGTCGATGGGGATGCCTTGGCCGGAGCCCTGATCCCGGGGGCTGATATCGGCCTCCTCGGTATTGAATTCGCGACGCGGCGGCGCAATCGGTTGAACGGGCGTGTCGGGCGCGCGCGGGGAGACGGTATCGATATCGCCGTTGGCCAGTCCTTCGGTAATTGCCCCCAACACATCCGTGTAAGGACACTGTCCCGGGTTAAGGAAGCTAAGTCACCGGAGGCTTTCTCGTCCGCTATGCTTTCTGCCGCGCAGGGTGACTGGATATCCCAGGCGGATACCTTTTTCATTGCCAGCGGGTTTCGGGGCGAGGGAGAGGATTGGGCCTTCGGGTTGGATGTCTCCCACCGCGGTGGCGAGCCTGGCTTCGTCCGGGTGATTGATGAGCAGACGCTCCAGTTCGCCGATTTTGCGGGCAACAATCATTTCAACACCATCGGAAATCTGATGTCGGATGACCGTGCGGGTTTCCTGTTCGTGGACTTTTCGACCGGTAACCTGTTGCAGCTTTCCGGCAGGGCGGAGGTGGACTGGCACCCTGATGAAACAGAGCGTGTTCTTGGCGCACAGCGTCTGATCACGTTCCGAATCGAAATGGTAAATGAGATTCGAAATGCCGCGGCGCTTCGTTGGAGCGAGCCAGCGGCGGAGCTTATCCCCCTCGTGGTCACTGATCGGATACGGGAAGCGGCGGATGTCGTCTCCCTTGTGCTTGCGGATGCCGAGGGCCGAAAGCTACCTCCCTTCCGGGCCGGCCAGCACCTGCCCTTGGAGCTGTCGGTCCCAGGTTTGAACGGGGCTGTCAGTCGATCCTATTCCCTCTCCGGCAGCCCGGATGCGAAAACCTACCGGATCAGCGTGAAGCGCAAAGAGGGCGGCGTGATATCGTCCTTTTTGCACCGGGACGCCAGTCCCGGGGTTATCCTCCGGGCCCGAAAACCTGCAGGCCGCTTCGAACCCGCGACGCGCACAGGGCCGCTGGTCCTGATCGCCGGTGGCATCGGCATCACGCCCTTGCTCAGCCACCTGCGGGCCATTTCAGAGAGTGGGGTTCGGCGGGAGGTTCTGCTGATCCATGCCGTGCGGTACGGCGCAGCCCATGCGTTCCGCGATGAAATTGCCGGGTTGACCGCTGGGCATCCTTCCCTCCGCGCCGTAACCGTCTATTCCCGGCCAACCCTTGAAGATCGCAACGCCCGGTTCTTCGATATCGAGGGCCGACTTGATCAGGCCAAGCTCGATGCGATGAACCTTCACCCGGACGCCGAAATCCTGATCTGCGGCCCCGCCGGGTTCGCTGCAAACCTGCAGGAATGTCTGGAGGCCCGGGGCTACGAGGGCGATGCTATTCAATCAGAGTTCTTTTAGACCAAGAGAAGCTTGCCAGGACGCCATTATTTGGCCTCAAATCCTTCTGAGTATTCGCTTCCGCCCCTTGGCCGAAAGCCGGTAGCCCTATCGGAGGTTTGTCATGAATTACCTTGCTCCCCTTTTCGCTCTTGTCCTTTTTTCCGGTCTTTCCAGCCCGGTTTTAGCCCAAACTTCGGGGACGTCGACCACTGGTGCCGGGGCCGCTGCAGAGGCTGCGAGGGACGCGGCGATCAAGGCGGGGAGCGAGGTGATACGGGATCAGGCCGAGAAGGCTGCCGGTCGGGTGTTTTCCCAAGATCAAATCCGGATCATCAAGGATGTACTCGGGGCGGCAACGGGTCAGGGGCAGGCGGCTGGAAATGACAACGCAGAAGCAGCCCGAGAAGCGGATGATCGCGAGGGTTCGGACGAGGGGAAGAAACAAAAACCTAAGTCCGGGGCCAAATCAGATGGCAAAGGTAAGGGAAAAAACAAAGGCATGCCGCCGGGCCTCGCCAAGAAAGGCAAACTTCCGCCGGGTCTGCAGAAGCAACTGGAAAGGGGCGGTTCGCTGCCGCCGGGGCTGGCAAAGCGATCCCTGCCGGACGGGCTTGAGGCCGATCTGGGAGAGCCGGCGGTGGGCACCGAACGGGCGATTGTCGACAACGACGTGGTGCTGATCGAAAAAGGCACCGGCGTCATCCTGGATGTGATCCGCGACGTTCTGGGGGGCGGAAAATCCTGAGGTCTCAGGCTTTTTTGAGCCAGGCCAAGCGATGCAGGAAATGGCCCGAGTGATAATAGAACGGCGGGCGACCGTGGTAGCTGAGTTTGGTCCAGGGGCAGGGACCATCGACCAGAATCTCGTCCGCTTCGTCCCAGGGATAATCAAGGAACCGGGTTTCTGTGCCGTCCGGTAGCACCTTGTCCCGATTGCAGCAATAAAAGGCCGTCCGCTCCGCCGGAGATTGGCGCAGGTATTCGAAATACTTGGCGGTGACCGGCGGGTCCATTTCCATCATCGAAAACAGGTTGAAGGCTAACTGGATGGGCACTTCACGGAGAAGAGAGGCATCGTCAGCCCGAACGCCGATGATCCGGACGTCGGGGTGTCGGGTTGCTTCCTTGATGGTTTCCGGGCTGTCGGCGTAGGCGATCCCCTCGGCCCCGAAGGCCTTGTACAAAAAGGCCAGATCCACCAGCAGGGTCTTGCTCAGGTTAGCCAGGATGACTTTAGAGCCCGGCACGCTGTCCAGGATCAGCGCCGACATGGTGCCAAAGCCGTCGCCGATGACGGCAAAGCAGCCGTCTTGCGGGTTGAGATCCAGATGGTCCTGGCAGAGGGCCATGGTCAGGCTGTGGCGCAAGACGTCCTTGTCGAAGGCCCGGCCCTGTCTTTTGACCAGGGCTTTCGCAATCCGCTGTGAAGGGGCGAAGTTCCGAAGGCCGCTGCCCTTGGCGCGGATTGGCGTTTGCAAAAGTCCGTGCATGATCCGATGGGCGAGTCCGGTCTTCATGGAGACCGAGCCGATCGGCCCGACAATCCCGAAGCCGCGATCGCCATAGACCAGATTGAACGGGTCTTCTCCCAAAGGGTGCTTGGCGGTCTCAATCCCGGTGTCACGCCAATGGGAGGAAGCATCACGGTCCACCGTTTCGGCGTGGCGAACCACTTCCCAAATGGCGTCTTTGCCAGTCAGCATGTCTTCCAGTTCCCCCGAGGCCCAACACGGGCCCTTTGTGTCCCGCGTGGTGCCAAAAAAAACCATGGTCGGCCCGGGGACGCAACGCCTGGATCATCCGGTCAGCCAAAAAGGAGCCATGAATCATCCATTTAGTGGCTGTCTTAGGCGGGCCTCTTACGGTATGTTTTTAAGAACGATTTTAAACAGGAGACGAAGTCATGGCTGTCGCTGTCGGTTCCACCCTGCCGGATGTCGAACTATTGACCTGGACAGGGACAGCTGTCGAACGCGAAAGCGCGAAAACCCTGGTCGCGACCGGCAAAACCATGGTCGTCGGCGTGGTTGGGGCTTTCACACCTGTCTGCTCGGGGTCTCATTTGCCCGAATACGTGCCCCTGATCCCGACCTTGAAGGAGTCGGGTCTCATCCACCGGTTCATCTGCGTTGGTGTTGTCGATCCTTTCGTCATGCACGCCTGGGGGGAGCACCTCGACGCGTTGGAACTGATTGAAATGTGGAGCGATGCGGATGCGGAGTTCGCCAAGGCAATCGGCATAACGGCTGACTTCTCGGAAGCCGGGCTAGGCCTTCGGGGCGGGCGGTTCAGCATGGTCGTCAACAACGGGGTTATCGAAATGCTGAACGTTGAAGACGACCCCTCGATCGTCTCCGTTTCCGGTGCCGAGGAGATGGAACGGCAGTTGGTGGCCTGATCGTCAACTGCCGCATTCATCCTTCCGATCAAAGGCTGCTCAGAATAATCCCGTTCCAGGTTGCCGCATCCAGCCGCCAGGCCCAGCCAGCCCATTTTTCAGGTACCCCGGCTTGCTTGATTTCGGCTTCGGATTTACCCGCCTCTTTCAAGGCGACAACATTGGCCGTGGTTTCTTCCAACATCCGGTGGAAATTCTTAAGGTCGTCCATGGTCGCCATTGGCCCGTGGCCCGGCACGATGGTCACGTCGGCGGGCATTGTCTCAATCAAGGTGGCGATCGACTTGGTCAGGTTGAGAACGTTTCCGCCATTCTGAACATCGACGAAGGGGAACAGGCCGTTGAAGAACAGGTCGCCTGTGTGCATGACATTGGCACCGACCAGGTGGATGACGGTGTCCGTGTCGGTGTGGCTGGCCGGCATGTGCATCAGGCGCAACTCGTCCCCGTTGAAATGAATCGACAGGCCCTCGTCATAGGTAATCTGGGGCAGGGCACTGGCCGGTTGCGGCGGGATGACCATGTCGAATACGTCAACGCGCTGGTCGGTCGATAGCCGTTTGCGCACATTGGTGTGGGCGACAATCGTCGCCGTCTCGCCCAGCTTCGTATTGCCGCCGGTATGGTCCAGGTGCCAGTGAGTATTCAGGACGTATTTCAGCTTGGCCGATCCGCCGATGTCGTCCAGGGCTTCGGTTAGCTTGTCGGTCATGGTCGGCAGTTTGTCGTCGATGATCAGCATCCCGTCGGGGCCGTTGGAGACCAGAACGTTTCCGCCTGAAAAGCCCCCTTGCCCCATCAGAACGGTCAGGCTGTCGTCGATCTTTTGAGGTGCCAGAGTGATCTCGGCCCGCTTCGGAACCTCGGCCTCGGCCATTTCCTGGATCGTGGGGCGATCATGCCCTTGGGCGGCAAAGGTCATCAGGGCGATTGGTGCCGCCAACAAGGCATGCTTTGGCGAAAGGCAAAGGCTTTTCATGTCGTATCGTCTCCGATTGAGAGAAAAGGGGTGACGAGCCAACCCCTCCACAGAGATGGGTTCACGCATCCAGGGCACAAGGAGATGTCATAATCCCATGCCGTCGCAAGGCTTGTCCGAAAGCTGGCGGACGGAGGTCGTTTTGTCTCAATCCTGACAGAGTGTTATTTGCTAATTTCAATAACTTAGAGGCCGATATATCGCTGGCTTGGGCTTTGCATCACCGTTCCACGTCTGAAGCACCAGGAGGGCAAGCCACATGGCCAAGGTCAGCATCAATCGGAACGTCGCCGTCGAACTCATGGCCGCCTTTCCGGCTCTCGAGGTCTATGCCGATCAATTGAAGATCGCCAACCGGATCGAAATTGATTACGAGGCGCTCGAACCCGATCAACTGACCGCTCTTGCCGAAATCTGGTCCAAGAACGGAGAAGCCACGGGGCCGGTGGCGCTGTTGAGCGCTTTGGCCGAAACCCTCGCCTTCAAGCCGGAGCCCTATGGGCCTGACGATTTTGAGACCCTCGTCGCCGATCTGGTGGAATACGTCTCCACCGGACCCGGGCGGGGCTGGCTGTTCAGGCTGGATCAGTCAGGCGTGCTCAAGCCCTTTGTGGCCAGTCGGGTCGATTACACACCGGCAAGTGGGGATGATTCAGCACGACTGGTACTGGAACTCCGGGCCAACAGCTGCGGCAAGCTGGCCCATCCTCATGTCATTTTTTCCGAACGCGACCTTGCCGGGCGGACCTTCGGCCAGATCATTGCCGCGAAAGGCTATGTCCGGGAGACGCCCAGGCTGCTGGCCGGCTATGATGATCGGATCGAGACCTTCTTTGAATGGCGAAATCGCTTCGGCGACCAGTTCTCAGGCAGGGGCAGGGGAATCTATGCCGAGGATCCGACGGCGAGCCACCGCAACACGGATCACGCGCGCAAGAGCGTGCTGTCCCTGACCACGGGTGAACAGGATGCACGGCTCGTCAACGACGAAGAAATCCTAACCCAGCGGGATCTGACCCTCGAGCAGGGCGGTGAGATTCTGGCGAAGATGTTCAAGCGCATGGACCGGGATGCCTTGCTCTCGCCCACTATCGAAAAACGACTGCTGGAGCTGGCCGAAGGCTTTGGTCCGAAGCAGTTCACCGAGGTTCCGGTTCACGCCTATATCCTGATGTTCCATTTGGAAATGCACCATCACCTCTGGGTGCATATGGACAACATGAAGCCCTACGTCTATCAGCCGGAACTGAAAGACAAGCTGATCCTGCCGAGGGAACATGTGGACCTGATCGACATCCTGACGGCCGAAATGGACGTGTTGATGGACGATATTGTCGAGGGCAAGTCCGGCGGTACCACCGTGCTCTGTAGCGGTCCGGCGGGTGTGGGTAAGACCCTGACGGCGGAGGTCTATGCCGAGATCATTCGCAGGCCGCTGTATCGGGTCCATTCCGGTCAACTGGGTCTCAATGTCTCGGAGATGGAGAAGGCGCTGAAGGATGTGCTAATCCGTGCCCAGCGCTGGGGCGCTGTCATGCTGATCGACGAGGCGGACGTTTACATCAAGCGCCGGGATGATGATCTGGCCATGAACGCGGTCGTCGGCGTGTTTCTTCGCGTGCTGGAATACTTCAACGGCCTTCTGTTCCTGACCACCAACCGCACCCACGATATCGACGAGGCGATCGTATCGCGCTGCATTGCCATGATCCGCTATATCGCGCCGTCAGAGCATGAGCGCCGTCAGATCTGGGACGTGATGGCGACCCAGTTCGGTCTCGAACTGGCCGAAGGCCTGTCGCTCACTCTTGCGCAACGGTTTCCGCAAGCGACCGGTCGCGACATCAAGGGGCTGGCAAAGCTGGTTGCCAAATATTGCAGTCACCGGGATGTGCAACCGGAACTCGACGTCTTCGACCATTGTGCGATCTTCCGGGGAATGGACCTGACGGGGCAGGCTCCGGTTGAGGAGAACCCCCGATTGGATCTCGTCCGGAACGGACTTTGACAAACCGATGCACCGGCGCATACCCGTTGGAGCCCAAACGGATCGATTCCGGTACCAACTTAGTGGTTTAAAGCACTTCACCTTTTGTATACCTGCATGGTAGGTTCCCGGAGGGATTGTGCTCAAGGGGCGGGGCGAAGGCTCCGGAGGTGAGGGTACTCATGACGGCGGAAGGCCAAGACCTCGATCTACAGAGGCTCGCGGGCAAGATTGTAGACGACGTCGATAACCTGGCTGACCAACTGGTGGCCGTGTTGTTCGGTCGTCGCGCCGACCTTGCGACCCGGTATGGGCCCGAGGGGCGCGAAAAGTGCCGGACCGATCACCGTTACCACCTTCTGTATCTGGCGAATGCCATTCGACGGGGCAGTCCGGCGCTGTTTGTGGACTATGCGGTCTGGCTGAAAACCTTGCTTGGCGGATACGGGGTTCCGCCGCAGGACCTCATCGATAGCCTTGGTACCATTGAGGATCTGGTGGCGGAGATCGATGCCAGCCTTGCGGCGACCGTCCAGCGTGGATACCTCGAACCGGCCTTGTTCCAGGTGGCGAATACGGGGGCTGCCGGCGGGTTTCTGGGCGAGTCGAAAACAGGCGAAATCGCCAGTCGCTACATCCAACTGCTGATCCAGGGGCAACGAAACCTGGCCTTCCAATTGATCGAGGACGCCCTGGACGCCGGCATGGACCTGAAGGCCGTTTATTTGAAGGTCCTGCAGCCCGCGCTCTGGGAGATCGGGCGGCTTTGGCAGGTCAACCAGCTGTCGGTTGCTCAGGAACACTATGTCACCGCCGCGACCCAATTGTTGATGGCGCGTCTCCATGGTCGCCTCTTCGAGGCTGGTCAGGCGCGATCCCTTGACCGGCCTCGGGTGATCGCCGCTTGCTGTGCTGGCGAACAGCACGAGATGGGCATCCGCATGATTACGGATTTCTTCGAATTGGCGGATTGGGATACCCAGTATCTCGGGGGTAACGTGCCGACAGAAGCCCTGGTGGATATGCTGGCGGGACCGGAAGCGACGGTATTCTGCTTGTCGGCGACGATTGGTTATCACCTGGACGAAGTGGCCGAGGTTATTCAGTCCGTTCGGGCAAGGCCCAGCTTGGACAATGTTCGCATTATGGTGGGGGGCCGTCCCTTCAACGTCGATCCGGGCCTTTACCTCAAGGTGGGTGCGGATGCTCATGCCCGGGATGCCGAAGACGCGGTTTCCATCGCGAAGGGCCTCATCGGGCGTTCAGTCTAGAGGCCTGGCTATCTCGTGTCGGAAAATCCCTTCAAGTTGATCGAGCGCCAGGGCCAGGCCCCCAGGTCGATTTCGGTTGCCCGCGAAGCCAGTGATCGTCCCCTACCGCTAAGGTTCGCCTTCGTGCTTGCAGAAGATGGCAGGATCGAGACCTGCATCGGCGACTCCACAGGCCGCGTTGCCATCGCTGAAGGCAAGACCTTAGCGTCCCGCCTCTGCCCAGAAGACCCCGGTGCGCTTGCTCTGTTCCTTGAACGACTGCGCCAGGGGGAGCGCGTGGAGCAGGCCATCTTCCGTGGCAAAGCGGATGCACCTTTCCAATCCTTTGAACTCTCCGGGGCCGCGATCAATGGTCGGCTGGTGGTCACAGGCGACTGTTTGGATATGCCAGGCGGTCAGGACGTGGTTCCTTCCTTGGGTGGACGAAGAAGTGCCCCGGTCCCGTCGGAGCACCTGCTGGAAGACTTCATGGCGATCAACAACGAACTCGCCACGACCAGCCGCCAACTGCGAAAGGCCAACATGAAACTGGCCGATCTCGCGAAAGAGCGGGAGCTATGGACCGGAGCCCTGGCGCATGACCTTCGGGCTCCCTTGACGGTGACCCAGGGCTATGCCGCTTTCCTGGCCGGTCTTTCGGACAGTCTGAACGACGACCGGGTGGCGGAAGTCGCCAGCCAGATCGATGTCTGTATGGGCTATACGATAAGCCTGGTGACCAACCTTCTCGCTTTCAGTCAGCTGGAAAGTGGCACGGTCAAACTGAACCGGGAGCCCGTTGATCCGGGTGGATTAATGAAAGCCGCCTGCGACCTGCACCGGGTTCAGGCCGAAACAAAAGGCGTCGGGCTTACTTGCGAGATACCGGGCCCGTCCAGGCCCCTGATCGCCGACAAAACCCGCCTGCTGGAAGTTCTCGGCAATCTGATCAGCAACGGCGTCAAATACACCCATCCGGGCGGTTCGGTGACCTTGTCGTGCACGTCAGGGCCGGAGGCTTTGGTCTTTGGGGTGGTCGATACCGGACAGGGGATCCGCCTGGACGAGCAGGCCCAACTGTTTCAGCCGTTCCAGAAAACCTCGGTCAAGCCGACGGCTGGCGAAACAAGTACCGGGCTCGGCCTCGCCATCTGCCAGAAAATCATCGCACTCCATGGTGGTCGCATTGATTTGTCATCGGAACCGGGCGAGGGGACGCGGGTTGACGTGACCTTGCCCTCACCCCCGGCAGGTGAGGAAGGAGTGCCAACAGAATGAGTGCGGAACCACGGACCCTGATCGTCGAGGATGACGCGTTGATCGCCTTGGCAACCGAAGAGGCTTGCCGGAGGGCCGGACTTGCCGCGACGCATGTCTCAGCCGAGGCGGCCCTGGACGTTCTGAACGAGCCCGGTGGCGTTACCGCCGTTGTGCTCGACATCAACATGCCGGGGATTGATGGCGTGGAATTCATCCGCCGGTTTCCGCCCGCAGCCGTCCAGGGCCAGGTGCCGGTATTCTTGGTCTCCGGTGCGGATGGCGCAATCATGCGCGCTGCGGAAACCTTGGCCAGCCTGCAAAAGGTCAACGTCGTGACCTGTTTCTCGAAGCCGTTTGATGTCGAAATTCTGACCGAGGCGATACGGTCCCTCGACACCTGAAGACAGGCCGGTTGACAAGCCCGCCATTAGCGCCATCATCGCCGCGCGTTGGAGCCGTTCGGGCTCCTTATTCATCAGACACATCGGACAGGAGGACGCCATGGGCGCGCCGATCAAAGCCGTCATCATTGGAGCCAGCGGATACACCGGGGCCGAACTGGTGCGCCTGCTGTGCCGCCATGAGAGTGTTCGCCTGGTTGCCCTGACGGCTGACCGGAAGGCCGGCATGGCCATGGGTGACGTCTTTCCGCATTTGGCCTCGCTCGACCTGCCCGATCTGATTTCGCTGGAAGCGGTCGATTGGGCGGGGGTTGATGTTGCCTTCTGCTGCCTGCCCCATGGGACGACCCAAGAAGTGATCTCAGGCTTGCCGGAAAGCGTGAAAGTGGTCGATCTCTCCGCCGATTTCCGGCTCCGGAGCACGGCGACCTATGCGGAATGGTATGGGCATGAGCACCTGGCACCGGAGCTTCAGAAGACAGCCGTCTACGGCCTGACCGAACTCTACCGCCAGGAAGTCGCGGCGGCCCGGCTTGTAGCCAACCCCGGATGCTATCCAAGCTCCGTCATTTTGCCGGTGGCCCCCTTGCTCAAATCCGGCCTGGTGGAGCCCAAGGGCATTATTGCGGATTGTAAATCCGGTGTCTCGGGTGCCGGTCGGGCACCGAAGGAAGGAACGCTGTTTACCGAAGTCTCGGAAGCCATCCATGCCTATGGGATCGCCAGCCATCGCCATGGCGTTGAGATTGAACAGGAGCTCTCAAAGGCTCACGGAGAAGATCTTTCGATCACGTTCACGCCGCACCTGGTGCCCATGAACAGGGGTATTCTCTCGACGATCTATCTTCGCTTGAAGGACGGCGTGGAGGCATCCGCCCTACGGGACTGCCTCCGTCAGGTTTATGCGTCGGATCCCTTCATTCGGATTCTGGACGAAGGAAAAGCGCCCGGGACCCGACATGTCAGGGGTTCCAACCAGGTTCACATCGGCGTCTTTCAGGATCGCGTGCCCGGTCAGGCGATCATCATCTCCGCCATCGATAACCTGGTGAAAGGGGCGGCCGGGCAGGCGGTTCAGAATATGAACCTGATGTTCGCGCTCGACGAGACAGCGGGACTGGAACAGGCACCGATGTTCCCCTGATCGAAGCTAAAAAAGCGCGGAGGGGCGCTCGTCTACAAGTCCAGGTCCGCCACGAAACGGGCGTTGTCCTGGATGAAGGCGAAGCGCTTTTCCGGCTTCTTGCCCATGAGGTCTTCCACGCGCCGACTTGTCTCCCGAAAGCCGACGACGTCCTGGATATCGGGCAAGGTCACGCGCAGCAGGTTACGCGCCGCGGGGTCCATTGTGGTTTCCTTCAACTGAGCAGGGGGCATTTCGCCAAGTCCCTTGAAGCGGCTGATGTCCACTTTGGATTTGCCCTTGAAGACTGTGGCCATCAGTTCGTCTTTGTGGCGATCATCCCGGGCATAAGCGGTCGTCGGGCCGGCGGCCAGGCGGTAGAGCGGTGGTTGCGCCAGATACAGATGGCCGCTCTCGATCAATCCCGGCATTTCCTTGTAGAAGAAGGTCATCAGAAGAGACGCGATATGGGCACCGTCGACGTCGGCATCGGTCATGATGATCACCCGGTCGTAGCGCAGCGCCTCTTCCGAGAAGTGGTCGCGCAACCCGCAGCCCAAGGCCTCCATCAGGTCTTTCAATTCCTGGTTGGCCTTCATTTTGTCAGCGGATGCCGAAGCCACATTCAGGATTTTGCCCCTCAACGGCAGGACAGCCTGGGTTTTCCTGTTCCGGGCCTGCTTGGCGGAACCGCCGGCTGAATCCCCCTCGACCAGAAAGATTTCGGTGTCGTCGGAACTGGTCGAGGTGCAATCGGCGAGTTTGCCCGGCAGGCGCAGCTTGCGGGTGGCCGATTGACGTTTGGTCTGCTTCTCCTGGCGACGGCGGAGCCGCAACTCCGCCCGCTCGACCACGTGTTCGAGCAGCGCATTCGCCGTCTCGGGGTCGCCCGACAGCCAGTGGTCCACATGATCGCGGAGCGCCGTTTCGACCAGGCGTTGGGCTTCCGGGGAGGCCAGCTTGTCCTTGGTCTGCCCTTGGAACTGCGGGTCGGGGATAAAAACCGACAACATGGCGCAGGACCCGCCGAGCACGTCATCCGGCGTGATCTTCGAAGCCTGCTTGTGCTTGACCAGGTCCGCGTAGGCGCGGATACCCTTGGCCAGCGCTGCACGCAGGCCTGCCTCGTGGGTGCCGCCCTGGGGCGTCGGCACCGTGTTGCAGTAGGATTGGAAAAAGCCTTCTTCGTCCGCCGGCCAGGCGACAGCCCATTCCACCTTGCCGCTGCCGCCGTTCAACGCACCGCGTCCGGCAAAAGGCTTGGGGGTCAGGCAACGCCGGTTTTCCAAAGCTGTCGCCAAAAAATCTTCCAGACCGCCCGGGAAGTGCAAGACGGCTTCCGCAGGCGTCTTGTCCTCGCCGATGATCAGGGCCTCCGCACAGCGCCAGCGAATTTCGACCCCTCGGAACAGGTAGGCCTTGGACCGCGCCATGCGATAGAGCCTTGCCGGTTTGAAGTGCGCCGTTTCACCAAAGATCTGCGCGTCTGGGTGAAATTGAACTTGTGTGCCGCGGCGGTTGGGGGCTGAACCGACCTTTTCCAGGGGCCCTTTTGGCAAACCCCGTTCGAAGCTCTGGCGCCAGAGGGTCTTGTTCCGCGCCACCTCGACCGTGAGGCGGTCGGAGAGAGCGTTGACCACCGAAATGCCGACCCCGTGCAGACCGCCGGAAGTCTCGTAGGCCTTGCCGGAGAATTTACCGCCTGAGTGCAGGGTGGTCAAAATCACCTCAAGCGCGGATTTGTCTTTGAACTTCGGGTGCGGATCAACCGGGATGCCCCGCCCATTGTCGGAGATGGTGACCGAACCTTCCTCATCGAGGCTGATTTCAATCCGTGCCGCATGGCCGGCAACCGCCTCGTCCATGGAGTTGTCTAGCACCTCGGCGACCAGATGGTGCAGGGCGGTCTCATCGGTGCCGCCGATGTACATCCCAGGGCGCTTTCGAACCGGTTCCAGCCCTTCCAGCACTTCGATATCCTTGGCTGAATAGCTATCCTGGCCTTCGGCTCCCGACTGGAATAGATCCGACATCGGACCCCCTTTTCTCAACGCTATGGCCGGGCTATGGCCGGACCGGGTCTGTGGTGGCAGGGCGGCCTTCATTCAACTGCTGGCATGCCTAGCGTAATAGCGAACTAGATATAGTGTATCACTTGCGCTGTTTGTTGTGCCATGGGAACCTTTCCCGGTCAACGAAGCCAATCTCCCGCGACCCGTGATATAACCGGAACACGCGGAGACAAAAGACGAAATGCGACCGCCGCCGATAAGGGAGAAAAGCCTTGAAGCAAAGCCATCCACTGGGGCAAGCGGAAGCGAATGGCCAACCCGAACCAAAGGGCGAGATGGTGATTCGCACGCTCTGCATGCCGAAGGACACCAATCCGGCGGGCGATATTTTCGGCGGCTGGTTGATGAGCCAGATGGACATTGCAGGTGGCGTTTTTGCCGCTCAACGCGCCCGGGGGCGCGTCGCCACGGTGGCCGCGGATGCCATGAGCTTCCACCTGCCTGTCCGCGTCGGTGATGTGATTGCCTGCTTTGCCGAAGTGGTTCATGTCGGTCATACCTCGTTGAAGGTGCGGGTCGAGGCCTGGGCGCTGCGGGAGCGAATTGGCAATCGGGAAAAAGTCACTGAGGGTGTCTTCGCTTTTGTCGCCCTGGATGAAGACGGCAATAAACGCCCAGTGCCCAAATAGCCGTCAGGCGACCAGCAATACCCCATACCCGGCCAGAAAGATTCCGGCGACGACGCTGAGTTCAGACAGAAAACGCAAGGAAGAGGCAACCATGACTAAGATCTCCGTTCCGATGGTGAAGGGCGTTTGTTCCGTTATTGTTCCTTGGAACGAAGTTGGACGAAAAGAGAACAAAAATCAAACACATTCTTCCCCGTTCTCAGAATTTTTCCGAAAAGGTGGCCCAATATTTTTTATGATCTGTGTCATAACTGTGGGGGGACACTTGTTATTGCAGAACCGGGATATGCCGGGATGAGGCGGGATATAGGGGGATGAACCCCAAGGAAACCGGGCGTTTCCATCGTGAGGCAACCGACCTGGTCAGTCGATTTGGCTTTTGCAGTGGTTGGGCGGCTACGGCTTATAGAGCCGTTTGAAATTGCAGTGAGGCCCCTGCTAAGAGGCATTTTCAGTTTGCGAGTCCGCTCTCATTTTGAGACGCGATCTGCAAGGCGACGTAAGCGGGCCGCTACCTGCTGCGGTTGACCCTGTCTCAATTACACGAAAGAGTGTGCATCCACCCCGCGCATTTAACCGATGAAAATCCTTGTGGCTTGTCATTGCGTCAAAAAGTGACTGCATGAAGCGGCTTTGAGCACAGTTGTTCATTGGCATCCTTCTTGCGCTTTCCACCCTGCGCGCGTGGCGGGGAGAGTTCGCTGGAGACGTCCCGGTGAGCTTGGGTCGGATGCCAACCGGCCCCTGGCGAGTTACAGCTCGCCAGCCCCGTCTTCGCCGGAGCCATACTTTTCTACCATTTCGCGAAATAGGCGCGCAACGCTTTCATGAACGTCGCCATCGGAATTTCTACTTTCCATTTCGGCCATAAAAGAAGTCACGACGTAGCCAGCAAAAAGAGACGGCGACACCTCAACCTTTGAATTTGCAAGAATTTTCATCGCATTCATTATGGTACTTATCATAATCTTTTGGTCGAAAGGTACTACTTCTGGATCGCTTGGTCGCTCTCCATAGGCCAGCCAATCCAGGCTCCTATTTGCGGCCTTGCACAGATCCGCCATCACGTAGAATGACGGCTTCGAAAGCCCGTCCTCATACCGTCTGAGCATCTCCGGCTTCATGTCGACCAGAGCGGCCGCATCCTTCAGCGAATCGAACTCTTCCAATAGGTCCCTGATCCGCTTTCCGAGTTCAGGGCTATAACCCGGAACCAGAGTTCCGAGATCGCCCTGATCGCTTTTCTTAGCTTTAGTCATTTGTTTTCAAAGGCCTTTTTAGCCAATCTCCAAATTATTGGTGACCAAGGAACCCGGAACACCAATTTTTTGGTTGCTCGAATCCAATTTCTTGGCAAACTTGACGAACGTACAGATTCGCACATCGCCAATTTAACCGAAAAAGGCCACCCATGCCCCGGCGTTTTACAGACTTTGAGGATCTCCCTTTTCGAGACGGCCACGCCATCAAGGCCGCCATTAGTCGGATGGGCAGCAATCTCACAAAGATCGCTGTTGATGCGGGCCTCAGCGAGAACCAGTGCCGCGCTGCACTCCTGTACCTCTACTTCCCAGCCGGAGAGGAGGCGATCATCCGCTTCTTCGACGTCGCTCCTCACCTCGTGTTTCCCCAACGATATGACGAAGCAGGCCGCCGGATCATCGGATACGGCAATCGTATCGTCTCGGTTGGGAAACGCGACAGTCAAAACGATGAGGCCGCTTGAACATGACAACGCACAATCTGGACACTGCACTGATACCCATCAAAGCGATCAAGGTCGGCTCGCGGGTTCGACCCGTTGACCAGGTCTTTGTAGAGGGCCTTGCAGCGGATATCGCCGAGCGCGGTCTGCAGTCGCCGATCACCGTTAACAAAACCCGATCCGGCGGAAAGTTCGATCTGGAGTTTGGCAGGCACCGGCTTGAGGCATTCAAGCTCGCCGGGATGGAAGAGATACCTGCTTTTGTCACCCCTCCGAAGACAAAGGCTGACCGCCTGGTCGGCGAGCTTCTTGAGAACCTCCAGCGCGCTGAGCTTACAGCCCTGGAACGCTGCCTCTCATTGAGCGCACTGAAGGCGGTGTACTTGAAGAAGCGGAAGGCTAAGCCGAGTGCCCAGACCGAAGAAAATCTCGCAACTTTGCGAGATTGGTATGAGGCGGTCGCGATCCGGCAGCACCGGTCATGGAAGACGACCGAACGGCAAGCGATCATCGGCGACAAGCTGGACCGGAAGCTAACCAGTCGTATCGCAGCCCTAGAGATCTGCGACAACCAACGCGACCTCGAAACACTCTCGAAGTACGGGGCGGAAACTCAGGCAAAGTTGGTTGCCGCCATTGAGGCTGAGGAAACGGTTAACTCTGTGGCTGAGGCGGTAGCCTGGGTTGAGGGCCGTAACGTGGAGAAGCCATCGGCAACCGATACTCTCCTCGACCGCTTTAACCGCGCGCCGAAGGCCGACCGGATCGCCCTGATGCTCAAGGCGACCGATGATGATTTCGCGGAGGCGGCGCTCCAGCGTGGTTTCCAACTCATCCCCGCTGAAGAAGTTGAGGCAGCCTGATGGCTCGGCACCGCGCCTGCGACCAGACGATGGAGCTGGGCCTGGAAGGTCAGCACGAACCCATCGTCGCACGCTTCAAGGATGAAGAGGTGCGTGCCGGTACGGTCAAGGCCGAGTTGGCACGGGCGGTCGCCACGGTGCTGATTGACCGCGACCGAGAAGATGTCGCCACCAAGATGGCCGATTGGCTCGATGATGAGAGCATGAGCAAGAACATGCTGGATGCATATGCAAGCCAGGGCCGCGAGTCCCACGATATCACCGCGTCACGCCTCCTCGCGCTGATGATGGTGACCGGAGATTTCCGGCCACTCCAAATGCTGGCTGAGAAAGCCGATCATATCGTTGTCGATTATCGCTACGAGTATTGGGTCGAAGTCGGCAGGAAATCCATTGAGGCCGAACAACATACCGAGCGGGCACAGCAAGCACGAAGGGAACGGGACGCCTTCCTCCAAGAAGCCAAAAGGAGGGCCAAATGACCGAATGGTTCTCCATCCGCGAGGTTGTCGAAGCTCTCTTCCCCTCCCTCATCGGACTACCCTCGATTGAGGGCAAGTACAGAGCCCTAAACGCCCGCGCCCGACGGGAAGGTTGGGATGACCGACAGAACCGAAGAGGCGAGCCCCTATGCCGCCGCCGCGAAGGCAAGGGAGGCGGACGGGTCTATCACTATTCAGTTTTCGACCGCGAGACGCAGACAGCCCTTATGGCGCAGATCAAAGCGGAGCCCCAGACCGGCACGGGCACGGCCAAACAAGCAGCCATGTGGCTCGAGTACGAGGCGCTGGACGACAAGAAGAAAGCCGTGGCGATGGAACGCCTGGAGTTCATTCGTGAAGTCGAGGTGCTGGTCCGCGGGGGATGCGCAAAGAACTTAGCCATCTCTGAGCTTTGCAAGGACAGAACGGTCAATGGCAGAACGCCTTCTGTCAGGACCGTCTACAACTGGTTTGATGCCATCGAGGGGTTAGACTCGGCTGACCACCTACCGCCGCTCGCGCCGAGAAATCAGGGGCGCGCGCTCAGCGACCGGATAGGCGATGAGGCCTGGGACTTCTTTCGATCCGACTGGCTGCGGCTAGCTCGACCCAATGCTGCTTCGTGCCACCGCCGCCTGGTCGCTGCGGCCAAAGAGCACGGCTGGGGAACAATCCCTCCGGTAAAACACTTCATTCGGAAAATCGAGCACGATATCCCGCTGCCGGTTCAGGTTCTTGCCCGGGAAGGCGAGGATGCGGTGAAGAAGCTCTATCCAGCCCAAGAGCGCGACCGCTCACACCTTCACGCACTTGAAGCCGTCAACGCGGACGGCCACCGGTTCGACGTCTTCGTTGAGTGGCCAGATGGCAAGGTTGAACGCCCGTGCATGACGGCCATTCAAGACCTGTACTCAGGAATGATCCTCGCTTGGCGGATCGACCGGAGCGAGAACAAAGAGGCCGTCCTCTTGGCCGTGGGGGATATGGTCACGGATTTCGGTATCCCCAAAATCATCTACTTGGATAACGGCAGGAACTTCGCGAGCAAGTGGCTCACGGGCGGGATGCCAAACCGGTACCGGTTCAAGGTGAAGGATAACGAACCGGCGGGCTTGTTGAAGTGCCTGGATGTTGAGGTGAGTTGGACCACTCCCTACTCAGGCCAATCAAAGCCCATTGAACGGGCGTTTAAAGACCTATGTGAAGACGTCTCGAAACATCCAAAATTTGACGGCGCCTACACCGGGAACTCGCCGACCAACAAACCGGCGAACTACGGAGAGCGGGCCGTACCTATCGACACATTCCTAAAGATCCTCGCCGAAGGAGTAACCGAGCACAACCAGCGCGAAGGACGTCGCTCAAAGAACTGCGGCGGCCGTTCATTCGCTCAAACCTTTTCGGCGTCCTATGCCATTAGCCCAATCAAGAAGGCGGTACCGGAGCAAGCGCGGCTATGGCTGCTGGCTGCAGAGGGTGTGAAGGCGCAGCGGCCGGATGGCGCGATCAAGCATATGGGCAACCGTTTCTGGGCACCCTTCTTGAACAACCACATTGGCAAAGAACTCACGATCCGCTTTGACCCGGAGAACCTGTCCGCTGGCCTTCACGTTTATCGGCTGGATGGGTGTTACTTGGGCTTCGCAGAGATCATTGAGGCTGTCGGGTTCAATGACGCTAGCGCGGCCAGAGAGCACAACCGTGCGCGCCGGGATTTCATCAAGGCCCTTAAGCTCCAGCGAGACGCTCAGCAAAGGCTTTCTCCCGAGGAAGTCGCAGCCAAACTACCGACCACAGATGAGTTGCCGCTCCCGGAAGCCAAGATCGTCAAAATGGCCACCTTCGATAGCAAGGAAATCATGCGGCGTGAACCTGACGCCGCAGAGCCCCTGACCGAAGCGCAGCAGGAAATTCAAACAGCGCTGATTGAGGACCTGGAAAGCCACCGGGCAAAGCCCGCCAAAGAGACGGCTGGCGATAGGTACCTCCGCGCCATCCAGCTGGAGAGTGACCTCGCGGAAGGCCTTCAGGTCGATAAGCAGAAAGAGATTTGGCTGCGCGGATATCGGAAAACCAACGAATACCGCACTCAGAAGATGTTGGCGGAAATCGGGTCGGCGACGGCCTGAAGAAAAACGGGGCGCCCTGGCCTGGAAACCTCGGGCACCCCGCAAACTTGAACGGAGAAGATCATGCAAGAAGCTTATTCTCAGGTCAATGGAAACCTAGCCGCGTTATCCAACGTGGTGAAGTTCATGGAATTGACGCAGATGCTCCTCAACCGGGAGCCGGAACTTCCGCCCTTTGGGGTGTTCCACGGACCCGCGGGCGTCGGCAAGTCGACGGCAGCCATCTATTCGATGAATAAGTTCCGGGCGTACTACGTCCAATGCCAATCCTGCTGGACGCAGAAAGACTTGCTTGCAGCCGTGATGGTGGAGCTGGAGCTTCTAGCCCCCAATGCAAAACTAAAAATGCAAATATCCGAGGCGGTAAATGCCATCGGGAGACACCTGGCTCAGTACCCTGAGCGTCCGCTGGTGATTGATGAAGCCGACTTCATGATCCAGCGCCGGAAGATCGAGCTGGTTAGAGACATCGCAAAGGTCGCTGAGGGCACTCCGGCAACCATCATTCTCATCGGCGAAGAGAACCTGCCGAACGCCCTCAAGGCCTGGGAGCGGATCGACAGCCGGGTGCTCAAGAAAGTCCGAGCTACGCCGTTGACGCAGGATGATGTCTTCCAGCTCTGCAAGCTCTTCGCCCCTGACATCGAATTCACGGATGGTGCGGTCAATAAATTGCAGAAGGTGGCCCGAGGTTCTGCCCGCAGGATTGTCACGAAGCTGGCTGGGCTCCGCGAACAAGCTGGTATTGAGGGGCTCACGGAGATCGGCGACGACTGGAATCCGACCGAGGAGGACTGACCCATGGCCTCCCTCAAAGCAAAACCGAAACCTCACCAAGGCGACCAACTGCGACAGCAGGTCTGGGACGCCTGCCGAGCGGTCGGAAAAGACAGAACGAGGTTCACTGCCGCTGACCTGCGACCTCACCTCCCAGCGGGCACCAGAATGGATTCTGTGCGGGGCTACGTGAAAGGCCTAGTCGGGGCCAAATTCATAGCCGTTGAGCCTCGGGATAGGCCTGGCCAGCCGAACCACTACACCGTCATCAAGCAACACCATGGCGAAGCTCCATGCGTAACCCGCGAGGGAGAACCTGCGAAGCATGGCCTGGCCATTGAGGCGCTCTGGCGGACCCTTCGCACCATGCGGGGTACCTTCACACCTGAAACCTTGGCAGTCCTCGCATCTACGGACGAAGTCCAGATCAAGCCGGAGCGTGCTCGTTCCTACCTCAACGACTTGGCCAAGACCCAAATCATCCGAAAGGACGGCGACAAATACTCCTTTGTCGAGGCCTTCAATCCCGGCCCCAGGGCACCGCTTGTGCAAAGCGTAAAGCGTGTCTTCGATCCAAACTCCTGGAAGGTCCTCTGGTCATCCGACGAGGTGAGCCATGGGTAAAAGGATCGGAGAGAAGCCAGACTTCCACGAGATCACGACGGATGCCTGGGGACAGCAGCGCCCGGACTGGATAGTCGTCTTAGCCAACAACGCAAATGACAGCTCTCTCGGCAAGGTCGCTGAAAAGATCGGTTACAGCGCAGCGACCCTGTCTCAGGCCATGCGGAATTCATACGCAGGCAACGTTGATCGCCTGGCCAAAACAGTCTTGAGCAAACTCACGGATGCCACGGTGAATTGCCCCGTCCAGGGCAACGGCCTGCAGCTCTCCCATTGCCTCGAAAACCTTCGGCACGTGGCCAATGGCAATCGGTCAGGACTGGTCCGGGTCAAGCTCGCCAAGGCTTGTCCTGCCTGCCCCCACAACCATGGAGGCAACAATGGTTAGCAAAGACCTCAAAGAAATCGCAGAGACGCTTCGTTCGCTCAAGGAGTCGGCAGGCTTCTTTGACCGCGGGCTCGCCTTCTCCCTCGATTATCTCGCTGGACGGATCGAGGACAACGCCCGAGTGGCGCAGGTCATGGAACGGTCGTTCACCGCTCCGGCCGTAGCCCTAGCAGATCCTGAAAAGGTGGTGCCCTTCGAGGCCAAGCCGAAACCCAAAACCGTGAAGGTCCCGATACAGGGACCAGGTGGCGGAGGCGACGTGGCATGAACAACAACCGAGCCACCGCGCGCGAAGTGATCCTGGGCACCGCATCGGCCATCGCGACTGACCACTGCCTCTACTGCGCCGATCAGGGCAAATCGCCCAATGAAGTGCTGGAGGACTGCGGCTTGGCCGAAGGTCTCGCAGGACCGGTCACCTGGGAAGACGTGGTGGGTCGGCTAACCGTCGCCCTGCGCTCCAGCCCCAGGCGCCTTAACCAGGCGCGAGCCCGGCGGTTCACCCAAGAAGCCATGCCTGACTTCGAACTCGTTGCCCGGAGGTCGGGCCGATGAAACGTCGCCGACGCTCCAGCTGTTTCTGGATCTGCCAGCAGTTTCGCTGGCTCATCACCCTCTGTTCAAAGCCCCGTTTAAGGAGACGCTAAATGCCGAAGAAAACGAAAGCCAAGACCGCCGCAGTACCGGTCAAGGTGCCTCAATCCGATGAAGAGGCCAGCTCATTCATTCGGGAAATCCAAGACGCCCAGTTGGCGGTCACGCGGATCAATTCGGACATGGAGGACCAACTAGCCCAAATCAAAGCCGCAAGCGAGACCTCCGCCGCTAGCCATACGAAGATTATCGAGGAGCGCACCGAGGGCCTCAAGACCTGGGCAGCCGCTAACCGGGACCGCCTGACCAATGGCAACAAGACCAAGACGGTGCAACTGCGGACCGGGGAGATCAGCTGGCGGGACCAGCCGAAGAGCGTCACGCTCAAAAAGGTCGACAGCATCCTTGCCACGATCCGGGGCAACCTGAGGAAATACCGGGCCCTCCTCCGTACCAAGTACGAGGTCGACAGGGCTGCGATGCTAGCGAACGAAGCACTCGCTGCAGAGATCGAAGGCGTCACGATCAATTCCCCCGGCGAGGCCTTCTACGTCAAGCCCTTCGGCTCCGAGATCGAGGTGGTGGGCAAATGACAAAGCGCACCAAAGCTACCACCGTTTTCGAGGTCCCCCTCGCAACCGGCAAACCGGCCCATGTCCTCGCCCGCTCAGGGAAGGCCGCACAGACCATCGCACGCCAACATGGCCTTCCTGTCGATCAAGTGAAGAGAGCCACGATGACCACATTGGACCCCGACCTGGTTGTCGGCCTGATCACGAGTCAGGGGGCCTGATCCATGTCCGCCGCCGCCCGTCAGCGCGCCGCCCTCACCAACCTGGCCCTTGCCGCTGCGCCCTTTGCGCACGGCCAGGGCATGGGCCCGGTAAGAAAGCAGCTCCAGACGGCTCTAGCGGCGGCATCGGTGGCCCTCAACGAGGCCAGCGAGGCAGGCATCCCCTCTGACATGGAAGGCCTCAAGAAGGCGCTTGAGAAGGTCGAGGCCGAAGAGAAAGACCAACCGGGTTTCCGCAAGGATTTGAGCGGCTGAGCCATGAGCTACCTTTTCCCCCACTTGGAAGGCGTCAAGCCCGCAACGCAGTTCGCCACTCTGGAAGAACAAGCCAGCGCGGCCGAGGCTTGGACATGCGCGCCCTGGGCGGCTGCCGCCATCCTCACCGTCGAGATCTGCACGCCCATTATCGTCGATCCCTGCTGCGGCACCGGGATCATGTCTGAAGCCGCCATCAAGGCGGGCTATACGGTCGAGTCCGCTGACCTCTACGACTGGGGTTACCCCTGCATTACAGGCGTCGATTTCCTGACCGACGAAACATCTCTTGAGGGCAAGACTGTCTTCATGAACCCACCCTTCAGCCTGGCCGTAGAGTTCATCCTGGCCGCGATCAGACGCGGCGCCCGGAAGGTCATCTGCTACCAGCGCTGGGCCTTTCGAGAGTCAAACAAGCGCCGCGATTTCTGGGAAAAGCATAAGCCCGCGCGCAGCTGGATCTGCGGCGACCGAGCCCACACTTGGCTTCTCCACATCCCCCCCGAAGAACGCACGAGTTCCGGTAAAGAAACCGCGCACGGCTTCTTCGTCTGGGAAGCCGGTCAGAACGGCGCCGACCGCATTGGCACCATCTGGAAGGACATGGCCCGATGACCAAACCCAACGGCACCACCAAGCCCAAGGCCCGTCGCCAAAAACCAGCCGACTGGCGCAAGGCCTTCTATGCCCGCATCCAGATCGGCAAGAAGGCGCTCGGCCTGGACGAGGACACCTACCGGGACTTCCTGGAAAAGCACACGGGCGAGAGATCGCTCACGGTCATGAACTACGACCAGCTTACGGATGTCACCGCTGCCCTGGAGGCGTCTGGTGCCTTCAAGGGTGAACCGAAGCGCCGCAAGCCACCCGCCCGAGCCAAGGCGAAACGCCCGTTGGCTGAAGGCGAGGTCCAGCGCAAACTGCGCGCGCTCTGGCTCGCAAACTACAACCTCGCCATCGTCCGAGATCCAGGCGAACCGGCACTTGAACAATTCGTCAAACGAATGGCGAAGGTCGATGCCCTGCAGTGGCTCTCCGAAGACCAAGCACCGCCCGTGATCGAGGCCTTGAAGGCCATGGCGAAGCGGGAGGCATCCGTCCGTTGGGAAGAACCCTTCATCATCCGGGAAGACGTCCCAGGTGTTGGCATGGTTGACCAAAAAGTCCACCTGCCGCGCCTCCGCGTGCTGGAAGCCCAATGGCGTCTGTTGGCCCAATTCCGCCTGCGCAAGTGCAATCGGATTTCGCTGATCAGCAATCTGGACCGGGTTCCCGGTTTCGGCCACCGCGCCAAGACCTGGATGGATCTCACCGACGAAGAAGCCGACGCCGCCATGAACCACCAAGGTGAAGCGCTTCGCTCGACCCTGGGCCACCGGGGCTTTGAGACCCTCGGCGACTACAACAAACACATCTCTGCGGAGACCAAAGCCTTCCTCGAAAAACGGAGAAAGACCAATGGCTGAGAGCCCTGTTGTCATTGCCTTGGGGCGGCGCGTTGCCGAACTCGAAGAGCGCCAGGATGAGGCAGAATTGCTCTTGCGAGAGGTCCGCCGGGTTTTCCTTGGGGCAGAGATGGATTTCCCCGCCTGGATGCGCTTAACGAAAACCGAGACGCGGTTCCTTCAAGTCTTGATGATGAAGGATGTCGCCACGAAGGAACAGATCCTCTTCGGCCTGTACAACGACCGTCACATTGATGATCAACCAGATGCCAAGAGCGTCGATGTCTACGCCTTCAAGGTGCGAAAAAAGCTCAGCCCCCTCGGTGTCTCAATCGAGACCATCTGGGGTCGAGGCTACCGGTTGACCGACAGCGCCAAGGCTCGTTTCCACGAACTCCTATCCATGACAGAGCCGCCTGCTGAAGGCCAGCGGGGCGCCCATGGCTGAGAACACCAAAATCGAGTGGGCGACTCATACCTTCAACGGCTGGACCGGTTGCACGCCTGTCTCGCCAGGTTGCGACTACTGTTACGCCGAGAGTTGGGCCAAACGCTCCGGGCAGGTGAAATGGGGTGCGGGCGAAGCCCGCCGCCGCACCACAGAGACCAACTGGAAGAAACCCCTGAAGTGGAACGCGATGGCCGAAGGTTCCGCCGAACGCCCCCGCATCTTTTGCAACTCGCTTTCCGACATGTTCGACAGCCAGGTGCAGATCCAGTGGCTTTACGACCAACTGGATCTGATTGAAGCCACGCCAAATCTGGATTGGCTGGCGGTGACCAAACGGATCAACCGCGCCGCCGCTCTGGCCCAGTTCGGACACCGTCCCTGGCCCGCCAACCTCTGGATCGGCGTTTCTGTTGAGATCCCGCTGTACATGGAACCGCGCCTGCGCGACCTCATGAAGATCCCGGCACCCGTCCGCTTCCTCTCCATCGAGCCGCTGCTGGAACCCGTCCGGCTGCCCGATGCCGGCCCCTTTCCCGATTGGGTCATCGTGGGCGGCGAGAGCGGTTCCGACCGCCCGATGGACCCCGATTGGGCGCGGGACCTGCGCGACGATTGCAGGTGGCACGGCATCCCTTTCTTCATGAAACAGATGGCCAAGAAGGCCGAGATCCCCGCCGACCTGATGGTGCGGGAATTCCCAACCCCCGTTCAGCGAGGATGCAATGGTTGACCGAACGCTCGATGAGTACCCGAAAACGATCAGCCTTGAGGTCCCGTTTTTCCCCATGTTCCTGATGGATGATCCAGATCCAGCGAACCTGCCAAAGACAATCACTGCTGAGACTCCTTTTGACCAATGGCTTTTCACGGCATGTGACCCTGAAACTGGCCGCCCTTGGATCGAACTTGCGGTCGAGGCGAAGCATGAAGACCAGATAATCGGCGCGCTCGAATCGGCTTTCAATGCCGGGCTCAAGGCTGGTAGCGGTCGCTCCAAAACGTCCCCTGGGAGTGACACGGAATGAGCCGGATTTTGGACCCTTGCTGTGGCAGCCGGATGATGTGGAATGACCACAGCAACCCGGACGTGATCTTCGGCGATTGTCGGTCTGAGACATTGACCGTTTCCGACCAGTCGCACGGCAAGGTGGGCGGCACCCGGACGCTCAGGATTGAGCCTGACACGCTTCTCGACTTCCGGGCCATGCCCTTCCCAGGCGAGAGCTTCTACCTGGTCGCTTTCGACCCACCACACCTTGAGCGGGCCGGGCCGAAAAGCTGGCTTGCCGCCAAGTATGGAAAGCTCTCCGACAACTGGCGAGAGGATCTTCGGCAGGGCTTCAAAGAGTGCTTCCGGGTGCTGAAGACCAACGGTGTCCTCGTGTTCAAGTGGAACGAAACGCAGGTGAAAATCGGTGACGTCAAAGCGCTTCTGCCAGCCGAGCCGCTGTTCGGTCACCTTAGCGGCCGCCAGGGTTTAACCCACTGGATGGTCTTCATGAAAACGTCCGGCAAGAGCCCATCAGATGGAGGCCAGTCATCCGCCCTTGGCCGGGCGTCTACTACCCCCTTCGGGAACAGCGAAGGACTGGTGAGCTGTTCCACCACCTCCGAGAAAGAGGGCACGTCATGACCGTAGCTGAGCGGGCCCGTTCACGTAGTAAGCCTCGCACGGCCTCAAGGCGCCGGTCGTTGACCTGTGCTCGCAGTCCGAGGCGATCAAGCTCAGCAGATCGGGCAACGCAGTATCAGGTTTGTAGCGGGCTCGAAGCTTCTCAACAGGCGGGCTCCATCGACGACGGCAGAGATCGCACGCAACCTCAAGGTGCGTCGTCGTCACTTCACCAAGCCTGTGACTGCCGTGTGCCATGGCCGCAGCCTACACCGGAAACAGACCACGTTGCCAATGCCGAGCCCGCAAGTCGGCTCGCTTTGGACAATCGAAATTGCCCGAAAACGGGTGAGATAACGAACGGAAGGATTTGAGAGATGGATCTGATTGCACACCTGAAACGCCAACGCGCCTTTTCGAAGGCAACCTTCGGCCCCGGAGCGCGGACCCAAGGCGTTATTGACCACATCCGCAAGGAACTCGATGAGATCGAGGCCAACCCTGAGGATATCACCGAATGGGTGGACGTGATCCTTCTGGCCTTAGATGGCGCTTGGCGGGCTGGCTACAGCCCCGAGAGCATCGTTGAGGCAATGGAATTCAAGCAATCAATCAACGAAGAGCGCGACTGGCCCGATTGGCGGACTGCCGATCCAACCAAGGCCATCGAGCACGTTCGCTAGGAGGATTTCCATGACACCGACCAAAACCCAAGAACTGGCCATGACGCTCCAGGAAATGACCTATGTCGAACTCGTCGATTTCGCCGAGAGCATTTCCATTTGGACCTCAGACGATGCCGGTCACCCAGAACTCTCCAAGCACCAAGTCGCCGATCTCTTGGCCGACTGGGCAAACGACAACCGGCCTCAGTAGGGAGGGTTTACGAACCATGGTCGCCTATACCTTCCAAAAGCGCTTCGTGCCGAAGATCAAAGAGGGCACGAAATGGGGTACGATCCGCAAGCCAAGGAGCCGTCAAACACGCAAGCTCGACAAGCTGCAGCTCTACTTCGGCATGCGGACGAAGTCCTGCCGGAAGATCCGCGACGCCGTCTGCTTGGGCGTGGTTCCGATTGACCTGCTGGTGAAGCCCACCGGGATCTTCGGCATTACCCTTAATCGAACCTTTCTTTCGCACCGCGAGTGGGATGACTTCGCCAGGGCCGATGGCTTTGAGGACTTCAGGGACTTCGATTCCTACTGGTTGGACAGCGCCGCCATCCAAGAGGCCCTCAAAGAACACCCAGGGGGGTACGCACCGATTTACTATGAGTGGATCATCTGGGACGATCGCGCTTTCAAATTTCTGAAAGAGCCGCCAAGCGACGACACGGCAGAGATCCGCAAGGAGCTGGAGGCGCTGGGTCTATGACCACCGGCCTCCCCCCCATTCTCAACCAGATCAAGGACGCCGCCGGAGAGGACGCGGCGTTGAAGATCGCGCGCGCCTATGGCGGGGGGTGGCTCTATGTGCCGAAATCGGGCGAGAACACAAAGCTCCATGATAGCCTCACCGAGAACGAACTGGCGGACCTGGCCGAGGCCTTTGGCGGTGAGCGGATCGAGATCCCGCCTGCCAGGGAACATGTGGCCCGCTACCTCAGCGGCCTGGGCCAGAACACCAGCCAGATCGCCCGCGAGTTGAAGGCGACACGGAAGACCATCCGCCGGTATCTGACCCCGGCAGAAGCCGACCCGGAAGGCAAACCCCCTTCACAACACAGCTTCTTTCAGCTACTGGATACGAGCTGAGCGTGCATCCATGCCGCTTTCTAGGCCGCTGTCTGGGTCATGTGACCCACTGACCGCTCCCCCCGCCAATCATCAAAATAACCCCTGACCCGAGGGCAGTCGCCTTCGGTTTGTTCTATTCAAGGGGTTGTCTTGATATGCCACAGTTCGGAAAGACCAGCCGCGCGCGCCTCGAAACCTGCGACCCGCGCCTTCAGGAAATCCTCAACAAGGCGATTGCCGAAGGACCGGATTTCTCGGTCCTCTGTGGCCACCGTAACGAGGCCGACCAAAACAAGGCGGTCGCCGAAGGCCGGAGCAAAACGCCCTGGCCCCGGTCCAAGCACAACGGTCTACCGTCGAAGGCCGTGGACATCGCCCCTTACCCGATTGACTGGAACGACACCAACCGCTTCCGGGTGATGGCGGGCTACGTCATGGGCGTCGCCGCTGGCCTTGGCTACAAGCTCCGCTGGGGTGGCGATTGGGACCGGGACTTCAGCGAGGAAGATGAACGCTTCCGCGATCTGCCGCACTTCGAACTCGTCGAGGACTGATCCATGATCAGCGCGGCACTCTCTCTTGCGGCCTTCGCTGCACCAAAGCTGGTCAACTGGATTGCAGGCGACAAGGCCGGAAAGGTTGCCGAGGAGGTCATCGGCATTGCCCAAAAAGTCACGGGCACCGGCACCCCGGAAGATGCGCTGCAGGCGCTGAAGGATAATCCCGAAGCACTTGTTGCGTTCCAACAGGCAAGCACCGAACTCGAAGTCCGACTGGCCGAGGAAGAAACCAAGCGCCTGCAGACCGTCAACGAAACCATGCGGTCGGAAAACAAGGCCGACGATGCCTATGTGCGCCGCTGGCGCCCAACTTGGGGCTACGTCACGGCGGGCGCTTGGGCGGTGCAGGCCTTGGGGGTTTTCGGCTGTCTGTGCGCCGCAGCCTATCTGGCTGTAATCGGCAAGGCCGCTGATGCCTCAACCCTTCTGATTGCCGCCGGAGATCTTGCCCAGGGGCTAACCATTCAATGGGGTGTCGCCTTAACCGTGCTTGGCGTCAGCGTGACCAGCCGGTCCCGAGACAAGCAGACGGCAGTAGGGCTTCGACCGCCCGCGATGCTCGAACAGTTGGGCGGTTTGATTGGCCGTTCCCCGAGCCCGAAGGAGCCCACCCCGTGACCGATGCCGCAGACAAAGCCCAACCTTTCATCGATTGCGAGAATGAACGCCTGGTGCGCAAGGGCCTACGGCGTCTCGGGGCGGGGCCGAAAGGCCCTTTAAAGGCTCGTTCAAACGGGTTTTGCGGCGACTGCGGCGAACCGATTGAGGCCGACCGACTAGCCATCGAGCCGGGCGCCGCCCGCTGTGTCTATTGCCAGGACCAAGCCGAAAAGAAGGGGTGCGTAGGCTCATGATCGACGGTGACTTTGAACAGGCCAAGTTTTGGGTCGATGTGGTCTGGAAAGGGGGCACGGTAGGCGGCTTGATTTGGCTCGCCGTGCAGCAACGATCAAAGGCGAACTCCTCGCAGCTAAAGAAGCATGAGGGTCAGATTGTCGAGCATGACAAGAAAATCGCACTGATCCTGAAAGAACTCGAACATTCGCCGAGTCACGAGGATCTTGAACTACAGCATGCGCGAATTTCCGACGTCCGGAAGTCGGCGGAGGCCATCGGTAAGGATGTCGCCGAAGTTGGAAAGGAACTCGCCGAACTCAAGGGCATCTGCAAGGGCATCGAAAGCTCTGTTCGGCGATTGAATAACAAGGCCATGAATGCGGAGGACGATTGATATGGCGAAATCCCTTGAACAGATGCGCCGCGAGGACGCCCACCTGCAGATCCTCCAGACCCTCGCCGATGATCCCGGTTACACCGCCAACCACCAGCTGTTGCAGAAGGCCCTGGAGACCTACCAGGCCATCACCATGACCGAGACCGAAATTTGCGACCGCCTAGCCTGGCTGGAAGACCAACGTCTGGTGACCCTCGAAACCGTGATGCATTTGACGGTGGCAAAGCTCACCGACCTGGGCCAGGCCGTGTCTGAAGGCCGCGAGCGCGTCAACGGTGTCCGGCGCCCGCGCCCGAGCGGGAGGTGATCCTTGCCCCGTAAGTCCGTCATTGATGGCCTGCCGGATCAGGTGAAGAGCCGCCTCAACTTCATGATCAAGGAGGGCGCGCTTACCATCGATCAGCTGACCGATTGGTTGGACGAACAAGGTCACACTGTCGGGCGGTCCTCCGTGGGGCGCCACGCAGCCAAGATTGCCAAGATGCGGGAACGGATGCGCCAGAGCCGTGAAGTGACCGAAGCGCTGACCCGTGATCTCGGCACAGCCGCCATCGAAGGCCAACAAGGGCGGCTCCTGATCGAGATCACCCGGAACTTGATCTTCGATGTCCTCTCCAATGTTGACGAAGGAGAAGAGCTAGACGGGGACGGCAACCCCGTCCCGGCGTTTGGTCCGAAAGAAATCATGATGCTGGGCAAGGGCCTAAAGGAACTCGCCCAGGCTGCCCGCCTCGATCAGGACTTCGAGACCAAGGTCATCGAACAGGTCCGCCAGAAGGCCCGCGAGGAAGCCGCCAAGGTCGCCGAAACTGAGGTGACGGAGATGGGCCTGACCGAAGAACAGGCGGGCATTATCCGGGCCAAGATTATGGGGATTAAGGTGCAAGCTGCGGAGGCGGCGACCGATGGAGGTCAGTGACAGCCATACACCGGAGGTCCGCGATCTGGGCTCGGAACGGCTCGATGGCAAAGATCACGACGAAGCGATGGAGCTGGTCGAGAAGATCCAGCAAAACCGACCACCTTCGATCCTGACCCCAGAGGAAGTGCCGGGCGTCCTCCTACCCTATCAGGGGGCCTGGCACCTCGACACATCGTCCGTTCGGATTGCCGAAAAGGGTCGGCGTATCGGCTTTTCCTGGGGAGCGCTGGCCGCCGAGTCCGTGATCGAAGGCGGATGCCAAGCTTCCGCCGGGGGCATGGACCAGTTTTATATGGGCTACAATCAGGCTATGGCCGCAGAGTTCATCGGCGACTGCACCTTCATCGCGCGCGCCCTGAACACGTCCCTGGCCGAAGTTGGCGTTTTCATGGACTCGGTCCTGATCGATGACGAACGCCGGGACATTCTACGCTATTCGCTGCAGCTGACGTCCGGCTTCCGGATCGAGGCGCTTAGCTCCAACCCCTACAACTGGCGCGGCAAGCAGGGCCACGCCCGGATTGACGAGGCCGCTTTCCACAAGGACATCCGCGAAGTCGTCAAGGGCGCACTGGCCTTTCGGATGTGGGCCGGACGGATCGATATCGTGTCCACCCACAACACGGAAGAAAACCAATTCAATCAGTGGATCAAAGATGTCCAGGCAGAAAAGCTCGGCTGGTCGCATCACCGCCACACCTTCAAGGATGCCCTGTTGCAGGGGTTCTATAAGCGGGTCTGCCTGAAACTTGGGAAGGAATACTCGGAAGAGGCCGAGGCGAAGTACGAGGCCGAGATCCGCGCCGATTACCCCGACGCCGAAGATGCGGCGGAGGAATTGGACTGCACCCCGAAGCGAGGCTCAGGCCCCTATTTCTCCGACATGCTGATCGAGTCGTGCCAGAAGAAGGGCATCCCGATCCTGCGTTATACGCAGAAGGCCGAGTTCGTGCTCGACCCCAACGAGGAAGCGATCACCGAGGCCTGGCTCGAAGAAAACCTGCGCCCGATCATCAATGGCCTCGACCCCCGGACGCGGAAATCCATGGGCCAGGACTTCGCCAGATCCGGCGACCTTTCGGCCATTCTGTTGAGTGAAGAAGTCCGGGAGCGTTTCTGGGAAACCATCGCCCTGATCGAGCTTCGGAACATCCCGTTCGAATCCCAGCGTCTGATCGTGAAGTGGATCTTCGAGAACGTGAAGGGCCTCAGCTCGGCCAAGTTCGATGCGCGGGGCAATGGCCAGTCCCATGCCGAAGCGGCCTACAAACTCCGGCCGGAAATCGTCGAATGCGTCATGTTCACTCGGCCTTGGTATGCGGAGCATTTCCCAAAGCTCAAAAGCGCCTTTGAGCAACAGCGCTTCCTGCTGCCCGATGACCCAGACATCCTCTTGGACGCCCGCCTGGTAGTTCAGAAAAACGGCGACCCCGGTTTATCTGCAGGACGCCTGAAGGGATCAGACGGCAAGGACCGCCACGGCGATACGATGGTCGCCGCCGTCCTCGCCTGGGCCGGTTCAGAGCTGCCGCCGCCAGAGTACGCTTACGAGTCCGCCAGCATTCCAGGGCGCAGGCCCCACGAACCCGGACGCATGGCCATGACGCCGGACCCTTACGAGGACGAGCGCGGCGATGACCGCTGGCCGCAAGGAGGATACTGATGCCCTTGTATGATCAATATGGCTACGCAATCGACCTGAAGGCGCTCCGCGAAGAACAAGCCGCCCCGGAGATCATGGGGGTGCGCCGCGCGGTTTCGGAACAGGCTTCTTTCGGGCTAACGCCGACGCGGCTGGGTCAGCTGCTGCGGGATTGTGTCGATGGAGATCCGGCACCCTATATGGCGCTGGCCGAGGAGATGGAGGAAAAGGATCTCCATTACCTTTCCGTGCTCGGCACCCGGAAGCGCGCGGTCAGCCAGTTGGAGATCACCGTCGATCCGGCGGACGATTCCGCAGAGGCCGCGCGGGATGCTCAGTTGGTCCGCGACTTCGTGGAAAGCGACGTGCTGCAGCCAGCCCTTTTTGACATCCTCGACGCGGTCGGTAAGGGGATCTCCGTCTCCGAGATCATGTGGGAGACCTCCGAGAAGGACTGGATGCCGAAGTCCATTGAATGGGTGGACCCGCGCTTCCTGGAATTCGATCGGGTTGACCGGCGCACGCCCCTGCTGAAGAGCATTGAAGGGCCGCAGGCGCTGGCTCCCTACAAGTTCATCCGCTGCACCATCCAGGCCAAGTCGGGCCTGCCCATCCGCTCCGGCCTGGCCCGGCCCATTGCCTGGGCCTACCTGTTCAAGCAGTTCGATATCAAGGGATGGGTTCAATTCGCCGAGGCCTACGGGATGCCGCTCCGCCTCGGCAAGTACGGTTCGGGGGCGACGCCTGAAGACCGGCGCACGCTGTTACGGGCGGTGGCCAACATCGGCCAGGATGCCGCCGCGATCATCCCGGAATCGATGCTCATCGAGTTCCCGGAAGTCTCCAAGCAAGGCAATGTCGATTTCTTCGAGCGCCTGGCCGAGTTCATGGAACGCCAGCAGTCCAAGGCGGTGCTCGGACAGACCACCACGACGGACGCCATTTCCGGCGGTCATGCGGTGGGCAAGGAACACAACGACGTGCGCGGCGATATCGAGGCTGCAGACTGCAGCCAACTGAGCGGTATCCTGAAGCGCGATATCGTTCGGCCCATCGTTGACCTCAACCATGGACCGCGAAAGCGCTATCCGCTGTTCAAGATCGGACGCGCCGAACAAATCGACCAGAAGGCCTTTGCCGAGAACGTGGAACGGCTCGCCGGGGTGGGCCTGCCGATCAAGGTGGATGATGTCTATTCCAAGATGGGCCTGACCAAACCCAACGAGGGCGACGACATCCTGAACCCCAAAGGCGCCGCCCCCCGACCCGAAGATGACGAGACAGAAGACGAACCCGAGAGTGAGGAAGTACCCGGCTCGGAAGACGATGATGCTGAAGATGATGATGCCGAGGATGAAGCGGGCCAACAGGCCACCGCCCAACAGTCGGCCATCACGGCGGCGGCGGGCCGGGAGCCCAAAGACGCCATCGAAGGCCTGATCCAGGGCCTTATCGATGACGGTGAATTGGAAGCCGCGTTCGAGCCCGTGCTATCCGGTGTGGAAGCTCTCGTGGCAAGCGCCGAGAACTATGAAGATCTTGCGGCCAAGTTAGCCGAGGGCATCAACGGAATGGGCGTTGATGCCCTCGCCGATACCTTGGCCCGTTCGACATTCGTTGGGCGATTGGCCGGGGATGCCGACGTGGATCTCGGCGACGACGAAGGCGGTTGAACCATGCCGGAATTCGACCTCAAGGCCATGAAGCCGGAAGAGGCGATCCGGTATTTCAAGGGCAAGGGCTACGCCTTCAGCTTCGATTGGCGGGATGTCTGGCAGGCCGAACACGCCCATGCCTTCACGGTGGCCAAGGTCACCCGCATGGATCTGCTGCAGGATATCCGCGATGCCCTCGACAAGGCCTTGGAACAGGGCATCCCCTTCGAGGATTTTAGGAAGAACCTGACCCCCATCCTGCAGGCCAAGGGCTGGTGGGGCCGACAGGATGTCCGGGACCCACTGACCGGCGAGATCGTCAACGCTCAGCTCGGATCAGACCGGCGCTTGCGCATCATCTTCGACACCAACCTGCGCACCGCCCATTCTGCAGGTCGATGGGAACGCATCCAGCGAACGGCCAAACGTCGCCCCTGGCTTCGATATGTCTCCGTCCGGGATCACCGCACCCGGCGCGAGCACGCTAATTGGCATGGCACGGTCTTGCGTCACGATGATCCCTGGTGGCAGACCCATTACCCGCCCAACGGTTGGAACTGCCGCTGCACCGTTCAGCAGCTCTCAGATCGGGATTTGGACCGGCGGGGATTGAAAGAGACCGAAGCCCCGGCCATCGAGACAAAGCCCTATCGGAACAAGCGCACAGGTGAGGTGATCGATCTGCCGAAAGGCATCGACGCCGGTTTCGGTTATCACATCGGCCAGGCCGCGACGCGGACAGCCATCGACCCGGCCCGGTATACCCTCGATCAGTTGGGCCACGAAGCCGCCGAGCTGGCCGTGGGCAGCCGGGACTTCCGCACCTTCCTGAAAGGCAAAACGCCCGGCCAGTTGCCCGTGGGCTATCTGGACGTGGATCTCGCCGATGCCATAGGCGCCCAGGTCCGCCGTGTGGATCTCAGTCAGGAAACCATGATCAAGCAGATCCGCGCGCACCCGGAGCTGAAGCCGGAGGAGTACGAGCGCCTGCCTGATTTCTTCCGCCGGGGGCGCGTGATCAAGGATCGCGCTCAGACCATCGTCATCCTGAAGATGCTGGGCCGACGCTACATGGTGGCCGTCAAGGCGACCCTCTCCGGCAAGGCGGCCTATCTGACCAGCTTCCGTCGCCTGGATGATGACCGGGAGGCCGCGCGCATCGAGCGGCGCGGGAAAGTGATCCGAGAGGGCGGTGAAGATCCGGAAGAGTAAAGGCCAGGGAAGTAAAGGGACGAGGTGGGGCCTCCCTATGAACCCCACATCATGCTCCGGCGCCGATCAGCACCGTGCCACGGTCGGGAGAATATCACCGTGTCACTCGTCCCTTGAGATCCAGTATAGCCCAAAGATGCCGCCGCGTCCAAAGCTCCCCCAAAGCGGGCTCGATTTTAAAGCCCGTACAGGGGCCATCTCTGAAAATCAGCCCCCGTTCCCGCGCCGAGGGCCGAAGTGCGCGTCCTGGCCCGTTTAACACCCGTTTAAAAACGACGCTGGTCCAGATGCGATGCCCTTCCTGTTGCCTTTTTGCGGCCAATCAGGGTATCCCTGATGCATTCCATGACAGTTCCGGAGCCTTGGGTGGGTCACGTGACCCACTGAACCCGCTTATCCAAACCCTGCATTCTCTGTCCAGACACAGCGGCACGAGCCGCATTTTTTCGTCGCAAGGCAGAGAACCGGAAAGCAATGCAGGGCGCACCGTCCACTACCCAACTGATCACCGTACGCTGCAATGCCAGCGACAACGCGGGCGTGGCCTTTGCCAGTCAGGAACTCTCCGAGACGGGTCTTGGCGATGATGGCCTGCAATGGGTCTTGCTCTTCAAGGCGGGCCTCAACCAGGCCAACGATGGTCGCAGCTTCCAATTCAACAACGCCGACGCCGTCATCCAGCGGAGCCTCTCCGCAGGGCGCGATCTGGTTGTGGACTATGACCATGCCACCGACCTGGCCCCTCCCAATGGCGGCATTGCCATTGCTGCAGGGTGGATCACAGAGCTGGCCAACCGCAACGGGGAACTCTGGGCGCTTATCCGCTGGAACGCGAAAGCGCTGGCCCATATCCGCGCCCGCGAATTCCGCTACGTCTCCCCGACCTTCCAGGTCCAGGGCGACGAAGAAGGCGGCGTCGTTGTCTCCCTGCTGCGTGTGGCGCTGACAAACAACCCGGCTTTGCCTCACATGGCTCTCGCAAGTCAGGGGGCAGCCAACCAACCCAACCAACCGAAGGGGACCAAAATGGAACTCGAAGAACTGATCAAGCTGCTGGGCCTCCCCGCAGGTTCCACGGAAGCCGATGTCCAAGCCGCACTGGCGCGCGCCCAAGGCCTGGCCAACGCGGCCTGCACCGCTCTGGATCTGGACGAGGATGCTGACGCCGATGCCGTCAAGACCGCCATTGCCAAGGCCTCGGCCAAAGAGCCCGACCCGGCGAAGTACGTGCCCGCCGGTGAGGTTGCCGAACTGGCCAAAGAACTGAATGTCGTCAAAGCCGAGATGGCGACGAACCAGGCCAATGCCGCTGTCGAAGAGGCCATCAAGGCCGGAAAGGTTCCCCCGGCGTTGAAGAGCTGGGCCATCCAGCTGGCCACCAACGACCCGGCATCGTTCAAGAGTTACCTGGAGTCCACTCCGAAGGTGATCGACCCCGATGCCAAATCCTCGGGCGGTGACCCGGCCACCGTCACCCTGACCGCCGCCGAGAAGGAAATCTGCAAGAACATGGGCCTCAGTGAAGACGACTTCCTGAAGACCCGTAAGGCCGAGGTGGCCGCCGCCTAGGTACCCCACCCGAAACCGGCGAGTACACCCCGCCACCCGCTAACCGGACTTTACGGAGAACGACATGACAGCCCTCACCCGAGACCGCGCAACGCAACGCCGCTCCGGCGACATCTGGCAAGACCCGGTTGCCGCCGCCACCACCATCTACGCGGGCTCGATTGTCTGCCTGGATGCCGCAGGCAATCTCGTCCCCGGCAGCACGGCCACCACCCTGAAGGTGCGCGGTCGCGCCGAAGAGATGGTGGACAACGCCAGTGGCCTGGCTGGCGACAAAACCTGCCGGTCGCGTCGCGGTATCCATGCCTTCGAGAACTCCGCCGCCGCCGACGAGATCACCCGCGCCGACATCGGAAACGATGCCTGGATCGTGGATGACCAGACCCTCGCCAAGACGGACGGCGGTGCCACCCGCTCCAAGGCCGGTCGCATCGTCGATCTCGACGAGTGCGGCGTCTGGATCGAATTCGCCTGAGCCTTCGGGCGCAACCCTCCAAACGAACAAGGATCAGGAACCATGGAAGTTAACGGCGCAAATCTCGCAGCCCTGCGAACCAGCTACAACACGATCTTCAACAGCCATTTCGAGGCCGTTGAAAGCACCCACAAGCGGATCAGCATGACCGTGCCGTCCACGACCGCCAGCAACAACTACAAATGGCTGAAGAAGCTGAAGGGCATGCGGAAGTGGGTCGGTCCCCGCGTCATCGACAGCTTGGCCTCCGCTGGCTACGTCCTCGAAAACGAACCGTTCGAAAACACCGTTGCGGTGGACCGGTACGATATCGAGGACGATCAATACGGGACTTACAATCCGGCGATTGGTGATCTTGGCCAGACGGTTGCAGAGCACCCGGATGAGCTTTGCTGGGGCGTTCTCAAGAAGGGCTTTGAAGAACTTTGCTTCGACGGTCAGCCCTTCATCGACACCGATCACCCGGCTCTGGACGCGAACGGCAAGGAGATCTCGGTCTCCAACTATACCGCAGGCGCCGAGCCCGCATGGTTCCTGATGGATACGACCCGCGCGATCAAGCCGATCATCTATCAGGAACGCCAGAAGGCCCGGTTCGTCGCCAAGGACAGCCCGACTGACGACCACGTTTTCAACAACAACGAGTTCCTCTATGGCGTCGACTACCGCGCTGCCGCCGGTTACGGCCTTTGGCAGCTGATCCATGGTGCGACGGTCTCGTTGAACGAGGACAATTATGCCGCTGTTCGTCAGGCGATGATGGAACTCAAGGCCGATCATGGGCGCCCGCTCAATATCCGGCCCCGCCTTCTCGTCGTCCCTCCGGCCTTGGAGAAAGCCGCCTTGAAGTTGGTCCAGGCCGAGAACAACGCCAACGGCGAAACCAACGTCTACCGGAACTCGGTCGAAGTTCACGTGGAACCGATGTTGGCCGCCTGATGGGTCGGGCCTCCGGCCCGTCTCTCCCCAACCGTTTGATTGGAGTGATCCACAATGGACCAAGTTTTGATGATCTCGGCCCCCGGCGGTTCCATCCGCCGCTGCGGTCGCCGCTTCGAAAAGACGCCCCAACCCTACCACCTCTCCGACTTCACCGAAGACGAGTTGGAGATCCTGAAAAAAGAACACCGCCTCTCGATCCGGCCCGCCGAAGCCGAAGACGAACCGGAAAGCGAAACCGGGAAAGACGACGCAAGCGGCGGCGAGACCGAGGCTGAATTCAAGGAGGGTGAAAACGCCTCTCCGCCGGAGAACGCGCAAGCCGGGGCGGGCGCAAGTGCGACACCCGCCGAAACAGGGGCATCCACCTCGTCCAAGCCGGAGGGTGAAGGCGGTACGGAAGACACCGACGCCGACCAGAAGGACCACAAGGCCTTCATCGACGCCGTGGCCAAGCTGGACCCCAAGAACCCCGATGACTTCACCAAGGACATGCGCCCTGACGTCAATGCCCTGGCCGCGCTCGGGTTCAAGATCTCGGCCAAGGACCGCGATGAAATCTGGAAAGGCCTGGACGAAGAAACCCGCAAGGCCCTGACCACGTCGAAGGAGCCCCCCGCGACCACCGAATGAACAACGGCGATGGGGCGGTTGGACCGATGCCGTAATTCAGCTGTCACCGGACGGCTGTTCCGCCCACGAACACTGGAAGATCAGCGCAACTGATCCCTCCCTGGTCCGACACCTGTGTATGTGGAATGCATCCCGCACAGGCGCTTCGGACACCAAACTCCAAGGCCGGGTGGGCCTCCAAGGGTCTCATCCTCCCCGTCCAACCCACCCTGCCTTGGACCTTTTTGAACACCCTTTCAAAGGCGCCTTTCAATGGCCGTTTACGCAACCAAGGCTGACATGCTCAACCGCTACTCGGAAGAGGAGCTGATCCAGCTTACCGACCGCGAGGAGCCCTACACAAACGCCATCGTGGATGGGGTTCTCGATACGGCCTTGGCGGATGCTGGACATGAGATCGATGGCTACATCGGCGCCCGCTACACGCTGCCGCTTAATCCGGTACCGGCCCTCTTGGTCCCCATCGCCTGCGCGCTCACCCGAGCCTACCTGCACGTCGACGCCATGCCCGAAGAGGTCTCCGAAAAGCGCGACGACGCACTCCGCAAGCTGAAGGACATCTCCAAGGGCACCATGGCCCTGCCGAATCCCACCAGCGAGCCCACCCCCAACGAAAGCGGCGCGGCGGTTCTTTCCGGTCCAGAGCGCGAGTACACCCGCGACAAGCTGGAGGGGTTTTAGGCCATGACCGCCACCGAAACCTTCCAGCTGGACGCCAAGGAGTTCGATGCCCTCGGGATCTCGCTCGGCGCCATCACCAAGCGGCTGAAGGACGCCACGCCGATGTTCGATGAGATCGGCGCGGCCATGGTCTCCAGCACGCAGTTCAACTTCGAGGCGGGCCAGGCCCCGGATGGCACCCCCTGGAAGCCGTCCGAGCGGGTCGAGACCTTCGGCGGCCAGACCCTTGTCAACAAGGGTCACCTCCGCGACTCCCTCACGCACGAGGCGAGCCCCGACCAGGTCTCCGTGGGCTCCAACCTGGTCTATGCCGGCATTCACAATTTCGGCGGCGAGATCCGGCCCAAGAACGGAAAGGCGCTCCGCTTCGGCGGCGGCAACAACACTCGGATCGTGGCTAAGGTCACCATGCCCCAGCGCCAATACCTGGGCGTCGGTACCGGCGACGAAGAAGAGATCGGCGCCATCGTCCAGGATTACCTGACCGGGGGGCTGAACTGATGCTGGGCACCATTGAACAAGCCATCGTTGACGCCATCGACGCCGCGGCGAAGAAGAACGGCAAATTCGGTTACACCTACGACCAGGTTGCCTCCTACGGCGACGAGCTGGATGACAACCTCGCCATCATCATCAAGTCGTTCCCGGCCTGTTGGGTCGTCTTGAAGGGTGAGGCCACCGCGCGCATCGATCAGTTCACCGATGCCCACAGCCCGACTTTCTCGATCATCGTCGGCTGCAGCTCGCGCCGGAACGAGAAAGCAGCCCGCCACGGAACCGAGGGCGAAGGCGGAGAGGTCGGTGCTTACCAGCGGCTGGAAGACATCCGGGCGCTTCTCTTCCGCAATGACCTCGATCTGGACATCGATCCCATCCAGCCGGGCGCCATCCGCCCACTCTTGAACGGCAAGGCGGGCCGCGGCCATGCCGCCATCTACGCCCTCGAGATCTCCACCGGCTATGAGACGCGCCTGCCCGACGCGACAGGCCTGGATGACTTGCAAACCTTCCACGCTGATTGGGATCTGCCGCCCCACGGCAATGTCACCAAACCGCTTCCGGCAGCTGAGTCGGATGCCGCTGACACCGTCACTCTGAACGAGGAGGCATAGCATGCCCGACCCCAACAAAACGGAAACCGCCTTCGTCAAGCCCACGCGAGAGGGCCTGGTGATCCGCGATCCCGAAACGACTGTCCCGCTGCCCGCGGGCGGCGCCACCGTCCGGCTCAACCGCTTCTGGCGGAACCGGATCAGCGACGGCGATCTCGAGATCGTTCCCAAAAGCGGCCAAGACGCGCCGAAGAAGGCCCAACAGAAGAAAGCGGAGGACTAACCCATGGCCATTGCCATCGACGCCATCCCCGACAACCTCCGGGTTCCGGGCGCCTATATCGAAATCGATCAGACCGGCGCCTTTAAAGGCCTGCCGGGCATGCCTTCGCGCATCCTGGTCATCGGACAGCGGCTCGCCACAGGCACCGTCCTGGCCGGTGTCCCCACCCCGGTGCTGGATGAACGCGCGGCGGAAGCAGCCTTTGGCCGCGGCTCCATGCTTCACCTGATGATCCGCGCTCTCAAGGCGAACAACAACTTCACCGAATGCTGGGCTGTGGCGCTCGATGATGACGGCGCCGCGGCGGCCGCCACCGGCTCGCTTACCTTCGCAGGCAGCCCGACCCAATCGGGCACCGTGAACCTGATGATTGCGGGCCAGCGGGTCCGGGTCGCCGCCATCGCCGGGGCCAGTGCGGCGGATATCGCGACCTTGGCCGAGGCAGCCATCAATACCGCCACGGATCTTCCCGTAACCGCCAATGTGGCAGGCGGCACGCCCACTGTCGTGGATCTCACAGCCCGCAACAAAGGCCTGGCCGGAAACGGCATCGATCTGCGGCACAGCTATTATCAGGGCGAGGCCCTGCCTGCAGGTTTGACCCTGACCATCGACACCATGGCCGATGGCACCGCCAACCCGGTTATCACCCCGGCCATCGATGCCGTTGCCGACGAGTGGTTCACCGATTGGGCCATGCCCTACACCGACCCCGCCAACCTGATCGCGCTGGAGACGGAACTCGACAACCGCTTCGGCCCCTTAGTCATGATGGACGGCCATGCCTACTTGGCCGCCACCGACACCCATGCCAACCTGACGACGCTGGGCAATTCGCGCAACAGTCCGCACCGGCCCATCCTGGGTCTCTACGGCTCACCCTCATGGGCCCCCGCCATCGCAAGCGCGCTTTGCGGGGTGACGGCCTTCTACGCCCGCCAGGACCCGGCGGAGCCCTTCCAAACCCTCGAACTCAAGGGTGTGTTGCCGCCCCTGATGGCCGACCGCTTCGACCTGGCCGAGCGCAACCTGTTGCTCCATGACGGCATCTCGACCGTCCGGGTGGACGACGGCGGTGCCGTGCGCATCGAGCGCCTGATCACCGGCTATCAAACCAACTCCGCCGGTGCCGAGGACCCGAGCTTCCTCGACATGAACACCATGAAGACGGTCAGCTATATCCGCTATGCCGTCCGGGCCCGGATCGCGCAGAAGTTCCCCCGCTACAAACTGGCGCCGGACGGCACGCTGTTCGCCGCGGGCCAGAGAGTCGTCACCCCAAAGATCATTCGTGCCGAGCTGATCTCGCTCTTCCGGCAGTTGGAAAACATCGGCCTGGTCCACGACCTCAATCAGTTCATCAAGGATCTGATCGTCGAGATCGACCCGAACGACCCCAACCGGGTGAACGCTCTGATCCCGCCGAACCTGGTCAACCAGCTCCGCGTCTTCGCCGGTCGCGTCGCCTTCTTACTCTAGGAGGAACAGTCATGTCGCACGGAGCATCTCATGTCGGCGGTCCGGACTTACCCCGGATCGGCGGCAAAATTCCGGGGAGCTGCGGAAGGTACAGCTACCTCCCCGGCCAATTCCGTCTCAAGCCCTGCAACGACCCCGTGAAAGTCCAGCGCTCGGCCGATGACCAATCTCGCCTCACCGTGCGATTTCCACCGGCAGTGATCATCGGGCTGCTGAGAAACAGCAGTCGCCTCAACCTCCTGCATTAAGAGGACAAGCCCATGTCGAAAAATCGTGTCGCAGGCGAGATCTCCTTCAAGGTCGATGGAACCCGGGAGTACGCCAAAGGCAGCTTCACCTACAACCTCGGCGGCTTCAAACGTGATCCCGTCGTCGGTTCCGACGAAGTCCACGGCTTCAAGGAAACGCCCAAGGTTCCCTTTATCGAAGGGGAGATCACCGACCGCGGCGATCTGGATCTGAAGACCTTCCAACACCTGACCGACGTCACCGTCACACTGGAACTCGTCAACGGCAAAACCATCATCCTGCGCGATGCCTGGTACGCCCATGACGGCGACGTCACCACAGAAGAGGCCGTGGTTCCCGTCCGCTTCGAAGGCCGTACCGCGGAGGAAATGACCGATGGCTAAAACCAAAACCGTTGACCTCACCCAACCCATCCTGGTCGAAGGCAAAGAGACCTCGGAACTCACCTTTCAGCGGCCCAAGCTGAAGCACCTCAAGAAGCTCCCGCTCGATGATCTGACGGGTGATGGCCTGATCGTGCTGATTGCAGCTCTCGCCAACATCACACCGAAGGAAGCCGGTGAAATCGATATGGCTGACATGGACGCCATCTCGGAAGTCATCACGGATTTTTTGCCGAAGAAGGCCCTGGCTGGCGCAACGCTCTAGCCGAGGTCGCTTACGCCTATGGCTTCGGCCTGGCGGAGTTGATGGACATGGATCTGGCCGAATTGCGCTTCTGGCATGACCAGCTGAAGCGCATTCACGGCTTACCCAAAGGAAAGCCAACCCGATGAGCACTATGCGCCTGCGATTGCTGATCGAAGCCTGGGACCGGGCCACGCGCCCGATCCAGAAGATGGCTTCGGGCGTCAAGCGCGCGGTCAAGCAGGTCATCGACGCCGGGAAAGAGGCCGCGAAGTCGATGGAAGGCATCGGCAACGCCGCGAAAAAGGTCCAAGACGTCGGCAAGGAGGCCTTCCTCAAGGTAACCGCGCCCATTGCCGGTTTCGGGGCGCTCAGTCTCAGGACGGCCGGAAACTTCCAGGCCGCCATGAACCGGGTCGGCGTCCTGACCGATGCCACCAAGGAGCGCCTGGCAAGGTTGATGGCTCAGGCCAAGGGTCTGGGCGCCACGACTCAGTTCTCGGCATCCCAGGCCGCAAATGCCATGGGCTTCCTGGCCATGGCGGGATTTGGCGTTGAACAGATCATGGGGTCAATGCCGGGCACGCTGGAGCTGGCGGCCGCCGCGCAGATGGAATTGGCCCAGGCCGCAGACATCGTCTCTAATGTGCTCACCGGATACGGCTTCGATGTGTCCAAGCTCGGCCAGGTTACCGATGTTCTGGTCAAGACCTTCGCCTCCGCCAACACCGACCTCAGTCAGTTGGGCCAAGCCATGAAATACGCCGGGCCCATCGCGTCCGGCTTAGGGGTGGTGTTTGAAGAGACCGCCGCCGTCATCGCTCTGATGGGGAACGCGGGTATCCAGGCCTCCATGGCCGGTACCGCGCTCCGCGCTTCACTTGCCCGCCTGGCCAAACCGGCCAAGGAAACCCGGCAGGCCTTCGCCCGGCTGAAGATCAGCAAGGCCGACATCTTCAAGGCCGATGGCAGCCTGAAGTCTCTGACCAGCATTATGGCGAAGCTTGAGGCTGCGGGTGCGGACACCGCCGACATGATCGCCATCTTCGGCCAAGAGGCGGGCCCGGCTATGACCGCCCTGCTGAGCCAGGGGTCCAGTGCTCTTGGCAAGATGACGGAGACCCTGAAAGAAGCAGGCGGCACCGCAGGCAAAGTCGCCGCAGCCCAGATGGAAGGCTTCAACGGCGAGATGCGCAAACTCGCCAGCGCCTTCGAGGCCCTGCAGCTGGCCATCGCCGACAGCGGCCTGTTGGAGTTCGCCAGTGCCCTGGTGACCAAGCTGACCGGCTGGATCTCGCAACTCTCGGCCGCCGACAAGGCGATTCTGAAATGGGCGACCATTCTGGCGGGCGCCGCGGCCCTGATTGCGCCGCTGTTGATCGGGCTGGCCGGTTTGGGCTTCGCACTGAAAGGCCTGGTCATCGGGGCGGCTTCGGTCAAGGCTGCCGTGATCGCCCTTTCCGGTGGGCTCGCTATCGCTTCCGCCGGGATCAAGGCTTTTGCCCTGGCCCTCATGGCGACCCCGATTGGCTGGATTACCGCAGGCATCGCAGCTCTGGCTGCAGGGGCCTACCTGGTCTATCGGAACTGGGAACCGATCAGCGCCTGGTTCTCGGATCTCTGGGACACCATCCTGGGCGGCTTCGAACGGGTCACGGATGCTCTTTCCGGCCTGACCAGTTGGTTGCCGGACAGCATCAAGACCACGCTTGGCCTGGATGCTCAGGCCGCCGCCCCGCAAGCCCAGGCCTTCCAACCGGTTTACGGTACCGAAGGCAGCGCAGGCCCCGCCGCGCCGGGTGGCGTCCAGCGCGCAGACGTGGGCGGCACCCTGCGCGTCGAGATCGAGGGCGCCCCGGCCCGCGTCCGCGAAGTCCGAAGCAACATGCCCGGCTTCGACATCGATGTGGACACCGGCCCCGTCATGGTGATGCCATGACGATGTCGCGGTCAGATCAAATGGGCATTGAACAGGATGGTCATCATGTACATCCGGTCGCGCGGGCTTTGACCGGCGAGGTCGGCACAGATGGCTGCGGGCTCATCCACTCGCCAGCCGGAGGCCCCGGCCTGGTTGAGGATCACAACCCGCTTCAGCCCGGCCAGGCCATCCGCCTCTTTGACCGCAGGCGAGCAAACGCCGATTCCGACCACAGCCTTCAAGACCTCTTGGGTGATCTGCGGTGCCGCGAGGGCGACCGTTACCTGTTCATCGGCCCTCTCGAAGGCTTGCGGCTGCCAACCGGCCAAGGCCTGAAACAGCGGGTCCGCGTCTTCAGCAATCGCCGGGCTCAGGGTGGCGAAAAGGGCGATAAACGCAACGGTAAGCGGTCTCATCGGATGGCCTCCAGTGGTTGTGGGGGTAGCTTATCATGAGCCACTGGACGGACAACCTCTTCGAAGCCCTGATCGGCGGTGTGCCGGTTCATGCCGGTGACATTTCGGGCAGCCATGGGCGGCGCTTTGCCAAGCACAGCTATCCCCAGCGCGATGACGCCTTCTTCGAAGACCTGGGCCGGGAGAGCGCGACCTACCGCCTGCAGGTCTGGGTGCTGGAACCCGACAGCCAGGCCAAGGCCGAGGCGGTGATCGAGGTTTGCGAGAAGCCTGGGCCCATCACCATCGTCCACCCGCGCTTTGGCGAACGCCAGGTCGTCTGCACCGGCTGCAAACCTACCTGGTCCACCCGCGACGGCGGCATGGTCCGCTTCGACCTGACCTTCGAGAAGGACGGCGGCGCCCGCTATCCCCAGGGCGCGCCGGACGATGCCGCCCTGGTCAGCCAGACCGTCACCGCCAGCCAGGCGACCATTGAAGAGGCCTTTGAAGAGGCGTTTAAAACCGATGGCCAACCCGGTTTTGTCGTGGACGAAGCGGTCAAGGCGGTCACCGAAACGGCCGAACAGATCGCAGGCACCCTGCAGACCGTTGTCGATCAGGCATCCGCAGTCGCCAACCTTGTCGCGGAAGCAGAAACCCTCGTCCGTAACCCGCTGCAGCTGGCCGACCAGCTGACCAGCCTGATCGACGTGCCAGCGATCGAAGTGCCATGGTCCGCCTATGAACCGCTCAGCGCCTGGCCGGGTCTGGATCTGGGCCCCCAGACAACGCCCAGCCGGTTGATCCAGGCAGCGAACGCCAAGGCCCTCAACAGCCTGGTTCGCAGCTCTTCCGTCATCTCCATGGCGGGCGCCGCTGTGAACCAGGTGTTCGAGACCGCCGAAGACCTGGATCTCGCCCGGCGCCAGATCACAGGCGCTATCGACCAGGCCCTCGATGTGGCGAGTGACACCGAATTCCGCGCCCTCGAAAGCGTGCGGACCCGTATGATCACGGCGCTCAAGGCCAAGGCGCCCACCTTGCCGCGGCGCATGGAGACCACGCCGATCCTGACCCAGCCGCCGCTGGTCATCGCCAACCGGATCTATGGCGACAATCTGGGCGACGTGCTGACCCGCGCCGATCAGATCTGCAGCCGCAACCGGTTGCCCCATCCGGGCTTCGCCCCGGGTGGACGGGCGCTGGAGGTTCTGACCGATGGCTGATCCTGCAAACCAGGTCACACTGCACGTGGGCGGCCGCATCTGGCGCGGCTGGACCGGCGTCACCGTCAGCCGGTCCATTCAGCAGATCTCGGGCAGCTTCGAAATATCCATGACCGATAAGGACACCGGCCTGCAGGACGTACCGGTGGTAGCAGAAGGCCAAGACTGTGAGCTTCGTATCGGAGGTGATCTGGTCATCAAAGGTTACGTGGACGATATCGACATCGAATACGACGACCACGAAACCGCTATTACTATAGTCGGCCGCGACCGTACCGGTGACGTGGTTGATTGCTCGGCTGTCTATGCCGGAGGCGAATGGAAGAACGCAAAACTCGAACAGATCTGCGCCGATCTCTGCGCTGAAAACCGGATCGATGTCTATGCCGATGTCGATACAGGCGCCCGATTTACCACCGCGCGGATTCAGGAAAGCGAAACGAAGTTCGAGATGATTGAGAGGCTATGTCGCCTCCGCGCGGTGCTACCTGTCTCAGACCCGGCCCGAGGTCTGGTCTTGACCCGTACAGGAACCGGCAGGACCGAAACCGGCCTTGTCCTGGGCCAGAACATTAAGAAGGGAAAAATCCATAAATCAATGAAGGGTCGCTTTTCCGTCTATCGGTTCAAGGGCCAACAACAAGGGCAAGACGGTTGGGATGGGGAGGCTATGGCTTCTCCAATGGCTGAGGCCTACGACCCCGGCGTGCCGCGTCACCGGGTAAGCGTTCAACTGGCCAAGGATCAGGCTGACAATGCCGCCCTACAGACCCTGGCCGAGTGGCAGGCCACTGTAAACCGAGGAAGGGCTCGTCCACACACATACACCGTAGCCGGTTGGCGCCAACGGCCAGGCGGAGAACTCTGGGAACCCAATCTCATCTGTCCAGTTGACGATACCAAGGCTCGAACAAGAGCCGATCTGTTGATAACCGACACGACGCTCACCATCGACGAAGACAGCGGTAGCGTCGCTCTGTTGACCCTGATGCCACCAGAGGCCTTCGCCCCAAGGCCGCTCTCCGAATCCATCCAGGATGAAGGAGATTGGCTGTGAACGATCTTGCTCGGTTGATCAGCAAGTTGATCTCTCCCCTACAGCGAAGCGTCGACCTGATGATTGGTCGGTGCATCATCGCCGCTGTGAACGATGGTGCCCAGATGCAAACGGTCCAAGCAAAGGGCTTGCATGACGAGACGCTGACAAATCGGGAGCACTTTCAGGACTACGGGTTTACAGCCAATCCGCACATCGGAGCCGAAGCGTTGATCCTTTCGCTCGGCGGTAACCGGAACCACACGGTGATCATCCAGGTCGATGACCGCCGGTACCGACTGAAGGGCCTGGCCCAAGGCGAGGTGGCGCTCTACGACGACAAGGGCCAGGTGGTCCATCTGACCCGCAACGGGATCGTCATGGACAGCCCCGACAACATCATCATTCGCACCGACGGCATCCTCCGCCTCGAAGGCCAAGGCGTCGAGATCCACGGGCGGGAATATGTCCAGACAGACGTTCACGGCAAAGGCCAGCGCGAAACCCATACGGGCGCCAATGCCTATCATGTCGACAGCTACCAATTCGGCGCCGTCACCAGCTCCGTGGAAAAGAGCCTCGATCAGCCGGACATCCCGTCCGATCACCCACTTGGTCCTGGGGGTGCATGATGGATCTCTTGGGCCTCTATCGCTCTGACCTGATGACCGCCGATCTCAGCCTGACCGGGGGCGATCTCGCCAGCGACTTTGGGCTGGAATCCTCCGTGATCAATTCGCTCTTCACCGATGCGCGGGCCCGGCCCGACGACGAGCTGCCCGCGGGCGCCGGAGACGACCGCCGCGGCTGGTGGGGCAACGCCTTGGTCCCGACCATGGGTGGCGAGGTTCTCGACGGCTTCGAGCTGGGCTCTCGGCTCTGGCTCTTGGACCGCGAAAAGCACACGGAAGAAACCCGCCGCAAGGCCGAGATGTACGCCTCCGAGGCCCTGGCCTGGATCATCGAGCGCGGCATCGCCCAAGCCATCACCGTCGAGGCCGAATGGGCTCAAACAGGCGTGCTGGCCCTGACCGTCACGATCACCCGGCCGGAACGCCCCGAAGTCTTCCGATACGACAACCTCTGGCGCGCCATGGAGGGCAGAAGCTGATGCCATTTCCCCGTCCCACCCTGCCTGAGCTGAACCAGCGCATCCAATCCGACACGGACGGCCGCCTGGACGGCGCCGACGCCCGCCTGGCCGGGTCTAATCTGAACGTCTTGGCCCGCGTCGATGCCGGTGTTGCCCATGGCCTGCATGGCCACATCGAGCACGTCTCGAAACAGATCCTGCCCGACACGGCCGAGACGGAAGTCCTGGACCGCCAAGGGTCCATCTGGGCCATCCCGCGGAAGCAACCCACCGCCGCCACTGGGGCAGTCACGGTGACCGGTACCGATGGCACCGTGGTGCCCGCGGGCACGGTCCTGCAGCGCGCCGACGAGGTCCGGTACCAGACCACGGCGGAGACCACGGTCGAGGCTGGTACCGTCAGTCTTGACCTGGTCGCCGAGGCCACAGGTCAGACCGGCAATGCCGCTGCAGGCGTGACCCTGACCTTGGTCAATCCGATTGTCGGCCTGGCCACTTCCGGCCAGGTCACAGCGGGCGCGCTGACCGGCGGTACCGACATCGAGACAGACAACGAGCTTCGCCAACGGATCATCACCCGCATTCAGCAACCACCCCACGGCGGTGCCGACTTCGACTATGTGGCCTGGACCTTGGCCCAGCCGGGCGTGACCCGCGCTTGGGTCTATCCGCAGGAGCTGGGGCTGGGCACGGTCAGCGTCCGCTTCATGATGGACGATACCTACGCGAACGGCATTCCGCTGGCCGAAGACGTGGCCGCGGTGCAGACCGCGCTCGATGATCTCCGCCCCGTGACGGCCGACCTGACTGTGGTTGCTCCGGTGCCCATCGCCCTCGATGTGGAGATCTCCGGGCTCAACCCGTCCACCGAAGCCGTGCGCCTGGCCGTCGAGGCCGAGATTGCGGATCTGATCCGCCGGGAGGCCACGCCCGCCTCAACCATCCTGATCAGCAGGCTGCGCGAGGCAATCTCGCTCGCCGCGGGCGAGTACGACCACGGCCTGGTGAGCCCTGTCGCCAACGTCACACACACCACCGGCCAAATTGCTGTGCCGGGCGCGATCACCTGGAGCTGATAACATGACCACAGCCCGCATTGATGCCGCCGCCTATGCCGAAGCCCGAGGCCAGCTGATGCCAACCGGCGGCGCCTGGCCGCGCGATCCCGACAGCGTTCAAATGGGCCTTCAAAAGGCCAAGGCGGAAGAAGACGCACGCGTTCACAACCGCGCCCTGGATCTGATCGAGGAGTCAGATCCGCGCACCGCGGTCGAAATGCTGATCGATTGGGAAGGCGTTTGTGGGCTACCCCGTCCCTGCACGGCAGGCGAAGCTGAAACCTTGTCCGAACGCCAGGCGGCCGTCCACGCTCACTTGACCTCAACCGGCGGGCAATCGCGGGCCTACATCATCGAGCTGGCCCGCCTGCTGGGCTACGAGATCACCATCACCGAACACCGCCCCTTCACCTGCGAAAGCGGCTGCGAAGACCCGGTGGCCGATGAGGAATGGCGCTTCGCCTGGATCGTCAACGCGCCCGAGACCACCATCCGCGAATTCACCTGCGAAAGCTCCTGTGAAGACCCGCTGAGGAGCTGGGGCAACAAGCTTCTCGAATGCGCCATTAGCCGGGTGAAACCGGCCCACACAAACTGCCTTTTTGCCTACGGAGTCTGAGCCATGCACCGCGTCGATAACGCCACCGCCGCCGCCGTCATCCCTGCCACCCAGCCTGTGGGTACACCGGGCTTTTTCACACCGGGCGACCCCGGTACCGGTGTGCCAGCCACCGTGGCCGGATACGATTGGTTCAACACCATCCAGGAAGAGCTGGCCAACGTGGTCACGACCGCCGGTTTGGCCCTGGACAAGAACGACCGCACCCAGGTGGCGACGGCCATCAACGCCCTGATCGTGGCGGCCGCCCCCAACGTCACCAAGGATCGGGTATTTGCCGAAGGCCAGACCTTCGCATCCGGCGTGGCAGACGGGGAGGTGGTCTATTGGGACAGCGTCAACGCCCGCTTCGACCAGGCCATCGCTGACGGCACGGTGGCGCAATGGGCGGTGGGGATTGCCGACGTAACGGCGTCCGAAGTGACCTTCTTTGGCACACACGAAACCGGTCTTTCGGGCCTCACGGTCGGCCCGGTTTACCTGTCCACCGACACGGCGGGCGCGATCAGCTCAACCACGTCGAAGGTCAAACTTGGCCACGCCACCGCCGCCAACAAGGTGGTGGTCGATATTGACGCGGCGCCAGCGACCCCGGCCAGCTACCGGATCACCAACACGGCGGCGAGCACAACGATCAGCATTGCTTGTTCTGCAGGCGGAAATGACGTTTCCGGCGGTGGCATCACGGTGGACCTGCCGACCCGAGGCAAGATCCGGCTGACCGTGGTCGAAGCGGAGTTCGACTCCCCCGGCGGCGGCACGGTTTCCTATGCGCCGGGGGTCGAGGTCAATGGCTCTTCGTACTTTGGCCAAGTCAACGATTCAGGCGGCTCGACCTGCTACGTGCCCTTGATCCAATCGGCATCATCTGCATCGGCAAACCCCGTCATCTCCGGTGGCGTCTGGACTTTCAACGGCGGCTATTCGTCCGTCCAAACCCTGATCCTGGATATCGAGGAAAGGGGCATGGCAACCGGTCTGCAGAACCTCCGGGTCAAATACGGCCATAGCGTTGCCAGTTACGGCACCGTTAACCCCGGCGCGCTCTTGGCTGGTGTCGGCAACCCCGCCGTTTTCATCATCGAAATCATCCCGGAAAGCTAAAAAGGAGACGAAGCGATGGATATCGAAGGCATCTTCAAACGGTTTTATCCAGGCACCGTCGCCATCGTTTCGGCGGATGGTCGGCCCTATCCCGACAACTCCGACCCGACAGGCGGGCTCCCCTGGGTACCATTCTTCGACCAATTCGTGGTGCTGCAAGATGGTGCAACGTTGCCGGACGCGGTCGAGTTCCGGGGCCGCGCCGCAGAGCATGACGTGCTCAGCCAAACAGAAGCCCTGACCCGAGCCAAGTCGGCGGCTAAGGCTGGCATCGACGAAGCGGCCGAACAGATCCGCCAACGGTTCATCACCCCCGGCGACGGCCAAGCGATGGTCTATCAGCGCAAGGCCGACGAGGCCAAGGCCATCGCCGAAGATCCCGACCCGCAACCCGAAACATATCCCCTGGCGGCCAAGCGCGCCGCGAGGCTGCAGATCTCCTTGCTCGAAGTCGCTCAGGAATGGCAGTCCCAAGCCGAGGCCTGGATCAACATCGCCGCCGTGATCGAGGACATCCGCGAGGAAGCCAAAGAAGCCGTGGACGCTGCAGCTGATGAGGCGGCTATCCAGGGTGTCCTGGACGGCGTCGATTGGTCGGTGGTCGGGTGAGCCCGCTGATCGCAACGCCAGAAGAGGTTGAGCCCCTGCCGGAGGAGATCATTCGGCAGGCCGAACTCTCGCCCTGCGGTTCTTTGCGCTTCACGCTTTCGCGCACCTGGCGCGCAGGGCCACACGTCTGCTTCATCGGGTTAAATCCGTCCACGGCTGACGCCTCAAAGGATGATCCAACCGTCCGGCGCTGGACACATTTCGCCCACGCCTGGGGGTATGGAGGCTTCACGGCCGTCAACGTCTTTCCTGTTCGAAGTGCCAAGGTGGCCGACTGCCGAGCCTGGGCAGATTGGGAGAAAAATGGGCCCGACTTCTGGGCCCGAGACCGCATCCACCAGAACCTCGGCATAGTGGCGCGTGAAGCGAAAAGAGCGGGCCTGGTTGTCGCCTGTTGGGGGGCCCAGACCTGGGCCGGGGACTGGATCGACCAGGTGATCGAGGAAGTCCAAGCCGGATACGAACCCTGGCCGGATCTTTATTGCTTCGGGCTGACGAAAGCAGGCGATCCTAAGCACCCGATGGCCCGCGGCCGCGACCGGATTCCGAACAGCGCTCAGCCGGTCATTTGGAAGAAGAGCGAGGCTTAGCGGTAGTCAGCCATGGATGGAAACCTCCCCACCGATGACGACGCCGTGGGCTTCCGCAAGCCGCCCCACAACCTGGAGGCCGAGAAGGCGCTCCTCGGCGCCATTCTGCTGAACAACAAGGCCTATGAGAGCATCAACGACTTCCTGCGGCCGGACCACTTTTCGATCCAACCGCACCGGGTCATCTTCGCCGCCATCGTCCGCTTGATCGACCGCGGCCAGATCGCCAGCCACGTGACGTTGCGCTCCCTCTTCGAACAGGACGAGGCCCTGGCCGACGTCGGGCGCCTGGCCTACCTGATGGAGCTGCTGGATTCGGCGGCGAACATCGTCAACGCGGCCGAATATGGCCACCTGGTCTATGACCTTCACCTGAAGCGGGAGCTGATCACGCTGGGCGAAAGCATGGTCAACCGGGCCTATGACGCCGACATCGATGACCAGGCGGCCGCCCAGATCCAGAGCGCCGAAAAGGGCCTCTATGACCTGGCCACGGCAGGGGTGACAGAAGGCGGCTTCCAGGACTTCCGCCAATCGATCCTGGAGGCCATCACCATGGCCGAGGCCGCCCACAAGCGCGACGGTGCCCTGGCCGGGGTGACGACGGGCCTACTGGATCTGGACCGCCTGCTGGGTGGGCTTCACCCGTCCGACCTGATCATCCTGGCCGGGCGCCCGTCGATGGGCAAAACGGCTCTGGCGACCAACATCGCCTTCAACGCCGCCAAGCGCCACTTTGAGACGGGCGGCGAGGAAGGCGCGGTGGTGGGCTTCTTCAGCCTGGAAATGTCATCCGAACAGCTGGCCAGCCGGATCATCTCCGAACAGACCGAAATCGCCTCTGACCGCATGCGCAAAGGCGAGCTGGGCCACGAGGAGTTCAAGCGCCTGGTTGTCGCCACCCAGGCCCTCTACGAGGTGCCGATCTTCATCGACGACACGCCCGCCTTGACCGTGTCTGCGCTCCGCACGCGTGCCAGGCGCCAGAAGCGCCAACAGGGCCTCGGCCTGATCGTGGTGGACTATCTGCAGCTGATCTCCGGCTCGTCTGCCAGCCGCTCGGACGGGCGGGTCCAGGAAGTCTCCGAGATCACGCGCGGCCTAAAGACGCTGGCCAAGGAGCTGAACGTTCCCGTGATCGCGCTCAGCCAGTTGTCGCGCCAGGTCGAACAGCGCGAAGACAAGCGCCCGCAGCTCTCAGACTTGCGAGAATCAGGCTCCATCGAACAGGACGCCGACGTGGTGACCTTCATCTATCGGGAGGAGTACTACCACGAGCGCACCGAACCCACTCAGCGCGGCGATGAGGCCCCGGAGAAGTTCTTCGAGCGCCAGGAACGCTGGAAAGCCCGCCTGGAGCTGATCCAGGGCGTGGGCGAAGTGATCGTCGCCAAGCAACGCCACGGTCCCATCGGCAAGGTCGATCTGGCCTTCCAGGGTGAATTCACCCGCTTCCGGGATCTGGACCGAAACCATGCGCCCCTGTAGCCCGGTATGGACCGGCGGGGGCCGAGGCGCGCCAACGCCTCAAGCCGGGCGCGGTAACGCCCATGGATGGCTACGGCCGCTTACCGATCCAACCCGCCACCCTGCGCAACAGGGCGGAAGGATCATGCCTGGATTCGCCCCCCATGGAAAAGGACCGCCCCTCAACACGCCACAGAGCAGACCCACTGCCCGAGATCCGCTGCGGCCATTGCGACAAGTTGCTCGCTCGCGGTCGCGCCTTCGTGCTACAGATCAAGTGTTCCCGCTGCGGAACCTTGAACCATCTGAAGGCCGAGAGCCTCGATCCCAACAGCTGACCAGAGCGCCCCTGAGCGTCCAGAAACAAAGGACGCTCGACATGCCCATCAAACTGACCCCGGAACCCGTCACCCCTGCGAAGCCGCTCGCCCCCTGGATCGGCGGCAAGGCGCTTCTGGCCAAGGCCATCACCGCGCGGATCGAGACCATCTCCCACACCCTCTACGCCGAGCCCTTTGTCGGTATGGGCGGGGTATTCTTCCGCCGCAAGACCCGGCCCAAGGCCGAGATGATCAACGACCGCAACGACGAGATCGTGAACCTGTTTCGGATCGTCCAGCGCCACCCAGACGCATTCACCGCTGCCCTCCAGTACCAGCTCGGCGCCCGCGCCGACTTCGACCGGCTGAAGGCCACACCACCCGAGATCCTGACCGACATTGAACGCGCCGTCCGCTTTCTGGTGATCCAGCGCCTGGCCTTCGGAGGCCGCCCGTCGAACCCGACCTTCGGGACCACCACCGACCGGCCGAGCCGTTTTGACCCCGACAAGGTGATGCGGCTGATCGAGACCGCCCGCGCTCGGTTGGCGGCCGTCACCATCGAATGTCTGGACTGGCGAGATGTGCTCGGCCGCTACGACCGCCCCCACACCCTGTTCTATCTGGACCCGCCCTACTGGAACTCCGAGGCCGTCTACGGCAAGGGCCTCTTCAGCCGGTCCGACTTCGCCGAAATGGCGGACCTGCTGGCCCGTTTAAAGGGGGCTTTCATCCTGTCTTTAAATGACCTTCCCGAGGTCCGCGAAACCTTCCAGGCCTTCCACATCGAGGAAGTCGAAACCCGCTACAGCTGCAGCCGGGTAAAAACCGACGGCCGCGCCCCCGAACTCCTCATCACCAACCGAAAAAGGGCTTAGGTTTTTGCTGCAGTTTCAAACGGCATTTACTGCAAAAACAAACGGCGCGCTACAATAACAATGACTTGTAGCCTTTCTGCCTGGGCGGGCGAGGTATCGGTTATCAAGGCCTCTGCAAGGGGCCAAGGTGGCGGGCTCTGGACGTTTTCGGTGACGCTCCGTCACGCCGACACGGGTTGGGAGCACTATGCCAATGCCTGGGACGTGAGAACGCCGGACGGGCAGGTTTTGGGTAAGCGTGTGCTGTATCATCCGCACGTGGATGAACAGCCGTTCACACGGTCACTGGCCGGCGTGGCCGTGCCGGAGGAACTGTCCGAAGTCGTGATCTTCGGCCATGATTCCGTCCATGGGGCGAGCGAAGAAGGGTATGTGCTGAGGCTTTCCCGGTAGGGGGGAGGGTTACTCCTCCGGGGCAGGCCCCAATTGATCCACCCGGTTGGACGGGAAAACGATGGAGACGGTGGTCCCGACGCCGAGCTGACTGGCGATCTCGAACCGGGCCGATTGCATCTCGGTCAATGACTTCACGATGGCGAGGCCGAGGCCCGTGCCTTGCAGTTCGTGCCTTCGACGGGCGGGGTCGCCGGTCTGGGCAAAAGGGGCCTGGATACGATCAAGGTCCCGTTCGGCGATGCCGATACCGGTGTCCTGGACCGTTATCAACAGTTCGTTGGCTTCCGTTCGGTACCAGTCGAGTTTGATCTCGCCGCCGGGCGGGGTGAACTTCAACGAATTGCCCAGAAGATTGATCAGAATCTGTTTCATGGCCCGCTTGTCGGCCCAAAGGGGCGGAGCGTCACTGAAGGGGCAGACGAGGTTGATCTGTTTCTGTTCAGCCGATTTGTGAAGGATGTTGATCGATGCACGCGCCACCTTGATCAGGTCAAGATTGGTTTCGTGGATGTCATAGCGACCGAGTTCGATGCGCGAGAGGTCCAGCACGTCATTGATCACTTCCAGTAGATGATGCGCGCTGTCGGCGATGTGGTTGGTGTAGTCCCGATAGCGGTCTGACCCTAAGGTGCCGAACAGTTCCCCCTGCATGATCTGGGAAAAGCCAATGATCGCGTTTAGGGGGGTTCGGAGTTCATGGCTCATATGTGCCAGGAATTCGGATTTGGCGCGGTTGGCGGCTTCTGCGGCACTCCTTGCTTCGGCGAGGCCCTCGGCCAGTTGAGCCAGGGAGACTCCCTGTTCCTCGTAGGCCGCCTTGACCAGCTCGAGTTCGAAGGCGGAACTTTCGAGCGACTGACCCCGATAGATCAGCTGTCTCTCTCGGTCCTTGAATTCGGTAATGTCGGTGACGACCGTGGCAATTTCGCCCGCCCTTGTGCGCCTGTCCTTCAACATGAAGCAGCGCCCGTCGGCGAATTCCAACATGGTCTTGCTTTCGCCCAACCGGCGGCGGCTCATGCGTTCGCGCACCCAATCCATCGGTTCCTGTTCGAGGATCAGGGCACCGCTGTTTGCCAGGTCGAGCATGACCTGTTCGTAGCGGTCCCCCTTTTTCGGTTCGCCCTTGGGCCCGCGGTGGCGTTGTGCAAAGCGGGGATTGAACAGTTCCAGCCGGTCGGTCTGATCCCAAAGCGCGAAACCGTCAGCCGTGCTGTCGACGGCGTCTTCGAGCAGCAGCCGGGCGAATTTGTCCCGCGTGATATCGGTCCACTGGCCGATGATACCCCCGGACGGGGTCGGGCGCTCCTTGATCTGCAGCCAGCGGCCATCAGTCAGGCGTTGTTCCAGGGGGATATAGTTGTTGGCCCGGTGGTGGGCGAGGCGCTCCTTGACCCAGCGATCAGGTTCCTCGATCGCCATGCGTCCGGCAATCTCGCCGCCTTCTAACAGCCGTCGAAGGATAGATTCGAAGGGCAGCCCGATCAGCTCGTCCATTTCCAGGAAGGAGCGATACATATAGCGGTATTGGGAGTTGTGGTAGACGAGCACGTCGTCTTCGTCGAACACCGCGAAAGCAACGCGCAACGAATCATAGGCTTCCAGCAAACCATCCAGGCCAAAGCCCGGATCGCGATGCGCCATTCTGCTTCCCCCCGTATTGAAGCTCTAAAATCAGGGGCTTAACGCAAACTGTCAAGCCGTACTAACATGGCACTGACTTGGCTTGGCCTGACCCGTCTGAAGGGCGTATAGCTATCCGCAAGTATGGTGCTGGACAATTCCACCAAAGCTTTAGAGAGCCGCATGTTCTTCCTGTCGAAATCAAAACGGACCGAGCAGAACAAGGATTATGACTACAGCCTCTATGATCCGTTGCTGGGTTTTGCCCACAATCACCAGGCGGAAGGGCCGACCTATATCCGCCAGATACCGGGCTACGAGGTCATGGGAGCCCCGGATGACCAATCGCCGAAGAAGGTCATGATCCTTGGCGGCTCGACCAGTTCCCGTCTGGAGCTTTGCAACTGGCCGCTTCATCTTTTGCGCCTTCTGGAGGCCGAAGCGGATGGACCCTGGCAGGTGGCGAATGGCGCGGTCGGCGGATTTGGCGCGGCCCAGGAACTCATCAAGCTGATCCGGGATCTGCCGGCCCTGAGACCGGACATGGTTCTTGTCTTGAGCGGGATCAATGACCTGGGGTTTCAATGGTCGCCGCCGGGGCATCCCTTTGTGCACCAGTTTCAAGAGACCCTCGCGCGGTCGGTATCCCAGGGGGCGGAGGCCTTTTCGGGCTACACCTTGGGGCCGGCCTGCGAGACGACACCCGCCGCGCATTGGCTGCGGATGGCGGGCTTGATGAAAGCGGCGGCAGGGTCGGGGGTGCGGGTCTTTTTGCAGCCGGTCCTGGGGGCTGGCGCTTATCAGCCGAAGGGCTCGGACATCGATTTGGCGACAGAGCAACTCGCGCCCCGGACCAATCCCGACGGCAGTTCCTATCTGGCGGCGGTGGATGCTTTTTATAGCGAGGTCAGGCCAAGGCTCGGTCGCGACGAATACAGCCACATTGTCGATTTAACCGACCTTTTTGCCGACGAACAGTCCATCTATCGCGACTGCCGGCATCCCAATGACCGGGGGAATGGCTTGATCGCGCGGGCGATCTTTGATCACCTGAAATCAGCGGATTTGCTATAGCCGCAACGAAAGGCAGAGAAGATTGAGATGGCCGAACCCTCTTTCCTCGTCCGAGCCCTCATCGCCGCCGCAGCCCTCATCCGGCGGCTGACGCCGAAGCGGCTGCGCCGGAAGAAAGAGGGATCCTACGACATCCCGAAATTTACCTATCCGAAAGAATAGGTCTTATTTCGCGGCTCTGCGTGCCAGGGCCTGAAGATTGCTCTTGCGGATTTTGTTGGCGTCCTTGTTCCGCTTGTCCGCCATGTCGATCAGCTGCTGCTGGCAGCCTTTCGCGCGGCTGCGCCCGGCGTTTCGCTGGACGTAGGAACCGTCCGCCTGCATGTCCCAGGCCTGGCGCGGGTCGCTCATCTGCAGGTCGAGAATTTTCTTCAGTTCGGCTTGCAGGCTCGGCTGTTCGACCGGCGTGATGACCTCGACCCGGCTTTCCAGATTGCGGCGCATCAGGTCGGCGGAACCGATGAAGTATTCTTCTTCACCGCCGTTCTGGAAGTAATAGATCCGCGCATGCTCCAGGAACCGCCCGACAATGCCGACGACCTTGATGTTTTCCGACAGGCCCTTGAGGCCCGGACGCACCCGGCAGGTGTCGCGGACCAGAAGTTCCACCTCGACGCCGGCCTGGCTGGCCTTGTAGAGCGCACGGGCGATGTCCGCGTCTTCCAGGGCGTTTGTTTTCAGGCGGATCAGGCCGGGTGTCTTCGAACTGTGCAGCTTGATTTCCCGGTCAATCCGGTCCAGCAGGCCCTTCTTCAGGGTTTTTGGCGCGACAAGCAGTTTGTTGTATTTCCGCGCAGGTGTGCAGCCGGTGGTCAGATAGTTGAACAGCTCGGTCAGATCCGTGCCGATTTCGGTGTCGCAGGTCAACAGGCCGAGGTCCGAATAGAGCCTCGCGGTACCGGCGTGGTAGTTGCCGGTGCCGATGTGGCAATAACGGCGCAGGCCGTTGTAGTCCTTGCGCAGAACCTGAACCAGCTTGGAGTGGGTTTTGAGCCCCACGACGCCATAGGTCACGTGAATGCCGATTTCTTCCATCCGGTTGGCCCAGCGGATGTTGGCCTCTTCGTCGAAGCGCGCCTTCAATTCGACCACTACGGCGACTTGTTTGCCGTTTCTCGCCGCCTCGATCAGGTAGTCGATGATGCGGGTGTCCGACGAGGTCCGATAGAGGGTCATCTTGATGCCTAAGACCTTCGGGTCGCGGGCGGCTTCCTGGACGAAGCGAACCACCGAGGTGGTGAAGGATTCGTAGGGGTGGTGCAGCAGGATGTTTCCGGCATCCCGGATGATGTGAAAGATCGGCCGGTCTTCCTGCATCCAGACGTTATCGATCGGATGATGCGGCGGATCCTTCAATTCCGGCCTGTCGATCCCGACGATCTGCCAGAGGTCCCGCAGGCCCATAGTGACGTCGTCTTCGAAGACGTCCATTTCTTCGTCCAGGCCAAGCTCGGCCGCCAGCATTCCCCTGTGCACGGGATCGATTCCGGCTTCCACCTGCATGCGGACGATAGGGGCAAATTTCCGGTCGCGCAGTTCGGTCTCGATCATCGACAACAGATCGCCTGCTTCTTCCTCGTCCAATTCCGTATTGGCGTTCCGGGTGACGCGGAAAGCTTCGCAGGAGATCACGTCCATCTTCGGGAACAGCAGGTCCAGATTGTGGGCCATGACCTGTTCCAAGGGCACATACTTCGGTGCCTCGCCATCTTCCTGTTCGATCTCCACGAAACGGGGTACCACGCCTGCGGGTACCTTGATGCGAACCAGCATCGGTTCACGTCCGTCGGGGCTGGCCAGCGTCACCAGCAGGTTCAGCGACAGGTTCGAGATGAAAGGGAAGGGGTGGGCCGGATCAATGCCCAGCGGCGTCACCAGCGGAAAGACGTTTTCCACGTAGAATTGCCGGGCCTTGGCCTGCTCGTTGGCGCTCAACTGGCCATAGTCACAAAGATGGATGCCGACGTTGCCCAGTTCCTTGATCAGGCCGAGGTAGATCTCGCGGCGTTCGGCCAGCAGCTCCCGCATCATCAGGTTGCTGGCGGCGATCTGTTCGGCTGCCGTGCGGCCGTCCACGCTGCGGTCATGGACGCCGGCACCGACCTGCTGCTTCAGACCGCCGATCCGCTTCATGGCGAATTCGTCCAGATTGCCGGAGACAATGGCGACGAACTTCACCCGCTCCAACAGCGGCGTGCGCTTGTCCCGAGCCTCGTTCAGGACACGGCGATTGAACTCCAGCCATGTCAGTTCCCGGTTCAGATACCACTGCGGGTCATTCAGATCGAAACTGCTGGCGTCGGTCGGCAGGTCGGTATTCGGCGCGGTATCGGGCGACATCGGGGGCTGTCCTGTTGGCAAGAAAGAAAGGAGGGAAAGCGTCGGATTGCGGACGATTAAGACTTAAGACGGAATGGTGACCCCCCTATGACAGGTGACGCCCGTTACCCGTTTCAAATCATCCCTGGTTAGCTCATCCCAAGATTAGCTCATCCCAAGATCAACTCATCATAGGGGGCTGCAGGACCCGATTGCTGGTCTGGCGCAATCGGCGGCTGAGAACGGCGGCGACACTTTTGTAGAAACCGGCGGCAAAGGCATCGTTTTCCGCGATCAATTTGCGCACCGCTTCACCTTCCAATTTTAGCACCTCGGAATCGCCGTCGGCAACCAAAGTCGCACTGCTGGGACGGTCGTCCAGAAAGGACATTTCCCCGAACAGGTCGCCCGGACCGAGCGGGCCTGCGAATTCCAGGCTGTGTTCGGCATCGTAGCTGCGGGTCACGCGGAACATGCCCCGGATGGTGACGTAAAGCGCTTCGGTCTTTTCCCCCTCGTGCAGCACCGGCTGGTCGGACCGGACAGCGATGCGGCTGCCCATCGAGGCGAGCAGGGCGCGATCTTCTTCTCGCAGATGAGGGAAAGCGCTGGTCAGGTTCATGAATCCCCCTAAGGCCGCCACCGACGGGCGTTGAATGGTCGTTTCAGCCTAAGGTTAAAACCCGCTGTTGCCAGCGTCAACAAAGCCCGGCCTGTGATGGTCATCACTCTCCGGCCCTTCAAAATTAACTAAACTTTGAACAGTTCGGGTAATCTTTGTGAAGAATCATAATCTTGCCCGATTATGCCTGCGAGGGCCGGCGAGAACGCCGGGGAGGGTTTGAACCATGGCGGATATCGATCCGCAGAATCTTGACGCCCCTGGCGGCGTCGAGGTCGCACAGATTTCCTTGCCACCTTTGGGGGGTGCCCCGGGTGGCACGCCCGGTGGCGGTGCGCCATCCGGCAATTCCGAGCCCATCGGTCAGATCGAGAACGCCGAAGGCGGCGTGACGATCGTCCGCGTCGATGGGACGCGCATCGAAGGCGCGGAAGGCACGCCCATTTTCCAAGGTGACTCGGTCGAGACCGCTGCGGACGGTTCCATCGGGATTGTCTTCTCGGACGCGACCACCTTCTCTCTCGGCCCCGAAGGTTCCATGGTCATCGACGAGATGATCTATGACCCGGAAGCCGGTCAGGGCTCGATGTCGTTGAACATCGCCAACGGCGTCTTCTCCATGGTCTCCGGCCAGATCGCCAAGTTCACACCCGACAGTATGACCATTGATACCCCTGTGGCCACCATTGGCATCCGGGGGACCGATATTGCCGGCCAGGCCGGGCCCGAGGGCACGCCGAACACGCTCACCCTGCTGCCGGGGGCCGACGGGTCGCTCGGCGAAGCGGTGCTGTCGAATGCCATGGGTGCGGTCATCCTGAACCAGCTCTTCGCCACGTCGCAGATGACCAGCTCCGTGGTCCCGCCGGTGAAGCCGATCCCGCTGAACCAGGCGGCGGTGGACCAGCTTTACGGCGCGGCAACGCGTTTCCTGCCGCCCCAGCCGCCTGCGGACCAGGCCCCTTTTTCGGGTGGGGGCGGTGACGCGGGCGGCCCTGCGGGAGATGGTGGTGATATCTCTGATGACGATATCGAGGATGGCCTGACCGAGGAAGAAGTCGCCGCCGCCGCCGAGGCCGCCGCCGCCGAGGCGGCGGGCGGGCAGCTGACCGACGAACAGCAGGAAGCCCTGGACTTTGTCGAGCAGGAGTTGACACCTGAGGAACTGGCGGCAGCCGTCGAACAGGAATTGCAGGCGCAAGAGACCCTGGCAAATGCCCAGGGCGGATCAATTTTGAGCGCCGAAGAGGAAGCCATCGCCAATGCCTTCTTGGAGGTCTTGCAGACAGGCGGTTCTCTGACTGATGCCTTTGCGGCCGCCGGGACGACACAGTCTTTGATTTCCTCCGGTGTTCCGCTGGATCAACTCGGCGTGGATACCGGTCCTGAAGGACCACCTGAGGATGATGGGCCACCGGATTTCTTGGATTTCGAAGAAGACGACGATGATGAAGACGAGACCTTTACGTTTGATGATGACGATGACGGCGAGGAGGGTGGTGGTTTCATTCCACCGCCGCCGGACGATCCTGAAGAGGGTCCATTCTTAGAATTCGAAGAAGATTTCGAAGATCCGGTTTTCGTCGATCCTGGCCCGATCTTGGACCTCGACGCCTCTCTCGGGGACGACAACCTTATCGGCTCAGGTGCGCTAGAGGACGTCTTGATGATCCAGGGGCTGTCCCTCGGTGGATCGGACACGTTGTCGCTTGGCGGCGGGATCGATTACCTGGGACTGGGTGGGCTTTCGGACGGCTGGGGCGTGGTGGATGCTTCCGCCAATCCACAGAAGGTCACCTATACCTTTGGCGGTGGGCTTTCCGGTGCATCCGTCGCCGGTACGATCGACCTGAACAGTGTCGAGGGATTTTTCGTCGAAGCGGACAACCTGACAGAGGCCGACCTCTCGAACGCGGGTCTCAACTCTTGGACATTCAGCGATGGTACCGTGGGGGTCGATACCGGGTTCAATGACCTTTCCTCCGGTTATTTCGTTGTCGGCGCAGGGAATGACTCAACAGGGGATTCTTTAAGCCTCGCGGATGGCGAGACGGCCGATGGCCTGATCGGCGGCTCAGGGATCGACTCTACAGCCGGTAACCTTGCCAGCGGCATTCTGTTCGGGCTGGGCGGTGCCGACACGCTGCAAGGTTCCTATAACAACGACATCCTCGTCGGTGGACAGGGCAACGATGTGCTGATCGGTGGCGCGGGCGATGACCACCTGATCGGCGATGATGGCGACGACGGGTTCACGGTCGGCACCGATAGTGCGGATGACGCGGCCAACGATTACATCGACGGTGGCACGGGAACCGATACCATCACGGTCCAGGCCGATCAGGATTTCTCTTTTGCGACCATCACCGATGTGGAAGCGCTGGTCCTGGGGTCCGGTGTCACGGTTTCTGCGACCAGCACGCAGTTAAGTGGGATGACCAGCTTCACGGGTGATGCGGGTTCGGAGACGCTGGGCGTCGTCAGTGGCGATCTGTCCCTGGCGGGGGCCTCGTTCACGAACATCGAAACCCTGAATCTTTCGGATGCCTCGGTTTCACAGACCCTTACCATCAGTTCAGGGACCACCTTGTCGGGTTTGACCGCTGTTGCCGGCGCAGAGGGCTCGGACCGGATCGAAATCGCCGATAGCGGGGTGGATATTTCGTCGATTACCTCGTTGACCGGCGTTTCAGACATTCAATCCCTGGATACCGGCGACACGACGCTGACGGTGAGCAATGACCTCTTGGGCATCGCGGGCCTGACCATCTCGGATCTGGGCGGAGCCTCGGATACGCTGGTGGTCGCGGGGTCCAGCTATACCATCGGTTCGGTCAGCGCCACGATCTCCGACTGGGAGAACCTGTCCTACCAGGGTACGAGCGGTGCCGATACCATTACAGGGTCCGCCAATGCGGATACGATAGATGGTCTCGGCGACAATGACACGCTGCGCGGCGAGGGCGGCAATGACACGATCAACGGCGGTGACGGCAGCGATGATATCTCGGGCGGCTCAGGCGATGACGTCCTGAACGGTGGTGCGGGCGATGACATCTTCTATGTCGGCTACACCTCGCTCGGCGGGTCGGCGAACGATACCACCGGCGGCAGCATCGATGGCGGTGCGGGGACATCGGACTCCATTCGGATTCAATCCACCAACGACTTCACCGGCGTGGCAATTTCGAACGTGGAACGCTTCGCCTTCCAGGGTTCGAGCAATACGGCGACCTTCACCGAAACCCAGGTCGCGGCCTTCACCACCATCCAAGGCAACTCGAATCTTGCCAACGCGCTTGTGGTGAACATGTCAGGGACGTCGTTTGACTATTCGGCGCTCGGCGTTGCCGGGGATACCCTCAACCACACCTTCACCACCAATGGCACCACGGGTGACGACACGATCACACTCGGCCAGGTGGGGAACATGGCCAATACCGTGAATGGCGGGACAGGGGGCGATACCATCACCGGCGGGTCCAATGCCGATGTTCTTAACGGCGAACTCGGAAACGATATCTTTGTCTACACCGACAGCAACGATGGCGTCGCGGATACGCTGGACGGCGGAGGGGACACCGATACGATTAGGATCAACGGCTTTGCCGTCGATTTGACCAGCGCCTCGATCTCCAACGTCGAACAGCTTGATTTCATCACCAACAACGCCGTCGTGACGATGACCGACAGCCAGGTCTCAGCGCTGACGACCATCACCTTCGATTCCGGCGCGGCCCTGACCGAAACACTGAATGTTTCCGTCGCGTCGGGGGCGAGTTTTGATCTTTCCGGGGCGACGATCAGCAATCTCAGCGGGTCGGACGCCATCAACATCAACGCCACAACGGGTGCCGAGACCATCATTGGCAACGCGAACGTGACCTTGATCTCCGCCGGTTCCGGGGCGGACACGATCAACTCCCGGGGGGCGACGACCGTCGATTTCGGGGCTTCCGACGGGGCCGTGGATCGTCTCAACATCGGCAGTGCCTCCGACATGGGCTCCACGGTGCAGAACTTCGAGGTCGGCACCGATCTGATCAACGTCGGCATGGTCCACACCCAAGGCAACGGTACCGGCAATGGCACCTTGTTCGACAACAACAAGACCACTGCCGACATTTCGTCCGGCACCGCAGGCTATTTCGAGATCACCCAGGCAACCGCGTCGATGGCCGGGACGGCGACCGCGTCAACGGCGGTCAGTCTGGCGACCACCGCGCTTCAAAACGCTGGTTTCTCCTCCGGTGCCGGGGCTCAGAACCTGATCGTCGTCTATGACAACGCGGCCGTCGCGAATGCGGCGATCTTCCGCTACAACGACAGCACATCGACCAGCATCGTGGCCGCTGGCGACGTTGACGGACAACTCGATTCCGGTGAATTGCACCTGCATGCTTTCCTGGAAGGCGTCGGTGCCAATGCGCTCTCGGATGCAGATTTCGAATTCAGGAATGCCGTTGAATCCTCTGTTGCCGTCCAGACGGCACCGTTCAACGCGACGGCTCATGGGGCTTCCGGAAGCGCGATTTCGTTTTCGGGCGGTTTCACCATGGAGGTCTGGATCAATCCGACGTCCCTGGCCAACGCCGGCATCATGGGCGGGATTTCAGGCTCGAACAGTTTCGATCTGTCTTTGAACGCGACGGGCGAAGTCAGCGTCAGCGTCTCAACGGCGACCGGAACGCTCGGCTACACATCCACGGCGCAGCTGAATACGGGCACCTTCTATCATCTTTCCATGGTCTATGACGGTTCCAATAACCTGCAGCTCTACATTGACGGGTCCCTGGCCGCGACAACAACGGATTCCAGCGGTAGCCCGGGCGCGTTTTCCAGCAGCCTGAACGTGAACGTGGGCAGTGGCAGCGCGGGTGGTTCCGGGCCTTTCGTTGCGGCCAGCGTCGGCGATTTCCGGGTCTGGGATACCGCCCGGACGGGCGAGGAAATCGGGGCCACCTACGATCAACTCCTGCATGGGACAGAATCCAACCTCGCCGCCTGGTGGCGGTTGAACGGCGATGTGACGGACTCGTCGTCCAACGGCAACGATCTGGTGTTCGGTTCCGGCAACCCGTCCTATTCCAGCGCCGGGCTGTCTTTGAATTCGAACGATCCCCTGGTCTTCGATCTGAACGGCGACGGGGTGAACCTGCTCGGGGCGGATGCGGGTGTGACTTTCGACCGGAATGGGGACGGTACCGCCGAGAACACCGGCTGGTTCGGCCCGGATGACGGTCTTCTGGTGGCGGACCTGAATGCCAACGGGCGCGTGGATGACTTCTCGGAAGTGGTCTCGCCGACCTTTGCCTATCGCGACGGTGCTGCCGCCTCGACCACGACCAGCTTCGATGCGCTCGCTCTATTCGACGATAACGACGACGGCTCGATCAGCGTGCTGGACGAGATCTTCGGCATGTTGAAGATCTGGCAGGACGGCAATTCGGACGGGGAAACCCAGGTGAACGAACTGCTGGATCTCTCCGACGTCGGTATCACCTCGATCTCGCTGGAGACCACGGCACCCGATCCTCAGGACATCCTTGGCAATACCCTCTGGCGGAGTGCCCAGGCCCAGACCGACGACGGCGGCACGATGGAGGTCGCGGAAGTGACCTTCGACTTGCCCGCCGAGGCCGAGACCCAGGCGGATCAGGCCGATCAACAGGTTGCCTGACCGCTTGCCGTAAACGCTTCACAGTTCCCCCCTCTGCGCGATAGGCTCAAGCCATGGCTGATTCTCCCAAGAAACCGGTCTTCGGGCGCGAACCCGAACCGGAACCGGTGCCTCCCGCTCCGCAGATTGACCCCCAGCTTCTGGGGCAACTCATCGGCACGGCGAATACCCATGCGGCGCATCTGCTCGCGGTCCTGGGGCTCCTCGGGGCCTTGTGCGAAAAGTCCGATATCAAGCCGGATCGGGTGCAGCAGTTCATCAAGGCCTTTGCCAGCGCGGGCAAGAGCCCCTTCGAAGATCAGGCGAAAGAGATCGCCCAGGTGGTCCTGCGCGCCGCCCGCAAGGCACCGCCGATCAAGAAGAACCCCAACGCACCGGCAGCCGAAGGGGATCCGGCTTTCCGCCAGGCAAAACCGGTCGTACAGCAACCGGGCGAAGCCGGGAACCTGCCCCGGACCGGTCAGGCGGCACCGCCGCCACCGCCAAAAACCCTCAAACAGGCCGCCGAGCGCCAGGGCAGGGCGGCTCAGCCGCAGAAACCCGCATCGCAACCGGCCCCTCCCGCTGCCCCTCAGGCCGTCAAGAAGCCGGTTGCCCGGAAGGCCACCATTCGCCCGAAGCCCAAGCCCACCGCCTGACAGGCGTCACAACTGTATCCCCCATCACGGCAAGAGCCCGTTAACCCAATTAGGCTTATCGTGTAACATAAGCGGGTTAACAGGATTGGGTTGCAACGGCCATGGACGGCTTAAACCCCTATGATGCCGGAGACAGCTTCCAACTGGCGCAAGCCGGTGGAGGTGGGGAGCCAATCGGCCAGGTGAGCAATCTCACCGGCGCGGTCTCGATCAAACGCGCGGACGGCACGCAGGTCCAGGCGGACGAGAGCACGGACATCTTCCAGGGCGATGTGGTGATCACCGGGCCCACAGCCTCGGTCGGTATCGTCTTCGTGGACCGCACCACCTTTTCGCTCGGCAACGAGGCCGAGATGGTCATCGACGAGATGATCTATGACCCGGATGCCCAAGAGGGATCGGCCCTGATCAGCGTCGCCCAGGGTGCCTTTACTTTCGTTTCGGGCCAGATCGCCAAAACCAGCACGGATGCCCTGATCATCGATACGCCGGTGACCACGATCGGTGTCCGCGGTACCTCGGGTGCCGGTGTGGCGGGGCCGGAAGGCCAGCCGAATACCTTTACCCTGCTGGCCGACCCGGACGGGTCCGTGGGCGAGGTCGCCATCAGCAACGCCACCGGTGTTGTCGTGATGAACGAGCCGTTCCAGACGACCAAGATTTCCAGCGCTTTCATTCCGCCGCTCAGCCCGATCAAGATTTCTCAGGCCGCCGTCGATGCGGTCTATGGTTCGGCCACCGAAGCGGCACCCGAACAACCGCCCGAAGAGGCCCCTCAGGATGCTGCGGCATCCACTGAGGAGGGGCCGGGACCGGAAGGTGACCTTCCCCCGGAAGCGGATGGCGCAGAAGGTGAAGGCGACGGCGACGGAGACGGAGAAGCAGAAGGCGAAGCTGGACCTTCACCAGAAGAGCTGGCAGCCGAGGCCGAGGCGCTTGGGGTCGCTGCAGAAGAGGCCTTGGGCGAGGCTGAGGCGCAGGGCCTGGGGGCTGATGCTGCTCTCGCGGAAGCCGAAGCGGCTGCTGCCGAAGAGGCGGCCAATGCGCCCGAAACGGACTTGGCCGAAGAGGCCGCCGCCCGCGCGTTCGAAGAAGCCATCCTGGCGGGTGGTGACTTGGACTCCGCCTTCAATAACGCCGCCTCTGTTGAGGCTCAGGTCACGGAACAGCTCTCAAATCCCGCGTTTCAAGAGGCCCTGGCTTCCGGGCAATCGCCGGAGCAGGCCCTTGTGACTGCGACAGCGGCACCCGCTGCGGGAGCCGGTAATGCGGGCAGTGGCGGGGATGATGGGGCTGGTGGCGGTGACCAAGGTAGTGATGGTGCCGCGGGACCGGTCACCGAAGGACCATTGACCGGTGGCTCCGGGCAAGGCGAGTTGATTGGCGGAGCCGGTAATGATCTGCTCGGCGGTGGGGGAAGCAGCCTCGATCTTGGCGTGCCGTCCCTGGCTTCAATATTGGTCCCACCACCACCTCCGCCTCCAGTGGAAATTGTCGCTCCCCCTGAGCCGGAGCCTGATACGGAAACCGTGCCGGAAGCACCTCCGACCGAGAACATCATCAATCTGGTGTCTGCGGCATCCGTGCTGGGTTTGACCAGCTTGAATGACATTATTAAAGGCCCAACGAGTGCCGACCCCAATTTCGGAGCAAGCTTCTCTTTGACAGGTGTTGCGGCAAATGGGGATACCTATGTCCATTCCTACCCCGCGAGTGCCTTGTCGCTCAGCTTTACCAGCAGCGGTTCGGACATCCTGAAGATCCAGAACAACAGCACGGTCGGTTCGAGCGCTGGAACAACTTTCCACATGAACGCGGGCAACGATCAGGTTACCGTCAGCGGTTCCGGCACCGATGGGTTCATCATCAATGGTGGTGCGGGGAACGACACGCTGCGGGGCGGCGATGGCAACGATGCGCTTTCGGGAAATTCAGATACCAACTTCCTCGATGGCGGGGGAGGGGTCGATAGCCTGTTCGGCGGGACCGGAAACGATACCATTTTTATCGGGACCGGTGATCTGACCGGGGCCGAGATCATCAACGGCAACACGGGCACGGATGTGATCCAGGTCGAGACCTCGGCCGACTTCGACTCAACAGCCGCCACGGTCACCGGTATCGAAGAGATCAAGTTCCTCGGCAACGGGTCAATTGTCCTGCCGGAACTCTATTCAGGGGTGACGACCCTGGAATTCAACAACGGAACGGCAAACACGCTGTCCTTCAACCTCAGTTCCGTCAGCACATTGAACCTTTATTCGGGTGTTTCGGTGAACAACTTCGAGGCGGGTACGGACGCCATTGTCATTACGGGGACTTCGGGGCTAGACACCATCACCGGCAGCGATGCCGCCAACGAGACCATCACGGGTGGCTCCGGCGTCGATTTCATTGATGCCAAGGCCGGCGACGACGTCATTATTCTGAACTCGGGTGATTTTGGTTCCGGCGAGTCGATCAATGGCGGTTCGGGAACGGATACGGTCCAGCTCTTCGGGAATGCGGATTTCTCATCCGGGAATGTCGACAACATCGAAATCATCGACTACCAGTCCACGGCCAGCGTCTCGGCGGGGGATTGGCTGACCAGCGTCACAACGGTCTCGGGCAGTTCCGGTACGGATACCGCGACCTTCTCAATGGCCAGTACGATCTTTGATCTGAGCAGCGTCACCTTCTCCAACTTCACGGCGGGGACCGATAGTGTTTCCGTGGTGGGGACTTCGGGTGCGGATACCATTTCCACGGCGACCGGCGGTGCCTTCGTTCTGGACGGCGGGACGGGGAACGACACCTATAACCTGGCGTCTGGCAACGTGGACAAGATCAAGCTGGCAACGACACCAGGGGCCATCGGTTTGGATGTGGCATCCACGTTTACCGGGTCCGCCGATCTCTCGGGCTCCGATGCGGACGTGATCCAGTTGGGGCTTTCCGCCCTCGGCTTTTCGTCCTCCAGCACGATTGAATACGAAGAGGTCGCCTGGGACGGTACGGCGACAATCCTGAACCTGTCGAACGTCAACGCGAACGTGATCGTCGTGACCGGTTCGACAGCCACCACGCTGGCAAACGTCCAGAGCATTCTGGCCTTTGGCAATGCGGTGGGCGATGCGACATCAGGGGATGCGATGGTGGTCTTTTCGGACTCGTCTTCGGGCAACGCAAAACTGGCCTGGTTGGATGACGTCGCTAACAGCGGCGGAAGTGCCGTTGATCTGGTGGAATTCTCCGGCACGAGCGCCGGTGATGTGGCCAATCTCAGCAGTTCGAACTTCGAAGCGATTTAGGCGCCTCTAAAGCGTTTTGCCTTTGATTTGAATCGTTGAGGGGATTCCCCTGCAGGTCTGTCTGTGATTCACTCTGTTAGGAGGTGGCTCATGGGCAAACCGTATTCTT